>NZ_CADIJP010000003.1 GCF_902859725.1 Achromobacter mucicolens | reverse complement strand
CAGGCGCGTGCGCCGGCGTTTGCGCCGCCGGCGTGGCGGCGTCCGCGGCAGGCTTGGGGGCGCGTGCGGCACGCACCGCGCGCGCCCCGAGCCACAGGGCCGCCAGCATCGCCAGAGGCAGCGCGAAGAGATACAGCCCGATGTCCACGCCGGTCGGCAGCGTGCGGGATTCCTGCCACCAGATGATGACGGCCAGCCACACCACGGCGAACAGCATCAGGACCAACAGACCTTTCTTGACTACGCGGGCCATCACTTGGCGCCCTCGCGAGCGCGTTGCATGACTCCGGGACGACGCAGTTCGACGTGGCCGAAGTCCATCATCTTCCAGCGGCCGCCCCACGTCAGGCCGACCAGTTCGGCGGTTTCGCCAAAGAGTTCATAGCCGCGCATGGCCCAGGGGTCTTTTTCAGAGATGACGATCTTGCCGTCGCGGAAGAATGCGCTGTCGGCGGCCAGGCCATATTGGTGATAGCTCTGGAACGCGCCCGCGTTCGTCACGTGCGTGCCCATGCCCGCCAGTTCTTCCTGCCGCTCGGGGCTGCGATAGCCCTCGATCAGCGCCATTTCGTACCCATGCTGTTCACGCATGATGCGATACGCCAAGAGCAGGCGCTGGCGGAAATCCGCGTCCAGCAGATCCCAGTTGCGGCTTGCGCCGCCCAGCTTCGGACGCACCAATTCCACTTCGCGGGTGGTGAATGCATCGGGGGGCAGCGGAGCGGGCGGAGCCAGCCTTTCGCCCTCCAGCAAAGCCTGTATCCGGCGGTCCGGACCGGCCGTTTGGGTGCTGTAAACGAATGTGTGATTGTGTCGCATGAAGAAAGCAAAAAGTGACGGAAGCATTACAACTGTCAGCCCGATTGCGACTTGCCAGCGATACCTTCCGACCCAATCCCTCGACGCGTTCATGCCGCTGCGCAGCACGCCTGCCGTCCCTCCAACTGCACCGCCCGCGTGGGTCACGCCACGCGTCGCACCCCGCGCCACGCCTTGTACGCAGGCGCGCAGACCCCGGGCTGCGCCGTGGCGCAACGCGGGAAAAAAAAGGAGAGCGGAGACGCCCACCGCCAGTAAAAAATACAGGGGCAGTAGCAGCAACAAGATAGGTCCCTCATGTGAAGGCGTAATCTTTTGTTCTATTCGCGCACGAGGCAAGTGCTCGGGCGTTGCAAGTAGCGTCCGACCCTTAGGAATCGTAACAAGGAGCGATGATCGAAATGGATCGATCGGGTATTCTCGGCGGGCTTGGTTACAGGGGGGCTGCACACGCCTCCTGCTGACACGGGAATCCGCATGGCAGAAGACAAACAAGAATCTCGCCCTACGAAGACCGCGCCGAGTTTGCTCAGCGCCACGGCGTCCTCGTCACGCGAGATCGAATCGGCGCGCATTCTGGCGGCGCTAGAGGGGCGCGTACCGCAAGCCGAGGTCAAACATCTAGCGCCGCCGCGTCGCCGCGCGGGGCGGTGGCTGGCGCTGGCGCTGTTGCTGGCCTTGCTGGCTGGCGGCGTCACCTGGTTCATTCATGAAGAGGGCGCGGCGCCCATGACGGCGCAAGCGCCGGCGCCCGCCGTGGCGTCGGCCGAGCGCCCCGTCTCTGCGCTGCCGCAAGCGTCTGGCGCGGCCTCCGCGGCAGAGACGTCGCTACCCGCTGCGTTGGACACGCCGCCGGCGGTCGCCGCCATCGTTGACGAAGCGCCGCCCGCGCGCGATGCGAACATCGGCCGGGGCGATCCGGACCCGCTGGGCGAACCCACCAATCCGCTGTCCGTGCTGGCCATGACGCCGCCGCCCGCGGCCGCGCCCGCGCCCGGACCCACGCGTCAGGCAGCCGAACAGCAACGCGCACGCCAGTCTGGCGCGCCGCAAGCGGCCAAGCCCGCCAGCAACACGCCGCGCACTGCCGCCAAGCAGTCGGACACCGACGCCGCCTTGCTCTCGGCGTTGATGAGCTACGGGCTGCCGCCCGCGTCTCCGCCGGGCACGCGCGTCTACAAGTCCGACGGCGTGTTCATCCGCGAGATGCCCGGCTCGCCGCTGGCCGACCGGCTGAAGGCGTGCCGCAAACTCAGTTTCATCGAAGGCGAGCAATGCCGCCTGCGCGTGTGCGCGGGGCAGTGGGGCACGGCCCCGGAATGCCCCACGCCGCAAGCCAACGTCGAACCCTGAATTCGCATCGCCCGGAGCGGGCGAATGTCGTCAACGTCTTCCAAGAGGTTTTTGTTCCATGGCTGTCAACGCAAGCAGCGGCAGTTTCAGCGCCGAGACCCGCCTTTTCCGGCTGGACGGCGAAGGGGCGATGTCGTCCTTGCAGGTGGAAGGCTGGGCCGCGCGCGAGGGGCTGTCGACGATTGGTCAAATGCGCGTGGTGGCGCTGGCCGAAGATGCCGGGCTGGACCTGAACGACATGATCTCGCGCTCGGCCACCTTGTGGACCACGTGTGCGGACGGCACCGAAATCGGGCGCAGCGGCGTCGTGCGCGAGGCCGAGATGCTGGGCGGCAATCCGGGCATTGCGCGGTATCGTCTGACCTTGGCGCCGTGGTTGTGGCTGGCGACGCAGCGGCGCGAAAGCCGCATCTATGAAAGCCAGCCCGTATTGGACATCGTGCGGCACGTGCTAGATACCTACCCGGGCTACACGTACAAGGTGTCCGCCGAGGTCGAGACGCATCTGGCCGATCTGCCCGCGCGTCCCTACACCACGCAGTATCGCGAAACCGATTACGACTTCCTGTCGCGGCTGTTGGCCGAGTCCGGTCTGGGCTGGACCACCGTCGAAGACGACAGCGCGCCTGCGCGCCACGCGGTGCTGATCTTTGCCGACAGCCGAAGGCTGGCCGAGGACGCCCAGTCCGCCGGCGTTGGAGTGCGCTTTCAGCGCGCGCATGCCACCGAATCGCAGGACGGCGTGCAGGTGTTTGCGCGGCGGCAACGCCGCGGCGTGGAACGCGTCACCGTGCTGGGATGGCACGGCAGCGGCAAGCATGCCATTTCGGGGCAGGCCCTGGCGGGCCCGGCCAGCGGGGCCGATGACGAGAGCGCCGGACTGGAATGGTTCGAGCCGCTGGGCCACGGCGCCTTGCTGAATCAGGCGCATGCGCAGTTCCAGGCCACGCTGATGATGCAGGCGGTGCAGGCAAGCGCCGAGACGTTCGTGGGGCGCGGCAATGTGCGAACCTTCCGGTCTGGAACGCGGTTCACCCTGCAAGACATGTCGCCGCTCGGTCCGTCCGGCGAGGCGGGTTTTGAACCGGTCTTCGCGCTGGATCTGCTGGAGCAGGTGGGCGTGAACAATCTGCCTGGCCAGGCAGATGCCGGCATGGCGGGACTGCGGGGCGCGCTGGATGATTTTCTGCGATTCGACGACGAGGACATGGCGCACTGCGCGCACGAGGATGAGCCTGCCCGCAGCGACGCCTTCCTTGCCCAGGCGCAGCCCGACGCCGCCGTGCTGGCGCGCGCGCACGACGTCGGCTATGCAAACCGGTTCCGCGCCGTGCGTTGCGACCGGCCCTGGCGCGCCGCCTTCGCTGCGGGGCGCGGCGCACGGCTGGCGGGCGCGCCGTCGGTGGTGGGCGTGCACACGGCCATCGTCACCAACGCTGAAGGTTCCACCGAGGCCCGCGGCGAGGACGAGATCTACCGCAATGCCCGCGGCGATGTGCGCGTGCGCTTTCATTGGCAGGCGGACGGCGCGGGCCTGGCAAAAAGCCGATGGGCGCGCGTGGCGCAGCGCCAGGCAGGCGCGGGGATGGGCATGAGCTTCGTGCCGCGCGTCGGCCAGGAAGTGCTGGTGCGGTTTCTGGATGAAGACATCGATCAGCCCCTGGTGGTGGGCGCGCTGTACAACGGACGCGGCGAGGGCGGCATTCCCTCCACGCCCGGCGGCAGGGCCGGCGAACCGATGAACACCAACGTCTACGCCGCCGCCCTGGACGGCAAGCCCAGTGCGCAGGCCAACCTGGCCAGCGGCAATGCGCCTGCCTGGCATGGTGCGGCTGGTGGCGACGAACAGCATCGCAACGCGGCCGCGCTGAGCGGCTTCAAGAGCAAGGAATTCGGCGGCGACGGCTACAACCAGATCGTGTTCGACGACAGCGATGGCCAGCTGCGCATGCAGATCAAGACGACGCAGGCCGCCACGGAGTTGAACCTGGGCCACTTGATCCATCAAAGCGGCAACTATCGCGGCAACGTGCGCGGCGTGGGCGCAGAGCTGCGCACCGATGCATTCGGCGCAGTGCGCGGCGCAGGCGGCGTGTTGCTCACGACTTATAACGCGGGCGGCAGCGAGCCGGCGGGCGAGGCCGCGGCGCCTTTGACGCTGGCTGGGCAGGCCGACATCATGGCGCAGTCGTTCGATGGCGTGGTCGGCGCCCACCAGGGCGTTCGGCTGGCGTCCGCGCGCGGCACGACGTCCGAAGGCGCCAGCCGCCTGGATGGCGAACGCGCGCCGCTGGCCGCCATGACGCACGCCGTGTCCGGCACCGTGGCCGGCGAGGCGCTGGGCGGCGCGGCGGGCGATGCCTCGGCCAAACATACGGACGTAGTGGACGGCAAAGTGCCCCACCTGACGGACCCGCTGGTGCTGATGGCGGGCAGGGCGGGCCTGACGCAAGCGGCCGGACGCAACCTGCAGGTGGCGGCGGGCGAACTGGTGCATTGGTCTTCCGGGCAGGACCACAACCTGGCCGTCATCGGGTCGTTGCGCGTGCATACCGGGCAGGCGCTGGGCATCGTGGCCGGGGTGCAGCAGGGCGGCTCGGAATCGGGCTTGGACCTGATAGCGGGCACGGGCGATGTCGAGGTGCTGTCGCAGCACGATGTGCTGACAGTGCAGGCGCAGCAGGATCTGCGCATGGTGAGCGCCAACGCGGGCATCGAGTACGCGTCGCCCACGCGAATCCGCATCGCCAACGCGGCGGGAGCCAGCATCGTGATCGAAGGCGGCAACATCACCGTCACCGCCCCGGGCCGTATCGACGTCAAGACCGGCAACAAGCAATTTGCCGGCCCGACGCAGATGCCGTATCCGCTCCCCCAGTTCACCGTCTGCAAGACCTGCATCCTGGACGCCCTGGAGAGCGTGCAGTCCATCACCGACAAGGCATGACGGCGATGCAATATTCCTGGCAGGACGCGCTGCTGTCCACATTCGCCGAATTGCCCCATCACCGCGGCCCGTATGGCGAGGCCGCGCGCGCGTATGTGATTGTCGACTTCCGCGGCCATCCGGATCTGCTGGCGCGGCTGACCGCGACCGAGGACCTGAGCTTCGGCTCGGTGTGGGCGCAGACCGGGCTGGACATATACGGCGACGTGGCGCCGCTGCTGATCGAAGTGGACGGCGCCTCGCAAGGCGTGCTGCGCGGGCCGCGTCACGGGGATTTCAGCACCGTGCTGGTGCGCGTGCTGGAAGCGCTGCATGAGCGCGCCGCAGGCCGCTACGCGATGATGAGCTTCGCGTCGGCGGTGCCGCTGGAGAAGCTGATCGCGCACTTCGGCGCGTTCTGCGACTACGCCTTGCCGGATGCCAGCGAGTTCTTCCTGCATTGGTACGACAGCCGCATCCTCGCGCGCGCGGTGCAGGTCTGGACACCCGAGCAGCGCGCGCGTTTCGCGGCGCCCTTGATCACGCTGCGTTATGCGCTGCGAGATGGCTCGCAGGGCGAGCTGGCTGGCACGGGCCGGCTACCCGCGGCGCGGCCAGACGGCATCGAACGCTTCACGCCCGAACAGCACCAGATGCTGTTCGATCTGGACTACCCGGACAAGCTGGCGGTGCAGTTGCGCCGGCTTTATCCGAACCTGCTGCCCGGCAACCCCGATCAGGACGCCCTGGTGCCGCGCGTGCAGGCGCAATTGGAACGCGCGCGTGCTCACGGCGTGGCGGGGGATAAGGACACGTTCGACTATGTCGCGTGGGGCGTGGCGATCTCGCCGCGCTTCGATGAGCATCCGGCGATCGCCGACGGGCTGCGTGCGTATCGTGCAAACGCAGAAGGCGGGCTGTCGAAAGCGCTGGAAGGCGTGCCGGACGCGGTGTGGGATGCTGTGCATGCAAAGTGGCGCGAGACGATTTCGGAGAAATGAATGCGTAAGGGTTTGATCGGGGTACTGCTGTGGCTGGGTCTGTTGGCGGGGTGCAATGGCGAACCCACGTACCAGGGTGTCAGCTTCATCGCGTACAACTACACGCCCTGGAATCTGGAGCCGGTTAGGCTGAGTGACGCATCGGGCAACGTAGTCAGTTCAAGTACGTTGGTGCCGGGCGGAGGCGAGGGGCGGGTTTCCTGCTGCTACACATTCAAGGGGACTGACTTTACGGTGAAGTGGAGCGGGGGGGACCCTGAGTTGCTTCGCAAACATCTGTTCGACGACAAGTTCGACGATCTGTTGTTCAGGAAGGAAACAAAGGTGCATTTTCCCGCCACCAAGGCGCCCGACGGAGACGGCACGCTTTATCTGGAATTGCATATCTATCCTGACGAGCATATGGAGCTCGCGCTGAGTCGCAATCTGACCGGTCAAGTCAGAATTCCAATCGTGGAAACGACGCGATGGCTGTACGGGAAGTACGGCCCCGAGTTGACCGGCTACGAAAACGCGACCCAGTTGAAGCATGTTCTCGCAAAAGTCACCCAGCAGGCCTGGACGCGGTATCGCATTGAAGAGGCCGAGGACATGCGCGGCTACATGTATCTCTACTTTGTCGTGGCCTCGGATTTTGACAAGCAGGCCGAGATCGCGAAACTCTTGAAAGATCCGAATCGCAAGCCGGGTGATTTTGGCCGTGCCGTGTTTGCCCTGCCGAGCGAAAAGATTGCACAGATCAAGGCGTCCGGCACGCCTCCTGGAGAGAAGAATGTCCAGTGATCAAATTCCTGAAGTCGACAGAACGCCCGCTTCAGTCTTGAAGGCCATGGCGGCCAATGAGGCCGCCTATCCCAAGGATTCCTGCACCGAGTGCGGTATCACTTTGCGTATGGGCTTCTTTTTCGATGGCTTCGGGCGGAACAAGGATATCGATAAGGAGAATCCGACGTTCCTGTCCAATGTGAGCAGGCTGTGGATGGCCCACTTCAGCGAAGACGACGAAAACAGGCCGAACAAGCAGCACTGGTTTCCGTTCTACTACTCGGGCCTTGGCGTCGAGCTGAACGAGAGCGCAAAGGCTGACGTCGTTGTCCGCGCGCTGACGATTGCTGGAGGAAAAGTGGCCGACAAGGCGATCTCCAGCGCGCAGGACGCGGCAAAGAACATCACGCGTCTTGATGAAATTCCGGATGTGGATGCCACAGGACGCGCAAAGAAGGCTGTCCAGCAATCCATCAAGGATGGGTCCTTCCACCCCATGGTGAAGGCATACAAGGACGTCGTGAAAGACGTCCAGTCGCTTCCCGAGAAGACGGTAAGAATCTGGAATGCACTGGACCCCGAGCGAATCCGCAATCGCGCACAAGCCACCATGCGCGGCTTCTGGTCGGATTTCAAGAAGAATCCGCTGAAGGTTGCCTGGACGGCGGGAAAGAACGCTGCCAAAGCTACGTTGCTGGAGGGCGTGCCGGTCGTGCGGGACAATGCCGCCGTCGCCGAATTGATGGGAACCGGTGTTGACACGCGCCTGGACGCGGCCAGGCGTCAGTTCGAGGAAGCCTATCAGAAGGCAAACGCGGGCACGGAAAAGGTCGTGCGTATCGAGATCTGCGTTTTTGGCGCGGATCGTGGCGGGGTCATCGCCAAGCAATTCGTCAACGATATCGTCAAGAAGTACAAGCGCCGCCACGACACCGACCTGGCCATCATCGGAAAAGACGGTGCCCCGGACGCGAAGATTGTCATTCGATTCCTGGGACTGTTTGACAGTGTCGCTTCCATCATGGAAGAAAGCTGGTTCCTTGAATTCATTCCCTTCACGGATCTGATCAAACAGACGCACAAGGACCGCACGCTGACCATACCCGCGGCTGTGGAGAAGGCTGTGCATTTCGCCGCGGCGCATGAGTTGCGCCGCAATCAGCGGCTGGACTCCCTGGAAAAGACGCGTGGCCTGCAGTATCTCTATCCGGGCTCAAGCGGTGACGTGACCGGCGTGGCCCCAATGGGATCGCTGGGCACTCGCGCGTCGCTATCCCGGGTTCCATTGCGCGAGATGATGAACCTGGCGCTCGCGCACGGCGCTGCGATGTATAGCATGGAGAGCATTGCGTCCCGGGATCAGGTGCTGTACCGGATGCTGAGCCTGGCCGGCTCGATCGAAGACGAAGGACAGACCTATCACGTCCAGGAACTGGTCGATGCCTACCGCGAGATCGTCAAATACGAACCCGGCTGCGATTTCGCGCCCCACATGGAAGTTTTCCTGCGGTGGCTGGCGGTGCGATATCAAGACCCCGTGTTTCGCGCCGGGATGTCGGATCCCGCGGAGGCGTGGATCAAGGACCGGGACTTCTTCACCCCGGAGCAGGAGCTCATCGAAGAGCGCAGGCGATTGAGCATGCTTTCGCGGGAGGAGCTTGCCAAGCCCGAGACGACGGCGCGCGCGCGCGAACTGGAGGCCCTGGCCAATGAGCGCCGCGAGCGGGCCAATGCCAGCCGTGGCGAAGCGCCGCCGCGGCGCTTCCTGCCGCTGTGGGAGCGCCTGGAAGAAGAGTACAAGGGCCTGGAAGAAGCCGAGCGCCAGGATGCGGCGACGGAGCAGCGGCGTCAGGACATGGAACGCAACCAACCCGAGCAGCTGCGGACCATGGAAAGATGGGAGCAGGAGGCGGTCGTAATGGAAAACATGCGCCTTGGCAGAAAGCCGGGCGACCCCGATTACGTTCAGAAGCTGCCGGACCCCTTCGCCGACATGAAAGCCGATCGCGCCATGCAGCGGCGTCTGCTGACCGCCTGGCGTGATGCGCGCGACGGCAAGACGCAATTGCCGCCCAAGGTGATGACGCTGTTCGACTGGCTGGTGCATGACGCGATGCTGAGCAGCTGGCCAGACCATCTGCTGGCCAGCACCCGCATGTATTTCCGCGTGCGCGACAAGGATGTGTTCGCCAAGACCGACGCGAAGGCCGAGATGGAACAGCGCGCCAAGGATATGCGCAACGCTGAGAAGGTGGAGGCGATGGCCGCGCGCAACGAGCAGAACATCCGGCAGATGACGCCCGCACGGCCCTGAGCGGCGGCTTGTTGTTGATGGAAAGACTGCCCTGCAGAGCAGGGCCGTCTTCATTTGACCGGCCCGTTCCTTTGGCAGCCCGATCTTCTGCTGGCCGGCTCTTTCCCTGGCCGGCGCTTGCTTCTAGCCAAGTTTTACTTTTGGCCTTCTTCGACCTCGATGGTCACCGTGTTCGACTTCACGTCCTCGGCCTCGATGTAGACCTCATAGGTGGCCGGCGTGGCCGGCAGGTGCAGCACGCCGGCCATGTCGGTGGTGAAGCGCGTTTCCACGGTCATGCCCGGCGGCAGGGCGATCTTCGGGGGGCGGGGGCCGCCTTCGCGCGGGTCCACCGAGACATTGGGCAGCTTGGGACGCACGTAGTTGAACGCGACGCCGCGGTAGACCTTGCCGGTGCGCGTATCCTTCGCCACGAAGCGCGGCAGTTGCGGATTGTCGATGACGGGCAGGATGCCGCGTGCGCAGACCGGAATCGTCAGGGTGCTGCCGTCGCGGATCCTTACGCGCGAGGGCGCGGCGATGCGCATCTGCGCGTCGTAGCCTTGCAGCGGCGGCATGCAGGCGTGTTCCTGCTGCGAGTGCGTGGGCACCGAGGCAAAGGAGGCGGGCTCGATCCAGTCGGTAGTCATGATGGGCATGTCGATGTCGTTTCAGAGGGCGAAGGTGATCAGGGGCGCGTCGTCAGAATGAGGTCCAGCCTTCCGAGCAGTCCACCTTGCGCACGGCCTTGCTGCAACTCGGGCAGAAGTGGATGTTGGCGCAGGTGATGCCGTACATCACGCACTGCCCGATCTCATCGCTGTACTGGCCGTTCCGGTTGGGCAGGCCAAAGTAGCAGTGTCCTCCCATGTTGTAGTAGAAGTACTGCGGCGGATCCAGCTTGGAATCGTCGGCCGAGGAGTCTTCGTTGCGCAGGCCGGGCCAATCGGGGCCGCTGGGCACCATGCCGAGCAGGTGGCCCATTTCGTGGGCCAGCGTTTCCGTCAGGTACGCCTGCGAGTTAGGGACGTAGGGATCCAGCGTGGACACGAACAGCAGGTTGGTGCCGGTGATGGCCAGGCCAGCATAGCTGGCGGCGACCGTGTTGAACTGGATGTTCAGCACACCGTTCAGGGGCGTTGACGAAATCTGGGTCAGGTCGACTTTCACGGAGAAGACGGCGCCGGAGCTTTCGCGCAGCGGCGTCATCAAATGGCGCGGAATGGGAATCGACCGTTCCGCGCCTGACGCGTCGGTGTAGATGTACCGGGCGTGGACGAGCCAGTCGTCGCTGTCGTCGAACTCGTACCATAGGCTGGCAAGGGTGCGGTCGTCGTTGACGATGGGCACCGTCATCACGCGTCCGCCCGGGCCGGCCGGCACGGGCAGGCGCATGTCGCCGCTGGTGCCAGGCGCGGCCAGCCGGTCGACGTGGCACACCACCAGCGTGTAAGGCTCGCGCTGCTTGCCGGGCGAGGTGGCGTACACGCGGCGCACGGCGTCCATGATCGCCTGCTGCGCGTCGACGTTGTCCGCCGCATCCACCGCCGAGCGGCCGCGGAATTGCAGGCGCGGCAGCTGGATCATGTCGATGCCGTGCAGCGCGAATTCCGCGGTGACCGGCGTCACGTCGGCCAGATGGTTCGCCGGGCGGGCGCTCATGCACATCACTTCCTGGATATACAGGCGGCGCGCGGTCTCGACGCGCTCCGTCTTGATGAGCTGGCCGCGTTCGTCGCGCACCTCGAACAGGTAGACGTTGCGGCCGGCGGCGGGCAGGTCGATGTCATCGACGATGCGGGTGCCGTCGGCGTCCGTGACGTAGCTGCGCGGGTTGGCGTGCGGCTCCTGGTAGCTGGCGCGGCGGCCGCGCTCGCGGCTGGAGTAGGCGATGTTGCCGGCGTCGGCCTTGACGGTGATGGTGAAGCGGTGCGCGCCCGGACGGTTGAACTCCACGTGGATTCGCGGGCGTCGGGTCTGCCGCTCGGTGGTGGTCAACGCGTTGCCGTCGTTCCAGCGTTCGTCCGCGCGTTCCAGGTTGACGTATTGCAGGCGCGCGCCATCCTGGCGGCCGCGATACGTGGAGACGCTGGGCACCACACGCCCGGAGCCCGACGGGCCGGGCAGGCCGCCAGGCAGATTGGTGCCCTGCGTGCGGGCGACCGGGCCCAGTCCGATCGTGTCCAGCACGTCCCGCGCGATCTGCGGCAGCGGCGAATCCGCCACGCCCGGGATCTTCATCAACACCTCGGCCACCTTCGGCAGCGTTTCGGTGGCGAGCGTGGGCGATTGCAGGATGGCGCCAATGACGCCCGGCACCGACGAGGACGACAGGCCCGGCATGCTGAGAATGGCGCCGGCCACGGCGGGAATGTTGGCCTGCTTCACGTCGGGCAGCGAGAACAGTGTGTCCACGGCTGAACTCAGCGCGGCGGCGCGGTCACCCGCCGCGTTCAGCGCTTGCGTCATGACGGGCACGATGGCCGCGCCGACGTTGGCGCTGACGCCGCCGCTGGCGAGCGTGCTGGCGCTAGATAGCACGGTGGAGGCGGTGCTGGCCTGCTGCGCGACGGCCGCCAGGGTGCCTCCGCCAGCCACGGCGGCAATGCCGGACGCCCCGGCGCCGCCACCTCCGCCCGCGGCAGCGCCGGCTGCACCGCCTGCGGCCGACAGGTCCGTCGCGCGGGTTGCCGGTGTGCTGTCGGCCATGCCCGCCGCGCGCGCGGTCTCGGCGCCGAGCACGGTGTCCGGCGGGGCGGCGGGGGCTGTGGTTCCGGCCGGCGCAAAGGGCGGCGTGGCGCTTGCAGCGCCGGCCGTTGCGAGGGGAGGCGTTGCGCCGGTGGCACCGGCGCCGGTGCTGGCGAGGGGTGGCGTTACGCTGGTGGCATCGGCACCGGTGCTTGCGCTGGCCAGGGGCGGCGTTGCGCCGGTGGTGTTGCCGGCGGCGAGGGGAGGCGTTGGGCTGGCGCCGCCGCCAGCGATGGGGGCGGTGCTCTCGGCCGGTTGCGTCGAAGCGACGTCCGCCGGGGAGGGCGCGCCGGTAGTTTGCGTTGTGACGGTTGCCGGTGCGCTGCCATTGGCCGCTGCGGAATCGCCCGGCGCGGCCGCACCATTCGCGCCGATGGGAGCGGAGGCCACCGAGGCATTCGTTGAACTTGCGGTCGCGTCGGCGCCGGGGATTGCCCCTGCGCCTGCATCCGCTGAGCCTGTCTCTATTCCGGCGCCTGCCGCCGTGCCTTCGCTGACGTCGGCAGTTGCCAAACGGGGAGAAGCCCCCGCGGAACCTGCAACCGAGTCTGTTCCCGCGAGCGGGCCCGCGCTGGCGATGCCGCCCGTGGCTGCGGGCAGGGTCGAGGTCGCGGCGCCGCTTGTCGCGGCCGCGTCAACCGCCGCTCCCGCGCCCGCCGCGCCGACGGCGACGGACGGGCTGGGAGAGGCTTCGATGTTCGGAAGCCCGAAAGTATCGTCCCCGGTCGTACCGGGCAGCCCGGTTCCCTGCGGCAGGCTCTCGCCGGACGCAGGCACGAAGCCGGGCATTTGCGGCGCCGCGCCAGACAAGGGCGGCGTGGTTAAAACGCCGGCCGATTCGGGCAGCGACGGCGCGCCTGCCAGGGTAGCGCCCGGGTCCGTGGCGCCGGAGGAGACCGCCAACCCGCTTATCGCCGCGTCAGACGCGACCGGCACGCTCGGCGCGGCAACGGAGGGCGCGCCAGTCGGCAACGCCAATGCATCGGGCAGACTGCCCGGCGCGGCGGTCGAGCCGGACGCCGCTTGCGTGACGCTGCTGGCCGCGGCAGAGGTGGCGCCGAGCAGACTGCCCGCGCCCGCCGCAATGGACGCGAGCAGCGCGGCATTCGCAGCCGGGCTGCGCCCCTTGGTCGTGTCGTCCTGCTGCGCGGCATCAGCCGCGTCAGGAGCGGGGGCGTTTATGGACCCGCGCGCAGCGGCCGCGCCGGTGGCTACGGGGGCATCGGCACGCTGGCTTGCGTGTACGCCGGACGCTGTGTCGCTGCCGCCTTCGCGGTGGGCGGACGTGCCGCGCGCAAGCCAGTCGCGCGCGTCTCGCGCAGTCTGTTCCGCGTGGGTGGTCTGCTCGTCCCGTTCCGCCGTGCGATCGAGATGCGGGGCTGGGCCGGTCGAGCGATGCGCGTCAGGCGACGCGCCCGGATGCTGCGCTGTCGATCCTTGCGTGAACGCGGGCGCCAGTCCCGCGGCGGCGGCGCCGATACGTGTCGGGTCGATGTGCGCGTGCTGGGTGGCGTCGTCGCCGTCATGCGCGTGCTGCGTGTCGTCATCGCCGTCCTGGGCGTGCGTACGACGGGACGTCGTCGCGGCCACGGTTCCGGCGACGGCGGCGAGCAGGCCGATGGCGGCTCCCGATCCCTCAGCCTGACGGGCGTGGCCCTGCGCGGCCATGGACGCGGACGGCGGCGCGTCGTGGGTCGAGCCCGGCGCCGTCCTGGCGTCCGCCTCGATGCGGCCGGGCGCTTCCGTGCCCGAGCTGGCGGACAGATGCGAGCGGGCGGCAGCGTCGGATTGCGTAGCGGACGTGGACGCGTCTGACGAGGACGAGCCGAAAGCGGGCTCGCCTGCCTTGGACGCTTGCGAGTCAAACGCCGATCCGGACCCCGATCCCGATTGGGTCGCGATGGGCATCGTTGCGGACGCCGAACTGCTGCGGCCCGCCAACGAGGCAGCCAGCGCGCCCGTGGCCGGGATGCCGACTCCCGTTGCGCCAGCAGCAAAGGCGGCGGCGCCGCCAGCAGCCGACGCGATGGACGGGACGGCCGTGCCGGCGCTTGAGGTGGCGATGGCAGACGCAACGCCAGCGTCCGCGCCAGCAACAGATGCGGGCGAGGCGATGTTCGCATCCGCGCCAGCGGCCACGACGCCGGGGACCAGGCGGTCGTCCGCGCTTGCGGGGGACGCGGCGGAGGCAATACCGGCGTCTGTGTTTGCGAGGGACGTGTCGGAGGCAATACCGGCGTCTGTGTTTGCGAGGGAAGTGGCGGAGGCAATACCGGCATCCGCGCTTGGGAGGGAAGTTGCGGAGGCTATCCCGGCGTCTGCGTTTGCGAGCGACCCGGCGGAGGCAATCCCGGCGTCCGCGTTTGCAAGGGACGTGCCGGAGGCAATACCTGCGTCCGCGCTTGTGAAGGACGTGCCGGATGCAATGCCCGGGTTCGCATCTGCCAGGAACATGCTGGAGGCGTCGCCGGTGTCCGCACCGGCGAGCGACGCATTGGACGCGATGCCTGTGCCTGCCAGGGTTGCGCCCGATGCGACACCCGCACCAGCGACTGAAGCGATGCCCGCGCCCGCGCCGGAGCTACTTCCCACGCCGGCGCTGGCGCTTGCTTGGGAAGGAATTGCAGACGCGGCGCCGCTGCCGGCCGCTGCCGTGGCAAGCGTGGGCGTTTGTGTTCCGGCGTCGGATGCGGACGGCGCTTGCAGGGTGCCGTTGGCCGGATGCGCACTGTTGTCAACCATGGCGCCTGCGGGCGATGCCGCGGGCGCCGCGGCGGCGGGGGCCGCCGAAGACGGAGGCGTTGCGGCCGCTGTGGCCTGCGGGGCGGACGTCGCGGCGGATTCCGACGTCGCGGCCGATCCCGATCCCAACGCCGTTTCCGAGGCTGATTGCGAGGCCGGTGACGAGGCCTGTGCCGACGCGGACGCCGGAGTTCCTGAAGCGGCGGAGGGGGCCGCGGATGGCGGTGTTGCCGTGGTCGCGGAAGCCGTGGTCTGCGTCGATGCGCCTGCCGTGCCCGACGCACCTGCCGTTCCCGATGCACCCGCAGTAGCCGACGCACCTGCCGTTGCCGATGTCCCTGCCGTAGCCGATGCGCCTGCGCCTGCCGGGTCGGCGGCCGGCGACGCACTCGCCGCAGTCATCGGGCTTGATGCCGACGCTGGCGCCGATCCTGCAGCCGCCGATTGCGCAGCGCCGGTCCCCGTCGGCGCGAAAGACGGCGTCGCGGCCGCGCTCGTCAGTCCGCCGTCGGCGCCAAGTCCCGCGCCCGAACCTACCTCTGCACCCTTGCCCAGTCCCGCGATCGACGCGGCGCTCGTGATCATCTTGGACGCGCCTTCGGGCGCGGCCGAAGCCAGCATGTCGGTCGCGGCGGGCAGGGCGGCGGTGGGGTCCTTGACCCATTCAGCCGCCTTCGAGACCGTGCCAACGGCTGCCGTCGCGCCGTCGATCATGCCGCCCGCGCCAGGCGCGATGGACTCCAGCATGCCGGAGGCGGCGGGCAGCGCGGACATCGGGTTGGCGATCATGGCTTGCGCCTGCGACACCATGCCCATCGTGTTCTTGGCCGTGTTCAGCAAGCCTCCCACGGCGGAGGGCGTCGAACCCATGCCGCCGAGCAAGCCCGGCGCCTGCGACAACGCGCCCATGGGATTTTTCGCCAGCCCGGCCAAGGTGTTTGCCTGGCCGGCAAATTGCGAGAGCTTGGCGGCCGCGCCGGCGGCCGTCTTGCCCAGCTCGCCCAAGCCGCTGGGCGCCAGGTCGCCCAATCCGCCCAGGCCCCCGCCCGCACCCGCCGCGCCGCCGAAACCGGCCATCAGGCTGGTTCCGGCCTTTTTGGCCGCCGAGGCCAGGGCGCCGTCCTTGTGGATAAGCTCTGCGCTGACGATTAGCGGGTCGTCGACCGTGGTGCTGGGCAGCGCCGGCAGCGCGGCGGCGTCGCTGCCGGGGCCGACGAAGTTGTGCGTGGCGCCCTTGACCGAAAACAGCCCCGGTCCCTTGAAGACGATATCGGCGCCGTCGAGAATGACGCTGCCGCCCGCTGCCTGCAAGGTGACGCGCTGCTGGCCCAGGATCTCGATGCCTTCGGCCGATGACGTGACGGTGATGTCTTGCCCCGCCAGGGCTTCCAGAATGTCGGTGTGCGCGTGCAGCGACACGGGCGCGTGCGCCGAAACCGCGCGTATCGCCCCTTGCTGCGCGAACACGCTGGCCGACCGCGCCGACACCGCCGCATAGGTTTGCGTGGCGGCCACATGCGCATCGGACTGCGCCGTGGCGTGCAGGTGTTCGCCCGCGTGCAACACGGCGCTGGCCGGCGTGGCCAGGTTCAGCGAGTTCGGCGAATCGATCAACAGATGCGGACCGTTGATGCGCTCGACGGCGGCCTCGCCGGTGCGTTTCCCATCGACGGCCTTGCCCGCGGCCTGCCCGTTCACCTGAGCGGCGTAGCGGCCTTCCAGCTTGGGGTCCAGCGCCTTGAGCAGATCCTCGTAGCCTTCGGACGCCGCCAGCGGGCGCGCCTTGTGCTGGCCCGCGCTGTCGTTCAACCGGCGCGACGCGTCCTGCGCGCCGCGCAGCAGCAGCAAGGCCTCTTCTGCATCGGCTTGCGTCGACTTGCCTTGTTCCCGCGCGGTGGCCGACAACAGCATGCCCTGACCGGAACGCACGACCGTCCACGCATCCGAGCGCAGTTCAAAGCCGGTGCCGCGCCATTGGCCGCGGCTGGCGTCGTCCAGATCCTGTTCCACCAGGTAGCCCAGCCCAAGTTGCGTGGCCGCGGTGGAACTGGCCAGCCGTGTGCGCAGCTTGCCCTTGGTGTCGTCGAACAGCCATTGGTTGCGGCCCGCGCCATCCAGGCCCTGGCTGTGCCACCCGCTCAACACGCCGGCGTGATTGGCGTCGCCGTCTTCGCCGGCGGACCAGGGCGGCAGATCCGCATCGTTGTAGAGCTGCCCGGCGACAACGGGCTGGTTGATATCGCCGTCGATGAATTCAACGATGACCTCGGTGCCGGCGCGCGGAAGGTGATGCGCGCCCCAGTTCGGGCCCGCCTGCGCGCTGGCCACGCGCAGCCACGTGCCCGAGCGGTCATCGCCGGGCGCATTGCCGCTGGCATCGCCATGCGTGCGATGCGGCAGGCCGCCCGGAAGCGGCTTTTCGCCGCGCTGCCACGGAAACTGCACCTTGACTCGCAGGTCGCGGTCGGCGGTGATGGGCGCATCGGCCGCGCTGACGACCACGGCAGCCAGGCTTTCCGGCGCCGTGGGGCGCGCGCGCCACGCGGGCATCAACGCGGCCGCGTCGGGCTGCGCAACGAAGACATTGCGATACGTGCCGCGCTCCATGTCCGGGGTGTTCAACATCTGCGCGGCCTGGCTGCCCAGGTTGTTCGTGGCTTCGTGCGTCACGTCGAGCACCACGTAACGGTTGCCGCCCAGTTCGTCGGCGGCCTGTCCGCCGCCGCCTTCGGCGTAGCGTGCGTGCTGGCTCAGCGCGAACACGTGCCCTGCCGCCAGCGAGCGGGCGGTGCCCGCGCCCTCAAAGCGCACCACCTCGGATTCATGCGCGCGCAGCGCCCGCGCGGCGCTCTGCTCGGCCGCGTCGTCATCGCCATAGCGGCCATGGCCGGCGTAGTCGTAGTCTTCAAGGACGGGCAGCGATTCCACCTGCACCTGCGACTGGCTCTGCGCGGCGTGCGCGTTCAGCGTGCGCTCGTTCCAGGCGGCGCGCGCCACGCGGTTGGGCCGCACGGCCTGCCGGGCGGCAAACCGGGTGATGCTGTCGCTTGTTTCGGTCGCGTCGCTACGGTGAAAGCGCAAGGGCGAGGCCGGGTCCTGCGGACGCGCGGCGTCGGCGTCGAAGATCACCACGCGGTGGCGCGCGCCGCCGCTGGCAGACTGGCCGTCGTCCTGCTGATGTTCGAAGCGATAGCTCAGCCCCGCCTCGGCCAGGATGCGTTCGACGAACGCCAGGTCCGACTCTCGATACTGCGTGCAGACGGCAAGCGGCTCCAGCGCCTGGCTCAATTCAAAGGCGAACGCGGCCTGGGGATAATCCGAAAACACCTCGCTGACGATGTCCTGCACCGACAGGTCCTGGTAGATAAAGCTGTCGCGCCGCAACGCCAGCGCGGCCATCCACGGCGCGGCATGCAGGCGGAAACGCGCCAGCCCGCCGTCGGCGCCCAGCGCGTCCACCCCTTCCACCACCGCATGCCACCGCCGCATTGCGCCATCGGCCTGCAGCAGGCTGACGCTGATCTCCTTGCCCAGCAACGCGCTCACGTCCACTTCGGCGCTGGCCGCCAGGCAATCCAGCGTCAGCGAGAACAGGCGCGACACGCCTTCGCGCAGGCTCAGGTGTTCGACCACGAGTTCGGCGTTCAGCGGGGTGTCCAGGCGCAGCAGGCGCGCCTGCTGCGACAGCGTGGCGATGTTCAATGACGAGTAGGCCGGGGCGTTCGAAGGCAAGGCGTTCATAGGACGTGGCGAATGTCGGTCGGCAGAGCCGGGGCGCGGGGCACGCGCCGGGAGGGGGCGGGTGAAAGCGGGGCCGGTAGCCGGCCCGGACGCTATGGCAGCGAAATCGTCAGGTGCGCGGCACGCGGACCCAATTTGACGATGTCGTGGTACGGCGCCATCGCCGTCTGCATCTCGGTGTTCAGGAAATGGCGCATCCCCAGAAACGCCAGCAGGCCGAGCAGCGCAAAGACAGCCATGATCGACCACAGCGGCACGTCGCGTTTCAGCGTGTGCGCCACCTTGTCGGGCAGCGGCCAGTGCGGCGCGAAGCCGGTGCGCTTGCCGCGCAGCAGCGCGATCTCGTCGCCCAGCCGCGCAGTCAGATAGCCGAGTTTTTCCTGGCCCTCGATCAGGTACTTGCCCTGAAAGCCGAGCAACAGGCACATGTAATAGATCTCAAGCGATTGCAGGCGCGGCGCGCCTTGGGCGCGCAGGTCTTCCAGCCGGGCAAAGAAATTCTCGCCGGCCAGCTGTTCGCCGAACAAGGTGAGCTGCAGGGGCTGCAGCATCCACGCATCGCGAATGGCGAACTGCGAATTCAGCACGGTCTCATCCACCGCGGCGCAGAATGCATACTTCGTGGCGTACACGTCCTCCGCGGGAATATCCATTTTCTTGGCGGCGCGTTCGTAGTCCGCCAGAAACTGCTGCACCCGCGCCGAGAACGCCGCGGCGTCGGTGGGCTCCTGTCCGCTCTTGAGCAGGAACAACATCAGGAAGCCGTCATACAGCAAGTCCAGCAAGGACCGGGCCGGACGGCTGGCGTGGAACTCGGCGGCCCGGGGCGGCAGGGTGGCGCCGGGCATCAGGGAGGGAGCGTCTGCGGTCATGGAAGTACGTGTCCTGTCAGCGGGTGACTGCAATCAAATCCAGCTTGAGTTCAGGGATGCCGGCGGGCGCGTAGATCGCGATGCTGCGCGCTTGCAGCATGCGGTCATAGAGCGAACCTCGCGCCTGTAGCGCGAAATACACCGCCCCGGGCTTGACGGGCACCGCCGGCGGCACCTGCGGCGTGTAGGCCAGCGGCACGCCGGGCATGGCCGACAGCACCAGCTTGTCCACGTCTTCCGGCGCGCCCACCTTAAAGCGCATGGGTACGCTTTCGGATAGTTCCGAGGCAGGCATCGCGGCCTGCACCGCCAGATACAGCGACGTGGTTTCGTCGAGCTTTTCCGAATCCAGCCTGCCCATGTGGAACGACGGCCGCAACTCTTCCAGCACGATGGAGAAGTAGCGTGTGGAGATCACCGTTTCCAGCAGGTCGCGCAGGATTTCGTCCATGCGGGCAAACGCCGGGCCGGGCGCGTCATGCCGGTAGACGGGCAGGTCGGCCAGCGTATGCAGCTTGGAGAACGTCATCAGTGCGCCCGCCAGCCGCGCCAGTTCCTGGAACAGGCGTTCCGGGTGGAGCTGCGGGTGGTGAAACAGATGCGACAGCGTGGCGTAGGCCTCGTTGGCCGTGTGCAGCAGCCAGAACGAGGCGACGTCGCCCGAGCGGAACTCGAT
Source organism: Achromobacter mucicolens (assembly GCF_902859725.1). GTDB lineage: Bacteria > Pseudomonadota > Gammaproteobacteria > Burkholderiales > Burkholderiaceae_B > Achromobacter > Achromobacter mucicolens. The sequence goes on along the minus strand of NZ_CADIJP010000003.1, from coordinate 374,728 downwards.
GATGTTCTTGCTGGGTTCGCGGTGAAAGCCGTACAGCGCATTCACCTTGGCCTGCAGCGCGTCCAGCAGGCGGCGCAGCTGTTCATGCAGGGCGCCAGAGGCCGTCAGCGACAGGCTCGGCGCAACGAAGGTGGTGTCCAGCTCATAGCCCGCGCTGGCGGTGCGGCGCACGCGCGCCACCGGAATGGCCAGCAGGGCGTCGCGCGGTTCGAATTCCGAGATCAGGCGCACGTCTTTGCGCAGGAACGCCAGCTCAGCCGTGGTGGCCCCGGTGTACAGGTCGGGGGCCGGCGCATTGTTGTGCGTGTAGCGTGAGTCGAAGCTGGCTGCCGATTGGCCATCGCGGTAATTGCCGCCAATCGCCTTGAGCGGATGGATGGCCAGGTAAAAGACCGCTTCGGTGACGCCATCCAGCGCGGTCAGCGCAACCGGCGGCGGCAGTTCATCGCCGTGGGGGGCGTTGTAGAGTTCACCGTCCGGAAACACCGCGCTCATCTCGGTGGCGCGCAACATGCCATTAGCTAGCGCCGATGCATCGAAGCGCGCGGCGCGCAGGCCCCACGCATAGGGATGCAAGGCGCGGGCCATCTCGGCCAGCCGGTCTTCGTGATAGGCATCCTGCCGCTGAAAATGTTGCGGCCTCAGAAACAACCCTTCGCCCCAAAGGACTTTGGCTGAGTGACTCAAGTTGGCGCTCCCTTTGCTTGTCTTTCCATGTCTTCATATAGAAGTCGGGCCTACGCGCAATGCGCGTCAACCGGGACACTGCACGCCGGAAAGGCGTGCCGGGTCATAGGCTGGCAGGCCCGCCGGCAACGTGGGTTTGCCAGTGGCGACGGTGAGCGCACACGCGTGCGCGCCCAGCACAATCCCACTGTCTTCCACGTCGTCGACCTTGAATACATACTTCCAACGCATCGGCGCGGGCGCGTAGAACAACCCGGCGATCGCGATGTAATCGGCTTGCTTGGGGACCTTTTCGACGGCGTCGAACCGTTGGCCGGGTGTGAGCGTCAGCTCACGTATTCCCAGCACGGATTCCCCGAGCGTGGCTTTCTCGGCAGCAGTGTCTATCAATTGCGTGAGCGGCGCACGTTGGAATTGCTCAGGATTCTTCAGGTAGTATATTTTTGTAACTACAGCCATCGACTGTCCGCTGCTGGCATTCAAATTTTCTCCGGCATGGATCGTCAAATTCACCTCGACAGGCGCGTTTTCGGGCTTTTTCAAGCCCGCCATCTCCATCGCATTTCCGGTCAAGCCGGCCACCGCGCCGATGGCTGATACGGCCGCACATCCAGTAATGACGGTGCTTGCAAGCGAGCAAGCCGCGACTGCGAAGAAGCGTGATAAATGGATATGTTTGGACATGGCCCTTTATACCGGAAGTGTGTGAAGCAATACAGATCGCAGCACGTTAAGCGCAATTTCGACGCAAGTAACATGAAGACACGTGCTGTAGCGCTGGGCTAACAAAAGGTTGTTGAAATACGGCCCCTAGTTACAACCCCGCTAGGTGCTTAAAAATGCGCTTTCCTCGCCTCGTCGTTCTCGCAGGTGTCGTTGCCCTAATGGCCGGCTGCGCGTCGGTAAAACCGCAGTCGGAAACCGAATACAAACAATCCATGGCCGAAGCGGAAAAGGCGCTTGAGCAAAAGAGCGCCGACCAGGCCGTCGCGCAATTCGAGGAGATTGCGGTCCGCAATCCGTCCAAGGGATTGCCGTGGTCCTACATCGCGAAGATTCGTTTCGACGAACAGAAATATGGTCAAGCCATCGTCGCGGCCGACGAGGCGCTGAGCCGCGATCCGGATGATTTCGTGGCTAAGAGCGTGCGCGCCGTCGGCGGCCTGCGCGTGGCCATGCAGTCGCTGGCGGACCTGCGCGCCGATGCGTTGCTGGCGGGCAATGCGCGCGCAGACGCCGTGGCCCTAGCCGCGGCAATGCGCGAGACGCTGGGGCAGGATGTGCTGTTTCCGGAAGGCCGCCGCCCGCCGCCGCGTCCGCGTCAGCCGCCGCGCAAGGCCGACCCCGCCCCGGCGAGCGCGTCGCCTTCTAGCGCCGCCCCTACGGGCGCAGTACCCGCCGCATCGACGTCTGCCGCACCCAAGGTCACTCCCAGCGCCGCGCCGGGGGCCGCATCCAATGCGTCGCCCGCCGCAACCCAGCCCGCCCAGCAGCCCAACCGCGCGCCGAACCCGTTCGGCGACCTGCTTACCAAGTGATTCGCCCAGGCCGCGCCGGCTAGCCCGGCGCGCCTGACCGACCGCCACGATCCTTTGCACGGAGCCATCCATGGCCAAGAAAGAAAGCGTTCAGAAACGATTGCAGAAAGTCCGTCCGCCGCGCGTTCAGCTCACGTATGACGTGGAGAAGGGCGACGCCATCGAACAGAAGGAGCTTCCCTTCGTCGTGGGCGTGGTGGGGGACTTTTCGGCGCAATCCGAAGCCGAGCTGCCGCGTCTGAAGGACCGCAAGTTCGTCAACATCGACGTCGACAACTTCGACGACGTGATGCGTGGGCTGGAGCCGCGCGCCGCGTACCGCGTCAAGAATGCGCTGACCGAGGAAGGCGGCACGTTCGGCGTGGATCTGAAGTTCCGCTCGATCGAGGATTTCCGCCCGGAAGCCGTGGTCCAGCAGGTGGATCCGCTGCGCGAACTGCTCGACATCCGCACCAAGCTGGCGGACCTGCGCAACAAGCTGGCGGGCAACGACAAGCTGGAAGACCTGCTGGGCGAAGTGTTGTCCAGCACCGAGAAGCTGCAACAGTTGACCAGCGAGACCGACAAGGGAGGCCGCAATGAGTAATTCCGCCGCTGCACAGAACACCGCTGCCGCTCCGGCCGACGCGCAAGGCGGCCTGCTGGACCAGATCGTCGAGCAAAGCCGGGTCGCCAAGTCGACGGCCGAGCACGATCGCGCAAAAGACATCATCGGTGAGCTGGTGCGTGAAGTCATGAAGGGCACCGTGGTGGTGTCCGACAATCTTTCCGCGATGCTGGACGCGCGCGTGGCCGAGCTGGACCGCCTGATCTCCGCGCAACTGAGCGAGGTGATGCACGCGCCGGAATTCCAGAACCTGGAGAGCACGTGGCGCGGCCTGCACTACCTGTGCCAGGAGACCGACACCAGCCCGATGCTGAAGATCAAGGTGTTGAACACTACCAAGCGTGATCTGGTTCGCGACTTCCAGACCGCAATCGACTTCGACCAGAGCCTGATGTTCAAGAAGGTCTACGAAGAAGAATTCGGCACGTTTGGCGGCGCGCCGTTCGGCGCATTGCTGGGCAACTTCGAGATCACGCGCCAGCCCGAGGACATGTACTTCATCGAGCAGATGTCGCACGTGGCCGCGGCGTCGCATGCGCCCTTCATCGCCTCGGCCTCGCCCGAACTGCTGGGCCTGGACAGCTTTGCCGACCTGGGCCGCCCGCGCGACCTGGCCAAGGTGTTTGACACCGTGGAATACACCAAGTGGCGCAGCTTCCGCGATTCGGAAGACTCCCGCTATGTGGGCCTGACCATGCCGCGCTTTCTGGGCCGCCTGCCCTACGATCCGGTGGAAGGCACCACGGTCGAAGGCTTCAACTTCGTCGAGGACGTGGACGGCACCGACCACTCGAAGTACCTGTGGTGCAACGCGGCGTGGGCGTTCGGCGCCCGCCTGACGGCCGCGTTTGCCGACTTTGGCTGGTGCGCCGCGATCCGCGGCGTGGAAGGCGGCGGTCTGGTCGAGAACCTGCCGACCCACACGTTCAAGACGGACGACGGCGAAATCGCGCTCAAGTGCCCGACCGAAATCGCAATCACGGACCGCCGGGAAAAGGAACTGAGCGATCAGGGCCTGATCCCGCTGGTGCATTGCAAGAATTCGGACTACGCGGCCTTCTTCGGCGCACAGTCGGTGCAGAAGGCCAAGAAATACAACACGGACAGCGCCAACGCCAATGCGGTGTTGTCGGCGCAGCTGCAGTACATCTTCTCGGTGTCGCGCGTGGCGCATTACCTGAAGGCGATGATGCGCGACAAGATCGGCAGCTTCGCGTCGGCGCAGTCCGTTGAGAGTTTCCTGAATCGCTGGGTGTCGCAGTACGTGCTGCTGGACGACAACGCGACGCAGGAACAAAAAGCGCAGTTTCCGCTGCGCGAAGCTTCGGTGCAGGTGGCCGAGGTCCCGGGACGTCCAGGCGTCTTCCGCGCCGTGGCGTTTTTGCGGCCGCATTTCCAGCTTGACGAACTCTCGATCTCGTTGCGCCTGGTTGCCGAACTGCCGGCTCAGGCTCAGAAATCCTGATCGTCATTGCACTGACCACTCATCCATTGAAAGAGGTTATCAACAATGAAGGACATCTACGTCAAGTTCGGCAATCCGGCGCTCAAGGGCGAATCGCAAGACAAGGACCACCCGGACTGGATCGAAGTCAGCTCGTGGCGCCATGAAATCATCCAGCCGCGTTCGGCCACGGCGTCGACCTCGGGCGGCCATACCGCCGAGCGCACCGAACACGGCGAAATGGTCTTCACCAAGGATCTGGACGTGGTCAGTCCGCTGCTGTATCAGCACGCGTCCGGCGGCACGACGTTCGATGAAGTCACCATCGATTTCCTGCGCGCGGACGGTGAGGGCAATCGGGTCAAGTACCTGGAAATCAAGCTCAAGTACGTGATCATTGCGCGCGTGGCGCCGGAAGTGGTGGCCGAAGGCCTGCCGCACGAGTCGTTCTCGCTGAAGTACGCCGCCGTGCAGTGGAAGTACACGCAGCAGAAGGTCGGCGGCAACCAGGGCGGCAACGCCCAGGGCGCCTGGAGCCTGACCAAGAACGACAAGACCTACTCGGTCTGATCGCTGCCAGGTTGCCAAGAGACCGCGGCCCGAGCCGGGCCGCTGTCCATTTTTTTGCTGTCTCCGGATTGATCAGGCCCCGATGAAAGGATTCGAACCGAGTCTGTTCGACAAGCTGTTCGAGGCGGAGGGCCAATCGCCCTATGCGCTGCGCCGCCTGTCGATCGAAGAGATGAAGGAAACGGTGGCGCGCGACATCGAGGCCTTGCTGAACACCCGCATGGTGTTCACCGAGGAAGACCTGCGGCGCTTCCCCAACTGCCAGCGGTCGGTGCTGACGTACGGCCTGTCGGACTTTTCCGGATTGAGTCTTGCCAGCCACTATGACCGCGAATTCATCTGCCGGTCGCTGGAGCAGGCGATCGCGCGCCACGAGCCTCGCCTGACGCACGTGCGGGTGATGCTCCAGGTGGACAGCCGCGCGACGTCGGTGCTGTATTTCGCGATCACGGCGATGCTGGACGTGGGACCGGCCCACGAGCCCGTCACCTTCGACGCCACGTTGCAGCCCTCGACGCTGCAGTACTCCGTGACCAAGGGCTGGGCCAAGAGCCCGGCCACGGTCTGAGTCCCCATTCGTAACGCAGGTGCATTGGCGCGCTGGAAGGAAAGACAACAATGGAAGAATTGCTGCCTTATTACGAGCGCGAACTGGGCTTTCTGCGCTCGTCGTCGCGCGACTTCGCCGAACGCTACCCGAAGATCGCCGCGCGGCTCGGCCTGTCGGGCGAGACCTGCGAAGATCCGCACGTTGAACGCATGATCGAGTCGTTCGCCTTGTTGAGCGCGCGCATCAACAAGAAGCTGGACGACGACTACCCTGAATTCACTGAAGCGTTGTTCGAGGTGATGTACCCGCATTACCTGCGGCCATTTCCCTCTTGCAGCATCGCGCAGTTCGACCTTGGCGGCGCGGGCGCGCAACTGACCGCGCCGGTCCGGATTGCGCGCGGCACGGAACTGAAGTCGCACCCGGTGCGGGGCGTGTCGTGCCGGTTTCGCACCACCTATGAGGTCACGCTGGCGCCTGTCGAAGTCCTGCGCGCCGGCTTTGAGTCCAGCGCCAATGCGCCCGCCACGGCCAAGCTGCCGGCCGGCGTGACCGGGCGCTTTTCCGTCACCCTGCGTTGCCTCGGCGAGAACCAGCATTTCGGGGCCCTGGGCGTGGACCGGCTTCGGGTGTACCTGCACGGTGAACCGTCATTCGTGGCGGCATTGCGCGACGCGCTGTTCCTGCGCGCCGCCGCGGCCTATGTCGAGCTGCAACCGGGGCGCTGGGATCGTCTGCCCGCCATTCCGGTCGGGCAGGTCGGGCTGGCGGAAGAAGACGCGCTGATCGACTTTCCGGCCAGTTCGCACCCGGCGTATCGCCTGCTGGCCGAGTACTTCGTGTTTTCGGAAAAATTCAACTTCGTGGACATCGACCTGGCCGCGCTGCGCCCCTATCTGGGCACGGTGCGCCAGTTCACGCTGCACCTGCCGGTAAGCGGCCTGCGCGCGGATTCCAATACCGCGCGGCTGCTGGAGTCGACGTCCGCCGACAATCTGCGGCTCGGTTGCACGCCGGTATCGAACCTGTTTTCGCAGCGTGCGGATCCCATCCGCGTCACGCATGCGTCGGCGTCGTACCCTGTGGTGGCGGACGCGCGGCGGGCCTATGGTTACGAGGTCTATTCGATCGACCGCGTGCGCCAGGTGCGTCAGAACGCGCAGGGCGATGCGGTCGTGGAATTCAGGCCGTTCTATTCGCTGCACCATGGCGAGTCGCCCGAAAAGGCGGGCCACTACTGGACGATGCGGCGCGATGCATCGATGGCGCAGCGCAGCCCGGGCTACGAGACGGAGATTTCGATCGTCGATATCGATTTCGACCCGTCGGTGCCGCAGACCGAAACGCTGAGCCTGGATCTGACCTGCACCAATCGGGACTTGCCGTCGCAGATTGCGGTGGGCCAGGCGGGCGGCGACCTGTTTTTGGAAGGCGGTTCGGTGGCGCGCACGATCCGCATGCTGCGCCGCCCGACGCATTCGCACCGGTTCCAGCAGGGCCGCGCGGCGCATTGGCGCCTGATTTCGCATCTGGCGTTGAACCATCTGTCCCTGGTGCAAAGCGGTTTGCCGGCGCTCAAGGAAACGCTGCGCCTGTACGACCTGTCCGGCTCGGCCGTGGCCGCGCGCCAGATCGAAGGGCTGGTCGGACTGGACTACAAGCCCGCCACGCACTGGATGCCGGGCGAACCGTTCGCCACCTTCGTGCGCGGCATCGAAATCCGGTTGACCGTCAATGAAGACCACTTCGTGGGCACCAGCCTGCACACGTTCGTGGCGGTCATCAACCGCTTCTTCGGCCTCTATGTGCACGCGAACAGTTTCGTGCAGTTGGTTGTGTTGTCGCGCCGCGGCGCGGAGGAACTTCTACGATGCCCCCCTTGCAACGGCGACGCCATCCTAGCGTGATGGACGCGCTGCTGGCCGAGCCGCAGCGCTTCAAGTTTTTTCAGGCGGTGCGCCTGCTGGAGCAATGTTTTGCGCGGCAGGAGCGCGGAGCGACTCGTCATCCGGTGCCGGTGCACCTGCGCTTTCCCAACGCGCCGGGCCTGGGCTTTCCGCCCAGCGAGATCGTGGATGCGGTGGCGTACGACAAGAACGGCGAAGTGCTGGCGGACGAGGCTGCGCGGCAGGCCGCCGTGGCCGAAGGCAGGCTGGGCCGCGTGGACGTGACGCCCGCATTCTTTGGCCTCTTGGGCGGGCAGGGCGCATTGCCGCTGCACTACTCGGAAATGCTGGCCAACCGCGAAAGCCTGCGGCGCGACAGGGGCGCACGCGCGTTCTTCGACATTTTTTCGAATCGGGCGGCGGCGCTGTTCTACGCGGCGTGGAAGAAGTACCGCATGCCGCTGCGGCACGAAACCGAACAGGACCATCATTACCTGCCGCTCCTGCTGGCCTTGGGCGGCATCGGCCATCCGGCGCTGCGGGACCGGCTGCACAACGGCGCGGGCCGCGTCTATGACGAATCGATCGCGCACTACGCGGCGGCGGCGCGTCAGCGGCCGGTGTCGGCGCCGTACCTGCAGCGCGTGCTTCAGGATTACTTTGGCGTGCCGCTGCGCGTGGAACAGTTCGTCGGCCGCTGGTATGACGTGCCGCCGCAGAACCGCACGCAGCTTGGGCATCCTGGCGCCGTGCTGGGCGTGTCGGCGCTTGCTGGCGACCGCATCTGGCAGCGCGACCTGCGCATCCGGCTTTGGATCGGCCCCTTGTCGGGCCAGGCGTTCACCGACTTCCTGCCGGGTGGCGAGCGCGCGCAGGCGCTGGAGAAACTGCTGACGATGTTCGGCGGGATGACGTTCGAATACGAGGTGCGGCTGGTGCTGGCGCGCGAGAGCGTCACCCCCAGCCAGTTGGGCGGGGGCGGCGAGGTGCGCCTGGGCTGGAATTCGTTCCTCTGCACCGAGCCCGCCCGGCAAGACCGCGACGACGCCAGTTACGAACTGCACACCATTCATTGACCCCATCACCCTCAGAGACTCATGGCCACACCGCTGAAGACCTTGATCGGAAAGCTCAACCAGACCTGCCGCCAGGCCGCCGAACGCGCCGCCAGCCTGTGCATGGCGCAAGGCCACTACGAAGTGGATCTGGAGCATCTGTTTCTGGCCTTGCTGGAAAAGCCGGCCAGCGACGTGAGCGTCATCGCGCAGCGTTGCCACATCAAGACCGACGCGTTGGAGGCGGACCTGAATGCGGAAATCGGCCGCTTCAAGAACGGCAATACGCGCACCCCGGTGTTTTCGCCGCATCTACCCAAGCTGTTTGAACACGCGTGGCTGATTGCGTCGCTCGATACCCAGACGACGCGCATCCGGTCCGGCCACCTGTTGCTGGCCCTGCTGACCGAGCCCGATCTGGCGCAACTGGCGCGGCGCGGATCGACGCTGTTCGAATCGTTCCGGCTGGATGCGTTAAAGCATGACTTTGCTGCCTTGACGGCCGGTTCGGAAGAGGCCGGGCAAGCCGTGGGTTTTGCCGATGGCGCGGGGCCGCAGGGCGACGCTGGCCAGCCGGCGCCCGCGCTGTCGGCCACCCCGGCCCTGGACCAATACACCACGAACCTGACCGAACGCGCCCGCGAGGGCAAGATCGACCCGGTGATCGGGCGGGACGCCGAGATCCGCCAGATGATCGACATCCTGACGCGGCGGCGGCAGAACAACCCCATCCTGACCGGCGAGGCGGGCGTGGGCAAGACGGCGGTGGTCGAGGGATTGGCGCTGCGCATCGTCTCGGGCGACGTGCCGCCCGCGCTGGCCGAGGTGACGCTGCGCACGCTGGACATGGGTCTGCTGCAAGCGGGCGCCAGCGTCAAGGGCGAGTTCGAGAACCGCTTGAAGAACGTCATCGACGAGGTCAAGAAGAGTCCGTCGCCCATCATCCTGTTCATCGATGAAGCCCACACCATGATCGGCGCGGGCGGGCAGGCGGGGCAGAACGACGCGGCCAACCTGCTCAAGCCGGCCCTGGCGCGCGGCGAACTGCGCACCATCGCCGCGACCACCTGGAGCGAATACAAGAAGTTCTTCGAGAAGGACGCCGCGCTGGCGCGCCGCTTCCAGGTAATCAAGGTGGAGGAACCGGACGAGACGCTGGCCGCGTCGATGTTGCGCGGCATGGCGCCGCTGATGGAGCGCCATTTCGGTGTGCGCATCCTGGACGAAGCGATCAGCGCGGCGGCCCGGCTGTCGCATCGCTACATCACCGGCCGCCAGTTGCCCGATAAGGCGGTCAGTGTGCTGGATACGGCGTGCGCGCGCGTGGCGTTGGGCCGCAGCGCCACGCCGGCCTTGATCGATGATGCGCGGCATCGCCTGACGCGCCTTCGCGCCGAACAGGCGGCGTTGCAGCGCGAAGCCGCCACGGGTGCGTCGCACGCGCGCCTGGACGAATTGCGCGACGAGATCGCGGCGGTTACGCAGACTTTGGCCGATGCCGAGTCGCGCCATGCGGCGGAAATGGACCTGGTGGAGCGGATACACGCCTTGCGGGCGGAGCTGGAGACCGCGCCGCAGGAAGCGGCCGCGGAGGCGTCCGCGGGGACGCCGCCGTCCTCGTCGCGCCGCAAGGCCGCGCAGGCCGTGCCGCTGACGCCCGCGCAGCAGCGTCTGGCGGGCTTGATGGACGAGCTGCGGGCGTTGCAAGGCGAACAGCCCCTGGTGCCGGCCTGCGTGGACGCGCAGATCGTGGCCGAGATCATCTCGGCATGGACCGGGATTCCGCTGGGCCGCATGGTCAACGACGAGATCCGCACGGTGCTGCAATTGCAGCCGCTGCTGGCCGAACGGGTGATCGGGCAGGACCACGCGCTGGAGGCCATCGCGCAGCGCGTTCGCACGGCGCGCGCCGGGCTGGAAGACCCGGACAAGCCCAAGGGCGTGTTCCTGTTCGTGGGTCCGTCGGGCGTGGGCAAGACCGAGACCGCGCTGGCGCTGGCCGACATTCTTTATGGCGGCGAACGCAAGCTCGTCACGATCAACATGAGCGAGTACCAGGAGGCCCACAGCATTTCGGGCCTGAAGGGCTCGCCGCCGGGCTATGTGGGCTACGGCGAAGGCGGCGTGCTGACCGAGGCGGTGCGCCGCCAGCCCTACAGCGTGGTGCTGCTGGATGAAATCGAAAAGGCTCACCCCGATGTGCTGGAGCTGTTCTTCCAGGTCTTTGACAAGGGTGTGATGGACGACGCGGAGGGGCGCGAAATCGACTTCCGCAACACGCTGATCATCCTGACGTCGAACGTCGGCTCCAGCGCCATCATGCAGGCGTGCCTGAACAAGCCGGCCGCGGAGCGCCCGACGCCGGACGCCTTGTCCGAGCTGTTGATGCCGCAGTTGTACAAGGCATTCAAGCCGGCCTTCCTGGGCCGCATGAAGACCATTCCTTACTTCCCCGTGGACGATGACGCGCTGGCGCACATCATCGAACTGAAGCTGGGCCGCATCGCGCGCCGCGTGGCGGCCACGCACCGCGCGGTGTTCGAATGGGATGAGGCGCTGGTCGAGGCGGTGCTGGCCCGCTGCACCGAAGTGGACACGGGGGCGCGCAATGTCGATCACATCCTCAATGGAACGCTGCTGCCCGAGATTGCCGGGCAGGTCCTCAGCCGCATGGCGCAAGGTGAGGCGATCGCCAAGATCCGTGTCAGTGCGGGCAAGAACGGCGAATTCCGCTTCCGCATGAGCTGATTCAAGACAGAGAGGTTACGCCAACATGGCTCAGACACTTGCCGCCGCCAGCCCATTGGGCGCGGGCTTCACGCAGGCCGACCGCCTGCTCGACCTGTGCACGCCGCTGGGGCCGGACAAGCTGCTGGCCGAGCGTCTTCAGGGCACCGAGCAACTGAGCGATGGCGGCTTTGCGCTGATGGTCGATGCGCTGTCGGACGATGCGCATGTGCCGCTGAAGTCGCTGATCGGCCAGCCGGCGCAGGTAAAGCTGCAAACGGCCTTGGGCCGCGACGCGCATCGCGTGTGGTGCGGCCTGGTGACGGAGGCGCGCTTTGAAGGGGCCAACGGCGGCTTCGCGCGCTACCGGCTGCGCATCGAGCCGTGGCTGGCGCTGCTGCGCCAGCGCCGCGACAGCTTCGCCTTCCAGGACTTGTCGGTGATCGACATCGTGGACAGCGTGTTCGGGGACTACAACGGGCAGGGCGCGGTGGCGGCGCAGTGGCGCTGGGAAGTGAAGGACCGGGACGCTTACGCCAAGCGCAGCCTGACCATTCAGTACCGCGAGACCGACTACGCCTTTGTCGAGCGGCTGCTGGCCGAAGAGGGGCTCTTCTATTGGGTCGAGCACGAGGCCGGTGACGGCGCGCCGGGCGGCCATACCGTGGTCATTGCCGACCACAACGGCGCATTCAAGGCCGGGCCGCAAGACAGCATCAAGTTCCAGCGGGCGGACGCGACCGAAACCGAAGACACCATCCAGGCGTGGCGCCAGCGCCGCGCGTGGCGCACCAACGCCGTGCGGCTGGCCACGTGGGATTACCGCGCGATGCAGGCGCGGCGGGTCAGCGCGCAAGTCGAGGACAAGCTGGCCAACGCCGTGGAACTGGCGGATTCGGACTACCCCGGCCAGTATCTGTTCGAAGACGGCGCCCAAGGCGAGCGGCTGGCGCACAACGCGTTGGCCGCGCAGCGGGTGCGCCAGTCGTTGCATGAAGGCGAGGGCACAGCGCGCACCTTGGCCCCGGGGCAGCGCTTTACGCTGACGGGGCATTTCGGGCCGTCGCAGGGGGCGGGTGCGGAATTCGTGGTGCTGCGCATCGCGCACGAGGCCCGCAACAATTTCGATGAAAGCCTGGGCCGGGCGGTGGCCGACGCCCTGGGCGCGGCAGGGGAAAACCAGGACCAAGACAACGCCGATGGCGCCGGGGCGGATTTCTATCGCAACCGCTTCGAGGCGATCGCCGCCACGCTGGAGTACCGTCCCAGCACGCTGGATGGCCACGGCGCGCGTCTGCATCCCCGTCCCACCGTGCACGGCGCGCAGACGGCGCTGGTGGTCGGGGCGAATGATCCGGTCCATACGGACCGCGACCATCGCATCAAGATCCAATTCCATTGGCAGCGCGGCAGCGCGTCCAGCAATCGCCAGGATCACCCCGCGGGCGAAGACAACGCGCCGGCCAGCGACGCGCTGGGCACGTGGGTGCGCGTGGCCGAACCGGTGGCGGGATCGGACTGGGGCGGTCACTTCGTGCCCCGCCTGGGCCAGGAGGTGCTGGTGCAGTTTATGCACGGCGACATCGACCGGCCGGTGGTGGTTGGCGCGCTGTATAACGGCGCGGGCAGCGAGAACGCCGCCAACAACCAGGTGCAGGCCGGCGCGGCCAAGGCCACCGGCAACGCGCCTGCCTGGTTCGCGGGCAGCGAGGCCGGGCACGCGCACAACGTGGTGATGTCGGGCTTCAAGACACAGGCGCTGGCCGATAGCGGGCAGGGCATGGGCGGCTACAACCAGTTGGTGCAGGACGACACGCCGGGACAGTCGCGCCTGACGGCATCGACCACGCAGGCCGAGGCGCGGCTGAACCTGGGCCACCTGAAGCAGCAGCGCGACAACGAGCGGCTGTCGGACCTGGGACATGGTGCGGAACTGGCGACCAGCGAGGCAGTGGCGTTGCGCGCGGGCGAGGGCCTGCTGATCAGCGCGGACAAGCGCGAGGGCGCGACGGGCGGCCTGCTGGATAGCGAGCCGGCCATCCAGCAGATGGAAAAGGCCATCGAGCAGGCCAAAGAGCTGTCGGCCACGGCGGCGCGCCAGGAAGCGAAGTTGTCCGGCGACGGCGACAAGACGCGTCCGCTGGATGAACTGGACGCCGTGCGCAAGATCATCGAAGGCACCCGCGCCGAGGAGGGCGCGCAGGTGCCGGCGTACAGCCTGCCGCACATCCAGGTCAGCGCCCCGAAGGGCATTGGCCAGTACACGCCAAAGAACGCGTTTGCCGTGGCGGGCGCCACCTTGTGCCAGGTGGCGCCGGACGTGAACTGGGCCGCCGGCGCGCACCTGTCCCTGTGCGTGGCGCAGGGCGTGGTCTTGTTCACCAAAGGCTTGGGCGGCGACGGCCGGGCCGTGCCGGAGAAAGGGATCCGGTTGCACGCGGCAGGCGGGCAGTTGCGGATGCAAAGCCAGAAGGCGCGCATGCGCCTGGCCGCCGAGAAGTCGGTGACGCTGGCCTCGGCCCAAGGCGCCGTGGACGTGAACGCATCGAAAAAGGTGCTGGCCACCGCGGCCGGCGCGTACATGCGGATCGAGGGCGGCGGGATTCAATTGCATGCGCCAGGCAAGGTGGAATTGAAGGCGGGTGTGCATAACTGGGTGGGACCGCAAAGCGGAACCGGCCCGGCGCAGCCGCCGCAGGGCGATATGGAAGGCTGCGCCGCGGCGCTCGAAGACGCGGCCGGCAGCGGCGCATTGGCGGCATGATGGCATCGTCAACGCCCCGTCTTGCGCAAGCGTCTCAAGGACGTTGGGAACCGCCTCGCGCCGAGGACTGTGTCGAACGCGCCATCGCGGGCTTGCGGGCGGTGCTGGACGGCCGCGCCAGCCGGCGCGTGCTGCTCTTGTGCGATTCCACCTTGGCCGATCCGCTGGCCGACGACATCGCGGCTGCGGGATTGGCGCGACGCGAGGTCGATCTGATCTCGCAGGGCGCGGCCGCGCCACCGCTGTATCTGGCAGAGGTGCCGGACGAGATCCGCCATGAGCGGCTGATCAACGCCAGCATCCGCGTGGCGGTGGACGAAGCCTTGCGTCCCGCGCCCGCCGCCAAGCGCCCGCGGTCGATGGCGGCGTGGCTGGCCACGGACCTGCCGCTGGCCGAAGTGGCGCAGCGGCTCGCGCTGCGCGCCCGTTTGCGCGACGCGCAGGCGCGCGTGCGCATCCTGCGATTCTGGGATCCACGCACCACGCAGTACCAGAGCGAGCTGTATGCGGGCACGGCGCCCGCCTCGTGGATACCGGGCGTCACGTGGATGACGATAGACGGCTTTGCGCGCTGGCAGGTGCTGCCCGATGTGCCGGGTCCGATGCAGACCGTGACGCCTGACTGGCCGCGCCTTGCGCGGCTGGGACGCATCAACGCGGTGCTGCAGCGCTTGAACGCGAAAGGCCTGTGCGTGGGGCCGTCCGTGCTGGACGCGGTTCGCCGCGCGCTGGACGCGGCCGCGGATTGCGGGATTGACGACGATGAAGACGCGGCGCTGTTCGCCGCCTGGCGTGTGCGCCTGGACGCGCCGCTGGAACGTGCGCCGTCCTTCGCGGCCTTGCTGCGCGAGGTGCAAGAAGAAGGCGGCCGCCTGCGCGGCGCCGCGCAGGACATGGACGACGAGGATTGGCAGCGGTTTGCGCAAGAGGCGCACGCGCGGGAGGATCTGCAAGCATGACGACTGACTACGACGCGTTGCCCTGCAAGGGCAAGTTCTGCGGCCGGCCGGGGCTGCCCATCCTGCCGATGCGAATTGCGTACGTGCCGGGCGGCAAGAACGATTTGCCCGACGGCGTGTACATGGATCCCGAGCTGTACTACGAGACCATGCGCCAGGGCGCCTACATGCTGCGCGCCATCACCGCCGGCTACGTGTACCTGTGGGATCCGCGCCGCAGCTACGGCTGGCGCGCGTTCGCGGCCACGGCAACGGGGCAGATGAAGGAAGTGCCGGTTGACGACGACAACCGACCGTCCGAGCAACCGACGTTCACGTGCACGCGCGAAGGCCACGGCCTGGAATCCGCGTTGATCAACGTCGAGGCGCCCGCAAACGCGTCGCGCAGCGTGTGGGTCGGCTATTCGCGCGTGTGGTGGACGCAGGATATCCGCCGCGAGCTGGCGCGCAATGATCGCTGGCGCAAGAAGGTCATGGTGGAGCTGGACGCCAAGGCCGTCTGGGCGGGGGGCTACCCCAAGCCCGAAACCGGCTTTCGCGTGGCGGAAGACGGCGCCAATCTGGCCAAGCATTCGATCGAGTTCCGGGACGCCGCCGGCGCGGCGACCTTGTTTGCCAACACGCTGACCCCCGGCGTCAGCGTATTTGGCGGGCAGGCGGCGGAGATGGCCGGCAAGATGCGGCAGATGACGCCCAAGGGCGGCGTGGCGCTGGCGCTGCGCGACCCGGTGGGCGTGCTGGCCGACATTTCCACCTGGCGCAACAAGTGCATGGGCGAGCTGGCCGAGCATCATCTGGAGCCCACCCGGCTGCGCGAGGTGGCGGTGGCGCAGATCATCGACGGGCTGGAAAAGCAGATGGACTCGTCCAGCGACGAACGCCAGCGCTTGCGCGAGCGCATCGACACCGGCAAGGTCGCCAAGACGCTCAGCGACAACAAGGCGGCCATAGCCCGCATGCGCGACAAGATCGAGGGCGCGGGCAAGGACTGGGCCTGGTGGTATGGCCGCGATACGTTCTGGCTGGCCTGCAAGGCATATTCGCCCAAGGACGCCGCCGCCGGCGAGCGCCTGGAAGACGACATGGCGATGTGCGTCGATGGGGCGGGCGCGGTGGCCAGCGAGCACAAGGCCATCGATGACGCGCTGAAAGACGAGGACATGGTCGACGGCACCTACGAGGCGCTATGGCGATCGCTGGCGGGCAACGATGGCGACTTGCTGGCCTTCCTGAACCGGGAAGGCAAAGGCAAGGTGATCTCCAAGCAGGTGTCCAACCTGCGCAAGATGGTCAAGAGCTACAACGATTGGATCAAGTTGCGGGCGGCCGAGGGGAAGCTGCCGCCCATGCGGGCGGCGGGCTCGGCCATTGGCCGCTTCATGGCCACGCAGCTTTTGCGTATGACCCTGTCGGGCGACCCCATCGCCGAACGGGTGGCGGCGCGCGTCACGTTGTCCGTGTCGGCGCGCATGAACATCGTGGTGGCGGTGCGCACGCATACGACGACGCTGCCGCGAATGATCGCGGACATGCACCAGATCGTCTGGGAGCCGAATCTGACGTCGGTCACGGTCGGCGGCGGGGGCGGGATCTACGCGAACAAGCACATGCAGTCCGGCTGGATCGGCACGCAGGCCGAACGGTCCACCCCGCTGACCATCAACTACATCATTCCCGAGGAGGTCGACGCGCAGCTGAACGCGGCGGCCAACGCGCCGCCGCCTTCTCGCCCCGCGGCCTCGCCGCAATTGTCCCTGCCGTCGCCGCCCAGGGTGCTGGCCTTGCCGGCGCCCACGATGTCGCCGCTGGCGGGGCTGGTCAAGTGGGCAAAGACGCGGGACGGCCAGAACGCCAGCGCGACGGGCGTGTTGACGCTGGTGGCCCTGTACACGTCTGTGTCGGACTTGAACAAGGCCGACGCCATCGGCGATGCGAAGGCGGCGCGCAAGGCGTGGTTCGGCATCACGTCCGGCGTGTTGGGCGTGGGCAGCGTGGCGATCGAAGCCACGGCGGGCGCGATCGGCGCGCGCGTGGGCACGAATACCGCGTATTCGATGAACCTGACCCTGAACATGCGTCTGGCCACGGTGCGCACGGCGGGCGCGGTGTTTGCCGCTGCGGCCACGTTTGTGGATGGCGCCAACAACGCGCTCAGCGCCGTGGATCAATATGACGTCAAGAACTACGAGGCGGGCGGCGCGTATGCGACTTCCTCGATGTTCCTGTTGCTGTCCGGCCTGACCGGCGTGGCCGCGTCGCTGGTCAGCCTGGGCGGCGCTTTCAGCGCGGCGGGCGTGGTGGCGGGCGCCGGCGGGTTTGGCAGCGCGATGGTCGGGTTGACGAGCGGCGGCACCGTGCTGCTGGGGATTCCGGTCTGGGGCTGGATCGTGCTGGGCCTGTGCCTGCTTGCGGCGGGCCTGTATTTCAAGTTCTGGGGCGATAGCGCCAAGGACAGCGAGCTCGAAATTTGGTACACCCGTTGCTGCATGCGCTCGGCCGCGTATGAAGACGTGAAAGACCGCCCGCCGTTCGAGAACCGCGAAGAGGAACTCGATGCGTTCAACCGTGCGGTGTTCGGCGTGCGTGTGACGCTGGACTGGAAGGGCCTGTGGCAAGGCGAAATTTTTGGCCGTGACCGGCTGGTGCTGGAAGTGATGATGCCCGGCTATACCGAACACAGCGACTACGCCTACAGCCTGAAGCTGGTGGGCGAGGGCGTCAGCGCCGTGGTGTCCAGCAAGGGGTCGATGCGTTCGAATGACCCCGAATTGCAGCCGCGCGGCCCCTCCAATGCGCAGCTCGTGCAAGGCCGGCCCAAGCCGGAAACGTGGGCCGACCGCATGGACAAGTACGTGGACAACATGGCCTCGCGCCCGGGATGGGCCGATGCGTGGCGCTGGATACGCAAGGACCGGAGCCAACCCATCGAGTTCACGAGCAAACCGTGGGAAGAGGTCGTGAAGTTCAACGTCAGCAATGGCTGCGCGGTGCTGCGCACCGAGGTGCTGGTCGATGACGACATCTTCCAGGAAGCGATCATCAAGGTCGAATACTGGCCCGATCCGGACCGCATGCCTGACATTCGCTCGGTGCCGATGGGCGGCAACGGGTCCAATCTGATAAAAGCAAACAATTGAGCCGGCGATCCGCCGGATGATTTCGCAAACGACAGACCAGCATGGGCGGCAAGCATGAAAAGCAGTGAAGGGATCCAGGCGGCGGTGTACACGCGATGGCATCAGTTGTCGGTGCCGTTGGCGTTCGTGCTGGCGGCGGGCAGCTTCATGCTGGTGGTGCTGAACCGGGGGCCGATCGGGTTGGGCGCGGCGCTGGCCGTGCTGGGCCTGCTGGTGCCGCCGCTGGTGGCGTTCAAGGGCTTTCCCACGCGCAACGCCGTCAGGGTGACGCCGGATGGCCTGGAGTTTTCGCGCCGGTCGCCCATCGCCTTTGCCGACCTGAGCAGTTGGGGCACGGACGACTACCTGAAACTGGTCCGCCCCGGCCTTCCCACGCTGCTGGTCAGCCCGGCGGACCTGCCCAGCCGCGAAAAGCTGCTGCGCGAATTTGAAGCGGCGCTGGCCGCGTGGCAGGCGCGGCAGCCGGCGGGCACGGCGGCCGCGCGCCGCACGCATTTCTACGGATCGACGGGCGGGCGTCTGGTGGGCGGCGTGATCACGGCCCTGGGCGCGGGCTCGGCCATCATGGCGCTGAACCTGCGCGAACCGTCGATCTCGCTGGCGGTGGTGGGCGGGCTTGGCGCGGTGTTCGGCCTGGCCCTGCTGTTTGGCAAGCGGGGCTGAGGGCGGCGGCAGACCGTTACGCGACCCCATGGCAACGACATTTCAGCTGGACACGCTCAAGATTCGGATGAGCGAGGCGGCGCTCCAGCGATTGGACCTGCATCAGCGCATCCAGCGGGCGCTGCGCGCGCTGATCCTGGACGGCGCGCTGGGCCCGGGGGTCAAGCTGCCCGCGACGCGCGGCCTGGCCAAGTCGCTGGGCGTGTCGCGCGACACCGTCGAGAATGCCTATGTGCAGCTGCACCGCGACGGTTACATCGTGCGCCGCGAGGGTTCGGGCAGCTATGTGTCCGAGACGGTGGGCATCGAGCTCCGGGGCGCGACGCGCAAGCGGGCAACGCCGGAGCGCAAGCCGGGCGCGGCGCAGCCCGGGACAGGCCTGAGCCGGCGCGGGCGGGCGATCCTGGAGAGCGGCGGCGTTTCCGATCAGCAGGTCATCAGGGCGTTCGCCACCGGACTGCCCGAGACGCGCACGTTTCCCACCGGTGTCTGGGAGCGCCTGCAGCGCCAGGTCATGAAGGACAGCCGCGCCCACGTGCTGCTGCATGGCGACCCGCAGGGCGCAGAACCGCTGCGCCGCGCGATCGCGGCCTACCTGAACCTGGAGCGTGGCGCCAAGGTGTTGCCTGAGCAGGTGCTGGTGCTGAGCAGCACCCGGCAAGCGCTCTTTCTGTGCGCGCAACTGCTGGCGGACGCAGACAAGCCCATCCTCATGGAGAATCCCGGCTACTTCGGCGCTCGCAAGGCGTTCGAAGCCGCGGAGACGCGGATCGTACCCATCGACGTCGATGCGCAGGGCATACGCACGGACCTCTTGCACGCGGACCGCAGCGGCGCCAGTTGCGTCTACGTGACGCCGTCGCACCAGTATCCGACCGGTGTGACGTTATCGCTGGAACGCAGGCTGGCGCTGATCGGTTGGGCCGCAAGCCATGGCAAGTGGATCATCGAGGACGACTACGACAGCGAATTCCACTACGACGGGTTGCCGACCGCTTGTGTGCAGGGCCTGGACCGGCATCAACGCACCTTGTACCTGGGCACCTTCAGCAAGACGCTGTATCCCGGCCTCCGGATGGGATACATGGCGCTGCCGCTGGAACTGGTCGACGCCTTTTCACGGGCGCGCAGCATCATGGACGGGCACACCCCGCAGATACTGCAACTGACGCTGGCCCGTTTCATGGAAGACGGTCATTACCATACGCACGTGCGGGCGATGCGCAAGCTGTACGCGGGACGCCGCGAAGTGCTGCTGGCGTCGCTGGTAAAGCGGCTGGGCGGCGTCGTGCAGGCCGTGCGTCCGCCGGGCGGCTTGCAGATTCCATGCCTGCTCCAGCCGGGCTGGACCGAGGAAAAGACCCTCCGTCTGGCAGAGCGCGCCGGTCTGCGCCTGCCCGGACTGAGCCGGCTGTATGCCGGCGAGTTCAAGCAGCCCGGCTGGCTGTTGGGCTACGCGTCGCTGACGGCCTACGAGATCGAGGACGCCGTGCTGCGTCTGGCGAACGCGTTGTCAAGCGCCTGACCGGCCTTCACGGGTCAGAATGAAGGCCCGGCCGCCATGCATCAGCAGGTGCGCGGTCAGGCCGGCCACCAGTCCCCAGAATGCGCCGCCCACGCCCAGCAAGGTCACGTTTGCGGCGGTGGCCAGGAACGTGATGAGCGCCGTTTCCCGGGTGCGTGCGTCGGCCATGGCGTTGGCCAGGCTGCCGCCGATGGCGCCAAGCAGCGCAAGCCCGGCCAGCGTGGTGATGAAGGCCTTGGGCAGCACCATGAACAGCGTCGCCAACGTGACGCCGAACGTGCCCACCAGAATGTAGAACACGCCGCAGGCCAGACCTGCGATGTATCGCTTGGCGGGATCTTCATGGGCATCCTTGCCGGTGCAGATGGCCGCGGTGATCGCCGCGACATTGAACGCGTGCGCGCCAAAGGGCGCCATGACGAGCGAACCCAGCCCCGTCACGGTCAGGATCGGATTCGCGCTGGTCCGGTAGCCGTCGTTGCGCAGCACCAGCATGCCGGGCATGTACTGGCCCGTGAGTGTGATGATGAAAAGGGGCAGCGCGACGCCCAGCAAGGCCTGCAACGAGAAGCTGGGCATTTCGAACACGGGCGCCGCCAGGCGCAGATGGACGGCCGAGAAGTCGATGCGGCCTTGCACGATGAGCAGTCCGAGACCGATGGCCAGGATGCCGACCACGGCAAAGCGCGAGGTAAAGCGCTTGAGCAGCGCGTAGGAGATCACCAGCACGATCACCAGCAGGGGGTCGGCGCTGGCGCCGCCGAAGGCATTGACGCCGAACTGCAGCAGGATGCCCGCCAGCAGGCCGGCGGCAATGCCGCCCGGGATCCTGCGCACAAGCTTTTCAAAAGCGCCCGACAGCCCCAGCGCGATGAAGCCCATCGCCGAAAGCATGTACGCGCCGATGACTTCGCCATAAGGCGTGAATGGCATGACGGTTGCCAGGAACGCGACGCCGGGCGTGGACCACGCCGTGATGATCGGCGCCTTGTAGCGCCAGCTCAGCAGCGCGCCGGTCACGCCCACCCCGACGGAAACCGCCCATACCCAGGAGGTGGTTTGCGCCGGCGACAACCGGGCCAGCTCGGCCGCCTGGAACACCAGGACGAAGGTGCCGCCGTAGTTCACCAGGACCGAGATCAGGGCTGCGACGGTGGGGGATAGGAAGTCGGCGGGTCTGAGACCCGCCCGAGGTGCTGTCATGAGTGGCTCCGCATTCAAGAGGCGCCCGGCCGCAGGCCGGACTTGAACGGGGAGTCTATGAGGAACGCGGTACGTTGATACCCGCCACATGCGGTAGAACGGGCAGACCGCTTTGGGCCTTTCGGTGGCGACTACGCTATTCTTCGGTCGGTCGTTCCCTTGCCGGCAGGGGCGTCGCTTCAGTAGCGCAAGGCCAGGCTGACCAACGTGGTGCGTCCATCCCCCAGCGCGACGGCGTTGCGCACGCCGCCCGCGTAATACTGTTTGTCGAACAGGTTGTTCATGGTCAGGGCCGCCCGCCAACGCCCCGCGTCATAGGCCACGCCCGCATCGGCCACCAGATATCCGGGAATGTCGTAGCCGTAGGTATAGCGGCTTCCTTCTGCACGAAGGCCGCCCGTCAGCTCCCAGCCGGCCAGGCTGCCCTGCATCCGATAGCGCGCCGTCACGTTGAAGCTGTGCCGCGGCACGCTGTTGAGCCGGGTGTTGTTGGTGGAGGGCACTTGGCCGCCATCGTCCACGACCACGGCCGATAGATAGGCGTAGCCGCCCATGAGGCTCAGGCCATTGCCCAGGTCCGACGCCCACCCCAGTTCCGCGCCGCGTGTGCGCTGCTTGCCGACCGCGATGCTGTAGCCGTCATTCACCGGGTCCGCCTGCAGGACGTTGCGCCGCTCCAGGTCGAACGCGGCCACCGTGATGCTGGTGGCGCCGTCGTCAAGATCGATCTTCACGCCGGCTTCCCATTGCCTGCCGCTTTCGGGCTTGAAGGTGTTGCCGTCGACGTTGGTGCCGCTGTTGGGATAGAACGACGTGGCGTAGCTGATATAGGGCCGCACGCCAGGCAGGATCTCGTACATCAGCGCGCCCGAGCCGGTGATGGCGTTATCGCTGCTGTCCTCGCGGGCTTGCGTGAGATGGTCGGTCGAATAGGTGCTGGCGGTGTCATGGCGCAGGCCGAAGACCGCGTTCCACCGTTCGCCCAGGGCGATCTGATCGCGGGCATACACGCCGATCGCGCGCACGGTGGTGCTGCTGTCGGTGCGCGGATTGGCCGGGCAGTTGATGGGGCTGCCGTAAACCGGCTGGTAGACGTCCAGATCCCGCACCGAGCAGTTGTACGACAGGCTGTTTTCGCGGGTGCGCAGGTAATCCACGCCGACCGTGATGTCGTGGGCGCCGAATCCCGTTTCGAATCTGCGCTGCGCGTTGGTGTCCAGCGTGATCGTGTCGCCGTCCCAGTGCTGGTCCGTGGCGGTGCGCCGCAGCGTCCGATTGTCGGCGCGCAGCAGGCCATTGGCGACCAGTTGGCCGTTGAGCGTGAACGACTGCCAACGCGCGTTCTGGTTGACCGTCCAGCCATTGTCGAAGCGGTGCGTCAGCGCGTAACCCACGCGGCTCTGGTAGCCGCGATAGGGGTCCTGGCCGGGCTCGCCGGTGAAGCGGTCCCGGGGGATGGCGCCATTGGGGTTGGACTGGACCGTCCCGACGATCGGCAGTCCCTGCTGGCGGATGTAGCGGCGTTCCTGGTAGCTGGTCAGGATGGTGAAATCCGTGCGCGGACCCAGATCCAGCGACAGCGACGGGGCGATGAATCGATTCTTGAACCACACGTGGTCGGTTTCGTCATTCGAATTCATGGCCAGGCCATTGACGCGAAACGCCGCCTTGCCGTTGTCCGACAGCGGGGTGCCCATGTCCAGCGTGGCCTGCCGGAAATCGTGGCTGCCCAGCGTGGTGGCCGCTTCGGCGAAGGTTTCGGCGCGCGGGCGCTTGCTGACCATGTTGACCAGGCCCCCGGGAAGGACCTGGCCGTAAAGCAGCGAGGCCGGCCCCTTCAGCACTTCCACTTGCTCCACACCGAACAGCTGTTCGGCGACGCGGTTGCTTGCCGCCGTGCGCAGTCCGTCCAGAAACAGGGAATCCGAGGCGACCTGGCCGCGGATGATGAGGTCGTCCCAGCCGCGGCGGCCAAACTGATTTGCGACCACACCGGGCACGTTATGCAACGCGTCGGCCAGGGTCTGCGCCTGCTGCGCGTCCAGAACCGAGCGGGGCACGACGGTGATCGACTGCGGCGTCTTGGACAGGGGAACGGACGACTTGTTGACGGCGGGCGGCGCGACCGGGTTGAAGAGTCCGTCCTGGCCGGCGTCATCGTCGCCGGTGACGCGCACGGCGGGCAGTTGCACGGGGGAATCGGCAGTCTGAGCGACAGCGGCAAAGGGGGCGGCCAGCACGATGGCGGCGGCCAGTGCCGAATAGGAATTCAAGGGCATGGAAGGACGGCGGGCGCAGGAGAAGCGGTGGGTATGCATGCGCGGCGGCACGCTTGATCGATGATCAACGCGCTTTGCGAATGAGAATAACAACGATTAATTATAAGCACTACAATGCGCGTTGGGCGCGGCAATGCGCCCGAAAATTTCGTCCTTGTGTCGCTTTACATCACGTTCATGTCCCATGCCGTCTTCGCTTGAATCTTCCGCTGGCACGCTTGCCGCAGCCAAGACGCGTTCGTCCGCCCGCCGGCTTTGGTTCGATCTGCATAGCTGGATTGGCATGAATCTATGCCTTCTGCTCAGCTTCATTTTCTGTACGGGGACGCTGGCGGTGGTGGCGACCGAGATCGATTGGCTGATCGAACCCGCCATGCGCGTGACACCCCAGGACCGCCAGGCCAGTTGGGGAGAAATGCTGGCGGCTGCGCAGCGGGAGCACCCTGGTTTGCGCCTGCGCAGCCTGGCCGCGCCACACGGCGAGCGCTTTGCCGCCGAAGCGCTGATGCGTCGGGACAATGGTGAGTTGTTGCGGGTGTGGGTGAATCCGCATACCGCGAAAGTGACCGGGCAATCGTCGTGGTGGAGCGCGCAGCGATGGCTGCGGGACACGCATCGCAACCTCATGCTGCCCCCGAAATATGGCGTGCCATTGGTCGCCCTTCTGTCGATTCCGCTCTTGTTGATGGTGGTCAGCAGTCTTTACATCTACAAGCGTTGGTGGCGCGGATTTCTGGCCTGGCCACGCAAGGGCAAACCGCGACTGACGTGGGGCGACGTGCATCGCCTGGCGGGCGTCTGGAGCCTCGGGTTCATGTTGCTCATCGGCTTGACCGCCTTTTGGTATCTGGTCGAATCACTGGGGGCGAAGGCGCCGCTCCCGCCGGCGATCGTGCAGCTCAAGGGCGCGGCCACGCACGCGCCGCTGGCCGCCCAGGACGTGGACAGGGCGATTTCTGCCGCGCAGGCGGCGTGGCCCGATCTGAAGATCTCCAGCGTGCGGCCAAGCCCAAATGGGAAGGCGCTGCTGTTGGAAGGGCAGGCAAACGGATGGCTGTTGCGTGAGCGCGCCAACGTCATCGGCGTGGAGATCGCCTCGGGCGCCATCCTGGGACGCAACGACGGGCAGGACATGAGTGTTCACCAGCGCGTCGGCGAGGCGGCCGACCCCATCCATTTCGGCACGTTCGGCGGCTGGCCGGTGCGGGCGTTGTGGTGCTTTTTCGGAATACTGTTGACCACGCTATCCCTGACCGGCGCGTATCTCTACGGCATCCGCATCGCCGAGTCGGCGCGCACCGCGCTCAAGCGCCGCGGTGCCCCGGCCGGCGCACCGCATTCCCGCGACCCGTCTGCCTGGGCGGCCGCGTGGCGCCGAATGGGCCGGTGGCGCTGGCTGGCCGGCGGCCTGCTCGGCATGTGGCTCGCGCTCGTGCTCATCCAGGCGCTGAAATGACGTCAAGGGCCGCGCGGCAGGCAGTTCAGTAGGCGGCGCGGTAAATGTCCAGCGCCTGGGCCTCATCAATCGGCAGCGGGTTGTTCATCAACAGGCGCTGCTGCGCCATGGCGGCGCTTGCCAGCGTGGGCAAGTCGGCTTCCGAGATGCCCACGGCGCGCAGCCCCTTCGGCAACTCGGCCTGGCGGATCAGGTCTTCCAGGAAGGCGATGAAGGCGGCCGCGCCGCTGGCGTCATCCGCGGCCGGCGGCAAGCCCACCGCCCGCCCCAGTTCCGCGTAGAGAGGCGCCGCGGCCTGCGCATTGAAGTGCAGCACGGCGGGAAGCACCAGCGCGTTCGACAGGCCATGCGGCACATGGAATATGCCGCCGATGGGGTAGGCCAGCGCGTGCACGCCACCGACGGGCGCATTGGCGAATGCCTGACCGGCCAGCATCGCGCCCAGCAGCATGTCCGAGCGCGCCTGCAGATTGGCGCCGTCGCGGCAAACGGTGATCAGGTTGGCGGACAGCAGCTTCAACGCCAGGATGGCCAGGTGATCGGACAGCGGATTCTTCAGGCGTTTGCTGGTGTAGGCCTCGATGGCGTGCACCATTGCGTCCACGCCGGTGGCGGCCGTGGCCGCTGGCGGCAGGCCGACCGTCAGTTCGGCATCCAGAAAGGCCGCGTCGGCATAGAGTTGCGGCGCGACCACGCCGCTCTTGGTGGTGGCGCCCGTGGTCACGATCGAGATCGGCGTGACTTCCGAGCCTGTGCCGGCCGTTGTCGGCACCTGAATCAGCGGCAAGCGCTGGCCTTGCACCTGGTTGACGCCGTACATGGCGGCCAGCGGCTGATCGCTCTTGCACAACAACGCCACCAGCTTGGCCACGTCCATGGACGAACCGCCGCCAAAGCCGATCACCACGTCGGCGTCGAACGCACGGGCGCGTTCGGCGGCCGCCTGGACGACGGCTTCGGGCGGGTCGGCGACCACATCGTCGATCACCAGCGTCTGCCAGCCGCTGGCGGCCAGGCTGTCCAGCGCCGGTTGCAGCGCGCCGCTGCGGTTCAGGAAGTTGTCGGTGACGAGCACCGCGCGCGCGCCGGCGTGGCGCTCGCGCAGCAGGGCGCCCAGGCGGCGAGCCAGGCCCGGTTCGACAAGAATGTGGGGGACGGTCTGAAATGAAAAGGCGGACATGGGATCAGGAGAATTCGTTGATGATGGTTTGCGCCACGTCTTCGAGCGACGATCGCGTGGCCATGGCGCGCCCCTGGATTCGGCGGTGCGCCTCGTTTTCGGTGATGCCTTCGCGCGCGATCAGCAGCGTCTTGGCGGTGGCGACCTTGCTGACCGCGGCGTAACGCCCTTCGAGCTTGCGCATGTGTGCCATCGTGGCGGCCTGCTGGCGCCAGGCGGTGCGCGCCAGCAGCAGCTGGGTCAGCAGGCCAAAAGGGCGGATCGGCCGTTCGATGACGCCGGTGCATCCGCTATGCAGCACCAGTTGCAGCGTGGCAGGGTTCTCGTACTCGACGATGCCGACCAGCGGCGGGCTCAGCGCATTCAGGCCATCGGCCAGCTTCTGGATGGCGTCGCGATAGTCTTCTTCGATGGGCAGAACGACCACGTCGGTATCGGTGCAGAGCGTATCGGGCAGCGGCCATTGCTGGGTCGGCACGCAGCCGATGCGTTTCAGATGCGACATCAACAGACGCGATTCGGCATCCTGCGGGTGCAGGACCAGCACGCGCAGGCCGTTCAGTTCGCGCAGCGCCGTGGTGCTGCGGCCGGGCCGGGTCAGGGAGGCGGTCACGGTAGCGCCAGGGCCTCGGGGTCGAGCGCGTGGTCCACGAGGTACGGCACCGGCCGCACCGCGGCCCGCGCGGCGTAGATGATCTTGAACTGGCGCTGCGCATCGATGCGCGCGATGCGCGGCCAGAGCGAGGTGTGCTGCGTGTCGCCATCGATGGTGACCAGGCCTTGGGGCGCTTCGAACTGGGCGCCGTCCAGGGCCTGAACCAGGTCGGGCACGGCCAGACCGCCCGCGCGGCGCGCGGCGTCGGCCACGAGATGGACCTGGGAGTAGGCGGCTTCGGCGCCTGCCGTGATCGGGCTGTCTTCGCCGAAGCGCGCATGGTAGGCCTGGGCGAACCGGCGGCTGGGCGCAGTGTCCAGGGACGCGAAGTAGGGCGCGGCCGTGATGTGGCCTTCGGCTTCTTCAGCGGTAAGCGCTGCCACGTCGGTCTCGTTGGTGGCAAGGCTGACGATGGGCATGCGCGCCGGGTCCAGGCCCAGCTCGCGGTACGCGCGGTACAGCTTGACGATGTCCCGGCCGACCATGGTCGAGTAGATGGCGTCCGGACGCAACGCCACGGCGCGCTTAAGGACATCGGCCAGGTCTTCCTGGGGCGCGTTCAGCGGCAGGTAGACCTCGTCGACCACTTCGCCGCCCGCCTGCTCGTAGAGCTCGCGCATGATGCGGTTCGACTCGCGCGGGTAGACGTACTGGCCGCCAATGAAGAGCACGCGGTTGCCGAAGTGGCGGATCACGTAACTGGCCAGCTGCACCGAGTTCTGGTTGGGCACCGAGCCGCCGTAGAAGCAATAGGGCGAGTACTCGAAACCCTCGTAGAGCGTGGCGTAGAACAGCAGCGCGCGGCGGCTTTCGACGACCGGCAGCACGGCCTTGCGGGTGCTGGACATATGGGTGCCGAAGATCAGCGGCACGCGCTCGCGGTCGCAGAGCCATTCGGCGGCTTGGCGATAGTCGGCCGGCTGGGCGCCCACGCGTGCGCTGACAGGAACCAGAGGCACCCCGCCGATGCCGCCGGCGGCATTGACCTCGTCGATGGCCAGCAGCGTGGCGTTTTCCTGGGTGATCTCGGTGGCCGCCGTCAAGCTCTCGTGCGAGAACAGCAGGCCGACCCGATGGCCGGTGGTGGCGGTCACAGCGATGTCCAGTCGAGCGATTGCTCGAAAGCATGGGCGGCGCGATACAGCGTCGTTTCGTCGAAATGGCGGCCCACCAGCATCATCCCGACGGGCAGGCCGTCGCGCAGGGCGCAGGGCACGGAGATGGCCGGATGGCCGGTGACGTCGAAGGGCGCGGTATTGGCGTTCATTTCAAGGGCGCGGGTCACGAAGAGGTCCGGGGCCGCGCCGGCATCGATGAGACGGGGCGCGCGCATGGGCACGGTCGGCATCAACAGCAGGTCGACGCGGTCCAAAGCCTGATCATAGGCCTGGCGCAGGCGGCGCGCGAGGTTTTGCGCCTTGCCATAGTACTGGCCGCCGTAGCGCGCGTAGAAGTATTCGCCGGCCAGCAGGCAGGTCTTGACGTCGTGCGGGAACTCGTCGGCGTGGTCGCGCCAGTGGCGTTGCGCCTGCATCAGGCCGGTCACGTACAGGCCCTTCCAGTTGGTGCCGTAATTGAAGCCTTTCATCTGCTGGGTGGTGCCCTCGACCGCGATCGGCGTCCAGATGGCATGGCCCTTGCGGTGCAGGGGCACCGGCAGCTCGATGACGTCGGCGCCCAGCGCGGCCATCTCCCGGGCTGCCTTGCGCACCGCTTCGTCCACCTCGCTTTCACTGTTTGCCCAGCCAAAGCCCTCGGGCACGACGCCAACGCGCAACCCCTTGAGCGGCATGTCCAACGCGTCGCGGTAGGACGGGCGCTTGGCGGGCAGGCCTTGCTGGCGCGGGTCCAGTCCGTCGGCGCCGGCGATGGCGTCCAGCAGCAAGGCGTTGTCAGCCACATTGGCGGTCATGATGCCGGCGTGGTCCAGCGTCATTTCGATCGGCATGATGCCGGTATAGGGAATGAGGCCGTGGGTGGGCTTCATGCCGTAGATGCCGGAGTAGGCCGCCGGAATGCGCACCGACCCGCCCTGGTCCGTGCCGATGGCCATGTCGGCTTCGCCGGCGCCGACCAGGGCCGCCGCGCCCGAGGACGAGCCGCCGGCAGAGTGCTCGGGGTTGCGCGGGTTGCGCACCGGGCCCGCGGCATTGGTATGGCTGCTGCCGGACACGCAGAAGTACTCGCAATGGGCCTTGCCGACAATGCGGCCGCCGGCATCCAGAATACGCGTGGCGACGGTGGCGTCCTGGTCGGGCACGTAGCCGCGCAGCGTGGCCGCGCCGTTCATCATGGGCACGCCGGCCAGGCAGACGTTGTCCTTGAGCACCACGCGCTTGCCCGCCAGCGGACCGCCGGGGCGGCCGTCGATCTCGGTGCGCACATACCAGGCGTTGAGCGGGTTGTCTTCGGGCTGCACGCCGGGCGTGCGCGGATAGCGCACCACCGGCGGCTGATCGATCAGCGCATCGACCTGATCGTATTCGGCAAACGTGGCCTCCAGAATGCTGCCGTAGGCGTGCAGCGTGGCATCGTCCAGATTCAGGCCGATGCGGCGCGCGGCCTGATCCAGCGCTTCCAGGGTGGGACGGGGAAGGGACATCTCGGATTCCGTATCAGGATTGCAGACCGCCGTAACGCCGGGCGATCTCTTGGGGTGTGGTGGTGGCGGTGGGAACGTCGGCGATCAGCTCGCCTTTTTCCAGCACCAGGATGCGGTCGGACAGCGCGCACAGGAAGTCGATGTCCTGTTCGACCAGCAGGATGGCGATGCCATGCGAGGCGCGCAGCGTCTGCAAGGCCTCGACGATCTCATCGCAGATAGACGGCTGGATGCCTTCGGTGGGTTCGTCCAGCAGCATCAGCTTGGGTTCGCCGCACAGGCAGCGGGCCAGCGCCAGCAATTGCTGTTCGCCGCCCGACAGGCTGCCGCCGGGACGATCGAGCAGCCTTTGCAGACGCGGAAAGACCTTCAACACCGAGGCGATCATGGCATCGGCGCCGCGCAGGTTCTTCACGCAGCCCATGCGCAGGTTTTCAGCCACGCTCAGCGCGGGGAAGATCTGCCGGCCTTGCGGCACGAAGCCCAGGCCCTGGCGCGCGCGCGCATGCGGGGCAAGCGCGCCGATCTTCCGGTCGGCCAGCGTCAGGTCGCCGCCGGTGAGCGGCAGCTCGCCCATCAATGTGCGCAACAACGTGGTCTTGCCCATGCCGTTGCGGCCCAGGATGCCGGTGAATTCCCCGGCGGCCATGCTGAAGCTCACGCCATGCAGCACCGGGATGCGGCCGTACCCGGCCTTCAGGTCACGCGCCTGGAGCATGTGTCTCTCCTTGCTTGCCCAGATAGGCGGCACGCACTTCGGCATGCGCCATGATGTCGTCGAAGCTGCCTTCGGCCAGCACTTCGCCCTGGTTGAAGACCGTGATGCGGCCGGCGATCAGCCGGATAAAGGCCATGTCGTGCTCGACCACGACCACGGTGCTGTGGCGGTTGATGGCGCCAATCAGGTCGGCTGTCTTGCGCACCTCCTGGTGCGTCATGCCGGCTGCCGGTTCGTCCAGCAGCACCAGCTCGGGCCGTGACGCCAGGATCATGCCAAGCTCGACCCATTGCCGTTGGCCGTGGGCCAGCGCGTTGACCGGCGTGCCGGCCACCGCGTCCAGGCCGATTTCCGCCAGCACCTGGGCGGCGATCTCGTCCGGCACGCCCTGCGCGCGCCGCGCCGCGGCCAGGCGCAGGTTCTCGCGCACGTCCAACCCTTCGAAAACGCTGGGCACCTGGGTCTTGATGCCGATGCCCAAACGCGCCACTTCGTGCGTGGCCAGCCCGCGCAGGGGGCGCCCCTTGAAGCGGATCTCGCCGCGGCTGGGCTGCAACTGGCCCGACAGCATCTTGAAGAACGTGCTTTTGCCGGCGCCGTTGGGGCCGATCAGGCAGCGCACTTCACCGCGTTCCAGCCGGAAATCGACCTCTCTGACGGCGTGCACGCCACCGAAGCTCACGCCCAGGCCCTGGGTTTCCAACAGCAGCGTGCTCATGTTTGCTCCTTGGCCGGCCGCACCATGCGGCGGCACGCGTCGAGCACCGTCGGGGCCAGGCCGCGCGGGATCAACAGAACGAAGAGAATCAGGATGACGCCCAGCACCAGGCCGGTGTCGACGGTGTGCTGCGCGCCCAGTTGCGTGACCATGGCTTGCAGCGCCACGCAGGCGATGATGGGGCCGATCAACGTGCCCCGGCCGCCGACGATCACCCAGATGATGATCTGCGCCGACTGCGACAGGCCGAACACGCCAGGGCTGACGAAGGCGCCCCAGTTGGCGTAGAGCATGCCGGCAAGGCCAGCCAGCGCGCCGCCCAGCGTGAACGCGGCCAGCTTGTACAGGCTGGCGTTGTAGCCCAGCAGCAGCGCGCGCTGCTCGTTTTCACGGACGGCGGCGACCACGCGGCCAAAGCGCGAGGCCATGACGGCGCGCAGGCCGAAGTACGCCGCGATCAGGATCAGCGCGGCCAGCGTGAACGTGCCTTCGGGCGACAGGGGTTCGGCCGCGCCCGGCAGCGTCAGCGGCGGAATGGACGGAATGCCATTGAATCCGCCCAGCAGCGCCTGGCCGATGCGATAGCTGTCGCCCGAGGTCGAATTCATCAGGTTGAACAGGATCAAGGTCACGGCCAGCGTGATGACGCCCAGATAGACGTCGCTGATCTTGCCGTAGAACATGAAGTAGCCCAGCAGGGCGGCAAAGGCTGCCGGCACGGCGACCGCCAGGGCCATAGCGGCAAGGCCGGGGCCGAAGTTGAAGGCGCCGATCGCCCAGGCGTAGGCGCCCAGGCCAAAGAAGGCGGCCTGCCCGAAGCACAGGATGCCGCCGTGCCCCCAGACGAACGCCAGGCTCAGGGCCAGCAACGCCATGACGAGGTAGACCGTCATGGACAAGAGGCTGAACATGTCGACGACGGTGGGCAACAGGATCGCGGCGGCGACGGCCGCGGCGCCCAGCGCCAGAGAAATCACAGGTACACGCATCAGATCGCTCGCTTGAAGAATCGGCCGGTGATGCCTTGCGGCAGCAGACGGATCAGCACGATGGCGGCCAGCAGCAAGGCCACCTGGCCGTAAACCGGCGTGGCAAGAAAGGTCACGCCCTGGCTGATGGCGCCGAAAAATCCCGATGCGCTTACCGTGCCGGCGATGACGGCGCTGCCGCCGCTGATGACGGTGATGAAGGCCTTGGCGATATAGGCCGCGCCGATGGTCGGGATGACGCCGGTCAGCGGGGCGAGCACGGCGCCCGCCAGACCGGACAAGGCGGCGCCCAGACCGAAGGTCATCTTGTAGACGCCATTGGGGTTCATGCCCAGCGCATTGGCCATCGCGGCGTTCTGCATGCAGGCGCGGGCGCGCAGGCCGAAATCGGTAAAGCGCAATAGGCACCACAGCGCCACCATGACGCCGGCGGCCAGCGCAATCAGAAAGAGCGTGTAGCCGCTTGCCTGGCGCGCGCCGATCGTGATGCCGCCCAGGGGCGAGGAAATGCCGACCGTGGTGTTGCCAAAGACCATCGTGGCCAGGCCGATGACGGCCAGCGACAGTCCCCAGGTCGCCAGCATGGTGTCGATCATGCGGCCGTACAGATGGCGCACCAGCAGGTGCTCGACCAGCACGCCGAAGACGCCGACGATCAAGGGGGCCAGCACCAGCATGGAGATCCAGATCGGCACGCCCCACTGGTTGGTGGCAAGGATGGCGACGTAGCCGCCCAGCATCATGAACTCGCCGTGGGCGAGGTTGATGATCTTCATCATCCCGAACACCACCGCCAACCCGACGCTCAACAGCGCCAGGATGGCGATCGCACCCAGGATATCGATGGCATAAATGGCAACGAGATCCATGGAACGCTCAGAACTTGATGGCGTATTGACGGTTGTCCGCCGGGTTCTTGATCAGGTCGCAGACCGCCGCGGTGTCGCCGGGCTGCTGCTGCGGGAAGCTCTCGACCAGATTGAGCTTGCGGTCGCGCACTTCGGCGATGTGAACGTCCAGCGTGCAGTGGTGGGTGGCCGGGTCCAGCGACACGCGGCCGCTCGGCGCATCGATGGCGATGCCCGATTCCAGCGCTTCGATGACCTTCATGCGGTCCAGCGAACCCGCCTTGCGCACGCCTTCGGCCCACAACATGAAGCCTTGATAGGCGCCCATGGCCAGTTCGGTGATGTAGGGATAGTCGGCGCCGTAGCGGGCATGGAAGCGCTTGACGAAGTCGGCGTTGGCCGCGCCGGGCAGCTCTTGCAGGTAGTTCTGGCAGACCAGGAAGCCATTGCATTCCTCGGGCGAGAGCACGATGTGTTCATTGCCGCCGGCAAAGGTGGTCGAGGCGAGCGGGATCTTGCCCGTCATGCCGGTGGCCTTCCATTGCCGGTAGAACGACATGTGCGCGCCGCCCACCAGACCCGACCAGATGAAGTCGGGCGAGGCGGCCTGGATCTTGGAGATGGCGGCGCCGAAATCGGTCACATCCAGCGGGAAGAATTCCGTGGCGACGGTCTTGCCGCCCACGTCGGCCGCGTACTTGCGCACCCAGTTGGACACGATCTGGCCGTAGTTGTAGTCCGCGGCCACGATGTACACCTTCTTGCCCCAGTTCTTGACGGCGTAGGGGGCGAGCTTCTGCACGGTCTGCGCGGGCGTCACGCCGGCCGCGAAGTAGTTGCGATCGCAGACACCGCCTTCGTACTGGTTGTTGTAGAAGTACAGGGTGCGATAACGGTTGAGCACCGGACGCACGACCTCGCGCGAGGCCGACGTGATGCCGGCGTGGACCACGGCGGCCTTGTCGCGCAGCGCGGCCTGCTGCGCGAACTGCGCATACAGCTGCATGTTCGACTGCGCGTCATAGGCGATGAAGTTGATCTGCCTGTCCAGCAGGCCGCCCTTGGCGTTGATTTCCTCGGCCGCGAATCGCAGCGCGTCCATCACCGGCTTGCCGTAGATGTCCAGGCCCCCCGACAGATCGTAGATGGCGGCGACGTTGATTTTTTCCTCGCCGGCCGCAAAGGCGCGCGAGCCCGCCAGCCCCATCAGGGTGGCGGAGGCGGCGGTGGCAGCGGTGGACGAGAGGAACTGGCGGCGGTTCATGCTCATGTTGATGGCCCCTTGAGCGCTTGCGGCGCGCACGGTCTGACGCCCGGCGCAAAGTGCAGGGACGAGCAGAGGCCGACGCCGAAAGTCGCGTAGACGTGTATAGGTGTGTGGGTATGCCGAGAACCCGGCAGGATGTCGACGCCGTTGTCGACGAGAAAAACTGAGCGGCCTTGCGGGCAGTTGCGCCTTTGGAACTTGCCGAGCCGGCCTTCAATGCGTGAAGGCAGGGCAAATTCTAGGGGAAGGGCAAAGTCCAGGCTAGCCCCGGGATTTCCCTAGGGGCTGGCGCAGGTTCGGCGTTTCGCGTTGCGTTGGGCCTGGCGTTAGCGGCGCCCCGGCAGCATGCGCGCCAGCGTATTGTCCTGCAGGATGTAGTGGTGAAACAGCGCCGCGGCGGCGTGCAGGCCCACCAGAAAGTAGCCGGCCGTCGCCAAGGTTTCATGCAGTTCCTTCAGCTGGCTTGCCAGCGCCTTGTCCGCGCCTACCAAGGCGGGCATCTCAAGGCCGAACAGCGGAATGGTCTTTCCGCCCGCGCTCAGCGTCAGCCATCCGAGAATCGGCGTGGCGATCATGAAGGCATACAGGGCGTAGTGCATCAGCCGGGCAAGCACCTCCTGCCAAGTCGGCATCGGCGGCCGGACGGCAGGCGCGGCGCCGGCGGCCACGCGGATGCCCAGCCGCAAGACAACCAGCCCGATCACGCACAGCCCCAGCGAGAAATGCAGCGCCTTGACGTTGTTGTAGAGATCGGTGCCTTTCGTGGCCAGGCCGCGCAGCTCCATGCAGGCGTAGACCAGGGCCAGCACGATGAGCATGAGCCAGTGCAGCGCGATGACCAGGCCGCCAAACTGTGTATCGGTGTTCTTGATTGCCATGAGGATTCCTTATTTTCAGGACTGCTGCGCAATGGTGGGCGTGATGCCGGACGCACCCTGATCGGAACTTGCCGGCGCGCCGGTGCGCCGCCAGGGGTCGACGTGGGTCATCAGATTCAATACACGGTGCCGCTGCATGACCCGGTGGCGGGCCTCGACCGCGATCTTGTGCCCTTCGTCCACGGTCAACGCCGCGTCGATTTCCAGGTGGGCATCGGCCAGAATCATGTCGCCCATTTTTCGGGTCCGCAGGTCATGCACGCCTTGAACGCCGGCGGTATCCAGCAAGGTCCGGCGTATGGCTGCGGTTTCGTCTTCGTCGGCCGCACGGTCCATCAGATCGTGCAGGGCATCCCACCCAAAATTCCAGCCCATTCTTGCCACCATGAACCCCACGATGGCGGCGGCCACGGGATCCAGGATAGGGTAGCCGAGCAGGTTGCCGACGATGCCGATGCCGACCACCAACGAGGAAGCGGCATCCGAGCGCGCATGCCAGGCATTGGCCACCAGCATGCTGGACTTCACACGCTTGGCCACAGCGAGCATGTAGCGGAACAGGATTTCCTTGGCGACCAGGGCGGCGCCCACGACCCAGAGGGCAATGCCATGCACCTGCGGGATCGCGCCGGGCTGCTCCAGCTTGCTGATTGCCGCCCAGAGCATGCCGCCGCCCACGAGCAGCAGCAAGATGCCCAGCGCAAACGACGCCGCGGTCTCGTAGCGGTAATGCCCATAGTGATGACCGGCATCGGCTTCCTTCTGGCTATGCCGGTTGGCAAGCAGCACAATGAAGTCTGCGACCAGATCTGAAAGCGAGTGAATGCCGTCGGCTACCAAGCCTTGGGATTTCGAGAATATGCCCAGGATGATCTGGGCGGTCGCAAGCGCCACATTGACGCCCACGCTGACCCATGTGCTGCGGGAGGCGGCGGCAGCGCGCTCTGCCGGCGTGTGTTCGTTATCTTCGGGGGCGTCGGGCGCGGGCCGAAGGGGTGTCATGGGTACAGCTCCGATGCTTGGTGTTTGCGATGGGATATTTGGGCGCCCAGCATAACGGCCCGACCTTAACGCAGGATGAATGCCGCCGGAATGATTCGCGCTCT
This sequence comes from Achromobacter mucicolens, assembly GCF_902859725.1. Taxonomy (GTDB): domain Bacteria; phylum Pseudomonadota; class Gammaproteobacteria; order Burkholderiales; family Burkholderiaceae_B; genus Achromobacter; species Achromobacter mucicolens. The sequence continues at coordinate 338,717 of NZ_CADIJP010000003.1, read as the reverse complement.
GGCGTTGAGCGAGTCTTACAGTCCTTCCAGGCGCGTCAACGTCAGCGCCGCCTGCTCACGCACCGCGGCCTGCGCCTCCTCGGGAAGGTCCTGCCATCGCCGGTACACCATGGCAAGGCGCCGGTTGTCCTCAAGCTGCGATCTGTGGCGCGCAAAGAAATCCCAGTACAGGGCGTTGAACGGACAGGCGCGTTCGCCCGTCTTCTGTTTCTTGTCGTACGGACACGCGTGACAGTAATCGCTCATCCGGTCGATGTATGACGCGCTGCTGACATAGGGTTTGGTGCCCAGCAAGCCCCCGTCGGCAAACTGGCTCATCCCCACTGTGTTGGGCAGCTCGACCCATTCGAACGCGTCGATGTAGACGCCCAGATACCAGCGGTGCACCTCGGCAGGGTCCAGGCCGGCCAACAGCGCGAAGTTGCCGATGACCATCAGGCGCTGGATATGGTGCGCGTAGGCGTTCTCCAGCGAATTGCCGATGGCGTCGCTCATGCAGCGCATGCGGGTCTGCCCGGTCCAGAACCAAGCCGGCAGCGGGCGCGTGTGCCCCAACGCGTTGCGCGTCTCGTACCCCGGCATGTGCGCCCAATACACGCCGCGGACATACTCGCGCCATCCCAGGATCTGCCGGATGAAGCCTTCAACGGCCGCAAGGGGAGCTTGTCCCGTTTCGTAGGCGGCCTGCGCCTGCCGCACCAGCTCGGCGGGGTGCAGCATCTTCGTGTTCAGGGCGAACGACAACTGCGAGTGAAACAGGCGCGGATTGCCCGCGCTCATGGCGTCTTCGTAGGCCCCGAAGTTGGGCAGCGTGTGCTGGATGAAATGGTCCAGCCATTCAAGCGCCTGCGCGCGATTCAACGGCCAGCGGAACTGATCGGCCTGCGGATTTCCAAAGCTCTGCACGCCTGCCTGACAGATCGTCTCCCATAACGCGCGATGGTCGTGCACCGGCCGGACGTCGGGCGGCAGCGGCGGGGTGCCGGGCCAGGGCTTGCGGTTGTCGTGATCAAAGTTCCATCGCCCGCCCACTGGCTCGCCAGTTGCATCCATCAATACGCCGTGACGCCGGCGCATATGGCGGTAGAACGTCTCCATGAGCCAGCTCTTGCGGGGGCCGAAGAATCTGGCCACTTCATCACGCGTCGTATGGAAATGCTCGCTGTCGGCCTGCTGCACGGAGAATGCCTGCGTCGCACTCCAGGCGCCAAGGACCTGGCTGACCCGCCATTCATCGGGTTGCTGGTAGACCAGTTCGCGGGCGCCGTAGTGCGCCATCAGCGCAGCCAGATTTTGGGTGATGTCCTGCCGGTTGCTGGGGTTGTCGATCGCGACATACCTGACGCGATGTCCCGCCTTGCGCAGATGGCGCGCGAAGTCGCGCATGGCGGCGAATATCGCCAGGATTTTTTGCGCGTGGTGCAGCACGTAGTCCGTCTCTTGACGCACTTCCATCAGCACATACACCACGTCTGGATCGGTCCGGGCGAACCAGCTGTGCAGCGGGTTCAGCTGGTCGCCGAGAATCAAGCGCAGGGTGTGCGCGCCAGCGCCTTTGGATGTCATGGCGCGCGACGCGGCATCAGGAAGCCGGTTCCAGCGGCGGCTGTTCGCGATCCTGGCTGACCCAGATGAACGCGTCGGTGTCCACGCCCAACGCCTTGGCGCGGCTCAGGATGTCGTCGCGCGTCTGCGCATTCAGTGTCTTGTCGCGCGCGAGGATCCAGGCATAGCTGCGATCCGGGCCCACCACCAGTGCCCAGCGATAATCCGGATCCAATGCGGCCACATGGTAGCCGCCATAGAAGGGGCCGAAGAACGACACCTTCAGAGAAGCTACCGAGGGGTCTCCCGTGAAGCGGGCCAGCCCCTCTGCCGAACGCCAATCGCCTTGCGACCCCTTGGCCGGGTCGAATCCGCGGTTCACGACGCGCACGGTGCCGTCATCCTGAAGCGTGTAGTGCGCGGTGACGTCCGTCATGCCGCGTTCGAAACGGTGGTCCAGCCGCGCGATTTCGAACCAGCGGCCTTCATAACGATGCACGTCGAAGTCGCCCACGGGCGTCACGCCTTTGGGCGGCGTGGTCGCGGCACAGCCATACAACGTCAAGCCCAATAGTCCCAACGCCAACCACGGCGCGACGCGCCGCAACGGGTGGGTGAAACGACGACCGGCTTCTGCATGGCGCATGGCAAACCTCCGCTGAATTTGAGTCCTGGAAATTATATTTGCGCGGTTTCCGGGCCATGCTTGCGGTTCGGAAAAAATGGAAACAAATCTTGGTGCGCGAGTTTCGGCTCCGCTTCAGTGGGAAAGATCGCGGCCATCGGCCGCTGAAGTTGAACGTGATTTCAGAACTGATACTCGAACCGCGCATACCCCGCTTGCGCCGACGCGTGCCCGGTATTGATCAGCGCGTCGTAACCCACCGAGATCGACGTGGCCTTCGAGGGGCGAAAACCGATGCTCGCGCCGCCCGTGACGTAATTGCGCGGCAGCGCGACGCCGGGCGCGGCGAAGCGGGTGCCGTCCTGCGACAGGACGGTGACCTGCCGGCTCGTGCCCATCAGTTCCCGCGCATAGCCCACGCGCAACTGGGCATCGACGGCGCGTTCTCCCTCGCCGAACGTCTTGTCCAGCTTGAGCATCACGTAGGGCTGAAGACTGCGCGCGGTGTCGGAATCGACGCTCAGGTTCTGCGCCGAGGCGCCGCTTTCGGTGAAGCTTGCGCCCCGGAAGAAGGCGTAGCGCAGCCCGGCGGCGGGCGTCAGCGTGATACTGCCCACGCGCATCGGCACGGCGGCCTGGGTGGCGGCCGAGATCTCGTGCCCGATGTGATCGCCTTGCGCGGTGCCAGACGCGCCAAACGGGCGCTTCTGCGACAGGAAGTCCAGGCCATAGCCGAGCGTTGCCGACACGGTGACCGGTCCGAAGTCGCGGCCGCCATAGAGGGCCAGGCGCACGGTGTCGGTGGCGCCGGAGCTGCCCGTCTCGTCTTCGTCGAGCGACGTATGCGCGTAGCCGCCGGCCAGGCCCACGGTGTAGTCGCCGACGCGCCGGTCGCTGCCCGCCAGAAAGCCGAACTGGTTTGCCTTGAAGCCAGGCTGCCCGTCGTCGGCGTGCAGGCGCGTGCTGGACCCGGTGGCCTCGATCCAGGCGCCGCGCGCGGCCGGCTGCGTCTGCGGCGAGGGCACGAAGCGGCCGAGCAGCGTCGCGTTGACCGATTGCGCGCGCATGATCGCCGCCGTGCCAAGCGCGGTGTAGATGCTGGTGTTGGTGGGAGCGACGATCACGGAGCCAGGGGCGTCGGGGGAGAACAATTGCAGGCCGACCTCGTTTGCGCCGTAGGTGACCGACTGGTTGAGCGTGGACAGATCCGCGCCGGCGGACGTGGTGCTGGTCACCGTGGCAAAGGTGCCGTTGACGCCGTTGGCGGCCGAAAGCAGGGTATAGCGGCGCGCCGTATAGGTGCCGGGCGCGTAGACGATCGACAGGCCGCCGTCCAGGGTGGCGGCGCCACCGACGCGCAGCAGCGAGCTTTCCAGCGGATTGACCTCGATGGACAGCGTCGCGTTGCTGGCCTGGGTGTAGTTGCCGCCCACGCTCAACGTGCCGACCGACCCGCCTGGCATGACGATGCCCTGGTTCAAGAGGCTGCCGGCGATCGTGCCGTGACCCTTCAACGTGCCCTGGGCCCCCACGGCCACGTTGCCGCCGAGCAGCGCGGTGTCGTGGTTGGCATCGCCCACGGCCAGCGTGCCGCCGTCCACCCGCGTGAGGCCGGCGAAACCGCTGCTGTCGCCGTTCAGTGTCAGCATGCCGGCGCCTTGTTTGGCGAAGACGCCAGAGCCGTTCAATGCGCCGTCAAACGTGCTGTCGGCCGGCGAATCCAGCGTCAACGTGCTTGTGCCGAGTTGCAGGCGCGTGCCCGCCCCGCCGGCCAGCGCGGTCATCCGCTGCGCGCCGGCGCCCGACACATCGAGCGCGGCGCCCGGGCCGGCCAGCACGACGTTCGACGCGGACGACAGGCTGCCCGTGACGGCAAGCGTGCCGCTGTTGATGGTGGTGGCGCCCGTGTAGTTGTTGGTGCCCGCCAGGACCTGCGTGCCGCCGTTAAGCGTCAGGCCGCCCGTGCCGGCAATGGCCCCCGAGAAATTGCCCGCCGCGTTCGTCAGCGTAAGCGTGCGCGCGCCGAGCGCCACGTTCCCCGAGCCGCTCAGGCTCGTTACCGACGCGCCCGCCGCCGTGCCCGAGATATCCAGCGTGCCTAGGTTCGTGATCCCGTTGGAGGCTGCGATGCTGCCCGCGCCGTTGATGGCGAGCGTGGCGCCCGGGCTGATCGTGGTTGCGCCGGTATAGGTGTTTGCGCCGGTGAGCGTTTGCGTGCCGCCTCCCACCGTCAGGCCGCCCGTGCCGCCAATGCTGCCGCCGAAGGCGCTCGCCGCGTTGCTGATCGTCAGGGTGCGGCTGCCCAGCGCGACCGCGCCGCTGCCCGACAACCCCGTGACTGATGCGCCCGCCGCGGCGTTGGAAATATCGAATGTGCCGTTGTTGACGACGACATTGGAGGCCGCGGCGCTGCCGTTGCCCGTCAGCGCCAGCGTGCCGCCGTTGATCGTGGTCGCGCCGCTGTACGTGTTGTTGCCGGTCAGCGTCTGCGTGCCGGCGCTCAGCGTGATCCCGCCCGTTCCGCCAATGGCGCCCGCATAGGTGCCCGCCGCGTTCGTCAGGGTCAGGGTGCGCGAGCCGAGCGTGGTGATACCTGCGCCTGTCAGGGCCGTGATGGATGCGCCCGCCGTGGTGCTGGAAATATCGAACGTGCCGTTGTTGATGACGCCACTGGAGGCCGCGAGGCTGCCGCTGCCTGCCAGCGCGAGGGTCGCGCCATTGCCGATGTCGGTCGCACCGGTGTAGATGTTGACGCCCGAGAACGTCTGCGTGCCGCCCGCCACCGTGAAACCACCGGCGCCGCCGATCACGCCGCTGAAGTCGCCAGCGGCGCTGTTCACGGTCAGGGACTGGGAGCCCAGCGCGATGACGCCGGTGCCGGACAGCGCCTTGAGCGAAGCGCCTGCGGCGGTGCCAGAGATTTCGAACCGGCCATTGTTGACCAGCCCCGACGAGGCCGCGATGTTGCCGTTGCCCGTCAGCACCAGCGTGCCGCCATTGATCGTGGTCGCGCCACTGTACGTGTTGTTGCCGGTCAGCGTCTGCGTGCCGGCGTTCAGCGTGATCCCGCCCGTTCCGCCAATCGAACCCGCATACGTGCCCGCCGCGTTCGTCAGCGTCAGGGTGCGCGAGCCAAGCGTGGTAGCGCCAGCGCCAGTCAGGGCTTGGACGGAAGCGCCCGCCGTGGTGCCGGAAATGTCGAACGTGCCGTTGTTGATGACGCCGCTGGAGGCCGCGAGGCTGCCATTGCCTGCCAGCGCGAGGGTCGCGCCATTGCCGATGTCGGTCGCACCGGTGTAGATGTTGACGCCCGAGAGCGTCTGCGTGCCGCCCGCCACCGTGAAGCCACCCGCGCCGCCGATCACGCCGCTGAAGTCGCCAGCGGCGCTGTTCACGGTCAGGGACTGGGAGCCCAGCTCGATGACGCCGGTGCCGGAAAGCGCCTTGAGCGAAGCGCCTGCGGTGGTGGCGGAGATATCGAACCGGCCATTGTTGACCAGCCCCGACGAGGCCGCGATGCTGCCGTTGCCCGTCAGCGCCAGCGTGCCGCTCGTGATCGTCGTGGCGCCCGTGTAGCCGTGGACGGCCGACGTTGACAGCGTGCCTCCCATCGCGGTCACGCCGCCAAATCCGGAAATGGTGCCCGTCAGCGTGAGGGGGGCCGTGCTGGTGTTGAAGGAGACTGCGGATGCGGCGTCGGTCAGGATCACGGCATTGCCGAGAGATAGGCCCTGGTGTGCCGGGTTGATCTGGGCAGATGCGCCGGCGGCTATGACCAGGTCGCCTAAAAGCGTGGAGCCCGAGAGCAGCGTGAGCGAGTTGCCCGAGCCCTCAAACTGGATGGCAGCCGCGCGCGTGCCGTTGGCGACGCCGCCAACGATGGTGCCGGCATTCGTGATGTTGGTAAAGCCGTGCGCGATCACGCCTGCGCCCGCCGCCCCGCCGTTGCTGCTGCCGCCGGTGATCGTGCCCGCGTTCAGTATGGTGCTGTAGCCTCCCGCGAAATTGACGCCGGCGCCGCCGTCACCGCCGGTTCCGTTGCCATTGGCGCCTGTGCCGCCCGCACCGCCTGCACCGCCGTTTATCTCGCCAAGGTTGAGGATGGAGGAGCCAGTGCCAAACACCACCAGCCCATCGCCTCCGCCACCGCCACCCCCGCCAAAGCCGCCCGGCCCGCCCGCGCCGCCGCCGCCGCCCTGGAGCAGCCCGTGCGACGTGAGATTCGCGCCAGTGGTGATCGATATCATCCCGGCGCCGCCACCGCCACCGGCGCCCGCATTGCCTACGGCACCATTGGACGTGGTGCCCCCGGCACCTCCGGCGCCGCCCGACATGGCGGCATTGACATCGATCGTCGCCTCGGTCCCGCTGTAGTACAGCCCGGTGCCCCCACCGCCGCCGCCGCCGCCAAAGTTGGTGCCGTCTGCGCCCGCGTTGCCCGCGGCTCCGCCGAAGCTTGTGTTTACGCCGACGTTGGTGGACGAGAGAGCCAGGCCGGTGGCACCGCCGGCAGCGTTGCCGCCCGCATCGCCCGCGGCGCCGCTGCCGCCGCTGCCGTTGGCGCCTGGCGCGCCGCCGGGAACCGTCACCGTGACGTTATTGGCGTCGAGCTCGCTTGAGCCGCCGCCCTGACCGTTGCCCGCCCCGCCGTTGCCGCTGCGTCCCGGGTAACCCGCGCCGCCGGCCGCGCCGCAGGCGCTGGCATCGCCGGGTGCGCACCCGGCGGCCCACACGGAAGGTAAAGCGCAGGTCAGGCCGAGCATCAAGGCGATCTGCCTGGCCCTGTGCGCGGCGCGGGGAAGGGAGCGCCGTGGTGTCCCGCAATGTGTCGCGCTGCCTGGGACCGAGGATCTGGATGAAGCGATTTCGGGCGCGACCTGCATCATTTGCAAGGCCTGATTCCAGACGAGCCGATAGCTGCGGTTCATCGTTGCTTTCCCTTTGCGCGCCCATTGGTCGGCCGGCCCGGAGCCGGCGTTCGCTGACAACTGAGGCAGCGCTGATTCATTGATGGTGGTGGATCCGGGCGGCGATCCTCCCGAGTGCTCGGGTACGACAGGTCGACATGCCGCCTACGGCATTCGCATGAGGCGGTCGGACTATATCACCGGGCCGCCGGTCGTCATTCGCGGAATTAAGCCCAATTTTTGAGGCAATTCGATGCGGACCGGTTCGCGACGATCGCATGGCGGCGGGGCAACAGGCGGGCGGCTTGAAGTGCAACAGCGCTGTGCAAAGGCAAGCGTCACTGGTAAAAAACGTCCGGAGCAGAATCAATCAGAAAACTTATGCGGCCCGTTGTTACGGCTCGCACCGAGGGGAAGACGATGGGAAAGCCGACCGCAAAGCGACCTTTGCGAGCCAGGGCCACTGTTGTTGGGGCGCTGGAACCACGCCGTTCGCTGCCACGTCCCCCGGACTGGCGTGAGATGCTCTCCGTCACTGCCGTGGGGCTCGTCATGGCGCAGCCCGCCGTCGCGGCATTGAGTTGTCCTTCGGTCGACACCAACCCTGCCAATTCCACCACCTGCACCATTTCGTCCAGCCAGGGCGGATCGGGTGCACAGGTCAGTGTCGTCAACACCGCCAGCGCCGGCACCGGCGACAACGTCGGCGGCTATGGCGGCAACTACACGGTGGTCAACAACGGCGCCGTGTTGCAGCCGAGCGTCCCGCAGGGCGGCATCTTCGTTCGCCTGACGGGCGGCATGGGGTCCAGCGACACCAGCAACAATGCGACGAACGGCGGCAACGGCGGCACCATCACCATCAACAACAACGGCGGGACAATCACCGTTCAGAACGCGCCGACCTCCAGCACCCAAGGCAGCGGTCCTGGCATCTGGGCGGATTCGGGCGCGCAGTTCGGGATCTACGGCGTGTCGGTCGGGGGGATCGGCGCCAATGCCAACGAGACGGTGATTGGCGGGGGCAACGGGGGCCAGGGGGGCGATGGCTCTGCCGTCACCATCACCAATAGCGGCAACGTCAGCGTCTTGAACCTGCCCTATGGCGGCGTGGGCCTCTACGGCGCCAGCATCGGCGCGACGGGCGGGAACCAGGACAATGCGGCGACCGGCGACCAGGTCGGCGGCAACGGCGGCGGTAGCAATATCGTCAATATCTCGAATTCCGGGGCCGTGTCGGTCACCGGTTCCACGTCGCGCTATGCATGGGGTGTCGGCGCGGAATCCATCAGCGGCAGTGGCGGGCTTGACAACGGTAGCGGTTCCAGCGGCGGCGCGGTCAATTATTCGAATCCGACGATCATCACGAATACGGGCTCCGTTACGGTGAACGTCAACGGGACGGCCCTGAGCAGCGTGCGCGGCCTGTATGTCCTGAGCCAGGGCGGCAACGGCACGACGTCCGAGGACGGCAGCGACAACGGCGGCACCGGCGGCCAGTTTGGCGCGATGACGGTGGTGAACTCGGGCCAGGTGTCCGTGTCCAGCACCTCGACCGTGCAGCCCGCGAGCCTGTCGAAGGTGTCCGGCGGGATCGTTGTGATCGGGCTGGGCGGCAATGGCGGCATGGGTCCGCAGACGATCACCAACACCAGCGGCGAAATCGGCGGATACGGCGGCGGCAACGGCAATACGACCACCACGGTCACCCTGAACAGCGGGTCGTCGGTCACGACATCGGGCGACTACCTGCCTGGCGTCAACGTGATCACGCAGGGCGGCAACGGCGGGGCAGGACGCGAGGACAGCAATGGGGCGGCCGGCGGCAACGGCGGCACGGTGAACGTCACCCTGAGCGGCAATGCCACCATCCGCACCAATGGCGTGCAGTCCACCGGCATCTCGGCCAGCAGCCTGGGCGGCGCGGGCGGAGGGGTGGAGACCAGCAGCGGCATCATCGACTTCACGCCCGAAAACGCCGGCAGCGGCGGGGCCGGCGGCGCGGTGACGGTGACAACCACCGGCGGCTCCATCCAGACTTCCAACAACTATTCCATTGGTATCCTCGGCCAGTCGATGGGGGGCATTGGCGGCACGACCACGTCCAACTTCGAACTGTTCGGCAATGCTGGCGCGGATGCGGGGATTGGCGGGGCCAGCGGCTCGGTTTCCATCAACAGCCAGTCCTCGATCACGACCACCGGGCAGTCCTCGCACGGCATATCGGCGCAGTCCATCGGCGGCGGCGGCGGCACGGCGGGCGTCAGCAGCGGCATCGTTGCATTGGGCGGGGCGGGCGGCACGGCGGTCTCCGGCGGCACGGTCACGATCAACCAGTCCGGCACATTGACCACGGGCGGAACGTCGGCCATCGGGATGCTGGGCCAGTCCATCGGCGGCGGCGGCGGAGATGGCGGCGCGGCCAGCGGGGTTGCCGTGATCGGCGGGCAGGGGGGCGGCGGCGGCAACGGCGGCTCGTCCACTGTCGGCCTGAACGGCTACACCTTGACCACGGGCGGCGACCATGCGTACGGCATCGTGTCTCAGTCCATCGGCGGCGGCGGGGGAACCGGCGGGGCAGCCTCCTCCTACGACGCCGGCGTGGGCTTTGCCATGTCCGTCGCGGTGGGCGGCACCGGCGGCAGCGGCGGTGCGGGCGGGAGCGCGGCGGGCAACGTGTCCAACGCAACCTTGACGACCGGTTCGTCGGGCACCACGAATGGCGATGCGCACGGCGTGGTCGTGCAGTCCATTGGCGGCGGCGGCGGGGCGGGCGGCGCGTCCGTCGCCAAGGCCCTGGCGATCGCGGTGCCAGACGAGGACGCGTCCTTTGGCGTCGCGGTCACGTTTGCCATGGGAGGTTCCGGGGCTTCGGGCGGCGCGGGCGGCACCGCGTCGTCGGCCATCAACAATTCCATCCTGACCACGTATGGTCCCAATTCGCAAGGCGTCCTGGTGCAATCGATCGGCGGCGGCGGCGGGCTGGGCGGCAGCGCATCGGCCCTCTCGACGGTAGTCGGCACCGGCGATTCCGTCGGCGGCACGGTTCAGTCGTCGGTGGGGGGCAGCGGCGGATCGGGCAGCTACGGCGGCAACGCCACGCTCAGCCTGGCGAGCAGTTCCATCACCACGTGGGGAGACTCCGCGAATGCGCTGGTGCTGCAAAGCATTGGCGGCGGCGGCGGCGCGGGCGGCGTGGGTTCCGCTACGGGACGCAGCCCCAATGTGGATGCCAACGTGTCGATCACGGCCAACGTGGGCGGGGTCGGCGGCTCGGGCGGACAGGGCGGCACGGCGTCGCTGACCGTCAATCCGGCCAGCACCATCATCACGCACGGCGATGGGGCGCGCGCCGTGCTGGTGCAGTCCATCGGCGGCGGCGGCGGGGCGTCGCAAGGCGGCCAGGTCGGGCTGGCCGTCAATAGCGAAAGCGAGGACAGCACGACCGACGTCAGGGGCACCGTGTCGGTTGGCCGCGGCGGCACCGGCGGGGGCTATGGCGGCGCCATCAACCTGAACAGCGATGGCAATGTCACCACCTATGGCGCCGATGCCGACGCGCTGCTGGTGCAGAGCATCGGCGGTTCGGGCGGGCTGGGCGGCGCGGTCGGCGGCACCAGCCAGAACAATTCATCCGACGCGCTGGACGACGCCGGCACGACCTACCAGTTCAACGTCTCGGTGGGCGGCAATGGCGGCGCAGGCGGCAATGGCGGCGCGATCGGCACGACGTCCAATGCCGCGAGCATCGGGGCATCCACGAACACGTACGGGGATTACGCGGACGCCGCAGTCCTGCAATCCATCGGCGGCGGCGGCGGCGCGGGCGGCGCATCGACCGCCTCGTCCAGCATTTCGTCGTCCAACGTGTCGATTTCGGTGGGCGGCTCCGGGGGAAGCGGCGGGGCGGGCAACAGCATCGTCGCCTTCCTGAACGGCAACGGGACCAATAGCTTCAACACGGCCGGCTATGGCGCGATGGGCATTGTCTTGCAGTCGATCGGCGGCGGCGGCGGCATGGGCGCCACGGGATCGCCGCTGGCAAACGGCTCGCTGCGGGCCGGCGCGACCGGCGGCAGTGGTGGCGCGGGCGGCAGCATCACGGTCACGAGCGGCAGCTACGCGGCCATCCAGACCACCGGCGACAGCGCCTACGGCCTGGTGGCGCAGTCCATCGGCGGGGGCGGCGGCATTGCGATGGCGGGCAGCACGGCATCGGCCGCGAATCCCGGCAGCCAGCGATTCAACCTGCACGCGGGCGGCGCGGGCGTGGCCGGCGCGGGCGGCACAGTCAATCTGTCCACCGGCCTTAATCTGAACACCCATGGCGATCGGGCCATCGGTGTCATCGCGCAATCGATCGGCGGGGGCGGCGGCATCGTGACCTCCGGCACGGCGACCGGCGTCGGAACGACGGTGCTGGGTGGCGGGAACGCCAATGCCAGCGCCGTGAACGTGGATCTGCGCTACACGCTGGCCACGCATGGCGCGGGCGCGCACGGCATCGTGGCGCAGTCCATCGCGGACGGCGGGGGCATCCTGGGCGACACCACCAAGCTGATCACCACCAACCCGGCCGGATTCCTGCCGACCGCGTTCAGTTCGGGCACCGCCGGCAACGTGACGGTTTCCTTTGACGGCAATCTGACGACCGCGGGCGCCAATGCCTACGGCATCATCGCGCAGTCGATCGGCGGGGGCGGCGGGCTGGCTGGCGGGCCGCAGGCCGGCTTTGCCGGGTCGGTCAGCAGCGCCACGGGCAATGCAGGCAGCGTCACCGTGAACCAGAGCGGGACGCTCAGCGTGACGGGTTCGGATGCGACGGGCATCATGGCGCAAAGCCAGGGCGGACAAAGCGAGCAGGGCGTCACGGTCAACATCAGCGGCAGCGTGGCGGGCGGCTCCAACACCGGCAAAGGCGTGTGGATACTGAGCGGCCGGGACAACGTGGTCAACGTCAACGCAGGCGGTTCGCTCAGCGCGCTGTCCGGCACGGCGTTGACGTTCAACGGCGATTCGACCACGGCGGCGGGGTCTTTCCTCACCATCAACGACTACGGCACCATCTCCGGCAACGTCTATTGCGGCAACGGCGATTCCTCCAATGCCTGCAACTACTACGTGCAGTCCGGCGGCGTGGCCAACGCGGCCACTGCGTATCAGGCCAACGTCATCAACTCGGGCCTGGTCGTGATCGGCTCGCCGGGCCAGTTCCAGACCCTGACCGTCAGCGGCAATTTCAGGCAGTCCGCCAGCGGCGTCCTGCGCGCCGACGTGGACTTCGACCAGATGCGTGCGTCGCAGATGGTGGTGCAAGGCAATGGCGATCTGAATGGCAATGTCGACGTGCTGGCCGCCGCGCTGATGCCGAACCGCGAGCTGACGGTCCTGACGGTTCAGGGCGATTCGCAAGGCAGCGTGGGCGCCGTCGACAGTCCGGTCTTCGATTACGCCACGCGCCAGGTCGGCCAGTCCACTCGGATCCGCGTGGCGGCCGCCGACTTGAACGCGCCGTCGATGCAACTGAAGGCCAACCAGCGCCAGGTCGCCGATCAGCTTCAGCGCATCTGGGATGCAGGCGGCAATTCCGCCCTGGCGCCGCTTTTCGGGCAGCTGGATCAGGCTTCGCGCCAGGGGGCAGGCACGTATCGCGACCGCGTGTCCAACCTGTCGCCGGGCGTGACGAGCGCGCCGGCGGCGCAATCGGCCGCAAACCTGGGTCATTTCACGGGCGCGATGATGTCCTGCCCCACGTTCACCGGGGTCGACGCCTTCTCGGGCGAGCAGAACTGCTACTGGGGCCAGGTCACGGGCCGCGCCACCAGCCAGGACGGCAGCAAAGGCACGGCTGGCTTTGACTACGACACGGTGACCTACCAGATTGGCGGGCAGCGCGAAGTCAGTCCGGGCTGGTTCGTCGGCGGCTCAGTGGCCTACGAAAGCAGCAAGGTGCGCGCCAACGACGGCAGTGTGCGCGGCGATGGCGACAGCGGCTACGCCGGCATGGTCGTCAAGCGCCAGGAAGGGCCGTGGGTGTTCTCGGCGGCGGTCGGCGGCGGTTATGGCGGTTATCGCATGGACCGCAACATCGACATCGCGGGATACCAGGACACCTTGACCAGCCGCCCAGATGTCTATGGCTTCAATGCACGTTTGCGCGCCGCCCGCACCTTCGCCTTCGAGAGTGTGTACGTGAAGCCGTACCTGGACTTCGACGCCAGCTATACCCGCATGCCGGGCTACAAGGAATCGGGCGCGAATCCGCTGGCCTTGTCGGTGGACAGCAGCGACCAGGTCATCCTGGGCCTGTCGCCCATGATCGAGTTCGGCGGACGCGCCAAGCTGTCCAACGGCGCGATGCTGCGGCCGTTCGTGTACGCCGGCGTGTCGTTCCTGTCCAAGGACGATTGGACGACCACCTCACGCCTGCGCGGGGCGCCCGCCGGCACGGGATCGTTCGATACGTCGCTGCCCATCGACGATGTGGTGGGCAAGGTGGGGGCGGGGCTGCACGTCATGCGCGCCGCGGGGGTCGATTTCCGGCTTCAGTACGACGGCCAGTTTTCCGAGAACGTGCGCAGCCACAGCGGCACGTTGAAGGTCATGGTGCCGTTCTGAGGCCTGCGCCAACTTCGGTTACGCTCTGACGCTGGAAAATTCTAGGCGGAACGGCATGTGGCGCAGGTTCTTCAAGATGACGCTGGCGGTGGGCTGGTTGCTTTGGCTGGCCGCCATGGCGTGGTTTGCGGTCGGCATGGTGCGGTATGCGCAGTCCGCCGACGCGACGCTGACGCCGATCGTCCTGACGCCCGGCCAGACCGCGCGCGCCGAGGTTTACCGCATCCGTGAAGCGCCGCTGTGGATGGAGGCGCGTTTCGGCGGGCCGCGCGGGCGCGACCGCCCAGAACTGGGGGATTCGGCGACGCGCATTGGCGCGGCGGACGGAAAGCCGCGCAGCGTCAACCCCGGTGAGCCGGTGCGAATCCGTGTGCGCGATGGCAAGGGACTGGACCTCGTGGTCAGTGCGGCGCCGCTCAGCGCCGCCAGCGCCACGCATTTCTACCGCAAGCTCTGGCCTGAAACCCATGCCAATGGCGCGCAGCTTCAAACCGCGCCCGGCTACCCGAAACTGGCGAAGGGGGCTTCCACACTGACGTTCACCGTGGAGGAAGCCGGGCCGGCGCTGCAGGGCGAACAGATCGAGCTGGAGATCAGCGCGCCCATCGGCCTGAAGCGCACGGCGGGCGGCTGGGACGACGTTGCCACGTTCATCTTCTGGCCCTTCATTGCCGCGATACTGGGCGCCTGGGCCTTGGTCTGGGCGGCGCTGACGTGGTGGTATCGCCGGCGGAGCCGGCGGACCGCGCTTTAGAACCGGTACGTCGCCTGCAGCTGGAACGTTTGTCCCGACACGTTGCCCGTGTCGAACAGCCGGTCGTAGCTGGCGGTCAGGTCCATGGCCTTGCTGACGGGCATCGTGAGACCCAGGCCGGCAGAGAACATGCCGCGCGAGGGCGACACGCCGGGTAGCGTGAAGCCGGTGCCGTCGGTCGCCGTGGCGTGGAATGCGCGGTTGCTGTCCAGGGTTTCGTAGGCGTAGCCGACGCGGGCCTCGACGACGGCGGGTTTGTCCGACTTCATGCTGAAGGGCAGACCCACGACGAGCTGCGCATAGGGTTGCAGGCTGTTGAAGTCCTGGGCGCCCACATCCAGATTCTGGCTGGTCGAACCCGTTTCGCTGAAGCGTTCGGCGTGCAGGTACAGATAGCGCAGCCCGAGACGCGGCGTGATCGTGAGCGGGCCGGCGGCCAGCGGCAGGCTGGCTTGCAGGCCGGCCGTGATTTCCTGTGCGTCGGAGTCGCCACGGGCCTTGCCCGGGCCGGGGAAGGACCGGCGCGTCTGGAGAAAGTCGTAGGCGGCGCCGACCGTCGCGGCGAGGGTAACGGCCCCCACGCGGCGGCTGCCATAGCCGGCGATGCGCAGGGTGTCGATCTTGCCGCTTGCCTCGTCTTCGGTCACATCAACGTGGCTGTAGCCGCCCGCGACGCCCAGCGTCCAGGCGCCGACCTGCTGATCCAGGCCGGCAAGAAAGCCGTAATGGCGATCTTTGTAGCTGGGCGCGTCGTCGTTGCCGCGCACGTTGACGCTGTTGGAGACGATCTGGGCCCAGGCCTGGCGGCCGGGGCGCGCGCAATTGGCGGGCGTCGAGGCGTCCGCGCAATCCTGGCCCAGGCGCGCGAGCAGCGTGTCGTTCACGCGCTGGCCTTCGCGGATGGCGGCCGAGGCGACGGCGCCGAAGATCGTGGCGTTGGTGGGGGCAATGACGACGGACCCGCCGCCAGTGTCCGTGCCGCCGCCGGTGTCGGTGCCGCCGCCGGTGTCCGTACCGCCGCCGTTATCCGTGCCGCTGGCGGCCAGCGTGAGGGTGCTGCCGTCGGCCAGGTTCTGCACGCTTTGCGCCAGTTCGGCCGGCGCGTTGCTGGTCACGGACGCGAAACGGCCGGTGACGCTGGCCGCGTCGACAATGCGGAAGGATGTCGCGCTGTAGGTGCCCGGGCCGTACAGCACGTTCAGGGTGCCGGCCAGGGTGGCGGTGCCGCTCACCTTCAGTTGCGAAGCAGCCGTGGGGCTGACGTCGATGAACAGCGTGCCGGTCGGGGACTGCGTGTAATTGCCCAGGATCGTCAGCGTGCCGATGGAGCCGCCCGGACGCACGATACCGTCGTTGGTCACATTGCCGCCGATGGAGCCGTGCCCGCGCAGCGTGCCGGCGCTGCCGACGGCCACGTCGCCCAGGATGCTGGCGGTGGGATGCGCGGCATCGCCGATCTCAAGCGTGCCCGCGGACACCGAGGTGCCGCCCGAGTAGGTGTTCACGCCGTTCAGGATCAGCATGCCGCTGCCGGTCTTGGCCAGCGCGCCGCTGCCGTTCAGCGTGGAATCGATGATGGCGGTGGCGTTGGTATCGACCTCGATGGCCGAGGTGGCCGCCGCCAGCCCGATGGCGTCGCCGGTGACGCGGTAGCCATCGGTGGAGAACTGCATGCCGTTTACGGCGATTGCGCCGTGGCTGGCGTCGACCGTCACGGTGCCCGCCGTGCCGCCGAACACGGGCCGCACGTCGGTCTGGTCGAGCTGGCCGTTGGCGGCGCCGTCGGTCGAGGTCCAGTTCTTGCCGTTGGCCGTCCAGGTGCCGGAGCCGCCGGCAATCGTGCCGTCGGCCACGGTGTTGGCGCCGTCCCAGTAGTGGGTCTGGGCGTCGGGCGCGATGGTCACGGTCAGCGCGCCGTTCACGTCACTCAGTTGGGCGAGCAGGCCGTTGTTGGTGGAGACGAAGGCCGTGTTGTTGACATAGGTGCCAGACCCGGTCGCGCGCACGACCGTGTAGGACTGGCCATTGGCCAACCCCGTGCCGCCCAGGCTTATCGCCGCGCTGCTGATGGCCGCCGAGCCGTTCACGTCCAGGTAGCCATAGCTGCTGGTGTCGACGACATTGAAGGCCAGTCCGCCGCCGGTCTGCGAATAGTTGCCCGTGACGGTGATGGGGTTGTTGATCTGAAGGGTCGCGCCATAGTTCATGACGGAACGGCCCACCGCAGCGATGTCGTTGTTCAGCAGCAGGTTTCCGCCCGAAAACACCAGGTTTGCGCCCGTTACCTTGATGAGGCCTTTGTCGGCCACGCCCAAGCCGCCGCTCGCGCCGGTAAGGGTGCCGAAGACGTTGCCGCTGCCGCCTGCGATGGCGAGGGGGATGGCGCTGGCGGAGGTCAGGTCGCCCGCGATGAGGCCGCTGTTGGTGATCGTACTGATATAGCTGTTGCTATCGAGCTGGATCGCCGCATTCCGGCCGGTGATGGTGCCGCTATTGGCGAGCAGGCTTACGCTGCTGGCGCGGGACAGGTAGATGCCGGCATCGAACGATCCGCCCATGGCGCTGCTGGGCGCACCCACGATCAGGCCCGTGTTCGTGATGGTGCCGGCCGTGCTGGCATCCATGAAGATGCCTGCGATGTCGCCAGAGAGGGTCCCGGAATTCGTGAGCGTGCCTAACCGGGCGTTGTCCTGAGCCAGGATGCCTAGCTGGCCGACGATGGTCCCCTCGTTTTGCAGCGTTTCGATGGCGCCATTTTCGGTGACCACACCGAACCCCGCAAGGACACCGCCAATGTTGGCGCTTTGCAAGGTGCCGGTGTTGGTCAGGTTGGTGATCGTTCCGCCATTGTTCCAGATGGCTGCAATCGTCCCGCCGAAGGAACTGTTGCTGCTGATCATCCCGGCATTGCTGATCGTGCCGATGCTGCCCTCATTGAAGATCCCGGCACGTGCGCCGGCGATGGAGCCGCCCGTGTTGTTGACCACGCTGGTGATGCTTCCGGACCCCGTATTCAGGATGCCGGCCACGGTGACGCCCGTTCCGGTGGACCAGATCAAGCCATTGTTTTGCACCTGAGCCAGAACGCCGTCGTTCTGCAGGCCCGCCAGTGTGCCAACGATGGTGCCCTGGTTCGTCAGCGTGCGGCCGGGGCTGGTGCCGGAGGCGTGCATACCGATGTCGGCGCCGGAGAGCATGCCGCTCCCGGTGACCAAAAAGTTACCGCCCGTCCATTCGATGCAGTCTTCGGAGCCGAAGAGCGTCGCGTTGTTCCCAATGCTGATGCACGCCGCTGCATGGACCATGCCGGGAAGCAGACTGGCGGCCACTAGGGAAACACCCGACAGAATTTGCGTCGACCGGGCAGGGGCCGCCGTCGAGCCGGCTCGCGCGGATGCCACGGGAACAGAGTTGATACGCTTTTTTTGGTGTTTCAGCTTCAAGGCAAGCTCCCGCCTGGGGCGATGTCGGTTGGAATGTGCGGCAACCGTTGGAGCTATGGACTATCCGCGCGGCCGGTGCCAAGGTATGAGGGCAGACAGGCGGCCTTTTGCTGGGGGCGCACTATCTCACCCCGCACATTACTGGCGATGGTGCCTTTTCAAAGGCCGCAATAATGCCAAAATTCAGGCCTTTTTCCGGTTGATACATGCGGGCGCGCCGGCTTGGGCGCCGGCTGCGCCCGCATGTTCAGGCCCGGCCGCGGTGAAACCGGGTTGCCAGCGCCCGGCCCACGTCGTGCATGACCCGCTTCCAGTCGCCCGGCGCGGGCTGGCGAAACAATTGCAGCGACGGATACCAGGGGGAGTCGGACCGATGCAACAGCCAGCGCCAGTCGGGCAGGAAAGGCAGCAGCACCCAGGCGGGCCGATTCAATGCGCCGGCCAGATGCACGGGCGAGGAGTCGACCGAGACGAGCAGGTCGGCCAGGGACAGGATCGCGGCGGTGTCCTCGAAGTCGGCAATCTCGGCGTCCAGCGGCACGATGTTCATGCCGGGCGGGGCCGTGGCGGCCTGGGCCGCGGCAGGGCCTTTCTGGATGGCCAGGTACGTGATCCCGGGCACGGCCAGGGGCGCCATATCCGCCAAGGCAAGGGAACGATTGGCGTCGTTCGAATGCGTGGGTCTGCCTGCCCAGGCCAGCGCCACCCACGGCCGTGGCAAGCCGGCCAGCCGCTTGCGCCATTTCTCGACGCGGGCCGCATCGGCCGACAGGTAGCCGACCTGGCCCGGCAGGTCGGCCATGCGCAGGCCGATCGCCATGGGCAGGGACATCAGTTCGCAGTGCTGGTCGAACGGCGGGGGGATCTGGCCGCGCGGGAAGGCGTCCGGGCCGACGAGGCGCCGGGCGAAGGGCAGCAGGTCGGGATGGACTTCCAGCACGACACGCGCGCCGCTGCGGGTCCGGGCCGCGTCGATCAGGCGCATGAATTGCAGCGTGTCGCCGTACCCCTGCTCGTCATGAATGAGCAGCGTCTGACCCGCGATGCGGCTGCCGTCCCAGCGCGGCCGCTGCACCTTGCGGTCCATCGCCGCGGTATGGGAAAGGCTGTAGCGCCAACGGTATTCCGTCCAGCCGCGCTCGAAATCCCCTTGCAGCAAGAGCGTTTCGGCCAGGTCGAATCGGGCGGACAGGTTGCCGGGCATGGCTGTGGCGAGCATGGCCTGAATGTCAGCGGCTTCCTGAACGCGCCCTTGAAATTTCACTGCCAGACCGAGAAGGCGCCAAAGTACGGCGGGAGCGCCGCGCGGGTCCATGGTCTCGCGCAGTAGCCGCTCGGCTTCGGCGTTCTGTCGCTCAGTCAGCAGATCGCGGACGTGGCGGGCCAAGTCTTCCAAGTCTTGCGCTTGGGCTGTCGCAGCCTGCGAGCCGCATGCCGTCTGTAAGCGCGTGCGTAGTTCGAGCGCCTGCGGGTGGCTGGGCGCAAAGGCCAGCAGCGCTTCAGTCCATTGCAGCGCTTGTGCGGGCCGCGACCGCGCCGCTTCGATTTCCGCCAGATTGATGTACGCGTTCGCCAGGCGCGGGTTGCATTCGATGGCGCGCTGTCCGGCGTTTGCCGCAGCGTCGTAATCGCCCAGTTCGCGCAGCACGAAGGCGAGGTTGCTGTGCGCCTCGGCGTAGTCGCCGCGCAATGCGAGCGCCCGGACGTAATGCTGACGCGCTTCGTCCAGGCGATTCACGCCCGTGTACGCGTTGCCGAGGTTGTTGAGGGCTTCCGGGCTGTGCGGCTGAAGTTGTGCCACCCGTTCAAGACATTCGACGCTGTCGGCGTGGCGCCCGGATTCCTGCAGGATGATTCCCAGGTTGTTCCACGCCATGACCAGCCCGGGGTCTCGTTGCGTGGCATGGCGCGCGGCGGCCTCGCCTTCAGTGAGCAGGCCTTGCTGCCGGCAGATTTCGGCCAGGTTGCCGAAGTAGACCGCGGGCGCGGCGTCGGTCTGGCAAGCGTGCCGCAGCAGGTCGAGCGCCAGCGCGGGCTGGCCGTGCGCGTGCGCGATCAAGCCCAGCAGGTGGGAGGCATCGGCCTGTCCTGGCGATACGGCCAGAATGCGGCGGCAGAGGACCTCTGCCTGGAACGCCTGTCCGGCGTTCCAATGGGCGTGGGCCTGTTGCAGGGCTTCGCGTAGGGAAAGCTGCGTGCCTGTCGTGGGCGGTGGCGGTGCGGGCGTGGAGGCCATGGTGAGACCTGCGGCCGCTGTCCGGGCCGGCCTGAAGGGAAACGTGAAGCGCAGATTCTAGTGCCTTCGCGCGGGCTTGCCAGCTACGCGCCGCGGCGTATCGTCACCCGCAGGCCCGGGCCGAAGTCGCTTTGCGCATCGCGCATGGCGAAGGCGATGCGCATGCCGTGCGCATGGGCGATGCGGCGGGCGATGGAGACGCCCAGGCCGCTGCCGGCTTCCTCGTTGCCGGCGGCGCGAAGGAACCTGTCGCCCAGCCGCGGCAGCACCTCGGGCGCAACGCCCGGCCCTTGGTCGTCGACCGATATTTGCGAGGGCGAGAATGCCAGACGCACGCGGCCATGGCGCGGGCCGTACCGGATGGCGTTGTCCAGGATGTTTTTCAGCATGATGACCAGCGCGTCGGCATCGCCGGCCATGGGCAGCGGCAGCACGCCCGGCTCGGGCCATTCCACCGCGATGTCCACGTCCCGCCGGTTGGCGATCCAGAGGCAGTCGCTGACGGCCTGCTCGGCCACGCTGCCCCAGTCGACAGCACTGCCGAAGTCCGTGTGATTGGCATTGTCCAATCGCGCCATCGTCAGCAGCTGCGACACCAGCCGGTCCAGCCGCTCCATGCCGCGCGTCACGCTGGTTTGCGCCTGTTGCAGCGCCTGCGGGTCTTGCGTGCGCCGCATCACATCCCACTGCGCCCGCACGGCAGCCAGCGGCGTGCGCAGCTCGTGCGCCGCATCCGCGGTCAGCCGGCGCTCTTGTTCGATCAGCGTACCGACCCGCGCAAGCAGGCCATTCATGGAAGTCACCAGCGGCGTGAGCTCGCCCGGCACGCCGGACAGCGGCAAGGGCTTGGCGTCGTCCGGGCTGCGCCGTTCCAGTTCGGACGACAGCCTGCGCACGGGGGACATCGCCTGGCGCACCGCGTAGATCAGCAGCGCGATCAGCACCGGCAGGCCCAACAGCCACGGCAGGATCTGCCCCGCCACGTAGGCGATCACGAGGTCGTCGCGTTCTCCGATGCGCTGTCCCACGCCGACCCGCGTCTGGCCGGAGGAATCGTCCAGGTAAAAGAGGCGCCAGCGTTCGCCGTTGACGATGCTTTCCGCAAACCCTTCGCGGTCTTCGTTGCGAGGAAACTGCAGGGCTTCGGGGTCCAGCACCAGGGGGGCCTGCGACCCGCGCCATATGGCCACCGACAGATCGCCAAGACCCGCATCGCCGGCGCTGTCCGACGCGGGCAACTGGGCGCGCGCCGGCTGCGTCTGGGCGGAAGGCGGGATCAGCGCGGATATGGCGATGGTCTGCTGCGCCAGGCGCACCATGTCGGTGTCGTAGAGCTCGTTGATCTCGTGGGCGGCGCGCCAGTACGTGCCGGCGATGGTGATGAGCCAGGCGACTGGCGCCGCCAGCAGCACGGCAATGATCAGGCGTCGTTGCAAAGTCATGAGTCGGCTTCCACCTGGCCCAGCGCGTAGCCCGACCCCCGCACGGTGCGCACGATCTTCGGGTGGATCTTCTTGCGCAGATGATGCACGAACACCTCCAGCGCATTGCTTTCGAGTTCGGCTTCCCAGTCGTAGAGCTTGTCGCGGATGAAGTCGCGCGTCAGCACGCGATTCGGATGCGTCAGGAACAGTTCCAGCAGCAGCGCTTCGCGTGTCGTGAGGTCCACCTTCTGGCCCTTCCAGTGCACTTCATGCAGGGCTGGGTGGTAGTCAAGATCGCCATGACGCCAGACGGGCTCGGGCTTGCCGGCCACGCGCCGCGTCACCGCGCGCAGGCGAGCCGCCAGTTCATCCAGGGTGATGGGCTTGATGAGGTAATCGTCCGCGCCGGCATCCAGGCCCGCAATGCGGCTGGAGACCGCTTCGCGCGCCGTCAGGATGACCACCGGCACGGTGCGCCCTTCGCGGCGCCAGCGGCCCAGCAGGGATACCCCGTCTTCGCCGGGCAGGCCCAGATCGAGGACCACGGCGTCGTAATGCACGACGCTGATCGCCTGATCGCCTTCGCGGCTGCTGGAGAACCAATCGACGGCATAGCCCAGAAGCCGTAAGCCGGATTTAAGACCATCGCCAATGAGCGGGTCGTCTTCAATGATGAGAATTCTCATTTATCGTCTTCTCGCCGTGCAGGACTGAGATTAACACCGCGCGGGTGGTTAATTTCTCATTAAGGTTCCATGCCTAAGCTGCGCTCCATCGTATCGGGAAAATCAGTTCCTAAGCATGGAATACCGCATGCCTCACAACAAATGTTTCGCCCCGTCCGCCTGGACGGCGATGGCCGCGCGGCCTCGGGCCATGCCCGCAACGCTGCACGTCCATCCCCTCGAGGATCCGATGCGCGCGCGGATCGAGTCCTACATTCACCAACGTTATCAACAGCGCTTCGGCGCCCGGCTGACCGAGTGGCTGCCCACGCTGGTCAGCGTGCAGCGCGACGGGGAGATCCTGGCGGCGGCGGGCTATCGCAGCGCGAGCGATCCGCTTTTTCTGGAGCGCTATCTGTCCGCGCCCATCGAGCAATACCTGCGCGATCAAGGCGCGCCTGTTGCGCGCAGTCTCATCGTTGAAGCCGGGCAGTTCGCCGCCGTGCGTCCCGGCGGCGGCCGATTGCTGGTGCCGCTTCTGGCAAGGCATCTGCACGCCGAGGGCTTTGATTGGGCGGTCAGCACGCTCACCATCGAACTGCACCATCTGTTCCGGCGGATGGGGTTGGCGCACCAGCCGATCTCGGCAGCGACCTCGGACCACCTGAACGAAGCCGAGCGCAAGGATTGGGGCAATTACTACGCGCATGCGCCGACGGTGTTCGCAGGGCGGCTCAATGCCATTCTTGGCCGCCTTCCGGAGCTGGACGTATGAACGTGTCCCGTTTTTTCTCGTTGTTGAGGGAACCCGCCCGCGCGCGTGCCGTTGCGGTCCAGACCCAGGCAGAGGGATCGGATTACGCCGCGCTGCTCGCCCGCGTGGACACGCTTGCCGACGCCCTCGCGGCGCGCGGGGCGACGGTCGTGGCCTCGCTGATGGACAACGGTCTTGAGTGGATCGTGCTGGATCTGGCCTGTCTTCAAGCGGGCGTGGTGCACGTGCCCCTGCCGCTGTTCTTCACGCCAGGCCAGTGGCGCGAGACCCTGGATGCCGCGGGCGTGAACGCCGTCGTAGGGCCTGCGTCACTGCAGCCCATGCTGCAGGCCTTCGGTTTCGAGATCGCCGCGCAAGGGCAGGGCCCCTCGGCGCTTTTCCGGCGCGCTTTCGCCAAGGTGCCGTTGCCCGCTGGCACGGCGAAGATCACCTTTACGTCAGGGTCGACTGGCAGCCCGAAGGGCGTGTGCCTGGGCGCGGCCCAGATGCTCGCGGTGGCGAGCGGTCTGGCGGCCGCCACGCAGCCGCTAGGCATTGCGCGCCATTTCACGGCGCTGCCCCTGCCCGTGCTGCTGGAGAACATCGCGGGCGTCTACGCGCCCCTGATCGAGGGCGCGGCGATCTGCGTCAACCCGTTGAAGGACATCGGGCTCCAGGGATCGTCGCGCTTCGATCCGGCCGTGTTTCACCAGGCCCTCGTGGCCGGCCGCGCGCAAAGCGTCATCGTGCTGCCGCAGATGTTGCGCGCTTATGTGGGCTGGCTGCGAGCGGCGGGCCTGGCAGGCCCCGGCACGCTGCGTTTCGTCGCGGTGGGCGGGGCGGCGGTGGGAAGCGACCTGCTGGAAAGCGCCCGCACGCTGGGGATACCCGCCTATGAAGGCTACGGGCTGTCGGAGGCCTGCTCGGTGCAGACCCTGAACCTGCCCGGCGCGGACTGTCCCGGATCGGCGGGCCGCCCCTTGCCGCATGCGCGCGTGCGCGTCGCTGCCGACGGTGAAATTGAGGTGGCCGGGGCGCTGGCGCTGGGCTATCTGGGGCAGCCCGCGATGCCTTCGAAATGGCTGCCGACAGGCGACCTGGGCCGCATCGACGATGCCGGATTCCTGCATATCCGCGGTCGAAAGAAGAATGTGCTGATTACCGGATACGGACGCAATGTGTCGCCCGAATGGGTCGAGTTGCGCTTGGCGAACCAGCCCGTCATTGCCCACTGCGTCGTGTTGGGCGAAGGGCAGGCAGCGCTGGGCGCCGTGATCTGGCCGCTGGGCAATCCCAGCGATAGCGCCATTCAAGCGTGCGTCGACCAGGTCAACCAGGGGCTGCCGGACTATGCCCGCATCGGGTCCTGGATGCGCGCGCGGGCCGAGTTCTCTGCCACCAGCGGTCTGGCGACGGTGAATGGGCGTCCGCGCCGGCAGGCCGTCGCCGA
The DNA here is from genome assembly GCF_902859725.1 of Achromobacter mucicolens. Classification (GTDB taxonomy): domain Bacteria; phylum Pseudomonadota; class Gammaproteobacteria; order Burkholderiales; family Burkholderiaceae_B; genus Achromobacter; species Achromobacter mucicolens. Next base: position 314,296 of record NZ_CADIJP010000003.1, on the reverse strand, counting down.
ATTGCATGCCGATCTCTTTTCCGCGGGTTACCGCTCAACTATCGATGTAGACCCATCATGACCTTTTTCGAACAGTTGCTTGATCAGACGCGCGAGGCCCGGGAGTCCCTGGTGGCCACGCCCATCATCCAGGATTGCCTGCGCGGCCAGGTCGCGCGGCCCGCCTATGCGGCGTTTCTGCGCGAGGCCTATCACCACGTCAGCCACACCGTGCCGCTGATGCACGCGTGCCGCGCGCGCATGCCGGCACGCCTGGCATGGATGCTGCCCGCGATCGATGAATACATCGAGGAGGAGACCGGCCACGATGCCTGGATCCTCAATGACCTGCGTGCGCTGGGACACGATGCGGACGAGGTTCGCCGCGCCGGACCCGGGCCGGCCACCGAAATCATGGTGGCCTACGCCTACGACACCATCGCGCGCAAGAATCCGGTGGGATTCTTCGGCATGGTGCACGTGCTGGAGGGCACCAGCGTCACGCTGGCCTTGAACGCCGCCGACCAGATCCAGCGCGCGCTGGCGCTGCCGCCAAGCGCCTTCAGCTATCTGCGGTCCCACGGCACGCTGGACCAGGAGCACACCGCGCATTTCGCCGATCTGGTCAACCGTCTGGACGATGACGCCGACCGCGCCGCCGTGGTCCATGCCGCCAACATGTTCTACGGGCTGTATGGGGCGATCTTCCGTTCCCTGCCGCGCTCGTCTTCGCAAGGACAGGTCGCATGAGCCCGCGCGATGCCTCCGTCGTGTTGACGGGCGCCGCTGGCGGCCTCGGAAGCGCGATTGCGCGCCGGCTCTTCGACGAAGGCGCGAGCCTGCTGCTGGTCGGCCGCAGCGAAGCGCCCTTGCTGGCGCTGGCGCAGTCGCTGAGCGCCGGGGCGCGCGACCGGTCGCGTGTGGACGCGCTGGTGGTGGACGTGACCACAGACGCCGGCCGCAACGCGGTCATCGATGCCGCTAGCGCCCGCAATGCCAACGTGCTCATCAACAATGCGGCGCTGGCCGCGTTCGGGCCAGCGCAGTCCATGCAGACCGAAGCGCTGCGCCAGCTCATGGACACGAATGTCGTCGCGCCCATGATGCTGACCGCCGGCATGCTGCCGCTGTTGCTGGCGCAGCCGCGCGCACAGGTGCTGAACATCGGATCGACGCTGGGCAGTCTGGGCGTGCCGGGGTTCTCGGCCTATGCGGCAAGCAAGGCCGCGCTTCGGATGTACTCCGAAGCCTTGCGCCGTGAACTGGCCGACTCGTCCGTCCGGGTGCAGTACTACGCGCCCCGGGCCATCGACACGCCGTTCAACTCGCCCGAAGTGCTGGCGTTCAATAAAGAAGCCGATTCGGCCAGCGATAGCCCGGAAGAGATCGCGGAGGCGGTATCGCGCATGCTGCAAAGCGAATCACGCCAACGCTTCGCGGGCGGAATCGAATCCGTCGCGGCACGGCTGAATGGTCTTTGCCCTGAATGGTTGGACGGCGCGTTTGCGAAGCATCGCCGCGCCTTGATGTCGTTGAAATTTCCTACTGGAGCCTAGTCATGAATCAGAATATCGGCCTGCGCAATGCGGCCGCCGGCTTGCTGGCGGGCGTGGCGTGCTTGTTTTCCACCATTACCCTCGCGGCGCCTGCCGAAATGGACCAGGGTATCCGCGAGCTGCAAAACGGCTGGGCGGAAATTCAATACAAGACCCCGCCCAACGATCGCGCCAAGCGCTTCGAGGCACTGTCCAAGCAGGCCCACGACCTGACGCAGCGTTACGTCAACAAAGCCGAACCGCATATCTGGGAAGGCATCATCCTGAGCTCGTGGGCCGGCGCCAAGGGCGGCATGGGCGCCCTCAGCTTGGCGAAACAGGCCAAGGCCGAGTACGAAACCGCCATCCAGATCGACAGCAAGGCGCTGGACGGGTCCGCGCTGAACAGCCTGGGCGTGCTGTATTACAAGGTGCCCGGCTGGCCAGTGGGATTCGGCGACAACAAGCGCGCCGAGGCCTTGCTGCAGCAGGCGTTGACCATCAACCCGGACGGCATCGATCCGAACTACTTCTACGCGGATTACCTGGTGTACCGGAACCGCAAGTCCGAAGCGATTCCGTACCTGGAAAAGGCGCTGAAAGCCCCGCCCCGGCCCGGCCGCGAAGTGGCTGACGAGGGCCGGCGGGAGGAAGTCCGGACGCTGCTGAAGGAAGCGCGCTGAATCAATACTGATAGCGCAGGGTCAGCATCACGCTGCGCGGTTGCCCATAGTAGTTTTGCCGAGAGGCGCCGCCCAGCTTTTCGTAGTACTTGCGGTCGAACAGGTTATCGACCGTGAGCGTGCCTTCCAGGTGCCGGTTGTAGCGGTAGCCGATCTGTGCCGAGACGAGCGCGTAGCTGCCCTGTTCCCAACGCACGTTGCCGCTTTGCAGATAGTTGCCGCTGTTCCAGCGCACGCCAGTGCCCACGCTGAAACCTTCCAGGGCCGGCTGCGTGAAGCGGTAGCGGGTCCAGAGATTGATGGCGTGGCGCGGGGTGATGGTGCTGTACGACAGTCCCTGCTGGGCTTGGGCCGCCTCCAGGTATTTGGTTTGCGTGTAGGCGTAGCCGGCCACGATGTCCCAGTTCGGCAGCAGCAAGCCGCTGACCTCGGTTTCGAAGCCCTGGCTGCGCACCTTGCCCGCGGCGACGGAGTACATGGGATTGTTCAGGTCGCTCATCGCGCGGTTGCGGTCCACGATCTGGAACAGCGCGGCATGCGCGTTGAGCGCGCCGTCCATGAACGCGCCCTTCAGGCCGGTTTCGATCTGGCGGCCCACGCGTGGCGACAGCGTGTTGCCTTGCGCATCGATCTCGGTTTGGGGCTGGAAGATGCTGGTGTAGCTTGCGTAGGCGGACAGCTGCGGCGTCAGCTCGTACACCAGCCCGGCGTAGGGCGATGTGCGCGCGGAGATGCGGGTCGTTGTCTGGCTGAAGTCGCCGAAGTACTGGTTGTCGTTGCGCGCGTCGTTCTTCCACCAGGACAGGCGCGCGCCCGCGATGACCTTCAGGTGGTCGGTTGCCTGGATGTTGGCGCGGGTGTACAGGCCGAATTCGCGGGTGCGCCCGTCATTGCCGTTGACCTGTTCCATCTCCGGCAGCGGCATGTTGATGACCGGGTCGTACACGTTGGTCGGGAAGATCGTGCCGCCGCCGTAGTTGAACTGTTTGCGCGTGTAGCTGTAGTCGGCGCCCATGAGCAGGCTGTGTTCGCGGCCGAAGGCTTCAAAGGGCAGATTCACGTGGGCGTCCGCGCCGGTGGTTTTCCAGTGGTTGCGGTACGACCAGGCGATGAGGTTGGTGTCGCCGGTAAGCGGATCGACGGCGCGGTTGGGCCAGGTGGTCAGGCGCGTCGGGGTGTCGGTGTCGCGATGAAACACGCTTGCGTTCACGGCGCCGCCGCCGTCCAGGCGATGCGAGAGGTCGGCAAAGATCTCGGTGGATTCTTCTTCGATGCGGTTCCATTCCGCGCTGAGATTGGTGCCGCGGCGCACTTCGAGCAGCGAGCCATCGGCATACGCCGGCAGACCGAACGCGGGCTTGATGCGGGAGCGCTGATGCGTGAGGCCGGCCGCCAGCGTGGTGCTTGGCGTTAGATCGGCCTCGATGATTCCGTACAGCGTGGGCCGCTCGGAGCTTACCCGGTCCACGAAGGAGCCACGATCCTCGTAGGCCGCGATGAAGCGCCCGCGGACCTTGCCTTCGCTATCGAATGGCGTGCTCAGGTCGGCCACGGCCCGGTAGTAGTCCCATGACCCCACACTGGCTTGCGCGCCGAATGCGAATTCCTGCAGCGGGCGCTTGCGCACCAGGTTCACGCTGCCGCCCGGTTCGCCCGTGCCTTGGTATAGGCCGGACGGCCCGCGCAGCACTTCAATGCGATCGTAAATGGCGAGGTCAAAGCCCGCCGACAGGTTGCCTGCCCCGGCGGGGGCGCGCATGCCATCGACCTGGATCGAATCGAGCGTGTAGCCGCGCGAGATGAAGCCGGACATGTTGCCGCCGCTGGAGAGCGTTTCGACCGTGATGCCCGTCACGTTGCGCATTGCGTCAGACAGGCTGTTCAGGTTCTGGTCGTCAAGCCGCTGGCGCGTCACGACCGACACGGACTGCGGGATCTCCTTGAGCGTTTGCACGCCCTTGCCCAGCGTGACCGCATTGCTGGTGTACGAGTTCGTGCCTTCGCTGGTGGCGCGTTCTGCCGTTCCGGTTACGGTGACGGGCGCCAGTTGGGTGACCGCGCCTTGCTGGACGGCCTGCAGGGAGTAAGTGCCGGCCGCGCTGGGCTGGGCGCGGTAGCCGGTGCCCGCGAGCAGGCGGTCGAACCCTTGCTGCACGGTCATCTCGCCCGAAATGCCGGGGCTTTGGCGGCCAGCGAGCCAGGTGGGGTCGTAGACGATCTGCACGCCAGCTGCGGCGGCGTAACGCGCCAGCACGTTGTCGAGCGGGCCCGCCCCAATCGCGACGGAGCGCATCTGCGAGGACGGCGCCGTGCCAGCCGGGGCTGCGGATTGCGCGCCCGCCGCCGCGCTTGCGGTGGCGGCGCACCAGAGCGCCGTCCAGATCATTGCCTTGCGGGATCCTCTGTCCCGCGCTGCGCGTACACGTGCCATCACTCTTTCATCCTTACATCGTCAAGCAAGAAGCGCCCGCATCCCCTTGATGCGGTCTTACTTCCTACTCCGCACGACATCGAAAAAGTGATCACCTCGACGCAAAATATTTTTCCGCGCGGCGGCTCAAGCGCCGGCGGGGCCGACCGATACCCAGTAGCGGGTGACCCGTTGCACGGTGATGGGCAGGCGTTCGGACAGCGCCTGCAGGGCTGCATCGGTATCTCGAAGCGATAGTGCGCCGGAGACCCGCAGGTCGGCGACCTCGGGCGCGCAGCGCAGAAAGCCCGGGCGATGGCGCGCCAGCTCGGCCACCACGTCGGCCAGGCGCTGGTCGCGCACGACCAGCATTCCCTGCGCCCAGAGCGCCGCGCTGTCGTCCACCGGCGCCAGCGCGCCGGTCTGGCCAAGCGTGAAGCTGCTGCGTTGCCCGGCGTCGATGCGCAGGGGCGTGCTGCGGGCGGGGCGCGCCAGCACCGCATGCTCGAACACCATGACCTCGGTGCGGTCGTGGGTCAGACGCACCGAGAAGCGCGTGCCCAGCGCCTCTACCTCGCCTTGCGGGGTTTGCACCACAAAGGGCCGGTACGCGGCCTGGGATTCCTGGCCGGTCGTCACCAGCACTTCCCCGGCCACCAGGATCAGACGGCGTTCGCCGGCGCCGTAGCGCAGGTCGACGGCGCTGCCGCTGTTCAGCACCAGCTGCGTGCCATCGTCGAGCAGACGTGTCAGTTGCTCGCCCGCCGCGGTGCGCAGGTCGGCGCGCCAGGCGGGCGCCTCGCGCCACGCCATCCAGCCGGCCGGGGCGAGCACGCCCAGCCCCAGCGCCGCGCGCAGCACGGTTCGGCGGCCCTGGCGCTTGCGGGTGGCGCGCAGCACGCGATGTCCGATGGGGGCGGGTAGGCCTTCGAACACGCCCAGCACCTGCTCGGCGCGGGCCCAGGCCTGCACGTGGGCCTCGCCTTGCGCCAGCCACCGCTCGAATGCCCGCCGCGTGGCCGCGTCGGTGGTCTCGTAGCGCAGCCGGATGACCCAGTCGGCCGCTTCCTCCAGCAATAGATCGCCCGGCGCGCTCATGCGGCGACCGTCATGCAGGCCATGAGGGCCTTGCGCAGATGGCGCCGCACCGTGATCACGGGCTTGCCGGTCTGCTCGGAGATCTCTTGCAGCGTCAGACCGTCCAGTTGCGCCAGCAGGAACATGTCGCGCGTCGCGGCGGGCAGGCGCTGCAGCATGGCGTCGATCGCCACCAGCGTCTGCACGATCATGAGTCCCGTTTCCGGAGACGGTACCTGCGGCTCCGGCAGGTGCGCGATGGCGTCCAGGTAGGCCTGTTGCACGGCGCGGCGGCGCCAATGGTCAACCAGCAGCCCCTTGGCAATATGCGTGATCAGCGCGCGCGGTTCTTCGCGCAGCACGGGCGGACGGCGCGCGGCCATCAGCCGAACGAACGTGTCCTGCGCCAGATCGGCCGCGTCGCCGCTGTCGCCCAGCTTGCGATGGAGCCAGCCTTGCAGCCACCCATGGTGACGGCGATAAAGCTGCTCGACTGCGGGGAGGGATAGGGAGTCGGGAGATTGCAAGATGCCCAGCAGTCTACCGAATGCGAATAAGAAATACTATTAATTAGAGTTGTCGGATGGCGGGGCGCGGCGCGCGCGCAACACCGCATGGGTAATCAACAGCCGTTCACTTGCGCGGATAGGAACCCAGCAACCGGAATTCGGGATGCGCCTTCAAAAGCCCGGCAAGGGGTTCCTGCGTGGCATGGCCCGCGACCTCGACGACATACCGATGCGTGTCCAGGGTCTTTTTGCTGGGACGCTCATAGATCGTCAGCACGGCAACGTTGGCCTGCACGAGGGCGCGCAGTGCTTCATTCAGTTTGTCGTCCGCGGTCGAGAGCACCAGCGAGGTCTTGTCATGTCCCGTGGGCGCCGGCAGGTCGCGGCCCAGCACCCACCAGCGCGTCACATTGTGCGGTCCTTCCTCGATCCCATCGACCAGCGCGCTCAGCGAATACACGCTGGCGCCCACCTTCGGACCGAACGAGGCCTTGTCCAGGGTGGCGCTTTCGGCGACGGTCTTGGCCGCAGCGCCGCCACTTGCGGACTCGGTGCGCTTCACCGTGGGCATTTCCCGGTCCAGCCAGGGTTTCACTTCCTCGAATGCCACCGGGTGGGCGAACACTTCCTTGATGTCTTGCAGCGTCGCGCCGGGACGCGCCAGCAGGCTGTAGCCCAGCATCTTGGGGTATTCGCCCACCACCACGGCATTGGGCAGATCCAGCACCGCGTCCAGATAGGGCGTGACACCAACGACCGACGTCGTCACGGGGACGCACGCCTGGGCCAGCTTGCCCGACGCGTAGCCGGAAAAGAGTTCGTCGCGCGTGAGCGGGACAAGCTCGTTGGGCCCGAACAGGTCCAGGCACGCCTGATGGGTCCAGGAGCCCGCGGGCCCCAGGTAACCAATGGAACCGGCAAAACTGGGGGTCATCGTCATCATCCAGGTCATGAGGCCAATTGCCGCGCCAAGGTGTCTTTTTGCCATGGTGTCGCCTTCGAAAAGGGCCGCGCGACGGCCGCGCAATGTCATGGATCGCCAAAACGGTATGAAACACCAGGCGCGCCGATCTGTATAGAGGGATCCGCTTTCAGCGTGTGAGGGCGGGCCGCCACGCGTCGGAGGGCGTGATCCTTGGTTCAAAAAACATCAACCTAAACGCCGCTGTTACCCGATACACTGAGCCGCAAATGGGTCAAAGAAACATGTCGGATCAATAAAAGGTTGCAAGGCACAGCCAAGCGCAACCTCGGGGGGAGACAAACGTGCTTGGTTCTGAGTTGATCATTCGCTCGCTGCGTCGGCGGGGCGTCAATACCATTTTCAGCCTCTCCGGCAACCAGATCATGCCGCTATACGATGCCTGTATCGACGCAGGCATCCGCATCATCCACGTCCGGCACGAAGCGGCCGCTGTCTTCATGGCCGATGCGTGGTCGCAGATCACCGGCGAACTCGGCGTGGCGTTGATCACTGCCGCGCCGGGCCTGACCAACGGACTCGCGCCGCTTTATTCGGCCTCGCAGGCGGAAAGCCCGGTGCTGCTCATCTCGGGCGACTCCTCGGTGTCGGAAGACGGTTCTGGCGCGTTCCAGGAACTGGACCAGGTCTCCATCACCCGTCCGCTGACCAAGTTGTCGGTCCGCCCGCGGTCCGCGGCAGAGCTTTGCCCTGCGCTTGAAGCGGCGATCTCGCAGGCGCTTGCGCCTCGTCGCGGCCCCGTCCACCTGGCGTTGCCCTTTGACCTGCTGACCGCCGAGTCGGGCATGGCGGACCTTCCCGAGGCGCCGGCCGTTCAGGCGGTTGCCGCGCTGGATGCTTCCGGCGTGAACCAACTGGCTGACCTGTTGCATTCGGCTCAGCGTCCGCTGGTGCTGGCCGGGCCGGCGAGCGCGCGTCCGCAAGCACGTTCCGCGCGCGCGGCAGCCGAAGCCGCGCTGGGGCTGCGCATCATCCCGATGGAAAGCCCCCGCGGGCTGAAAGATCCGTCGCAGGGGGCCTTGGCCGGCATCATCCCAAGCGCCGACCTGATCGTGCTGGCGGGAAAGTGCCTGGACTTCACGCTGGGATTCGGCAGCACCGGCGCCCTTGGGCAAGAGGCCCGCGTCGCGGTCATCGACCCGGACCCCGCGATGCTGGAACGCGCGGGCCGGCTGCTTGGCGCGCGTCTGGTCCTGGCATTGCAGGCCGACCCGGCGGCGGCGCTGGCGGCGGTGGCGGCGGCGCAACCGTCGGCCGAACGCCTTGCGTGGCGCGCCCAGGTCGATGAAGCGCTGCAAAGCCGGACGGTGAAGACGCCGTCCGCACCGACGCAGGGCGCATTGGATCCGCGCGCGCTGTGCGAGACCGTGCAGGCGTTCCTGGCGTCCGCGCCCGATCCGATCCTGATCTGCGACGGCGGCGAGTTCGGCCAATGGGCGCAGGCGTTCTGCCAGGCGCCGGTCCGCATCATCAATGGCATGTCCGGGGCGATCGGCGCAGGAGTCTGTTATGCGATCGCCGCGAAGATCGCGCGGCCGGGGGCGACGGTGGTCGTCATGATGGGCGACGGCACCGCCGGGTTCCACCTGATGGAGCTGGACACGGCGGTGCGCGAAGGCGCGGCGATCGTGGCGGTGATCGGCAACGACTTGCGCTGGAACGCCGAACACCTGATTCAAATGCGCACCTACGGCCCGCAGCGGCTGATCGGGTGCGATCTTTCTCCGACGGCGCGCTACCACGACGTCGCCTCGGCGCTGGGCGGCGCGGGGTTTGCGGCGCACGACGCCGCGGGCCTGGCCACCGCCTTGCGCCAGGCCGCCGCCAGCGGCCTGCCAGCCTGCATCAACGTGTCCCTCGCGGGCGAGGCCGCGCCGGTTTTCCACGCAGCATCAATGCAGTCCACGACCGGTCATTGAGCTCAAGGCATCGAGCGTCGCCGCAGTCCGGTTTCGTCCCGTAGAACGAACAGGAGACATCCCATGATCAGCCTCACCGGCATGCGCCCGGGCGGGTCCGCTCGCGCCGCGTTTTGCCTGCTTCTCACCCTTCCCGGGCTGGCCGCCGCCCAGGCTTACCCAGCCAAACCGATCCAGCTCATCGTGCCCTTCAGCGTGGGCGGCGACGCCGACATGGCGGCGCGCAATCTGTCCGCCGCCGCGCAAGGCGTTCTGGGGCAGCCGGTGGTCGTGGTCAACAAGGCCGGCGCCAACGGCGCGATCGGATCGGCCGCGGTCAAGAACGCGGCGCCCGACGGGTACACGCTGCTGATGGGCCGCATCGGTTCCCAGGTCCTCCTGCCCGCGTTGCAGCCCAAGACAACGCCCTATACCTCGAAGGATTTCACGTTCATCGGGCTGCTGGAGCTGAACCCCGTCGTCTGTGTGGTGCATCCGGATAGCACCTATCGGACCATCGGCGACCTGTCCCAGGCATTGAAGGCCAGGCCCGGCAAGCTGAACTACAGCCATTCCGGCCCCGCGACCGTGCAGAACCTTGCCCCGCAACTGCTGCTAAGCAGTCTGGGACTGAAGCCCGACGCGGCCGTCAGCGTTCCGTACAAGGGCGGCAGCGAGGTGGCGATGGCGGTGCTGAGCCGCGATGTGGACTTCGCCTGCAACAACTTGAGCTCGATGACCGGAATTCTTGCGGGCGGAAAGTTGCGCGCCTTGCTGACGACGACGCCGGAACGCCTTGCGCAGTTTCCGGACATTCCGACCGCACGCGAATCGAACCTGCCGCAGCTTGAGGCCGTCATCGGCTGGAGCGGGCTGTTCGGGCCGCCGGGCATGAGCGCCGAAGCGGTGGATAAGTGGGCCTCCGCGCTTCAGCAGATTTCGAAGGACCCGAAATGGATCGAGGGCAACGCCAACTTCGGCGGCATTCCTCATGTGTTGTCGCCTGCCGATACGGCAAAGTACGTCGATCAGGGCGCCACCATTTACGCCGAGCTGGTGGCCAAGGCGGGGCTGCAGGTCAATTAGCCGTTGGCTTGCGGGGCGATTCCGGCCGCCAGGCCTTCGGCGGCCGGAATCGCCTGGCGCAGATACTGGACGAACGAGGTCACGGTCAGGGGCACGCGGGGCGTGTAGGGCCTGACCGCATAGAGCCGTTCGGCATAGTCGCCGACGACGCGCCATCCTGGCAGGACCTCGACCAGCGTGCCGCGCTGCAACGCCTGGCCCGCGCTGAAATCCGGAAGCAGCGCGATGCCGACCGAGCCGGCGGCCGCTTCCCGCAAGACTTCGCTGTTGTTGGCCGTGAAGCTGCCGCGCACCGGCACGGCGATGCGCTTGTCCCCATCAAGCGATTCGAATGACCAGGTCGCGCCGCCGCTGCGGCGCAGGTAGTGCAGGCAATTGTGGCCCTCCAGATCCGTGGGCGTGCGCGGCGTGCCGTGCGCCGCCAGGTACTGCGGCGTGGCGACGAGGACCGAGCGCGTCTCGCAGATCAACGAGGCGACATGGGTGTCGGGCACGCCGGCAACATGCCGGATCGCCAGGTCGAATCCCTCGGTGGCCAGGGACGCCAGGTGGTCGCTCAGCTCAAGCTGAATCCGGACGTCCGGAAAGCGCGCAAGGAAACCGGGTATCAGCGGCGCGATGACCTGGCGCCCCAAGGCGACGGGCGCCGTCACGGACAACACGCCGCGCGGGCCGTCGGACAAATCGCGAACCGCGGAAAAACCTTCTTCGATGCGCTGGTAGGCCGACGCCGTGTGGTCGACCAGGCTTGCCCCCGCCTCGGTCAGGCTGACACTGCGCGTCGTTCGCCGCACGAGGGGAACGCCGGCCGCCTGTTCCAGCTCCACGATGCGCTGGCTGACCGACGCCTTGCTGATCTGCAGCCGGCGCGCGGCGGCCGTGAAGCTTCCCGTGTCGGCCAGCACGCCCAGGCAGTGAATGTGCGACCACAGGTCTTCCAGGCGTCTTGTCTTTGTCATGCCAATTTCCATTGTTCAGAACCGCAAACACTGATTCCAGCCTTCTGGGCTCGACGGGCGGCGGGCGGCACGACATAGTGCCAGCACCCGCACTTCACGCTTGAGCACAGGAGAACACCATGCATGCAACCCCGCGCAGCGCCGCCGAATCCATTGCCGGACACTTTATCGCCGGAAGCCGCGTCGATGGGACAGGCGCGCGCCAGCCCATCTTCAATCCGGCCACGGGCGTCGTCACCCGGCACGTCACGCTGGCCACGCCCGACGAGGTGCAGCGCGCGGTGGCCAGCGCGCAGGCCGCTTTCCCGGCATGGGCCGACACGCCGCCGATCCGCCGTGCGCGCGTGTTGTTCAGATTTCTTGAACTGCTGAACCGCCACCGCGACGAGCTCGCTCACCTGATCACCGCCGAGCACGGCAAGGTGTTCAGCGATGCGCAAGGCGAAGTCGCGCGCGGCATCGACATTGTGGAGTTCGCCTGCGGCATTCCGCAACTGCTCAAGGGCGCGCATACCGAACAGGTGTCCACCGGCATCGACAACTGGACGTTGCGCCAGCCGCTGGGCGTCGTGGCCGGCATCACGCCTTTCAATTTTCCGGTGATGGTGCCGATGTGGATGTTTCCGGTGGCGATCGCCGCGGGCAACACGTTCGTGCTCAAACCCAGCCCGACGGATCCCAGTCCGTCGCTGCGCATCGCCGAACTGCTGCGCGAGGCAGGTCTGCCCGATGGCGTGTTCAACGTGGTGCAGGGCGACAAGGTCGCCGTGGACGCGCTGCTCACGCATCCCGGCGTGAAGGCGGTGAGCTTTGTCGGATCCACGCCGATCGCCAACTACATCTATGAGACGGGTGCCCGCCTGGGCAAGCGCGTGCAGGCGCTGGGTGGCGCGAAGAACCATATGGTGGTGATGCCCGATGCCGATATCGACCAGGCCGTGGACGCCTTGATCGGCGCCGGCTACGGATCGGCGGGCGAGCGGTGCATGGCGATCAGCGTGGCCGTGCTGGTGGGCGACGTGGCCGACCGCCTCCTGCCCAGGCTGATCGAGCGCACAAAGGCCTTGAAGGTGCTGGACGGCGAGAACCCGGCCGCCGAAATGGGACCAATCGTGACCCGCGCCGCGCACGAGCGCATCAGCGGCTACATCGCGCAGGGAGAAGCGGAGGGCGCGAAGCTGCTGGTCGATGGCCGAGGCTTCAACGGCACGCAGGCAGGCGAGGGGTGCGGCGACGGCTTCTGGATGGGCGGCACGTTGTTCGACCACGTCACGCCCGACATGCGCATCTACAAGGAAGAAATATTCGGTCCGGTCCTGGGCTGCGTGCGGGTCAAGGACCTGAAGGAAGCCGTGGACCTCATCAACGCGCATGAGTTCGGCAACGGCGTCGCCTGCTTTACGCGGGACGGCAACGTGGCGCGCGAATTCGGCCGGCGCATCGAGGTGGGCATGGTGGGCATCAATGTGCCCATTCCCGTCCCGATGGCCTGGCACGGCTTTGGCGGCTGGAAGCGCAGCCTCTTTGGCGACATGCATGCCTATGGCGAAGAAGGCGTGCGGTTCTACACCCGCCAGAAGTCGATCATGCAGCGCTGGCCGGAGAGCATCGGCAAGGGCGCCGAGTTCGCGATGCCGACGGCGAAGTGACCGTGGTAGCGGGCGGCTCGAACGCGGCCGCCTGCCCGCGCCGCGCGTCGCCAGCCCGCGCGGCGCGATGCCGCTCATGCGGGCGACATCCACCCGCGGTAGATCGCACCGGCGCCCGCGATCGCAAGCAGCACGAAGATGGATCGCTTCAGCAGTTCGGGAGAGACGCGCGTTCTGAAGCGCGAGCCCGCGTACAGGCCGATGAGCGCGACGGGCAGGAGCACCGCGGCGGCGCGCAGGATGTCCGGATTGGAGTACATCCCCGCGGCCCCGAACGCTGCGGCCCGCACGATCCCGCTCAGCAGGATCACGACCGAAATGGTTGCCCGGAATTGCTCCAGCGCGTCCAGGCGTCGCGAGAGGTAGATCGTGTAGATGGGGCCGCCGGTGCCGAACAGCGCGCTGAAGACGCCGCCGAACACCCCGAACGGAAACGCCCAGAAGGGCTTGAGTGGCGGTTTGGCGCCGCCCCGGGCGCCGCGCAGGCCCTGGATGCACACGACTAGGACGAACGCGCCCAGAAGGATCAGGGGCCAGCGGGCCCCGGCGTCGCGCAGCAGCGTGACGCCCAGCGCGATGCCCAGCAGCATCCAGGGCAGCAGACGCTTGAATTCGGCCAGGCTGACGCGTCTCCAGTTTCTGCCGCCGACCAGGGCCGTGCAGGTCAGGTCAAACAGCACGACCAGCGGCACGGCCAGTTGCAGGGGAATGAATTGGACCAGCACAGGCACGGCGACCATGGCCGCGCCGAATCCCGTCATCCCGAAGACCGTGTAGGCGACGAAGATGACGGGGATGACAAACGCAAGCGATTCGGTGGGCATGGGTGGAAACGGCACCTCGATGGGCGAAGCAGGGCTGGAGCGCAACGAAGCCCTGCGGATGTTCAGCTGGCGGTGATGCCTTTCTTTTGCACGAGAGCCTGCCATTTGGCGGACTCCGCCGCAATCTCCTTTTGCAGCGCCGCGCCAGGCACGATGGTGGGGGCCATGCCCTGGTCTTGAAGGTACCGCTTCAAGCCAGGTTGCTCAACGGCCTGGTTGGCCACCGCGAGCAGCCGGTCTATCGCGGCTTGCGGCGTGCCGGCAGGCGCCATCAGCGCGAACCAGCCGGTGAACTCGAAGCCGGGCACGCCGTCTTCGGCGGTGGTCGGCACGCCGGGCAGCAAGGCCGCGCGCTCCTTGCCCGTGACGGAAAGCGCGCGCAGGCGCCCGCCCTTGAGCAGCGGCGCAATCGCATTGATATTGCCGACGGCCACCTGGATGATTCCGGCCATCAGGTCCGTGTAGCCGGGCCCTTCGCCCTTGTACGGGACGTGCATGAGGTCAATCCCGGCAGCGTCGGTAAAGGCTTCGCCAGCCATATGCGTCTGGCTCCCGACACCGGCGGACGAAAAGCTGAGCTTGCCCGGCCGCGCCTTGGCGTAGGCGATGAGTTCCCGCGTGTTCTTGACAGGCAGTTCGGCATTGACGGTGATGACCATCGGTCCGCTTGCGACCTTGGCGATGAGGCTGAAGTCGTTGAGCGAGTAGGGCAGCTTGCTGTAGATGAACTGATTGACGGTGAACATGCTTCCCGAAGCGAGCAACAGCGTATAGCCGTCCGCGGGGGACCCGGCCACGGCCTGCGCGCCCACGCTGCCGCCGGCGCCCGCGCGGTTCTCGACGACGATGGTCTGGTTCAGGCCCTTGGCCATTTCGGAGGCGAGCGCGCGCCCCAGCAAATCGGTGGCGCCGCCCGCCGAGAACGGGATGACCATGCGGATGGCCTTGTCCGATGGCCAGTTCGCGCGCGCGGGCGCCGCCAGCCAGGGCGACAGCGCCAGCCCATACCCCATGGCCTTGATGAGACGGCGGCGTCCATGCACAGGTTGATTTTCGTCTTTCACGGTGTTGTCTCCTTCGTTCGCGGTAGGCGCGGCCCGCCGATCTGCGGGAAGGGCGGGTTTTGCCAGGCAGCAACTGTCCCTCGGGCCAGTCGGCTCGATTTTTTTTTGGGGCGTCGCGGTGATTGTTGGCGGACTACTGGACTGCTGGGTTACGCACTGCTGGACTGCTGAGCTACGTACTGCGGATCAGGAATTGGGATGCGCCTCGCGTCGTCATCGGGTCTGGCTGGCGCAGACCGACTTCAATGCGTCGAGCAGCAACTGCGAAAGATGCGATCGGGGATTCTCCTGGGGCGCCAGGATGCCCAGACGGCGCTTGATGGTCGGCGAGCCGAACGGCGTGACCCGGATTCCCGCCGGGAACTCGTTGCGGCCGCGCCTGGCCGGCACCACGGATGCGCCAAGGCCATTGGCCACCATCGCAATGACGCCTTCCAGGTTGTCGATTTCCATGGTCGATCGCACCGTGATGCGCCTGCGCACCATTTCTTCCTGCACCAGATGGCCGACGCGGGCAGAGCGGTTGAATCGCACATACGGGTTCTGCTCCAGGATTTCCTGGTCGCTGGCGCCCTGCACCGACCGGTGCGCGATGACGACAAGCTCTTCTTCAACGAAGGGCAGGAAGTCCAGGCCGGAGCGCGGCGCATCTGGCTCGGTCACGATGGCGACATCGAGCTGGCGGTGGTAAATGGCCCGCTCCAGGTCATGCGTCAGCCCGGTGGTGACGTGAACCTCCAGCCCATGCCCCTGCTTTTGCAGGTGCCGCAAGGCCAGCGGCAGCACGCCCGACACACAGGTGTGCACGCTGCCCAGTTTGAGCAGGCCGGCCGACGTTCCCTTCTTGAGCGAGGCGCTCATGCTCTCCCAATGCGTGATCAGGTCGCGCGCCCGGTGAACCAGCGCGAGGCCCGTGTCCGTCAGGATAGGCGGGCGGCGGCTGCGGTCGAAGATCGTGATGCCCAGTTCATCCTCCAGCGCGCGGACCTGCATGCTCACGGCTGACAGCGACAGGCCGATCGTGTTGCCGGCCTCGGCGAAACTGCCGTGGTCTGCGATCGCTATCAGCGTGTAGAGGGTCCGGATGTCCATGCAAGAGTCGTCCTGGTAGGGGGCGCGTTGCGAAACGCGCGGGGTTCGGGCGCTAAATTCCGAGCAGCCGCCGGGCGTTGCCTCCCATGACCTTCTTGAGGTTTTCCTCACGGATCGGCAAGCGCTCAAACCACTCTTTGTACCCTTGCACGGGACAGAAGGGAAACGAGCTGGCGTACAGCATCCGGTCGGATAGAAAGCTGTCGGCGGCCTTCACGTATTCCTCCCAGCCGGGCATGCGCGAAAAGTACATGTCGGGCGACAGCCACAGGTTCGGCCGCCGGAAGCCCAGGTGCAGGATTTCGTTGACCCAAGGCCAGCCGCCGTGGGCGACCACGATATTGAGGTTGGGAAAATCCGTCAGGACGCGATCGGTCCGTATCGGATCGGAATAGCTCAGGTCGGGCCCTGCGGTGCCGCCCACCATCATGATCACGGGCACGCCGACGTCTTCGCAATGGCCATAGATGGGATAGAGGCGCCGGTCGTCGGCGTGCATGGGCACCGGATACGAGCCTGGTTCGATGTTGATGAGCCGGAAGCCGTCTTCGATGGCCTGATTGATGGTCTGGCAGGCCTTGCGCCGGTCGGTGGGGTCGATCGAGGCCGCGCCGATGAACCGGTCCGGGTGTGCGGCCACGATGCCGCGCACGTCGTCGTTGGACACGCTGCCCAGCACGCCGGCCAGCCTGCCCACCACCACGCCGCGGTCGATGCGGGCCGCCTCCATTTCTTGCAGCAGCAGGTCCATCGACTGCTGCTGCGCCGCCTTGGAGGGTTCGAATCCCACCGTGCGCGTGAAGCCGTCGCGCCGTTCGCCCGCTGAATACATCAGCGTGTTCAGGAAGCCGCCCACGGGCGGCCGAAGCCGAAAGTCGATGATCATCGCAGTCTCTTTGAATGGAATCCGATTGGGGGCGCGGCAAGGCGGCGCCTACATCACTTCGTCCTTGCGGTCGTCGGTCTCGCCGTAGCGGTGCAGGGCGGGCGGCTTCAACCCGGCATAGAGCTTTTCGATGCCGGCGTTGATCGTTTCCGCGTGCTGCGCAAAAAGCGAGTTCCCGTCCAGGTCGCTTTCGACGATGAAAGGCCCGAAGTCCTTGACTTCAAACAGCCACATGGCCTGCGCGATGCCAAGCTCATCCAGCCAGTGCACCTCGCGCACCTGCTTGATGCCCCGTCCCAGCAACGCGCCCGTGCCGTAGCCGACGGTGGTCAGGTAGATGGCGCCGCCCGGCGCCAGCACTTGCTTGTAGTCATCGGCGGGCATGCCGCCTTTGCCGATCAGGATTCGGCATCCGGTCTCGCTGAGCCACCGGGGAATCCATTTGGAGAACCGGAACGATGCGGTTGCGGTGACGGCGCCCACGTTGTAGCCGCCGTGGCCGTCGGGTGCGGCGGCGGGCGAGCAATGGAAGTTGACGTTGCTGACGGACCGCAGATCCACAGGCAGCGGCAGACCCTCGTCCAGCACCTTCTTGTAGACGCCCTCGCGGGCCGTGTACACCAAGCCATTCAGGTACACGGCCGATCCCAGTTCAAGCTTGGCGATGTCTTCCGTCTTGGCGGGCAGATCCAGGTGAAAGACCTTGATGTCGTCGTCGTTGTTTACCATTCGACCGTCTCCCGGCGCATGTAGGGCGTGAACCATTGGGGATCCGTGCGGTACTGGATCTCTCCATTGGCATGAATTCGCGCGGTGGCGCGGCGCGAAGACAGACAGAACGTATGCAGGCTGATGGGCATGCCGCCGGTGTGCGTGTAGCCGCATTCGATGTGGCAGTCGACCACCATGCCGGTGCCGACGAAGCCCATCGCGCCCATGCCGATCGAGTTGCCAAGCTTCATCAGTTCAAGCTCCAGCTCGGCCACCTTGGGATCGGGATTGCGGTCGCCCACCGTGCGCAGACAGGCCGCCTGCTTGCCGAGCTGCATGCACGTGTCCTTGGAGCCGCCCAGACCGATGCCGACGATGGCGGGCTGGCAGGCCAGCCCGCGCTTGCCGAACGCGATCAGGGTATCGAGCACAAAACGCTTGATGCCGTCTATGCCGTCGCCCGGAAACAGCATCCGGTAGTCGGTGCCGAAAAGCCCGCCCTTGTGCACGGTGGTGATCTCGATCCAGTCGGCGTCCGGTTCGAACGACCATTCGATTTCCGGCGCGTTGATGCCGACGTTGTTGTTGTGGTCGGTGCGCCAGAGCGGATGCACGCGATTCGGCCGCAGCGGGATGGTGACGGTGCCTTCGGCCGTGGCGTGGCGCAGCGCACGTTCCACGGCCACGAACCCGGCGTCCACGGATGCCTCGTTGCCGACCTTGACGTAATAGCGCGGCAGTCCGGTATCGGCGCACATCGGGCGCCGGTCCTGGTCGGCGGCTTCCCAGTTGTCCATCATGGCGTGGATGACGAATCGCGGCAGCTTGCCGGTTTCCTTTTTCTGGAGCGCCTGGATGCCTTCCTTGTAGTCCTTGGGGATTTCTATTGCAGCGCGGCGCATGATTTCCAGCGCGGCTTGTTCAATCTTCTGGACGGGAATTCTCATGGTGGGTTGCCTTCAGCTTTGGGGGTTGCCTGCTTCGCCTTCGATCAGCGATTCGCCGGGCTTCACGATGTCAAAGGAAACCGGCACCATCTCCAGTTTCACATCGCCGTCCCGCGCGCTGACGCGCGTGTAGCAGCTGGTGTGCAGGTCGCCGGGTTCGGAGAAGTCTTCGCGATAGTGCGCGCCACGGCTGTTTTCACGAGCGAGCGCCGACACCGTGATGACCTTTGAGATGTCGACCAGGCTTTCAAGGTTGAGCCAGTCGTGCCAGGTCAGGTTGAAGCGCCGGTCGCCGTCCGCCACGCCGATGTCGCGCAGGGCGGCGCGGTGGGCGGCAATGGCGTCAAGGCCATGTTCCATTGCATCCCGATTGCGCAGCACGCCCACGTCGTCCCACATCGTCTGCGACAGCGCATCGCGCAGTTCGTGAATGCGTCCGGCGCGCCGAGAAAATGGGAACTCGGCGCGTTCGACACCGCGCGCGATGACCTGCTGGTCCGGATCGCGCCAGTGGCCTTCGCGGGCGACATAGGCGGCCATCGCATCGCCCGCGATGCCCCCGAACACCGTGGAATTGGCGACGCCGTTTCCGCCCAGGCGGTTCGCGCCGTGCACGCCGCCGCAGTCTTCTCCCGCGGCATACAGGCCCGGCGAGGCGGTTGAGCCATCCACATTGAATTCAACGCCGCCCATCAGGTAATGCGCGGTCGGCACCACTTCGACCTTGCCGCCGGCCAGGTCGAATCCGCAGTCCTTGCATCGGTTGACCATGCCGGGAAAGGTCTTGGCGACTTTCTCCGGGCCCAGATGGCTCATCTGGATGTAGACGCCGCCCATCGGGCCCGTGCGTCCCGCGCGCATTTCGGCGTAGATCCCGCGGCTGACCACGTCACGCGTGGCCCGTTCGCCGCGCTTGTCGTAGTTCGTCATGAAGCGTTCGCCTTCGCCGTTGAGCAGATAGCCGCCGGCGCCGCGCAAGCCTTCTTCCAGCACCGTGCCGGTCATCCGCGTATCCGGTCCACCCAGCAGGCCGGTGGGATGAAACTGCACCATCTCCATGTCCCTGAGCTTCAGGCCATAGCGCAATGCCATGGCCAGGCCATCGCAGGTCTTGTCGCCCGACGGCGTGTGGTAGCGGTACATCGTCGGGCCGGCGCCGGTGGCCAGCAGAACGGCCTTGGCCTGCACGAACCGGTAGGTGCCCGCCCGCATGTCGATGAAGAGCACGCCCGAGATGCCCGAACCGTCTGCGGCCGGAATGAGCTCGATGGCGCGATGCTCCTCAAGTTCTTCCACATCCAGCGCGCGCACCTGCTCCATCAGCCGGTTGATGATCTCGATGCCCGTCAGGTCCGCCTTGTGCACGGTCCGGTCAAAGCTCTGGCCGGCAAACGCCTTGGAGTGCAGCGATCCATCGGGATTGCGGTCGAAGAAGCAGCCGATCTCGTTTTCGAGTTCGCGCACGCGTTCGACCGCGCCTTCGACCAGCCGCCACGCCAGATCCTGGCGCGGCAGCCACTTGCCGCCCTCGATCGTGTCCATGAAGTGGCGCTCGACCGAGTCGCCCGCGGCCAGCGCGACGTTGTAGCCGCCCTGAACCATGCGGGTACAGCCGCATTTGCCAAGCAGGCCTTTCACGGTCACCGTCACCTTCAGCGAGGGGTTTGCCTTCTTCGCATGCAACGCGGCAAAGAGTCCGGCCCCGCCGGTGCCCAGCACCAGAATGTCCGTCTTGTGGTTTTCGATACGCATGTCAGATCACTCCGGCGATGAACGCCAGTCCGGTGGCCATCGAGATCGCAAATCCCCATCCGATCCAGGCGACGCGCGCGTCGCGCGGAGAGCGCCACGGCAGAAGTTCCAGCGCAAGCAGGCGCAGCCCGAAGAACATGTGAAGCGTCAGCAGCAGGACCAGCCCCCATTCGCCGGCTTTCATCCAAGGCATTTCCGCCAGCTTCAGGAAGGCGTCCAGCCTGGCCTCGTCCAGCGCCATTGCCAGCACGTAGAAGTGCACGGGAACGAACAGCGCCAGCGCCAGGCCGGAAAGCCGATGTCCCAGGAAGGCCCAGTACGCGCGGTGATTGCGTGCGGACCTCATCACGCCAGCCCTCCCACCGCGGCGACCGCGCGCATGCCCAGGACGAGCAGCGCCGCGCCGAACGCCAGGCCGACGACGGAGGCCGCCGGCCGGCCAAGCTTGAGCCACTCGA
Organism: Achromobacter mucicolens; assembly: GCF_902859725.1. Taxonomy (GTDB): domain Bacteria; phylum Pseudomonadota; class Gammaproteobacteria; order Burkholderiales; family Burkholderiaceae_B; genus Achromobacter; species Achromobacter mucicolens. The sequence goes on along the minus strand of NZ_CADIJP010000003.1, from coordinate 293,795 downwards.
TCAGGATGTTGCGCAAGCCGATGGGGACGTGGACCGATACGCTGACCACGAACAGGCCGTAGAAGACGATCCATAGCCAGTTCCCCTCGGTGCGCGAGAGGATTTCGCCAGCGGTCAGGCCGCCGCGGACCGCATAGATCACCAGGCCGACATGCACCAGGACAAAGGGCGCCATCACCATTGCCGTGAGGCGCTGGAGCGCGAACAGACGGGCCTCCATGTCAGTCTCCCTTGAGCAGGCTGAAGATGGCGCTGCGTTTCAACCCGGCAATGCTGCCGGTCGGGCTCAGACTGACCGGACAGTGCTTCATGCAGCTGCCCTGCGTGTGACAGGAATTGCAGCCGCTGCCGGAGGTGGCCTTGTGCAGGACGTCCTTGGGATCGGCGTGCCGTTCGTCGTTGTAGAGCGTCCACGCGCGGTTCAGCGCCGCCGGGCCCAGGTAGTCCTTGTCCCAGGAAACCACGTCGCAGGCGGCGTAGCAGACGCCGCAGTTGATGCATTCGATGGCCGCGTCGGCAAGCTTGCGCTGCTTGCTTTGGGGCAACACCCGTGCCGGCGGATCGTCGCGCGTGGCGGTGCCGACAAACGTATTTCCGGCGCGCGCCCACTTTTGAAAGAACTCGCGCATGTCGACGACCAGGTCCTTGATCCGCGGCATGTTGCGCAAGGGCTCGATGACGATCACGCCGGCTTCTTCGACGCGGCTCACATGCGTGCGGCATGTCCAGCGCGGCGTGCCGTTGACGGTCATCGCACAGGATCCGCACACGCCGACGCGACAGGCGTAGCGGTACGAGAGGCCGGGTTCCTGCGTTCGCTGGACTTCCGTCACCACGTCCAGGACGGTCTGGTTGTCACGCCACGGGACCAGGTAGGTGGAGAACTTGCCGTCCTCCGTGCCTCGCGAAATGCGAACCGTCAGTTGCTTCGGGTTCGCGGAGTGCTTCGTATCCATTTTCCGTCCTCAAGCGGCATGCTGCGCCTATGAACAGAATTCTGGAACTTGCGAATCCCTGAAGCAATACAGATTTGGTTGATATTTTTTGAACTTATTTCGGGCGGTCCGAGGGGCGGCGCGTGGCGCTGCGGGGTTGCCGCGACGCGGTAGATTCAGCGGTTTGCGATGACGCGGTGCGTCAATACCGCCCGCCGCGGCCTGTTATGGCGACGCCCGACGCGGCAACCACCGCCAGAACACCCCGGCCGCGACCAACCCCAACGTTCCCACCCCAAACGACGCGCCGCCCAGCGACAACAGCGCCGTCAGCGCCGACAACGCCACCGGCCCGCCGCTTGCGCCCAGATCGGCCATGAAGCGCCAGATGCCCAGGAATTGCGTGCGCGCGCCCGGCGGGGCGGCATCGGCGCCCAGCGTCATCACGATGCCCGAGCCGATGCCGTTGCCAAAGCCCAGCAGCAGCGACACCAGGATGAAGCTCGTCACGCCGCCCGTCAGCGGGATCGCCATCAGGCTCAGCCCCATCAGCAGCGTGCACGGCAGCGCCACCCACAGGCGGCCGCGCTGGTCCATCACCTTGCCGGCGGGATAGAACACGGACATGTCCACCGCGGCAACCAGCCCGTAGACGAGGGACGTGGTGGTGGCGTCCAGGCCGAGGTGGTCCGCCCAAAGCGGTATCACCACCTGACGTGATGCCCGCAGGGCGCTGATCAGCATCACGCCCACGCCCAGCGTGGCATACACGCCGCGATGATCGCGCGCGACCTCGCCGATGCGGGCGCGCGGCTTGCCAGCCGCCTTGACGTGAACGGGTTCGATATCCGGCGCCTTGATGGCGATGAATCCCGCGCCGAGCATCGCGCAGACGGCGATCCAGTACGCGCCATCCAGGCCCAGGAAGTGGATCAGCGCCGCGCCCGCGAAGGGGCCGATGAAGGTGCCGATCCGCGTCGTGCCGCCCAGCGTGGACAGGGCGCGCGCGCGGTAGGCCAGCGGCACGACCTCGATCATGTAGCTCTGCCGCGCCAGCTGGAATACCGATTGCGCGCATCCCTGCATCAGCATGGCCAGCGCCAGCACCCAGAGATGCGGCACGCCAATGACCAGCAGCAGTCCGGCCACGCTGAGCAGCGCGGCGCCGGCCATGGCGCGTTTTTCGCCGAAGCGCTCGGTGATGAGCGCCGACGGAATGTTCGAGAGTAGCGAGCCGACGCCGATCAGGGCGGCGATCAGGCCGGCGGCCGCGAACGACGCGCCTTGTTCCCGCGCGGTGAGCGCGATGACGGGAAGGATCGCGCCGTTGCTGATGCCGTAAAGCAGCGACGGACCGAACGCCGGCACGGCGATCTGCTTCAGATTGAACGATTCGGGATGCGACATGAGGGGAGCGTGGGTGCGCCGGACGGCGCGGCGGTCATCGGTGCGGAATCCCGTGAGTGTATCGAAAGGCCTTCGTGCCCGGCTGTCGGCAGCCTGACTGCACTTGGCCAATTGGGGCGATACGGTCGGCCGAGCAATGCTGCAGCTTCTCCGGGTTTCTCCCTATGTGCATACGTATGCAAGGCTTTGAAAGTGCCCTCCATCGAGGAACTTGCCCGCCTATTGACGCTATCCGCCCACCGCCCGGCAGAACGCCTGCGCATCGCCGTCGATGATCACGCCGGACGGCAGATAGCCCTCGCGCTGTTTCGTGGCGCGAAGTTGCTGCGCCAGGGCCGCATCGCCGCCGACCGCGTACACGAAGACGCGCACGGACTGTGCGGCGGCGTCGCGCAGCAGTTGCGGGTTGGCGGCCAGCGTCAGCGCGTCCACGTGCACGCCCACGGGCGCGCCGACGGTGGCGGCCAGATTCGCCAGCCACTGGCGCGTCAGTTGGGGCGCGGCGGCGCGTTGCGACACGACCTTGCCCAGCGGGGTGCCGGCCAAGGGGTTGGATCCTGGCGATTCCGCGTGTCGCGGGTCGAAGACGATCAGGCCCAGATAGCCCTGCCGGTCGGTGCCGCGCACGCAGCGCAGCGCTTCGGGAAAGGCGGACGTGATCATCCAGTTGCCGTGCGGCAGCGCGGCCTTCATGCCGGCGACCAGCTCGGACACCGGCGCGCAGTCGCGGTAGATGACCTTCAGTTCCGCATTGAAGGTCTTTGCGGGCTGCGCGGCCGCGACGCGCAGCGCATCAGTCAGGAACGGCGGGGGCGTCCCGCCGCCCGCGCCCGTCAGCCTGGCGTCGCGCCATTGGTCGCTGGACAGTTGCAGCACGGCCTTGCGTCCGACGCCGCTTACCGTCCTGCCGGTCAGCAGGTCGTGATGCAGCACCCAGGTGCCGTCCTTCAGGCGCTGCATGTCGATTTCGACGCCATCCCACGCGCCCGCGTAGGCCGCGCGAATCGAAGCCAGCGAGTTCTCGGGCAGCGCGGGCGCGCCGCGATGCGCATGCACCTGCATGCCCAGGCAGGCGGCGCTGGCGCCGGACCAGGGCAGCGCGGCGGCTAGCACCGCCGCAATCAGACGGCTAGCTCGCATTGCCGTGGTATCCGAACTGGAAGCCGCCCAGCACGTAGGTGCGCACGGCCTCGTTGAAGGGGTAGGTGTAGGCTTGCCCCACCACGATTACATGCGCCACGTTGGCCAGCACGTGGCGGCGCAGCGCCTGGCCGATCGATTCGTCATCGCGGCCGCCTTCCACGCGCGACATCTGCTGGAAGAGGTCGCTTTGCGTGACGCCGTTCTGCATGAACGAAAACGCGGTCCAGACGCAGGCCAGCGTCAGGACCAGGGCCAGGCCCGCGGCCCGCGTCGCGGTGCGTCCCGGCTGCTGGCCAGCGGGCGTGCGCAGCCAGACGATGAGCTTGACGATCAGGTACAGCAGCTTGCCGAAGTGGCCCACCGCGCCCAGCAATGAAAACAGCAACGCGACGGGCGGTACGATCGCCGCGCGCGCGGCGTCTTCGCCCAGCTTGTAATGCTGGCCGCCGCGCGAAAAATCCGCGCTGCTCGCCGAAAAACGCGGCAGGGCTTCGTCCACCGCGCGGTCCAGCATGCCGTCGTACAGCCGCTTGAAGCCGGCGGCGTCGGTGTAGTTGGGCGCGACGTTCATGGTGGCCGGCACCATCAACGTTTGGCGCAGCAGCTTCTGCACGCCGGGCCGCGCTACGAAATCTTCGTACGACAGGCCCGGCGGGATGGCGTCGCCTTCGACGTGCACCGTGCGGCTGCGCATCGTTTTCCAGTATTGCTGCGCGACGGCTTCGTTGAAGGTGGCGCGGTCGTGCGGCTGCCAGCCCGCAGGCACGGGAATGCGCTTGCGCACGTCCTGTACCACGCGGCCTTGATAGCGGGCGGGCACGCTTTCCGGGGTCCAGCCGCGGCGCGACAGGTTGCGGCGGTAATCGCCCCAGGCGCGGTCCTGTTCGCGCGCAAGGCCGATGTCCGATGCCACGGGCACACCCGCATATTTCTTCCAGCGTTCGGCCACGGACTGCATCACGCTGGTGTAGACCTGGTGATACCCCCGAATGCCCGGCGCTGTCATGCGGACTTCGCGGTCATCGAAGGTGAAAGTCTTCATCTGGCGTTGCAGGTCGGTGCGGATGACCTGCCGCTTCTTGGGTTCGACCTTGTCGTCCAGGTTGTCGATGTTGGACAGCAGCACCTGGAACACCGCCAGGAACGCCTTGCCCTCGGGGCGCGCGTAGACGCCATCGTCGACCAGCCCATCCAGATGCAGGTCGCCCTGCACGAGCGACCGTTGCAGCAGTCCGGCGTTGGTGGCAACGCGGCGGAACTCGCCGTCGCGCGAGTCCACCAGCACGTTCACCATCATCTTGATGGCGCTGAAGACGACCAGCGCCGTCACGACGCAGGCAACGGCAATCTTCAGGTACGACGGCCGGCCGCCGGTGGCAAGCCGCCGCGCCAGCATCAGTTGCAGCACCACCAGCGCCGCGGCGATGCCGGACAGGGTGCGGCCGAAGAATTCCAGCTCCTCGATGTCGTGCGGTGTCGCGCGGCTGCCCACCACATCGAGCAGCCGGGCGTTGAAGCCGAGTTCGAAACTGAGGTAGATGACCGTCAGGACGATCAGGAAGAGGATCTGGCGAATCTGGGCTTGGCGCACGATCAATCCCTCAGATCCAGGCGGGTCGAGGTGATTTCCTCGTCGGGCAGGTCCAGCTTGGCCGGCGTGCGCGATGGCGTGCCCGAGCGGGCCGGCGCGGGCGTGTCGCCCGCCGGCACGCGTTGCGGAGGCGGCGGCACGACGCGGCCTGCGCTTGCGGCGCCGCTGGCCGTCTGGGTTTGAACTGCTGCGGGAGCGTCGGGGGCCGTGCGCCGGTTCGGCCGGTTGCCGCTGGCGGGCTTTGCCGCCTTGCCTGGCCGGGCGGCCGGCGCGGCGGGCGGCGGATAGACGCCATGCAGCCGGATCGAATCCATGTACCCGGGCGGATACAGCGACTCGTCGGCGAACGGCTTGGCGCGCGGATTCAATCCGGCCACCGCCTTCACGTTGCCGCGGCGCATGCGGCCGTCCTGCGTGTAGACGAAGCGTTCGATCGCCGAGCCCTTGGGGAAGTCGAAAGTCAGCGCGCTGCGGTCATCCTGGACCAGCACGACCGGCCGGTCGCGGCAATTGCCCACGTCCCACGACAGCACGTCGGACCCTTCGATGGCCAGCACGCTGTAGCGGTAATCGCAGTTGCGGCGCTGCGTCTCGATCACGACCACCGTGCGCGAGCCGACGTTCTCGGTGCGCGCGATGCGCGCCGATTCCACGTTGTTGATCGGCACCACGCGCTGGTTGCCCGACAGCTTGACCGAGAAGTTCTTGCCTTCGCGCCGCAAGGTGCCCAGCCCGCCATCCTGCAAGGGGAACTGGCCGATCTCGGTGCCGAACAAGGCGGCGGTGTCCACACCGTACACGAGGTTGCCCCGCGAGTTGGTCTTGACGGCGCAGGCGGACAAGCCTGCCAGGAGCAGCAAGCTGGCCGCAAGGCGAAGGAGCAACGAACGGGAATCGGACAGGCGCATCGACATCATGTTGGAGGCAGAAAAAATTGGCGCCTCTTGGGCGCCATTTTCGTCAAAGCCCTGCAATGTATCGCAAAGTTACAACGCGGGGCCAGACTTGTTTCAATTGCGCGGCGCGGGCGCGCGTCAGTTGGCGGACTGCTTGAACTCCATCGACAGCTTGACCAGTTCGTGCACGCCATTGCGCACGGCCGACACGCAGCGCGCCGCGATGCCGCGCAGCAGGGCGAGGTCGGGCAGCGTGTCGGGGGCGGCCACGAAGCTCTCCACCGACGCCGACACGCGTGCGGGGCGTTCGGCGCTTTCGGGCGCCAGCGTCAGCTTGATGGCCTTGCAGCGGTTGTTCACGACGTTGATGACTTCCAGGAACTGCTCGCGCGTCAGGTCCAGTTCGTCGGCCTGCACGAAGCTGGGGTAGACCAGGCGCAGGAACTCGGGGTCCGCATCGCTCAGGCTGAAGTACATGATGCCCAGATCGGGATGCTTGAAGACCACGTCGCCTTGATCGTCCTGGCTGGCGACCAGGCCCAGTTCTTCTTGCACGACGGTCTGGTACAGGGCGGACAGCGGGGTAGGGGTGGACATGTTTGAAGGCTCCGTTCTTGATGGTGGGAAATATCGGCAGGTGGAAGTGGCGGTTTGCTTTCCAGCAGGCGGGGCTGAAAAGGCGAGCCCTTGACCATGGCTACGCGCCGATTCGGAAAAGGTTCGAAAAAAGTTGGGGCGAAGCATAAACCGGAACCCGAAATGGCAATCGCCGAAATAGACCCCAAAAAAAAATCGAACCTTCTGTTCGGCCGCGCGTAGCGACAAGTACCGGCCTTCGCGCCTCACCCTCACAAGGAAAGACCATGCAGGACAAAGCACAAGACGTATTGGCGCAGGCCAGGACCCATGCGGCGCGTTGGACGGCGATCGCAGCGCGGCGCGTCAACCGCGGCGACGCGGCGGGCGCACTGCTGTTCCTGCTGGGCTCGACGCTCTTTGCCGTCATTACCGTGCGCATGATGGGATCGGCCGCCAGCCTGAGCTTCTACGACATGCTTCGCCTGCAGAACGGCGCCAGCCTGCAGGGCGCAATCGCCGGGCAGGGTGCGGGCGCGGGCGTGTATGCCGTGTTGTGGCTGCTGGCCGTTGCGGGGCCGCTGCTGCCTTCGCTCTTGGAACATCGCGCGGCGCGCTTGGGCTATTTCGCGCCGCTGGCGTTGTGGGCCATTGCGCTGGCGGGCGTGGTTTCGCAAGTGCGGGAAGTCATGGAAGCGACGCGCCAGTTCGCGGGTTTCATGGGCGGTTCGCGCGCCAGCCGCAGCCTGGCGGGCGACATGGCGTCCAACCTGTGGAACAGCCTGTCGTTCGGATTCGGCTTCTATCTGTGCGCGGCCATCGCTATCGCCTTTACCGTCCGCGGCATCGCCGCGATGCGCCGCCGCGCTTGATTTTCCGCCCCTGCGCGGCTAAGGTGCCGCAGCTCCCAGAATCCGAATCATGAACACGCTCGATTCCAAGCGTTACGTCATCAATAACGTCGACGCGCTGCTGCGCATCCTGCACGCCGACCCGCGCTACGCGCTGGCGTTTCGCAACAAGGCCGAGCAGCACATCACGCTGAAGCTGCGCAGGAAGTTCTTCAATGCACCGCCGGAAGGCGTGGTGGATGCGTTCAATAACGCGCTCATGAAGTTCCTGCAAACGCGCTCCTTCAAGGACGAAGCCCTGTTGCACGGCCAGCCCGAGGGCGGATGGACGGCGCATGAGCTGGCGGTCAGCAAGCTGGGCGGCTACCTGTACCGCGGATCGCTGCATGAATTGATCCAGATCCATCGCCGCACGCGGCACGAAGTGCACTGGACTGGCCCGCAGGGCAATGAGGAAGGGGAGGACGCGGCGCTCGGCGATACGCGGCACGTGGCCGATCCGTCCGAGTTCAACGACCCGGCGCGCGCCTACGAGCACCTGTCGATCATCAAGCGCATGCGCGATTGCATCAACAAACTCAGCGACACGCTGCGTACCACCATGTTCCTGTATCTGGACGACATGCCGATGGAACAGATCGCGCGGCAGCAGGACCTGCACGTGCCCACCGTGAAGAGCCGCCTGCACGCCGCGCGCAAGCTGGTGACCGACTGCACGCGTAAAGGAATGGACTGATGATTCCCGAAGACCGAGTGCTGACCTATCTGTCGGGCGACATGGATCCGGATGCCCGCCGGTCCTTCGAAGCCGACCTCGCGCGCGATCCCGCGCTGCGGGCAGAGCTTGAGGCTTGGCGCAACCTGGCACAAGCCCGCCAGCTGGCGCACAACGAGATCGGGCAGGCCGAGCGCGATGCCGCCTTTCTGCGCGCGCTAGCGCAGCAGCGTCCGCGGAGCGCGCCAGCCTCCCGCGCGCGCCGGCTGTGGCAGTGGCTGTGGCCCACGCCCGCCAGCCCCTTGATGCCATTGGGCTGGGCTCTGGCGATCGTGCTGTCCGTCATGGTGGCGCAACAGGCGCCCGTCGGTCCGGACGTTGGCGGCGCGGCGCCCGATGCGGTGCTGACGCGCGGGGGCGCCTCGTGCCCGCGCCTGGTGGTGGACCTGCCCGACGCGTTGACCGCCCGGCAACTGCGCAACACCCTGTCTCAGTACGCCGTGTCCATCGTCGACGGCCCCGACGCCGATGGCCGTTACGTCCTGGCCGCCACGCGTGAGTCGTCGCTGCGAGACGCCGCGGCGGCGCTGGGCGCGCTGTCCGCCACGGCAGCGCCGGCCGGCGCCTGCCCCACGCCTTAAAGCCCCCCTTTGAAACCCCGTTCGCGAACCCTCATGAAGCGCATCGACCCACCCGCCCATGCCAGCGCACCCGTTTCGCGCGCACACCCCCTCATGCGGCGGCGTCTGCTGACGGCTCTGCTTGGCGCCGCCCTGAGCGGCGGACCGGCGACCGCCGTGTGGGCGGCGGGCAGCAACGCCAGAGGGCTGAACAATCGGAACATGGTGGACGACGACCCGCCGCCGTCCGCCGCGCCGTCGAACCCGCCCGCCACGCCCGCGCCGGCGCCGGATGACAATCCCGCCGCCAGCGCGGCGGCGCCCAACCCCGAATCCAATGCGGCCTCCCAGGCGGACCGCGAGGCGGCGTCCAATCCGACTGCTGCCCGGCGCCGTTACGCGCTGGTGATCGGCAACGCCCGCTACGCCGTGCCGGCCAACGCGCTCGTCAACCCGGTCAACGACGCGCGCCTGATCGCCGAGGCGCTGCGCCAGCGAAGCATCGATGTGACGCTGCTCACGGACCTGACCACCGCGCAGATGGAAGCCGCCGTCGACGAATTCGCCGATCGCGCCGCCGGCGGGGATCTGGCGCTGATGTACTTCGCCGGACACGCCGTCGCCGTTGACGACGTGAACTATCTGTTTGGCGTGGACCTGTCGTTGCCGCTGGGCGACGTGCGCATCCGCACGGCGCAGCAAAGTTCACTAAGCCTGCGACGCGTATCGCAGGCGCTGCGGCGCGCCAATGTGCGCGCGCGCCTGATGGTGCTGGACGCCTGCCGCACCAACCTGACGCGCGGCACGCCTGCCGCCGGGCTGGTGCATGCCGTGCCCGCGGGCGGGGAGCTGATCGCGTTTTCGACGCAACCCGGTGCGACCGCCGAGGACGGCTTCGGCAATCAAGGGCCGCGTCACAGCCCTTATGCGTACTACTTTGCGCAGGGCCTGCGTGCGCTGCCCGGCACGGCGCCCGTGGAGACCTTCTTCAAGCAGTTGACCGCCGACGTGCAGGTGGCTACCGCCTACCGGCAGATTCCGCACTACGCCAGCAGCCTGGTCGGCACGGTCACGTTCACCACGCTGGCGGACGGCCAGACGCCCGCGACGCCCGGCGGATCCGGCGGCCAGACCGCGCAGGGCCGCGGCCCGTCGCCCACCCTGGGCCGCGACCTGATCAAGGCGCGCATGAGCGCGTGGGAATACGAGATCGAGCGGGGCGCCCAGTATGTGGACGAACCCCGGCTGGCGTCGCTGCAAGCGCGCGCCAAGGCGGGCGACGTGGTCGCCATGACCACCTTGGGCCTGATCGCCGAGAACGGCGAGCACGTGCAACAGAACTACCCCGTTGCCGCCCGCTGGTACCAGCGCGCCGCCGACCAGGGCTTCGCACCCGCGCAGACCTACCTGGGCGAACTGACCGGCATGGGCCGCGGCGTGCCCAAGAACTACGCCGTGGCCGAACGCCTGTTCCGCGACGCGGCCGAGGCGGGACACCGGCGCGCGGCGCTGGACTTGCTGGACGTGCGCGCGCGCATGGGCGAACCGATCGACCCGCGCGAATGGGCCCGGGTGCTGCAAGACGCCGCGCTCAATCCCGTGGGCTTTCCGATGCCGGGCGGGGCGCCCATCCAGGGACTGCCGGACATGCCGTGGATGCGCGCGCTGGGCGTGCGTCCCGGCCAGCCTTGAAATTCGTGCACTGGGTCAGACGGCGCGGTCGCACTTTCGAGCAGGGGCAAGAGGGCGGTGACGTTTGAAAACTACGCTACCGCGATGCGAGTCTGAAGCTGAAGCGAGGGCGTGCGGGCGGTGGGGATGTCGCCCCGTTCTCTGCTGCCGACGTGCAAGAGATGTCCTGAATCTTTGCCGCAAGCACCGAGAAGTTCCGCCTTTGACTCCAGGCTTGCCGGTCGCCAATGACGTAAAGGCGGCTTTTCGCTCGGCTGACTGCAACGTTGAGCAGATTCGGCTTTTGCGCGGCCCAATCCTTGGCGCCGTGGTTCTGCGGGTTGCCGCCCAGAACCAGGATGACGACGTCGGCTTCCTTGCCTTGGGTCGTGTGGATGGTGCCAGTTCTCTTGGTATTGAGTCCGAATTGCTTGGCCAGGCCGAAAAGTTCCTTTGCGCAGTCCTTGAAGGGGGAAATGAGGAAAATATCATCCGTGGGAACGCCCTCCTGCTCGGTCAACCTGCACACCAGATCGCGTGCCGCCGTTCCTTCGTTTGGAACCCAATGGCCATTACTCGTATCCGACCGCACATCGATCCAGTGACACGCTGGGTAGGATTTCTGCTTGACGGCCTTCCCCTGGACCATCAGGCCATCGTAGGCGATCTGGTTGCTTATCGAGAACATGGGGTCGTCGCAGCGTCGGTGGACGCGCAAGGGAGAACCAACCCAGATTTTCTCCATGGCCTCATCGGGCAGCCAGGTGCCCATGGTCATGGTCTGATCGGCGAGGCGCTGAGCAGAGGTGTCGCCGGGCCACCAGGGGTTGTCCACGCCGAAGTGCTTGGCGAGCGCGCCTTGCAGCCCTGTGGGTAGCGCCAGTACAGGTTCAAGCTGGTTGGGATCGCCTACAACCACTGTTCGGCGCGCGCGCCAGATTGCACCGGCCGCCTGCTGGGGCATTGCCTGGCCGGCTTCGTCAATCAGGAGCCAGCCGATGGCTTCGCTGGATACCTGCTTGAACATGCGCGGCAGGGACGCGAACGTTGTCGAAAGCACGGGTACTACAAGGCACAGACTGTCCAAGGCCTGCTGCGCCATTGCTTCGGGCATGTTCTTGCCCGTCAGCCAGTCCGCAGCCAGCCCTAAATTGGCGAGCATTTCGGCTGGGTGCCTTTCAATGAACGCCCGATGGACCGCCAACGCCGCGAGAAACAATTCCTGGCGCGCTTGTCTCCAGTCGGACGTCGCCCATGGCGAGGAGAGTTCGCGGACGGCATCTTCCGCGTGATACATGGGCCAGGCGCTGCCGAGCGTTTGCTGCGCCTGTTCCAGCCGGCGCTGCGCCTGTTCGGCGTCCGATAGCGCTTGGGTGTGCATGTGTCGCGCCTGGGCTACCTCGCTTTCGACTTTGCTGATGCGAGCGTTAGCCGCCTTGTGTTTGGCCGTGAGGCTGCGCAGGTCGCTATTGGCTCGCGCGTGGGCAGTCTCGGCTTTGGCGTGAATGTCCGCGAGGATCAGGCGCTGGTTCCACCACTGCCGGTGCGCTCGGCCCAAAGTGGACAACCAAATCAGAAATCCCGGTTTGGCGGCATCATGCCGTTCGAGGTTTCGGTTGGCGGCCTCAAGATTGCCGGCGAGCTCACCGAGCTCCTGCTGCTTTCTGGATTGCGCTTGTGCGATGGTCTCCTGCTCGCGCCGGATTGGTTCCAGCCCCTCGATGACACGGCTTGCGGATTCCGCCAGTTGCGTGGCGAGCGCTTGAAGGGTGTCCGCATTCGGGCGCAATGCGTTGGCGTCGATCAATGCCTGCCGCAGCCGGCCTTCCTCACGCTGCGCGGATCGAAAGCGCTCAACCGCCGCTTCCCAGGTCAGAACGGGCGCGCGAGCTTTGTTTCTGATGCGCTCCAGGTGATAGCGCAGTCCTTCGTCACCATAGGCGAAAGGGACCTCATCGGCGTTCAGGCCTGGAGATCTCTCTGTGGGCTCCGACGGCTTTTTCCACCAGAACGCAGACAGGAATTCCGAACGGTTGCCTTTCGATCCCAGCCGTGCGGCGAGCAGTCCCCACGCGGGCTTGCCCAGCACGGTCGTGGCCAGCATGGAGTAGTGGTCCGGGCGGGTCAATGCGGGAGTAGATAAGGTCTTGGCGACGCTTTGGGGCACCGCGCTGATGCCGGGCAACTCCAAAGAAATATTCTCCACGGCGCCATTGTTGGCCGAAGCGACCACGATGGCGTGGCCGCACAACGATGGGTGCAGGGTGTAGTGGCTGACGGAGGCGCCGCCAAGCTTGGTCGTCTGCTTGACGCCAAATGCCTTGTCGCCCGCCGCCACCAGCTTTGCCGCGCGGGCGGTGACGACGGCAGCCACAACGTCGCGCAGCAGCGTCGTCTTTCCGGTCCCCGGAGGTCCATTGACCGCGAAGATTCCGGAATCATCGCCAAGTTTTCGCCATAACTCGTTGACCGCCAATTGTTGGCTGAATGCGAGCGGAAATTCTGAAGGCCAGCTACCTTCCGGCATACGGTCCGGACTCAGCGCGTCAAATGCAGCTTGCACGCCGTCCTTGCTGCGGACATCGATCCTGGCGTTCTGCGCGCGCGGGCGGGTGCCGATGTACTCGCGCAGGCCCGCTCCATAGCGTCCTTGTTCCCATGCGTCGGAAAGTGCCTTGAGGTCGTCCACGAAGAAACTGTTGAGCAAACCGTCGCTTTGGGTGACGGCATTCTCGAGAGAGTTCGGGTTTTCTTCCTTTCTGGGGCGCTTGATCTGAATGCACTTCGCGACGTAAGCCGTCTGGATCAACTCCAGGGGGAACACGCAATAGTTCGCGACCATCAATGTGAACTCGTCGAACCAGGGGTGCCCTGGCGGCGTTTTCTCCTGCCGCAACCGGTCCGCTTCGTTAATGAGCCATTGCGTGAGCCGGCCGCTGAGTACGTCGAATGCGTGAAATCCCGTCTGGGGAATTGGGGTGCCTTCTTCGGCGGGAGGCAGGGTGCTGGAATCGGTTTCGCCGCCGCTTTCCAGCACGGCGATGCCGTTGCGGTAATGCAGGATCTGCCCGGCGGACCAACACGCCAGCGACAAGGTAAAGCTCTGAGCTAGCGGGTAGCCCTCCTCGTCGAAGCTCAGGTCGAAGAGGCGGCCTTCTCCGGCGGGGCGGCCTTCGCTGAAGACGTCTTCATGCGCGCCGATCTTGTCCTCGATCCTATTGCATAGCTTGCTGATGTCATACAGCCCGCACTGCAACGTGTAGCGCCACATTAGCTCGCGGCGGATGAATTTGGCCAAATGGGCAGGGAGAGCCCAGGGGAACTGCACCCCGGTCGAGGGAATTTTGTAGACAGGCGCGGTCTTGTGGCGGGGATCGACTCTGTCGATTTTTTGGGGAATGCACGCTTCGATGGCACGCCAGAATCGAAAAATGGTATCGGTCTGCACGGATCTTCAGTAAGGCGCGGCGCTGCCGGGAATAACGCCGCCGATGAACGGAGAGCAAGCTCGCAACGCGGAGCGCTCGAAAGATGAATGTTGCTAATAGTAACTTCAATGCTGCTTTCTCGCCGAATCTCACCACCGACGATGCGTTGCAAGGGGGCCGAAACGCACATCGGGCCTGACACCCAGAAGGATGGCAGGCCCGATGTGTCCGATGACCGGTGGGCGACTTGGGCCTGAACTGAGCGGCAAGTCAAAGGCTTCCGATCAGAAACTTTCCCAATCGTCATTCGACTGCGCAGGCTTGCTATCGCCCGGCACGCGCAGCGGCGCCTTAGCCTTCGCGGCAGGCTTCGCCTCGGCGCGGCGGGGCTGCGCCGGTTTGCCAGCCGCAGCCGGGCGCGACGCGCTGGGCTTGGTCAGCACGCGTTGCGGCTTTGCAGGCGGCGGCGAGACGGGTTCGGGCTGCGTCTCGCGCGCCTGAACAATGTGCGCCTGAGCGGGGCGCGCCTGCGCAATCTGCGCGTGCGCCACGGGGCGCGGCGCTTCGTCTTCGGCCAGGCGGAACACGCTGACCAGCTTCACCAGCGTCGCGGCCTGGGCGTTCAGGCTGTGCGCGGCCGCGGCGGATTCTTCCACCAGCGACGCGTTCTGCTGCGTGGTCTGGTCTAGCTGGTTGATGGCGTCGCCCACCTGCGAGATGCCTTGTCCCTGCTCATGCGCGGCGGCGCCGATTTCGGCGATCAGGTCGGCCACGCGGCGCACCTGCGTGACGATGTCGTTCATCGTGCTGCCCGCCTCGCCCACCAGGTTGGAACCGGCTTCGACGTTGCCGACGCTGTCGCCGATCAATTGCTTGATTTCCTTGGCGGCGCTGGCGCTGCGCTGGGCCAGTGCACGCACTTCGCTGGCCACGACGGCAAAGCCGCGGCCCTGTTCGCCGGCGCGGGCGGCTTCGACGGCCGCGTTCAGCGCGAGGATGTTGGTCTGGAACGCGATGGAATCGATGACGGCGATGATGTCGACGATCTTGCGCGAACTGGCGGAGATGGCGTCCATGGTGCTGACCACGTTGCCGACCACTTGGCCGCCGCGCGCGGCGGCTTCGCTGGCCGAGCCGGCCAGGCTGGCGGCCATCTGCACTGACTCCAGGTTCTGCTTGACCGCCGCGTTCATCTCTTCCATCGAGGCCGCGGTCTCTTCGACGTTGGCGGCCTGCTCTTCGGTGCGCTGGCTGAGGTCGGTATTGCCGGTGGAGATCTGGGTGGCGCCCGTGGCGATCGATTCGCTGGACTGGCGCACCTGGCTGACCAGTTGCGCCAGGTTGGCGCGCATGGCGTCCATGTTGGCGAGCACGCTGGTCTGGTCGCCGTCGCGGCGCTGCACGCGCACGGCCAGGTTGCCCTTTGCGACTTCCTGCGCGATCTGGGCCGCGTAGGCGGGTTCTCCGCCCAGGCGGCGCATGACGGAACGCACGAGGCCCAGGCCCAGGATGCTGCCGATCAGCGCGCACAACACGATCAGCGCGGTCAACGTCCAGAACGTGCGTTCGACTGCCGCGGCGGCGTCTTCGGTATCCAGGCGGGCCAGCTCTTCCTGGCGCTTGGCCGCTTCCATCAGGATATTGCGCGCGGCCACGTGCAGTTCGGCCGTGTCCTTGTGCAGCACGGTCATCGCGGTCGGATCGTTGCGGTCGGCCAGTCCCTTCACGTCGTTCACGGCCGCCTTGTAGCGGGTCCAGGTGTCGGCCAGCTTGCCGCCCAGGGCACGCAGGGCAGGGTCTTGCTCCTGCTGCAGGCGGTCACGCGCTTGCAGTACCGATTTCTCGGACTCATCGTTCAGGCGCAGTTCGTTCTGCCGGGCTTGCGGATCGGTGTTCCAGATGTAAACGTACATGCGCCGGAAATGCGTGGCGCCTTGACGGGCGGCGTCGACGACGACGCGCAGCGGCATGACAGTTTCCGTGTACATGGCGCGCTGCTTCTGGCTGATGCTCCAGAGCTGCTGCATGGCGATGGCGCCGACGGCCACCAGCATCAGGATGAAAAAAAGCACCAGTGCAGTCAGGCTGCTCCGGAGAGAGAGATTTCTGAGTTTGGACATGATGGGCACGCGACGGGGGCGCGGAATGCGCCCTCCACTCGGCCACTACAGCACGTTTTGCTGCACTGCAATACGGGGAACTACGGGTGAAAAAGGCGGATTGGCGCTATCGGCCCACCTGCACATGCTCCACGCGGTTGCGCCCATTGTTCTTGGCCAGGTACAGCGCCTGATCCACGCCCTTGATGAAATCGGCCGCCGTCACCGGGCCGGCCGGCGACACCGTGCCCGCGCCGGCGCTGACCGTGACGCGCCTGCCGTGCGGGGACAGCGCGTGGACGATGGCCTTTTTTTGAAGCTGGCGCTGGCAGCGTTCGGCGACCTTGCGGGCGACCTCGGCGTCGGCCTCGGGCAGCAGCACCACGAATTCCTCTCCGCCGTAGCGCGCAACCAGGTCGCGCGGCCCGTCCAGCGCCAGGCTCAGCGTCTCGGCGATTTCGATCAGGCACTTGTCGCCCTGCGTGTGGCCATACAGGTCGTTGTACTGCTTGAAGAAATCGACGTCGAAGAGCAGTACCGACAGGGGCTGACCCTCGCTGCGCGCCCGCTCCCATTCCAGATCGAAACTGCTGTCGAAGCGCCGCCGGTTGGCGATGTTGGTCAAGCCATCCTTGAATGACAGCACTTCCAGCTCTTTCTGCAGGCTGAGCAGCTTTTCCTCGGTTTTCTTGCGTTCGGTGATGTCGAACATGAAGCCGATCAAGGCCTCGGGCTCTCCGCTTTCCGTGCGCACGACGTGAACCACGTCGCGGATCCAGACGTATCCGTTGTCGCGAGTCAGCGCCCGGTAGTCGGCCTCATGGTCGATGCCGGCCTGGGATTGCGAGACGCAGAAGTTCACCACGTACTCCCGATCCTCGGGGTGCATGCGCATGGCCCAGTCCTCGACGCTGACCCAGCTGTCGGCGCGCCAGCCCAGCAATGCTTCGATCTGGGGGCCGATGTAGGCGAACTTCATGGTGGCCCAATCGATCTTCCAGGGAATAGCCTTGGTCGATTCCAGCAAAGTCCTGTACACCGCGTTGTCATTGAGAAGCGTGCTGTCGTCGGCCATGCTCGATCCTTCGTGGATTCCGATGAACGGGCACTGTAGCCCGAAGCATGTGGTGGCGGGAATGGGGGGACGCGATCCGGGGAATGTCGACATTCGACCCGCGCCCGCCGTGATCGCGGGGTTAGCCGCCCGTCGACTCGCGTTCGACGATCTGGAAACCCACGTCGATGATGCGCTCCTGCATGCTCTCGCCGCGGCAGCGCGCCATCAGGATGCGCGCGGCCTGCGCGCCGATGTTCGCGCCGTCGACCTGCACGGTGGTCAGCGACGGCGCCAGGTGCGCGGCGAAGTCGGCGCCGCCGAACCCGCAGACCGCCAGGTCCTGCGGCACGCGCAGGCCGCGCACGCGCGCTTCGGTCAGCACGCCTTCGGCAAGCGCGTCGGCGCTACAGAAAATGGCCTGCAGGCCGGGCGCCTTGTCGAACAGTTCGGCGGCGGCGCGCCGGCCGGAAGCCACATTGCTGGGCGCCGGCACCACGGCCGTGGGCACGTCGTGGCCCAAGGTTTCCAGAAAGCCCGCGCGGCGCACGGCGGCGCGCTGGTCGTCGCCGGTTGCCAGCCCCACGTTGCGCCATCCCTTGGACAGGAAGAATTCGGCCACGGCGTTACCCACCCGCCGGTGCGAAAAACCCACCAGCATGTCGAGGGGGTGCCCGGTCAGGTCCCAGGTCTCGACGACGGGGATGCCGATTTCGCGCAGGCGGTGCGCGGCCGGTATGTCGCTCAGCAGGCCGGCGACGACGACGCCGTCGACCCGGCGTCCCGCCATGGCATTGAGCAGGGCTTCCTCGCGGCCACGGTCATAGCCCATCTGCCCCAGGATGAGCTGGTAGCCGTCGCGGTCGAGCTCGGCGGTCAAGGCTTCGATGGTGGGCAGGAACTGCGGCACCGAGATGATCGGAACCAGCGCCGCGACGGTGTGGCTGCGCCGCGACTTCAGGCCGCCGGCCAGCAAGTTCGGGATGTAGCCCGTTTCCGTGACGGCCTGCTGGACTTTTGCGATGGTGGCCTCGGAGACGCGCCCCGGGTTGCCGAGCGCGCGCGAGGCGGTGATGAGCGACACGCCAGCGGCTCGGGCGACGTCATGCAGGGTGATGGACTTGGGCTTCATGGGATGGAAGGATAGTACGGGTATGTACGGATCGCAGCGCGGCTTGCCGTGAATTTTGGACAACGTTATCATGACCGCCAGCTGCCACGTTCTCATCGCCGCCGCCAGCAAGGCTCCGCATCCCGGCGCTTTTTATTGGGCCACGAATGACAACGTTGTCCATTGGATTGGACATCCCAGCGCCTGCTGCCTGCAATGCCCATTCAAGACACCTGGAGACTTCCATGACCGCCCCAATCCCCGCCGACCGCATCGCCTGGATGCGCATCTCGTCCTGCTATCTGCCGCTGGCTACCCCGATCAGCGACGCGAAAGTGCTGACCGGCCGGCAAAAGCCGATGACCGAGGTCGCCATGCTGTTCGTCGAAGTGCAGACCGAAAACGGCGACGAAGGCATCGGGCTCAGCTACTCCAAGCGCGCCGGCGGCCCGGGCCAGTTTGCCCATGCCAAGGAGATCGCGCCCGTCCTGATCGGCGAAGACCCCAGCGATATCGGCCGGCTCTGGACCAAGCTGTGCTGGGCCGGCGCGTCCGTGGGCCGCAGCGGCCTGTCCACGCAGGCCATCGCCGCCTTCGACGTGGCGCTTTACGACCTGAAGGCCCGCCGCGCCAAGCTGCCGCTTGCCAAGCTGCTGGGCGCCTATCGCGACTCGGTCGCTTGCTACAACACGTCGGGCGGATTTCTGCACACGCCGCTTGAACAACTGCTTGTGAACGCCAGCGCGTCGCGCGAGCGCGGCATTGGCGGCATCAAGCTGAAGGTCGGCCAGCCCGACCGACAGCTCGATATCCGCCGCGTCCAAGCCGTGCGCAAGCACCTGGGCGACGACGTGCCGCTGATGGTCGATGCCAACCAGCAATGGGACCGCCCGACGGCCCAGCGCATGTGCCGCATCTTTGAACAATTCAACCTGGTGTGGATCGAAGAGCCGCTGGACGCCTACGACCACGAAGGCCACGCCGCGCTGGCCGCGCAGTTCGATACGCCGATCGCCACCGGCGAAATGCTGACCAGCGCGGCCGAGCACAGCGAGCTGATCCGCCACCGCGCCGCCGACTACGTGCAGCCTGACGCCCCGCGCGTGGGCGGCATCACGCCGTTCCTGAAGATTCTTTCGCAGGCCGAGCAGGCCGGCGCGATGCTGGCGCCGCACTTCGCGATGGAGCTGCACGTGCACCTGGCCGCCATCTATCCGACCGAACCGTGGGTCGAGCACTTCGACTGGCTGGAGCCGCTGTTCAACGAGCGGCTGGAGATCCGGGACGGCCGCATGCTGGTGCCCAACCGCCCGGGCCTGGGCATCTCGCTCAGCGATCAGGCGCGCGCCTGGACGCGTGAGCGTGTCGAGGTCGGCAAGCGGATCTGATCCATTTCCTGTTCCCGCCGCGGGCCTTGCGGCGGGATGCATGCAACACCACCGGCGCGACAGACGCCATCCCAGAGGAGACCCGCATGAAAAAATGGTTCACCACGCTCGCACTCGGCCTGGCCGTCACGGCGTCGGCCCAGGCGCAGAACTGGCCGGCCAAGCCCGTCACGATGATCGTGCCGTTCCCGCCGGGCGGTTCGACCGACCTCATCGCCCGCACGGTGGCGCCCAAGCTGCAGGAAAAGTTTGGCGCCACCTTCGTGATCGAGAACAAGCCCGGCGCGGGCGGCACGCTGGGCGCCGGACAGGCCAAGCGTGCCGCGCCCGACGGGTACACGATCCTGGTGTCGTCGCTTGGACCCTTCGTGATCGGTCCGCATCTGGTCAAGGACCCCGGCTACGACGCGCTCAAGGACTTTGAATACATCACGGTGGCCGTGCAGGCGCCCAACGTGCTGGTGGTCAACGCCAACTCGCAGTTCCGCGACCTGAAGGGCGTGCTGGCGTACCTGAAGGCCAACCCGGGCCGCATGACGTTCGCCTCGGCGGGCAACGGCACCTCTGACCACCTGACCGCCGAACTGTTCTGGCAGGAGACCGGCACGCAGGCCACGCACGTACCGTACAAGGGCGGCGCGCCCGCCATCGTGGACCTGCTGGGCGGCCAGGTCGACGCCAGCTTCAGCAACATCAACACCAGCCTCACGCACATCCAGTCTGGCAAGCTGCGCGCCCTGGCAGTCACGAGCGCGAAGCGTTCGCCCCTGCTGCCGGACGTGCCCACCATGGAAGAGTTGGGCCTGAAGGGCGTGACCGTGACGTCGTGGCAGGCGTTTGCCGGTCCCAAGAACATGCCCGCCGACGTTCGCGACAAGCTGCGCGGCGGCATCGTCGAGGCGCTGAACGACCCTTCGGTCAAACCACGTCTGCTGGAACTGGGCTTTGAGGTCGTCGGCAATACGCCGGCGGAATTCACCAAGTTCCAGGCCGACGAGTTTGCCCGGTGGAAGAAGGTGATCGAAGTGGGCAAGATCACGGCGAATTGATCCGGCCCGGGGGCGGGGGGGAGGAGGCGGTCCCCGAGAGGGTGGTCCGCACCGTGCTCAGGCCTGATCGCTCCCGTCCCGCTTCCAGCCCGATATAACCTGAAAAGTATCGGCCTTTGGCCCCGCTCTTCTAAGGCGGGGCTTTTTATTTATGCCTTGAAGGTATCAATTCGGATTTTCAAAGTATTGGACGCGCAAAGTCGCCGGCTCTTATAAACGCCGTGTGACCACCTCTTCTACACCGCCGTCCATGCCCGCAGCCTTCATCGAACGCATCGAAACCTCTCTCGTAGACCTTCCCACCATCCGCCCGCACAAACTGTCGGTGGCCACGATGTATGGCCAGACGCTGATGCTGGTGAAGGTGTTCTGCAGCGACGGCGTGGTGGGGATCGGCGAAGGCACCACCATCGCCGGCATGGCGTACGGCCCGGAAAGCCCCGAAGCCATGAAGCTGTCGATCGACGCGTACTTCGCGCCCGCCATGATCGGCCAGGACGCCACGCGCATTCAGGCGCTGATGGCGCACCTGGGCAAGCTCGTCAAGGTCAATCACTTTGCCAAGAGCGCGCTGGAGACCGCGCTGCTGGATGCGCAGGGCAAGCGCCTGGGCGTGCCGGTCAGCGAACTGCTGGGCGGCCGCCGCCGGGACCGGCTGCCCGTGGCCTGGACGCTGGCGTCCGGCGACACCACGCGCGACATTGCGGAAGCCGAGCAGATGCTGCAAGAGCGCCGTCACCGCATCTTCAAGCTGAAAATCGGCGCGCGCGATCCGAAGACGGATATCGAGCACGTGGCCGCGATAAAGCGCGCGCTGGGCGACCGCGGTTCGGTGCGGGTAGACGTGAACATGGCATGGAGCGAAACGCAGGCGGCCTGGGCGATTCCGGCATTGGCCGAGGCGGGCTGTGAGCTGGTGGAGCAGCCGGTGGCCAGCGCCGCGGCGCTGGCGCGGCTGGTGCGCCGGTTCCCGGTGGCGCTGATGGCCGACGAGGTCTTGCAAGGCCCGGACACCGCGTTCGAGATCGCGCGTCAGCACGGCGCCGATGTCTTCGCCATCAAGATCGAGCAGAACGGCGGCCTTTTCGCGGCGCAGCGCGTGGCGGCGATTGCCGACGCGGCGGGCATCGAACTCTATGGCGGCACGATGCTGGAAGGCGCGGTCAGCACGGTGGCGTCGGCCCAGCTGTTTGCGAGCTTTGCCCAACTGCAATGGGGCACGGAGCTCTTTGGCCCCTTGCTGATCACCGAGGAAATCCTGACGCAGCCGCTGGACTACAGCGACTTCGAGCTGACCGTGCCCACCGGCCCGGGTCTGGGCATCACACTGGACGACGACCGCGTCAAGCGCTTCACGCGCGATGGACTGGTCAAGGTCACGGACAAGAAACACTGAACGCACCAAACAAACAGATAACCCACTGGAGACAGACATGAGCCTCGACGTATTCAACACGAAGGAAGTGCAGGACCTGCTGAAGGCCGCGACCAATCTGGATGGCAGCGAAGGCAACCCCCGCTTCAAGCAGATTCTGAACCGCCTGTTGAGCGACCTTTTCAAGGCCATCGACGATCTGGACATCACGCCCGATGAAGTGTGGGCGGGTGTCAATTACCTGAATCAGCTTGGCCGCGATGGCGAGGCCGCGCTGCTGGCCGCCGGACTGGGCCTGGAGAAGTACCTGGACGTGCGCATGGACCACGAGGACAAGCTGGCCGGCCTGGACGGCGGCACGCCGCGCACCATCGAAGGCCCGCTCTACGTGGCCGGCGCGCCGGTGCGCGATGGCGTGTCGCGCATCGATGCCGATCCGGATGCCAACGCCGGTCCGCTGGTGATCCGCGGCATCGTGCGCGATACCCGCGGCGAGCCGCTGGCCAATGCGGTCGTCGAGTGCTGGCATGCCAATTCCAACGGCTTTTACTCGCACTTCGACCCGACGGGCGCGCAGACCGACTTCAACCTGCGCGGCGCGGTGCGTACTGGCCCGGACGGCAAGTATGAGTTCCGCACCCTGATGCCGGTCGGCTATGGCTGTCCGCCCCAGGGCGCCACCCAGCAGCTGCTGGACGCGCTGGGCCGCCACGGCAACCGCCCGGCGCACGTGCACCTTTTTGTCAGCGCGGATCAGCACCGCAAGCTGACGACGCAATTCAATATCGAGGGCGACCCCCTCATCTGGGACGATTTCGCTTACGCCACCCGCGAAGCGTTGATCCCGCCGGTGACCGACAAGACCGGCGGCGCCGAACTGGGCCTGAAGGCAGACGCGTACAAGGAAATCGTCTTTGACGTCGTGCTCACGGGCCTTGTGCAAGGCAAGGACAACCAGATCGTCAATCGCCTGCGCGCGTCCGCCCAGGCCTGATCCCGGCAGGCATCGCCGTGACGCGATGCCGCCACCACCCCATACCCCATACCGATAACGGGCTCCGCGCGAGCCCGGGGAGACTCTCATGGCCTCAACCCTCTCCATTCCGAGCCTGATCGATCAGGAACGGATGGGCGCCTTTCAATGGCGCGTCCTTGCCCTGTGCTTTCTGATCGCGCTGTTCGATGGCTTTGACACGCAGGCAATGGCGTTCACCGGGCCGGCGATCCTGGCGGCATTCAAGCTGCAGCCCGGCGAACTGGCGCCGATCCTGACGGCGGGCATCGTCGGCATGACGGTGGGCGCCATGACGCTGGGCCTGGTGGGCGACCGGATCGGCCGACGGCCCGCGGCGCTTATTGGCGTGGCGGTGTTCGGGCTGGCGACGCTTGCGACGGCGGGCGCCACGCAAACGTGGCACATCCTTACGCTTCGGTTCATCGCGGGGTTGGGCATGGGCGGCTGCACGCCGATCGTGCTGGCGCTGGCGGCGGAATACGCGCCGGCGCGCCATCGTGGTTCGGTGATCACCGGCGTGCTGCTCGGCCTGCCTGCGGGCGCCATGCTTGGCGGCCTGCTGGCCGCGCGCATGTTGCCGGTGATCGGTTGGGAGGGCATCTTCATCGTGGGCGGCGTGGCGCCGCTGCTGCTGCTTGGGGCGCTGGCCGTGCTGCTGCCCGAGTCGCTGCAATTCAAGGCCATGCGCGGCGACGCGGCGGGCCAGGGATATGTCGCCCGCGTCCTGGCAAAGATCTCGCGCCAGCCGCTGCCGGCCGGCACGCGCTTCACGGTGCCGGAAGACGCGACGATCCGCGCCAGCGTCAAGGCGCTCTTTGCCGACGGCTATGCCCGCAAGACGCTGGCGATCTGGTCGGTGTACCTGCTGAATTGGGTGGCGTGGTTCATGCTGCT
The DNA here is from genome assembly GCF_902859725.1 of Achromobacter mucicolens. Taxonomy (GTDB): domain Bacteria; phylum Pseudomonadota; class Gammaproteobacteria; order Burkholderiales; family Burkholderiaceae_B; genus Achromobacter; species Achromobacter mucicolens. The sequence continues at coordinate 269,977 of NZ_CADIJP010000003.1, read as the reverse complement.
GTCGTGGCTGCCCACGGTGCTCAAGGCGGCGGGCTTGCCGGCCGACCAGGCGCCGATGGGCACGTTCACGGTGAACCTCGTGTTTATCGTGTGCGCCTTTCCGCTGTCCTACCTGATGCCGCGCGTGTCGACGCGGTCGCTGCTGATCGCGATGTTCGCGCTGGGCATTGCGGTGGCGTTGGGGCTGGGCTACGCGGGCACGGACTGGACGCTGGTGTTCATCCTGATTGGCGCGGCCGGCCTGGGCATCGGCGGCCAGCAGTTGGCGCTGAACTATCTGGTCATCGGCGCGTATCCGACTGCGCTGCGCGCCACCGCGACGGGCTGGTCCATCGGCATCGGCCGCGCCGGCGCCATCATCGGCTCGGCCATCGGCGGCACGTTCCTTGGCTGGTTCGGACCGTCGGGCTTTTTCATGGTGCTGGCCATTCCGCTGGCGGGCGCGCTGCTTGCCGTGCTGGCCGTGGACAACCGGTCGTCGCAGCCCGCGCCGGGCGAGCTGTCGCGTGCGCATTGAGGGGGAGTCCGCATGAATCGATTTGAAAATCAGATCGCGCTGGTCACGGGCGCCGCCCAGGGGGTGGGACGCGCCACCGCCAAGCGGCTGGCGGCCGAAGGCGCCACCGTCGTCCTGGTCGATCGCGCCGCTGAACTGGGCGAGATCGTGGCCCGCGAGATCCGCGACGCGGGCGGGCAGGCGTCGTTCATCGACGCCGACCTGGAAACCCATGCGGGCGCGCAGCGAATGGTGCAGTACACGCTGGACTCACACGGCAGGATCGACGTGTCGGTGCACAACGTGGGCGGCACGATCTGGATGAAGCCCTTCTGGGAGTACACGCCCGACGAGATGCAGCGGGAGGTGAACCGGTCGCTGTGGCCCACGCTGTGGTCGTGCCGCGAGGTGATCCCGGTGATGCGCAAACAGGGCCGGGGCGCCATCGTGAACGTGGGCTCAAACGCCACCCGCGGTATTTACCGCGTGCCGTATTCCGCGTCCAAGGGCGGCGTGCACGCCGCCACCGTCTGCATGGCGCTGGAACTGGCTGAATCCGGCGTGCGCGTGAACGGCGTGGCGCCGGGCGCCCTGGACAACGGCGTGCGCGCCATCCCGCGCAACACCGAAGCGCCTTCGGAGCAGGATCGCATCTGGCAGCAGGAAATGTATACGGATTGTCTGGCCGGAACGCCCATGCACCGCATGGGCAGCATGGAAGAGGTTGCCGCCGCAATCTGCTTTCTGGCGGCGCCCGAGGCGTCCTACATCACAGGTCAGGTGATGTACGTGGCGGGCGGACACGTGGGGTGAGGACGCCGGTAAGGCGGCGTCATGCCGCCTGAATGAGCCGTTCCAGGCTGGCGTCGCCCAAGCGGCTGAAAGAGGCCGTCAGCCGGCCCGAACCCCCGCGCGCCGGCGAGGGCGGCTGCGCCGCCTGCGTCAGGCGGCGCACCGCCTTCAGCACTTCTTCCGGGTTGGCCGGCTTGCGCATCAGGACCGCGCGTTCGCCACAGGCTTCCAGCATTTCATGTTCCGGGCGGCCGCTCAGGACCAGCACGGGCGTTTCGTGCAGGTAGGCGTTTTCCCGCATGGCGGTCAAGAGGGCGCCGCCGTCCATGCCGGGCATGGACAGATCGGTGATGACGAGGTCGGGGCGCAGCGCAATCATCTGCTGCAGCGCGGTGAGTCCGTCGGTATGCGTCGTTACGTCATAGCCTTCGCTGCTCAGGAACTCGCTCATCAGGGCGACCAACGTGGGTTGGTCGTCCACCAAAAGGATTTTCTTCATGATTGTCAGTGCCGCGGACGGCTGGGAATTCGGTTGTCTGCGCCATCGGCTGGCCGCGCGGTCACGCGGGCAGGACCGGGCCATGCCGGGCTAGGCGGCAGCCGCGAGTAGGGGGCAGTGCGTGCAGGCGAAATCCTAGGGCATGCCCGGGCGGATAGGGTGTCGTAGTTGTATCCATACGCAACCATCGCGCCGCAGGTACCTGTATAGTTCCACAGTTCGAAGGATTTCTATGGTTTTTTTAATCCGCATAATCCTTCGGACCCTCGCATTGCGCAATTCGCGCGCCTTTCAAGATTTGGTAAATCGACTTCATGCTGAAATCGCCGCAGCCCGCCAGCCGCCTTGCCTTTCCTCGCACTCTGATGGCCGGATTCGTATTGGCGGCGGTGGCCACACTGGTCATCGCCTTCGTCAACGTCCGGTCCGCGGACACCCGGGCGCGGGCCGTCCAGGCCATGGACCGCGCCACCGAGTCGCTGCGCCAGCTCAGCCTGTTCAATTCCGCCTTGAAAGACGCCGAGATCGGCCAGCGGGGATATCTGCTGACGGGCGACCCGGCTTATCTGGAACCCTACGTGCGTTCCGTGCCGCTGATCGAGCAGCGGTTGTCGGTCGTGAAGGAGACCGCGAATGACAATACCGCGCAGCGCCGGATCGCCAATGACATCGCCGGCATCACGCAGCAAAAGCTGAGCGAACTGAACAACACCATCGAAATGCGCAAGGCGGGCGACGCCGAGGGCGCGATGGCGGTGGTGCGGACCGATTCGGGCAAGGACGCCATGGACCGGCTGCGCGATCTGGTCGGCGAGCTTTACGCCCTGCAGATGGATCAGATCCAGCGCGAGCGCAATGCGTGGAACCAGGCCTCGACGACGTCGACCTACTACTCGTGGAGCGGCGCGCTGGTGCTGCTGGCCCTGATCCTGGCCTCGGCCGGCATGACCATCCGCGAATACCGCATCAAGGCGCGGCAGGCGTGGGTGACGACGGGCCTGTCCGGTCTCAGCATGCGGCTGCGGGGCGACCTGCGCCTGGATGAAATCGGCAGGCGGGCGCTGGATTACCTGGCCGAGTACCTGCATGCCAGCGTCGGCGCGGGGTATGTCGTCAACGGTGACGACCTGGAGCTTTTTGGCGGCTATGCGCTGCCGCCCGAGCGGCTGCCGCAGAAAATCCCGCTGGCGCAGGGCCTGGCCGGTCAGTCGGCCACGTCGCGCAAGCTGCTGCACGTGCGCAACGTCCCTGCCGGCCATCTGGAAGTGTCGTCGGCCACGGGGCGCTCGACGCCGACCGAACTGGTGGTGGCGCCGGCCATGCAGTATGAGCGCGTGTACGCCGTGATCGAGCTGGGCTTCAATCATTCGGTCAGCGAGAGCGAGCGCAGCCTGCTCGAAGGCGCATCGGAAATGCTGGCGTCGGCGATCCGGGCGGGCATGGACCGTTCGCGTCTGGAAGCGCTGCTGGCCGAGACGCAGCGCCAGTCCGAAGAGTTGCAGACCCAGCAGGAAGAGCTGCGCGTCAGCAACGAGGAGCTGGAGCAGCAAAGCCGCATCCTGCAGGAATCGCAGGCGCGCATGGAATTGCAGCAGACCGAGCTTGAGCAGACCAACCTCAACCTGGAATCCCAGACCGAGCAGCTCCTGCGCGTGCAAAGCGCGCTGACGGACAAGGCGCGCCTTCTGACGCAGGCCAGCCAGTACAAGAGCGAGTTTCTGGCCAACATGAGCCACGAGCTGCGCACGCCGCTGAATTCGACGCTGATCCTGGCCAAGCTGCTGTCCGACAACAAGACGGGCAACCTGTCGGCCGACCAGGTGAAGTACGCCCAGACCATTCACGCGGCGGGACGCGACCTGCTGGCGCTCATCAACGACATTCTGGATCTGGCCAAGATCGAAGCCGGGCAGGCGACGGTGGAGGTCGAAGATGTGGCGGTTGCCCCGGCCCTCCAGCGCCTCTTGGAACCGTTGCAGCCGCTGGCCCACGAGAAGGGGCTGACGCTGGAGCTGGATATCGCGCGCGACGTGCCCGACACCCTGCGCACGGATCCGCAGCGCCTGGGGCAGGTGCTGAAAAACCTGCTGTCCAACGCCATCAAGTTCACCGACAAGGGGTTCGTGGCGCTGCGCGTGGCGCGGGCTCCGGGACGGATGGTGTCCTTTGCGGTGCACGATACCGGCATCGGCGTGCCCGCCGAACAGCACGAACTGATTTTCGAGGCATTCCGCCAGGCCGACGGCAGCACGCACCGCAAGCACGGCGGCACCGGGTTGGGCCTGTCGATTTCGCGCGACCTGGCCAAGCTGCTGGGCGGCACGCTGTCGCTGACCAGCACCCCCGGGCAGGGCAGCGTGTTCACGCTGCTGCTGCCGATGAACCTGCTGGTCATTTCGCCCGAGCCGGCGGCCAAGGATCGGACCGCTGCGCCCGCGATGCCCGCGATCCCGGCGCAACCGGCCCCGGCCACGTACGCCGTTCCCGCCACCTCTCAGGCCGATCCGCAAGCGCCGGCTGAGCCCGCCGAACCGGAACCCGCGCAAACGTACGCCCGCACCATCCTCGTCATCGAGGACGACGAGCGGTTTGCGGGCATCCTGGCCGATCTGGCGCACGAGATGGGCTTTGGCTGCCTGACCGCGCACACCGCGACGGATGGGCTGGCGCTGGCGTCCCAGCGGCGGCCCGACGCGATCGTGCTGGACGTGAACCTGCCCGACTTTTCCGGCCTGGGCGTGCTGGATCAGCTCAAGCGTAATCCAGCCACCCGGCACATCCCGGTGCACATCGTGTCGGTGGCGGACTACGCGCAGGAAGCGCTGGTTCGCGGCGCGGTGGGCTACGCGCTCAAGCCGGTCAAGCGCGAGGAACTGGTCCACGCGCTGCACCGGCTGGAAGCCAAGTTCACGCAGAACGTGCGGCGCGTGCTGGTCGTCGAGGACGATGACCGCCAACGCGACAGCGTGCGCGAACTGCTGGCGCGCGACGACGTCGAGATCGTGCTGGCCGCCAATGCCGGCGATGCGCTGACGCTGCTGCGCGACACCACCTACGACTGCGTGGTGATGGACCTGAACCTGCCCGACATGAGCGGTTACGAACTCCTGCGTGAAATGGCCGAGCAGGACAGCGTGTCGTTCCCGCCGGTGATCGTGTATACCGGCCGCGCGCTGTCGCGCGACGAAGAACAGCAGCTGCGCCGCTTCTCCAAGTCGATCATCATCAAGGACGCGCGCTCGCCCGAGCGCCTGCTGGACGAGGTGACCCTGTTCCTGCACCAGGTGGAAGCCGAACTGCCGCCGCAGCAGCGCCAGATGCTGGAGCTGGCGCGCAGCCGCGACACTACGCTGGAAGGGCGCACCGTGCTGGTGGTGGAAGACGACGTGCGCAACGTCTTCGCGCTGTCCAGCATCCTGGAGCCGACCGGCCTGCACGTGGAGATCGCGCGCAACGGACGCGAGGCGCTGGATGCGCTGGGCCGCGCCGGCGTGAACGGCCACCGCGCGGTCGACCTGGTGCTGATGGACATCATGATGCCGGAGATGGACGGCTACACGGCCATGCGCGAGATCCGCGCGCGGCCCGAGTGGCGCCGGCTGCCCATCATCGCCCTGACGGCCAAGGCCATGAAGGACGATCAGGAGAAATGCCTGGCCGCGGGCGCCAACGACTATATTTCCAAGCCGCTGGACGTCGAGCGCCTCTTGTCGCTGGTGCGCGTCTGGATGCGCAAGTAGGCCGGACCGGATCAGGACACAGCGATCACGCCCATGCCGACACAGAACAAGGCGCACATCGAAGACATCGAGCAGCGGCTGCTGCTCGATGCCATCTATCACCGGTATCACTACGACTTTCGCGAGTATGCGCAGGCCTCGCTGAAACGCCGCCTGCGCACCGCGCTGGGCGAGTTCGATTGCAGGACGCTGTCGCAACTGCAGGACCGCGTGCTGCACGATCCGTCCGTCTTCACGGGCCTTCTGCAATACCTGACGGTGCAGGTCAGCGACATGTTCCGCGACCCCAGCTATTTCCTGGCGCTGCGCAGCGAGGTCGTGCCGATCCTTCGCACCTATCCGTCGATCAAGGTGTGGGTGGCCGGGTGCAGCACCGGCGAAGAGGTTTATTCGCTGGCCATCCTGCTGCACGAGGAAGGACTGCTGGACCGGTCGCTGATCTACGCGACCGACATCAATCCGCACGCGCTGCGCGCGGCCGAGCAGGGCGTCTTCGACCTGGACCGCGCGGCGGCCTTCACTGCCAACCACGCGCAGTCCGGCGGGCGCAGCTCGCTGTCTGACTACTACACGGCGCGCTATGGCCGCGTGGTGTTCGACAAGGCGCTGCGCGAACACATGGTGTTCTCCGACCACAGCCTGTCCACGGACAGCGTGTTCGCCGAAGTGCACCTGGTGTCGTGCCGCAACGTGCTCATCTACTTCGAGCGCGACCTGCAGAACCGGGCGCTGGGACTGTTTCACGATGCGCTGGTGCATCGCGGATTCCTGGGACTGGGGTCCCGGGAATCGGTGCGGTTCTCTGCGCAGGCCGACGGCTTTGACGACTTCGTGCTGGCGGATCGCATCTACCGCAAGAAGGCCGAACTGTGACCGCGCGCGCACCGGACCCTCGTGCCGATGCGCAGGCCGCAGCCTCCTGGGATGCGATCGTCATCGGCGGATCCTCGGGCGCCATCGACGCCTTGAATGTCTTGCTGCCGGCGCTTCCGGCCGGCCTGCGCGCGGGCGTGGTCGTGGTGCTGCACTTGCCGTGCGACCGGCGCAGCCTGCTGCCGGAAATTTTTGGCTACCGCTGCGCGTTGACCGTGCTGGAAGCCCAGGACCAGCAGCCGATACAGCCCGGGAATGTGTATTTCGCGCCACCTGGCTACCACCTGCTGGTGGATCGGGGGCCGCGCCTGGCGCTGTCGATCGACCCGCCGGTGAATTTTTCGCGCCCGTCCATTGACGTGCTTTTCCAATCAGCGGCCGATTGTTATGGCGATCGGCTGCTGGGCGTGCTGCTGTCGGGCGCCAACGAGGACGGCGCCGAAGGCCTGGCCGCCATCCAGGCTGCCGGCGGCCGCACGCTGGTGCAGTCGCCCGAGTCGGCCCCCGTGCGCACCATGCCGGACGCCGCGCTGGCGCTGGTTCCGGCGGCGCGGGCCCTGACGCCCGACGAGATAGCCGCCGTTTTCGCGCAGTTGCCCACGAGGCGGCTGCCCTGAAACCCAACCGCATTGACACCATGATCCCGACATCAGCCCCTTCCCACGACGACCGCATCAAATGCCTGCTGGTCGACGACATTCCGGAGAATCTGATTGCGCTCGAGGCGCTGCTTGCCAGCGACCGTGTCGAGGTGCTGAAGGCCCAATCCGGCCCGCAGGCGCTGGAGCTGCTGCTGCGCCACGGCGACGTCGCGCTGGCGTTGCTGGACGTGCAGATGCCCGACATGAACGGCTTTGAGCTGGCCGAACTGATCCGGGGCAGCGAGCGCACACGCCACATTCCGCTGATCTTCATCACCGCCGGCTCGCGCGAGCAGAACTGGCAGTTCCGCGGCTACGAGAGCGGCGCGGTGGACTTCCTGTACAAGCCGGTGGACCCGTACATGCTGCGCAGCAAGGCGAACGTGTTCTTCGAGTTGCACGAGCGCAAGCGCGCGCTGGCGCAGCAGCTGGAAGAACGCACCGAGGCGCTGCGGGTGAACGAAATGTTCATGGCGGTCCTGAGCCACGACCTGCGTACGCCGCTGCAGGCCATCATCATGGGCGCCACGGTGCTGCAGCGCCGCGGCGACGACGAGCGCGTGGCCAGCCTGGCGCGGCGCATGCTGCAAAGCAGCGAGCGCATGTCGTGCCTGATCGAAGACCTGCTCGATGTAACGCGCATCCGCCAGGCGGGCGGCCTTGCGCTGTCGCCGGAAGCCCTGCGCATGGATGCGCTGGTCGAGCGCACGCTGGACGAGGTGCGCACGGGCTTTCCCGAACGCCACGTGGAGTCGCTTAGCCGCGGCGACGCGGCGGGTTCATGGGACGGCGCGCGCATCTCCCAGGTCATCGCCAACCTGGTCGGCAACGCCTTGCATCATGGCAGCAAGACCGCGCCGGTTCGCGTCGAGGTCAATGGCGAGGCCCCGTGCGAGGTGGTCGTGACGGTGTCCAATGGCGGCACTATTCCGCCCGAGCTGCTCCCGAACCTGTTCAACCCGTTCCGCAGCGGCGCGCGCCGCCCCGGCGGTCATCACGGCCTGGGCCTGGGCTTGTTCATTGCGCAACAGATCGTGACCTCGCATGGCGGGTGCATCAACGTGGACTCGCGCGACGACGTGACGAGTTTCCGGGTGGCCCTGCCGCGTCATGCCGAGCCGGCTGGTGCGCCGGTGATTGGCCAGCACGTCGGCAACGCGACGCCGGCCTGATTGCCGGGGCGGGTTTCCGGCCCGATAGCCGGGTTGATCGCCGGCCAGATCGCTGGCCGGACCGTCCCTTGATTAGCTGTCCCGCCGCGCGGCCGCCAGGTCGTCCGGCGTATCCACATCCGCGCACACGCCCGCGTCCTCGACCGCGAGTTCGGTCACGCCATGACGCGCCAGCACGGCACGCGCGCCCACATCGCCCGACAGCGCCGCCAGCGCCGGCCAGATCGACCGCTGAAAGGCGACCGGATGGCCGCGCTGTCCGCGCCAGACCGGCGCCACGATCGGATGCAGCCGCGCCGCCTGCGCGACCCGCAGGCAGGTGTCCGGGCGGATCCACGGCATGTCGCCCAGCGCGACGAGGCAGGCGTGGATGTCGGCGCCAGCGGTCTGCATGACGTGGCGCGCGGCGGCAGCCAGGCTGTCGCCCATGCCGTCGGCGCGCGGATCGATCGTCACGACCTCGCATCCGGCCTGCGCCAGTAGCGCGGCGACGCGGTCGTTATCCGCGCGGGTGATCGCCACGACGCGCGTCGTGGCCGCGCGCAGCGACGCCGCGGCGGCGGCCACCACGGGCAGGCCGTCCGTAAGGGGCGCAAGCAGCTTGTCCTGGCCCGCGGCGGCGCTGGCATAACGCCGGCCGCGCCCGGCAGCAAGCAGGATGCCCACGCAGCGCGAGGGCACGGCGTTGTCCGGATTGGTTTCGAGATCGAACATTTTCTTGTCAGGTTGGCGTGGCGGCCGGGCGATTGTCGTCGCTATCATCGATTGTTGAAGACGATCTTATCGGGAATTCCAGGATGCCATGCACGCGGCCGTGCGCATTGTCACGCCCGCGGCTCGCGGTCAGGCACACCGCTTGCTGGGAACCCGCCCTGGATGTCCGGGCTTCGGCCCGCCGGACGCTTACAGGAGTTCCAACCTTGGAAAATCCCACTGATATCAATATTTCGCGGCGCAACCTGCTCAAGGCGGGCGCCGCGTCCGCCACCGTATTCGGAACGCCTGCCATGTCCGCTGCCCAGAACACCGCGCCGCCGCAAATCCTGAAGGCCACCGTCACGCTGACCGTGAACGGCAACACCCACGAATTGGCGTTGGACCTGCGCACCAGCCTGTTGGACGCGCTGCGCGAGCACCTGCACATGACTGGCACCAAGAAGGGCTGCGATCACGGGCAATGCGGCGCCTGTACGGTGCTGCTGGACGGCAAGCGCATCAATTCCTGTCTGACGCTGGCCGTCATGCACGATGGCCAGCAGATCACCACCATCGAGGGGCTGGGCACGCCGGGCGCGCTGCATCCGCTGCAGGCCGCGTTCGTCAAGCATGACGGTTACCAGTGCGGCTACTGTACGCCGGGGCAGATCTGCTCGGCGGTGGGCATGCTGGACGAGGCCGCGCGCGGCATGCCCAGCCACGTGACCGGATCGCTGAACGAACGCCCGCTGCTGTCGCCCGAGGAAATCCGCGAACGCATGAGCGGCAACATCTGCCGCTGCGGCGCCTACGCCAACATCCTGGATGCCATCGAAGACGTCGCGGAGGGCAAGGCATGAGAGCCTTCACGTACGAGCGTCCCCGGACCGACGCCGAAGCGGCCGCCAGCGCCGCGCGCGAGCCGCGCGCCCGGTTCATCGCCGGCGGCACCAATCTGCTGGACCTGATGAAGATCGAGGTGGAAACGCCGTCGCATCTGATCGATGTCAACGGCCTGGACCTGGACCGGATCGAAACGGCCGGCGACGGCGGTCTGCGCATTGGCGCGATGGTGCGCAATGCGGACCTGGCGGCCCACGAGACCGTGCGCCGCGATTACGAGGTGTTGGCGCGCGCGCTGCTGGCGGGCGCCTCGGCACAGATCCGCAATCGCGCCACGACCGCCGGCAATCTGCTGCAACGCACGCGCTGCCCCTATTTCTACGACACCAATCAACCCTGCAACAAGCGCGTGCCCGGCAGCGGCTGTTCCGCAATCGGCGGCGTGACGCGGCAACTGGCCGTGATCGGAGGCAGCCAGGCCTGCATCGCCACGCATCCCAGCGATATGGCGGTGGCGATGCGCGTTCTGGACGCGAAGGTCGAGACGGTGCGCCCGGATGCGACGCGGCGGGTCATTCCCATTGCCGACTTCTACCGGCTTCCCGGCGACACGCCGCACATCGAGACCCATCTGGACGCGGGCGAACTGATCACCGCGGTGGTGCTGCCCAAGCCCCTGGGCGGCAAGCACTTCTACCGCAAGGTGCGCGACCGCGCGTCGTATGCGTTTGCGCTGGTGTCGGTGGCCGCCGTGGTGCAGGACGATGGCGCCGGGCGCGTGGCGCTGGGCGGGGTGGCGCCTCAGCCGTGGCGCGATGCGTCGGCGGAAGCGCAGCTGCCGGATGGCGCGGCGCGCCTGACCGATGCGCTGCTGGCCGGCGCTGCGCCCACGCCAGACAACGCCTTCAAGCTGACCCTGGCGCGGCGCGCGCTTGGCGCCGTCTTGACGCAAGCGAGGACGTAAGGCCATGAAATTCGAGACTCCCGCGACACAGAATCCCATCGACCAGCTCAAGATCGTGGGCCAGCCCGTCGATCGCATCGACGGTCCGCTCAAGACGAGCGGCCAGGCCCCGTATGCCTACGAGCATCACGACATCGCGCCGAACGCGGCTGTCGGCTACGTGGTGGGCGCCGCAATCGCCAAGGGCGCCATCACCGCTATGGACACCGATCTTGCGCGCCGCGCGCCGGGTGTCCTGGCCATCGTGACCGCGCAGAATGCCGGCAAGCTGGGCAAGGGCAAGATGAACACGGCCACGCTGCTGGGCGGCCCGGAAATCCAGCACTATCACCAGGCCATTGCGGTGGTGGTGGCCAACACGTTCGAGGAGGCGCGCGCGGCCGCCAAGCTCATTCGCGTGCAGTATGCGCGGGCCCCCGGCGAATACGACCTGGCGGCACTGCGGGACAACGGCGCCGCCGGCAAGCATATTCCCAAGACGGACACGGGCGACTTCGACGCCGCTTTTGCACAAGCGCCTGTCAAGATCGACACCACCTACACCACGCCCGACCAGTCGCACGCCATGATGGAGCCGCACGCGTCGCTTGCCGTCTGGAAGGGCGACAAGCTTACGCTGTGGACGTCCAACCAGATGATCGCGTGGGGGCGGTCGGACGTGGCGCGCACGCTGGGTATCCCCAAGGAAAACGTGCGCCTGATGTCGCCCTACATCGGCGGCGGCTTCGGCGGCAAGCTTTTCGTGCGCGCGGACGCCTTGCTGGCCGCGCTGGCCGCGCGCGAGGCGGGCAGGCCGGTCAAGGTGGCGTTGCCGCGTCCGCTGATCATCAACAACACCACGCACCGGCCCGCCACGATCCAGCGCATCCGGCTGGGCGCGGGGCGAGACGGCAAGCTGACGGCGATTTCGCACGAAAGCTGGTCCGGCGACCTGCCGGACGGCCAGCCCGAAGAGGCCGTGCAGCAGACCAAGCTGCTCTATGCCGGCGCCAACCAGCGCACCGCGCTGAATCTGATGGCGCTGGACCTTCCCGAAGGCAACGCGATGCGCGCGCCCGGCGAGGCGCCCGGCCTGATGGCGCTGGAGATCGCCATCGACGAGATGGCAGAGGCGCTGGACATGGATCCCGTGCAGTTCCGCGTGGTAAACGACACCCAGGTCGATCCCACCGATCCGTCGCGGCCGTTCTCGCGCCGGCGTTTTGTCGAATGCCTGCAGACGGGGGCCCGCCACTTCGGCTGGGACAAGCGTGATCCCAAACCCGGTGCGCGGCGGGAAGGGCAGTGGCTGATCGGGCTGGGCGTGGCCAGCGCCTTTCGCAACAACCTGGTGACCAAGTCGGCCGCGCGCGTGCGGCTGGACGCGACGGGCCGCGTGATCGTCGAGACCGACATGACCGACATCGGCACGGGCAGCTACACCATCATTGCGCAGACGGCGGCTGAAATGCTGGGCGTGCCGCTGTCGCGCGTGGTCGTGCGCCTGGGCGATTCGTCCTTTCCCGTCTCGGCGGGCTCGGGCGGCCAATGGGGCGCGAACAGTTCCACGGCGGGCGTCTACGCGGCGTGCGAGAAGTTGCGCGCGCAGGTTGTTGAACGCCTGGGATTCGATGCCGCGGGCGCGGTGTTCGCGGACGGCACCGTCACCGACGCCAGCGGACGCTCGGCGCCGCTGGTGCGCGCGGCGTCGGGCGGCGATCTCGTCGCGGAAGACGCGATCGAATTCGGCGACCTGGACAAGAAGTTCCAGCAGTCCACCTTCGGCGCGCACTTCGTGGAAGTGGCCGTTGACGCCGCCACTGGCGAGACCCGCGTGCGGCGCATGCTGGCCGTCTGCGCCGCGGGCCGCATCCTCAATCCCAAGACCGCGCGCAGCCAGGTCATCGGCGCCATGACCATGGGCGTGGGCGCGGCGTTGATGGAGGAGCTGGCCGTCGACCATCGCCTGGGTTATTTCGTCAACCACGACCTGGCAAGCTACGAGGTTCCCGTTCATGCCGACATTCCGCGTCAGGAGGTCATCTTCCTGGACGAGGACGATCCGGTGTCGTCGCCGATGAAGGCCAAGGGCGTCGGCGAGCTGGGCCTGTGCGGCGTGGCGGCAGCCATCGCCAATGCGGTGTACAACGCGACCGGCGTGCGCGTGCGGGACTATCCGGTAACGCTGGACAAGTTGCTGGACGGGATGCCCGTCGACGCGTGATGGCGTGCCGCCATGCGCTATGCTGGCGCGATGACGAAACACGACTATCAGGACGCGCTGCGCCGCGCGCTGGACGCGCACACGGCAGCCGCGTTGCACACGCTGGCCGGCATGTTCGCGCGGTTGCCCGAGAAGGCGCGCGAGATCCAGTTCGGCATCTTTCCCGACCAGGGCGGCGAAGGGACCTTTTCGGTGGTGATCGGTCTGGAAGGGCCGGATCTGTATGTGCTTAACAAAGCCATTGAGGGCTACCGCGATCTCTTTGACGTGGTGCACGGCGAAGCGGGACTGGAGCCGCCGGTGCCCATGTTTTCCACCGAGCCGGCGTTCTGCGTGCAGGACGCGATTGCCGACGTGGCGGCCGATTGGGTCGAAACGCTATGGGAACAAGCAGGCCGCGCCGTGTCGCCCTTGCCGGCGATGGTCTATGCCCACGACGATTACGGCACGGATCTGCCGCGGGCATTGAGCCGGGCATAACGGCGAAGTTACTTTCGGACAAGGCGGGGGGCTGGGCAGCGTCGGCGGGCTCCAAGCGAAACATTCGAAACAACCCATTACGGCTGAATTGCTTGGAATGCGCTTTGTTGGCGCGGTTCTGCGTCACGTTGCTTGCCACCAACTGTTTCAGCGGCCAAACCGGATGTTGCGAACCGTTCCCAAGCCGGTAGGATGCGCGCACATTGCCGTCTTACCGACCCAAGGATCGATCCCATGTCCCTGCCGCGCCCGCGCCTTGCCCTGTCTGCCCTGACGCTTGCCCTGACCCTGTCGGGCTGCGTCACGATTCCGTCGTCCAACGGCGAGGGCACGGCGGACGATCCGCGATACGGCAAGCTGGTCGACCTGATCGGCGAGGCGATGAAGGCGAACATGGCCGTGGTGCTGGTGGCGGATCTGATGCCGCACGCCTCGCTGAAGGACGCCATGCAGATGACGACCTGGACCGGCAACACCGTCTGGATGTTTGAACCGGACCCGCGCATCACCTTCGGCCGCAAGTTCCAGAACAACTCGCTGCAGCGGGACAAGGACACGACCTACCTGTTCAAGGCCTTTGAAGTCCACATCCTGCCGCCGGGCAAGTACCTGCTGACGGGTGGAGACGATTACAAGCTCAATGCCACGCTGAATCAGATCGGCGCGCGCCCCGGCGCTGAAGGGTCAGGCCGGGGCGCCAACGGCACCGCGTACCTGTCGCCCGAGCTGTACCGTGAGTTCTACAAGGAAACGAACTGGCACGAAGGCACCACCGGCTCGCGGACCAGCACGCAGAAAGTCTGCACGGCCGTGCATCGCGGGACGGGCGCCTGCGTGGCCTGGGGCGAGCAGCAGGTCACCGAAACCACACCTGGATCGCGCGCCGGTTACTACGAAGACACCGCGTCGCGCGAAATCCCGGCCATCAAGGTGCAATCGCGCGTGCTGCCCAAGTTGGCGCTGGCCAGCTTCACGCTCAAGGGCGGGGATCTGGTGCTGAGCCAGCGCATGCACATGAAGACGCCCAGCTACAAGTTCAAGCAGTCCGCCTGCCGCGCGGTGGATCCGAAGATGATCGAGTGCCCGTTGGAAGACTTCACGGTCTACACGTGGCCGGCGCCGATGGATTTTGCGCAGAAGTATTTCGCGCGGCTTACGAACCTGACCGACGCGCAGCGCGAATTGCTGTCCAAGCTCAAGCCGATGCAGATCACGCCCTTGGGCAAGCAGGGCATGCAGGATCCGGTGTGGGGCGTGCCCCTGTCGATCGGCAAGGGCAAGTAGGGCAGCGGATTGCGACCAATGGTGGATGGTCGTAGTCATTCCGGCTACTTGAGCAGCTAAAAAACTGCGCATAGATTGACCGAATCCGCTTCGTCTTCGCGCGAGTCGGTCGAATGGATGGTCCGTAGCCCAGTTCCTTCAGTGGTGCGTTTGCTCTGATTTCTTCAGGGAGCACATTCTTGGACGTCCACCCCGCCTTCCACACGCGTGCGCGCTCGCGCACCCGTGCTTCCCCCTTGGCCATGCGCACAAAGGCAGCTCCGCCCTTCGGCGGCACGCCGCCTGCCGTTTGCAGTGGTTCCTCTGACCCTGATCTATGGAGCGTGCCCCGCCACATCGACACCGAATGCGCATTAGCTTGAAAAACATCGTCGTGCTTGTTGGAAGTCCCCGAAGTGAACTTCGTCAGACCCATCCATTGGAGCGATAACAATGAAGCTAACTCGCCGCAAACTGAACGCAGGGGGTTTTGCCCTGCTAGCTGCAGGATCGCTGGGACCGGCGTTCCGGGCCTCGGCAGCCGCCTCCGAAGGGCTGGTGGCAAACCTGCCGGAAGCCGACGACCGTTTCGTCCTGGCCACCGAAGCCTACATCTACGCCTACCCGCTGGTGACCATGGAGATGACCCGGCGGGTGATCACCAACGTTGCTGAACCGAAGGGTACGCGCGCGCCGATGGGCCAGCTCATCAAGCTGCGCCAGTACCCGGACGCCAAGTTCCGCGACGTGACGGCGCCGAACGCCGACACCTTGTACACCACGGCTTTTATCGATGTGGGCGACCAGCCCTGGGTCATCAGCCTGCCCGACATGAACGGCCGCTACGCGCTGTTTCCGCTGCTGGACGGTTGGACGACCGTATTCGAGGCGCCCGGCAAGCGCACGACGGGTACTGGCGCCCAGACATTCATCGTGACGGGGCCGGGCTGGGAAGGGGCCGTTCCGCAGGGCATGAAGCAATACAAGTCGCCCACGAGCATCGTCTGGCTGCTGGGCCGCATCTATTGCACGGGCACGCCGGAGGACTATGCAGAAGTGCACAAGCTGCAGGACCAGGTGAAGATCGCGCCGCTGAGCGGCTGGGGCAAGGCGTGGACAGCGCCGCAGGGCAAGGTGGATCCGGCCATCGACATGAAGACACCGGTGCGCGATCAAGTCAACAGCATGGATGCCAGCGAGTACTTTGCGTTGTTCGCGCAGTTGCTCAAGCGCAATCCGCCGACCGCGGCGGACGCGCCCATGGTGGAAAAAATGGCCACCATCGGCATCGTGCCTGGGCAGGATTTCGACAAGTCCAAGTTGCCCGCCGATTTTGCCAGGCGGGTGCCCGAAACGGGATTCGCGCGGATCATGGCGCATTTCCGGTCCACCGATGGCGACATCCAGCATATCGACGGGTGGGGCTTTACGACCAAGACGGGGATCTATGGCACCAACTACCTGCAACGGGCCTTGGTCACCGCCATCGGGCTGGGCGCGAACCGGCCGCAGGACGCCATCTACCCGACCTCGCTCCGGTCGGCCAATGGGGCGATCCTGCGCGAATACAACGGGTCCGAAAAGTACGTGCTGACGTTCAAGAAGGGCCTGACACCGCCCGTGTCGGGATTCTGGTCATTGACCATGTATGACCAGAACTACTTCTTCGTCGATAACCCGCTGAATCGCTACTCCATCAGCGAACGCCAGTCGCTCAAGCAAAAACCCGACGGGTCGATCGATCTGTTGATCCAGAACGAATCGCCGGGCCCCGAGCTGGAATCGAACTGGCTGCCGGCGCCCAAGGGCCGATTCATCCTGATGATGCGCCTGTATTGGCCCAACGAAAGCGACCCGTCGATCATCAACGGGTCGTGGACGGTGCCGCCGGTGCGGCGGGTGAGCTGACGCGGTCACGGCGTCGCAACGCGCGCCGCGCTTGGCCGGGGCGCGGCGCCTTCCATTGAACATGCCTTCGGGCCTCTGGGATCTCGCGATGAAAAAGCACATCACTGTCTGCCTGACATGCGCGGCGTTCCCGCTAGGGGCCGCCGTCGCGGCCGAAACACCAGTGGCGTCCGCCCCGGCCGCCGCGGTTTCCGACGAATGGCAATTCTCGGTCTCGCCGTATCTGTGGGCGCCGGCGCTGTCGGGCACCGTCACACATCGCCGCCTGCCGACGGTGGACATCAATGCAAGCTTCGACAAGATCCTCGACAACCTGGATTTTGCCGCCATGCTGATGGGCGATGCGCGCAAGGGCCGATACAGCATTTTTGGCGATCTGCTGTACGTGAAGGTCGGTGCGCAAGGCGACACCCCCAGGGGAATCCTGGCCAGCAGTGTGGACGTGAAGAACGAATCGTTCACCGGCCTGATCGGCGCGGGCTATTCGGTGCTCGACCGGTCGGAGCACAGTCTGGACGTGGTGGGCGGCCTGCGCGTCTGGTCGGTGGATTCGGACGTCACCTTCAAGGGCAGATTCACGGACGGCCGCAAGCACAGCGAAAGCGCCACGTGGGTGGACGCCATGGTGGGCGTGCGAGGCACCTACAACTTTCATCCCAAGGCCTATCTGACGGGCTGGGGCATGATCGGCGCCGGGGGCGCGCAGGCGGACTGGGACCTCGGTCTTGGCGTGGGCTACAGCTTCAACAAATCGGTGTCGGCGACGGTCGGCTACCGGGCGATGGGCGTGGACTACGAGCGCAACGGCTTCAAATACGACGTGGTGCTGCAGGGGCCCATTGCGGGGGTGACCATCCGCTTTTGACGGCTGCGCCGGGCAGCCGTTTGCTCAGCGCAGGTCGGCCACGTTGACGGTGCGGGCGCCGCACGCCTGCACCAGTTCGGGGTCATGGCTGGCGAACAGCACGACGCGCGTCTGCGCCCAGGTTTTGAAGACGTCGGCCAGCACGCCGCGCGCCTGGGTATCCAGCCCGTTGCTGGGGCCGTCGGCCACGACAACCGCCGGGTCGCCCAGCGCGGCGGCCGTCAGGTAGACCTTGCGCCGCGTGCCCGTGGACATCTGCTCGAAACGCTTGTCCAGATGCGGCTCCAACCCCAGCCGATGGGCCAGGTCCAGCACGGCGTCGTCCAGCGCAACGTGCTTGGCTGCCGCCACCTGTTGCAGCAGGCCGCGGCCCGTCTGCTCGGGAAATTCCATGCAGTTGTCCGGCACATAGGCCAGACGGGACTGCGCCGCAAGCGGCGCGTCGCGCAGCGAGTGCCCGTCGATAAGGACGTCGCCGCTGTCGGGCGCCAGCGCGCCGGCAATGATGCCCAGCAGGCTGGATTTTCCGGTGCTGTCTTCTTCGCAGAGCGCCACGCAGCCCGGCGCGAAGGCGTGCGAGAGGCCCTGGAAAACGATATGGTCGCCGTAGCGCTTGCTGAGATTGTCGATGCGTAGCATGCGGCAAGTGTACGAGAGGTTTATTGTCATCAAAAGCCGCCGGTAGCATCGACGGCAAACATTTCTCGCCGGAGACTTCATGACTGCGCCCATTCCCTCGTTTCCCCATGCCCGCGTGACGCGCGATTCGCGCGGCGTCTACACCCTGCAGATCCACGACGCCAAGAGTCTGAACATTCTGGCCTCGGCCGTCACGCTTGGCCTGACCGAGGCCGCGCGCTGGATTGCGGCGCAGGACGACGCGCGCGCGGTGGTCATCCGCGGGACGGGCGACAAGGCCTTCGTGGGCGGCGCCAACATCCATGAGATGGCCGAGCTGGACCCGCAGGGCGCGCGCGCGTTCATCATGCGGCTGCGCGACCTATGCGACGCCGTGGCGGATATCCCGGTGCCGACTATCGCAAGGTTGCCGGGATTCTGTCTGGGCGCCGGCATGGAGCTGGCGGCGGCCTGCGACATCCGTCTGGGTTCGGCGGACGGCGTGTTCGGCATGCCCGAGGTGCGCGTCGGCATTCCGTCGGTGATCCATGCGGTGCTGCTGCCCGCGCTCATCGGTCAGGGGCCGACCAACTGGCTGCTGCTTACCGGCGAAACGGTGGACGCCGCGCAGGCGCGGGATTGGGGATTTCTGGAATTCCTGTGCGAGGCCGGCGAGCTGGACGCGCTGGTCGAACGTACCGTGGCGCCGATCGCGGCCAGCGGGCCGGCCGCGGTGCGCTCGCAGAAGGCCTTGTTGCGCTATTGGACCGAGTCCTCGATCCAGGCCGGTCTGGACCGCAGCGTGGACGCCTTCGGCGAGGCGTTCACCACCGACGAGCCGCGCCGCTACATGGCGCCGTTCCTGGCGCGCAAACAGCATCGGGAGGCCAAGTAATGGCGGGACCGCTGCAAGCAGCTTGCCTCCCGCGCGTGGTTCGCAGGCCGGGGGCCGCGCATCACACGAGGGCGCGTCGCGCCGCCGTGTTACTGCACGCGTGTCGGCGTGGCCGCGCGTGAGGTCTGCGCGGGCATGCGCTCGACCGTCAGCGCATCCGGTTCCGACGCGGACGGGCGCACAACCACGGCTTTGCCGGCGCTGGCCGCGCCCAGGTTGGGCAAGTCGGCCGGCCGCGCCGCCACGGACGCGAACGGGCCGCCGCCAGTGGCGGGCACGCCGTCCAGCGTCAGGCTGGCGGACCACGTGCCGCCGCGGCGCGAGAGCACCTGGTAGCGCTGCGGCGCGCCGGCGGCGCGGGCGACAACGTACAGCGCGCCGTCGATGAGGCTGATGGCGGGCGGCGATGCCGCTTCGGCATCCATCTTGGCGAGCTTGCCGTGTTCGAGCAGCCAGAGGTGTCCGCCCGAGCGCTCCAGGATGGCAAGCACGACGTTGCCGGCGGTGTCGGCCTGGATGGCCGGTCGGCCGATGAAGGGCACGCCCAAGTCCGCCGGCGCGCTCCAGTCCATGTCCAGGTCGGTGGTGTCGCCCGCTTCCACCAGCTTGGTCAGGTGGTTGTTGGCGCGCTGCCGGAAATAAAGCTCGACCCGGTTTTCATGGTTGCGGATGGCTGCCAGGCCGCCCGCGGCTTGCGGCGCGGCCACGCGGCGCCAACCTTGCCATTCCGACCGGTGGCCCTTGGCGGCGGGCAGCTGGCGGGTATAGAAAAGCTCGCCCTTGGCGGCAATGGCGAAGACGACATAGCGCCCGTCGGCGCCGCGCGCGGCGGCCGGCGAACCGGTGACGCCCTCTAGCGTCGGAAGCGCCTGCCACGTGCTCCAGCTGCCGTCGATGCCGGACGGGCTGATCCAGTGCAGCAGCCCGTCGTAGCCCAGCGCAACGGCGGCGGCCTCGCCACGGGGCGCCACCGCCGGGATCTGCGTGACCCGCAAACCGCCCAGCGCCTGCCAGCCCTGCCACGTGCCGTCATGGCGCTGTTTGTTGGCCCAGACGCCGCCCAGCGGATCGCGCGCCATCAGGCCGGCGGTGCCGTCGGCATGGGCAAACGAGACCACGGGGCCGGTGGTGCGTCCGCCCAGCGTGTGCCAGCGCTTTTCGGCCGAATCCCAGCTGTTGACGGCGGCATTGGTTTCGCCGGCGGCAAACACGACGAGCCCGCCGCGCCCGTCCGGGTACACCTGCGGCGCGACGTCCTGACGCGACACGTAGTAGGCGCGCTGGACCCACGCGGCGGCGGGGCCGGCCGGTTCCTTGCAGCCGGTGGGGCCGGCGCAATAGTGGTAGTCGTTCCAGGCGTAGTGCTGAAAGATCACGGACTTGCTGGCGATTTCCGCGTCGGCAAGGTTGGTGGCGCGTTCCTGGCTGGGGTAATCGATGTATCCCGTCTCGGCGTAGTTGCCGGGCGCGCGCAGCATGGCCTCGCGCGCCAGCCGCGCGCTGGCGATGTGGTCGGGGTGGCCGTGGCCGGCGCAGCGCCAGCACAGCTGGGTGTAGGGCACGCTGATCGTGTCGTCCAGGTGGCGCACCGTGGTGGGGCCGTACTGGCGGATCATCTCAGCCAGCGTGTCGACGAGTTGTTCGCGGGTATAGACCTCGGCGTGCGGTCCCAGCGTGTCCACGTTCTGGCCGGGTTCGGATTCGGTGCGGCTCAGCGGCGTCAGGCTGCCCCAGCCCTTGCCCAGCCACGGGTCCTTCAGCCGCATGTGCCAGAGCTGCACGCGCGGATTGCCCTGCAGCGTGAAGCGCGCGATCTGGCGGCCCGCGACGATGCCGGTGTCTTCTTTCCAGGCGTCGGGTTCGCGCGCCATGTAGGCGTAGGCGGCGCGCACGCCGCGCTCGCGGCCCAGCATGTAGCCTTCGCCTTCGCCCGCGTCGCTGGCGGTCAGATAGACGACGCGCACGCAGCCGCCCGCCTCGATGTTGGAGGCGACGTCCGGGTTCATGAAAAGCAGGTCGTCATCCAGATGTGCGACGAAGGCCAGGTCCTTGATCCCGTGGCACTGGGCCAGCGTCGGAGGAGCGGCCCATGCCTGGGCGGAAAGGAGGGCTGCGGCCAAGCAGCAGAGCGCCCGGCACAGCGGGCGCAGCAAGGCAGTCAAAGCGGGCATAAAAAAAGCGCTGCATGGTGGAGGTGCAGCGCGTCTTGAGGTGGTAAAGAGTGCGGAAAGTATAGCTGCGACGTGAACGTGCGCTGCAATAGGCGCTTGCCCCGGTGTGGCGCGGGGCCGACGATTTGTGACAGGCTAAATGGGGGACGTTTTAGGAAGGTGTCTGACACCCTTGAGACGACATTGCAGGATGACGTCGTTCTCGTTGGGTGTCAGACACCTTCCGTGAAATGGGGGACGCGCTCAGCGGGCCGATTCGGTGCTGACGACCAGCTTGTCCGCCCGCGCGGTGCGCGCCCGGCGTTCCAGCATCACGGCCCACAGCCACAGCGGCATGCTGGCGATGGCAAGCAGGCTGCCCACCCAGCCGGTGGAGGTCCAGCCGAACCCGGCCGCGATGGCAAGGCCGCCCAGGAACGGGCCCAGCGCGTTCGCCGTGTTGAAGGCCGAATGGTTGAGCGCGGCGGCCAGCCCCTGAGCGTCGCCCGAGACGTCCATCAGGCGTGTCTGCAACACGGTGCCCAGCGCGCCGCCCACCCCCACCAGGAACACGTTCAGGGTGATCAGCCAGACGTTGTGGGCCATCAGCGGAAAGAGGGCCAGCACCACGGCCGACCACAAGAGCAGCAGGCCGGCCGTGCGCATGACGGCGCGATCGGCAAAGACCGGCACCACCATGTTGCCCACCGTCAGGCCGACACCGAAGGCGCTCAGCACCAGCGGCACCGTCGCGGGCGACACCTGGGTGACGGCGGTCAGCGTGTCCGCGAGGTAGGTATAGATGGAGAACAGACCGCCGAAGCCCACCGCGCCGATGGCCAGCGTGATCCAGACCTGGCCGCGGCCCAGCGCGCTCAGTTCGCGCAGCGGGCTGGCGTGCGGATCGGCGGCCGTGTCCGGGGCGTAGGCGCGCACGCTCAGCATGGTCAGCACCGCCAGCAGCGACACCAGCCCGAAGCTCCAGCGCCAGCCGATGACCTGGCCCAGCCAGTTGGCCATCGGCACGCCGATGATGGTGGCCACCGTCAGGCCCAGGAACACGCGGCCCACAGCCACGGTGCGGCGGTTGGCCGGCACCATGGAACTGGCCACCAGCGAGGCGATGCCGAAGTAGGCGCCGTGCGGCAGGCCGCTCAGGAAGCGGAAGAACAGCATCCAGTGATAGTTGGGCGCGATGGCGCTCAGGCCGTTGCCGATGGCAAAGAGGCCCATCAGGGCGATCAGCAACCGGCGGCGCGGCATGCGCGCGCCCAGCACCGCAAGGATCGGCGCACCGACCACCACGCCCAGCGCGTAGGCGCTGATCACATGGCCGGCGGTGGGGGCATCGATGCCCAGCGACTGCGAGAAATAGGGAAGCAGGCTCATCGTCGCGAATTCGGTGGTGCCGATCGCGAAACTGCCAATGGCAAGCGCCAGCAGCACCAGGGCGGGCCGGTGCTGCGCGGAAACGGTATGGGACATGGAGACTACAGAAGAGGAATGGCGAAATGCTGCGATGCAACAGCGGCATTGTAGAGGTCCGAACCTGTCATTTGCATGTCGGGTCGTTGCGGCATGGTCGTGCGGTGTGAACGGCATCGGGCGGAAAGGTCTGGCGGGCGCCTAGCGAGGATCTTTGCATTTATTGATATTTGTTGCATTACACGGTCGAACATTAGAAAAGTTTCGATGGTTTGGGTGTCTGGTCGTCATTAGATTGAAAGAAAAATCCTTATGCCTCAATTGGTTAGGTGATTTTCTTGAAGCTGAATTTTTGACAACGAGCGCGCACCGGCGCTGGGTGGACACGCCATGAACCACGTCTTTTCGACCGTCCTGAATGCAATCCCAATCACTATGCAAACCACGCAGCAGGCCTTGCCTTGCGCCACGCGCCGCCGGCGCAAGCCCGGCAGGGTGCAGCGTGCGGCCTCTACTGCAGCTGTTGCGCTAGCCTGCGCGGGCGGCCTGGGATTGGCGACGAATACCCATGCAAGCGGCCAATTGCAGCTATGCAGTGCCGACACAATGACGGGAAACTCCCTCAATTCCGGCGCTCCAGTCTATTTGCTAGACTGCCCCGATGGCAGCCCGCTTTTTACCCTGCAGAACATCCTTGGCTCCAATACGGTTGACGGTTTAACCGCCGCGACGGCCCGGGTCACCGGCTACGCCGATGGCACGTTGGAACTGAAGGGCGAGAACGGCATCTCCATGCTGAACACCGTCAACATGAACGGAAACCGGATCACCCAGGTGGGCGCGGGCGTGTTGTCGTCCACCAGCCTGGACGCGGTGAATGGCTCGCAGCTTTACGCCACCAATCTGCAAGTGCAATCCAACAGCACGGCCATTACGACGTTGGGCACAGCGGTCGCGCAGAACACGGCCACGCTGAACACGCTGACCACCAGCCTCAACAACGGTGAGGTCGGCCTGGTCCGGCAGGACCCGGTCAGCGGCGCCATCACCGTGGCCGCCAGCAAGGGCGGCAACGTGATCGACATGGCTGGCACGGACGGCACGCGCACCGTCACGGGCGTGGCCAACGGCGTCATCTCGGCAACCAGCACCGACGCCGTGAACGGCAGCCAGCTCTACGCAATTTCCCAACAGGTCGGTCAGCTCAATGCCGCCAATGCCTATGTGCGGGCGGATGGCGCCAACGATGGCAGCGACAACGCTGTGGTCGGCGCGGGCACGCAAGGCGCGGCCTTGGGCGCCAACGCCACCGTCACCGCATCAAAGGGCGTGGCAATCGGCGCCAACGCATCGGCCATCGCGGCAAATAGCGTTGCGCTGGGCGCGGGCTCGGTGGCCGACCGCGCGAACACGGTGTCCATGGGCGCGCAAGGCGCCGAACGGCAGGTGACCCACGTGGCCGCGGGCACGCAAAGCACCGATGCCGTGAACGTGGGGCAACTGAACCCCGTGGTGGCCAGCCTGGGCGGCGGCGCGCATATCGATGCGTCCACGGGCGCCGTCACCGGTCCTTCGTATCAGCTGGATGGCCAGACTTACTACAACGTCGGCGACGCGCTGGGGTCGTTGGACGCCGGCGTGCAGCGCAACCGCGAAGGCCTGGCCCGCCTGGACAATCGCATCGACCAGACCAACCGCGCCATCGATGAAGTGGCGCGCAATGCCTACTCGGGTATCGCCGCCACGACGGCGCTGACCATGGTTCCGGAAGTCGACCCCGGCAAGCGGTTCGCGCTGGGCGTGGGCGCGGCCACGTATCGCGGCTACCAGGCCGTCGCGGTCGGCGCATCGGCGCGCGTCAATGACCGCGTCAAGGTCAAGGCCGGCGTGGGCATTGCCTCGGGCGGGCCCACGGCCGGGGTCGGCGCGTCGATGCAGTGGTGACGACGCCTCGGTCCACGCTCACACCGTCACCACGTTCAACCCGCCGTTCGCCAGGCTCTCCGGATTGGCGCCTGAAACGAACAACCGGAAATCGTTGTGGGCAAAGTTGCCGATCACCTTGGCCTGCGTGGCGATGAGCGCGCCCGCGTCGCCGTCGGTTAGAAGGTTGTTGCCCGTCACCGCCGCGTCGAACGCCGGGAAATGGCTGTAGGCCTCCAGCGCGTTGTCGGCCGCGCGCAGGCAGCGCCACGCGGCAAACTCGCCGCCGGTCTGGATGATGGTGAGCATGGCGCGCGCGGCCTCGGCGCCGAGCCGCATGCTCGGCAGTTGATTGCTTTGCAGGGTCAGCGTGCCATCGCCTTCGGGCACCATCTTGCCGGTGCGGATCCCGCCGCCCAACAGCTTCAATTGATCCGTCGTCAATTCCGGAAAATCCCCGGATTCCGCAAACAGCGCAATGCCGCCGCGCAGGCGGTTGTCGCGCACGGTGGTGTCGGCATCGTTGTCCAGCAGCGCCAGCGCGCACGACAGCGGATCGGCCAGCAGCGCGGCGGCCAGCGCGGTGATGGCGGGGCGCAGGCGCTTGGCCACCGGCGTCTCGCGGCCGACCTGCGTTGCCAGCGTGGTCAGCGCCGCCTGGACGCGCGGCGTCATCGTCAACGCATTGCCGGCGGCGCCCGCGCGCAGCAAGGCCGCGATCTCGGCGGTCATCGCCTTGCGCGCGTCCATGGGCTGGCGCGACAGCGCCAGAGCGGCGCGATTGTCGTCATCGTCCAGCAGCGCATCGGGCGCCAGCGCCCGCTTCAGCGCGGCCAGCGTGGGGGCGCGGGTAAAGAGCTGATCAAGCCGTTCGGCGGCGCCGCGGCCGGCGGCATACAGGCGGCATGCCTCGATGTGCACGCGCCGGCTGCCGTCGACGCGCACCAGGCTGTTGCCGGGACCGGCCGGACCCGTGCAATCGACGCGCGAAAGCCGCAGGTCGGCGCATTGATTGAAGGCGATGGCGCCCGGCTGTCCGCGGCGCGCGATCGCGAGGTCGGCCATGGATACGCTGGCAAAGCCGTCCAGGCTGAACAGGCGTTCGTCCAGCATCAGCCGGCTGGCCGGTCCGCAGCCATGCAGCATCAGGCGCACACGCGGCCCCTTGATGATGAGGTCGTCGTCCAGCTTGTGCTCGCCCGGGGTGAGGCACAGGCAGATGTCCATGCGGTCCTGGCCGATCAGCGTGCGCAGCGCCTTGTCCAGCGTTGGAAAATCGCCCGCCGGGCCGACGGTCAGGCAGCAGCCGCCGGCATGCGTGCGCCGGCACAGCGCGTCCAGCGCCTCCTGCACCGAGTAGGCCCGTTCCGCGAGCAGGTCCGCGCAGTTGCTCGGGTCGTAGGCGACCTCGGCGGCGAGGGCGAGGGTGGCGGTGTAGCGCAGCGGCAGATAGTGGTCGGGCGCGGGTTGGCCCGCCCGCAGCAATTGCGCGGTGGCGCGTTGCACGGGACGGGCGGCGTCGCACGCAAGCGACCAGGCAATCGATGCGATGCCGTCGGCGCCCGTCGTCACGTCCTGCGTGGCGGCGCCATTCGGCAGCCGGCCAGCATCCACGGTAAAGCGCACGACGGCGCCCGCCACCGGCAGGCTGCCGTTGGCCACGCCCGCGCGCAGTTCCGACGGCAACGCCACCACGTCCGGGGTCATCGCGGGGTTGGGCTTGACGCTTTGGCCGTCGCCGCCCGCGTAGTAAAGCTGCGTCAGTTCCGTCAATGCGGGAAAGCCGGGGCGGCAGTCGCTGACGACGGTCCACGCGCCGGCCTGCCAGCGCAGCAGCGCCAGCCGCGCGAATGCGCGCAGCACGCCGGCGGGCGCGTTGAAGGCGGGCTTGCCGTCGGGCAGTTGCGGCCATTCGATCGACGCGGTGGCGGTGCGCGCGGGAATAAGCCAATAGTCGCCCACGCGCAGGCGTCCGGGCGAGAACTTGATCTCAATGCCGTCCTGCTCCAGTTCCACCCAGCCGGCGTTGGCGCTGTTGATGGGCGCGGGCGTGATTTCCGCAACGCCGTCCCAGCGGCGTACGCGCGGGTTGGCCGGAAAGCGGGCGGCGTCCAGCGCGTGGCCGATCAGGCTGGCCGGATCGATCGTGACCGTGTTGCCGTCGGTGCGCACGACCTGCGCCAGCGGTCCCGGCTGCCCCAGCAGTTCGTGCGTGTCGTCCAGAAACTCCACCCAGCAGCCCGCGGTGATGGCCAGCACGTCGTCGCGGCCGATGCTGGCGACTTCGAACTCGTTGGCCACGGGATCGTCAAGCCAGCGCACCACGCGCGACAGGATGCTGCCGTTTTCGCGCGACCACTTGTAGCGCGCTTTGCCTGCGCCCGCGCCGTCCTGGTGAATCTCGATGCGGTACAGATGGTTTTCCAGCAGGCGGTAGCCGGCGTCGGGTGGCAGCTGGCACGGTGTCTTGGGCGGCACGCTGGCCTCGGCGCGCGCCGCCATGCGGGCGTCGGGCGCGGCGGTCAGGGCGTCCCACGCGGGCAGCGCGGACAGGCAGGTCAGGGCGGCGTCCGGCGCGCCCACCTGCATCAGCTTGACCTGCCAGACCGTCTTTTCGCGGGTGGCGGTGTCGGGGCCGCCCAGCGCGACTTCGCGCATGCTGGTGTCGCCGGCCCGCAGGTCCAGCGTGCACAGGTGGCGCTGCCACGCTTCCAGATAGGCCAGGTACTGGCCTTCGGGCGGCGGGGCGGTCTGGCCGCCCGAGCCGAAGACGACGATGCCGTCGATGTCGGCGGGCGTCAGCGCGGGCGGCGGCAGCGGCAGGACGGACGCGCCGGCGGGCAGCACGGGCGATGCCGTCGAGGGCATGTCGGGCTGCTTGGCCACGGTGGCGGGCAGCGGGTTCTCGCAAAGCAGGCCGTCCAGATACAGGCGGCCTGCCGACAGCGACAGGTCCTTGCCGGCAGGCGCCAGCGCGAAGCCGGGCGCGGCCAGCGGCACGCCCACGGGGCCCACGGTGTCCGCGGTTTCGGTTTCGATGCGCCGGTTCAGGATGTCCTGCTGCTCATTCCAGTCCGAATCCATCTGCACGCGGCCCTGCTGCATGCGGACGGCCCGGTAGCGCCGGGCGGGGTCGAAGGTGAGGCGGCTGAGATCGGCTTTCATGATGTTGTTCCCGAAGACAGAGGGCTCAGTTCACAGGGATCAATCCCGCTTCGAGGCCGAAGCGCAGATACTCGTCCAGCGCCTGCCGCAGATTGGCCTCGCGCTGGGCCTGCAGCAGGAAATTCCAGGCGCCCATCTCGGCGCCGTTGTCCGCGCCCTCTCGGATCTCGGCCGCGCAACTGGGGGCCAGTTGGCCATACGACGGTGAGCCGAACATGGTGGCGGTGAACGACGGGGCGACACGCGCCGCCGCGCGCTTGGCGGCCGCGCCGGTCAGGTCTTGCATGGCCAGATCGGGCTGGCAGCGGTAGCGGCGCGGCGTGACGGACGGCATGGGCACGTGGCAATAGCGCACGCAGCCCTCTTGCCGGCGGTTGATGGCAAGCGTGCCGCCGAACAGCGTGTTGGACGCGTCCAGCCGTCCGGCGGCCACGCGCCCGAACAGCGTGCTGGCCAGGATGCGCAGGGCGCTGTCGTCCACGTCGACCGCGGCCGCGGCGCTGCCTTGCGCATCGACGAGGCTTGCGTCGATCTGCACCGACGCAAGCGGCGATGCGCAGCGCACGGGCCCGCAGATGCAGCGCGTCAACCGCAGTTCCAGTTCGGGTGCGGCGCCCGTGTGACGCACGCCGCCGCGCGCCGGCACCAGCGTGCAGTGACGCAGCTCAACGGCGCGCAGCGCGCCTTCCAGCCGCAGGCGGCCATCCAGAAGCAGCCCGTCGAGCCGGATGCGGGTGCTGGCGTTGCCACGCACGCGCCAATCGCCTTGCAGCACGGGACGGCGCAGCGGCGCGGCCTCGATCGACAGCCGCGTGTCGGGCAGCACGAGATCGGGGGCAATGGTCTCGGTGCCGTCGTGGTCGATCACGATGCGTACCCGCTGCCCCGCCAGCACCGCGGCCAGCGCCGCCGTCAGCGTGGGCGTGGCCGCCGAGGGCACGCGCAAGAGGGCGTCGAACCCGCTTTCGAATGCCCCATCCGGACCATTACCCGCGTCATCATCCGCGTCATCGCCATCGGTCATGCTGCGGGCGTAGGGGCCCGCGCCGATGTCACCGGGAAAGCCGTAGGCATAGCGCACCTGCACCGATTGCGCGGTGACGCCCGGTGGCAGCGCCAGCCGCCCGCGGTGCGGATCCAGGCCAACCAGCACGCCGCCCGCGCCGGGAAAGCTGCGGTCCGGCCGTCCCGGCTTGCGCGCCTTGAACAGCAGGGTGGCGTCGGGCCGGCGCCATGCTTCGGGCACGACGCCGGGGATGGGCGCAAGATTGCAGATCACCAGATGCTCGGCGGGAACCGGCTGGCCGTCCAGCCACACCTGCACGACGGGGCCGGCGGCGCTGTCGGCAAACCAGCCTTGCGGGGGCGCGTCGCCATCGGTCAGGGCCTGGCGGCGCGCTTGCAGTTCCGCATGCAGATCGCGCCAGGACAGCGGTTCGGGCACGTTTATCGGCTCGGCCAGGTGGTCGATGTCGGTCTCGGTGCGCGGCCGGTTGAAAAGGGGCTGGTCGCGGCCCAGCGGATCGATGGTGTAGAAGCCGTCGTGCGTGGTGGCGCGCGCCGCATCGCCGCGCTGCACGGTGTACGACTGCAACCGCCAAAGAAAGAGCGCGACGTTGGGCAGGTTGTAGCGTCCGGCCGGCAGCGCGCGCACGTGCGCGGTGTGCAGTTCGGCGCCGAAGGGGCCATCCACGCGTTCCATCGCGCGCGAATCGCGCAGGTCGGGCGTGCGCAGCGCGTGCGCGCGGGGGTGATTGACGTGCTGCGTGGTGGCGACGCGCTCGAAGCACTCGGACACGCGGCTTGGCCAGCCGGTGGCGTTGGCCGCCAATTCTTCCAGCACCAGCGCCGTGCCTTTGCGGCGGCGCAGCCGCAGCGTGTTGGCCACCAGCGCCCGCGGCGAAAAGGCGGCGCCCACGGGATACAACGCGCGCACGCCGAGCAGGTCGCCCAGATAAGGCACCACCCAGTCCTCGCAGGTTTCGATGAACCAGTTGTCGTAGAGCCGGTCCACGTCGGCGTCCACCAGCGCGCCTTGGCGCGCCAGCACGTCCAGCAGCGCGCGCAGCGGCCCGCCGGCGGCGGCGTCGCGTTCGCGGTAGAACGCCGGCAAAAGGGCCATCAGGGCGTCGGCATCCAGGCGGGTGTTCATGTGCGCTCCGACAAGTCGATGCCGTCGGGATCCGGGCGCAGCAGCTCGGCAGGCTGCAGGGCGCCCTGTTGCCAACGCGCGGTGCGCGCCGGTAGCAGGGCGTCCGGACCGTTGCTGCGCCGCGCGCCCGCGCCGTCCAGACCGGCATTGAGTACCAGTGCGTCCAGATCCACCCACGCGACGCCCGGCACGTCCTGCAAGACGGCAAGCACCTCGGCGCCGTGCACCGGCTGGCCGAACGCCCGCGCGGCAAAGCCGAAGGCATCCAGGACGCGCGCGCGGGCGGCTACCAACACGGTCGCCGCTTCAAAGCGCGGATCGATGCCCAGGCCCGCCCGCAGGCCGAAATCCAGGTAGCGGCACGGCGCCACCTTCAGCGGCTGGTAGGGCGGGCGCGCCGCGTCGATGGCCGCGAGCAGGTTGCGATACAACGCACCGGCCGGATCCAGCGCGGCGCCATCTTCGCCCGCGACGGTCAGGTGCACGAGCCGTTGCTCGCCGTCCCACTGCCATACCGCCTGCGCCTTGCCGATGCCCGTAAAGGCGGCCGCGAAATCCTCGA
The DNA here is from genome assembly GCF_902859725.1 of Achromobacter mucicolens. Classification (GTDB taxonomy): domain Bacteria; phylum Pseudomonadota; class Gammaproteobacteria; order Burkholderiales; family Burkholderiaceae_B; genus Achromobacter; species Achromobacter mucicolens. The sequence goes on along the minus strand of NZ_CADIJP010000003.1, from coordinate 239,652 downwards.
AGTCGCGCAGCGACACGATGCGGTCCAGCGTGCGCACCCGCAGCGGCGCATTGCGGCGGGCGGCGTCGCCCGCTTCGGGGTCCACGCCGCCGGTCGCGGGCGCGGGGTTGACGACCGCCTTGACGCCAGGCGCGCGCGTGAGCAGCACGCTCAACTGGCCGGGCGCGACGTTGCCTTCGCGGCCCAGGCCCACGCGATAACGCGCCTGGACGTTGCCCGATCCGGACGGCAGACGCGCGCCATGCAGGCCATCGCCGAACTGCACGGTGGCTCCGCCGCTGTCGTCCACCCGCAGCAGATACGCGCGGTCGTCCGGCGCCAGCGCGGTGATGCGCGGCGCCTCGTCCCACAGCAGACCGTCGACGCGGACTTCCAGGCTGCTCGCCGCGCCGCTGGCGGTGGGCGCGGGCACGAACGTCAATGGCTTTTGCTGCAGCGTGAAACGCTGGAAGGCGCGGTTGCCGGCGCCGCTGCCCAGCACCTCCGGCTGGATGCGCATTTGCCGGCTGTCGCCGTGGCTGGCGGGCGCGACATTGGCGTTGATGCGCACCGTGGCGGGCAGATAGGCGTGCGCCAGGTCGGCGTCCAGCACGAGCGTCGTGCGGCCGCCAGCGCTGTCGTTGCGCTGGATGCGCACGATGTCGCTGGCGTCGGCCAGCGTGACGGTGGCGCGCGCGCCATCCTCGAATTCCAGGTCGGCGCTAGCGCGGTCGCGCGCCACGCGCACGTTGGCCACGGCATCGCCGCGCAACAGCCGCTCGCGCGGCGCAACGTTGGCGGCATCGGTCTCGGTCAGGATCAGGCCCGACACCGCCAGCACGCGGTCTTGCGGCAGGTCGGGCTCGTACGACGCCAGCACCAGCGTGTGGCCTTGCGTCAGCCCCGAGGCCGGGCGCACGCCCCAGTCCAGCGGGTCGGATTCGCCGTAGGCCGTGGTCTCGCGCAGGGCGTCGTTGAACTGCTCGCGCACGCGCTCGCCCCGCAGCGTGAGGCGCGTGGTCGGCCCCGCCAGCGCAAAGCCCGTGCGCGCGTCGGGGCCCGCGTCGGCAATGCGGTACAGCTCTTCATAGCCCGGCATCGACAGCACGGTCCAGCCGCCGGCCACCCATTTGGGATAGGAGGCGTCCAGGTGCACGCCGTGCACGTCGCCCGGGTACAGGCTGGCCGCGGGAATCGTCTGGCGCGCCAGGCCCGGCGCGGACCACGCCAGCACGAAGGTGGCCTCGCCGCCCGCCTCGTAGTATTCGATGCGGATGTCGTGCTTGCGCCCCGCCGCGAGCCGTGCGCTGGCGCTGTATTCGGTGGGAGATTGTTCGCGCCACTGGTCGATGAGCAGGTTGCCGTCCACCCACAGCCGCACGCCATCGTCAGCCGTGACGTGAAAGGTGTAGCTGCCGCTGTCCGGGGCGCGCACCCAGCCCGTCCAGCGCACGCAGAAGTTGTCCGCGGGCACGCCGTCGCCGGGGCCGCCCGCGCCCCAATGAAAATCCAGCTGCGGATCGGTGCGGGTCATCACGCGCTGGCTGAAGGTGCGGCCACGGTAATACTCGCCGTACAGCCCGGAGCCGGGGCCGCTGGGGCCAGGCGGATCGGACACCTCGGCCAGCGTATAGCCCGGCCACTGCGGAAACTGGCTGAATGACGGCTTGGCGTCGTCGGCCATGCCCAGGTACGCCGCGCGCAGCGTGGCGGGCATGGCGCGCCAATCGGGCGCGTTGTAGCCGAACAGTCGGGCCTGCGCGCGCAGCGCGAAGCAGCGCGGGTTGCGCCCCGCGGGCTGCACGTGCGGCGCGGCGCTGCCCAGGCCCCGCTCCAGCGAGATCAGCGTATAGGCGGGCGCGCTGTCTTCACCGGGACCAGGCACGTATTCGCGGACCTGCGTCAGGCGGCGAAAGTCCCAATTCTCGTTGCCCGGATCGCGCGCTCGCTCGTCGCCGACAACGAGCACGGCGTCGCCGGCCTTCAGGCGCGTGGCCGCGCCGGCCAGGCACAGCGTGCGCGCGCCAAAGCGCGGGGGCGCCGGTTCCAGCCACGCCAGTTCCAGCGCGTTCCAGGCGGCACGCGCCTCGACGGCCTGCAGGGTTTCGAAGGTCTGCGCGCGTTCGTCCTGCGCGGGCACGCTTTGCGCGCGTGTCCAGGGTTCGATTCGGGCGCGCGGGGGCGCGCCCGGCGCGGTTTCCAGAGAGAACGCCAGCCACGTCGTCGCCGCCACGCCCGGCCGCAGTTCGTAGCCGATGGCCCGCGCCAGCGACTGCACCGACCGGCGCTCGGTCGCGGTCCGCAGGTAGCCCTCGTTGCCAATCCGCTCCTGATAGAACGCCAGCACGTCAAGCACCGCCGCCCAGGCGTCGAACAGGGCGATGACGGGGTCATCGCGGTCGCGCGTCGTCAGCGCCGCCAGGGCCGGCGAGCGCGCCAGGTCCGCCGTCAGGCTGGCAAGAAAGCGGCCGTGTGTGCCGATGCGCAGGCGCAAGGCGGGCTGGCCGGGCGGATTGGCCAGGTCCGACGGCGTGAGCGCGGGCTGCCCGGCGCAGCAGCCGCAGTCGTCGCGAGTCGTCATGATCCGCCCTCCACGATGAAGTCGATGCGGCCGTTCTCCGGGAAGTTCGGATCGCCGTCGGCGCGCAGCACTTCCAGCGGCGCGGCCAGCAGACGGCCTGTGTCCAGTTCGCCCGCCGGGTCGCGGCCCCAGCGCTGAAAGCGCTCGGCGCGCGCCGACGCCACGCCCGGCACGGCCATGATGGCGCGCATCAGCGCCGACAGCGCCAGTGGCGTGCCGAAGGTGTAGCGGTCGGGATGAAAGAAGCCCGGCCGGCCCGCGCGGTCCAGGCCGGCGGTGAAGGCGTCGCGCAGCGCGGCCTTGACGTCCGCGGCGAAGTGGCCGGGCGCGGCGCAGACGCGCACCAGGATGTCCAGCGGCACATGCACCGGATCCGAGAACTCCAGGTCCTGTCCGGCCAGCCGGAAGCGTTCCATGAAGGCGCGCAGCGCGGCGCGAAACGGCGCATCGACCGCCAGCCCGCCGCGCCGGTCCACGGTCAGGAAGACGGTGTGCCAGCTGCCCGTCCAGCGCAGGCGGGCCGCCGCGCGCTGCACCTGCGGATGGCGCTGCGCAAGCCGCGCATAGTCGTCCGCGGTGACCGCGCGTTCCTGCACCCGGAAGGCCTCGGGCGCGTTGAGCTTGATCGCGTCGGCCGGTTCCGGCGCCGCGCCGCCCTGCGCGGGCAGGGGATTGCGCACGCGCGCCACGCCCAGCATCAGGTCCGGATCGTCGGTGACCAGCGCGCCGATGGCTTCCGCGCCCACGTTGCCTTGCGGCCCGCCGCCCAGCCGATAGCGCGCCAGCAGGCGTTCGCCGGGCGCGGGCGCGGCGCCGTAGCGGTTGTCGCCAAAGCGCAGCCAGGCCGCGCCGTCGTGTTCCATTTCGACGACGAATTCTCGCGCGTCGCGCGCGCTGGCCAGCAGGCTGCGCTGGGGCGACCACGGCGGGCTGGCCGGGGCGGGCGCGTCGCCGGGCTGATCGGCGTCGTCCGCCTGCAGCGACATGCCGCTGGGCAGCGCGCGGCGCGGATCCTGGGCCAGCGCCGCGCTGGCGGGCAGCGGCCCCGCCACGGCAAGCTCATGCCGGTAGGGCTCGGCGCAGGCCAGGCCGGCATCCGGCAGGCGCGGCCGATAGGGCCGCGCGGCAAACGCATCGCGCGCCGTCGCGGTGTCCGGCAGCAACGGCGTCCAATCGCGCTGCATGCCGTGATCGGCCAGCACCACGTTGCCGCGCGCCACCGATACCGCGCGTTTGACCAGCGCGCCGCCCTCGTCGAACTCCTGGCTCACGCACAGCGGGAACGGCAGCGCATCGTCCGGATGCCAGGCGATCAGCAGCAGGTCGGTGCCGGTCAGGTCGTCGCGGCCGGTGCGCGTTTCCGTCAGGCGCACGGCGTGGCGATGCGTGCGGTCCGCATCGGCCTTGCGGCCCGTCAACGGGTCTATCGTCTCTTCGAACACCAGCACGTCGCCGGGCGCAAGCGCCAGCGGCGGATCGTTCACCAGCGCCGCTTGCGTTTGGCCGCGCGGCAGGCAGTACGCCGGGTCGGCGAAGTCATGCAGAAAGATGCGGCTGTGCGCGGTGTGCAACAGCAGGTCGTGCAGCGTCTCGAACACTTCGATGCCGGGCGCGGGCAGCCCGTCCAGCGCGTCGCGGCGGCGCACGGGGGCCGCGAGCGCGGCTTCCGGGGAACTGGTCAATAGCGGCGTGCCGGCCGGGATGACCTTGCCTTCGCCGGCCGCGTGGGCTTGGACAGTGACGAAGACCCGCGCGTTGCAGCCGTCATGCAGGGGATAGTCCAAGAGGCGCGCATGACGGCGCAATGAGGTTCGGCGGCGCGCGGTGTCCAGATAGGCCTCGGTGGCGGCGGCGTCCTGCGCGTACGACAGATGGTCGGCGGCATAGGCCAGCGTTTCCACCAGCGCCACGGTGAAATCCGCGGGATTGCGCTCGGCGAAGTCGGGCATGCTTTGCGACAGGCGGTCCAGCATCAGCCGCCGGAAGCTCTCGTAGTCCTTGGCCAGGTAATCGAGCAGCGGCTCTGACGGCGCGGGCGCATCGCACGCGTGCGTATCGGCGCAGTCGAATTCCGATGGGCATCCCGCCTTGAAGTTGATCTCGATGGTGGACAGGCACAGGTCAAAGCCCGGCGCGGGCGCGTCGGGATCGGCGGGGTTCACCAGCGCCAGCGTGTACCACGAGAAGTCGCCGGCCTTGTCCACGCTCAGCCGGATTTCGTTGCCCGACAGCACCGGCTCCGCAGCCAGCGCAATGCCGCGGATGCGCGTGCCGCCTTCGATGCGCACGTGGGCGCGGCCGATGCCGGACACCGGATGCACGCACACCACGCGCAGCGTGCGCTGGTCGGCCGCATCGATCTCGACGAAGGCGATGCCGTTGTCGCCGGGCGGCTGCTGGGCGCGCAGCAGTTGCAGGCGGCGGGGATTGGCGCTGCGGAACTGGCGGTTCATGGCACGTCCCGCGTAAAGCGTGCCAGCCGTCGTTGCTGGCCTTGGCGCAGCACGTACTGCACGTCCACCTGCAGGGTCGCATCGCGATGCGCGACGTTGACGGATTCGACGGCAATGCGCTCGCCCAGCCACTGCTGCAGCGCGCCCTGCACGCTCATCTGCACGGCGGCAGCCAGCGTGTCGCTGTTGGGCGCGAACACGAGTTGCAGCAGGCCGCAACCGAAGTCCGGCCGGTTGACGCGTTCGCCGGGCACCGTGAACAGCACCTGTTCGATCATGTCGCGCACGTGCTCGGCGTCATCGGCATCGCGGCTGCGGCCGCGCGCGTCGGGTTCGAACGGAAAGCGCAGGATGGCCATGGCGGTGCGCCCTACATGCCCACGACGCGCGCCTGCGCCTGCAGCGCCAGCATGGGCGTGCCGGTGGGCGTGCAGATCGACGCGCCGGCCTGCAGCGCGGCCGGCTGTCCGCCGATCAGCACACGCGTCGCGCCGCTTAACCACATGCCGGTGACGCAGGGCCCGTTGCCCGAGGGCGGGGGCGGAAAGGCACAGCCCGCGATCGAATACGTCGACAGGATGGTCACGGCCGGCTGGCCCGACAGCAGCACGCGCGGGTTGGGCGACAGGGGAACGGCCTGGCCGCCGTGCGAACACTGCACGGTGGCGCCAAGATGCAGCAAGGGTCCGGGCATGGCTGCGCCTCCATGGATTCAAAGTCAGGTCACCGTCAGGGCGCCCTGGTTGATGTTGACGGCCGGACCGGCAAGCATCACGGTCGCGCCCTGGCCGTTGGACAGCGTGATGCCCACGTCGCTGATCGAGATCATCGCGCCGGTCTTGGTCTTGAGCAGGATGCCGCCCGTGGGGCCGGGCAGGTCGGAAATCATCAGCGTGTTCTGTCCACCCGTCTGCAGCACGATGCTGGGCGATACCGGCAGCCCCGCCAGCGCCAGCGCGGGCACTTCGGCGGCCGAGCCCCAGAATCCGCCGACCCAGATCGGGTAGTCGGGCTTGCCTTGTTCGAACTCCACCCACACGCCCGAACTGACCTGCGGCACCACGAAGACGCCGCTCTGCTGGCCGGCGAACGGCACGCAGGGCATGGCCCAGCTTGAGACGCCCAGGCCCAGCACGTCGGGCACCTGCACCTGGATGCGGCCCATCTGCATGGGATCGACGTTGTTGATCACCACGCCGCGGAATTTGCCGTAGTGGCGTTGGGGGTCTGTCATGGCGGCACCAGGGGCAGGGTCGAGATCAGGCCATTGCGGGCCAGCGAGAATTGCTGGCGGAACTCGCCCGCCTTGAGCGTGCTGTCCACCCGCTTGACGTAGTACAGGCCGTCGAACGCCAGGCCCGCGCCGCGCACGCCCACAAGCTGGCGCGACTTGAGCACGTGGCCGTAGCGCAGCACGTTCAGCGATCCATCGGCGGTGACCGCGTCGGCGGTGGTGCCGGCGGCCATGGCCAGGCCGCGTCCCAGCGCGGCGGCCGGCGACAGCTTGGCCGTGTCCTTGAGCAGCGTCAGCCCCTTGGCCAACGGCGGCAAAAGACCCAGCGGTGGGCTGGCGAGACTGATGTCGGGAACCGGCAGGGGGATCGGGAATTTGGTCAGGGGGTTCTGTATGAAGATGACGGGCAGCGCGGCGTCCGACTGGTTCACCGAGAACGACAGCGACTCGACGTTGCTGTGCACGTCCATGCCCAGGTTGAGCGCCGGCTGCACCGGTCCCAGCCGGATTTCGGGGCCCCAGTACGCCACGTTGGCGCCGGGCAGCGGCCCGGGTTCGATGTAGAACACGTGGCCGACTTCCGCGGCCAGCTGCCGCACGTAGGCCAGGTCCGTGCCTTCATGCAGGGGAATGCGTTCGACGGGGATCGGCACATCGGTGAACGGCGACGGCACGACGAGCGGCAGCATGCCGTACAGCGCGTAGCGGCCGATGATGGCCGCGACACGCGCGGGCGGCGGCATCGCCGGGTAGGGCAGGCCGCTCATGTCCTGCTTGTCCATCGCCACCGTCAGGTCTTCGCCCGTGACGGTCAGGCGTGATTGGCCGGGCGCGTTGCCGTCGGTGATTTCCTGGCGCGTGACCAGCCCGTCCATCAGCACGGTGGGCAGTCCGTTCAGCGTGGCGATCAGGATGACCCGCAGCCACGGCACCTGGCCGCCCGCGATCACCAGCAGCGTATGCAGCGGCGAGCGGTTGCTGACGGTGAACGAGAGCTGAAAGCCGCCTGGGCCGTCGGCCGACGACGACACTTCGACGCGCTCCAGGCCGTCCATGATGGGCCGCGGCGCAGGCACGGGCAGGCCGGGCCCCACCAGCAGCGTCAGGTGCACGCCGCTAAGCATCGCCGCCTCCGAATTGGCCAGTGAACGGCGCGCCCAGCGCGGCGGGCAGCGTCACGCGCAGGCTGCGGCCGGGCGTCCCCAGCGCGGCCGGGCGCGGCGCGTCGTTGCCGTCCGCCAGACGCCAGAACTGCAGCGGATCGCCCAGCGCCGCCGCGGCCAGCCGGTCCAGCCGGTCGCCGGGGGCAACGGCCACCTCGCCGACCGCGGTAAGCGCCGCCGGGTCCGGCAGGAAGCGGCGGCGCAGGTAGACGAGCGGGCGGCCGTCGGGCCCCGGCATTTCAGCCGTGGGCACGCCGTGATACCGGCTGTTGGCGGGAAAGCGCTCCACGCTCATGGCAGGGACTCCAGTCCGACGGAGCCCAGGTCGCCCAGCCCTGCCAGCGCGGCCAGCCGTTCCTTGCGCTGCTGATACACCAGGTACAGATGGCCGCCCTTGTCGCCGAAGCCCAGGTCGCCGACATGCAGCACGCGCAGGCCCAGCGACACCTTGGCGCGGATCGGATTCAGGCGCGCGTCGAAGGCCTCTTCGGTGATCGAGAAATCGGTCACGCGCACCGGCACCACGCGCTCGCGGCTCCAGACGAAGAGACTCAGCGGCGCGACCGTGGGCGCGATCTCCAGCGTGCCCAGATTCGCGATCTGGTTGTTGCGGATGAGCGCGGCGCTGTCCGGGTAGACGATGGTCTCCAGCGCCGCCAGTTGCGCGTGGATGCCGGTGTCGCGCGCGTCGCGGTGCTCGTCCGGAAACTCCAGCTGGTCGGTCGCGTCCAGCTCGGCGTCCAGCCGGATCGTCTCGGCCGGCGGCCCCTTGAGCCGCAGCGGTTCGCCCGCCGCGCCGCCGTCGTCCACGCTTTGCGGCTGCAGCGATCGCGTCAGCGTCTCGGGGTTGTACTGCAGCGAAATCACGCGCTGCACCGCCCCGCTGGACGGATCGATCAGGATGATGCCGCCGCGCAGCAGGCGGGGCGAAAGCGGTCCGCTCATGGGTAGGCCTGCGGCTCGGCGGCGTTGCGCACGGCGGTGATGCGCTGCGCGCCCACCAGCGATTCGGGCCAGTTGCGCGCCGCGCTGAACAGATCCGGGCGGTAGTCGAACTCCAGCACGAAGCGCGATACCGGCACGCGCGCCACGCAATCGATCTCGACGGCGCGCAGCTTGCCCGGCGGCTCGTCGACCATTGTGACGTCGGCATAGCGCGTCTGGCACAGGTCGAGCACCTCTCCCACGGTCTTGCCAATCCAGTCTTGCATGACGGCTCCTAGATGAGGCTCATGTTCTTGGGGACCGCGCTGGCGGCGTCGGGCCGGCAGGCGCGGTAAAAGCAGATGCCGCAGCCGTCGATCGATGCCCGCACGGCGGTCTCGACCTTGGCCTGGAACGTGCCGGTGGCAGCGGCAAAGGCGTCGTTCCAGCGCGTCTTGAAATCGACGTTGCGCTTGCGGCAGTCGTACACCGCTTCGTAGTCCTGGATGTTCAGCGCGTAGTGGCAGCTTCCGGCCCCGATGTACTTGACCCAGCCCTGGTTGCCGGCCATGAAGTTGGCCACGTCCGCGCCGGAAAACGCCACGCCCAGCTTGGATCCTTCCGAGCTGCTGTAGGGATGGGTGTGGTACGTGCCGAGGGTGTAGTCGCCTTTTTGCTCGGCGGGCAGGCTGATGCTGCCGCCGCCGCCCGAGCCCGTGCGGATGACGCGCTTGCCGTCCTTGTCGGACACGATGCGGCCGCCGTGCTCCTGCACGGTGTCGCCGCCGTGCCCGGACTTGGACCAGGCCTCATTGACCGCGTCGTACACGTCGTCCGGCATGGTGTGCGTGCCGGGGCATTTGCGTGCTTCGGCCTCGGCCACGCGCAGGTCGCCCATGCCGGCGCGCTGCACGGTTTGCGCCAGACCTGGCGCGGCGATGGGCTGGGACAGACTGTGCGCCGCGCGGTTGGCCTGCGCTTCAAGCGGCGAGTTGGCCGCACCCAGTTCCAGCGGCAGCCCGGGCCGGTAGCGCGCCTGCTGCTGCACCACGTGCGCCAGTTCATGCGCCAGCAGTTCGCGCCCCTGGCGCGTGCGCGGGGCATAGCGTCCGGCCCCGAAGGCGACGTGCGGGCCGACGGTGTAGGCCTGCGCATGCAGCGCGCGCGCCGAGTCCGCGGCCCGGGCATCGGCGTGGATGCGCACGCGGCCGAAGTCGTGGCCGTAGCGCTGCTCGAATTCCGCGCGGTCGGCGGCGGCCAGCGGCTCGCCGGGGCTGCGCAACACGTCCTCGACCTGATCGGGCACCGCCGTCTTCGCGCGCCCGCCCAGCGGCAAGGCGGCGCAGCCGGACTTGCCGCTGCTCTTGCCGCCGCACCCGCAGGCGCAGCGGCGCAGCACCAGGCGCGAGCGCGGCGGCGCGGCGTCAGGCCGAGGCGTGAACAATGCCGTTCGCATGGCCAGGCTCAATGCTTGAGGTGGAACGTGTCGGCGATGGCGCGCCCCGCTTGCGCCCCGGCCTGTTCCGCCTGCGGGCCGTCCGCCACGGTGCGCAGCTGATCGGCGCTGCCATCGGCGGCGGCGCCGCTGTGCTGCGCGGCGCGCCGCACCAGTTCGTGCACCAGGGCAGCCACGAACGCATTGCGCTGGGCGGCGTCGTGGCTCGGCAGGCTGAGCGCGCGGATATGCAGATGGATTGCGGATTTCATGGCCATCCCCTCGTTTCGGCGTCGGCCAGGGGCCGTTCGCGTTTGGCGGCTTCGGCGTGCGCGGCTTGCAGCACGTGAGCCATGGTGACATCGGAGCCGGCGTCGGCGGCCAGGAAGGCCGCGTTCAGCGCGACGTTGCGGATGCTGCCGCCCGTCAGGTTCAACCGCGCCAACTGGCGCGGATCGAGGTCGCGGGTGGGCGTGGCGGCCGGGAACACGCCGCGCCAGATGCGCGCGCGCTGGTCCTGGTCGGGAAACGGAAACTGCACGACAAAGCGCAGCCGCCGCAGGAATGCGCTGTCCAGGTTGGACTTCAGGTTGGTGGTCAGCACCGCCAGGCCGCGGTAGGACTCCATGCGTTGCAGCAGGTAGCTGATCTCGATGTTGGCGTAGCGGTCATGGCTGTCCTTGACCTCCGACCGCTTGCCGAAAAGCGCGTCGGCTTCGTCAAAGAGCAAAATCGCGCCGCCGTCCTCGGCGGCTTCGAACAGGCGCCGCAGGTTCTTTTCGGTTTCGCCGATGTACTTGCTGACGACGGCGGACAGGTCGATGCGGTACAGGTCCAGTCCCGTCTCGCGCGCCAGCGCCTCGGCGGCCATGGTCTTGCCGGTGCCGCTTTCGCCGGTGAAGAGGGTGGCAAGGCCCAGTCCGCGAGATTGCGCGGCGGCAAATCCCCAATCCTGGTGAACGCGGTAGCGCTGGCGCAGATGCGCCGCGATCTGGCGCAATACCGCCAACTGCGGCTCGGGCAGCACCAGGTCATTCCAGCCTGCCGCGGGCGTCAGGCGCTGCGCCAACCCGTCCAGCCGGCGGCGGCTGGCCTGCGCGCAACCCTGCCACAGCACGGCGGCCGGATCGGCGCCGTCCGCCAGCAGCGCGGGCGCGAGCGCCGCGGCGGTGAGCTGCAAGGTGCGCGAGTCCAGTCCGAACTGGCTGGCTGCATGGTCCACCGCCTGGCCCGCACGCGCGGCTGCCTGCGGACCCAATGCCTGCCGCCACAAGGTTCGGCGGTCCGCCTCCTGCGGCCGGCTCACGGCGTAATGACGCGACGCCGCGCGCAAGGCGACCGGCTCGCGCACCCCCACAAGGCACAGGCCGCCGGCCTGTTCCACCAGATGCCGCGCCGCGGGCGGCAAGCCGTCGGACGCGTCGACGTACAGGCCGGCGCCCAGCAGCACGGCCTCGCGCTGCCAGAGCGTCAGCATGGCGTTGCGTTCGGCCGCGTCCGCCGGCACGTCTTCGGCGGCCAGCGCCAGGCACGCCAGCCCGGCGGCATGCGCGGCGCGCGCCGCCACGTCCTCGTGCGCGCCGGCATCGTCGCCTTCCAGCACGAACACCGGCAATGGCGTGCCTTGCGCGGCGGCCACCTGCGCGGCGATCTGCTGCGCTGCCTCCTCGTGCGCGGGCGCGGCGTGGGGCAGGGGCAGCGCTGGACGCAACAGCGGGCGAAGGCGCGCGTCGGGTTCGTTCAACCCGGCCAGGTAGTGCAGCACGCGTTCGTCGATGCGCAACCGCGCGGTGCTCAAGTCGGTGGTGTCGTCCACGTCCAGCAGACGCCAGCGGCGCAGCGGGCGTTGCGGCGACAGCGCGCTCCAATGAGCGCCTTCAAGCTCGGCCAGCGCCAGCGCGAAGCTGGCGTGGCGCTGGCCGCCGCCGCGGCCGTTTGCGTGGGCGCAAAGGTCCGCCAGCACCGCGTCCATCTCGATGCCGGCGCACAACAGCAGCAGGTCGCGCTCGAACGCCGACAGGCCGAAGATGGCCGTCAGCTGGTCGATGGCGGCGTCGCCGTCCATGGCGGCGCGCGCCTGGGCCAGCTGTTGCGCGCCGTGCCGGGGCGGCCGGCTGCCGGGTTTGCGCAGCCGAGTACGCAGCCGCGTGAACTCCGCGGCCAGCAATTGCTGGTTGGCTTCGGTCCAGCCGGTGGGCGCGCGCGCGTTCATGGCAGCTCGATCTGGCGGTCAAGGTAGCGGACGGGGACCGACTCGCGGTCCACCAGCGGGCTTTCGATGCCGTCCACCCGCAGGCGCGCCAGAAACCGCGTACCTGCTGGCGGCGCGTCGCGCCATTCGAAGATGAGCGCGCTGGCGGGCGCGGCTGCGGGTTCGGCGGGCAGTTCCCGGTCTCCCAACAGCAGGCTGGCGGCCTGGCCGGGCAAGAGCGGCGGCGCGATGCCCAGCGTCATGCGTACCGTGCCGCCGTTGCGCGTGGCCGAGGCCGGCGGCAGCACGGGTTCGGGCGCCAGCACCAGCGCAAGCTGATTGCTGTCGCGCGGCACGCCGGTATCCGCGGCCTGCACGTGGGCATGCACGCGGTACAGGCCGACAGGCAGGTCTGCCGGCATCGTCAGCCGCAGCCAGGTATCCGTGCCGGCCTCGACCGGCACGTCGCGCTCGGCGTCCAGCGTGGAGTGGCGCAGCGTCACCCGCCGCGCCAGGCCGTCCAGATGATGCCCCACGAGCGTCACGGATCCGCCGGGCACGGCAACCGGTTGCCTGCCCGCCGGTTGCACGGACAAGAGCGTGGGCAGCGGCGGCGTCAGGCCGGGAAAGACCAGCACGCCCCGGTCGCGCGGCGTGCCGGGGATGGCCTCGCCGCGGGTCAGCACGGGCAGGGCGCCGCGCGCGGGCCGGCGCGATTCGATCAGCACCACCGACACCTGGAACGCCGCGGTCGGCCGGTAGTGGGCCTGTAGCGCGGACCACAGGCGCGACATCTCTTCGGCGCCCAGCGCCGCGGGCGTGATCTTCAACAGTTCGATCTGGCTGGCCAGATCCGCGCCGCGCAGGCTCTGGTACACCGTGGGCAAGATGGCGCCGTCGACCACGTCCGGATCCAGCGCGCGGCGCACGGCCTCGCGCGGCAGCACGGCCGACTCATGCAGCAGTTGCAGGGCGTAGCCCAGCAGCACTTCGGCCTGCAGTTCGGCGCGGCCATAGGCCGTCAGCAGATAGTGCAGGTCCAGGGCCAGCGGCGGATTGGCGATGCGGTCGCCGGCGGCATCGCGCGACGGCAGCGCCGCATTGCGCCATGCGGCGTTGGGCGTTACCTGATGCAGGAACAGGTTCAGCTGCGGGTCTTCCTGGTTGTCCAGCGACACGGCGTCGGGGGCCAGCGCGGACACCTTGACGCCCGCGCCCAGCGTGTCCGTCACGGCGTGGTCGATCATGCCCGAGTCGAGCAGGTCCTTGATGACGGCAGTGACCGCCGCGATCGCCAGCGCGTTGCTCATGGCAGCCCCGCGCGGCGCGCGGCCAGGTAGTCGCGCAACGAGAGCGCGGACGATCGTGGAGCGGCCGCGGCGCGCGGCGGCGGAGGCGCGACCTCAAGGCGGTCGATGGTGATGTGCACGTCGGGCGTGGACGATTGCTCGGCGGGACGAGACGCTGGGGATGCGGCGTCGCGCCGTGCGGCATGGTCGGGCTGCGTTTCTTCGGCGGCGGCATTGGTGCCCGCCGGTGCGTTGACAACATCGGTGATCGGCGGCGCGGCGTGCATCGATGTTTCGGACTCAGTGCGAGCGGGCGGCGTCACGATTGCGGAAATGGGCCGCTGCGCCTCAAGGGAGATTGAATCCCGATCGCCCGGATCGGGCACGATCGGGCGGCGTAATGGCGGGCGCGCCGCGTCCGTGCGCTGCGGCGCGCCGGACGTTCGCATACCGGCATCGGTCACTGGCGCGCTCGCAATAAAGTGCCTCTGCGGCATCGCCGCTTCGCGCCCGGTGGCGCGTGCATGCACATCCGCCGCCTCGTCGGCATGTCCGTGTGCCCCGAAAGCCGCCCCTTGTGAAAACCTCTGCCCCAGGCGGTTCCCGGTGTCCGCCAAGCCACTGCCGGCCTGCGCGGCCGAATCGTGCCCGGCCAGGTGACTGACCTGATCCTGCGTGTCGGCGCGCAACGGATCCTGCGGCACGACGCCATGCAGCGCCGCCGCCAGCGGCGACGGCGCGCTGCGCAGACGCGGGGCGGTGCCCAGGCTGCGGCTGGCCAACTGGCGCAGGAATCCGCTCATGGCATGGCCTCGCTGCCGGCCAGCGCCAGGTAGGCGGCGCGCCGGGCCGGGCCCAGCGCCAGCACCTGCGGCTCGGTCCAGCCGTAGGCGCGCGCCAGGCGATGCACGTCGCGCAACAGGCCGCGCGCGCACAGGCTGATGTCGTCCCACAGGCAGATGTCGGCATCCAACGCCGCCGACCAGGCGTGCGCGCAGTCGGCGCAGCGCAATGACAGCTCGATGTTGGCGGCGGGGTCCAGCGCCTCCATGCGCGCTTCGATGTCTGCCAGCGCCGCGCCTTGCGGCAGGCTGGCCTCGGGCGGTGTGCCGACGCGGCACGCGCGCAGCAACAGGGCGAGCGCGGCTTCGCTGTCGGCGGCCATCGCCGCGTGCGCCTGGTCCCGGCTGCTGGGCAGTCGCCAGGCGGCGCCGTGCGCGTCGAACATGGGTTCGGCGGACCCGCGTTCCGGCGGCGCGGGCAGGGTCTCGATCAGCGCGGCCAGATCCAGGTCAAACGCCATCGCCGCGCCGCACGCCGGGCAATCGGCGCAGGCCGGCAGCCGCGCGCCGAATGTCGCGCGCCGCAGGCGCAGCAATGCCAGCGTCCGCCATCCGACCGGCCGTGACGCCACCTCCACGCCGGGCATCGCCACGGCCAGCGCGCGCAGGCCACGATCTATCGGGTGGCGGTCACGGCCTGCCTCCCACAGCGCAAGCATCTGCGATTCGATCAGGGCGTTCATCACGGCGCTCCATCAAGCCGGCTCGACAAAGCTCGGTTCGGACGGCTCGGCAACTTCGTAGTCGCGCTCCCATCCTTCGTTTTCCAGCTTGATGGTCTGAATCGCGACGGCGTTGGCGTTGGCGTCCAGATCCGGGATGGCCTGGTATTCCGACACCCAGCAGCGGAACACCTTGTAGGCCAGCACCAGTTGCCCGGCTTCGTTGTAGACCTCGATGATGATGTCCTTGCGAAAGTTCTTCAGCGACACCTCGCTGCCAAGCCCCGAGCCAAAGTTCCACACCTTGTTGGCCCACTGCTCGAACTCGCGGTCGTGCGTGACGCCGCGCTCCAGCGTCACCGCCTCGTACTTGCTGCGGCCGGGGGACTTGCGTCCGCTGGACGGGTCGCCGCCTTCGCGGTGCTCGACCACTTCGGTGGTGCGCTTGAGCGCCGACACCTTGCTGATGCCGGCCACATAGCGGCCATCCCACTTCACCCGGAATTTGAAATTCTTGTACGGGTCGAAGCGCTGCGGATTGACGGTGAACTGCGCCATGGCAATCTCCTGGTAACCCTGGTCGGCGGGCGTTGCGGGCCGCAAGCGGCGCCGCCGCACGCCGGGCTCAAGCCTGTATCTGGCCGGCCAGTTGCTGGATGCTGATGACGACGAACTCGGCGGGCTTGAGCGGCGCGAACCCCACCAGGATGTTGACCACGCCACGATTGATGTCGTCCTGCGTGGTGGTTTCCCGGTCGCACTTGACCAGATAGGCCTCGCGCGGCGAACTGCCCTGAAAGGCGCCCTGGCGGAATAGCGTGTTCATGAACGCGCCGATGTTCAGGCGGATCTGCGCCCACAGCGGCTCGTCGTTGGGTTCGAACACCACCCACTGCGTGCCGCGATAGAGCGATTCCTCCAGGTACAGGGCCAGGCGCCGCACGGGCACGTACTTGTATTCGGAGGTGAGCTGGTCGGCGCCGCGCAGCGTGCGCGCGCCCCAGCAGACCGCGCCGTACACCGGGAACGTGCGCAGGCAGTTGACCCCCAGCGGGTTCAGGCTGCCGTTCTCGCCATCGGTCAGCGTGGTGGCCAGCGAGACGACGCCGGTCAGGTTGGCGTCCGTGCCCGCGGGGGCCTTCCATACGCCCCGGTTGCCATCCGTGCGCGCATACAGGCCGGCGACGGTGCCGCAGGGCGGCGCCAGGCGCGGCTTGCCGTTCTTGAGCGGATCGGACACGTACGTCCACGGGTAGTAGACGGCCGCGTGATCCGACTTGGGCAGCGCGGTGCCGTTGGCCACGGCGACCATCGAGGCGGGATCGGTGGCCGTGGGCGGCGCGTCCACGATCATGAAGGCGCGCCGCTCCTCGCAGTACGACGCGGCGTCGGCCAGGACGCCGCCGTGCGTGATGGCGGGCAGGCAGAGCAGGTTGAATATGTCGGCGTCTTCCAGCGCATACAGCCCCTGGCGCAGCGCACGGCTGCCGATGAACGCGGCATAGACGTCGTCCGGCCCGTACGGCGTTTCGGTGCCGCCTTCCAGCAGCGCGTCGACCGGCGGGGGCGAGGCGACGGCGCCCGCCATCAGATGCAGCGACGCCGCCAGATCGTTGGCCGGGGCCGCTGCCACCGCGATGGTGGAGCCCATGCCGCGCGAGCCGCTGGCCAGCACCAGCGTGCTGCCCTGCACCCGCGCCGTGAAGTCGCGGAAGGCGGGCGTGCCCGGGCGCAGCGCGCGCACCGCGGCCTGCAATCGCGCCGCCACATCTTCCAGCTTGGCGGCCAGCGAGCCGCCCGCGGCACTGGCGTCGCCCACGCTTACGAGTTCCGGGCCCAGGCCGTCCAGCGTGATGCGCAGGCTGGTGTGCGTGGCGTCGGGCAACGCGTCCAGGTCGGTCGCGCCGAAGGTGTCGCTGGTCAGCGTGGCCGCGTCGGGGGTGGGCGCGGGGCGGATGATGGCCGCGCCGTCGGTCTCGACGCCGCCCGCCAGCGACCCCAGCATCAGCACGCCCGCGGCGTTGTTGCGCGCGCCGGGCAGCACGCGCACGCTGGCGTTTT
Organism: Achromobacter mucicolens; assembly: GCF_902859725.1. Lineage (GTDB taxonomy): Bacteria > Pseudomonadota > Gammaproteobacteria > Burkholderiales > Burkholderiaceae_B > Achromobacter > Achromobacter mucicolens. The sequence goes on along the minus strand of NZ_CADIJP010000003.1, from coordinate 222,838 downwards.
CGCCGCCCGCGCCGGAGGTCATGACAAGGGTGTTGCCGCTGCGCGCCGCCGTGAAATTGGCCAGCGCCGGACGGCCCATCGCCTGCGCCCGCACCTTGGCCTGGATCGCGGCGGCCAGCGCCGTCAGGCGCTGCGTCGCGGTGCCGCCCGCGATGTCGCCGGGCAGCGCGATGCTGACGCCGACGGGCTCCAGCCCGTTGACGGCCACGCGGAAATCGGTGTGCGTCGCGTCCAGCAGCGTCTGTACGTCGCCCAACATGCCGCTGACGCTGGTGCCCGCAGGCAGCGCGTCCAGCGCGCCCTGCGACAGCATCCGCTCCAGCCTGACAAGCTGAGATACGCCCTGCACCAGGTCCAGCAGATAACGCGGGTCCTTGGCGTTCAGAGAGACGTTGGCATAGCTTTCCGCCCGCCCATCGCTGGCGCGGATGAACTGGATGTTGAAGGTGCTGGACGGCACGGCGGTGGCGTAGTCCACCCGCACCTGGATGCTGTTGCCGGACACGCCGGGGTCCAGCGCCCGGACCGTCAGCACGTCCACCGCCGTGGCGCTGCGCAGGACGCGCTGCGCGGGCGATGCTTCCTTGACCACCCGCACGACCCAGGCATCCGTGCCGCCGTTCACGAAGAACTGGCGCACCGCATAACCAAGCTCGGAATCGTCGGCAAGCCCGCCAAAGGCGCGCTCATAGTCGGAGAAGCTGAATATCCGGACCGCCTTGTTGACGGGACCGCGCGGGGCCGCTCCCAGGAAGGCGGCGACCGAGGTCGCGACCCCGGCAATCGTGCGAACGCCGCTGGGAATTTCCTGGATGTAAACCCCGGGATGGGACAGGGTAAGGGCCATGAGCTGCTCCTTCGCGCGGCTGTCCGGACGGGAAGTCCATGCCGCAGGAGAGGCTTAGAGAGCCGCCAGCGCGCCGCTTGAGCGGGGCAGGAAGGGCTGGCGATTCGCGCGAGGCTTGCGCGGGTTGGCGGGCGTTGCGCCGCTCTAGTTGGATTGCAGCGGAAAGGCAATCGGGCAAAAGCAGCAAGCCCTGGTAGGAACGAGTTATAGAAGTTCTGTCTGATGCGATCAATAGCTTTTTAACGGCATTAACGATCTGTTTCTTATTCAGGGCGCGGTCAGCTCGGAACTTGCCGCCATTGAACGCGGGGCCCCGCTGGCGTATAACCCGAAGCGGCGGCGCCCGCTTTCATTCGGGTAGGCGGTTCGAACCTCAAGGAGCGTGATATGCATGGCGTGTCCCGATGGCTGCATCTGCATGCCTGGCTTTTCCGCTTGCCTGCCCCTTTCTGCGATACCGGCCACCGGCTGCGGATTGCGCGGGTGATGCTGGGCGTGGCGGCTGGAACGACGCTGGCCTTCGGCGCCGCCGCGCAGCCGCAAAGTCCCGGCCAGTCCGGCGCCGCGGCCGCGACCCCGCCGGGCGCGGTCCAGCCCGCCGCGCAGCCTGGCGCCGGCCAACCCCAACCCGATTCGTCCGCCGCGCGCGCGCTGCAATGGCCGCGCAGTTTTTCCGCGCCGGACGGCGCGCGGGTCGAGCTCTACCAGCCGCAGATCGACACCTGGACCGCCGACCGCCTGTCCGGCCGCATGGCCGTCGCCGTGGGGCCGGCCAAGGGCAACCCGACCTACGGCGTCGCGGAATTCTCCGCGCGCGCCGACGTGAACAAGCCCGCCGGGCTGGTGCGCCTGTCGGACATACGCATCGAACGCGTGCAGGTGCCGACGGCGCCCCAAGAGGCCGCGCGGCTGCGCAGCGAGCTGGAGGCCCGTATTCCACCCAAGGGCGTGGTCACGCCGTTGGACGGGTTGCAGCTGAGCTATGCGCTGTCGCAGAACAACCCGGCCACCAAGACGGTGCCCGTGGACAACACGCCGCCACGCATCGTCTACCGCACGGTCCCGGCGATCCTGGTGCTGGTCGACGGCCCGCCCGCGTGGACGGCGCTGCCCGGCACGCCGGGCTGGCGCCGCGTCGTCAACACCCGCGCGCTGATTCTGGGCGACAACGCCGGACGTCTGTACCTGCAGGCGGCAGGCCACTGGTATGACGCGGGCGGCATCAACGGGCCCTGGCGCACCGTGGCGCAACCGTCACCCGCGCTGCTGGCCGCCGCCGACGCCGCACGGCGCGGCCCTGCGGCGGACCCCTTGATGCCGCATGACGGCAAGGCGCCGCATCGCGCGCCCGATGTCGAAGTGTCCACGGTGCCGGCAGAGCTTCTGATCACGATCGGCCAGGCCGAGTTGCGGCCGGTGCCCGGGACCTCGCTGCTGTCGGTCACCAATGCCGACCACGCCGTGTTCATGAATCCGGGCGACAACCGCTATTACCTGCTTGTGTCGGGGCGCTGGTTCCGCGGCCCCCGGCTTGAGGGACCGTGGTCGTATGTGCCGGGCAAGGACCTGCCGCGCGACTTCGCGCGCATTCCGGCGCGCGATCCGCAGGGCGGGGTGCTGGTGTCGGTGCCCGGCACGCCGCAGGCCCGCGAAGCCGTCATCGCATCGACCATTCCGCAGACGGCAACCGTGTCGCGCAGCGCCGCCAGGCTGCAGGTCGAGTACGCCGGCGGCGCGCCGGTGCTGCGCCCCATCGAGGGCACGACGCTGCACTACGCGGCCAATTCGCAGGTACCGGTCATCCAGGCCGAAGGCCGTTACTACGCGTTGTCGCATGCGGTGTGGTTCGTGTCGGATTCGCCCACCGGACCGTGGCGCGTGGCCGACCATGTGCCCGCGGCCATCTACGCCATTCCCGCCACTTCGCCGTTGCACTACGTGACCTATGTGCAGGTCTATGGCTCGACGCCGCAGAGCGTGGTGTTCGGCTATTCGCCGGGCTACATGGGCGTGGTCGTCGCGCCGGACGGCACGGTTGTCTACGGCACGGGCTATTCCTACCCGCCCACGATCGTGCAGAACACCTGGGTCGGCTATCCGCCCAGCTATGGCTACAACGCGGCCTTCGATTCCGCGGCGGGCTTTGCCTTCGGGTTTGCCGCAGCCGAAGCCTGGGGCGGGGCGGCGCCTTACTGGGGCCCGTATTATGGCGCGCCCTATTGGGGCGGCGTCGACGTGAACAAGGTGGACGTCTACGGCGCGTGGGGCGGTTCCGGCACGGTCACCCACGCGGCCGGGTGGAATGGCTGGACGGGCACCGAATGGCAGGGCGCGCACGCCGAAGGCTACAACCCGCAAACCGGCGCCGCCTTCGAAGGCACGCGCGGCGCGGCCTACAACGAATACACGGGCAATGCCGCGGCGGGCCGCCGGGGCGCCTACACCGACCCGGTCACTGGTGCATCGGGCGCGGGCCGCGCGGGCGCGGTCGAGAACGACGACGGCCAATGGGCTGCGGGCCGGCAGAACGTGCGCACCAATGCCGACACCGGCCGCACCACGTATTCCGCCGCCGGCGCGACCGGCACGGCGGGGCAGGGCGCGGACAGCGTCGACCGGCGCGGCGCCACCTACAACCGCAACACCGGCAGCGGCATGGCGTGGAACAACGGCAACGTGTACGCGGACCACAACGGCAACGTGTACGAACACAACGACAACGGCTGGCAGCAGCACACGTCCTCGGGCTGGCAGCCGGTCCAGCCGAACACGCAGTCCAACTACCTGAACGCGCAGCGCCAGGCGCGCGATTATTCGACGCAGCCGGCGGGCGGCATGAACGGCGGCGGCTGGCAAAACCGCATGGGCGAATCCGCGGGCGGCTGGCAAGGCCGTGGCGAAGGCGGATGGCAGGGGCGCGGGATGGAGGGCCGCAGCTTTGGCGGCGGGTTTGGCGGATTCAGGGGCGGCGGCGGGTTCAGGCGCTGAGCGTCTCGCTCAGTCCTGCACCAGATACGCCTCGCCGCCCGGCTTCAGGTACGGCGTGAGGTCGTCGAAAGGCACCTGCGCCAGCGTTCCCAGACACACGCCCGACGCGTGGCCCACGCCGGATACCGACAGGCTGAGTGCGCCGGGCGTCGTGGCGCCCAGCGCAAGGTAGGCCGGCCACAGGTCCCAGCAACCTTCCTTGGAACGGTCTTCGGTCAGCCCGGCCTCGTCGCGCGCGGCCAGGGTTTTCTGCGCCTGGCCGACCAGCGCCGTCAGCGCGGGGCGGGGCTCGCGGCTGCCCGGCTGGTAGGCGTCGAACACGCGGTTCCAATCCAGGGTTTCGCCGCGCAGCAGGTCGAACGTGTAGGGATCGAAGTGGTTGTTCGGATGCGCGCCGCCGCAATCCAGGCTGCCGGATTCGGTCACCGTCATCATGGCGCGGGACAGCCAGGGCACGGCCACGACTTCTTCCTCGTAGTTGGCCAGTGTGCCGGCCGACGGGCCGCCGCTGGTGTAGGCCGAGGCCTTGCAGGCCAACGCCGCGTGGCTCATGCGCCAGTGGCGTTGCTCAAGCAGGTGATTGACGCGCGCCATGACCTGCGGGTCCGGATGGCGCGAGAGCCGCGGATAGCTGAACTGGGTGCGCGGGTCGCGCCACATGCGATACGCCACGGTGGCGCTGCCCACGTCCGCGCCCACGGGCACGGCGTGACCGGCAAGCTTGAGCGTGTCGTAGGGGACGCGCGCCGCATCGATGTCTTCGTCAAAGCCGATGCTGCCCTCGCGCTCCAACGCCCCGGCGTCGTATTGCGCGACCCGCTGCAGCGTGAAGGTGCGCTGCTTGCCCGTGCGCGTTTCGATCCACACGCCTTGATAGCCCTGCGCGTCGCGCTTGCCTTGCCACGTGGCTGCCGGCGGCGCGCCGGGCGCCGTGGCGGCAGCAAAAGTCATCGGCTCTTGCAGCGCGGCTTCGCTGCCTTTCAGCGGGATGTCCACGCCATGTTTGGGATAGAAGTAGCGGCCCGTCAGCGCGTTGCCGGCCGTGGCGCTGTCCAGCTCCATCACGATGTCGCCCACGCCTTGCAGCGTGCCGGTGTAGACGGTGCGCTCGGCGGCGCCGGCATGGCCTGCCTGCCACAGCATGGCCAGCGTCAGGACGCCAAACCGGATCGGGCGCGTGCGTGCAAAGGGAAAGGACATCTGCGTGGGGACCCTGAGACGTGGGCCGGTCAATATACCCGACGCGTCAGGGGTCCAGCGCCGCCGGTTGCCAATGGCCGCGCTCGGGGTCCACGCTGACGCGGCGGCCGCCCGCCCACACCGCTTCTTCGTCCAGCCGCGACGCCAGCCCCGGCTCGACATCGAAGGCGATCGCCAGCGCCTGCGCAACCGCCGGGTCTTCGTTGGGCAGTTCCCAGGTCAGAAAGAGTTGCGCCAGATCCTGTGCCTCCGGGAAGTCCGCTTCGTCGTAGCCGCTTGCGTGGCGGGCGATGACGGCGTGGGGCTGGCAGGTGTCAAAGACGATGGCGACGCCGCGCTTAAGTGGGATGCGGTGCCCGGTGCCGGGAAAATGCACGTCCAGGCCCTTGTCATCGGACAGGAACAGATTGCAGAACGCGGCGCCGCCGTATTGGCTGCCGTCGTGGTGATAGCGCGCGCCGCGGCAGGCCATGAGCGCCATGTCGCTGGCCGCCAGGACCTCGCCCAGTCCCTGCGCGCGCGTCCAGTCGCGCATGGCCTGCACGCAAAGGCCGAACTCCGGCCAGCGGGCGCGGGTGCGCGACAGCGGCATCTGCTCGACGTCGCCCGGCTCCAGCGCCAGCCGGGTCCGGATCTCGCGATCCCAATCGGCCATGATGCGCGCGGGCGGCGCGGGCACGTCCAGGTTCGCGGCCAGCAGGCGCGCGCTGACGCTGCGGCTGCGCAAGGCGTCATCGCGCGAAAAGAAGAACGACGTCAATCGATCCTGCATGGGGTGATTCATGAGCCGCGCCTGCCGCGCCTAGCCTCCGCGTCCCTCGTAGGCGCCTTCGTCGCCGTCTTCGTCTTCCATCGCCGCTTGCGCGCGCTCCAGGAGATAGGCCTTCAGCCCTTCCAGGGCGTCGGGCGTCCAGCCGGACACGCCGGTCACCGCGACCCAGGCGTCGACATAATGCTGCGGCGCGTAGACGTGTCCATACCCCATCGGCGTCGCGGTGCCCACCGCCATATCCAGCGCAAGCTGCAACATGGTCACCACGGGATACCAGCGCAGTTCCGGCGACACGTCCGGGCCCATCGGCGCGCTCATCCACGCGGGCGGACGATACAGGTCGCGATAGTCGAAGAATGTGACCGGGTCGCTCGCGTATTGCAGGTAGACGACGCGCATCGGCCCCCAAGGCGCGTCGGCCGGCACCGGCGAGCCGTTCTGGTTCATGAAGCGCACGAAGGCGCCATCGCGCAGTTCGGGCAACCAGGCGGGCGAGCCGGGATTGCGGGCATCGGTAATGGTGCGCCAGACGCGGCTTTCAAAGGGCGGGCCGCTCCAGAGTGCGCCCTGGATCGGGTCGCCGATCATCTCGAACAGTTCGGCCGACCCCGCGGAATTCTTCGCGCCCAGGCTCAGGCCGTGCAGGTACAGCCGCGGCCGCCGGTCCTTGGGCAGCGTGGTCCAGTAGCCATACACCGCCTGGAACAGGGCGCGCGCGGCTTCCGCGCCATATTCGGGTTGCGCCAGCAGCGACAGCGGACTGGACAGGTACGAATACTGCATGGCCACGCTGGCCACGTCACCGTTCAGCAGGTATTCCAGCGAGTCCGCCGCCGCGGGGTCGACCCAGCCCGTGCCCGTGGGCGTGATCACGACCAGCACCGAGCGGTCAAAGGCGCCCACGCGCTTCATCTCGTCCAGCGCGAGCTGCGCGCGCGCCGCTGGGGTTGCCGCGCCGCGCAGGCCGACGTAGACGCGAATGGGCTCCAGCGCCTCGCGTCCCGACTGCGTCTGGATTTCACTGGCGGTGGGGCCGGAGGCGATGTATTCGCGGCCGGCGCGGCCCAGTTCGTTCCAGCGGATCAGCGAGGCGGGGCCGCCCGTCTTCAGGTCCGCGGTGGGCTGCGGGCGTTCGGGCTCGAGCAGCGCGTCGAATTCGCGGAACGAGGCGTCCAGCACGTGCAGCGCGCCGCGGAAGAACACGTCGGTCGCCAGCAGCCAGAAGATCAGGATGGCGATGAGCGCGCCCGTCACGTTGGCCACACGCCGCGGCACGACGCGCCGCACCTGCCGGGAAAGATAGCGGGCGATCAGCTTGAACAGCCGCGCCAGCGCCAGCAGCACGGCAAAGGTGGCCAGGGCGATCAGGCTGACCTTGATGGGATGGGCGCTGGTCACGGGCTCCATCTGCATGAGGGCGCGGATGGTGTTTTGCCATTCGGCGGCGCGGCCAAGAAACACGATTGCCACCGCCACGCACAAGAGGCCGATGACGGCATTGATGATCCACGCGGCGCGGCCGCGGGGCGAGGGCAGTTCCAGGTAGGTCCACAGCCAATGCCACAGCACGCCCAGGCCATACCCGGCCGCAAGGCAGGCGCCCGCCAGGACGCCCTGGGTGACGTGCGTTCGGGGAATGAGCGTGGGCGTCAGCGCCGCGGCGAAGAACAACGTGCCGAGCATGAGGCCGACGCCGGAGAGGGATTCCAGGTGCGACCGGAAGAAGGAAGGCAGGTGTCGATGCAAGGTCTGCTGCACGGTGCGTCCTCATCGGGGAGGGAATGGCGGGGATTCTCGCATGTTGCCGCGGGGGGCGAGGCGTTTTCAGTCGCGGTCGGGCGCGCCCAGCGGAAACAGCGGCCGGTACGGCCGGGCTTCATCGACCGCCCGCGCGAACGACGGCCGCGCCAGCAGCCGCGCGCGGTAGGCCCGCAGGTGCGGATAGGCATCGGCGATCGGATGCGTCCAATCGGCGTAGAAGAGCGCGGGCGCCGCCGCGCAGTCGGCCAGGGTGAAGTCGCTGCCCGCGGCCCACGTGCGCGTGGCCAGGAGCGCGTCGATCCAGGCGTACGCCGGTTCCAGCTTCTGCGCGGTCAGCGCCAGCGCCTCGTCGCGCTTGGCGGGGTCGCCGGTCAGCGCGCCGTTGACCGCGTGCTGCATCCAGAACATGACGTGCAGGTCGAAGTAGCGGTCCAGAAAGCGCACGTCCAGCGCGGCCATCGGGTCATCGGGAATCAGCCGGACCGGGCCGGGGTGGGCGAGCTGCAGGTATTCGATGATGATGCTGGATTCGGCGATGTTGCGGCCGCCGTCCACCAGCAGCGGAAACTTGCGCAGTGGCCAGCGCTGCAGCCAGTCGGCGCCATGCTGGGGCGAGTCCGGCCCGATGCCGCGAAATTCGAAGGGCGTCGCGTTTTCGTACAGCGCGACGAGCACCTTCTGGGTGTACGAGGAAAAGGGATGACCGTAAAGTGCAGGCAGCATGCTCGAAGTCTCCTGGGCCGTGGCTCACAGGTTAATGGGTCCGGGGCTGTTTCACCAGACGGACGAGTGTCCCGCGCCCCACTGCGCGTTGCGCGCGAAAAGGAATACAGTGCATGACGGATCCCGGGGCAGTGGCCTCGGGCAGACACCAACAATACGGAGACAGGATGGATACGGCAGGCAAGCAGGGCGCCAGCGTGCGCGAACAGGTCGGCGAAACGGAATGGCAGGTCCGCAAGGATCTGGCGGCGCTGTACCGGCTGGTGGCGCTTTTTGGGTGGGACGATCTGATCTTCACGCACATCACGGCCAAGGTGCCGGGCACGGAGCATTTCCTCATCAATCCCTACGGCATGATGTTCGACGAAATCACCGCGTCCAGCCTGGTCAAGATCGACCTGCACGGCAACAAGGTGATGGCGTCGGAATACGACATCAACCCCGCGGGCTTCACCATCCATAGCTGTATCCATGCGGCCCGCAAGGATGCGATGTGCGTGCTGCACACGCATTCGATCAACGGGGTGGCCGTGTCGGCGCAGAAAGCAGGCCTGTTGCCGCTGTCGCAATTCGCGTTCATCGTGCTGCGCTCGCTCAGCTATCACGACTACGAGGGCCTGGCGCTCAACCCCGACGAGCAGCCGCGCCTGGTGCGCGACCTGGGCGCGAACAACTACCTCATCCTGCGCAATCACGGCCTCTTGACCGTCGGCCAGAGCATGGCGGAAGCCTTCCAGGCCATGCACCGCCTGGAAGCGGCCTGCATGGTGCAGGTGCGCGCCCAGGCGGGCGGCGAACTGACCCACATTCCGGCCGACATCCTGGCGCGCGCGGCGGTGGAGTCGCCCGCCGATCGCGCCCGCAAAGCCCAACTCGCGTGGCCGGGCCTGCTGCGCCGGCTGGACCGGCGCAATCCGGGGTATGCCGAGTAAGCGCGACTATTTTTTCGCGGTCGGGTCGGCGGACAGGAATTCCGTGCAGTCAGGCAGCGGTTTGGACGGCTTGTAGGACGATGTGCCCGGTTGCCACGCGTAGGTCACGGTGTAGCTGCACTGGCTGTCGATCTGCGGCGCGAGCTGGGCCTGGGTCAGCGGGGGGCGCGTGCTGGAGTCCTCGTAGCGGCTGGCGCCCGCCGGCGAGCGCGTCGCCTGCGTCTTGACCTGCAGATCGGGCAGTTCCTTGCCCGGCACGGCCTTCAGCGATGCCTTGAACTCGTAGATGTCGCTGCACTGGCCGGCCCGCTTTTGCTGGTCGGCCTCGTTGAAGCACGCGCGGATCGACGCGTCGGCCGTGTACGGCATGACGAGCACCAGGCTGGCGCCGGTCTGTTCGCCCAGGTTGACGTCGTACAGATACAGGTCGCGGCGCGAGAAGCCGCCGCCCGAGAACGGCGTCGACGCCTCGAAGTCCGGCTCGGCCGGACCGACCACGCCCACCAGCGCCCGTTCTTCGCTCAGCCGGATCAGTTCCGGCCACACGGAGAAATTCTTGAAGTCCGGGATTTCGGGCGAGTCCCAGAACCGGTAGTCGGCACGCAGGGTCCTGCTGGTGGCAAAGGGACCGTTTTCGCCGAACGCGCCATCGGTCTTGATGCCCACACACCAGTCGGTCTGGGCGTTGCAGTACAGCTTGTTGTCCGCGTTGAGCGTCAAGGGCTCGGTATCGGGGGCGGCCATTGCCGCGGCAGGCAGGGCAGCGCAAAGCAGCAGGGCAAGCACTTTTGACACGATTCTTCCTTCTTGTGGGATGCGCGCGGGGCTATATGTGTTACGGCCCCGCGCAACGCCCTCCGGGGGCGCGCCACATTTTGTAGGCAGTCGCACCGTTACGCGCGACCTGATGGTGTCAAAACATGAACAAACGTATCGGCGTCGACGCCGTCCGCTGCGGCGGCGTCAGTCGCGCACGGGGCCGTCGGGCGCATCGGACTCGACCAGCTGCGCCAGTTGCAGCAGCGACTCCTGCCAGCCCAGGTAGCACATCTCGGTCGGAATGACCACGGGTATGCCTTCCTGCACGATGACCAGTTCCGTGCCGCACGACACTTGCCGCAGGGTGACGGTGGTGGTCATCTCGCCCGGCAGGTTGGGATCGTTGAAGCGGTCCGTGTAGCGGATCTTTTCGCCCGGAACCAGCTCCAGATATTCACCGCCGAACGGCTCTTCATGGCCGGTGGCAAAGTTGTGGAAAGCCATCCTGTGGCGGCCGCCCACGCGCGCGTCCAGTTCCTGGACCGAGCAGGTGTAGCCATAGGGCGGAAGCCACTTGGCCATCGCATCGGGCTCGATGAAGGCGCGATAGACCCGTTCGGGGGTGGTGCGCAGGACGCGAAGGTGTCGTACGGTTCCGGTAGTCATGGTGTAGTCCGCCTTGAAGTGAGGGTGGGTGCATGACTACGACGAACCGCCAACACCCGGATCGACAAGCATTTTGCTGGGGATTTCCCTAGGTCGCGACGTGCTTTCCCATCAGGCCCGCGACCCACGCCCCTGGCTGGCCAGCGCCAGCTTCCAGCCCAGATTGAAGGCGTCCTGCAGGCCGGTGTTCAAGGGATGGCGGCTGCCAGCAAGTTTCAGGTCGATCACGCCAAGCTCGATCTTCGGTCTATTACTATTTGGGCCATGAGCCAGCGCAAGACACCTTCGAAGCCGGGCCCCGATGCCTGCATCCGCGTGCGAGGCGCGCGGGAACACAATCTGAAGAACGTCGACGTCAGCATCCCGCGCGACGCGCTCGTGGTGTTCGCCGGCGTGTCCGGGTCGGGCAAATCCTCGCTCGCGTTCGGCACCTTGTATGCCGAAGCGCAGCGCCGCTACCTGGAATCGCTGTCGCCGTACGCCCGCCGCCTGATCGATCAGGTGGGCGTGCCCGACGTCGACGCCATCGACGGCCTGCCGCCCGCGGTGGCATTGCAGCAGCAGCGCGGCACGCCCAACGTGCGCTCCACGGTGGGCAGTGTGACGACCCTGTCGAGCATGCTGCGGATGCTGTACTCGCGTGCCGGGATGTATCCCGCGCGCCAGCCCATGCTGTACGCCGAGGACTTTTCGCCGAACACGCCGCAGGGCGCCTGCCCGCATTGCCACGGCCTGGGCTATGTGTACGACGTGACCGAGGCGTCCATGGTGCCGGACCCGTCGCTGTCCATTCGCGAGCGGGCCATTGCCTCGTGGCCGCCCGCCTGGCATGGCCAGAACCTGCGCGACATCCTGGTGACGCTGGGCTACGACGTGGACAAGCCGTGGCGCGACCTGCCCAAGAAGGATCGCGACTGGATCCTGTACACCGACGAGCAGCCAACCGTGCCCGTCTACGCCGGCTTCACGCCCGCCGAGACGCGCGCCGCGCTGCGCCGCAAGGCCGAGCCCAGCTACATGGGCACCTACACCGGCGCGCGTCGTTACGTCATGCACACGTTTGCCACCACGCAAAGCGCCATGATGAAAAAGCGCGTGGCCCGCTTCATGACCGGCGCGCCCTGCCCGGAATGCGGCGGCCGGCGTCTCAAACGCGAGGCGTTGTCCGTGACGTTTGCGGGCCTGGACATCGGCAGCCTGTCGCAACTGCCGCTGGCCCGCATCGCCGAGATCCTGACGCCCGCCGCCGAAGGCCGCTTCGACGACGCGGCCGCCAAGGCCGGCACGACCCGCAGCAAGGCCGCCGGGGTGCGCGCCAACGCACGGCGCGTGGCGTCGGGCGGGCTGTCGCATGCAGGCAGCAGCGACGTGCGCCGCACGCCGGACGCATCGCCCGAGAAGCGCATTGCCGCGCAGCGCATCGCGCACGACCTGGTCGAGCGCATCGGCACGCTGCAGGCGCTGGGACTGGGCTATCTGGCGATGGACCGGTCCACGCCGACGCTGTCGCCCGGCGAATTGCAGCGCTTGCGGCTTGCCACGCAGATCCGCTCCAACCTCTTTGGCGTGGTGTATGTGCTGGACGAGCCCTCGGCCGGCCTACACCCCGCGGACGGCCAGGCGCTGCACCGTGCGCTGGACCAGCTCAAGGCGGGCGGCAACACGCTCTTCGTCGTCGAGCACGACCTGGACACGCTGCGCCGCGCCGATTGGCTGGTGGACGTGGGGCCCGGCGCGGGCCAGCATGGCGGGCAGGTGCTGTACAGCGGTCCGCCAGACGGCCTGCGCAAGGTCAAGGAATCAGTCACGGCCAAATATCTGTTCGATGCCCGGCCCGCCAGCCGGCGCACGCCGCGCGAGCCCACCGGGTGGCTTGAGCTGCGCGGCATCCACCGCAACAACCTGCATGGCGTGGACGCGCGCTTTCCGCTGGGGGCGTTCACGGCGGTGACGGGCGTGTCCGGGTCGGGCAAGTCCAGCCTGGTCAGCCAGGCGCTGGTCGAACTGGTGGGCGAACATCTGGGCCAGGAGCTGCCCGCCGAGGAATCCGACAGCGACCTGCCGCAGCCCGGCAATCTGCCGCGCACGACGGGCCGCCTCCATGCCGGCGCGCAAGCCATCAAGCGGCTGGTCAATGTGGACCAGAAGCCCATCGGCCGCACGCCGCGGTCCAACCTCGCCACGTATACCGGCCTCTTTGACCACGTGCGCAAGCTGTTTGCCGGCACCAAGGCCGCCCGGTCGCGGCGTTACGGCGCCGGCCGCTTTTCCTTCAACGTCGCGCAAGGGCGCTGCGAGACCTGCGAGGGCGAAGGCTTCGTCCACGTCGAATTGCTGTTCATGCCCAGCGTGTATGCGCCGTGCCCCACGTGCCACGGCAGCCGCTACAACGCCAAGACGCTCGAAGTCGAATGGAATGGCCGCAACATCGCGCAGGTGCTGGACATGACCGTGGACGAGGCGCGCGCGTTCTTCAAGGACGAGGCCGTCGTGTCGCGTCCCCTGACGCTGCTCTCTGACATCGGACTGGGCTATCTGCGCCTGGGGCAGCCCGCCACGGAACTGTCCGGCGGCGAGGCGCAGCGCATCAAGCTGGCGACCGAGCTGCAACGCAGCCAGCGCGGCAACACGCTGTACGTCCTGGACGAGCCCACCACGGGCCTGCACGCGGCGGATGTGGACAAACTGATGACGCAATTGCACGGCCTGGTCGACGCCGGCAACACCGTGGTCGTGGTGGAACACGACCTGCGCGTGGTGGCGGGCAGCGACTGGATGCTGGACGTCGGCCCCGGCGCCGGCGAAGCGGGCGGCGCCATCGTGGCGGCCGGCACGCCGCAGGCCGTCAGCCGCGGCAACGCCGGCGTAACGGCGCAGTTTCTGCGCCCCTTCTTTGATTGAGGAAACATGGAATTGATCTACCGGCCCGCCCGCGCCGAGGACGTGGCGGCCTGCATCGACATCCGCGGCAAAACCCGCGAGAACGCGTTTTCAGCCGAAGACCTGGCCGCGGCGGGCGTCACCCTTGCGTCCTGGGCGGCGGCAATCGACGACGGTTCGCTGCCCGGCTACGTGGCCACGTCTGACGGCAAGATCGCGGGCTACTGTTTTGGCGACAGGCAGGCCGGCGAAATCGTGGTCCTGGCGTTGCTGCCCGACTACGAGGGGCAGGGCGTGGGCAAGACGCTCTTGAACCTGGTGGTGCGCGATCTGACGGCGCTTGGCTTTAAACGGCTGACCCTGGGATGCGCCAGCGACCCCGCCGTGCGTTCCTATGGCTTTTACCGGCACCTGGGCTGGCGTTCCACGGGCACGTTCGACGACAGGAACGACGAGGTGCTGGAATACTTTCCCTGAACGCGCCTAGGGCTGCTGACGCATTTCATCGGCCAGCGTGTCCCGCATGCGTTCCATGCTTTCCTGGCCCACCTCGATCAAGCCGCCGCTCGGCTGGTCGATGTCCAGGATGAAGGTCAGCACCAGCGCGATCAGCGCGGCGAACATGCCGGTCGACACGGGCCGCCGCCGTCCGTGCAGGCCGGTGCCGTAGGCAATGTAGGCCATCGATCCGGCGGCCACAATGAAGAGCAGGTAGTACACCGGCTCCGGCACGTGGTTTTCCAGCGCGACACGGCGCTTTTCGTTGATCTGCGCCATCTCGTTGATGGCCTGGATGAACATGATGGTGGAGATGGTCGGCGGGTTCTCTGCCCGGGCGGCGACCGCCGCCCGGATCTGGCGTTCGATGCGGCGCGCGGTGGCGTTGGCGGCGGCAAAGCGCGGCGAATCCTGATCGGCCAGGTGGTAGTCCAGCGATGCTGAGGCGTATTCATGCAGCATCTTCGCCACGGCAGGCCGGTGTTCGGCGGGAATGAGCTGCGATCGCCAATAGGCGTTGCCGATGGCGTTGGCCTCTTCCAGCACCAGGTTCTTGCGCGTCTCGAAACGCGTGACCGACATGGCGAACGTAAACCCCAGCAGCAGGGCCAAGAGGCCGAGCAGCGCGGTCTGAAGCGCGGTGATGTGCGTCTTGGCTGCCTCGTCGGCCGGCTTGCGCAGCCGGCGGCCGAGCCGGTATGCAAGCTCGATGACGGCCAGGAAAATGATGAGCACGACGAAAAAGATGATGACTTCGTCAACTTCCCGCAGCATGCCGTCTTCCCCCGGTTTGGACGTGCGCATCAGCGTAAGCCGATTGCGCGGCGGCGGCAATCGGGCGTGGCCCTGACGCCCCGCCCGTCAGCGAAATGCCAACATCTTGGAGTAAGGTGTCGCTTCCCAACTTGAAGACCCCGCACGGAGCAGAACTTGAAATACCGCAAACTCGGCCGTACCGACCTGGACGTCAGCCTGATCGGGCTGGGCACCATGACCTGGGGCGAGCAGAACACCGAAGCTGACGCGCATCAGCAACTGGACTACGCGCTGGAGCGCGGCGTCAACCTGGTCGACGTGGCCGAAATGTACCCGGTGCCGCCCAAGCCCGAAACGCAGGGCCTGACTGAAACCTACATCGGCACGTGGTTGGCCAAGACGGGCCGCCGCAACGACATCGTGCTGGCCAGCAAGGTTGCCGGCCCCGTGCGCGACCCCAAGCGTCCCGGCCACATCCGCGACGGCAAGACCTTCCTGGACCGCAAAAACCTGACCGCGGCGCTGGACGCCAGCCTGAAGCGGCTGCAGACGGACTACCTGGACCTGTATCAGCTCCACTGGCCCGACCGCACCACGGCCACGTTCGGCCAGCTGAACTACCCGTGGGTCGAAGACGAGCACACCGTGCCGATCGAGGAAACCCTGTCCGTGCTGCAGGACTTCGTGCGCGCAGGCAAGGTGCGTCACGTGGGCGTGTCCAACGAAACGCCGTGGGGCGTCAGCCAGTTCCTGCGCCACGCCGAAACCCAGAGCCTGCCGCGCATCGCCTCGATCCAGAACGCCTACAGCCTGCTGAACCGCGTGTTTGAGATCGGCCTGTCGGAATTCACGCACCACGAAGGCGTGGGCCTGCTTGCGTATTCGCCGCTGGCGATGGGCATGCTGTGCGGCAAATACCTGGACGGCGCCAAGCCGGCCGGCGCCCGCCTGACGGTCTTCTCGCGCTTCACCCGCTACAGCAACCCCCAGGCCGAAGCCGCCACGCGCGAATACGTGGAACTGGCCCGCGCACACGGCATCTCGCCGACGCACCTGGCGCTCGCCTGGGTCAACCAGCGCCCCTTCGTCACCAGCAACCTGATCGGCGCGACGTCGCTGGAACAGCTCAAGGAAAACATCGACAGCGTCGACGTGACCTTGCCGGCAGACGTGCTGGACGCGATCAACCAGATCCACACGCGGCATCCGAATCCGGCGCCCTGAGGCGAGGCGTGCAGGGCAGGAAGAACTCAGTGCCCTGATCGGACGCTATTGATCTCTGTAACGGTCTACGTGCAAAAGCTCACTTGTGAAAGCGGTGGGCTTTTTGCTTTGCATGACGGGATGCCAATGCGTCAGGCGATTTTCGTGTTTATCTGATTCAAGCCGCATTCTTCGGCGCTCAAACTCCGGTGCATCAGCAATTGCCAGGAGCCATGATGACAGGGCGCCCGATCATTCGTGTTGGCGACAAGACAACCCATGGCGGCACGGTGATGGAGGGATTTTCTTCCTACATCCAGATTGGCTGCGCCACGGTGGCAGGATTGCTTTGCGCGCTGACGTTGTTTTGGTATTTCTGCCGACCGGTCGTGGTTATTCACTATTCGGCTGCGGGAGGTTCCCCGATAGGCTATTTCTACGATACCGACGTGTACCTCGCTAGAAGAACGCTACACCCCGGTGAGTCGGCGATGTATTACACCGATTGGCATCACGCTTCCGACTACTGGACCTCGGTCAGCTTGCCAGCGGAAAGCGGGGATTATGTGGAAGTAAACGGCCCGTACAGCCGAGTGGATGTGTACGTGGGTCCGGATGCGAAGGTGCAACGAACCGCCATTCGACATGGCTTTTTCGCCCGCTTCACGTCGCCAAGTGAGCCCTGCAATATTGCCGATCACGGGCGGTGATCGGCCGGTACTTCCCACAACTTCCCCGGCGCGAAGCCCTCCTGTTCCCCCTTCTTTGCATACCCCAGCGGATTCGCAATCACCCGGCAGCCGTCCTTCACGTAGTCCTGCGGACAGTGCAGATGTCCGTGTATCCACACGTCGGCCAGCGGCAGCAACCCGTCCAGCGCGTTGCAGAATCCCGCTGTCCCCGGCGTGACCCCGTAGCGCGGATCGGCGCTGGCCAGGGTGGGCGCAAAGTGCGTGATCGCTACCGTCGTGCCGTCAAACGGTACGCGCAACGCGGCGTCCAGCCATTGTTGGCAGGCCAGGCCTTGCTCGCGCATCTGTTCGGCCATGAAGGGTGCACCGTGGCGGCGCATTTCGGCCTTTTCCAGATAGAAGTCCGCGGCCCGGAAAGCCTTGGCGCGTTTTTTCAGGACTTCCCCCAGCGCGTCGTCCGGCGCGGCAAGCGCGTCGAAGTCCGTCCACAGCGTCGTGCCCACGAACCGCACGCCGCCGATCACCGTGGTCTCCCGTTCCAGCCATTGGATGCCCAGGGTCTCGCACAGGTCGCGCAGGCGCTCATGCGTCTCGTCGAAATCCACGTTGTCGTATTCGTGGTTGCCCGGCACGAAGAGAACAGGCGTGGGCCAGCCTTGGCGGGGCGAATAGTCGCCCAGGCCGAAATCGTCCCGCTCCAGCCGTGAGCCCTGGCGATACGAACCGATGTCGCCGGCCAGGATAAGCAGGTCGGCCCCGGGCGAAGGTTGTGCCACGAAGGTGGGATCGGTTTCAAGATGCAAATCGGAAAGCAATTGGATCTTCATGGGCCCTATCTTAGGCGACGAGCGGGCGCGCTGCGCGGGGCCGGCATCCGTGCGACACTTTCCCCCAAGCATTTGCCGACCCAACGGCAATCACCCAAACCCACCACCCACCGGATACAGGAGGAACTCCCATGCGTATCGTGTTTGCCGCCGCAGCGCTCCTGCTTGCAGCGGGGGCGCAGGCCCAAGTGCTCAAGTGTGACCAGGCCTCGACCCAGACCGACATGAACCTTTGCGCGGACCAGGCCTATCGCAAGTCCGACGCCGACTTGAACGCCGCGTACAAGGAAGTGACCGAGCGTCTGAAAGACAGCAAGGCCGCCTTGACGCAATTGCAGACCGCGCAGAAGGCGTGGCTGTTCTTTCGCGATGCCGAATGCGCGTTTTCGTCAGCAGGCGTTACGGGCGGCAGCGCGTATCCGATGGTGCTGAGCCAGTGCCTGGATAAGCTCACGCAGGCCCGCACCAAGGAACTGCGCGCGTATCTCGCGTGCGAGGAAGGCGACACCAGCTGCCCGGTGCCCCGCAAGCCATGAGCACTGGCAGGCAGACTGGCGGGGATCAGCTCAAGCCGGACCCCGCCAGCCCGGACCCCGCCAGCCCGGACCCCGGTAGCCCGGACGCCGGCAGTCCCGACCCTGGCCTGATCGTCGACGAGCACGGCGTGCCGCGCTGCTTCTGGCAGCCGTCCATGCCGGACTATCACGATCATGAATGGGGCCGGCCCGTGGCGGACGACCGGCGGCTGGTCGAAAAGATCTGCCTGGAAGGCTTTCAGGCCGGCATGGCGTGGATCACCATCCTGCGCAAGCGCGAGGCGTTTCGCGAGGCGTTCGACGATTTCGACATGGAACGCGTGGCTCGTTATACCGAGCGCGACGTGGAGCGCCTGATGGGCAATGCCGCCATCGTGCGCAACCGCGCCAAGATCGTGTCGGCCATCAACAACGCGCAGCGCGCGCGCGAACTTGCCGATGAAACCGGGTCGCTCGCCGGCTGGCTATGGTCGCACGAGCCGCAGCCGCAGGCGCGTCCGGCGGCCGTGGACCGGCACTACTGGGACAACAATCCCACATCCAAGGCGTCGATCGAACTTTCGCGCGCATTGAAGCGGCGAGGCTGGACGTTTGTCGGGCCAACCACCATCCACGCCTTCATGCAGGCCGTCGGGATGGTGAACGAGCACATGAGCGGCTGCGTCTGCCACGCGCAGATCGAGGCGGCGCGGGCGCGCTTCCGGCGTCCCGGCTGAATCGAAGCGCCGCAACGCCGGCCTGCGCCCGCGCAAGCGCGCGGTGCACCGGAAAGGCGTCAGACCACGCTGATGCGCAGTTCAGCCAGCAGCGCCGCCGCCTGGGTCTTGGAGATGGTGGCGCCCGCCAGCCGCGCGGCGGCCGTCAGGTCCAGCCCGCCCAGATCGGCTTCGCGCAGGTCCGCGCCTTCGAAGTGAACGTTTTTCAGGGTGGCGTTGCGCAGGCTGCCGCCGTGAAAGACCGTCTCGCGGAAATCGCTGCCCGACAGATCCGCGTCCGAGAAATCGAGCTGGAGCAGGTTGCTCTTGCGAAACGACACGCCGCGCAGCAGGGCGCCGACCAGCAGGCATTCCTCGAGCGACCACCCCAGGCACGCGATGCCATCGAAATCCGAACCCGTCAGCTTGCATGCCCGCAAGCGCGCGCTGGCCAGCCGCGCACGGCGCCAGTTGGCGTTGTTCAGGTCGCAGTTCTGGAAGGAGGCCTCGCTGGCGTCGGCCGATGCGAAATTGGCCGACCCGCCCCGGCAGCGCAGCCATTGCGTGTCGGTCAGGTCCGCACCTTGGAACGAGGCGCCGGCGATCGCGCAGCCGCTGAATTGAAAGCCGCGCAGATCCAGGCGCGAAAAGTCCGCTTCCTGGAAGTCGCAATCGACAAATGACAGCGGGACGCCCGGGGCGGCCTCGATGAGGGCCTGCATCGCCTTGCGGTCGATGTCCTGGCCCTCGATCGGTGGCGGTACGGTTTGCGTCATGCGGATCAGGCCGACGCGTCGGACTGCATGCGGCCCAGGATGAATCCGTCCACGGCGCTGGTGCGGCCGCGCCACAGGGTCGGCTGTCCTGCAATGGGCGTGCCGTCAGCGGTGAAGAACAGCGCGTCGGCCAGGTGGATGTAGTTGGGCAGCGGGTCGACGGGCTGCGGCAGGCGGAACACGTCGCCCAGCTCGGCCAGCGAGGCGTGCACGGTCTGGCGCGTGTCATCGTCCATCGACGCCAGCGAACCGGAGAAGGTGGCGGCGAAGGTGTCGAAATATTCAGCGCCCGAAACGATTGAGCCGGACACCAGCATGCCGCCCATCTGCAAGGTCACGCCAATGCTCTCGATCTGGCTGCCGTTGTTGACCAGGTTGACCAGGAACTGCAGGAACGCGTCCGCGGTGGGTACGGCGGCAGCAGGCTGGCTGGCGGCGGAGGTGTCGATGCTCATGAGAGGGGTCTCTGAAAGGTTTGCAAGAGGCACAAGATACTCGAAGGACGCTGAAAATGGTCGCGCGGCAATCCCGCGAGCAGCGGGCCGATCGGGTGCCTGACCGGGCCTTCCAGCGGCGCGGGCCGGGAGTATGTTGGCACCCTGACCGCCATTCCCTTTGGAGCCTCCATGAGCAGCGTGAATTTCCTGGGTATCAATGCCGGCGCCGGCCAACCGGCGTCCGCCCGCAACGCCAACGCCACTGCCGGCGAGGGCTTTCGCGCGGCGTTCGCCGACGCCACCGAGCGCAACCGTTCGGCCATGGGCCGTGGCGTCTCCGGCGCCTCGCAATCCGCGCCGTCGCAGGCCGAGCAGGAGTTCATGGACTACGCCGCGATGTCGATCGAGGACAAGATGTTCTACGCGGCCTTGGCAAGCCTGGGCATTTCCAAGGAAGAGTACGACGCCATGTCGGCCGCCGAACGCCTGGAAGTCGCCCAGAAGGTGTCGCTGGCAATGCAGCAGCTAGCCAAGGCCGAGAATACGAAGGAAGTGCTCTGAGGTCCTGACGGCCCAATGCGAAAAGGCCCGCTTGCGCGGGCCTTTTTCACATCACCAGCCCCAGCAGGTGCCCGCCGCCGGCTTGCCGCAGGTGCGGTAATTCACCGCGAACCACAGCTTGCCCGCGCCGCGCGGCGTGCCGTCCGATGTCTTGACGTCGTTGCGCGGCAGTTCTTCCAAGGTGTCGCGCGCGGTCTTGGTGGGCGAGCCGCTGGCCGCGTTGGGCGCCAGCACGATGCGGCCCAGGCTGGCGGCATCGCGGTCCTCGAACACGATATCCGTGTCGTTCAACGCGCTCATCTTCACCGAGGCATCGCGCACGGCGGCGGCGTAGCTGTCGCTGGCGCCGGTCGGCAGGATGTCCTTGTTCAGCGTGCTGACCGCCAGGATCTCGGCGGGCGTGGCCGGCGCCTGCATCTTGTACTGATCCAACCCGGGCAGTTGGCCCGCCGCGGCCTGCCGGCGCAGCCAGTCGCCCCACAGGAATTCCGCAAACTCGGGCAGATTGCCGTTGCTGTAGGCGATGTCGCGGGTGAAGTAGACCAGCGAGCGATAGCGGTCTTCCTGCATGCCGCCGGGTTCCTGCGCATGGGACAGCCCCAGGCGCGTGGGCAACTGGTCGACGGTGATGGGCTGATTCTGGCCGTCGCGCAGCCACGCGCGGCGCTCGTCCACCAGGCGTTGCCAGAAGGCGGCCGCGGTCGTCAGATCGCTGTAGTTGGCGTCGACCTTCACCCACACCGGAAGCTTGGGGCCGCCGTCAAAGATCTCGCGCAGGGACGAGAACGTGTGGTGGCCGTCGGTCAGGTACAGATTGCCGTCCCAGCCCACCACCACCGACTTCAGGTTGGCGGTGTGGGTGCCCGGCGCGTCCAGGCAGGCGAACGTGTCGGGCTGGTCCAGGCGGGCGGCGCGGGCCTCGGCGATGCTCTGGAACTTCTGCGCGCGCTCGGCGCCGCCCACGTCTTCGCAGTAATCGTCGAACTTCTTGCCGACCGTGCGGTTCAGGTAATCCAGTTGCAGCACTGGATCGGCCGCCCAGGTGGCGCGGTCGAAGTCGCCCTGCCAGCGGCCCAGCTTGTAATAGATCTGGTCATAGCCGATCGCGGCCTGCGTGGGGTGCAGTTCCTCGATGCGGACCTGGATCACGTCGCCCGGCTTGGTCTGCAGGTAGGCCATATTGCGCGGGGGCGTTTCAGGTTGCGGTTCCGGAGCGGGCGTCTGCGGCGGCGCCGGGGTTTCGGCGACAGGCGGCTGGACGGCGTCATCGTCATCGTCGCCGCCGCCATTGCAGGCGGCCAGGGCCAGCGGCAGCAACGCCAGGGCCAGGGCGCGGGCAAGGCGCGTTTGCGGACGGAATACGGGCGAGAACGCGGAAGGGGAACGAGATGGCATGACGGTTCGTTGGGGGCTGCGATCAGTAAGGGAGGCCGATCATGCCGGACGCGTGTTTCCTGCGCATTGCACGTCACTATGAATTTGACCGAGCATAGCTTGCGCGGCGCGCAGCAGGGAGATAATGGCAGCGCGCCCGGCGCGGGACCGCGGCGCGATACCGGAAAAACCAGGGAGGCTGCCGGCAATGGCTTACATCAACTTCTGGCGCATCTGCTTCGCGCTGACGCTCAGCGCAATCGGCTTCGGTGCGGCGGCGGACGACCGGGGCGCGCAACTGCTCGCGGCGTCCGGCAAGGGCGACACGGCGCGGGTGCGCCAATTGCTCGCGGAAGGCGCGCCGCTCGAGGCGCGGGACGGGCAGGGCAATACGCCACTCCTGCGCGCCACGCAGGGCAACCACGAAGCGGCCGCGGCGGCGCTGATCCAGGCCGGCGCGGACGTGAACGCCAAGAACGGCATGCAGGACAGCGCCTATCTACTGGCGGGCGCGCAGGGGTATCGCGAGATCCTGGAGCTGACGCTGACGCACGGCGCGGACCTGAAAAGCACCAACCGCTACGGCGGCACGGCGCTGATACCCGCTTGCGAGCGGGGCCATGTCGAGGTCGTCAAGCGTCTGCTTCAGGCCGGGGTGGACCCGAACCATGTCAACCGGCTGGGTTGGACCGGTCTGCTGGAAGCCATCATCCTGAGCGATGGCGGACCGCGTCATCAGGCCATCGTGGGGCTGCTAATCGAGGGGGGCGCGGACGTGAATCTGCCGGACAAGGACGGCCGCACAGCGTTGCAGCACGCCCGCCAGCGCGGGCAGACAGAGATCGTCCAGATGCTGGAGCGCGCCCGGGCGCGGTAGCGGCCCGGGCGGCGGGGAGGGCCGGCGCCGCGCAAGCGGACCGGCCCGGCACACGCTTAGAACTGGTGGCGGATGCCCACGCCGGCGGCGGTGCTCTTGACGCCGTCGATGAACGCGTAATCCGTGCCGTACGAACCGTAGGCGTACAGGTTGGTGCGCTTGGACAGGTCGTAGGTGTAGCCCACGCTGTAGACGTTCATGTTGGCGTCGCCGCCCGTCAGCTTGTCGTTGGACGGGGCCACGTGCTGCCACGAAGTGAACAGGCTGCCGGCTGCGCTGACGGGGAACGTTGCGCCCAGCATGTAGGAATTGGCCTTGAAACCGTCCACGAAGCGGTTGATGCCGAATTCATCGCTGAACGGCGTGCCGGCCGGCAGGTCCTGGCCGACGAACCAGCCGTCGGTGGTGCGGCCGTAAGCGGCGGCCAGCTTGACGACTTCCAGGTCGTACGACGCGCCGATGGCGTACTGGCGCGGCGTGGCGCCGTTGTCGATGGAACCGCGGTTGGAACCGTTCAGCTGGTCATACGTCAGCGTCACGTTCAGCGGACCTTGCACGTAGCGCAGGCCGGTCGTGATGCCGCGCGTGTTGTCCGCGGTCTTGAAGCCGGTCTGGTCCGTCGTGGTGTCGTCCACGCTGAACGAGTAGCCCACGGCGAATTCAAAGCCGTTCACCGACGGGGTGCGGTACATGACCATGTTGTCCCAGCGCATGGTGTTGGCCGCGCTGAACCCCAGGCCCAGGTTGGACTGGGTATAGCTGGTGTAGAAGGGATCGATGTCGGCCAGGTAGTTGGAGCCGACGGTGGCCTGGCGGCCGAATTCGAGCGAACCCCAGGCGTCGTTGGCCAGGCCGATGGTGGCTTGGCGGCCGAACAGGCGGCCCGACTGGCCGCGGCTGCCGTTGGCGGAGTCAAAGCCGCTTTCCAGCTTGAAGACGGCGCGCAGGCCGTCGCCCAGATCTTCGGATCCGCGCAGGCCCCAGCGGGAGCCGGCCTGGATGCCGTTGATCATGCCGACTTTGGAACCACTGTAGCCATCGCCCTTGATCTTGTTGTAGCCGAGGCCGGTGTCGATGACACCGTAGAGAGTGACTGACGGTTCTGCCTGGGCAACGCCTGCGAAAGAGGCCAGCATTGCCGCGGCGAGCAGCGTCTTTTTCATCCGGAAAACTCCTGTGTTGCAGTTGAAGAAAAGCAAAAGGAACACGGCGCCAAGCATCAACCCGGCGGTGTTCCTCGGGGCATAGTGTAGAACAATGCGTTAATTGTCGTTATCCGCCGTCAATTTTTGCCAAAATTCGAAGTTGTTCTAGTGGTGCTCGCGCTCGAAACCTGCGCAGGCGGACCAAGGCCGGATTGACCTGGAACCGTCATAGTGGCATCTTGCCCAAAACCCGAATCTTGGAACCCTCGTCTTGGAATTTCCCCAGCCGCTCGTCACCGTCGACGCCGTCCTTCTCACCCTGCGCGAATCCGGCCTGGAAGTCGCACTGCACCAGCGCGACCGCGAGCCCTTCCAGGGCGCGATGGCGCTGCCCGGCGGCGTGGTGCACGCCGATGAGGACGCGTCCACCGAAGACAGCATCCGGCGCGTGTTGCGGGAAAAGACCGGTTTCGAACCGCGCTACCTTGAGCAGCTGCAGGTGTTTTCGGGCATGGAGCGCGACCCCCGGCAATGGTCGCTGTCGGTGGCCTACGTGGCCCTGGTGCCCGCCGCTGAACTGGCCGCCGCCACGCGCGCCGAGTTCCGCTTTGTCAGCGTGGACGCGCTGCCGCCGCTGGCGTTCGACCACGCCACTATTGTTCGCGCAGCCGTGGACCGCCTGCGCAGCAAGTCCACCTATTCCACGCTGCCGTTCTTCCTGTTGCCCGAGCGCTTCACGCTGACTCAGCTGCAGCACACCTATGAAGCCATCCTGCAGACCCGGCTCGAGAAGTCCAATTTCCGCCGCAAGATGGAAGCGTGGGGCGCGCTGGAGGCCACCGACGAACAGGTCGGCGGCGCGCAGCGGCCGGCGCGCCTGTACCGGCTGAAGGATTTCACGTTTTTCGACCGCAGCGTCGGATGATGCGTGAGTGCGCCCGTTCAAATGCAAAGATAGTTGCATAACGACAATAAGTAGGCTTATACTGGCGCCACTTAGTTTTGAAATGCCACTAAGGGACGATCATGTTCACCATCACTGCGGTCATTGAAGGACAACGCCTGACCGATACGCCGGCAGCGTTCCGGTTTCCGGGCGGCGAAATGCAGGTCACCATTCCGGCGGGGTTGCGCGAGCAGGCGGACGCCGCCCGCGAATTTCGCATCCATGCCTTGTTGAAGTCGGCCGACGACGTGATGCAGTTGTTGCTGTTGACCGATGCCCTGCGCCGCTTGAACCCCGCCGTGCCGGTGCACCTGGACATGCCCTATGTGCCGTATGCCCGCCAGGACCGCGTGTGCAACCCGGGCGAGGCGCTGGGCGCCGCGGTGTTCTGCAAGCTGATCAACGACCAGCAGTACGCCACCGTCACCATTGTCGAACCCCACAGCGACGTCACGCCCGCGCTGCTCGCGCGGGTGCGGGTGGTCGATGCCGCCGCCTTCCTGAAAAAGGCGCTGGCCGCCCCGGCCTTCGCGCAGGGTGTCACGCTGATGGCGCCGGACGCCGGCGCCCGCAAGCGGGTGCAGGCGCTGGCCAAGGCGCTGGGCGTGGCGGATGTGCGCTACGCGGAAAAGGTCCGCGATCCGCAGACCGGCCGCATTACTGAAACCCGCGTGCCCGACGATATCCCGGCCCAGCCGGTGCTGGTGGTCGACGACATCTGCGACGGCGGACGCACGTTCCTGGAACTGGCCGCCGCCCTGCGCGACAAGACCCGCCAGCCGCTCTACCTGTATGTCACGCACGGCATCTTCAGCAAGGGCCTGACCGAACTGAAGGCCAACTACGCCGAGATTTTCACCGCCTACGACTGGACTCGCACCGAAGACGCCCCTGTGCCGGGCGCCGCCGCAGCCGTCCTGGTCAACTAAGCAGCCAAGAAGGAAAACGCCATGAATGCCCCCGACACCCTGGCCCCCGCGCTCAAGAACGGCCTGAATCCCTTTCTGCAGGCGGATTTCTACAAGACCGGCCACCCGTTCCAGTACCCCAAGGGCACCAACAAGATCCTTGCCAACTTCACGCCGCGTTCCGCGCGTCTGGCGCCGGTGCTGCCCGAACTGTTCGACGAGAAGATCGTCTGGTTCGGCCTGCAGGGTTTCATCAAGGAAATCCTGATCGGTCTTTTCAACCGCGAGTTCTTTGGCAAGCCTGCCGCGACGGCGGTGCGCCAGTACCAGCGCCGCGTGGACAACGCGCTGGGCAAGGGCGCGGTCACGGTGGACCACCTGCAGGCGCTGCACGACCTGGGCTACCTGCCGCTGGAAATCCGCTCGGTGCCCGAAGGCGCCCGCGTGGACATCCGCGTGCCGCCTGTCACCTTCATCAACACCCGGCCGGAATTCGCCTGGCTGGTGACCTACATCGAAACCCTGTTCAGCTGCGAATCCTGGAAGCCGTCCACGGTCGCCACCATCGCCTTCGAATACCGCAAGCTGCTGACCTATTTCGCGCAGCTGACCGGCAGTCCGATGGCGTTCGTGGACTGGCAGGGCCACGACTTCTCGATGCGCGGCATGTCCGGTCTGTACGACGCGCGCAAGTGCGGCGCGGGCCACCTGTTGTCCTTCACCGGCACCGACACGATCCCGGCCATCGATTACCTCGAAGACCTCTACCTCGCGGATTCGGATCGGGAACTCATCGGCGGCTCGGTGCCGGCGACCGAACACTCCGTGATGTGCCTGGGCAGCAAGGAAGGCGAGATCGAAACCATCCGCCGCCTGGTCAAGCAGGTCTATCCGGCGGGCATCGTGTCCGTGGTGTCGGACACTTGGGACTTCTGGCAGGTGGTCACGGATTTCGCCGCGGCGCTCAAGTCCGAGATCATGAGCCGCGAGCCGGATGCGCTGGGCAACGCCAAAGTCGTGTTCCGCCCGGACTCTGGCGATCCGGTGAAGATCCTGACAGGTTACTTCTGCACCGACGTGCCGGACGTCGCCGACCGTGCCGCGCTGCAAGCGGCGCAAGCCGCCGGCTTTGAGGCCGTGCGCGATGCGGCCACGGGCAACTACTGGCTGCTGGGTGAAGACGCCAGCGCGCGGCAAGCTCTGCGCGCCGCTGAGGTGAAGGGCGCGGTGCAATGCCTGTGGGATACCTTTGGCGGGGTAGAGACCGAGCGCGGCTACAAGCTTCTGGATCCGCACGTCGGCCTGATCTACGGCGACTCCATCACGCTGACCCGGGCGCGCGACATCCTGGTGCGGCTGGAGCGCAAGGGCTTTGCCTCGGGCAACGTGGTGCTGGGCATCGGGTCCTACACGTACCAGTACCTGACGCGCGACACCTTCGGCTGGGCGCTGAAGGCCACGTACGCCGAGGTCAACGGCGAACCCCAGGAACTGGTCAAGGACCCGGTCACCGACTCCGGTGTGAAGAAGTCCGCCAAGGGACTGCTGCGGGTGCAAGAGACGCCAAGCGGCTACGTGCTGCACGATCAGCAGACGCCCGAGCAGGCGGCGGGTGGGGCGCTGGTTCCGGTGTTCCGCGACGGCGAGCTGCTGGTCGAACAAAGCTTGGCAGAGATCCGGGCGCGGCTGCAGGGATCGTGGGTGTGCCCGGAAGCGGGCAGCGTTCGCTGGCCGGCCTGCTGATCCGGGCAGCATTCGCTGGCCGGCCTGCTAATGGCGCCGGCGTGTGCCGGCCGCCCAAGTGAAACGGCGCCCGAAAGGGCGCCGTTGTTTTTTGCCGCGTGAGGCTCAGGCCTGCCGGCGCGCGCGCTTTTCCTCGCGCACGAAGATCACCACGCCCACGATCACCATCAGCGCCAGCGCATACCAGGTGATGGCGTACGTCAGATGGTTGTTCGGAAAGTTGAGCATCGTCAGGCCGCCCACCGGTTCCCGCGCGGGATCCTTGCCGGGGCTGGTCGCCGCATCCGCATCGATGAAGTACGGCGCCACGTCGGTCAACCCGCGCGCCGCCGCGATGCCGGGCAGATCGCGCGAATACCAGAGGTTGGCGGCCGGGTCGTTGTTGCGCAGAAAGCCGCTGGCCGGCTCGCCCATGCGCAGCAGGCCCGTCACCTGGCCCGGGGCGGCGGGCTGGGCGGCATTGGCCGGGTCCTTGCGCCAAGCCGGCAGCACGAAGCCGCGATTGACCAGCACGGTGCCGCCGTCCGCCAGTTGCAGCGGGGTCATGACCCAATAACCGCTGCCCAGTTCGGTCGCGGCCTGCACGAGCGTCTGCTTGTCGAAGTGGTACGTGCCGGCGGCGGTGACGTGGCGGTATTCCGCGTTGTCCTGCGTCAGTTGCGCCCATTCGCTTTTGCCGGGGGCGGGCGTGGCGGGCGCGTGGGCCCGCTGATCCACCTGCGCGATCAGGGCGCGCTTCCAGGCCAGCCGGTGCACCTGCCAGGTGCCCAGGGCGCAAAGCCCGGCAAAGATGGCGACAGCCAGCAACCCCAGGATGACCAGGGTTGCCTTGCTGCGCGGATGTCGGGAGGTGTCGCGTGAAGAATTGTCTTTGACTGCTGCCATCAGGGCATCTTGCGCATGTCATGCGGGGACATGGGCATCATGTTGGAGTTCAAGTGATACATGATCCAGATGGATCCGCTGAGCGTGATCACGACCAGCACCAGCGTGAATATTAACGCCAACATGTTCCAGCCGCTTTCGGACTTGGTGTCCATGTGCAGGAAGTAGACGATGTGCACCACGATCTGCACGACGGCGAACGCCAGGATCACCAGGCCCGTGACGCGCGAGCTGTCGATGACCCGGTCCATCACCAGCCAGAACGGAATCGCCGTCAGGATGGCCGCCAGCACGAAGCCGGTCATGTAGCTCTTGAAGGTGCCGTGGGCGGCGGCGTCGTCATCGTCGTGGTGGCCATCGTGACCGTCGTGGCCGTGGTGGCCGCCGTGGCCGGTGTCGGCCAGGTTATCCATGTGTGACGTCATGGCAGCACTCCCATCAGGTACACAAAGGTGAACACGCCCACCCAGATCAGGTCCAGGAAGTGCCAGAACATCGACAGGCACATCAGGCGGCGGCGGTTTTCCGGGATCAGGCCGTGCATGCGGACCTGCAGCATCAGCGTCACCAGCCACACGATGCCGAAGGTGACGTGCAGCCCGTGCGTGCCGACCAGCGTGAAGAAGGCCGACAGGAAGGCACTGCGCTGCGGCCCCGCGCCCTGGTGGATCAGGTGCCAGAATTCGTAGATTTCCAGCGACAAAAAGCCCAGGCCCAGGATGCCGGTGACCGCCAGCCACAGTTGCGTGGCGCCGATGCGGTTGCGCCGCATCTCCAGCATGGCAAAGCCATACGTGATGGACGACAGCAGCAGCAGCGTCGTGTTCACCGCCACCAGCGGCAGGTCGAACAGGTCCGCGCCGGACGGGCCGGCCGCGAAGCTGCGGCCCAGCACGCCGTAGACCGCGAACAGGCACGCGAAGATGAGGCAGTCGCTCATCAGGTAAATCCAGAACCCGAGCAGCGTGCCGTTCTTGGGATGGTGTTCGCCAGGAACGTAGAAGACCGGTTCCTGGGCCGGCGCGGCGCCGCCGGGCATGGGGTGGGCGAGGGTATCAGACATGTTGCGCTAGCAGCCTTGTGCGGGCGTCTTCCGTGGCGACGACCTGTTCGGCCGGCACGTAGTAGTCGCGCTTGTAGTTGAAGGTATGGATGATCGACACCAGGATCAGCGCGGCAAACGCCAGCACCGCCAGCGGCCACATGTGCCAGATCAGCGCAAAGCCCAGCACCACGCTGATCCCGGCCAGCACGATGCCCGCCCACGTGTTCTTCGGCATGTGAATCGGAATGAAGCCCTGCTGCGGACGCTGGTAGCCGTGCTGCTTCATCTGCCACCAGGCGTCCAGGTCATGCACCCGCGGCGTGAATGCAAAGTTGTAGACGGGCGGGGGCGACGATGTGGACCATTCGAGCGTGCGGCCATCCCAAGGATCGCCCGTGGTGTCGCGCAGCTGGTCGCGGCGGCGGTAGCTGACCACGAGCTGGATGATGAAGCTGGCGATCCCGCACGCGATCAGCAGCGCGCCAAAGGCCGCGATCTGGAACCAGATCTGCAGGGACATGTCCTCGAAGTGGTTCACGCGGCGCGTCACGCCCATCAGGCCCAGCACGTAAAGCGGCATGAAGGCCACGTAAAAGCCCACCAGCCAGAACCAGAACGAGCACTTGCCCCAGAACGGATCGAGCTTGTAGCCGAACGCCTTCGGGAACCAGTAGGTGATGCCGGCCATCAGCCCGAACAGCACGCCGCCGATGATCACGTTGTGAAAGTGCGCGATCAGGAACAGGCTGTTGTGCAACGCAAAGTCGGCGGGCGGCACGGCCAGCAGCACGCCCGTCATGCCGCCGATCACGAACGTGACCATGAACCCGAGCGTCCACAGCATCGGCACTTCGAAGCGGATGCGCCCGCGATACATGGTGAACAGCCAGTTGAAGATCTTGGCGCCGGTCGGGATCGAGATGATCATTGTCGTGATCCCGAAGAACGAATTCACGCTGGCGCCGGACCCCATGGTGAAGAAGTGGTGCAGCCACACCAGATACGACAGCACGGTGATCACGACCGTGGCGTACACCATGGACGCGTAGCCGAAGAGGCGCTTGCGGCAATACGTGGACACCACCTCGGAGAAGATGCCGAACGCCGGCAGGATCAGGATGTAGACCTCGGGGTGGCCCCAGATCCAGATCAGGTTCACGTACATCATGGCGTTGCCGCCAAAATCCGCCGTGAAGAAATTGGTGCCGACGTAGCGGTCCATCGACAGAAGGGCCAGCACCGCCGTCAGCACCGGAAAGGCGGCCACGATCAGCACGTTGGTGCACAGCGCCGTCCACGTGAAGATGGGCATGCGCATCATCTTCATGCCGGGCGCGCGCATCTTCACGATGGTGACCAGCAGGTTCACCCCGGATAGCAATGTGCCCACGCCCGCTATCTGCAAGGCCCATATGTAGTAGTCCACCCCCACGTCGGGACTGTGCAGAATCCCCGATAACGGCGGATACGCCAGCCAGCCGGTGCGGGCAAATTCCCCGACGAACAGCGACATCATCACCAGGATCACGCCGCCTGCGGTCATCCAGAAGCTGAAGTTGTTCAGGAACGGAAACGCGACGTCGCGCGCGCCGATCTGCAGCGGCACGATGAAATTCATCAGGCCCGTGACCAGCGGCATGGCCACGAAGAAGATCATGATGACGCCGTGCGCCGTGAAGATCTGATCGTAGTGGTGCGGCGGCAGAAAGCCGGTGGAGTCGCCGAAGGCCACGGCCTGCTGGGAACGCATCATGATGGCGTCGGCAAACCCCCGCAACAGCATCACAATGCCCAGGATCACGTACATGATCCCGATCTTCTTGTGATCGATGCTGGTGAACCATTCGCGCCACAGGTAGCCCCACTTCTTGTAGTAAGTGACGGAGCCCAGCACGACGATGCCGCCGATCGCCACCACGAAGAACGTGCCCAGCAGGATGGGATCGTGGAAAGGAATGGCGTCCCAGGTCAGACGGCCGAAGATCAGCTTGGTGAGGTCAGGTTGATCAGGCATCTCGATTCCAGCAAAAAGACCGCGTTTACATGGCGCACGTGCCGTGCCGAAAAACCTGCCGCGCTACAGCACCAGACCTTCGGAGGCCGTGCACATGGCGCCCACGTACTTGCGCGGCGGCATTTCGGTGAGCCCCAGGCGCTCGCGCGTCTGAGGATCCAAGGTAGTGAGGTTGTGCGCGCCCGGGATGCCGGCGCCGCCTTGCGCGTCGATGGCCATCGCGTCGCGCATGCACATGCGGTTGGGCTCGACGCATCGGTTCACGATGGCGTCGAACAGGCCCGGCGCAACGGTGGCGTAAAGCTGCACCGGGTTGCGCTCGCTGGGTTGTTCAAGCTTCAGGTACGCCGCGCGGTCCAGCGTGGCTTGCGACTTGCGCGCCTGCGCGACCCAGTCGTCAAAGCCCTTCTGGTCCAGGCCATGAAAGCGAAAGCGCATGCCGGAAAAGCCCGAGCCGCTGTAGTTCGCGGACAGGCCCTCGTATTCGCCAGGGTGATTGATGACCGCATGCAGCGTGGTCTGCATGCCGGGCATCGCGTAGATCTGGCCGGCCAACGCGGGGACGAAGAACGAATTCATGACCGACGACGAGGTGATCTTGAACTGGATCGGACGATCCACCGGCGCGGCCATTTCGTTTACCGCCGCCACGCCTTGCTCGGGATAGAGGAACAGCCACTTCCAGTCCAGCGCCACCACTTCGACGACCAGCGGCTTGGTGTTGGGCGGCACCTCGCGGCCTTCGGACAGACGCGCCAGCGGGCGGTAGGGATCGAGTTGATGGGTGCTGACCCACGTGAGCGCGCCGAGCGCGATGATGATGAGCAGCGGCGCGGCCCAGATCAGAAGCTCCAGCATGGTGGAGTGGTTCCAGTCGGGATCGTAGGCGGCGTCCTTGTTGCTGGCGCGATAGCGCCATGCGAACAGCAAGGTCAGGATGATCACCGGCACGATGATGATGAGCATCAGGCCGGTGGAGATGATGATCAGGTTGCGTTGTTGCACGGCCACGTCGCCTGACGGCGAGAGCAAGACCGCATTGCACCCGGCGAGCAGCGGCAGGGCGGCAAACAGGATCAATCCGCGAAGCCTTGCGAAGGACGACATAGTCATACCCCGAAACGTAACCGTGCGAAGTAAACGAAACACTACGCTGGAAGCCGCGAAAAATCTAGGGTAAAAAGAGCAAAAGTATGCACGGCAGCGCATGCCGAGCCGTCCTGGGCCGTAAGGCTTGCGGCGTGCGGCATGATGCGCGTACTGTCATGCAGGTGTGTTGCAAGATCGTAGACAAGGCGTATCCAGATCCTTTTTTTGCGAGCGAATCCATGTCGACCACCACGCAATATCCTGGTCATCCCTCTCCCGTTTCCGGACCTGGGGCGATCAGCGGCGGGACCAGCCACGCCAAGGTGGCCCCTGGTGAGATCGCCGTGGGCGTGGTGGTGGGACGCGCCTCGGAATACTTCGACTTCTTCGTATTCGGCATCGCCTGCGTTCTGGTTTTTCCGAAGGTGTTCTTTCCCTTCGAAGCCCCGCTGGAAGGCACGCTCTGGGCCTTCGTCATCTTCTCCTTTGCCTTCATCATGCGTCCCATCGGCACGGCCGTGTCGATGGCGATTCAGCGCCGATGGGGCCGCGCCACCAAGCTGACCGTTGCCTTGTTCGTATTGGGCACCGCGACCGTCGGCATGGCGTTTCTGCCGGGCTATGAATCCATCGGCGTGCATGCAATCACCCTGCTTGCCGTGTTCCGATGCCTGCAGGGCCTGGCGTTCGGCGGATCGTGGGACGGCCTGCCTTCACTGCTGGCGCTGAATGCGCCGCCCAATCGCCGCGGCTGGTATTCGATGATGGGACAGCTGGGCGCGCCGGTCGGCTTCATGGTGGCCAGCGCGCTTTTTCTTTATCTGCACGTGACGCTCACGCAGTCAGATTTTCTGGAGTGGGGCTGGCGCTATCCGTTCTTCGTGGCGTTTGCCATCAACGTCGTGGCGCTGTTTGCGCGGCTGCGGCTGGTCGTGACCGAGGAATACACGCAACTGCTTGAAGAAGGCGAACTCGAACCCATCAGCATCCGCGAGATCGTCAGCCAGCAAGGCTACAACCTCTTCATCGGCGCCTTCGCCGCGCTGGCCAGCTATGCGCTGTTTCACCTCGTCACCGTTTTCCCGCTGTCGTGGATCGCTGTCAGCGGCACGCAACAGATTTCGGATGTGCTGATCGTGCAGATCATTGGATCGGTGATCGGCATCCTGGGCACGATCGCCTCTGGCTGGCTGGCTGATCGCATCGGGCGGCGCACGACGCTCGGGCTGCTGGCCATGCTGATCGGCGTGTTTGCGGTGGTGTCGCCCTGGCTGCTGGGCGGTGGCCCGAAGGCGCAGGACGCGTTCATTCTGATCGGCTTCGCGCTGCTGGGACTGTCTTATGGACAGGCATCCGGCACGGTCACCGCCAACTTCACGCGCCGGTTCCGCTATACCGGCGCGGCGCTGACGTCCGACATGGCGTGGCTGGTCGGCGCGGCGTTCGCGCCGGTGGTGGCACTGGGGCTGTCCGCGCGATTCGGGTTGGTGGCGGTCAGCGTGTACCTGCTGTCGGGCGTGGCGTGCACGCTGCTGGCGCTGCGGATCAACAAGGTGCTTGAAACGCGCGATTAAAAGGGTGCTGCGGTTTTGCGGCGGTGTCTGACACCCTGGGGAGATGGTCTCGGGTTTGCCGCGGTGTGCATAGGGTGTCAGACACCTTACATGCGGTAGACACCTTCAGGCCGTTCAGCCCAGATACCCTTCCAGCACATTCGCCACGTTGATGCCCACGTCCGCGACCGCATAGCCGCCCTCCATCGTGAACACCACGGGCAGCCCAAGCCCAGCCAGCATCTGACCGACCTGCAGATAGTCGGCGCTCTTCAATTTGAACTTCGAAATCGGATCGCCTTCGTAGGTATCCACGCCCAGCGCGACGACCAGCGCGTCGGCCTTGAACGCGCGCACGGCGTCTATCCCCTGCTGCAAGGCGGCGGTCCAGGCCGCGAAGTCGCTGCCGGCGGGCAGCGGCAGGTTCAGGTTGCAGCCTTGGCCAGGGCCTTCGCCGCGTTCGTCGGCGTAGCCCAGGTAGAACGGATACTCGGTGGTCGGGGCGCCGTGAACGGACACGGTGAGCACGTCGCCGCGGTCATAGAAGATGCTTTGCGTGCCATTGCCATGGTGATAATCCACGTCCAGCACCGCGACGCGTTGTGCCCCCGCGTCGCGCAGCGCCTGCGCCGCCAGGGCCGCGTTGTTCAGGAAGCAATAGCCGCCAAAGAAGTCCGGACCGGCGTGATGGCCGGGCGGCCGGGTCAACGCCATTGCGGCGCGCAGGCCCTGGCCTTGGGACACGGCGCGTGCGGCGTCGATGGCGCAGGCGGCGCCTGCCGTAGCCGCTTCCCAGGTGCCGGCCGTCAGCGGACAGCCGCTATCGAACGAGAACAGGCCCACGCGCGCCGCGAAATTGGTGGGCTCGATGTCGTGGCGAAATCCGCGCACCGGCCAGATCGACGGCAGCACGTCGATGTCGGCATTGGCCGGATCCAGGGCAACCCATTCGTTCCAGGCGCTTGCCAGAAAATCCACATAACGCGGCGTGTGCACCCGTTTGATGAGATCCATGTCCGGGCCGCCGGGCGGGCGCAGTTCGCCGATGCGGCGCTGGCGCAGCGCGTCCAGCACGAACGCCAGCCTTGCCGGCGTTTCGTGGCAGGGCACCAATTTGCCGCGGAACATTTCGTGGCGGCCGCTGTGTTTGTTGTGAACGGGGTTGTGGAAGATCAGCACGATGGGAAGTCCTGGATGGATCAGGCGGGCGGATGCGCCCTGATGGTTCGCCCTTATAGCGGCCGGAAAATATACAGCGCCACGGCGGGCAGCTCACGGAAAACGGAATAGAGGTCGCGCATTTCGAAAAATGCCGGATAGGCGCCGCTGACCTCGGCCACGCCCTGGCGCTTGAGCGCGAGCATCGTGCGCGGCACATGGAAATACTGCGTCACGGCCAGGGCCCGTGTGTAGCCGTGTTCGCGCATGTAGGCGCTGGCGTGACGGGCGGTTGCCCACGTGTCCACGCCCGCACTGTCGACGACGATGCGGTCCGCGGGCACGCCGCGCGCCCGCAGGTAATCGCGCATGGCGGCGGCTTCGTCCGTGCCGGCCGGATCCACGCCGCCGCTGACGAACAGCATGCGGCATCGCGATGCGGCATAGCAGTCGTAGGCGCGGTCCAGCCGCGCAGCCAGGCGCGGCGAAGGCTGGCCGCCGGGTTCTACCTTGTTGCCCAGCACGACGGCCACGTCCGCGTGGCGTGCGCCGGTCATCAGGCCAGTCGCGGCCAGGGCAAAGGCCGCCAGCAGCACCAGCGCGGCCAGAATCATCGCGGCGCGGGTCGCAAATCGGTAGATCGAAAATGTCATGTCGTGTGCCGGAGAGAAGGCGAGGGCATGAGCTTACGGCAAAGTGCGTCGAGGTCTCATTTGTCGTAATGAGAATCATGATTGATAATGCGACCCTTTCCGCCTGCGATTTTCTGCTGCTCTCCATGTCTCGTCCACCGCCCTCCGAAAAAGGTTGGCTCGCGCATTACCGCGAGCTGATCGGGACGTGGACGCGGCGCAGCACGAGCCGGCACGACGCGGAGGATGCCGCGCAGGACGTCGTGGCCAACATGCTGCGCAATGGCGAATCCGCCGTGTTGGACCCGAAGGCCTACCTGTATGGCGCCAGCCAGAACCGTCTGAATGGCGAGTTCCGCCGCCAGTCGCGGCGCGAGGTGCTGAGCCTGGATGCATTGTCGGATGCCGAGCATCCCGTCCAGGCGGATCCGGAGTCCTCGATACGCGCGGCGCAGCTTGCCGATGCGCTAAAGTCGGCGCTGGCCGAGCTGCCCCTCAAATGCCAGCAGGTGTTCTTGTGGAACAAGCTCGAAGGCTTCACCCAGGCCGAAATCGCCGAGAAACTCGGGTTGACGCAGAGCATGGTCGAAAAACACATGAAGCGCGCGCTGACCCATATCCATGACCGGTTGCAAGATCATGCCCCGCACTGATTCCCGCGCGGACGCCTCCCGCACGCCTGCAACGCCGCGCGACCAGGCGGCGCACTGGTTCGCGCGCGAGCGACTGGGCGCGCTGGATGGGGCAGAAAGTCGGGCGTTCGACGCGTGGCTGGCGGCGGACCCGGAACACGCGCGCCAGTACCGCGCGATGCAGGCCGTGTGGCGTGTCGCGGATAGCCTGCCGCAAGACGAGATGCGCGAGATCCTGGCGCGGTCCGACGAGGCGCCCGCCCGGCCGGGCCGCCGCAGGTTCGCCGCGGGGCTGTCGGCGGCCTGTGCCTTGACGCTTGCTGCCGGTGTGATTGCCCCGCGGCTGTGGTCGCCGTCGCCCGATTTCTCGCAATCGCTGGCGACCGCGCGGGGCGAGCGCAAGCGCGTGGCCTTGCCCGATGGCTCCCTGGTGGAGCTGAACACCGACACGCAATTGCAGGTCGCGCTGTACGCGGACCGGCGCGAGGTCGAACTGCTGGCGGGCGAGGCGTTGTTCACGGTTAGTCCGGACGCGGCGCGGCCCTTTACGGTGAATGCAGGGGCGGCACAGGTGCGGGTGACGGGTACGCGTTTCAATGTGCGGCGCGAGGGCGATGCCGTGGCGCTGGCGGTGGACGAGGGCAGCGTGGCGTTCTCCGCTGGCGAATGGTGGAACAGGACCACACGCCACCTGACGGCAGGCTACGCCGCGCGCTACGCGCCCGGCGGGCCCCTGGATGCGCCGCACCAGGAAAACGTGGCGGCGATCACGGCCTGGCAGCGCGGCCGGCTCATGTTCCGCGATACGCCGCTGGCACAGGTGGTGGCGGAGCTGAACCGCTACCTGCGCAATCCGTTGCGGATCGACGACCGCAAGCTTGCGCAACTGCGCGTGGCTGGCACCCTGCCGATCGACGAGCCCGAATCGGTGCTGGACGTGCTGCCTCACATCGCCCCGGTGATCGTGCTGTATCCGGCCGGGGGCGGCGCAGTCCTGGCGCCGCGCTAGCGCCGCTGCTGGCCACTCCCGGTTTCGGAAGCGAAAGGGCGACCGTCGCCGTTCAGAATTATTTTGTTTCAAATATTCTATCGAGAATCATTCCGGTTTTTCCGGGCTTGCGGCGTCTATCCGATGAAAGGGGTCGTACGCGAGAGGCCGATCGACCCTGGAAGCAACCTTTGGCCAAGGGTGTCGGGCGCTCACGGCGCGGGCAGTTGTACCGGAATTTTCTTCTGATGATGGACAAGCAAGTTAAGCAGCGCGCAGCGGCGCGCAAGGCCGCAAGACGCGGTGCGCACGGCGCCGGCGGCGCGCTGGCGATTTCCCTGGCATTGGCGTGGGGCGCCATGCCCAACGATGCGGTGGCGCAGACCGCGCCGGTGCAGATCAGCATCACGGCGCAGCCGCTGGGCGATGCGCTGCTGCAGTTGGGCGAGCAGGCGTCGCTGGTGATCTTCTATCTGCCCGAGACCGTGCGCGGCCGCACCGCGCCGGCGGTAGCGGGACAGTTGACGCCGGACGAGGCGCTGCGCCGGTTGCTGGCGGGCACCGGCATCGCCTTCCAGCGCGACGGCCGCAATGTGTCGCTGACCGCCCCGTCGGGCGGCTCCGCGCAGCTCGAGCCGGTGACGGTGCATGGCGTGGCGGTGGGAACGGCTGACAGCTATGTCGCGCTTTCCAGCCAGAGCGGCAAGCTGGACGTGCCGCTGATCGAGACGCCGCGTTCGGTGTCGATCGTGACGCAGGAGCAGTTGAAGGTGCAGGCGCCGCGCAACCTGGAAAGCGCGCTGGCCTACACGCCCGGGGTGCAGACGGAGGTGTCGGGGTCGAGCGATGCGCGGATGACGGGCGCCGTCATTCGCGGCTTCAGCGACGGCAGCGCCTATTTCAAGGATGGCTTGAAGCAGCTGTCGACCGGCACGTATGCGTCCTGGAACGACAACATCGAAGAGCTCGATAGCATCGAAGTGCTCAAGGGGCCCGCGTCGGTGCTGTTCGGCCAGGGGCGGCCGGGCGGGGTCATCAACGTGGTCTCCAAACGGCCCTCCGCGGATCACGTCAACAGCGTCGGCGCCAGCTACGGCACGTACAACCGCCGCCAGCTCACGGCGGACCTGGGGGGCGCGTTCGACGCCGAAGGCAAGGTACTGTATCGCCTGAACGTGTTGGGCCGCGACAGCGACGGCCGCACGGACGGTTCGCGCGACGACCGGATATCCGTGGCGCCGTCGATCCTGTGGAACATCACGAACCAGACCCGGGTGACCCTGCTGGGCACGTACTCCAAGGAGCGTGCGACGCCCAAGAGCTGGTGGCCCAACCTGTATACCTATCCAGAGATCGGCGACCTGCCGCTCAGCCGCACCGCGGGTGACCCGGATTTCGACCGCTTCGACCGCGACACGAAGTCCATCGGCTACGCCTTCGAGCACGACACGGACAACGGCTGGCGACTGCGCCAGAACCTGCGCTATTCCGAGATCGACATCGACTACCGGCACATCTACGCGATGGACCTGCTTGATGACCGGCGCACGGTCACGCGCGGCAGCCTCGCCCAACGCACCAACGGCAAGACGTTCGCCGTGGACAGCCGCGCATCGCGCGACTTCAAGTGGGGCGACCTGCAGCACACCTTTGCGCTGGGCGTGGACTATCTGCGCTACAAGGAGAACGATGCGCTGGGCTTTGGCTGGGACGTGCCCAACCTGGACATCTATGCGCCGGTCTATGGCCAGAACATCGATTATCCCGAGCTGGACCCGTCGCGCACGGACCTGAAGCAGACCGGCATCTACACGCTGAACCAGCTCAAGTGGAACAATTGGGTCGGCAACGTGAGCCTGCGCCGCGACTTCGTGCGCACCACCCAGACCAGCACCACGCAACCGCGCATCAGCGACTCGGCCACCACCGGCAGCGTGGGCCTGCTCTATCTCTTTGACAACGGGGTGGCGCCGTACGTCAGCTATTCGACGGCGTTCGATCCGATCACGGGCAAGCAGTTCGACGGCACGGCGTTCAAGCCGCGCGAGGGCAAGCAGTATGAAGTCGGCGTGAAGTACCAGCCGCCCGGCACGGATGCGCTCTTGACCGCAGCCGTCTTCGACATCCGCCAGACCAATGTGACAACGCAGGATCCGGACCATCCGCGATTCAGCGTGCAGACGGGCGAGGTGCGTTCCACCGGCGTCGAACTGGAGGCCAAGTTTCCGCTCTCGCGTGAACTCAGCGTGATGGCCGGCTACACCTACATCGACCCGCGCACCACCAAGAGCAACCGCCTGCAGGATGTGGGCCGCCAACTCACGCAGACCGCGCGTCAGACGGCAAGCCTGTGGCTGGATTACCGGCCGCAGCAGGTTCAGGGCCTGATGCTGGGGGGCGGCTTGCGCTATCGCGGCAAGGCGCCGCTGAACACCGCGGAGGACGGCACCACGCAATACAACCCGGCCTTCACGCTGGCCGACGTTGCCATCGCCTATGAAACGCCGCGCTACCGCATTGCCCTGAACGTGAACAACGTATTCGACAAGCGTTACTACACCTACACGTTCCGTGGCATGGAGCGCGAGGCGATGCTGAGCATGAACTATTACTGGTAGCGGGAAGGGGCGGGCGCGGCACGCGCTTGCGGGTAAACGAGCAGTGCGCGTGTGCGGGCGGTCGTTCATCCTGGTTAGAATCCGGAAGATACCGTCCCGCGCCGTCGTGGCTGGCGCACCGTCCCCATGAACCTGCCGTTTCCCATCCGCCAAGAATGTCCTCCCGGCGCCTGTGTGTGCGACCGGGACCGGTTGCTGGCCAATCCGGCTTCCGACCTGCGCGTGCTGCGGCTGACCAGGGAAGAAGAAAAGCGCCTGGTCGCGCGGCTGGAAAACATCACCAGCCTGGACGACTTGCGGGCCATGCAGGGGCGCATCCAGGCCCAGCTTGGCATCGTGATCCACATCACGCCCAGCGAAAACGAGGTGCGGACCTCGCGCGGCATCTCGATTCAATTGGAAGAATTGCCTGGCCTGTGCCGCAAGACGCGGGCGTCGCTGCCCGCCGCGATCCGCCGCGGTTTCGACAACCGGCCCGAGATCGTCTATGCGCTCCTGAACGAGCGCGACCTCTTGAGCGGCACGTGATCGCGGTCAAAGGCCGCGGTCAATTCCCGCGAACGGCGGGGCAGGGCGCAAGCGGCACCACGTCCGCCGGCGCGCGCCCGGCGTCGGGCCGCGTGACGTCGCGTTTCTTGCCCGTGCGGGCGGGATAGATCAGCAGCACGGCGCTGCCGGGTTCCAGCTTGGCACTCTGCGCCGTGCCATAGGCCACCGTCCAGCCGCGCAAGGCCAGCGGCGCCAACGTGTATTGCAGGGCCGAGCCATGCGCGACATGGGCGACCTTGCCTGCGTAGAGTTCCTGTTGGGGGGTGTCGACGCCGTCGATGGTCTGGTAGGTGGCGATGCTGACCAGCGCCGCGGACTCGCCAGGGCGCGCCAGCACGGCGGTCTTGTATTTGCCGGGCGGCACGTCCTGCAGGTTGACTGTGACCTGCGCGCCGCCCTGGCCGGCGGCATCCAGGTGCACGCCCACCACGTCGGCGTGCGAGAGCGTCCTGTCGCTGGTGTTGCGCACCCGCACGCTGTACTGTCCCGATGTTCCCGTCACGGTGCAGACCGCGACGCCGTGGGCAGACGCTGCCTGGGCGGACGCCGCGCCGGCGCAGGCCAGCAGCGCCGAAAACGGCAGGGTCAGGCAACGGGTAGATCGAGACAGCACGGCACGCTCCGGGTAAGGGCAGCGTACCGGGCGGCGCGTTGCCTGCCCCCTTTTTACACCACTTGCCGCCCCGGGGCCTGCTGCTCGCGCTTGCCGGCCAGCCAGTGCAGGATCAGGGCAACCACCAGCAGGCCGGCCATGATGAAGCCCCAGAAGATCCAGCCGAGCACGGTGATCAGCGTGCCGAGGCTGCCTGCGAAGGGCAGCATCTGGTTAAGGCCTTGCGCGGCCCAGACCAGGCCGCCCTGCAGCGATTCC
Organism: Achromobacter mucicolens; assembly: GCF_902859725.1. Taxonomy (GTDB): domain Bacteria; phylum Pseudomonadota; class Gammaproteobacteria; order Burkholderiales; family Burkholderiaceae_B; genus Achromobacter; species Achromobacter mucicolens. Next base: position 181,302 of record NZ_CADIJP010000003.1, on the reverse strand, counting down.
AGCCATGCCGGATCCACCCAGGGGGCCGCCCAGGCCGGCGCAACCCATTGCGAGGTGTCGACGGCGGCGCCAGGGACCTGCGTCGTGGCAATGGTGGCCAGCACCCAGTCGGTCAGTTGCAGGGTCAGCGCCACCAGCCCGGTCCAGAGCGCCGCGAGGACGGCAAAAGCGAGCCAGATGATTTTCTTCATTGATGTGGTACTCCGATGACTCAAAAAGAACCGCCACGATAGCGGGGATTCTATTTCCGAAAAACCAGAGTGGATGTGACAAACATTAAGATAAAACCGAAGTTTTGGCCTGGGAAAGAATCTCGCGGACCAGGGGGTGGTGCTGGCCGCGGCGGTTGCGGATGGCGTGGATTTCCTCGTGCACGTCCTCGCAGCGCGCCAGCGGCCGCAGACCGCGCAACAGCGCGACGTCATCCCCGCCCAGGCGGCTGAGCGGAAAGACGCCCAGGCCCCGCGCCGCGAACACCGACATGAGTGCGCTGTCCTCGAATTCGCCCACCACGTTCGGATACACGTTCTGGTCGGCAAACCAGCGGTCCAGCGTCTGGCGCAGCACCGAGTGGCCCGTGGGTAGCAGCACCGGCAGGCGTTCCAGGCAGCGCGGAAAATCCAGCGTGTCCGACTTGCGCACCAGCTTGGCGGGGCCGTACCAGTCCACCGGCGAGGACACCAGGCGATCGCTGGTCAGCCGCAGGTTGGGGTTGGCAGGGGCGCCCTGGCCGGCCAGCACCAGATCCAGGTGATGCCGCGCCAGCTCGCCCAGCAGCTCCTCCACTTCGCCTTCATGGCAGGTCAGATGCAGATCGGGCGTGTGCAGCACGGGGCCTAGCAAGGCGTGTGCCGCCAGCTTGGAAATGCCGTCCGACAAGCCCACGGACAGGCGCACGACGGGCTTGGTGGCGGCCGCGCGCACTTCCTGCGGCAGCACTTGCCCGATCTGGAAGATTTCCTCGGCGCGGGCGAACGCCGCCTGGCCGGCGTCGGTCAGCGCCACGCCACGCCCGGCCGGCTTGAGCAACTGATGGCCCAGGTTCTTTTCCAGTTCCCGGACCTGGGCGCTGATCGTCTGAATGGCCATGTCCAGGCGCTCGGCGGCGCGGGAAAACCCGCCCTCCTTGGCAACCATCCAGAAATAGTACAGGTGACGGTAGTTCAGCATGGGTGTCGGCTCACTTCGGTTTTTCCGAACCTTAACTCACTTTCAGGCTGATTTCTCCATTCTGGGCGGAGCGGGATGATGGGCTCCTTCGAATCTAGCGGGGTCAATCATGGACACTCTGATCACCTTCTTCAATGCCGATTTTCTCGGCACACCGGCGTGGAGCTGGCTGCTCTTCGTCGGTATCGTCGTCAGCCTCCTGGCCTTTGACCTGGGCGTGCTGCACAAGGAAGACCGCGAGATCGGCGTGCGCGAAAGCCTGTTGCTGTCCGCCGGCTACATCACCGCGGCCGTGCTGTTCGGCGGCTGGGTCTGGTGGAACATGGGGGCGGAAAGCGGCATGGCCTACTACACGGGCTTCATGATCGAAAAATCGCTGTCCATGGACAACGTGTTCGTGATCGCGCTGATCTTCAGCTTCTTTGCGATCCCGCGCCAGTACCAGCACCGGGTGCTGTTCTGGGGCATCCTGGGCGTCATCGTGCTGCGTGCCACCATGATCGGTCTGGGCGCCGCCCTGGTCAGCAACTTCGGCTGGCTGCTGTATCTGTTCGGCGCGTTCCTGGTGTTCACGGGCATCAAGATGTGGATGATCGCGGACCAGACGCCTGACATCGCCACGAATCCGATCCTGAAGTTCCTGAAGCGTCACATGCGTGTCACGGACGACCTGCGCGGCAACGCGTTCATGGTGACCGAGGTCGATCCGGCCACGTCCAAGAAGGTGCGTTACGCGACGCCGCTGCTGCTGGCGCTGGTGCTGATCGAGTTTGTCGACCTGGTGTTTGCCGTGGACTCGGTGCCCGCGATCTTCGCCATCACGACCGACCCGTTCATCGTGTACACGAGCAACATCTTCGCGATCCTGGGCCTGCGTGCGCTGTACTTTGCCCTGGCGGCGATGATCCACCGCTTCCATTACCTGAAGTACGCGCTGGCGCTGGTCCTTGTGTTCATCGGCACGAAGATCTTCCTGGTCGGTTTCATCGGCAAGGTGCCTCCCGCGATTTCGCTGGGCGTGACCTTCAGCCTGATCCTTGGCGGCGTGCTGTTCTCGCTGTGGAAAACCCGCTCGGATGAACTGAAGCCGCAGTAACCCTGGCGTCCCGCCTTCCAACCGCCCGCCGGCGACAACCGGCGGGTTTTTTCATGGTGGTCATTTTGTGCAGTCCATATGCAGCCGATATGGCAAGCGACGCCACCGTGAATTTGTCAGGGGAAAAGGCGAGGCGTACAGTCGGCGCTACCCCCATCGCCACGCAAGGAACGATTATGAACAGCTGGTCCGCCAAGCAATATTCCGCCTTTGAAAACGAACGTACCCGCCCGGTGCGGGACCTGGTGGCGGCCCTGCCCAATCTGCTCGTCAAGCGCGCCGTGGACCTGGGCTGCGGGCCGGGAAATTCCACCGAAGTGCTGGCAAGCCGCTATCCAGACGCCGAGATCTCGGGCATGGACAGCTCGCAGGACATGATCGAGGCGGCGCGCAAGCGCTTGCCGGCGCTGTCGTTCGAGCTGGCCGACATCGCCACGTGGAATCCGCCGCAGCGCTACGACGTGATCCTTGCCAACGCCGCGCTGCAATGGGTGCCCGACCACGAGACGCTGTACCCCGCGCTGGTGGCCAAGCTGGCCCCCGGCGGCAGCCTGGCGGTGCAGACGCCCGACAACCTGGAAGAACCCGCGCATCGTCTGGCCAGGCAGGTGGCGGGCGAGGCGCCTTGGGCGGCCAAGATCGGCGGCGTCAAGCATCCGCCGCGTCACAGCGCGGCTTGGTATTACGAACTTCTCAAGCCGCATTGCGGCACGCTGGACGTGTGGCGCACGACCTACCACCATCCGCTCGCGGGCGCCGCCGCCGTGGTCGAGTGGTTCAAGGGGACGGCCTTGCGGCCCTATCTGGACAAGCTGGATGCCGCCGAGCAGGCCAGTTTCCTGGCGCGCTATCAGTCGTTGATCGAGCAGGCCTATCCGGCGCTGGCCGATGGCACCGTGCTGCTGCCGTTTCCGCGCCTTTTCATTGTGGCCGGTTCCAGACAGGCGTGACCCGCGCGCGCGTTCAGGGCGGCGTGGCCTGCGGGTCGCTCTTGTCCGCGAAGTAACGCGCGGGCGTTTTGCCCAGCGTCTTCTTGAACATCGTGATGAAAGCGCTGACCGACTCGTAGCCCAGGTCTTCGGCCGTGCGCTGCACCGACACGCCCGCCGACAGACGTTGCAGCGCCAGGATGATGTGCAGCTGCTGGCGCCAGCGGCCGAAGCTCATGCCGACCTCCTGCTGCACCAGCCGCGCCAGCGTGCGTTCGCTCATGGCGACGCGCTTGCCCCACTGCGCGACGGTGCTGCGGTCCGCCGGATCCGCGTTCAGCGCGCCGGCGATTTCGCGCAGGCGCGGATGATCCGAGATGGGCAGGTGCAGGTGCTCGGTGGGCATCTGCGACAGCTGCTCCATCAGCACGTCGGCCAGCCTGAGGTTGGCGGGCGCCGCCGCGTCGGCAGGCGCCAGGTTGGCCAGGTGCACGACCAGTTCGCGCACCAGCGGGGTGATTGCCAGCGTGCAGCATGCCGTGGGCAGGCGCGGCGCGTCGGCCGGCACGAACAGGAAGCAGACGCGGCCATTGGCCGTGACCCGGTTGCTGTGCGGCACGCCGCTGGGGATCCAGACGGCGCACTGCGGCGGCACCATCCACAGGCCTAGCGGCACCGAGCAGGTGACGCCGCCGCGCAGCGCCAGGACAAGCTGGCCCATGTGGTGCCGGTGCGTCGGCGATTCGTTGTCCTGCTCGGCCGCATGCACCGGCATGGCAAACGCCCATTGCGTGGCGGAATCGGGATCGAAGGGGGCGGGCGGTATGTCGGGCGTGCGCATGGGCGGCGGCGCTGCAAATGGGGAATGTGGCCGAATTGCGGGAAAAGTTGTCATTATCTCGAAATTCGGTAAGGCGGGCGGCGCGTAAGCTGGTGGCCTTTCCGTTTCCCTTAGCCGACAGCCGAGTGACCATGCACGTTTCCCGCCCTTCGACGCCACCCAGCCGCCCAGCGCTGCTGATCCTGGGCATTCTCTGCATTGCGATGGCCCTGCGCGCGCCGTTCACCGGCGTGCCGCCGCTGATCGGCCTGATCCGCGCCGAGCTGGACCTGTCGTCCGCGGCGGCCGGCATGCTCATCACGCTGCCGCTGCTGGCCTTCGCGGTGGTGTCGCTGTTTGCCGCGGGGCTTGCGCGCCGCTTTGGCCTGGAGCGCACGCTCTTTGCGGCGATGCTGCTCGTCGCTGGCGGTATCGTGATCCGCACGATGGGCGCGGCGGCGGGGCTGTACGCGGGCACGGCCATCATCGGCGCGGGCATTGCGTTGGGCAACGTGCTGCTGCCCAGCCTGCTGAAGCGGGACTTCCCGCAGCGCCTGGCGGGGCTGACGTCGGCCTACGTGCTGACGATGGGTCTTGCGGCGGGATTGGCCTCGGCCGTTGCGATTCCGCTTGCCAATCTGCCCCTGGGCGGCTGGCGGTTTTCGACGCTGTGCATGCTGGCGCTGCCGTTGATCAGCCTGTTGTTGTGGCTGCCCCAGCTTGCGGGCCACACGCCGCCCGCCGCGACCACCGCCCACGCGCCGCACGGCGTGCGCCTGTGGCGTTCGCCGCTGGCCTGGCAGGTCACCGTGTTCCTGGGCATCAATTCTTTCGTGTTCTATGTGGCGGTGAGCTGGCTGCCCGCCATTTTGCGCGACGCGGGTTACTCGGCCGAACGCGCCGGATCGCTGCATGGATTCATGCAGCTCGCGTCCGCGGCGCCCGCATTGTTCATGGCGCCGCTACTGCGCCGGTTGAGGGACCAGCGGGTCGCGGCGTTCTGCGCGGCGGGCGCGTCGTGCGTCGCGTTCGCGGGCCTGATCGCGGCGCCCGCATGGGGCGCGTTGTGGATCGCGCTGCTGGGCCTGGGCACCGGCGCGGGCATCATCCTGGGCCTGGCGTTCGTGGGATTGCGCGCCAGCCATGCGCAGCAGGCCGCGGCGCTGTCGGGCATGGCGCAGTGTGCCGGCTACCTGTTCGCCGCGACAGGCCCCGCGCTGGTGGGCGGCGTGCATGACAAGCTGGGCGGTTGGGGCGCCGCGCTAGGCGTGTGCGTGGCGTTGTGCGCCATCATGGCGGTGACTGGTCTGTATGCGGGGCGCGCTATTCAGATTGGCCGGGCGGGCGCTTCCAAAGACGCACCAGCGTTTCCGGCGCATCGGCCTCCGGCACGTCAAAAGTGACCCGCGCGGTATCCGCGCCTTCGAATTCCACTTCCACGTGGAAATAGCGCTGATCGCCGCCCGCGCTGGCGCTGCTGGGCATGGCTTTCGGCGCGGCATGCAGGATCGCATCGCAGACCTCCTGCCGCACGCCAGGCGGGCAGGTGGCCATGTCGATACGGCGCGGCTGGGCAAGGCCGGGCAGGTATGCCAGGCCGCCCTCGCGGCTAAGGCGCACGAGCTGGGCAAGGTCGAGGGGCGGCAGTTCGATCATGGCAGCACGCCCACGGCCTTCCAGGCCTCGTCGATGGCGCGGCGCACGTCCGTTCCGTGTTTTTCGCCGGCGACCAGTAGCGTCAGGCCCGCAAAATCCTTGAACGCGGCATCGTGGCGCAGGCGCTTGTCGCACAGCGTGTCGTACCAGACGTGCCCCGCGCCGTTCCACGCATTGCCGTCCAGCGCCGTGGCGGCCAGATAGAACGCGCGGTTCGGAATCCCCGAGTTGATGTGCACGCCGCCGTTGTCGCGCGGCGTATCGACATAATCCCGCATGTGCGCCGGCTGCGGGTCCGTGCCCAGCACGGGATCGTCGTACGCGGTGCCAGGCTCGGCCATCGAGCGCAGCGCGCGCGCTTGCACGTTTTCCGTGAATAGGCCCTGGCCCACCAGCCAATCCGCCTCCCGGGCCGTCTGCCCCAGCGAATACTGCTTGACCAGCGCGCCGAACACGTCGCACAGCGATTCGTTCAGTGCGCCGGGCTGGCCTTGGTAGAGGAGGGCGGCCTCGGTGTCGATCACGCCATGGGTGAGCTCGTGGCCGATGATGTCGACCGCGACGGTGAAGCGGTTGAAGATCTCGCCGTCGCCATCGCCGAACACCATCTGCGCGCCGTTCCAGAAGGCGTTTTCGTAGTCCTCGCCGTAATGCACCGTGCCGATCAGCGGCAGGCCATGCGCGTCGATGGAGTGCCGCTTGTACACATTCCAGAAAAGCTTGTAGGTCGATCCCAGATGCGCGTAGGCCTCGTCCACCGCCGGGTCGCCGCTCGGCCGCGCGCCTTCGGCGCGAATCAGCTTGCCGGGCAGCGTGGTGCCGTTGCCCGCGTCGTGCACGGCGCGGTCGGGCGTGCCCGCCGGCGCCACCTGGCGCGCCGGTGCCAGCGTCGCGCGAGGCGGCTGTCCCGCCATCTCGCGCAGGCTGCGCTGCTGCTGATCAATGATCATCGTCTTGACGGCAGGCATGCTGACGCGCGCATCGGTGTGCTGCGCAAGCCGGTCCAGCATGTACGGCGGGACCACTCCGATGAGGGGAGCGGACTCGGAAGGGCGGGGCATGGTCGATCTCCGACAAGCGCGCCGGATGGGACCCCGGCGCGGTCCTGTTTAACGTAGCAGATGGGTGAACAGGGAGCCGTAACAGGATGCGGCGCGATGCGCCCCGGCAACGGGCGCGCCTCGACAGCGCCGCGCCGATCCGGTAGGGTCTTGCGCTTTCCTGTCATGCCGGACCCTTGCAATGCCGACTCCCGACTACCGCATCACTGCCCTGACGTTGACCGATACGCACGTGCTGTTGACGCTTGCCGACGGCCGCGAGGTCAGGGAGCCGATACGGCGGCACATCCGCCTGCATGAGGCCACGCCCGAGGCGCGCCAGGCGTGGCAACTGGTGGATGACGGGCACGGCGTCGTGTGGCCCGCGCTGGCCGCGCCGGTGCCGCAGGGCATGCTCAACGTGCACGATCTGCTGTGGGACATGCGTTACGAGCAGGCCATGGCGGCGTTGCAGGCAGCCGAATGGAAGCTTGACCGCTTGTCCCCCACCGACCAGGAACTGGTCGCGCTGTGGCGCATGGAGGCCGACATCAACAACGGTGGCTTCATGCAGTTTCTGTGCAATTGGGGCGACGAGACCTGCCAGCTTGCCTTGCAGGCGCTGCGCAAGATCGGGGCCGTGAACATGCTGGACGTGCTCTCGCGCATGCGCGCGTTGATCGACCGTTTTGAGGCTTCGCCCGAGGTGGTGCAGCTCAACGATATCTACGGGGCGATGACCGAGGCGGAGCAGGAAGAGATGGAGACGCTGGACCACGCGTTCTGGGACTATCCCGATCCGCTGTCCCGGTTGGGGTTGCGCTGGTACGGGGCGTAAATCCGCCAAAATTCCGCTGCGTGAAACGTTCGGAAACGTATCGCCACATTACGTTGATACCCGCTTGCGGCAGCGCGCCCGCTGCGGGCTAGAATCCCGTCCTTCTTTCCCGGGGGGGACGCTCGATGCGGTATTTCCTGATCTTGGTGGGGGCGGCGGTCATCGCCTATCTGCTCGCGCGCGGCATCGCAGCGGTGCTCTCGGACCGTAAACGCAAAAGAACAGACAGGGATTGGAAGTGAAGATGAAGCCGACAGATATCCAGATGGTCAAGACGATCGGCGCGGTCAAACCGCGCAAACTGACATTCGCCATTGGCACCGCGCTCATCTTCCTGCTGATCCTGTTCATCGCGTTCGGCTCGTGGTTCCAGGTGGATCAGGGCGAGCGCGGCGTGGTGCTGCGCAATGGCAAGCTGGTGCGCGTGGCCGAACCCGGCCTGGATTTCAAGACGCCGTTCATCGACAACGTGATGACGGTGTCCGTGCGCGACCACACCTTCGTGTTTGAAAAGCTCGAGGCCTACAGCTATGACCAGCAGCCGGCCACGCTGCGCGTGTCGGTGACCTACCGCGTGCCGGCCGAGCACGTCGCAGAGCTTTATTCCGAGTACGGCACCATCGCCAATCTGCAGATGCGCGTGCTGGAGCGCAAGACGCCGGACGCGGTGAAGAACGTATTTGGCCAGTACACGGCCGTGCGCGCCATCCAGGAACGCCAGAAGCTCGGCCTGGATGTGAACAACGCCGTCCTCAAGACGATGGAAGGCGCGCCGGTCCAGGTGGTGGGCGTTCAGATCGAGGAAGTGGGTTTCTCGCAGGCCTACGAGCATTCGATCGAACAGCGCATGCTGGCCCAGGTGCAGATCGAAACCACGCGCCAGCAAAAGGAAACGGCGATGATCACCGCCGAGATCCAGGTGGTCAAGGCCAAGGCCGAAGCCGACGCGCGCCGTCAGCAGTTCACCGCGGAAGCCGACGGCATCCGCATGCGCGGCGAAGCCGAGGCGGCCTCGATCCGCGCCAAGGCCGAGGCGCTGGCCGCCAACACCAACCTCGTCAGCCTGAACGCCGTGGAAAAATGGGATGGCGTGCTGCCGTCCACCCAGGTGCCGGGCGCGGCGCTGCCGTTCATCGGCATCAAATAGCCTTTGCTTCGGGCAGGTTCGCCGGCAGGGCAGGCCCTTCCTGCCGCCGGCGCGCGAAGTCCACGACAAGCTCGCCCGACACCGCCTTGCTGTAGTACCAGCCCTGCACGATGATCTCCGCGCTGGACGCCAGCGCGGACAACTGTCCATCGGTTTCCACGCCTTCGACAATGATCTGCAGGTTCAATGCCTCGCAGAACCGCAAGAGGCCGCTCATCACCAGCGCGCCCCGGTCATGGCTCTGCGCCATCACGAAGCTGCGGTCGATCTTGACCGCATCGATCTGGAACTGGTGCAGGTAGCTCAACGCGGAATAGCCCGTGCCGAAGTCGTCGATGTAGACACGGGCGCCGATGCCGTGGAGCCGGTCAAAGGCGGTGTGCAGCGCCTGCGCGTCCTCGACCAGCGCATCTTCCGTCAGCTCCACCGAGACCTGGCCCCGCGTTTGGTCCAGCACCTTGATCAACCGGTCCAGGTAAGCCGGCGAGGTCAGCGTGGCGCCCGTGACGTTGATCGTCATGGGCAGCGAGAAGCCCTGCGCGCGCCAAGCCAGGCATTGCCGCACCGCTTGCCGCGCCACCCAGAGATCCACTTCGCCCATCAGGCCGGCCTGCGCCAGCCATCGCAGGAATTCCAGCGGCGCCTGTTGCGTGCCTTCGGGGCCGGTGGCGCGCAGCAGCGCCTCGCAGCCGGTGCACTGGCCCGTGCGCAGCGAGACCTGTGGCTGGTATTCCAGGTAGAAGTCGTACTCGCTGATGGCGCGGATGCGTGCGACTTCGGCGCGGCGCCGCGCGCGCGTGGCGTAGGTGGACGCAACGGGGTCGTGCGCGTACAGCAGCGATTCTTCCTGCAGTTGCGGAAAGGTCGCGTCCAGCGACTTGAAATACACCGTGGAATCGGCCTTGCGCTGCCGCTCCAGCGCGATCAGAAAGGGCGCATAGATGCACGCGCCCAACGCCACCAGCGCGCATTGCAACGCGATCCCCGCCACCTGTTCGCCCGCGCCCAGATAGGCGTTGAACAGCACGGGCGACGTCAACGGCAGCGCCACGGTGGCGGGCGCAAGCCAACCCAGTTGCACCGCTGCCAGCGCCATCAGCACGTTGATGACGGGCGTGAGCACGAAAGGCAGCAGAAGCCGCGGGTTCAGGATCAGCGGCAGGCCGAACAGCAGGATCTCGTTGATGTTCAGGAGCGACACGGGAATGCTCGCCAGCGCCAATACCCGCAGCGAATCGCTGCGCGAGAACAGCAGGATCGCCACGACCAGCGACAACGTCGCACCCGAGCCGCCGATGAAGACGAAGGCGCCCAGCAGCGTGCCGTTCAGCGCATAGACGCCTTCGTAGCCCGCGGCGACGCTTGTCGCGTTGAGCCGCGTGGCCTGGTCCAGCACGTCCATGATCGGCGCCATGGCGTGCGCGCCGTGGATGCCAAAAAACCAGAACATCGAATTCAACGCGGCCACGATCGCGCCAGCGCTGTAGGGACTGTCCAGAGACGCCATGCTGAGCGGGATGTCGACTTGCGCCACCGCCGGGATCGAGAGCGCGGCGGACAACGCCGCCATCACCAGGCCGGCGGTCAGCAGACCGGGGACGATCATGTTCAGCGAGTCGCGCACGTTCTCGCCGATGAGCCCGTCCGGCGCCAGCTGCGTCCAGCGGCGCCGGTGCAGCCAGGCCATCAGCGGTACGGACGAAATCGGGATCACGATCGCGATGAACAGGGTGAGCGTGGACGCCGCGCGGGGGTAGGGCGCCAGCAGGCGTTCGGCGATGACAACGAGGCACAGGCACAGCAACGCGGTGGGCAGGTGCGGCAGCCGGTGGCGAATCGAGAGCATGTAGCCGATGGCCGTGCCGGCCAGGAGCGGCATGACGGCGGACAGCGCGCCGTGCAGGTCGGCCAGGGCGTCGGCAATGCCGCCCGGCAGGCCCATCAGCCGGGCGCAGACGGACAGCACCAGGAACAGCGCGGACACCAGCAGGCAGGGCATGGCCCAAAGCAGACCTTCGCGGATGGCGCGCAGGGAAGTGGCGCTTGCCAGAGCGGCCAGCCGATCCCTCGGGTACTGCGGGAAGATCGATTTCGGCATTGCCGTCGTAGGGCGCAGGGGGGAACGGGCGGCCCGTGTCCGTCCGGCGGGTAAAAATCCGTTGCCGCATGCTAGCGCCTGAATTCGGGCTTTAGCAATCCAAAAAAATGCGGCCGGCCTAGGGATTCCCCTCTGTCAATAATGCGTTGTCCCGGCTTTTTGACCGGGGACAAGTCTGGCCGGACGCTATACGATCGGAGGAACGCCGCTCTTTCGTAGACGGCGGCGCCTAGCGCACACGCTTCACCAGGAGGAGACCTGGATGTCTCAGTTGGATTGGACGCCCGGCGATACCGTGCCGGATCGTCAGGGTTATTACGAGACGCGGCTGGACACGGGCGGCACCGCGATTTCGCTGTACAGCGTATTGGGGTGGATGCCCGTGAAGACACCGGGCAACCTGGTGAGCTGGCGCGCCTTGCCCCCCGCCGTCGAGCGTCAGGAGGCCGAACGGCATCTGCAGGAGATCCGCGCCGCGCAGAGCCACGTGCCGATGGATTACTAGGCCCGGCCGCGGCTGCCGGTTGTAGCGCTCGTGTATAACGTCCCAACCGGCGCCCGTGTCGGGCGCCCTCGGGAGAACATCTTGCGCGAGTTCGTGGCGACGTGCCTGGATGCGGGCCTGCTGGTGCTGGCGGTGCTGGCCTTCCTGTTGCCGGCGCTGTCGGCGCTGGCCCTGGTGCTGCGCGCAAAGGCCGGCAGGTTTCCCCGTCTGAACACGCCGGGCTGGCGCCGCGCAGGCATCGTGGTGCTGTGGCTGCCGTTCATCGTGATGGCCGTGTATGGCGGCACGGCATGGTGGGCGGCCAGCGTCTACGACCGCTACTATTTCTTCGGCCTGCTGATCTGCTTTGCGTATCTGCTGTGCGCCATGCTGTTGTCGGCGGCCGGCCTGTTCTGGATCCGCACGACGCGGGGCCGGCACCCCTGAGCGCCGCCCCATCAGCGCATCAACGCATGCACCTGGCTCGACAGGTCATCGAGCATGAAGGGTTTGAGCAGCACCGGCGCGTCGCTCGCCGGAACATTGGCGCCTTCGGCGCTTTCGCCGTAGCCGGTGATGAACAGCACCTTCATGCCGGGCCGCATCGCGCGGCCGGTTTCCGCCACGCGCCGGCCGTTCACGCCGCCCGGCAGCGCCAGGTCGCAGACCAGCAGATCGATCCGCGGCAGGGCGGTCAGTTGCCGTAGGGCGCTGGCGCCATCGGTGGCCTCGATCACGTCGTAGCCCATTTCCTTCAGCACTTCGGCCGTGACTTCGCGTACTGCGGGGTCGTCCTCGGCCAACAGGACCGTGCCCCCTTGCAGGACGCGGGGCGGCTGGTCCGCTGTCGCGACGGCCGAGGCCATGTCGACCCCGGCGCCACCGTGGCGCGGGAAAAACAGGTCGATGTCGGTACCCTGGCCCGGTTGGGAGCGCACCTGCACGTGCCCGCCCGATTGCCGGACGAAATCGTGCACCAGCGACAGGCCCAGACCCGTGCCGCGGTCGGCCGGCTTGGTGGTGTAGAAGGGCTCGAACATGCGTTGCACGGTTTCCGCCGTCATGCCGCAGCCCGTGTCGGAGACGCGCAGCAGCACGTGATCGCCGGCCTGCAGGCCACGGTCGCGAGCGGCGTCCGCGTCCAGCGTGACGTTGCGCGTTTCGATGCGCAAGATGCCGCACGCGTCGAGGGCGTCGCGCGCGTTCAGGCACAGGTTCAGGAGCGCGTTCTCGAGCTGGTGCGAGTCAACCCATACGGGCCACAACCGGGGCGCGCAGTCCATTTCCAGCGTGACTGCGGATCCGGCGCTGCGCGCGATCAACGCTTCCATGCCGTCGATGACGCCATTGATGTCCACCACCGAACGCTCGAGCGGCTGGGTGCGCGAGAAGGTCAGCAGGCGCCGCGTCAGGACGGCCGCCTTTTCGGCGCCGCTTTTTGCCACGGCGATGTGGCGGTCGAGGTCATCGGTGTGGCCGCGCGCGAGACGTTGCGAAAGCAGTTCCAGGCTGCCTGAAATCCCAGTCAGCAGGTTGTTGAAGTCGTGCGCGACGCCGCCGGTCATTTGGCCAATGGCTTCCATCTTCTGGCTTTGCCGCAGGGCCTCTTCCGTCAGGCGCAGCGCATCGGCCTGGGCCTTTTCGGCCTCGATCCGCGCGGTGGTCTCGATGACGGTGTCGATCATGCCGACGACCTTGCCATGTTCGTCGTACACCGGGCTATAGCAGAACGTGAAGTGCGCCAACTCCAGGCGGCCGTACCGCGCGAGCTCGACGGGATAGTCCTCGATGAAGGTGGCCTCGCCGGCAAAGGCGCGTTCGGCGATGGGGCCGATCTGGAACCAGGCTTCGCGCCAGACATCACTGAAAGGGCGGCCCAATGCGTCGGGCTTGGCGCCCAGGATGGGCACGAAAGCATCGTTGTAGATGGAGATCAGGCCCGGGCCCCACACCAGACAGGACGGGAACCTGGACGACAGCACCATGCCCACGGCAATGCGCAGGGAAGCGGGCCAGTTGGAGAGGGGACCGAGCGGAGTGGCCGACCAGTCATGACTGGCGACCCGGGCACCCATTTGCCCGCCGCTGGCAAGGAACTGAGGCATGGACGGGTCGTTCGGCATGGCACTCGTGGCTGTGGCGGGAAGGTGTCCGATTCTATCGCACCGCCCCGAAGCACGCGCGAGTGCGAACGGCTCGTATAGAATAAAAACAATTCCTATTTGCATGAAAGCCGAGGTGCGCCTTGCCTGCGCCGCTAATTCCATCCGCCGACAACGTCACGAAGCTCTATCGCGAACACCACGGCTGGCTCTCGGCATGGCTGCGCAAGAAGCTGGGCAGTTCCTTCGATGCCGCGGACCTGGCGCACGACACGTTCGTGCGGCTGATGGCCGGCCGGCGCCGGGAAGACACCGGCGCCGAGCCGCGCGCGCTGCTGGCCCACATCGCCAAGGGTCTGGTGGCGGACCACTGGCGCCGCCGGTCGGTCGAAGACGCCTACCTGGCCGCGGTGGCGCAAGTGCCGCCCGCCGAAGCCCCCTCGCCGGAGGCGCGCGCACTGATCCTGGAAACGTTGCACGCCATCGACGCCGCCCTGCATTCGCTGCCGTCCCGCACTCGCGAGGTCTTCCTGCTGTCGCAGTTCGACGGCATGGGCTATGACGAGATCGCCCGGCAGCTTCGCGTGTCGCTCTCGACCGTAAAGCGCCATATGCAGGCTGCTTTTGCCGCCTGCCTGATCGCCTACCAGGCGGATGCGGCATGAACGCGGTCATCGACCCCGCCATCCTTGAAGAGGCGGCCGGCTGGCTGGTGCGCGTGCAGTCCGAAACGCTGTCGGCGGCGGATAGCGCGGCGCTGGACCGTTGGCGGGCCCGCAGCGCCGATCACGAAGCCGCGTGGCAACGCGTCGAGACGATGTTGCGCAGCTTCGGCCAGGTCCCGCCGCACATCGGCGGGCAGACGTTGCGCCAGGCGCACCGCGCCGGGCGCCGGCAGGCCGTGCGGGCGCTGGCCGGGTTGCTGGTGCTGGGACCGGCGGCCTGGATGGGCGCGCGCGAACTGCCCTGGCGCGAATGGCGCGCGGACCTGCGCACGGCCACGGGCGAGCAGCGCCGCATCGCGCTGGCCGACGGCACGCAGCTGGTGCTGAACACGGCCAGCGCCGTGGACGTCGACTACACCCCTGCCCAACGCGTGCTGTGGCTGCGTGCGGGAGAAATCCTGCTGACCACGGGGCATGATCCTGCGCCCGTGCCGCGCCCTTTCCTGGTGCAGACGACCCAGGGCGTGTTGCGTGCGCTGGGAACGCGCTTCATGGTGCGCGACGAGGGCGCGCGCGTCCGCGTGGCGGTGTTCGAAGGCGCGGTCGAGGTCCGGCCTGCCCGGGAAGGCGCAAACCCGTTGGTGCTGGCCGCGGGCGAACAGACCGTCTTTTCCGCCGAGGAGGCTGCCGCGCCCGTCTCCGCCGATCCGCTGGCGGCATCGTGGGCGGACGGGATGCTGGCCGCGCGCAACTGGCGGCTGGCAGATCTGGTGGCCGAGCTGGGCCGCTACCGCCACGGCGTGCTGCGTTGCGATCCCGGGGTGGCCGGCCTGCGGGTGTCGGGGGCGTTCCCGTTGAACGACATCGACGCCAGTCTGCGACTGCTGGAAAAGACGCTGCCGGTGCGGGTGAGCCAAGTGACGCCGTGGTGGATCACGGTCGCGCCGCGCGCCGCCGTTACACATTAATCGCCGATCGGCTGACACTTTTTTCCGCTTCGTCCGGTGTACCGGGTGAACCGCCGCGACATGCGCGCCACCCCATACCCACGAAGGATCGCTTGATGGTTTCCCGACTCTCCCGTCCGCCCCGCCTGCCGCGCGGCCTTGCCGTTCTGTCGCCAGCGGCGTCGCTTGTCCGGGCCGCCGGCCTTGGGCTGGCGCTGATTGCGGCCACGGGAACGCTGGCGCCGGTGCACGCGGCCGAGCCCGCCGCTGCCGCCGCGCGCAAGTCCTACGCCATCGCGGCCGGACCGCTGGGCGACGTGCTGGCGCAGTTTGCCGCCACCGCGGGGGTGCCGCTGTCGTTCGATCCCGCCCTGGTGGCGGGCCAGCATAGCGACGGCCTGCAGGGCGCGTACACCGTGCGCGAAGGGTTCGCCCGCCTGCTGTCGGGGTCCGGCTATGCCCTGTCGGAACAAGGCGGCGGCGCATACTCGCTGCGCAAGCTGCCGGTGGCCGCTGGCGAGACCACCGTGCTGCCCGCGGTGACCGTCGCCGGGGCAGGCGTGAGCCCGTCCGCGCTGCCCGCTGAGTTTGCCGGCGGCCAGGTGGCGCGCGGGGCGCGTCTGGGCCTTCTGGGCAATCGCGACGTGATGGATACGCCGTTCAATGTCACCAGCTATACGGCGGAATTGCTGGCGAACCGCCAGGCCGTGACGCTGGCCGATGCGCTGACCGTCGAACCGTCGGTGCGCTTTACCGGCCAGATCGGCGGCGTGACCGACTCGTTCTACATCCGCGGC
Source organism: Achromobacter mucicolens (assembly GCF_902859725.1). Lineage (GTDB taxonomy): Bacteria > Pseudomonadota > Gammaproteobacteria > Burkholderiales > Burkholderiaceae_B > Achromobacter > Achromobacter mucicolens. The sequence goes on along the minus strand of NZ_CADIJP010000003.1, from coordinate 165,513 downwards.
TTTCCAATCGGGGAAGGCAACCTCGGCGAAATCGCCTTCGACGGCGTCTATGGCGTGGCGCCCAACTACCACGTCTTCACCGACTACATCGAACGGGTGGAAGTGCTGAAAGGGCCGGCGGCGCTGCTGTACGGCATGTCGCCCAACAGCGGCGTGGGCGGCGTGATCAACATGGTGCCCAAACGCGCGCTGCCCGAGGACCTGACCCGCGTGTCGGCCGATTACGTCGGCGACTCGCAGTTCGGCGCCCGGGTGGACCTGAGCCGCCGGTTTGGCGAGGCGGGCGAGTGGGGCGTGCGGGTCAACGGCATGCAACGGCAGGGCGACACGCCGCTGGACAACATGACCTCGCGCACGACCATCGGCGCGCTGTCGCTGGATTACCAGGGCGAACGGCTGCGCGCCTCGCTGGACCTGCTGACGCAGCACGAGAAGATCGACGCCCCGACGCGGCCGTTCCTGGTGGCGCCCGGCATTGCCGTGCCGCGCGCGGCGGACGGCCGCCGCAACGCCACGCAGCCGTGGGGATGGTGGAAGTCCGACGGCCAGTCGGCGCTCTTGCGCGTGGAGTACGACATCAGCGACCGGCTGACCGTCTTTGCGGACGCGGGCGGTTCGGATACCGCGGTCTCGCGTCTGTCGGACCAGACGCCCACCATCGTGAACGAGGCCGGCGACACGGTCGTGACGCCCAACAACTTCCGCTTCCAGGTCGACCGCAGCACCTACAACGCCGGGTTGCGCGCCAAACTGGACACGGGGCCGGTGCGCCACGCCGTCAGCTTCATGGGCAGCCTGTACAGCGACCGCAACAGCCAGGCCAGCGTGAGCGGCACGCCGCTCACGTCCAACATCTACCGTCCGATCACCCGTCCCGAGCAGCATATTCCCGCGCCGGCCAACGTGCCCAAGGTGTCCTCGTCCGATCTGTCCGGGCTGGCGCTGGCCGACACGCTCAGCATCCTGAACGAGCGTGCGCAGCTGACGCTGGGCCTGCGCCACCAGCGCATCGAGTCGCGCAACTTCAATGGCGCGACGGGCGTGCGCACCGTCAGCTACGACGAAAGCGCGACCACGCCGCTGGCGGGCCTGGTCATCAAGCCCTGGCACAACGTGTCGCTCTACGCCAACTACATCGAAGGCCTGAGCAAGGGCGACGTGGCGCCCGCTACCGCCATCAATTCGGGAGAGGTCTTCAAACCCTACAAGGCCAAGCAGAAGGAAGTGGGCGTCAAGGTGGAGCTGGACAGCGCGATGGTGACGCTGAGCGCCTTCGAGATCACCAAGCCCAGCGGGCAGCTCACGAACGGGGTGTATGCCGCCGACAGCGAGCAGCGCAACCGCGGGCTGGAGCTGAATGTGTCCGGCGAGCCGTTGCGCGGCCTGCGCCTCTTGGGCGGCGTGACGCTGCTGGATGCCGAGCTGACGCGCACCAGCAGCGCGGCCACGCAGGGCAACCGGCCGGTGGGCGTGCCGACCGTCGCGGTCAATCTGGGCGCCGAATGGGATACGCCGTGGGTGACCGGGCTGACCTTGACGGGCGGCATGGTCTATACCGGCCGCGAATACATCAACCAGGCCAACACGCAGTCCGTGCCGTCGTGGACGACGTTCGACCTGGGCGCGCGCTATGCCCTGAAGGTGCAGGGCCGGGACGTTACGCTGCGCGCCAATGTGGTCAACGTGTTCAACCGCGCCTACTGGTCCGGCGTGGCGTCGTACGGCACGATCTCGCAAGGCGTGCCGCGCACCGTGATGCTGTCGGCGTCGATGGACTTCTAGGGGCCGGCGAACACCATGCACACCGGGCTGCCAACGGGCAGCGCGTAGTCGTCATGCGTCAGCGTGCCGCGCGCCGGATCGACGCGAAAGCGTTGCAACGTATCGCTGTCTTCGTTCAGCGCGAAGAGGAACCGGCCGTCGGGCGACAGCGTGAAAAAGCGCGGCGTGCGGCCGTGGGAACGGGTGTGCTGCACCGCCGCGAGCCGTCCGCTGGCCGGGTCCACGCTGAACACCGCGATGCTGTCGCCGCCGCGGTTCGACGCATACAGATGCAGACCGCCCGCGCCGAGCGCGATGCCGGCGGCGCGGCTGTTGCCGGTGTAGGTGTCGGGCAGGGTGGGCAGCACTTGAAAGGGTAGCAAGACCCCTTCCTGCACGGCGTATCCGGTGACGGTGTTGTCCAGTTCGTTGACGACATAAAGCCATCGGCCGGAAGGATGAAAGACGGCGTGGCGCGGCCCCGCGCCCTCGCGCGTGGCGACGGCGCTGGCGGGCTGCGCGGCCAGGCCGCGCGCGTCCGCCGCATACAGAAAGACCCGGTCCAGTCCCTTGTCCGGCACCGCGACATACCGGCCCGAGGGGTCCAGCACGTTGAAATGCGGCTTGGAAAACGGCTGTTCCTTGCGGTGCGGGCCCGGCTCGCCGGCCAGCGGCACGGCCTGCGCCACGGCCTGCAACGCGCCGTCCGCCGCCACCGGCAGCACCGCCAGCGTGCCCGTCAGGTGGTTGGACACCATCAGGTAGCGGCCAGAGGGCCCCAACGCCAGATGCACGGGATTGCGGCCTTCGCATCCTTGCGTGTGCCACGGCTTTAGCGTGCCGTCGCGCGGATCGCGGCGCAGGGCGCTGACCTCGCTGCTGTCGCCATGCACGGTGTAGATCACGTCAAGGGTGGGGTGCGGCAACAGATACGACGGGTTGTGCAAGCTGCCCAAGACCTGCTTGAGCGTCAACGTTCCCGAGCCGGGCGCGTAGTCGTACACGCTGATGCCCTCGCCGCGGGCGTTGCGTTCCCGGGTGGTCCGGGAGCCGATGTAGACATGCATGGCGCGAGCCTCTTTTCTGCCAGTTGAAAACGGCCGCGCCCCGCGCGGCCTACGAAGTCAGGATGCCGCTGATGCGGGCCAGGTTGTCGAGTGTGCTGCGCAGATGGGCGGCCAGCGCGTCGGCCGCTTCGTCGTTGCGCTCGCGTTCCAGCAGGTCCAGGATGGCCAGGTGCTGATCGCAATGCTGCTTGTAGCGGCTGCGGTCCTGCATCGAGCGGTACGACAGCAGGCGGCGCACGCGGTTGACGCGTTTAATTGTGTCGATGAAGAACGGATTGCCCGAGGCTTCCACCAGCGACTCGTGGAATCTCACGCCGCGATCATGCAGCTGATCGGCGGTGTCGGTGGCAATGCCGCCCTCAAGCAGGTGCATTTCGGCGGCGCGGCAGCGCGCCAGCACGGATTTGTCGATGTGAAAGCCCGGTTCGCGCAGCGCCGCCGGCTCCAGCGCCAGGCGCAGCCGGTAGGACTGCAGCAGGCTGTCGGGCGTGGTCATCATGGAAGAGAACTCCCACCCGTAGCCCGGCCGGCGCTGCGCCCAGCCCTCCTGCGAGATGCGGGCCAGCAGCGCCTGCGTCTGCGCCTGCGTAAGCGCGTAGCGCGTGCGCAGCAGCGCTTCGCTGCACTGCATGGGCAATTCGCCGCGCAGCAGTTCGTCGGCCAGCGCGAAGTACGTCTGCGTGACGATGTCGTCCGCCGACGGGGGCGTGATGTCCGCGGGGGCGTCGCCCGTCGCGTCGAAGTCGCGCAGCAGGAAATACCCGCGGTTGGGCTTGCGCGCCACGACGCCGTGCTGCGCCAGGATGCCCAGCGCATCGTTGACCGGCGAACGCGACAGCCGCAGGCGGTCGGCGATCTGTTGCGCGCGCAGGTGCGCGCCCTCCTGCAGGCGGTCTTCCCGGATCAGGTCCAGGATCTTCGTGACGGTATTGGTTTGCGCGCTCATGGGTGGCGGACGGCCGATGACAGGGTGTCCGACAGGATAGCGGGAATGACGCCGCCCAACTGCAACAGGCGGATCTCCAGCCGCGTTTCGACCGCGGCGGTGGTGGTCAGCGGTTCGGTCCCGCCCTGTGCGCGCAGAATGCGAACCGGGATGGCGGCGCGGGGCGTCAGCGCGGCGGCATCGGCATCGATGTCGATCCGGTCGCCCGGTTCAAGCCGCAGGGTGCCGGGCGTTACGCCGTCCGGCAGGCGCAGCGGCAGGATGCCCATGCCGATCAGGTTGGACCGGTGGATGCGTTCGAAGCTGACAGCCAGCACCGCGCGGATGCCGAGCAGGCGCTGGCCCTTGGCCGCCCAGTCACGCGACGAGCCCGTGCCGAAGCGCGCGCCCGCCACCAGCACCGCCGGCTGCGAGGCCTCGGCGTAGTGCGCGGCGGCCTCCCAGATGGGTTCCAGCCTGCCGCTGGGTGCATGCAGGGTGTGACCCACGGGCGCTGGCGGACAGAGCAGATTCGTCAGGCTCTTGCTGTAGAACGCGGCGCGCATCATGACTTCCCAATTGCCGCGGCGCGAGGCGAACACATTCAGGTCATTGCGGTCGTCGCCGCGTTCGACCAGGAAGTCGGCGATCAGGCTATCCGGCGGGATCGCGCTGGCGGGCGACAGATGGTCGGTCGTGACGTCGTCGCCCACCACCAGCAGCGGATACGCGGTGTAGCGGCCAAGCTGGCTGACCGCCTCGGTACTGGCAAATGGCGGCCGGCGCAGCGCGGTCGAGGCGGGGTCCCACGGAAATCGGGGCGTGTCGGGCGATTGCAGGGCCTGCCAGGCGGGATTCGCGCTGGCGATCTTGAAGGCCGCGCGATAGTCCTCGGGACGCTGCCCCGCGGCCAAGGCCGCATCGATCTCCGCTTCCGTCGGCCACAGGTCCGCCAGATGGACCGCGCGGCCATCGGACGTCACCTGGACGGGGTCGCGGCTCAGGTCCCGTTCCGCGTCCCCCGCCAGCGCGAACGCGATGACCAGCGGCGGCGACATCAGAAAGCCCAGATCCAGGTCGGGATGAATCCGCCCCGTGAAATTGCGGTTGCCGGACAGCACCGCGACGGGGTGGATGGCGCCGTCGGCCAGGGCATCGCGCACCACCGCCGGCAGCGGGCCCGAGTTGCCGATGCAGGTGGTGCAGCCGTAGCCGACGATGTCAAAACCCACGGCGGCCAGGTCGTCCAGGAGACCCGCGCGCGCCAGATAATCGGCTGCGGCCGGCGAGCCCGGACCCAGCGAGGTCTTGACCCACGCCGGCGGCCGCAATCCGGCCTGGCGCGCCTTGCGGGCCAAGAGGCCGGCGGCGGTCAGCAGGCGCGGATCGGATGTGTTGGTGCAGCTGGTGATCGCGGCGATGGCGATGGCGTGGCGGGGCAGGGCCGTGTGCGCGCGCGGCGTGAAATTTAGCGCGGCAAGAATGGCGCGGGTCTGGCCGTAGGGATGCAGGTCCTGCGGACGCTTGGGGCCCGCCACGTGCATCTGCACGGCGTCCAGCGCAAGGTCGACCACGCGGGTATAGCGCGGCTCAGCGTTCGGATCCAGCGCGATGCCGGTGCATTGCGCGTAGGCCTCGATGCGGGCGATCTGCGCCTCGTCGCGGCCCGTCTGGCGAAGGTAGGCCAGCGTTTCCCCATCGATCGGAAAGTAGCCCGTGGTGGCGCCGTACTCGGGCGCCATATTGGCGACGACGCAGCGGCTGCCGGCGGGCAGCGTGGCCACGCCCGGTCCGAAGAATTCGACGAATTCGCCGGAGACGTGGATGGCGCGCAGGCGCTGCGTGACGGTCAGCGCCAGATCGGTGGCTGTCACGCCCGGCTGTAGCGCGCCGGTCAGCCGCACGCCGATCACATCGGGAATGCGCAGCATCGTCGGCATGCCGAACATGACCGTCTGCGCCTCCAGTCCGCCCACGCCCCAGCCCAGCACCCCGATGCCGTTGATCATCGGCGTGTGGCTGTCGGTGCCGATCATCATGTCGGGATACAGGGCGATGCCGTCGGGGCCGGGTTGCTGGCAGACCACCGTGGCCAGCTGCTCCAGGTTGATGGTGTGCATGATGCCGGTGCCCGGCGGGTGGATGCGGACATTCGTCAGCGCCTTGGAGGCCCAGCGCAGGAAGCGGTAGCGCTCGGCGTTGCGGCGCAGTTCCAAGTCAAGGTTGCATTGCGCCGCGTCGGCGCGCGCATAGGCCTCGACGGCCAGCGAGTGGTCGACCGACACGTCCACGGGCAGCACGGGGTTCAGGACCGCCGGATCGACGCCGGCCTCGGCCAGCGCGTCGCGCATTGCGGCAATGTCGACCAGCGCGGGGGTGCTGGTTGTGTCGTGCATCAGGACGCGGCTGGGTTGGAAGGCGATCTCCGCTTCGCTGGTGCCGTGCGCCAGCCAGCCGAACAGGGCGGCCACGGCGGCGTCGCGCTCGGCACCCTGCATGTTGCGCAGCGCGTTTTCCAGCAGCAGGCGCAGCACGACCGGCAACCGGAAATAGTCCACGCCGAACTCGGCCGGCAGGTCCGGGCAGATGTACCGGATGCCGTCCAGGGTGAAGTGCGTGCGGCGAAGCGGGGCATTGGTGTTTTCCATAGCTGCCAGTTTTGCATATTGACTGCATAAAATGCAATTAAGGAAAAACCCGGCCACGCAATGACGCTGGCCCCACCGGAGACAAAATCATGCCCCCCATTCGCACCCTGGCCGCTGCCGCGGCCCTGGCGATCGCCGCCTCATCGCTCCTGCACGCCGCAGACCTGCCGGCAAACCGGCCGATCACCTTGATCGTCCCGTTTGCGGCGGGCGGCGGCGTGGACGGCATGGGCCGTCTGCTGGCCGAGCGGCTGCGCAGCGAACTGCCGCAGGGCGTCGTCGTGGAGAACAAGCCCGGCGCGAGCGGCATGCTGGGCGCGGCGGCGGTCGTGCGCGCCGCGCCGGATGGCGCCACGCTGCTGCTGGGGTCGGCCGGCGAGACCGCCATCAATCCCCTCGTCTTCAAGACCAAGATGCAGTACCAGCCCGAGAAGGACTTGGCGCCCATTGCGCTGATCGCGCGTGTGCCCAACGTGCTGGTCGCCAATCCCAAGCTACCGGTCGCCTCTGTCGAGCAGCTGGTTGCCTATGGCCGCGCGCATCCCGACAAGCTGACGTACGCGACCAGCGGAGTGGGCAATCCGCAGCACCTGAACGGCGAGCTGCTGCAGTCGCTGGCGGGCATCAAGATGGTTCACGTGCCGTACAAGGGCGCCGCGGCGCAATTGGTGGACGTGGCCGCGGGCAGCGTGGACCTCACCTTCGTCAGCCTGGCGGGCGCCTTGCCCTTCATCAAGAGCGGCAAGGTCAAGCCGCTGGCGGTGACGTCGGCCAAGCGCGCGTCGTTTGCGCCGGACATTCCGGCGCTGGCCGAGTACGCGCCGCTCAAGGACTACGCGCTGGAAAACTGGTTCGGCGTTTTCGTCCCGGCGGGCACGCCGCCGCAGGTGCAGCAAAAGTTGGCAGCCGCCATCGACCGCGCGCTGAAAGATGAGAAATTCGTGGCCAGCATCCGCGAGCTCGGCGGCGAAGTGCAGCCCATGAGCCAGGACGCATTCCGGGCTTTCATCAAGGCGCAGACGGCGGTGTTTGCCAAGGTCGTGGCCGACGGCAATATCACGGCCGAGAATTGATCCGAAGGCGCTGCGGGCCGCTGCGTGGTTTGCGGCTACGGCGCGTCGTGCAGCATCAGATTCAGGCTGACGTGTTCGCCGCTGCGCACGCGGCTGATGGCCTGCCGCGCGGTGACGCGATAGATGCCCTGCGCGCCCTGCACAGGCCGGTGCGACGTTGCGATTACCGCCGCGTCGCCCAGTCCCATCGGCAGTACCAGGGGACGTGACTGCATTCGAGGGCGCTGCTCGGTCATGACCAGTTCGCCGCCCGTGTGGTCAACACCGGCTTCGGACAGCAGGACGATCAGCCGCAGCGGAAATACGCAGGTTCCGTCGGCGTGCTGCAGCAGCGGCTGGTAGCCGTCCGTGGGGATGCGCTGGAGAGCGGACAGGCTGCGCGATTGGCCCGCCTGGCGGTTCATTTGCGTGTAGGCGGCCAGCGCGTCGGGATACGAGGCGTCCAGGTCCAGCGCCGCCGCCCAGGCGCGCGCTATGGGAAGCAGGCGGTCGTAGAGGCCGGCGCGCAGGTGGGCAAGCGGCGCGGGCAAGGGATCAGGCAGGGGGGTGGACTGCGGGAAAGCATGAGCCAGCGCGCGCGCGTCGTCCGGCGCGTAAAGCCCGGGCAGCATCGTCCAGCCCTGCGCGTTCAGGTCCTGGGCAACGCAAGTCCAGTCGTAGTGGCCGAGCGGCCTGGAATCGGGCGTGGTCATGGTCAGTAGGCGGGCAGGTCGAAGTGACAGCTTAGCCACTCCCGCCCGCCCGGGCACTCCGCGGCTTGCTGCGTGGCGGCCCCGCCCGCCCGGGGATGCAGTGGCCGTGCAGTATGCTTACCCGCTTCATGGACACTCCCTTCGCTGCCCCCAATGACTGATTTTCCCTTTGACGCCGTGCTGTTCGACTGTGACGGCGTGCTGGTCGATTCCGAACCCATCACCAGCCGCGTGCTGACCGAGATGCTCAATGAGCTGGGCTGGGGCATCACGCACGCCGAGACGATGGAGATCTTCACGGGCAAGGCGGTCAAGGACGAACTGCCGCTGATCCAGGCGCGTACCGGCGCCACGATCACGCCAGCATGGTTCGACCAGTTCCGCCAGCGCCGCAACGACGCGCTGGACCGCGACCTGGTCGAGATTCCCGGCGCGCCGCATGCCGTGCGCGCGCTGCACGAGGCGCTGAGCGGACGCATTGCCGTGGCCTCGGGGGCGGACCGGCGCAAGGTCGAGCTGCAACTGGTCAAGGTCGGGATTGCCGACTGCTTCGAGGGCCGCGTCTTCAGCGGCCACGAAATGCCGCGCAGCAAACCCTTCCCGGACGTGTACCTGGCGGCCGCGCAGGCGCTTGGCGTGGATCCGAAGCGTTGCGCGATCGTGGAAGACACCGTCACCGGCGCGACGGCGGGCGTGGCCGCCGGCGCCACCGTGTTCGGGTACAGCCCGGGCGAACCCGGTCACAGCGGCGCACAGGCGCTGCGCAGCGTGGGCGTGGCGCACGTCTTTACCGACATGCGCGCGCTGCCGGCGCTGCTGGCGGGTTGGCAGGCCGCCGCCTGATACGCAACGGCCGCGCCGCACGCGCGCGTCCGGGCGTGGCGGACTGCCCGCCGCCTGCTATGCTCGGTTTCTCCTCGGATCCAAGGACTCGTCGATGTCGCAAATCTGGCTGGAAATCTGGACTGCCGTGCGCACTGAATTTGCCGATATTCCCGATGTGGCAGAGGCAACGCGCATCGTGCTGCGCTTAAGCATGGCCGTCCTGTTGGGCGGCCTGCTGGGTTACGAACGGGAACGCAGCGGCAAGGCGGCCGGGCTGCGCACGCATATGCTGGTCGCGCTGGGCGCGGCCATTTTCGTGCTGGTGCCGCTGCAGGGCGGGATGGAAGTCGGAGACCTGAGCCGCGTGCTGCAGGGTGTGATCGCGGGCATCGGCTTTCTGGGGGCGGGCGCCATCATCAAGCTGGGCGCCGAGCGCGAAATCCATGGTCTGACGACATCGGCCAGCATTTGGATGACGGCCGCCATCGGCGTGGCCGCGGGCATGGGACGCGAGGCCACGGCGGTCGTCAGCACCTTGATGGCGCTCTTCGTGCTGGCCGTGCTGCGGCGCGTCGAATCGCGCATTTCCGAAAGCCAGGCGAAGTCCGTGATTTCCACGGACGACAAGTAGTCGTCCCGCATTGCCGGCCTGGCCGGATGCCGGTGCCGGCCTGGCAAAAGCTTGCCGGGCCGCGCGCTAGCTGCCGCCCGACACCTCGATGAACGATCCGCTGGTATAGCCCGCCTCGTCCGAAAACAGCCACATCACCGCCCCGGCCACTTCTTCCACCGTGCCGCCGCGGCGCAGCGGAATGACGCTTTTCAGGCGGTCCACGCGGCCCGGTTCGCCGCCGCTGGCGTGCATCTCGGTGTAGATCGTGCCCGGGCGCACCCCATTCACACGGATGCCTTCGGGTGCAACTTCCTTGGACAGGCCGATGGTCAGCGTGTCCATCGCGCCCTTGGACGCGGCGTAATCCACGTATTCGTTGGGCGATCCCAGACGGGCCGCGGCCGAGGACACGTTGACGATGGCGCCGCCCTCGCCGCCGTGGCGCGGCGACATCCGCCGCACCGCTTCGCGCGCGCACAGGAATGCCCCGACCACGTTGGTGGACAGCACCCGGTGCAGCCGGGCGGCGTCCATGTCTTCGACGCGCATCTGCTTTTCCAGAATGCCGGCGTTGTTGACCAGCGCGTCGATGCGGCCCAGGCGCTCGTCCAGCGTGCGGAACATGCGTACCACCTGATCCTCGTCGGCCACGTCTGCCTGGATGGCAACCGCCTTGCCGCCGCCGCGCGAGATATCGTCCACCACGGCTTGCGCGGCATCAGCATTGGCGTGGTAGTTGACGCCGACGGCGTAGCCGCGGCGGGCGGCCAGTTTGGCAATGGCGGCGCCGATGCCGCGGCCCCCGCCGGTGACCAGCATGACTTTGGACATGGTTTCCTCTTGTTGGGGCATCACGTTAGCAAAGCCGCCGGATCCAGTCGTTGCAGCGCGCATGGCGGGGCATGGCTGCGGGTCCGTGTTCAGGCCGGCTGCTTCAACTGCACCAGCACGAACTCGTTGCCGTACAGGTCGATGAAGTGCGCGTAGGCGGCGGTTTCCTCGTGCACGGGCTCGCGGGTAAAGCGCACGCCCTTGGCCGCGAAGTGGGCGTGATCGCGCAGCACGTCGTCCGTGTAGAACACGCCGACCGGCTGGCCGCCGGTCTGGTCGCCCACGCGATCGCGCTGCGCCTGCGTCTGGGCTTGCAGCAGCCACACGCCCACCGAAGGCTGATCGTGCAGGCGCAGGTGCACATAGCGCTGCTGGCCGACAGGCATGTCGACAGACACCTCCATCCCGAGCTTGTCCCGGTAGAAGGCGATGGCGGTGTCGTAGTCGTTTACAAGCAGGACGAGACGGCCCAGCGTGTGCATGTGAGGATTCTCTTCAAATGGATCGTGCGGCCATGCTAACCCACCAGGCAGTCTTTTTCTTCAGTCGGCGGCGTGGGCTTCGCGCACGAGGCGCACGCCGACCAGCGGATAGCGCGTTTCCTGCGTGTTCCAGTTGCGGTACGACGCGCGCGTGTACAGCGCCCAGGTGTGCCAGGAGCCGCCGCGCCGCACGCGCACGTTGCCGGTGTCCGGACCCTGCGGGTCGTCCGTGGGGGACTTTGCGTAGTAGTCCTCGCCGTACCAGTCCGCCACCCATTCCCAGGCGTTGCCGTGCATGTCGTACAGGCCGAAGGCATTAGGCGCGTAGCTGGCGACGGGCGCGGTGAAGGTGTTGCCGTCGTGGCGTGGCGAGGCGAAGGCCTGCCATTTCGGCCACAGCGGGCTGGCGTCGGCATCGAAGCCGTTGCCCACGTCCGGCATCGCGGCCGGGTCGTCGCCGTTCTGGTAGCGGGTGCGCGTGCCGGCGCGGCAGGCGTATTCCCATTCGGCCTCGGTGGGCAGGCGGTACACGCGGCCCTCCGTCTTCGTCAGCCACTGCGCCAGCGCGGTGGCGTCGTTCCAGCTGATGTTCACGACCGGGTGATCGTCGCCTTGCGCGAAACCGGGGTTGCGCCACGAATACCGGCGGTCGCGGCCTTCGAAGGCGTCGCCCGAGGCAGACGTTTCCGGGTCGTATGCGGCGTTGTAGCCGTAGCCGCCCGTGCCGTCGGCCTCGGACTCCGGCACGTAGCCGGACGCCTCGATGAACCGGCGGAACTGGCCCACCGTGACTTCGGTGCGTTCCAGGTAGAACGGCCGCGTGATGCGGACGGTGTGCACCGGCGCTTCGTCAAAGAGCTGGGCGTGACGCTCCGGCGGATACTGCGGATAGGCGGCGGCCAGCGTGCGGGGGTCTTCGTCGCTGCCCATCTGGAACGTGCCCGCCGGCACGCGCACGAACGTCATGCCCAGCGAGTTCTCGATGATGTCGGGCGGCGTGGCCGCCAGGACGGGCGCGCAGGTCAGGGTGCAGAAGAGGGCGATGGCGGTGCGGGTACGCATGGGTGTCCGACGGGTTGGGCCAGAGGGTGCGCCATAGTAGGGCCGCCGCGCAGCCGCCGCCAGACATGGTGAACCCTCATGTTGCAGGCATCGGACGGCCAGCATGAGCATCCTGCCAAGTCGCAGCACGGCGTGCGGCCACGTCATGGCCGCCGCGCGCCTAACCCGCCTTGCGGATCGTGAAGTTGATGCGCTGGCTGCCCAGCCGCGGATGCGGCAGGTCTTTCAGCGGCATCACGCCATGAAACCGCAGGCGGTCCACGCCGCCCCACACGACGACGTCGCCATGAAACAGCGGCACCCGCGCGGCCCGGTCCGCGCGGTCGTCGCCGCCGAACAGAAACATCGCCGGCATGCCGAGGGACACGGAGACAATCGGCGCGCCGTAATCGCGTTCGTTGCGGTCCTGATGCAGCGACAGGCGTGAGCCGGGCGCGTAACGGTTGACCAGGCACGCATCCGGCGCGAAGTCCGCAAAGCCGGCTTCCCGCGCAGCGTCCTCGGCCAGCTGCCTGAAGGCCTGCGGCATCGCCGGCCAGCGTTGGCCGGACACGGGGTCGATGCGGCTATAGCGGTAACCGCGGGCATCCGTTGTCCAACCCAACTCGCCGCAATTGGTCAGGGCCACCGACATCGTGTAGCCGCCGGGCGTCTCCATGTGGCGGAACGGGGCCTGCGCGATCACGTCGTCCACGCCGGCCAGCAGCGCGTCCACGGCCGGTAGCGCAAACCCGCGCAACACCACCGATTGCGCACCGAGCGCCACGCGGCCGTGCTGGGCGGGATCGTCGCCGCCAAATAGGTCCAGGGTCGAGGTCATGTCACACCGCGTCGTGAAAGATGATGCCCAGTGTGTGGCGCCGGCCCGAGCGCAGTTCGCTCACGCCGTGGCGCATGGCCGCCTTGCGCCAGCCGCGCACGCCCGCGACGGGGCGCTGGTTCACCGTGAAGATCAGCGCATCGCCTTGCTGCAAGGGCAGCACGTCGGCGCGCTGCTCGCGGCTGCTGGTCTCGGTCATGACGAATTCTCCGCCCGTGAAGTCCACGCCGGGCGCCGACAGCAAGAGCGCCACCTGCAACGGAAAGACGTGTTCGCCGTACAGGTCCTGATGCAGGCAGTTGTAGTCGCCCGGCCCGTACCGCAGGATCAGCGGCGTCGGCCGGCGCTGTCCGGCCGCGTGGCAGCGCGCCAGAAAGCCGGCGTGGTCTGCCGGGTACTGCACGTTGATTCCCATCTGGCGGTTCCAGCGGTTGGCGATGGGCGCCAGCCGGGCATACAGCGCGCCGCGCAGGCGGGCAATCGGGCCGGGCAGGGGGTAGCGGAAATACTTGTATTCGCCGCGTCCGAATCCGTGGCGCGCCATCACGACACGGCTGCGGTAGCGATCGTCCTGGTCGTACGCATTGGACAGCACATTGCACTGCGCGGGCGTCAGCAGGGCGGGCAGGATGGCATTACCGTGCGCGTCGAGGTCTGCGGCGGCGCGGGTCCAGTCTTGCTGTGCGAGCAAGGCGTCGGCGGGCGTCAGGGTCATGATCGGCAAAAAAAGGAATGTCGCTGCGTCCAGTCTACGCCTTGCGCGTGCGCCGGCCACTCCGCTTGTTGCGGGCGCCTAGAGCAGCGGTTCCAACGGCAGCTTCGATGCAAACCACACCGTCGCGCGTTGCAGCAGGGTGGCGCCCGGCTCGCGGTCGTGCCGCACCGTCTGGCCGTCGCGTTCCTCCAGCCAATAGAGCTTGCCCATGTCGTCCAGCCGGACGCGGTAGGCGGTGCGGCTCAGCTCCTTGTCGAATGCGTTCTCGATGCCGCGGGCCAATGCGGGGCTGTCGATCACAAAGCCCAGCTCGGTGTTCAGCCGCGCCGAACGCGGGTCGAAATTGAACGAACCCACGAAGACGCGTTCACCGTCCACGGCGAAGGTCTTGGCGTGCAGGCTGGAGCCCGAACTGCCGAAGGGGCCCATGCTTCGGTTGCGTTCGACGCCGTGCGACGCGCGCTTCATTTCGTGGATCTCGACGCCGGCGGCCAGCAGATCCTTGCGGCGTTTGGCGTAGCCGGAATGCACCACCGCCACGTCGGTGGCTTCCAGCGCGTTGGTCAGCACCCGCACCCTGACGCCGTTGCGCGCCATCTTGGCGAACGCGCGCGTGCCGGCGGCGGTGGGCACGAAGTAGGGCGACACCAGCAGCAGATCCTTGGCCGGCACGCCCACGATGTCGTGCAGCTGGTGCGGCAGCATCGCCTCGGGCGGCGCGGTGCCCAGCGTCTTGCGGGGATCGTCGCTGACCATGCGTGTCGTCGACCATTCCAGGGGCAGTTCGCCCCTGAGCAACTGGCGGATGAACGGCAGGTCGCGCATGGCCTGCGCATAGGCCGCGGCCTGCGGCGATCGCTCGACCGTGGCGGCATCGGCTTCCAGTTCCTCCAGTTCGTTGGAGGCCGCCTTCTTGACCAGGCCTTCCACGGGATAAGCGGAATCGCTGCGCCAGTAGCGGTCGAAATCGGCCGACACGTCGCTGACCGTTTCCCCGATGGCCAGCACGTCCATGTCCGTGAACACGACACCGTCGGTGGCGCCAAAGTATTCGTCGCCGATATTGCGGCCGCCGACGATGGTGACCTGGTTGTCGGCGGTGAACGACTTGTTGTGCATCCGGCGGTTCAACCGGTTGAAGTCGGTCAGGTAGCCGAGCGGCTTGGGCCAGCGCACCGCAAACGGGTTATAGAGGCGGACTTCGATGTTCGGATGCCCGTCCAGGGCGGACAGCGTCCGGTCGAGCCCCGCGGTGCCGTTGTCGTCCAGCAGCAGGCGCACGCGCACGCCGCGATCGGCGGCCTCGTGCAGCGCCTCGAACAGCATGATGCCCGTCATGTCGTCGTGCCAGATGTAGTACTGCACGTCCAGGCTGCGCTCGGCCGCGCGCGCCAGCATCATCCGGGCGGCGAAGGCGTCCAGGGGATTGGCGAGGGCATGGATGCCGGATTTGCCCGGATGCGCGGCGGCCAGCGGCGCAATCGCCTGTCCCAGCGGCGTGGTCTGGGCCTGGTCTTCGGGAAGCGCCTGCGACACGCTGCGCTTGTCGAGCGAGGGAAGGGAACAACCGGAGGTCAACGCGCAAAGGATGGTCATGTAGAGGAGTTTGCCCAGTTGCATGACCGCTATTGTGCCGAATCCTGCGCGGGTCCTCCGTAGTGTCCGGCGGCCGAACGAATCGCGCATTGGGGAAACCACGCAGTCGACGGTTTTTCATATACGGGATAAATTCCCAAATATGGAAAACACAAACGCTTCTGCCGACGCCGGGCTGGACCTTCGTCTTGCCGCCCGGCTCAAAACGCTGCGCCAGGAACGCGGCTGGTCCCTGGACGATCTGGCCAGCCGGGCCGGCATCAGCCGCGCCACCCTGTCCCGGCTGGAGAATGGCGAGGTCAGTCCCACCGCCAGCGTGCTCGGCAAGCTGTGCGCCGCTCACGGCATGACCCTGTCGCGCCTCATGCTGATGGTCGAGGACGACTTTGCCGCCTGCGTGCCGGAAGCCGCGCAGTCCGTGTGGGTGGACGACAGCGTGGGCTTCACGCGCCGTTCGGTGTCGCCGCCCTCGCAACGCCTGGCCGGCGAGGTGCTGGCCTGCGAATTGGCTGCCGATGCCCGCATCCATTACGAGCAATCCCCCCGGCCCGGTCTTGAACACCATCTGCTGATGCTGGACGGCGAGCTGTCCGTCACGGTGGACGGGCAGGCGCACCGCCTGCTGCCGGGCGACTGTCTGCGCTACCAGCTATTCGGCGCCAGCACCTTCGTCACCCCGCCGCATCGCGGCGCCCGCTACCTGCTATTCATTGTCTGAGCCCCCATGACGCCTTCAAATCTTGAATTGACGCTGCTGCCGGCCGACGCCGCCGCAGCCTCCGTGTCCGACCTCGCCACCTTGCTGCACGCATGCGTGCAGGGCGGCGCCAGCGTCAGCTTCGTGCTGCCGTACAGCCATGACGACGCGCAGGCGTTCTGGCGCCGCAAGGTGCTGCCGGCCGTGGAAAGCGGCGCGGTCAAGTTGTGGGTGGCGCGGGTGGACGGGCGGGTGGCCGGTTCCGTGCAGTTGGACGTGGATACGCCGCCCAACCAGCCGCACCGCGCCGAGGTGCGCAAGCTGCTGGTGCATCCGGATTTCCGGCGCCAGGGCATTGCGCGCCGGTTGATGGGCGAGGTCGAGGACATGGCGCGGCGGCTGCATCGCAGCCTGCTCACGCTGGACACGCGCACGGGCGACTCGGCCGAGCCGCTATATGCGTCGCTGGGCTACCAGACCGTGGGGGTGATTCCGGGCTTTGCGCGCGATCCGCTCGACCCGGACAAGGTGGATGGAACGACGATCATGTACAAGCAGCTATGACCGGCGTTCGGGGCGGGGCGATCAGGCCAGCGGCTTGATGCCCACGCTGTAGGGCGGCGCGTTGCCGCGGGCGGCGGCCTTGATCTTCAGCATGGAGCCGCCCGGCGTGAACTCGAATTCCTGGTAGGGCACTTCGAACCACTGGTGAAAACTGGTGCGCGAGAACTCCGGCACCCACACCTTTGCGCGCTTCGCATCGCAGTGGAATTCCACCAGGGTGCGGTCGATGCCCAGCGGGCGGGTGTTGCCGATGCGGTAGCTGACGCGCAGTTCGGCGCGTTCGGCTTGGCCGGGCCGCCAGGTCAGGCCGATGGATTCCATGAAGTGTTCGATCGCCTCAATGCCGCGATACATAGCTGACTCCGAAAGCAGCGGGGGCGGTTGCCCCCGTGATGATCCGCCGCGCAAGGCGGCGGCAAACAGACGGATTATCCGCCATATCGCATTGCCGTAGAAATAGGCAGGTTTCACGCAAGATCCTGCCTGTACGCCCGCGCGGACGATTCTTACTATCCTGTCCAGGGCCGCGCCGGCCGTGGTTTTGCCAAGCGCGGCGGCATCGGCCGGGCGGCACGGCATCTTGCCGGCCGCCGCAAGCAAGGAAAGGGAATCGCATGAATACCGAAAAAATCTGGTTGGTGACGGACGTATCGGCGGGCCTGGGCATCACCCTGGTCAAAATGCTGCTGAACCAGGGACACAAGGTGGCCGCCACCTCAGGTGATGGCGATGCGTTGCTGGAGGCGGTGGGCGCCAAGCTCGAAGGGCGGTTCCTGCCGCTGACGGTCAACCTGGCCGACGAGCGCGCGGCGCGCCGCGCCGTCGATGCCGCCGTCGCCGCGTTCGGCGGGATCGACGTAGTGGTGAACGGCGCCGGGCAAGGGGTGCAGGGCGCGCTCGACAGGTTGACCGACGCGCAGTTGCGCGGCACGTTCGATACCCACGTGTTCGGCGTGCTGAACGTCATCCGCGCCGTGATGCCGCGCCTGCGCGCGCAGCGCGGCGGGCATGTGTTCAACATTTCGTCGATCCTGGGCTTCGACGGGCGCACGACGCAATGGGGCGCCTACAGCGCCGCCAAGTTCGCCGTCTGCGGGCTGACCGAATCCTTGGCCGCCGAAGCCGCGCCGCTGGGTATCCGGGTTTCGCTCGTCTATCCCGGGGCGATGCGCGCAGGCGAATCCGAGGTGTCGCCGGAGCTTTCCGCGCGCGGCGCGCAGGGCTGGGATCAGAGCGGCGACCCGGCCAAGGCGGCGCAAGCGCTGATCGATGCCGCGCAGGCGCAATACGCGCCGCTGCACCTGTTCCTGGGCCGCGATGCTTTCGACCAGGCGCGCAGCAAGATCCAGTCGGTGCAGCAGGAGCTGGCGCGCTGGCGCGAGATGTCGGTCTCGATCGGTTTTGTCGACGCACGCCGGCTGGCCGCCTAGACGCCCAGCAGGCCGCGTCCGGCCTGATAGGCGCCCAGCAGCGCCAGGCTGACCATGAAGCACAGCTTGAAGGTGCGCGCGGACATCCGGTTGCGCAGCCGTTGCCCCAAGGCCATGCCGGCCAGCGCGGGCAGCAGCATCAGAAGGGACGCGCTTGCCGCGCCGGCCGTGTAGCCGCCGTTGAGCCACAGGCCCGCAGCAAGCGCCGCGGTCGACACCGTGAAGGAAATTCCCATGGCCTGGATGAGCGCGTTCTTGTCCAGGTTCAGCGCCTGCAGATACGGCACGGCGGGGATGACGAAGACGCCCGTGGCCGCCGTGATGACGCCGGTGACGGCGCCGGCGGCGATGCCCAGCCAGGGTTCGTGACGGGGCTGCACCGTGGGCGGCGCGCCAAACAGTCCCCACCCGGCATAGGCCACCAGCGCCAATCCCAGGCAGATGCCCGCCCACTCGCCCGAAGGCGGACCCAGCCACAGCGCGCCCGCCACCGTCCCGGCGCAGACGCCCGCCTGCATGCCCGCGATCCGGCGGAGCACCGCCCGCAGCGTGACCCTCGGCCGCGCCTGCCACAGGTTGGTGATCAGCGACGGCACGATGAGCAGCGCCGCCGCCTGCGCGGGCGCCATCACCAGTGCCAACAGCGCCATGGAAATCGTGGGCAGGCCCAGGCCGACCACGCCCTTGACCACGCCCGCCAGGACGAACACCGCGACAACGGCGGCCAGCAAAACCGGGTCCAAGAGATTCATGCGGGCTCGCAGTGCGCGGTCAGCGCGTATTGGCGGGCAGGCGTGAGGGGCCGCCGAGATCGTGGTTCGCTTCGGCCACGCCTGAGGCATGCAGCGTGGATGCGGTCTCGGCCACGCGCGGCCAGCACGCGGCGCGGGTGCGCAACGGTGCGAGGTTCATGTTCTTCGCCTTTTCTGAAGGGGGGATGAACGCATTCTGACGATCGCGCCGCGATGCGCCTATCGGGATCTGGCTTATCCAGTCTATGGATGTGCCTGAGGCTCGCGTGCTACGCTTTTTTCCATGCGTTTCGACCTGACCGACCTTCGCCTATTTTTGAATGTGCACGAAACCGGCTCCATCACGGCGGGCGCGGGGCGTTCGCACATGACGCTGGCCTCGGCCAGCGAGCGCATCCGCGGCATGGAAGACGCGCTGGGCGTGCCGTTGCTGGTGCGCGAGCCGCGCGGCGTGCAGGTCACACCCGCCGGGCGCACGCTGGTCCACCATGCCCGGCTGGTGCTGGGCCAGATCGACCGCATGCGCGGTGAACTCGACCACTACGGGGCCGGCCTGAAGGGGCACGTGCGCGTGCTGTGCAACACCACGGCGCTCAGCGAATACCTGCCGCCCGTGCTCGGCGCGTTCCTCAAGGACCACCCGCATATTTCCGTCGACCTGGAAGAACGCCTCAGCCACGAGATCGCCGACGCGCTGCGGGCGGGCGCGTGCGACATCGGGGTGCTGGCGGACTCGGCCGACCTGCATGGCTTGCGCACGCGCATATTCCGGCACGATCCGCTGACGCTGATCGTGCCGCGCGGCCATCCGCTGGCGGCGCAGCCGCAGGTGCTGTTGCAGGACGTGGCCGGGCATGACTTCGTGGGACTGGTGCAGGGCAGCGCGCTGCAGGAACACATTGCGCATCATGCGCGCCGCAGCGGCAGGTCCCTGTCCTATCGCGTGCGGCTGCGCAGCTTCGACGCCGTGTGCCGGATGGTGGGCCAGGGCGTGGGCGTGGCCATCGTGCCGCGAGCAGCGGCGCTGCGTTATGGACGCGCGGCGGGCGTGAGCCGGGTGGCGCTGGCCGATCCCTGGGCCGCGCGCGACCTGGTGCTGTGCGTGCGCGACGATCTGCCTGCGTACGCGGATGAGCTGGTTGCGTATGCGTTGCGCGATGCGCCGGAAAATGTGCGGGCAAATGCGCCGGAAAATGCGTCGGAAAAATCGCCGGCAGGCATCACCGCGCGAACAGCCGTCGCCCCGGCAGGTGCCCGGGGCCGAACCAGGACCCCGACGCGACGGCGGCCAGGATGACCAGGCCGTAGACGCACATTGCCACGGCCGAAATCACGAAGAACACGGTCAGCGACCCGGTCAGGTGCAGCGCAATGCCGCCCGCCCCGATGCCGATGAGCAGCCGCAGGAATCCCGCGGTCAACGGCCACTTCAGCCGGCCCGCGCCCTGCGACGCGAAGTACAGCGAAAAGCCGAGCGCAAAGAACCCGTACACCGGGCCCACCGTGCGCAAGTAGTCGGCGCCCGCCTGCAGCATGTGATCCTGCGCGCCAAAGAGACGCAGCCATGCCTCGGGAAAACACGCCGCGGCCAGCTCGATCGCTTCGGCCAGCACGAAGGCCATCGCCCCGCCGGTCAAGGCGATGCGCATGGCGCGCTCGGGCTGCCCGGCGCCGATGTTGGAGCCCACCATCGCCACCATGGGCGCGCCCAGGCCGAACGCAATCGGCATCAGCAGGTATTCAAGCCGGACCGCCACCCCATAACCCGCGACAGCGGCCTCGCCCGCGTAGGCGCCCACCAATGCGGCGGTCAGGGCCACCAGCGCGTTGGTCAGCAGCGGGTTGATGGTGGCCAACGCACCCACGCTGAGGATGTTGCGCATCAGCGTGACGTGCAGCCGGCTGGCCACGAGCCGCGCCGCGTTGCGGCCGCTGGCGCAGTACGCACCCAGGATGAGCGTGCCCACCGCGTAGTAGATCACCAGCGCCCAGCCGCCGCCGGCCACGCCCAGCGCGGGGAAAGGGCCCCAGCCAAAGATCAGGCACGGCGACAGGGGAATCAGCAGCAGCGCGCCGCCGCAGATGACCGCGCCCGGCACCAGCATGTTGCCGGTGCCCCGGATGGCGCTGGCGAAGGCGTTCATCAGCCACATCAGCACGATGCCGCCAAAGATGACGTTGGAATAGGCCAGCGCCGCATCGAGGGCTGCGCCCTCGGCGCCCAGCGCCCGGTACAGCGCCGGCCCGAAGGCCAGCAACAGCACGCAGAACAGAACGCCCAGCAACGCGTTGAGCACGACCGCGTGCAGCACGAGCTGGTCCGCCTCTTGCTGGCGGCCGCCGCCCAGCGCCCGCGCCACCGCCGCGGATATGCCGCCGCCCATCGCGCCCTGCGATATGTTCTGCATCAGCATCAGGACCGGCACGACCAGCGCCACGCCCGCCAGCACCGGCGTGCCCAAGCGCGCGAGAAACCAGGTTTCGATCAGGCCGGTGGACGACTGCGCCAGCATCATCAGGATGTTGGGCCACGCCAGCCGCGCGAGCGTGGGCGCGATGGGGGCGTGCAGCATGGCCTGCAAGCGCGCATTGGCGGGGCGAGGCGGAACGGTCGCGGTCATGGGACGGGCCGGTGAAAGGGGTCGGCAAAATTTACGTGCATATGCCAATATCTGTCAATATCGCGCTGGACGCGGTGCCTGCCCCGGCGTTAGCGTTATGTCCTTGCCCGCACACTTTCCTTCGCCGCTCGCCATGTCCGACGCCCCGCTCCCTGGCCCCGCCGTTCCTCCGGATCCGCTCATCTGCAACGGCGCGGCGCTGCGCAAGGCGACGCGCCGCGTGTCCCAGTTGTACGACACGGTGCTGGCGCCCTGCGGGCTGAAGGTGTCGCAGCATTCGATCCTGGTGCACATCGCGCGCGCAGGTTCGCCCTCGATGACGGATCTGGCCCGCGCAATGGTGCTGGACCGGTCCGCGCTCGCCCACAACCTCAAGCCCCTGCAGCGCGACGGCTACGTGCGCATGATGCGCGACCCGCTGGACGGCCGCAGCCGCCGGGTCGAACTGACCGAGACCGGCCGCGCGAAGCTGGCCGAATCGCGCCGTCTGTGGAAAGACGCGCAGAACCGTTTCGAGGCCGCCTACGGCGCCGAGCGCGCCGCGGCCCTGCGGCACGCGCTGGCCGACATCTTTTCCGACGAGTTCGCGCTGGCCTTCAGCCGGGGTTAGCAGCCGCCCGCCGCGTGCCGCCCAGCACCACGACCGCGCCCAGCACGCAGCCCATGCCGGCGATCTGCGCGGCCGACAGCGGCTCTTTCAGCACGCCGGCGGCCAGCAGCACGGCGGATACCGGCGCCAGCGCGGTGAACAGCGCCGCTTCCGAGCCGGGCACGCGCGCTGCCCCGGCATACCAGAGCAGAAAGCCGCCCACCGTGGGCACAAGCGCGTAGTACGCGACCGCCGCCACCGCGTCCTGCGTGAATGTCAGCGTCCAGGGCGCCTCCGCGAGGCTGGCCGCGGCCGAAAATACGAGACCAAACGCCGCCATCAGCGTCGACAGCGCCAGCGGCGCAACGGGCGTGCGCAGGCGCTTGTTCAACAGGATGAAGAGCCCCTCGCAAGCCACGGCGCCCAGGATCAGCGCATTGCCGGCCAGCGATCCTGCCTTGCCGGGTCCGGCCGCATGGCCCGACATCAGCCACACGCCGAATGCCGCCAGGCCGATCGCCGCCAAGGCCGCCTTGCCCGGGCGCTCGCCCAGGAGCAGCACGGCAATCGCGGCGGTGACGAGCGGCAGTGTCCCCAGAATGACCCCGCCGTCCACCGCCGATGTGCGTTGCAACCCCGCGATGAGCAGCGTCGTGTACCCCACGCTGCCCGCCACGGCCTGCACGGTCAGCAGCAGCCAGTCGCGGCGGTCCAGCCGGGGCATGCGCGCGCCCGACGCGGCCATCAGCAGCGCGAAGCACGGCAGCGCGATGGCAAAGCGCAACGCGGTCGCGGTGAAGGGCGGCAGGCCAGCGCCAATGATCTTGCTGGCGGTCACGGTACTGCCCACCAGCACCATGGCCCCCGCCAGATAGAGATACCCGAGCCGTTGCTTGCTGATCGCCATCGCGCGCCTTCCCCCTTGTGGAAAAGCGCAGCGTAAGCGGGCGGGGCGGCGTCGGTCTTGAACGAAATTGCAGGGTCAGGCGCCGGCCGCCAAGGCATACCGGCGCGGCGACACGCCATAGGCTCGGGCGAAGGTGCGCGTCATGTGGCTCTGGTCGGCAAACCCGCCCAGCGCGGCCGCGTCGGCCAGGGCCACGCCCTGCCGGATCAGGCGGCGCACCAGCAGCAGGCGGCGCTGCGTCTGGTAGGCATGCGGGGTCAGTCCCGTCGCGCGCGTGAAGGCGCGCAGCACCTGGTAGCGTGAGAGCCCCGCGACGCCAGCCAGGTCGGCCAGCGACAGGGCGGCGGCCGGATCGTCGTCAATCAGCGACAGCGCATGGCGCAAGGACTCGGGCACGCCTTCCCGGCCGGACGCAGACACGGGCGCCCCGCGCGGCCCGCCGGCCTGCGCCAGCACACGCAGCAGCAGCGCCTCGCACGCCAGCGCCGGCGCGCCGGAAGTCACCTGCGCATACAGCGCCAGGACCGCGCGGCCGAGCGCCGGCTGTTCGCGGGCGGGGTGCTCGAATTCGTAGCGCGATGCGCCCGCGATCTCCTGGCTGCAGGCGTGGACCACGTCTGGGTCCAGATACAGCATCTGCCAGGCGCGCGCACCGCCGCCCACGGGCGCGCCATCGTGCACCTCGCCCGGATTGACCGTGATGACGTAGCCCGGTCCGGCTTCGACCTGGCCGCGCCCGCTGTGCGACACCTGCGCGCCCGCGCGCATCACGCCGATGCCGAACTGCTCGTGCGTGTGGCGCGCAAACGCGTGCCCGCTGCAGGCGGAAACGGCCTGCACGCCGGCGATGGCGCTGCGTTGCATGAGGAATTGGCCTGCGGGCATGGGCGAACGGGGGCGGCGATGACGCGGGAGATTCCGGCCAGTATCGCCCGCGGCTTGCGCCGCGATCAAGCGGGCTACTGCAGCCCGTTCCAGCGCGTCACCGAGGGCTCGGCAGCGGCCCACTTCCATTGGCCGTCCGGGCGCTGGCAGATCGTGCTGGCGTAGGCCGGGGAGGCGCCTTCGACCTCGACCGTGAACAGCACTTCGCGGCAATGCGCCAGCGGCGTCTTGATGTCGCGCACCGCCTGGATGCTGCCGCGCTCGTTGCCCACCGGCAGCGTGCGCTTGACCTGCCACTGCCGGACTTCGCCCAGGGGCAGCGCGCCCACCGCGTTGGCCATCACGTTCTGCTGGTCGTTCTTCCACTCGCGCAACACGTATTTCACCGTGGCGTCGACCGCGGCCTGCACCGAAACGCCGATGGCGAAGCCGGCGACGGGATTGGCCGTGGCCGCGCCGCTCAGCGTGCCGACCACCGCGCCCGTGGCCGGACCGATGGACGAACTCTGGCAGCCCGCGAGCGCAAGGCTGGCGGCCAGCGCCAGCATCCCAAGCGCGCGCGTCACTGGAGCGAACCCCAGCGGGCGGTCGCCGGTTCGGCGCTGGCCCAGCGCCAGTGTTCGCCGTCGCGGCAGACGGTCGTGACGTAGAACTCGCGCTCGGGATCGGCGCCGGGCTTGTCGGCAGGGGTGTCCACCGAGAACACCACCTCCTTGCATTGGAGATCGCCGCCGCCGATCAGCCGGCTGACGGTGACCTGGCCCCGCGCGTCGTCTTCGATGGGCAGCTTGTGTTTGACGTTCCAGCTGGCGACCTTGCCCACCGCAAGCGGGCCGGCGGCCTTGGCGATGGCGTCCTGTTCTTCGCCGCGGGTCTGGCGCTGCGCGTAGGCCAGCGCGGCCTTGGCGCCGGCCTGCACGCCCAGGCCGATGCCGGTGGCGACGGTGGCGTTGTCTGTGACTTTATTGGCGATGGCCGTGCCGGCGATACCTGCCGCGGCGCCCGTGCCTTCGCCCAGCATCGAGCTGCAGCCGGAAAGCGCGGTCAGCGCGGCGATGCCCACGGCGGTAAGCGCGCGGCGGCTCGCAAGGATTGGCGAGATGGTGAACACGCTGCGTGCCCTCCTGCGTGAAACTTGGCGGGCGCAAGTATAGGAGCGCCCACGGCCTTGCGGCCGCGGGCTTTACATTTGTTGGCATTTTTGTGGGCGGGCGCCTTACCCTGCCGGACGCTGCGCCAGCGCCACGCGGTCGCGCCGCGCCCGCCACGTGCGCAGCACCAGCTTCTCGGCCTCGACCACGCAGAACAGGATGCCGGCGGCCACCAGCGTCAGCGTCCAGTATTCCGGCGGCAGCGGCACGGTGCGAAAGACACGGTTCATCACGGGCAGGTAGATCAGCGCGCCTTGCAGCACGCCCAGCATGATCGTCACCAGCCACAGCGCCTTGTTGCGGAACATGCTGGGCGTAAGCGGAAAGCGGTCCTGCAGGCGGCAGTTGAACAGGTAGGTCCATTGCGCCGTCACCAGTGTCTGCAGGATGACTGTGCGGATGAAATCCGGATCGCGGCCCGCGGCGATCAGGCTTTTTTCAATGACGAAGGCCGACGCCATGAAAAGCAGCCCCACGAAGGCGATGCGCCAGATGGCGAAGGCGTCCAGGATGGATTTGGCCGGATCGCGCGGCGCGCGCTGCATCACGCCGGGCTCGGCCGGTTCGAACGCCAGGCCGAACGCCAGCGTGATGGAGGTGGCCATGTTCATCCACAGGATCTGCAGCGGCGTCAGCGGCGCCTGCGCGCCCGCCAGCAGCGCCGCGATGACGAGCAGCCCCTGCGCCAGATTGGTCGGGAGGATGAAGAGGATCGTCTTTCTCAGGTTGTCGTAGACGCGGCGCCCTTCGCGCACCGCGTAGGCAATCGAGGCGAAGTTGTCGTCCGCCAGCACCATGTCGGCGGCTTCCTTGGTGACCTCGGTGCCTTTGATGCCCATGGCCACGCCTACGTCAGCCTGCTTGAGCGCGGGGGCGTCGTTGACGCCGTCGCCCGTCATGCCGACCACTTCGCCCATCCCCTGCAACGCGCGCACCAGGCGCAGCTTGTGTTCGGGACTGGTGCGGGCAAAGATGTCGTGGTCGCGCGCCAGCGCAGCCAGCGCTTCGTCGCTGGTCTGCTCCAGCTGCGCGCCGGTCACCGCCTCGCTGACGTGGGTCATGCCCAGCATCGTCCCGATGGCCAGCGCGGTTTCGGGATGGTCTCCGGTGATCATCTTCACGCGGATGCCGGCCTGGTTGCACTGCGCGATGGCCTCGATGGCTTCGGGCCGGGGCGGATCCATGATGCCGGCCACGCCCAGCAGTATCAGGCCGGTCTGGAAATCTGGATGGTTCAGCGCCGTGGCGCCCGCGGCGCCGGGCTTGTAGGCGGCGGCCAACGTGCGCAGGCCCTCGTGCGCAAAGGTCTGCAACCCGCTTTCCCAGTAGTCCAGCCGCAACGGCTGCGGTCCGTCTTCGCCCTGTTCCTGCGCGCACAGCTGAAACAGCACGTCGGGCGCGCCGGTGACGTAGATGACGTTCTGGCCGTGGTCGTCGCACCGGCGCGCCATGTACTTGTAGCCCGAGTCGAACGGCACCTTGCCATGCTTGGCCACGCCATCCAGGCCCTGGCCCGCCTTGGCGGCCAGCACCATCATCGCGCCTTCGGTGGGCCCGCCCACGATGCGCCACTGCCCGTCGGCGTCTTCGTGCAGCTGGCTGTCGTTGCAGATGGCCGCCGCGCGCACGAAACGCGTCAGCGCGTCCTCCTGGCTCCAGTCCACCGGCATGCCGTCGGACTCCCGGGTGACCTCGCCGACCGGGCGGTAGTCGTCGCCCGACACGCGATAGACGCCCTGCGCCAGCAGCACATTCTTGGCGGTCATCTCGTTCATGGTCAGCGTGCCAGTCTTGTCCGAGCAGATCACCGTCATCGCGCCCAGCGTTTCCACGGTCGGCAGCTTGCGGATGATGGCGCGATTGCGCGCCATGCGCTGCACGCCCAGCGACAGGATGATCGAGATGATGGCCGGTAGCCCTTCGGGCACCGAGGCAACCGCGATGCTGATCAGCGACAACAGCAGGTCGGGCAGGGGCATGTCCAGCACGTAGCGGCCCAGCACGAACAGCGCCGCCACCATCACCAGCACCACCTGGAAGATGCGCTTGCCCAGCAGCTGCATCTGCCGCAGCAGCGGCGTCTGCAGCGTCCGCACGTTGCTCATCATCCTGTTGATGTGGCCGATCTCGGTGTCGCTGCCGGTGGCCACGACAATGCCGCGCGCGTTGCCCGCGCTGACGTTCGTGCCCGAGAAGCCCAGATTCAGGCGGTCGCCCAGCGGCGCCTCGCCGGGCAGCGGCGCATCGTGCTTCTCGACGACGGTGGACTCGCCGGTCAGCATCGATTCCTCGACGCGGAAATTGTGGGTGTCAAAGAGCCGCACGTCGGCCGGAATCTTGTCGCCGGGCCGCAGGATCACGATGTCGCCCGGCACCAGGTCGCGGGCGTCGATCTCTTCCTTCTGGCCGTCGCGCACCACGCGGGCGTGGTTCGACAGCATGTTGCGGATGCCGTCCAGCGAGCGTTCGGCGCGGCTTTCCTGCACGTAGCCGATGACGGCGTTGATGACGGCCACGGCTAGGATGACGATCGTGTCCAGCCAATGGGCCATCAGCGCCGTCACCACGGCCGCCGCCAGCAGGATGTAGATCAGCACGTCGTTGAAGTGGCCCAGAAAGCGCAGCCAGGCGCTGCGGCGGGCGGGCGGGGGCAGGGCATTCAGGCCGTGGGTTTCCTGCCTGCGCCGGATCTGGTCCTGCGTCAGGCCGGACGGGCTGGTCACCTGCGCGTCCAGCGTCTCGTCGACGGAGAGCTGGTGCCAGGGGCGAGGAGTTTGCGGAGCCTGCGTGTGCGCCTGCGTCATTGCGACGGCCTCCCGGGAGGACCGGCGCCGTGGCCGGGCCGGGAGTCGGGGGCCGCACGCGTCAGTCCGGCGTCCATGATACGACGGCCAACTGCCCGTGGACGATCACAGCGGCGGGCGGGCGCCCTTCAGATAGACCTCGCGCAAGGCGGCGGCGAAAAGAGCTTCGACGTTGCGCCGCAAGCCATCAGACCGCGTGAAAAGCGAGATCGGCGGCAGCGTCCAATCGAACGAGTACGGCACGATGGCCGCGCCCGCGATGCGGACCAGCTCGTCGGCGATGTCGGCCGGCAGGATCGTGACGGCGCGGTCGCTGGCCACGATCATTTCGCCAATCAGCTTGGACGAGTCGCTTTGCACGGACGGCGGCGGGGGCGCCAGGCCGGCCCGCAGAAAGATGTCGGCCACCTGCTCGCGGATCGGGCTGCCCGGCGTGCCCAGGATCCAGTCCAGGTCGGCCAGCCGGTTCCATTCCAGGCGCGACCGGCCCAGACGCGCGGCCAGCCGGCGGCTGGCGATCAGGCGCGGCTGCTGGTGATACAGGACCTCGAAGCCGATATGGGTCAGGTCCACCGAAGGCGTGGCCCAGCCCACCACCACGTCCAGCGTGTGGTCGCGCAGTTGGCGCAGCAGGGCCGGCCCCTGGCCTTCGTGGATGGTGGCTGTGAGCTGCCGGCCCTGCGGCAGCGTGCGGCCGATGGCCGCCGACAGCATCTGGCCCGACACGAAGGGGATGACGCCGATGTGCAGGTGGGCGGCGTGCCCGGCCGCGACCGTTTCCATTTCCTGCACCAGATGCCCCAGGTCGTGCACAAGCCCGCGGGCGCGCGCCAGCACCACCGCGCCCATCGGCGTGGGCCTCATGCCTCGCACGGAACGGTCGAACAGCGGCACGCCGAACATGCTTTCCAGTTCGGCCAGCGCATTGGTCACGGCGGGCTGGCTGGTGGCCATGTGTTCGGCCACCCGGGTCAGCGACCCGTGCTGCTCGATCTGCAGCAGCAGCATCAGGTGGCGCATCTTCAGGCGCGAGGTCAGTTTCCGGAAAACGGCATCCGGATCAAAGGCTGTCATAGACGAGGCATTAGGGAAACATAATGGGACGATATTAAATCCGAATGAACGCCTTATGCCTTCCGTCCTAGAATTTTGCAAATTCAAGACAGCGAGGCCACAGCCCATGAACAACCCCTCCGACCGCCAGGCAGCCCTGGACTATCACGAGTTCCCCACCCCGGGAAAGATCTCTGTCGTGGCGTCCAAGCCGCTCGTCAACCAGCGCGATCTGGCGCTGGCGTATTCGCCCGGCGTGGCGGCGGCCTGCGAGGAAATCGTGGCCGACCCGGCCAACGTGTACCGCTACACGGCGCGCGGCAACCTGGTGGGCGTCATCACCAACGGCACCGCCGTGCTGGGACTGGGCAACATCGGCGCGCTGGCCTCCAAGCCCGTCATGGAAGGCAAGGCCGTGCTGTTCAAGAAGTTCGCCGGCCTGGATGTCTTTGACATCGAAATCAACGAAACCGACCCGGACAAGCTGGTCGAGATCATTGCCGGCCTGGAAGCCACCTTCGGCGGCATCAACCTTGAAGACATCAAGGCGCCGGAATGCTTCACCGTCGAGCGCAAGCTGCGCGAACGCATGAAGATCCCGGTTTTTCACGATGACCAGCACGGCACCGCCATTACCGTGTCGGCGGCCTTCATCAACGGCCTGAAGGTCGTGGGCAAGGACATCAAGCAGGTCAAGGTGGTCACGTCCGGCGCAGGCGCCGCGGCGTTGGCGTGCCTGGACCTGATGGTGGACCTGGGCCTGCCCCTGGAAAACATCTGGGTCACCGACATCGAGGGCGTGGTCTATGAAGGCCGCACCACGCTGATGGACCCGGACAAGGCGCGTTTTGCGCAAAAGACCGACGCCCGCAAGCTGGCCGAGGTGATCGGCGGCGCGGACGTGTTCCTGGGCCTGTCGGCTGGCGGCGTACTCAAGCCGGAAATGGTGGCCGCCATGGGCCCGCGTCCGCTGATCCTGGCGCTGGCCAACCCCACGCCGGAAATCCTGCCGGAAGTGGCGCACGGCGTGCGCGACGACGTGGTGATGGCCACGGGCCGGTCGGACTACCCGAACCAGGTCAACAACGTGCTGTGCTTCCCGTACATCTTCCGCGGCGCGCTGGACGTGGGCGCCACGACCATCACGCGCGAGATGGAAATGGCGGCGGTGCATGCCATTGCCGACCTGGCCGAAGAAGAGCAGAACGAAGTCGTGGCCGCGGCCTACGGCACGTATGACATCTCGTTCGGCCCTGAATACCTGATCCCCAAGCCGTTCGATCCGCGCCTCATCGTGCGCATCGCGCCCGCCGTGGCCAAGGCCGCGATGGAAGGCGGCGTGGCCACGCGTCCGCTGGCGGACCTGGAAGCCTACGAGGAACAGCTGCAGCAGTTCGTGTATCACTCGGGTGCGTTCATGAAGCCGCTGTTTTCGGCCGCCAAGCGCATCGTGCGTTCGGGCGGAAAGGCGCGCATCGTCTTCACCGAAGGCGAAGACGAACGCGTGCTGCGCGCGGTGCAGGTCATCGTCGACGAAGGCCTGGCGCGTCCCATCCTGGTGGGCCGTCCTGCCGTGCTGCTCTCGCGCATCGAAAAATTCGGCCTGCGCCTGCGCCTGGGCGAGGACGTCGAAGTCACCAACCCCGAATACGACGAGCGCTTCCACCAGTACTGGACGACGTACTGGGAACTGATGAGCCGCCGCGGCATCACCAAGGAAATGGCGCGCGTGGAAATGCGCCGCCGCCTGACGCTGATCGGCGCGATGATGGTGCACCTGGGCGATGCCGACGGCATGGTCTGCGGCACGGTGGGCGCGTACCACGACCACCTGCGCTTCGTGGACGAAGTGATCGGCCGCAGCCCCGGCCACAACGTGTACGCCGCCATGAACATCCTGTTGCTCGACGAGCGCACGGTGGTGCTGGTGGACACGCACGTGAACGACGATCCCACGGCCGAGCAGATCGCCGAATTCACCATCATGGCCGCCCAGGAAATGGCGCGCATGAACCTTGCGCCGAAGGTCGCGCTGCTGTCGCGTTCGAACTTCGGCTCGGGCAGTTCGGCCTCCGGCGAAAAGATGCGCCGCGCGCTGGAACTGGTCCGCGAATCCGCACCCGAACTGGAAATCGACGGCGAAATGCACGGCGACTGCGCGCTGGACGAGGCACTGCGCATGCGCATCCTGCCGTCCTCCACGCTCAAGGGCGAAGCCAACCTGCTGGTGTGCCCGAACGTGGACTCGGGCAACATCGCCTACAACCTGCTCAAGACTGCCGCGGGCGGCAATGTGGCGGTGGGTCCGTTCCTGCTGGGCGCCAATGCCCCCGTGCACATCCTGACCAACAGCTCCACCGTGCGCCGCATCATCAATATGACGGCCATGACCGTGCTGGACGCCAACCGCGTCGAAGGCGCCTGATCGGCCTTCACTGGCCCGCGCGTCTTGCGCGGGCATGACAATGCGCGCCACCCCTTACGGGGCTGGCGCGCATTTTTCTTCGGGGGGGCGCCGGGCGGCCTAGTTGGCGCTGGCCTTCCAAGTGCCGTCGGGCTGTTTGCAGAACCAGAACTGCCACGTTTCCGTGGTGCTGGTCCGCGCAAAGTTGCCCACCAGGAAGCGGCAAACCCGGTCGTTGCCGGCGCGGGTGGTCTGCTTGGGAGTCAGCTGCACCGTGATCGGCGCCGCACGCTTGGGCTGGTGCGCGCTTTTCCATTCGGTGCTCTGGCCGTCGGCCGAGCTGTTCAGCGCTTGCGCCACGGCTTCGTGGAACGAGGCGCGGTCGGCCTTGGGTATCTGGGTGATGAGGGCGTCGTTGAGCATGACGGGCGGGGCGGCAACCGCCACCGACGCCATGCCGCCGGACAGCAGCAACGCGGCAAGAACGCGGGGGTATATCAAGATGGGCTCCCTGGTGTGAACAGCCGGTTTGGCGGTAAGCGAGTCTGCATCATGAATCTGAGCCGATAGTACGCCAAAAAAAGGCCGCCCAACCGGGCGGCCAACATACAACAAGGGGAGGGTAAATCTACGTGCGGCGCAGCGGGCGGGTAAGTTGACGCTTCAGTTGCCGTCCTAGTTGCTGCCTCAGTTGCCGCCTCAGTTGCCGCGATATACGCCCGCGAACGGCATGTCATTCGGTTCCACGTTGGACACCTGGCCCGCGGCTTTCGCGGCGGCCAGTTCGGCCTGGACCTCGGCGCGGGTCTTGCCCGTGTGCGGCGTGCCGTAGACACCCTGGAAGGGCGTGTTGTTAGGTTCAGCGTTGGTGTTGATCCCGGAGGCCTTGGCGGCGGCCTTCGCGGCGGCCAGTTCGGCCTGCACCTGGGCGCGGGTCGGACCTTCGTAGGGGGTGCCATAGACACCCTGGAAGGGCACGTTGTTGGGTTCGATGTTGGGCGAGGCGTAGGCGCCGGCGCTCAGTGCGGCCAGCGAAAACATCACAGCGGTAGCAAGGGTCTTCATGGTAAACCTCCGATTTCTAGAGCCTGGGAGCGAATCCGGCGGCCTTTCCGTCGTGGTTCGTTGCTGTTTCCCGATGGCTGAATCTTGCGCCGATCTAGAATGCGGATAAACCCGGATATCCGTAAAAGATAATTCCATCAATGGAAAATTCTGGCCGTATTTCAGGCTTTGATGCCGCTGATGGAACGTTTGGTCGTGAGATAGTCTTGGCGTCGCCGGCGCGCCCCGGCAGCGTCGACGAGCCGAGGCCACGAACCCGATGGCCCCGCGCAGCGGGCACGATATTCGCTGCGGGCGCGGGGCGCCCCTATGGCGGATGCGCCACTTAGGGGCCCTTGGGTAGGATGACCAGGCTGCAGCGCCTTCAGGCTTCGCAATCAGTAGTGCGGCGGCAGTTCGTCGCGCAGGCTGCGAAAAGGCGCTGCGCCCTCGGGCGCCTGCTGGCGCAGGTCGGCGACCTCGCGCATGAGCCGGTCGATCTGCTGTTGCTGGCGGACGATGATCTGGTTCAACTGCTCCAGAAGATCATCCGAGAAGCTGGCCTTGACCTCCAGGTCCAACAGCCGGCGTTCAATGTCTTGCGTATTTTCCATGGCGGGTATTAGAACCCATTCCCGCCCAGGCACAGGAGAGAAGTTTGGTACAGCGGCAATGGCGGGACAGCGGGACCTGGAGATGGACGGCGGGCACAATACTGGCGCTTGCGCCGGCTGCCACCGCGCTGGCGCAGGCCGACACGCTGGCCCCGGTGGTGGTGACCGGCACACGGCTGGGCACCGAGGTGCTGGAGACGCCAGCTTCGGTCGACGTCGTCCAAGGCAGCGCCATGCGCTGGCAGCAGCCGGGCATCAACCTGTCTGAAGGGCTGGCAAGCGTGCCGGGCCTGCAGATCCAGAACCGTCAGAACTATGCGCAAGACCTGCAGATATCCAGCCGCGGCTTTGGCGCGCGCTCCACGTTTGGCGTGCGGGGCGTGCGCCTGTACGTGGACGGCATCCCCGCGACGATGCCGGATGGTCAGGGGCAGACCTCCAATATCGACATCGGCTCCATCGATCGCGTCGAGGTGCTGCGCGGCCCGTTCTCGGCGCTGTACGGCAACTCTTCCGGGGGCGTCATCCAGGTCTTCACGCAGGACGGCGCCGACCCGCCCGAGATCACCGCCAGCGGCTGGGGCGGCAGCTATGGCACGTGGCGCTATGGCGCGATGGCAAGTGGGGTGTCGGGCACGGGCGCCGGTCAACTGGACTATGTGCTGGACCTGTCGCGCTTCACCACCGACGGCTATCGCGACCACAGCGCCGCCCGCAAGAATCTGAGCAATGCAAAGCTCGGCCTGCAACTGAATGACGACAGCCGCCTGACGCTGGTCGTCAACAGCGTCGACCTGAAGGCGCAGGATCCGCTGGGCCTGACCTACCAGCAGTTCCAGGACGACCCGCGCAGCGCGCCGCTTGCCGAGCAATACAACACGCGCAAGACGGTAAAGCAGACGCAGGGCGGGCTGGTCTTCGACCACCAGGTCGACGGCCGCAACGCGCTGCGCGTGATGGTCTACTACGGCCAGCGCGACACGACGCAGTACCAGTCGATTCCTCCCGCGGTGCAAATCCCAGCCACGCAAGCCGGCGGCGTCATTGATCTCAAGCGCGAATACGGCGGCGCCGACGTGCGCTGGACGTCCGAGCTTGCCCTGGGCGGCCGGGCGCTGACCCTGATCGGCGGCTTTGCCTACGACGCCATGCAGGAAGACCGCAAGGGCTACCAGAACTTCACCGGCGCGGGCCCCAGCCGGCAACTCGGCGTGCAGGGCGCCCTGCGGCGCGACGAGACCAACCGCGTCTACAACGCTGATCCCTATGTGCAGGCCTCCTGGAACTTCGCGGACCGCTGGACGCTGGACGCCGGGCTGCGATACAGCACGGTCCGCTTCGATTCCGACGACCACTACATCACCCCCGGCAACGCCGACGACAGCGGCAGCGCGCGCTACCGCAAGGCCTTGCCCGTCGCCGCGCTGCGCTACGCCTTCAATGACGACGTCAGCGTCTACACCTCATACGGGCGCGGCTTCGAGACGCCGACGCTGAACGAAATCTCGTACCGGCCCGATGGCGACCCGGGCCTGAACTTCGGCTTGATGCCGTCGGTCAGCACCAACCTTGAAGCCGGCATTAAGGCGCGCATGGCAGGCGGCCTGCTGACGGCCGCGGTCTTTCATACCCGCACCGACGACGAGATCGTCTCCGCCGGCAGTTCAGGCGGCCGCACCAGTTACCAGAACGCCGGCCGCACCCGCCGCGATGGGCTGGAACTGAGCTGGTCCGGAGAATTCGCGCAGCACTGGCGCACGCAAGTGGCCTACACGCTGCTCAACGCCCGCTACGCCGACGACGGTTCGGGCAACATCCGCGCCGGCAACAAGATCCCGGGTATCGCACGCCAGGCGGCCTTCGCGTCCCTGGCCTGGGCGCCGCCCGAAGGCTGGCAGGCAGGCGTGGAAGGCCGCTACCTGTCCAAGATCTACGTCAACGACGCCAACAACGCGGACGCACCCGCCTACTTCGTGGCCGCTGCCAGCGTCGGCTACGTGAAGCAGGTAGGCCAGTGGAAACTGAACGCCTACGCCCGCGTCGACAACCTGTTCGGTCGCGACTACGCGGGATCGGTGATCGTCAACGAAGCGAACGGGCGCTACTACGAACCGGCGCCCGGCCGGAATGCCGGCGTTGGGGTGGGGGCGACTTATCGGTTTTGATGCCTGAGGCGCGGCGGGCTGCCGAGCCCCCGCCACGCGTCTTATGCCGCGGCCCGGTAGCAGAACTCGCTGTCCTCGCAGTCGCCGCATCCGGGCGCGGCTGCGGCGGGCAGGCCGGCGTGTTCGCGGGCGGAGTAGGCCAGGAATTTCTTCCAGCGCATGTTGTCCACGTTGCGGCTCACCAGCCCGGGGTAGTGGCGCGCGAGCAGAACGGTGACGTCTTCGCGTCCGGACAGGCCCAGGTCGCGCCACAGATGATCGGGCCGCAGGCAGGCGTGCGCGAGGATGCTGCTGACCCATTGGGACGTCTCGGGGCCGGGCGCGCGGTAGGCGTCCAGCAGCACGCGCATCAGTAGCGTGAACCCGGGTTGCGGATCGCTGGCGCCCTTGCCCGCATAGGCGGCGAACTGTTCGCGCAGCGCGGACAGGGACGTGTCGAATCCGGTCAGGGCGCTGGGGAAAAGATAGTCCAGAAGGTCCTTCAGTTCGGCGGGAGACAAGCCGCTGCGGGCCAGGTCCTCGTGCGCGATGCTGGTGCCCAGGACCGCGGCAAAAAAGCCGGCATCGGGATGGACGGGAGGCGCGTGACGCAACAAGGCGTCGGCAAACCGTTGGGCCCGATCGGCGATGCGGGGGTCGGGAGTAAAGGGCGGCACGGGCTCGGCGTCCATGATGATCTGCTGCGGAAACGGTTTGCTAAGGTGTTAACTAAACGATGTAGGGGCGACTATATAACGAATAGTCGGCGGGTTTGTGCCATCTACGGGTCAATCCCCGTTGGGACATACCCGAGGGTGCCTGGCGGGGACAGGTATCATCGGCATCCCTTTCATTGCCGACGTCTCCTCTACATGCCGCGCCCGTTCCGCCCCGTTGTCACCCGTCTGTTTGGCGCCGTCGCGCTGACGCTGGCCGGCATGGCGGCCGCGCCGCCACCGGCCCTGGCATCCGACATCGGCGCGGTCATCGAATCGATCCGCCTGTCGCGCTATCCGCTGCGCGAACCCGAGCGCCGGGTCTGGGGTACCGAGAACGTCAAGGACGTGGTGCTTGTCGGCCAGATGGAGAACCGCCTGTACCTGTACCGCTATGTGCGCGAGGGGGGCAAGGACTTCCGGCTGGATTTCCGGTCGCAGCCGCTGGTGATCGATCCCGAAGGCTGGACGGTCTCGCGTGAGGAGAACGTGCAGGTCAGGTCGCCGCGCGCAGACGAGGCTTTTTACTGGGTCGGCCTGGCCGATCGCCGCGTCCCGGCCGGCAAGGCCACAGGGTTTCTGGTGGACGGCAAGGGCGAGGCAGCATCCGTGAATGCGGACGTGCAGCTTGCCGTGGTCACGAGCGGCCGGCCGTGGGATGAGGCGCGCCGGGCGCAGGCCATGACGACGCTGCAGGCGGCGCTGCGCGAGTATCCCGCGCGGCTGGACGCGTTTCCCGCGCAGGTGCGCTTCGAGCATCAGACGGCGCCGGATGTGACGGCCACGTTCCGAACCCTGCATCAGGTGGCGCGCGCCATTCCGCGTGCCAAGACGGCCGAGTTCCAGCGGGCGCTGGCCGATCTGCGCCGTTTTGTGATGGCGCAGGATTATCGCGAGATCGATCCGGCCGGCAAGGACGCCGAGATGACGACCGCCTTGAACGACTACGGCTTCTGGCTGGCCGAGTCGGGCGACACGGCGCAGGCGGACCGCATTCTGACCGACGTGCTGCGGCGCGATCCGTCGCGCACCGCCGCCTACCTGAACCGCGCCGATGCACGCTGGAAGCAGCGCGAGACGTCGCGCGAGGAGCGCGCCTACTACGAGTCGCTGGCGCGCGAGGACTACCGGCTGTATTGCACGCGGCGCCTCGCGGCCAAGGAAGCCATTCCCGGCAACGTTGCCGCCCGCAT
The DNA here is from genome assembly GCF_902859725.1 of Achromobacter mucicolens. Taxonomy (GTDB): domain Bacteria; phylum Pseudomonadota; class Gammaproteobacteria; order Burkholderiales; family Burkholderiaceae_B; genus Achromobacter; species Achromobacter mucicolens. The sequence goes on along the minus strand of NZ_CADIJP010000003.1, from coordinate 128,835 downwards.
CGGCGCCGCGCTGGAAACCCCGGCGCTTGATGCGAATGCCTGCCGTCCGCGCCTGGCGATCTTTCAGGCGATCCAGGCCGGTGATGTGAACGCGGTGCGCGCCGAGCTTGCCGGCGGTCAGGATCCGAATGGCGTGAACGAACACGGCAGGTCCGCGCTGGCCGTGGCCGTGTCGCGCAAACAGCTCGAGATGGTGCGCGCGCTGCTGGATGCGGGCGCGAAGGCGGATGGCCCTGACAACGGGTTCTCGCTGGTGGCCAGCGCATTGCCCGACGCCAAGGACACCCGCCCTGCCGCAGAGCGCTACGCGCTGGCCGACCTGCTGATCGCCGCGGGCGCGCCGGTGGATGCATTGGACTCCAACGGCACACCGCTGCTGATGCGCCGCATCTCTTACTACAGCGACAGCAAGGACAACCTGGTCTACCTGCTGGAAAAGGGCGCCAATCCGAACGCGCGCGAAAAGAACGGGCGCTCGCTGCTGCACGCGGCGTTGCAAACGCCAAAGAACTTCTGGTTCGCCGAAAAGCTGCTCGCGCGCGGCGCGGACATCAATGCCGCCTATATCCGCATGTACTACGGAAACAGTCCCATGTGGGAAACGCCGCTGCTCTCGGCGTTGCGCGAATTTCCGGGCGGCGACCTGACGCCGGCCGCGACCTACGCCGTCCCCGAGCGCGTGACGTTTGCGCTGGCGCACGGGGCCGATCCCGCAGTGGGTGGCTACGGCGCGACGAAAGAGAAGCCGGACCGCAATGGACTGGACGAGGGCCTGTCGCTGGCGGCCCGCTATCTTCAGCCGGGTCTGATCGATCAATTGGTGCAGGCTGCGCGCCCGCCTCGGGCGCCGCTGTCCACGGAGCCGCTGTCCAGCCTGCTGTCGGTGTGGAACCGCGCGGAGCAACGTGCGGCGGCCGACGGCAACAGCGCGGCGTGGGACGGTCAGCGCACGCGGCTGCGCGCCACCGCTGACCGCCTGGTGGCGGCGGGCGTGCCGCTTGCGGCCGCCGCGGACGCGGCAGGGCCGCTGCGCAACCGGATCGCGCCCCTCGGCCTGCCGTGGCTGCCCGACGATCTGTACGAGGCCTGGTTGAAGGCGGGGGCGGACCCCACGGACCGGAGCGATCCGGACCTGCGGCTGGAAGGCGTTGCCGCGCCGGACGCGCTGCCGTTGGTGACGATGCTGAACCTGGGCAAGGACAACAAGGTGCGCCTGTTGCTGGAATACAGCGGCAGGCCCCGGACGCCGGCGCGTTGCGGCATGGCCGTGGCGGATGTGCTGGCCTGGCAGCTGGGCAATAGCGGTCCGGTGAGCCCGATGGGCGGACGCGCGGTCAAGCAGGTGCTCGAGGCGGCCGCAGGCCCGGCGGGGTGCGACCTGAATCAGGCCGCGCGCGTGCAGCCGTTCGTTGGCGTGACGGCCGCGGAACTGGCGCGTCGCGCCGACGTGACCTTTACGGCGGCCGGCCCGGCGCGCTGACCCACGCGGGCGCGCCGGCAGCGCAGCCCGCTGCCGCCGTGTTGCCCACCACGCGCGGTCGTGGCTTTCATTTGAGCGCAGCAAAAAAAAACAGGCGCCCGAGGGCGCCTGTTCTGCTTGCCTGAACGGCAGGCCGTCTTACATGGCGTGGCCCATGTTGACGTTCATGTTGTACAGCACCCAGGCCGAACCACCGACGATGATGAAGATGATCATCACGGTGAAGACAAACGTGGCCAGGTTGTCGCGGGACGACTTCGATGCGCCCATGTGCAGGAAGTACACCAGCTGGACCAGCAGCTGGAGTATGCACAGCGCCACCACGCCAATGATGGTGGCGGTGTGGGACAGCGCGCCGTGCATCACCAGGCCGAACGAGCCGAAGGTGAGCAGCAGCGAGAGCACGAAACCGATGATGTAGGACTTCAGGCTGCCGTGATCGGCGGCGTGATCGTCGTGGCCGTGTGCGGCCGCAGCGGAGTGCGACATCAGAGGGCTCCCAGGAGGTAGACAAAGGTGAAGACGCAGATCCAGACGATGTCCAGGAAGTGCCAGAACAGGCTCAGGCACGCCAGACGACGCTTGTTGATCGAGTCCAGGCCATGACGGCGGATCATGTCGAGCATGACGATGATCCAGATCAGGCCAAAGGTCACGTGCAGGCCGTGCGTACCGATCAGCGTGAAGAACGCGGACAGGTAGGCGCTGCGGCCCGGACCGGCGCCGATGCTGATCAGGTGATGGAATTCATAGATTTCCATCGCGATGAAGCCCGCGCCGAACAGGAACGTGACCATCAACCAGCCCATGGCACGGCTCTTGTTGTTGGCGTGCACGTTCAGGTTGGCCATGCCGAAGGTGAAGCTGGACACCAGCAGCAACAGCGTTTCGACAAGGACGAAGTTCAGGTCGAACAGTTCCTTGCCGGACGGTCCGCCCGCGGTGGCGTTGGACAACACCGCGAACGTGGCGAACAGCACCGAAAAGATCAGCAAGTCGCTCATCAGATAGACCCAGAAACCGAAAACGGTCTTGGATCCATCGTCGTGATGCGCGTGATCGTCGTGACCCGCGTGGGGGTGAGTGGCTACGGCTTGAATCATGGCTCAGGCGGCCTTCTGCATTTTGTCAAAGTGAGCGTTTTCGATGCGTTCGACTTCCGCGGCCGGGACCCAGTAGTCGACGTCGCGGTCATAGGCGCGAACGATGAACGAACCGATCATGCCCACGAGGCCGGCGATCGACAGCCACCAGATGTGCCAGATCAGCGCAAAGCACATGACCAGGCCAAAGGCGCCAATCCAGACACCGGCGGCGGTGTTCTTCGGCATGTGGATGTCTTCGTACTTGGCCGGGCGCTTGTAGGCCTTGCCGCTTTGCTTGTCTTCCCAGAACTGGTCCAGTTCATCGACGTGAGGAACGTGGGCGAAGTTGTAGAAAGGCGCGGGCGACGAGATCGACCATTCCAGGGTGCGGCCATCCCAGGGATCGCCGGTGACGTCCTGGTTCTGCTTGCGCTGACGCACGGAGACGAACACTTGCTGCAGCAGGAAGAAGATGCCCAGCATGATCAGCGCGGCGCCAGCCAGCGCGACCAGCAGGTACGGCTGCCATTCGGGGTTGTCGTAGTGGTTCAGGCGGCGCGTCATGCCCTTGAAGCCCAGGATGTACAGGGGCATGAAGGCCAGGAAGAAACCGACGAACCAGCAGTAGAACGAGTAGCGGCCCAGACGCTCGTTCAGCGTGAAGCCGAACGCCTTCGGGAACCAGTAGATCATGCCGGCGATGCAGCCGAACACCACGCCACCGATGATGGTGTTGTGGAAGTGCGCGATCAGGAACAGGCTGTTGTGCAGCACGAACGACACGCCGGGGATGGCCAGCATCACGCCGGTCATGCCGCCGATGACGAAGACGATCATGAAGCCCAGCGTCCACAGCACCGGCGTCGTGATGCGCAGGCGGCCGCGGTAGATGGTGAACAGCCAGTTGAAGATCTTCGCCCCGGTCGGGATCGAGATGATCATTGTCGCTATGCCGAAGAAGGCATTGACGTTGGCGCCCGCACCCATGGTGAAGAAGTGGTGCAGCCAGACCAGGAACGACAGCACGCCGATGGCGGCCGTGGCGTAGACCATGGACTTGTAGCCGAACAGCGTCTTGCGGGCGAACGTGGCAACGATTTCCGAATACACGCCGAATGCCGGGAGCACCAGGATGTAGACCTCGGGGTGGCCCCAGATCCAGATCAGGTTCACGTACATCATGACGTTGCCGCCACCGTCGTTCGTGAAGAAGTGCGTGCCCAGGTAGCGGTCCATCGTCAGCAGCGCCAGGGTCGCGGCCAGCACGGGGAAGGCGGCGACGATCAGGACGTTGGTGACCAGCGAGGTCCACGTGAAGATCGGCATCTTCATCAGGGTCATGCCAGGCGCGCGCATGCGCAGGATGGTGACGATGAAGTTGATGCCGCTAAGCGTTGTTCCCAGACCGGAGATCTGCAGCGCCCAGAGGTAGTAATCCACCCCCACGCTTGGACTGTAGTCCAGCCCGGACAGCGGCGGATAGGCGAGCCAGCCGGTCGCGGCGAATTCGCCCACGAACAGCGAGATCATCATCAGCGCGACGCCGGCGCCGAACAGCCAGAAGCTCAGCGAGTTCAGGAACGGGTACGCCACGTCGCGTGCGCCAATCTGCAGCGGCACGACGATGTTCATCAGCCCGGTGATGAAGGGCATCGCCATGAAGAAAATCATGATGACGCCGTGGGCGGTGAAGATCTGGTCGTAGTGGTGCGGGGGCAGGAAGCCGGCCGAGTCTGCTGACGCGACGGCAAGCTGCGTGCGCATCATGATGGCGTCGGCAAAACCGCGCAGCAGCATGATGAGCGCAACGATGATGTACATCACACCGATGCGCTTGTGGTCGACGGTGGTGAGCCATTCCGTCCAGAGGTACTTCCACTTCTTGAAGTAGGTGATGGCGCCGAAGACCGCTAGGCCTCCCAGGCACACGGCGGCCAGCGTAACCATGACGATAGGTTCATGGTACGGAATGGCCTCGAGGGTGAGTTTCCCGAGCATTGTTAGTTGATTCCTGCGATCAGATTATTCGACGTGGAGGTGCACGTGGCGGAGTCCACGCCGGCCATCTTGCTCATCGTGCTGCCCAGAATGAAATCAAACATGGCGGGCGGCGCCGACGAGTACTTCACGACCGGATTGCGCTCGCTGCGCTTGGTCAGTTCCGCGTAGACCTCGGGGGTCAGGGCAGAGGGAGAAGCCTTGGCTTCCTTGATCCAGTTGTCGAATCCTTCCTGCGACATGGCGTGGGCCTTGAAGCGCATGCCCGAGAAACCGCCGCCGCTGTAGTTGGCCGAAATGCCGGCGTAGGTGCCGATTTCGCGCGCATTCAGGTGCAACTTGGTTTCCATGCCGGCCATCGAGTAGATCTGGCTGCCGAGCTGGGGGATGAAGAAGGAATTCATCACCGATGCCGACGTGATCCGGAAGTTGACCGGAACGTCCACGGGGAACGCGATCTCGTTGACCGTGGCGATGTCGTACTCGGGGTAGATGAAGAGCCACTTCCAATCCAGGGAGACCACCTCGATGGTCACCGGCTTGTGTTCGGACACGAGCGGCTTGTAGGGATCCAGCGCGTGCGTGGAGCGCCAGGTGATCACGGCCAGGATCGCCACGATGATGCAGGGGACGGTCCAGACGACGGCTTCGATTGCCGTGGAGTGAGCCCACTTGGGCTGGTAGTCGGCTTTGGTGTTGGAAGCGCGGTACTTCCAAGCAAAAGCCACGATCATGATGAGGACGGGAATGACAACGATGAGCATGAGCCCGGTCGCCGTCAGCAGCAACGTCTTTTCCTGGATGCCGATATCTCCCTTGGGGGAGAGGATTTCCATGTTGCAGCCGCCAAGCAGCATGACCGCGCCGACGCCAAATATGCGCGTAAGGGTCGCAAGGAGGGGGTGTTTCACGTACAGCCTTGGATGGAAAGGTGGGAAATGCTGCAAAGCAGCAGACTGGAATGCTGCTAGGCAGCAACCTCCATCCTATCGGTTTGATTTTGGTCAAGCGTGCGACGAATGGTCGCATTGCCTGGGAGGAATCCGGCTCGAGGGCGGCAGATTCAGGGTTTTCCTAGGGGAGCAGACGCCGCAAGGGGAGGGGGTGGGGTGCGACGATATGTCGCACCTGCACACGGGGGTGTTGTAAAGATGTGTCGCCCCGCAGCATTCAATCCGCGAGGACTTCGCGTTCCGGCCCCGGTTTTTTTGCCAGCTTGCGCTGGAGCGAGCGCCGGTGCATGCCCAGGAGGCGCGCTGCGGCGGAAACGTTGCCGCCGGTCTCGTGCAGCGCCTGATGAATGTGCTCCCATTCTAGGCGGTGCAATGGGGTCATGGTCGTTTCGATCGTAACCGTTTCTGGCTTCACTAGACCCAGCGTGCGCAGGATCATGGGCGCCGTGGCCGGCTTGGGCAGGTAGTCGTCGGCGCCGCGCTTGATGGCTTCCACGGCGGTCGCCACGCTGGCGTAGCCCGTGACCAGCAGGATGCGCATGTCCTCGCGCAGCGCGCGCAGCGGCCGGATCAGGGTCAGGCCGGAGTCTTCGCCCAGGCGCAGGTCGACCAGGGCAAAGGCCGGACGGATTTCTTCGGCCACGCGCAGCGCCTCGGCGATGCCGGTGGCGGTGCGGGTTTCCAGACCGCGGCGCGACAGGCTGCGTTGCAGGGTGCGCACGTAGAGTTCGTCGTCGTCGATCAGCAGGCCAAGATCGTTTGCATTCATCACATTCAGGTCCCGGGGTTGCCGAGAGGTAAATAAAAGCGGATGCGGGTGCCGCCGCCTTCGGCCGCGGTCATGGTCATTTCGCCGCCCAGCTGCTCCACCGTGGCATGCGAGAGGGCCAGGCCCACGCCCAGTCCTCCCGGCTTGCCGCTGTTGAACAGGCTGGTCGCCGGCAGCATGGCGTGGTCGGGATCGAAACCCCGTCCGTAATCGCGGACTTCGCCACGCAGGGCGCCGTAGCCGTATTCCAGGTGCAGGTCCACGCGGGGCGCGTCGGCGGCCTCGCCCGCGTCGGCGGCGTTGTTCAGCAGCGCCTGCAAGAGGTGGGCGATGGCCGGATCGACGCGCAGGCTGGTGGGCAACGTGCCCGAGCGCTGCAGGTCGATGGTCGGGCGGATCAGGCGCCATTGTCCCACCACGCGAACCAGATCCACGGCGGTTGGGACCGCCAGATTGCGGATCCGTTCCCGGCACAGGGCCAGAAGCTGGCTCAGGGTAGTGACGTCGGCCCGCAGGTCTTCGTCGTCCTGGACTTCGGCGGCAATCTCGTCGGTCAGCAGCGTCATGGTGGCCAGCGGCGTGTTCAGCTCGTGCGCCATGGCCGCCGCGTGCGTGGCCAGGGCGACGATGCCCTCGTTGCGGGTGAAGCGTTCGCGCAGGCGAGCAAGCTCGCGCTCACGGGCGCGCATGTCGGCGGCCAGCCGGGTCGAAAACACCAGCACGACCACCACCGAAATCAGGAAATTGGCGCCCAGGCCCCACAGCAGCAGGCTGTGGGGATCGACGTCGCCGCGCAGGGGCTGCCCGAAGATCGCGGCGGCGCCATAGCCCAGCACGCCGGCCAGCGCGGCTGCAAGCGCCCAGTTGCGCGGCAGCGCCAACGCGGCCAGGGCGGTCAGGATCAGGAACATCGTCCCGAACGGGTTGCTGATGCCGCCGCTCCAGCCCACCATCCATGCCAACACGGCCATGTCGACGAACAGGTGGCCGAAGGCGGTGGCGTGGGAGAGGTCGCGCGGGTGGCGCAGGCGCAGGCTGGCGTAGACGTTAAAGCCGATCAACAGGCCCACGCCCAACCACAAAGGTTCCAGCGGCAGATCCAGGCGCAGCAGGCTGCTGGCGAGCAGGATGGTGGCGGCCTGGCCCGCGATGGCGAGCCAGCGCAGGCTGCAGAGGGTACGCAGGAATGAAAAGGCGGAACTACCGGGCATATCCAGATACAGAGGCGCCGGCCAGCCTGCCGGCAGTTACGGGCGCCCGGCTGCGCGGAACGCTGGCATCCTGAGCGCGGCGGCGGTGGCCGGCTGCCGCCTGGCCGGGTGGGCGCGGGCGGCGGATGTGCAGGCATTGTATGGCGAATCGGAGCCAGCCGCCGGGCCATGCCCGGCGTTATGCGTCCCTGATATCACCGGTCTGACTGAATGGCGCCCGTACCGCGATGCGGCACGGGCCACTATATATAGATCAGTGGCCGTGGCTGGCCGCCGGCGCGGCGGTGGCGTTCAGCGGCCGCGCCACGGCGTCCACGGGGATGCGTCGCTGCTGCCTGGCGGCGTCCTCAACGATCAGCGTCAGCGCGACATGGTCGCCGGCCGCGATGGGCTTGGCCAGGTCGATCAGCATCACGTGGTAGCCGCCCGGTTTCAGTTCCACCGCCTTGCCGGCCGGCAGTTCGATGCCCGCCACCTGGCGCATCTTCATGACGTTGTCCTGCATGGCCATTTCGTGCACTTCCACGTGTTTGGCAGCCTGGGACTCCACGCCGACCAGCCGGCCGGATTCGGCGGCGGTCAGGCGCATGAACGCGCCGGTCGCGTGCTGGTTGGGCACCGTGGCGCGCACCCACGCGTCTTCCACGGTCAGTCCGGCGTTCTGAGCCAGCGCCATCGGGCCCAAGCCAGCCAGCGCCAAAGCGAGCGCGGCGGCCACGGGTTTGATCGAGATCTTCTTCATGAGCGTTTCCTTGAATATTGGGTCAGAGGACGGTGCGCAGATCCTGCGCGCAGTCCTGGGCACTTTGTTCGTGGCGCAGGGCGATGCGCAGCTTGCCCTGGGCATCGATGACGTAAGTCAGCGCGGTGTGGTCCATGGTGTAAGAGGATCCCGTGGGGACCTTCTGGAAGAACACCTTGAACGACTGGGCGGCGGCGCGGGTCTGTTCGGCCGTGCCGCGCAGGCCGATGAAGCCGGGATCGAAGGCCTGGGTGTACGCGCGCAGGATCTCGGGCGTATCGCGCTCGGGGTCCACGGTGATGAACAGCACGCGCAGCTTGTCCGCGTCGGCGCCCAGCAGGGACTTGATCTCGACGGCGCGGGTCAGCGCGGTCGGGCAGACGTCCGGGCACTGCGTGAAGCCGAAGAACAGCATGATCGGGTGGCCCTGGTAATCGGCCAGCCGCCGCGTCTGGCCATCGGTGTCCTGCAGCTGGAAGTCGCCGGCGGGCATGCCGGACAGATCCATGCCGTGCAGCGGCGGGGTGTCCTTGCCGCAGCCGGCCAGGGGCAGCAGGGCCAGGGTGGAAAGCAGCAGGCGGCGCCGCGGATCGGGCGCGAGGCCGCGCGGCGCGCCGGCGGGCGCGCGGGTAAACAGCGAATTCATGGGTACCTCTGGATTGACGAGTCGCCACGCAGCCGGGCCGCGCGGCGGGGCAGTCCGTACGCCCAGCGGATGCGCCAGGGGCACGGACGATCCTGGACGGAGTCAGGCCAGCGGGGGTGGGGCGCGCGATCCGAGGGGTGGACCGTGGGCGGGCTGCGCGGGTAGCGCGCGATGGGCGGAGAAGGGCGGGGCGTGCCCGGCTGCCGTCAGCAGCAGCGGCACCATGGGCGGCGCGGTGGCGGGCGTGACGTGGGCGAGCAGTCCGAAGGGACATTGGGCGCCGGTATTGGCGGTGTCGTGCCCGGCCTTGCCGTCTGCGGCGGGCAGCGCCACGCTGATCGCCGGCAAGTTGCCCGCCGCCGAGCAAAAGGTGACTTCCAGGCGGCCGTCATGCAGTGCGCGGGTGTCCGGCATGTAGCCGGCCGGCACCAGCGCGCGCAGCGCCAGGGCCAGCAGCGCCAGCCACAGCACGCCGTCGGCGCGCAGGGCGCGCAGCGTGCAAAGGAGGCGGGTCGGGTAAGACCGGGTCGCGTAAGACATGAGAGGCATTCTATGCCAAGCGGTCCCGATTTCTTGGTACCCTTGAACGCACTTCTTTCCGACACGCGACCCCGTGCCCCAGGTTTCAGAGCTTTCCTTGTCCGTTTCGAGCGTGTCCGTTCCGACCTTGTCCGTTTCGACCGTGTCCGCTTCGACCTTGCCCATTTCCAACTTGTCCAGCAGAGCACCGCTCGCCGGACGGAGGCGTGCCGGGCCTTACACGCGCTTATGGTTGGGTGCGTTGATGGCGGCGCTGCTGGTGCTGCTGACGGCGTGCGGCACGACCAAGGTCCAGCCAGGCTTTTACCGGGTCCAGTCGGGCGACACGCTCTATCAGATTGCGCGCAAGGAAGGCACCACGGTCAGTAATCTGGTCCGGTGGAACAATCTGTCGAACTCCAATACGATCGAAGTCGGCCAGCTGCTGCGGGTCGAGCCGCCCGCGGGGCAGGCGCGCTCCTCGCCGCCCAGCAAGGCCAGCACCAAACCCAAACCCGCGCCGCGCGCCACCACGTCGTCCGGCAAGCGGCGCACGGCGCCGCCCGGCGCGATTTCGCTGGTCTGGCCCGCGCAGGGCAAGGTCACGCGCGGCTACGACGGTTCCGGCTCGAACGGCATCGTCATCAGCAACGCCGCCGGCACGCCGGTTGTCTCGGCGGCCCCGGGCACCGTGGCCTACTCGGGCAGCGGCCTGCGCGGTTACGGGCATCTGGTGATCGTCAAGCACAACGCCAACTTCCTCAGCATCTACGCGCACAACAGCAAGCTGCTGGTCAAGGAAGGCCAGCGCGTGACGCAAGGACAGAAGATCGCCGAGATGGGCAACAGCGACAGCAAGCAGGTCGGGCTGTACTTCGAGCTGCGCTACGACGGCCAGGCGGTCGACCCGGCGGGCTCGCTGCCGCCGAAGTAGCCTGCCATCTGCGCGTTGGGACCGGTGTCTGACACCCGGGAGCTGGCGGTGGCGTGTCGGCTTGCGGCAGGTGTCTGACACCCTGGCGAGATGACCGTCAACTCGCGGCAGCCTCGCAGAGGGTGTCAGACACCGAGATCCACTAGCCCCCCCGGATCTACGGCGCTTCCTGCGTCAGCGTCGAGATGAACGACGCAGTGCGTGGATCCTGCGGTTGTGAGAACACCGTGCGGGAATCGCCGGCCTCCACCACCACGCCGTCCAGCAGAAACACCACTTCCCGCGACACGCTCGCTGCCAGCCGCAAATCATGCGTGGCCATCAGCATCGTCATGCCTTCCGCGGCCAGCTGGCGCAGGACATCCACCACTTCCGCCGCCAAACCCGGGTCCAGCGCCGACGTCGGCTCGTCGCACAGCAGAACACGCGGCGCGGGCGCAAGCGCGCGGGCGATCGCCACGCGTTGTTGCTGGCCGCCGGACAGGTTTGCGGGCCACGCATCGGCCTTTTCCAGCATCCCCACCTTGCGCAGCAATTCCTCCGCCCGCGCGCGCGCACGATCGGCAGGCCATTTCTGCACCGTCACCAACCCTTCCATCACATTGCCGATCACGGTCTGATGCGGAAAGAGCTGGAAGTTCTGGAACACCATGCCGGTTTGCATGCGCACGGCCTGGACCTGTTCGCGCGTCAGCTTGCGGCCGGGTTCAAAGTCGACCGTTTCCGGTCCGATCTCCAGCCGCCCGCGATCCGGCACTTCCAGCAGGTTCACGCAGCGCAACAGCGTGCTCTTGCCGCTGCCGGATGGGCCGATCAGGGCGGTGACGCTGCCTTCGTCGATCTGCACATCCACCTGCTTGAGCACGGGATTGCCGCCGAAGGACTTTTCGATTTTTTCAAGCCGGATCATCGGGTCTTCTCGCTAAACATCGCGTGCTGGCCGAAGCGCCGCTCCAGCCGCACCTGCGCCGCGGACAGGACGGAGCTGAAGGCCAGATAGATCAGCGCGGCCTCGGTGTACAGGATCAGCGGCTCGTACGTGACCGCGGCGATGCGCTGGGCTGCCTGGAAAATCTCGGGCACCGTCAGCACGGCGGCGAGCGACGTGTCCTTGACGAGCGCAATGAAGGAATTGGACAGCGGCGGCACGGCCACGCGGGCCGCCTGCGGCAGGATGGTGCGGCGCAGGGCCTGGCCGCGCGTCATGCTGAGCGAATAGGCCGCTTCCCATTGACCCTTGGTGATCGATTCGATCGCGCCACGGATCACTTCCGAGTTGTAGGCGCCGACGTTCAGCGTGAAGCCGATGAGCGCGGCGGGCAGCGGGTCCAGCACGATGCCCACGCTGGGCAGGCCATAGAAGATCACGAACAGCTGCACCAGCAACGGCGTGCCGCGGATCAGCCAGACGTAAAAGCGCACCACGGCCACCAGCGGCGCGGGGCCGAACAGGCGGATCAGCGCCACCACAAACGCCAGCGCCAGGCCCAGCGCAAAGGACATCAGCGTGAGCGGCACCGTGAATACCAGCCCCGCGTGCAGCAGCGGCCAGAACGAATCCGCCATCAGCTGCACCCAGGCCGGCACCGACCATTCGCCTATTTTTGCCAGCAGCCAGTCCGGCAGGAAGGCGTGAAGCCAAGGGGGCAGCGTCATGGGCGCTCCAGAGGTTTACTGCGCGGACAGATCCGTGCCGAAGTATTTGACCGAGATGGTCTTGTACGTGCCGTCCGCCTTGATGTCGGCCAGCGCCTTGTTGATGGCGGCCTGCAGCTCAGGGTTGTTCTTGCGGATCAGGACGCCCGAGTTGCTGAACTCCGCCGTCTTGTCGGTGGCCGCGATCTTCACGCGGGCATTGGGCTTTTGCTTCTTGAAATCCAGGAACGACAGGTTGTCGTTGACGGTGGCCTCGACGCGGCCGGAGGTCAGGAGATCGATGGCTTCGTTAAAACCCTGCACGGCGACCACTTCGGCGCCGTGGCTCTGCGCCAGCTTGCCGAAATTACTGGTCAGTGTGTTGGCGGACTTCTTGCCCTTCAGGTCCGCGAAGGACTTGATGCTGGTGTTGTCGTCGCGCACGATCAGCACGGCGGCCGACGAGATGTAGGGATCGGAGAAGTCGTACTTCGCGCGGCGCGCATCGGTGATGCCCACCTGGTTGATGACGGCGTCATAGCGCTTGGCATCCAGGCCGGCGATCAGGCCGTCCCACTTGCCTTCGATGAATTGCGCCTTCACGCCCAGGCGCTCGGCGATGGCCCGGCCGATGTCCACGTCAAAGCCGGTAAGCTTGCCGGATGCATCGTGGAAGGTGAACGGCGCGTAGGTGCCTTCGGTGCCAATCTTGAAGACGCCCGCGGATTTGATCTGGTCCAGTTCGGACTGGGCATGGGCGGCGGACAGGGCGGCGACCTGGACGAGGCCGGCGATGAAAAGCGTACGAAAGAGTTTCATGGCAATGCTCCACGGATGATCACTGTGGAGAGCATGTGGGCCTGCAATGCCCTCCGGCGTAGCGGCACTCTAACAACCGGCCTATTTTTCCACAAAGCATAAGGAATAGTAAAAATATAGCCACAGGTCATATAGCGTTACCAGACGCCCGGCGCAGTCGGCTCGGGATCCTTCAGGCTTTACCTTGATGGAGACGGATGTGCAACAGCAATGGAACAGGCGAGCGTTCATGATGGCGGCCGCAGGCGCGGCGGCGGCGGGGTCGATGCCCGCGCAAGGCGCCGGCGGCGCGGCGCCGCTGCCGGGCGGCGGCAGCATCACCGACGTGGCGGGCTTGCGGGTGGGGCACTACACGGAAACGCGCCGGCCCACCGGGTGCACGGTCATCATTGCCGAAGCGGGCGCGACGGGCGGCGTGGACGTGCGCGGCGCGGCGCCGGGCACGCGCGAGACCGACCTGCTCAATCCGATCAACATGGTCGACAAGGTGCACGCGATCGTGCTGACGGGCGGCAGCGCGTTCGGGCTGGACGCGGCCTCGGGCGTGATGCGGTATCTGGAAGAAAAGAAGATCGGCTTTGATGTGGGCGTGGCCTTCGTGCCCATCGTGCCGAGCGCGGTGCTGTTCGACCTGGGCGTGGGCGATGCGTCGGTGCGGCCCGATGCCGCCGCGGGTTATCAGGCCTGCCGGGCCGCTACCGCCGACGCGCCCCAGGAAGGCAACGTGGGCGCGGGGGCGGGGGCGACCGTAGGCAAGCTATATGGTCCCCAGCGCGCCATGAAGGGCGGCATCGGCAGCGCGTCGCTAACCGTGGCGGGCGTGACGGTCGGGGCGATTGTCGCGGTCAACGCGGTGGGCGATGTGCTGGACCCGGCCACCGGGCGCATCCTGGCCGGCGCGCGCACCGCGGACGGCAGGACGCTGCACGACACCCGCGCGGCCATCCTGGCGGGCGATCTGCCCAAGTCCATGCGCGCGGGCGCGGCCACCACCATCGGCGCGGTGGCCACCGATGCGCGGCTCACCAAGGCCGAAGCCCAGAAGATTGCCGGCATGGCGCATGACGGCCTGGCCCGCACGATCAACCCCATCCACACCATGCTCGACGGCGACACGATCTTTGCGCTGGGCACGGGCGCGTCGGGCAAGACGGCCAACGTGATGCTGCTGGGCGTCATGGCGGCCGAAGCGATGGCAATAGCGGTGCAACGCGCGGTCCTGGCCGCGCGCGCCATCGAAGGCTATCCGGCCGCGGTGGATTTCGTGGGGTGATGCCGCTGTCCCGCCGCTGTCATATAAGCGCGCCATGATGACAGGCGCCGGCATGCCGCCGGCGCGGGGGGCGCACATGCAGGAAGGCGAACGACTCAATGGCGTGACGCATCTGGCCGGGCTGGCGCTGGCGGTGCTGGCATCCGGCGCATTGATCACGCGCGCGGCCGAGCTGCGGGTGGACACGCGCCAGATCATCAGCTGCGCGGTGTTCGCGGCGTCGATGATCGCGGTGTACGCGTCGTCTTCGCTGTTTCATTGCTCGCGAGGGCGCCGCAAGGAAATGTGGGCCAAGGCGGACCACTGCGCGATCTACCTGCTGATCGCGGGCACATACACGCCGCTGGCCTTTGGCCCCGTGGACCATCGTTGGGGCGCCGCGATGGGCGTGGCGATCTGGCTGCTGGCCTTCGTCGGCATCAGCCGCGAACTCTGGTGGGCGCGCAACGCGCCGCCCGCCTTGCCGCTATACCTGGCGATGGGTTGGCTGGGCGTGGCCTTTGCCGCCCCGATTGCAGGCGCGCTGTCGTCGGCGGGACTGACGTGGCTGCTGGCGGGCGCCGCCATCTATACCTGCGGCACGCTGTTCTACGCCAACGACCAACGCTGGCGGCATGCGCACGGCATCTGGCACCTCTTCGTCATGGCTGGCACGGCCTGCCACTTCGTGACGGTGTTCGGGTTTCTGGAGCACGCGCCGGTATAGCGTGTCCCGCTTCCGGACGGCGGACGGAAACCGCTAGCGCCAGGCTGCCAGCGGCAGCATGCCTTCACGGTTCTTCACCTTGCGCATGACGATATGCGAGCACAGATCGCGCACGCCCGGAATCTTGCTGAGCTTGTCTTCGACAAAATTCGAAAACGCAGACAGGTTGCGCGTGCGCACGGTCAGGATGTAATTGGACGCGCCGGTGACGATGCAGGCTTCGGTGATCTCGTCGTGCAGCGCGATGCCCGCCATGAATTCCTCGTGCCAGCCGGCGCGCGACTGGTCCAGCGACACATGGACGATGGCCTCCAGCTCGAAGCCCAGTTTTTCGGCGTCCAGCACCGCGCGGTAGCCTCGGATGAGCCCGGCTTCTTCAAGCGCGCGCACGCGGCGCAGGCAGGCGGACGGCGACAGCGCCACCTGTTCGGCCAGGTCCTGATTGCTGAGGTGTCCGTCCTCCTGCAGGCGGGCAAGTATGCGATGGTCTATGGCGTCGATCTGCATGGCGCAATCCAGTTCGAAAAATTGAAGACGAATGCAATTTAATGCGGAAAACGCGGGTAAGTCACGACCGATTTTGCAATTTTTCGGACTGGCTGCGCTGATAGCATGTATCCGGAATCCAGTTGGAAGGAACGGAACATGAACACTCGTGAAGCCTGCGTCACCGCCGATCGCCAGGACCCCCTGGCCCGCGTGAAAGAACAATTCGACCTGCCGCCCGGCGTGCTCTACATGGACGGCAATTCCCTGGGCGTCCTGCCCAAGACCGCCGCCGCCCGCGCCGCGCAGGTCATCGCGGACGAATGGGGCAACGGCCTCATCCGCAGCTGGAACACGGCGGGGTGGTTCGACCTGCCGGCGCGCCTGGGCGACAAGCTGGGCCGCCTGCTGGGCGCGCGCGAGGGCGAACTGGTGGTCACCGACACCACGTCGCTCAACATCTTCAAGGCGCTGGCCGCCGCGCTGCGCATCCAGCAGCACAAACAACCCGCGCGCCGCGTCATCCTGTCCGAGCGCGACAACTTCCCCACCGATCTCTACATGATCCAGGGCATGATCGACCTGCTGCAGCAGGGCTACGAAATGCGCCTGATCGACGACGACCTGCCGCTGGACAAGGCGCTGGACGATTCCGTCGCGGTCATGCTGCTGTCCCACGTCAATTACCGCAGCGGCCAGATGCACGACATGGCCGCCGTGACGGCGAAGGCGCACGAACGCGGCGCGCTGGCCATCTGGGACCTGGCGCATGCGGCCGGCGCGGTGCCTGTCGACCTGAACGGCGCCAATGCCGACTTCGCGGTGGGCTGCACGTACAAATACCTGAACGGCGGCCCCGGTTCGCCCGCCTTCATCTGGGTTGCGCCGCGCCATACCAAGGATTTCTGGCAGCCGCTGTCCGGCTGGTGGGGACACAGCCGCCCGTTCGACATGGCCGTGGCCTATGAGCCCGCGGGCGGCATCCGCCGCTACCTGTGCGGCACGCAGCCCATCGTGTCGCTGTCGCTGGTCGAGTGCGGCCTGGACGTGGCGCACGCCGCCGGCATGGACGAAGTCCGCAAGAAGTCGCTGGCGCTGGGCGACCTTTTCATCGACCTCGTTGAATCGCGTTGCGCCGGCCACCCGCTGACGCTGGTCACGCCGCGCACGCATGCCGATCGCGGCAGTCACGTGAGCTTTCGCCATCCCAACGGCTTTGAAGTCATGCAGGCATTGATCGCGCGCGGCGTGATCGGCGATTACCGCGAGCCCGAGGTTCTGCGTTTCGGCCTGACGCCGCTGTATTTCGGCTACGCCGACGTGTGGGACGCGGTCGACATCCTGAAGGACGTGCTGGACAACCGGGAATGGGACAAGCCCGAGTTCAAGCAGCGGTCCGCCGTGACCTGATCGCCGGAGATCACGCCTCATCGCGCCGGCCCCGGTGGCCGTACATCCAATAAGAATGCGCAGTACAGGAGGAGACAATGCAACAACAGAAGGGGTTCGGCCAGATCGCCGAACGCGAACAGGGACTCAAGCGCCGGCTGACGTCCGGCCAGATGAGCATGATCGCCATCGGCGGGGCCATCGGCACGGGGCTGTTCCTGGGCAGCAAATTTGCCATCGGCTTTGCCGGTCCCAGCGTGCTTATCAGCTATGCCATCGGCGGCGTCATCACGCTGCTGCTCATGGCCTGCCTGGCGGAAATGACGGTCGCGCATTCCACGTCCGGCTCGTTCGGCGCTTACGCCGAGCATTACATCGGCCCGCTTGCGGGCTTTCTTGTGCGTTATGCGTACTGGTCCTGCGTGGTGCTGGCCGTGGGCACAGAGGTCACGGCGGTGGCCAAGTACATGGCCTTCTGGTTTCCCGGCGTGCCGGGATGGCAGTGGGTCTGCGTGTTCTCGGCGGCGCTCATCCTCATCAATGCCCTGAGCGTGAAGGCGTTCGGCACGATCGAATATTGGTTCTCGACCATCAAGATCAGCGCCATCGTGGGCTTCATCATCCTGGGCGCCTATGTGGTCTGGGGCGATCCGCAGTACGGCACCGCGAACTACACCGCGCATGGCGGGATTTTTCCGAATGGCGTGTGGGGCATGTGGATCGCGGTCGTGATTTCGATCTTCAGCTATCTGAGCGTCGAGATGATCGCCGTGGCGGCGGGCGAAGCCGAAGACCCGGAACGTGCGGTCAAGCAGGCGTTTCGCGCCACCATCGTCCGGCTGGTCGTCTTCTATCTGCTGACGCTGGCGCTGATCCTGGCCATCGTGCCCTGGAATGAAGCCGGCAAGGACGGCAGCCCCTTCGTGAGGGTGATGCAGGTGCTGGATATTCCGGGGGCGGCGGGCGTCATCAATTTCATCGTGCTGGTGGCTGCGCTGTCGGCCATGAACAGCCAGCTCTACATCACCACGCGCATGATGTTCAGCCTGTCGCGGGCGGGCCACGCGCCGTCGGCGATGGGCCGGCTGTCCCGCAACGGCACGCCGCTGAACGCGCTGCTGCTGTCCACCAGCGGCATCGCCATCGCCACGGTGCTGAACGTGCTGTATCCGGAAACGGCCTTCACGCTGATGATGGCCATCTCGATGTTCGGTGCGCTCTTTACCTGGATGATGATCTTCGTGACGCATTACTTCTTCCGCCGCCGCTGGGTGCGGGAGGGCGGCGCGAAGCTGTCGTTCCGCATGCCGGGTTTTCCGGTGCTGACGCTGCTGGGCGCGGGGGCGATGCTGGCGATTCTGGTGACCACGTACTTCACCAGCGTCTTCAAGCTGACGCTGGTGTTTGGCGTGCCATTCCTTGTGCTGCTGGCCGCGGCGTACTACCTGCTCTTCAAGAAGCGCGGCGAAGCGGTGGCCATGAACGCGCGCCGGCAGCGTGCGTGATGCATCATCGGCGGCCGCGCTCATGGGCGCGGCCGTTTGCCGCCAATACGGCCGTCAAGATTTCTTCAAACGGCGGCGACCGCACGCTCTGTCCGGACGGCGGCCGGTTCCGGCGCGGGGGCGAAAACCCGCAGGCGGTGGCCGTCGGGGTCCAGCGCTACAAAGGTGCGGCCAAAGTCCATGTCGGTCGGCGCCTGCAGGATGGGCAGGCCGCGCAGGCTCCAGTCCACATGACGCTGGTTGACCGCGTCGGCATCCGCCACGGTGAATGCCAGTTCGGACGCGCCGCCGCGCCCGGCCGCGGGGGGCGCCACGGTGTAGCGCGACCACAATCCCAGCATCAATCCGGAGTCGAGCGCAAACAGCGCGAACGTGGGCGAGGATTCGACCGGCGGGCGCTGCAGCAGCGCGCTATAGAAGGCGGCGCTGGCCTGCGGCTTTTCCACATACAGGATGACGAAATTGGTGTCTGACATGATGCGCTCCAGGGGGGAATGCGCTCATGATAGGCAGGGGTACTGTCAGATTTTGGCAGTAGTCGATATCAATTCTTGCGGGCCTCGTGGTCGAGCGCGCGCCACTCCTTGAGCAGGATGTGGCGGCGCTTGGGATATCGGCCCGCAACCGTCAGCGTCGCGATGCGGTCGGTGCGGAAATGCCGGAAGTCTCCGCGCAGTTCGCACCAGGCCATCACCAGTCGCACGCTGTCGAAAAATCCCAGCGCGAACGGCCAGATGATGCGGTTGGAGTCGGCTCCCTTGTCATCGCGGTACGTGATTTCCAGCTTCTGTTCGCCGCGGATCGCCTGGCGGATCAGCGACACGTCCACGCGATCCGTGACAGCCACGGCGCTGGGCGCGACCAGCAGCGGGATGGCGTCGAGCTCGTCGCGCAATTCCTGCGGCAGCACCGCGCCGATCTTGGCCAGCGCATTGCTGGCGGCCAGCCCCAGGCGCTCGTCCGAACGGCGCGCCACCCAGCGCGTGCCCAGCACCAGCGCTTCGATCTCTTCGGTGCTGAACATCAGCGGCGGCAGCATGAAGCCGGGCCGCAGCACGTAGCCCACGCCGGGTTCTCCCTCGATCTCCGCGCCCTGGCATTGCAGGGTGGCGATGTCGCGATACAGCGTGCGCAGGCTGACGCCCATTTCGGCCGCAAGCCGATGGCCGCTGACGGGCAGGCGGTGGCGGCGCAGGGTCTGGAGCAGGTCCAGGAGGCGTTCAGTGCGGGACATGGGGGGCGGGCGCGGGGCGGACGGCGCAATACTGCCATGAAATGGCAGCAGGCGGGAACAGTCTGCCGCCGATCGTCCCCTACCTTCAACGCTGCCTGCCTACCTGCCCGGCCTAATTGCGGACCGGCTTGCCTGACGCGACGTCCAGCACCGACCCGTCCTCCAGGCTGACGCGGTAGATCTCGCGCACGACGTTGCCGGCAAAGCCGATCTCCACGATCGAGACATCCTTGAACGTGGTCTGGATGCCGTCGGGCAGCACGGCGTTGAACTTGTCCGATTCGGCCTTCATGGCTTCCTGCATGCGTGCGTCGTAGGGCGTCATGCTGTAGACCAGCGTGGTGTGCGGGTTGTGCGCGCGCACTTCCTTGCCGTCCTGCACGGTGTTCACGCCGCTTACGCCCAGCGTCTTGACCAGCTCCTTGCCGGCGTCGCTCATCTTGGCGTAGACCGGGCCCGTCACGCGCGGCAGCGGGCCGTCGCGCAGCGGGGCAAGGGCGGCGGTGGCCACGGTGTTGTAGCGCATCATGTCCTCGAAGCCCTGGCCGCTCTTGACCACGCCCAGGTCCAGCCACCACGGATGGCCCGCGCCCTTGGCGGCCTCGGTGGGATAGAAGGTCTTCAGGGTCACGGGCAGTGGTCCGGGCGGCTTGGGCAGCGCCTCGAGCATGCGCGCGGGCGTCTGCGGATCGGCGTTATGGATGTGGACCACGGTCACGTGCGGCAGGTTGGGCGTGTCGGCCTCGGTCTTCAGGCCGAGCGCGATGAGGTCCTGCTTGAGGGTGCCGTTGACCTTGGCGTCCAGGATGGCGTTGACCTCGGCCGGCAGGCGGTAAACCACGCCGTAGGTGGCCTTGTGCGCACGGAACCCGGGTTGGGCGAGGGCGCTGTTGTCGATGGGCTCGGCCTGGGCGGCGCCGGTGGCGGCGAGAAGGCCGATGGCGGCCAGATGCAATGCGCGTTTGATCATGGGTGTTCCCTGTTGTTGTGGACGTGACCCGCGAGAGTCATGCGCAGTGTGGCCAACGGGGATGTACGGCGTATTGCACCAAGGCCAAGATTTCTGATGGCAACCGGCAATTGTCCGATCGGTCCTGGGGCGGCACGCCCCGTCGCTACCCCAGGAACATGACGCCCACGATGGCGATGCCCAGCAGCAGGTTCACGCCGACCCAGCGCCGGATGCCGGCCATCGCCCGGCCGCCCGCCGGCCAGTCGGACGCCGCCACGGCCGCGGCCAGCCGCTTGTACAGCGCGAAGCGGATGTGGCCGAAGATCGCCATCATCACGATGCCGCCGCTGGCCATCAGCGTCCAGTTCCGGGGCATGAAGAACGCGCCGCCGGTCTGGGCGGCCTGGCTGGCTGACGCTCCGATCATCCAGGCGCCCGTCACCAGAATCAGAACGATGGCCGCCAGCACGGCGTTCAGAAACGGCCCCAGCACCGACGCCATGAGCGGCAACCGCACCGGGGGTTCCAGCTTGGCGGCCGCCGGCCGCAGAAAACAGTGGGCAAAGAGCATGCCGCCCACCCAAAGGATCACGGCCATGACGTGGACGAACTGCAGGACGGCGTAGAGCATGGGGATCAGCCTGTAGAAATCGGCGCCACGGAAGGCGGCGCGTGTCGTTGGGATGATATATGGCGCGAAGCCGACGCGCGGACTTGACCTGGATCATGGTTTTGCATTTAGAATGAGATTGATTTCTATTTGTAGTTGTGATTTTTGCAGTTGTGAGTCAGGGAGCCATCCGTGCCGAATTCCGTGCTCGCCTCGGGCGACGCCGTCAACCTGCTGTACCGCGCCCATCACGGATGGCTGCATGGCTGGCTGCGCGCCAAGCTGGGCAACAGCTTCGATGCCGCCGATCTTGCGCAGGACACGTTCGTGCGCGTATTGCGCCACCGGCACGAACTGGATGCGCTGCGTGAACCGCGCGCCTACCTGACCACCATCGCCAAGCGCCTGCTGCTGAACCACCATCGCCGCCGCTCGGTCGAGCAGGCTTACATGGAGGCGCTTGCGCTGATGCCCGAGGCGCTGGCGCCGTCCGCGGAGCAGCGCCTCATCATTCTGGAAACGCTGCAGGAGATCGAAGAAATGCTGGCTGGCCTGTCGCTGCCCGCCCGCCAGGCGTTCCTGATGGCGCAGCTGGAGGGGCTGAGCCACGCCGAGATCGCCAGCCGCCTCGATGTGTCGCTGCGCACCGTGCACCGCTACATCACCAAGGGACTCGAGCAATGCATCATGGCGGTGATGTGAGCGCGCAGGCCGATCCGGCGGGCGAACTGCCTGCTGTCGAACGCAACGTCGCGCGCGAGGCCGCGCGCTGGCTGTTGCGCCTGAGCTCGGAACGCGCCACCGACGCCGACGTCCATGCCTGCGCCCAATGGCGCGCCAGCAAGGCCGAGCACGAACATGCCTGGCAGCGGGCGCAGCGCGTGAACGCGCGTTTCGGGTTGATTCCGTCGGCGCTGGGCATGGCGACGCTGAATCGCCCGGACCTGAAGTCCCGCCGCGCCGCCCTGAAGACGCTGATCGCCCTGATCGTGGCGGGGCCGGCAGGCTGGGCCGCATGGCGGACCGATCCCCTGGACTGGCGCGCGGACTACCGCAGCGCCGCGGGCGAGCGGCGCGACGTGATGCTGGCCGACGGGTCGACGTTGCACCTGAACACCTCCAGCGCAGTCGACGTGCTGTTTGACGACGCGACGCGGCTACTGCGCTTGCGCGGCGGCGAGATCGCCGTGCACGCGGTGGCCGATCCCGCCAGCCAGCCGCGCCCGTTCATCGTGCGCACGCGGCTGGGCGATATCGAAGCCCAGGCCTCGCGCTTCTGCGTGCGCCAGGAGGGGGGACGCTGTCAGCTCAGCGTGCAGGAAGGGCGCGTGCGCGTCGCGAGCACCGGGCAGCCTGGGCATTACGTCGACGTGTCTGCCGGCGAGCAGAGTCAGCTGTCGCCCGGGTCCGTGGCCGTGGCCACGCCCGCGGACCCGCACGCCAGCGACTGGCTGCGCGGCGTGCTGTACGCCAGTGCGTTGCGGCTGGATGCCTTTGCGGCCGAACTGGGCCGCTACCGCCAGGGCATCGTGCGCTGCGATCCCGACATCGCGCACCTGCGCATTTCTGGCGCGTTCCAGTTGCACGACACCGATGCGGTGCTCGCCGCGCTGCCCGCGACCCTGCCCGTGCAGGTGCGCTATCGCACGCCGTATTGGGTGACGATCCTGCCGCGCGACGCCGCGGCATGAGGCCGGGCGAAGACATGGCAGGCCGCTCGCGCGTCGTGTTGGCGGGCGCGATTTTCAGCGCACCGGAATTTTTTCGAACATTGTTGTCCGGTTTTGAATTCACGAGGGTCATGGTCTGTATGGGCACACGGATGCCGATACCTGTTGGATCGAAAGGACGACCATGGCTTACTACCCCGCCGGCCGCGCAAGCGGCTCCCGATCAGCCCGAGGCGCGCAATGCCGGCTGACCCGTCTGACCGCCGCCGTGCACGCGGCGCTGGCCTTGTGCGCGGCATCCGCCGCGATGCTGCCGATGTCCGCCGCGCAGGCGCAGGGGGCCGCGGCGGCGCAGGCCGGCATGCGCGGCTACAGCATTCCGGCCGGGGCGCTGGCGGATGCGTTGCCGCGCTTTGCGGACAGCGCCGGCGTGACCGTGCTGTTCGATGCGGCGCTAGTGGGTCAACGGCGCACCGCGGGATTGCAGGGGGCCTATTCCGTGCATGATGGGTTCTCGCGTCTCCTGGCTGGCAGCGGACTGGGCGTGCAGGAACGCAGCGCGGGCGTCTTCGTGTTGCAAGCGCTGCCGCAGGGCGGCGTGACGCAGCTTGCGCCAGTGCGGATCGACGGCGAGGCCGCCGCTGTCACGCCAGCCTGGGACACCAGCACCGACCGCCGCCGCATGGACGATTTGCAGATCCGGAACTGGACCGACCTGGGTCGGCGCGCCGAACCTGGCGTGAACTTCAATCGCACGACCAACAGCATCAACATCCGCGGCCTGGACCAGGACCGCGTGCTGACCCGCGTGGACGGCATCCGCCTGCCCTGGCTGGACGACGGCGCGCGCGGCGTGAAGGGCGGCCTGGAGGCCGTGGACTTCAACAGCCTGTCGCGCCTGGACATCGTGCGCGGCGCGGACGCGACCGGCGGCGGCTCCGGCGCCATCTCGGGCATCGCCGACCTGCACACGCTGAATCCCGCGGACTTGCTGAGCGATGGCAAGACCTTCGGGGCGCTTGCCAAGACCGACTACGACTCGGCCGACAACAGCTGGGGCGCCAACGCCGCGCTGGCCGGCCAGATCCATAGCAACACGTTCTGGCTGGTGCAGGCGGGTGTGCGCAACGGTCACGAGCTGGACAACCGGGGCGACGTCGGCGGCTACGGCGCCACCCGCAGCAAGCCCAGCCCCGAGGACTACGACCAGCGCAGCTTCCTTCTGAAGCTGCAGCAGCGCGTGGACGGTGCGCATCTGTTCGGCCTGACGGGCGAATACTTCAAACGCAATGCCGACATCGACAACATGTGGGAGCAAGGCCCCGGCACCAGCTACCTCATCGGCGAAAACAGCACGCGCAAGGAAACCGAACGCGAGCGGGTGTCGTTCGACTACACGTACACGGCGCCGGACTCGGGCAGCCTCATCGACACGGCCCACGCCGTCGTGTACTGGCAGCGCGTGCGCCTGGACAACTCGCTCACCGGCATCCGCGGCGTCGACTCGCGTGCTCGCATTATTCCGGGCGATCCGTTCCGCTACGGCTTTCCCAACGGGCCTTATGGCCGCAGCAACTCGATCCAGCAGACGCTCTTTGGCGCCAGCACGGAATTGACCAAGCGCATCGCGGGCGCATCGGTGTCCCAGCTTTGGTCGTTCGGCGGCGAGTGGTACGGCAACAAGACCGAGCAGAATTCCAGCGGTTACGACAATTGCCCGGTGCTCCGCCCTGGCATGCCGGCGCCCTTCGGTCCGCGTGCGTGCGACATGCTGCATACCAACCAGGCCGACGTGCCGCAATCCAAGGGCGACCAGTGGGCGCTGTGGGTGCAGGACGAGTTCAGCTTTGCCGACGGGCGCTACACGTTGGCTCCCGCCTTGCGCTATGACCACTACGAGCAAAGGCCGCAGTCCACGGCCGGCTACGAAAGCAATCCCAACGCGGGCGCGCTGCCGCCCAGCAACAGCGGCAGCCGCTTCTCGCCCAAGCTGTTGGGCACGTGGCGGGCGGCCGAGCAGCTCAGCCTCTATGCGCAGTACGCCTACGGCTTCAAGGCGCCCAGCGCCACGCAGCTCTACACCAACTATGGCGGCCCGGGCACCTATCTGCGTGTGGGCAATCCGTACCTGAAACCGGAGACCAGCAAGGGCTGGGAGCTGGGTGCCAAGCTCGGTTCCGACGACCTGGGCGGTGCAGTATCGTTCTTTGATAATCGCTATCAGAACTTTATCGATGGCGATGTGCCGCTGAACGCCAGTTCGCCGCAGTGGCAGCCCGGTTGGACAGGCCAATATCCGCTGGGCGTGACGGGCAACGTCAACCGTGCCAAGGTCCGCATCTACGGCGCCGAGGCAAGCGCGCACTGGAAGTTCGCGCCGGGCTGGCGCACGTGGGGTTCGCTGGCGTGGGCAGTGGGCAAGGACGAGGGCACGGGGCAGTACCTGAATTCCGTGGCGCCATTGAAGGCGGTGCTGGGCGTGGGGTACGGCCGCGACGTGTGGGGCGTGGACGCCATGCTCACCACGGCGATGCAGCGCAACAAGGTCGAGTACCCCGAGGCGTCTGCCGATGCGCCCAATCCCGACTTCAAGGCGCCGGGCTATGGCGTGGTCGACCTGATGGGCTACTGGCGTCCGGCCGCGGTGAAGGGCCTGCAGGTGCAGGCGGGCGTCTTCAACCTGTTCGACAAGAAGTACTGGGAGGCCATCAATGTGCCGACCGCCGGCGCCACCGCAATTCCGCGCGCGGTGGACTGGTACACGGAACCGGGACGCAGCGTGCGCGTCTCGCTGACGTATCAATATTGAGTTCGGTCCGCCGCCATTCGGCGCTGACCGGACCCGGCGGCGGTTTTCAGCAATGTGTTTTGCACTGGCCGGAGGGCCTACGATGACGACTACCGATTTCACCACCCGCGCTGAGCAACTGCGCGCCCGCAACGAGGCGCTGGCCGCCTCGCAACCCGGGCTGCGCGCCCGCAATCTGGCGCAAGCCCACGGCGTGTCCGAGGCTGAATGGGTGGCCGCGGGCTGTGGCGGCGTGCAGGCGACGGCGCTCATTGGCACGCCGCAAGAGATCTTCCGCGAGCTGGGCACGCTGGGCGAGGTCATGGCGCTGACGCGCAACGACTGGTGTGTGCACGAGCGCCACGGCCGGTATGAGGACATCCAGGCCGACGGTCCGGTAGGCCTGGTGCTGGGGCCGGACATCGACCTGCGCGTTTTCTTTACCGCCTGGAAGTCGGCCTGGTCGGTCGAGCAGGACGGCCGCCGCAGCCTGCAATTCTTCGATGGCGCGGGCGTGGCCGTGCACAAGGTCTACCGCACCGACGGCACGGATGCCGCCGCGTGGGACGCGCTGGTTGCGCGATTTGCGGGCCAGGCGCAGTGGCCCGTCACGGAAACCTACGCGCCGCCCGCGGACGCCGCGCAGGTCGAGGACCCGCAGGCCTGGCGCGAGGCCTGGCTGGCCATGAAGGACACGCACGAGTTCTTCCCGCTCCTGCGCAAGTTCAAGGTGTCGCGCCTGGCGGCGCTGTCGGCCGCGGGCGAAGACCTGGCGCAGCCGGTGCCGGGCGACGCCGTCGAGCGGATGCTGCAGGCCGCCTCGGAATCGGGCCTGCGCATCATGTGCTTCGTGGGCAACCGCGGCATGATCCAGATCCATTCCGGACCGGTGCAGTCGCTGCGCCGCACGGGGCCGTGGTTCAACGTGCTGGATCCGAAGTTCAACCTGCACCTGGACACCACTGCGATCGCCTCGGCGTGGGTGGTTAACAAGCCCACGACGGACGGGTGGGTCACCTCGCTGGAGGTGTACGCCAGCACGGGCGACCTGATCGTGCAGTTCTTTGGCGAACGCAAGCCCGGTCAGCCGGAAATCCCGCAATGGCGCGAACTGATGGTTGGCCTGTGCAGCGCGCCGCTGGCCGCCTGAGCGTTGAGCGCATAAGGAAACGAAAGCGATGAAGAAATGGTTGGCAGTGGCGGCCTGGTTCCTGGCGGCGGGCGCGCACGCGGCGCCGCCCGAACGGGTGGCGACGCGGGTGGTGACGCTGGGCGGCAGTGTGACCGAGATCGTGTATCGGCTCGGGCAGGGCGGCAAGCTGGTGGGGGACGATCTGTCCAGCCTGTACCCCGAGGCCGCCACCAAGCTGCCGCGCGTCGGCTATTACCGTGCGGTGCCGGTGGAAGGCGTGCTGGCGCTCAAGCCGGATCTGGTCCTGGCGTCCGAGCAGGCCGGCCCGCCCGATGCGCTCAAGCGCCTGGGCGACGTCGGCGTGCGCATCGTCACGGTGCCCGATGCGCCGTCAGTGGACTCGCTGAAGGCCCGCATCCGCAACATCGCCGAGGCGCTGGACGTAGCCCCGGCGGGCGACGCGCTGGTGACCGAGATCACGCGCGACCTGAAGGCGGTCGAGGCAATTGCGGCCACCGGCGCCCGCGCGATCCTGGTCATCAACCGCACGGGCACGCTGCAGGGCGCCGGGGGCGGCACGGCGGCCAACGAGGTCATGACGATGGCGGGCCTGGCCAATGTGCTCAAGGACCAGCACGGCTACAAGCCCCTTTCGGCCGAGGCCGTCAGCGCGCTGGCGCCGGAGATCATCGTGGTGACGCGCACGTCGCTGGAAGCGTCCGGCGGTGTGGATAAGCTGCTGGCGCTGCCCGGCCTGGCTTCCACGCCCGCCGCGGCGCGCAAGCGCGTGATCGTCATGGACGACCTGCTCCTCTTGGGCATGGGCCCGCGCCTGCCGTTGGCGCTGACCGAACTCAAGCGGGAGGCGGCCGGTGTCATGGGGCGCTAGCGCAAGAAAGCGCGTCTCGGCACCGCTGGCGCTGGCCGTGCTGGGCGCTGTGCTGGTGGGGGTGGCGCTGGCCGCCAGCGCCAGCGGCGCGGTGCAGATTCCGCTGCGCGACATGCCCGAGCTGCTGTTTGGCAATCCCGCGCCGGACGATGCGCTGTGGCGCAATGTTCTGATCGACATCCGGCTTCCCCGGGTGCTGTTTGCGATGGTGGCGGGCGCGGCGCTTGCCATATCGGGCGCGGCGATGCAGGCGCTTTTTCGCAATCCGCTAGCCGAGCCCGGCCTCATCGGCATTTCGGCGGGCGGATCGCTGGGCGCGGTGGCCGCCATCGTGCTGACCGCGGGCGGCTTCTGGGTGCTGGCTCCGGCCGCCTTTGCGGGTAGCCTGCTTGCCACCTTCTGCGCGTACACGCTGGGTCGGCGCGTGCCCGGCATGGCGGGACTGCTGCTGGCGGGCATCGCCATCAACGCGGTGGCGGGCGCGATGATTGGTCTCTTCACGTTCGTGGCCAACGATGCGCAACTGCGCGACCTCACGTTCTGGACCATGGGCAGCCTGGCCGGCGCCAATTGGACGCTGCTGGCCTTTCTTGGGCCGTGGGTGCTGGCGATGTCCTGGTGGCTGATGCGCCAGTGGCGGGTGATGAACGCGCTGCTGCTGGGCGAACGTGAAGCGCAGCACCTGGGCTATGCGCTCAAGCGGGTCAGGGCGCAACTGGTGCTGGCGTGCGCGCTGATCGTGGGCCCGCTGGTGGCCGCAACCGGCGGCATCGGCTTCGTGGGCCTGGTCGTGCCGCATCTGGTGCGCATGACCTTGGGCGCCAACCACCGCTGGCTGCTGCCCGCGTGCGTGCTGGGCGGCGCGCTGGCGCTGACGCTGGCTGACTGGCTGGCGCGCGTGGCCGTCGTGCCAGCCGAGCTGCCGATCGGGCTGGTGACCAGCCTGGTGGGCGGCCCCTTTTTCTTGTGGCTGCTGGCGCGCGGCCGGAGGCATGGATGATGCTCGCGGCGGATGAGTTGGTGTTGACGCGCGGGGGCAACCGCATCCTGGACAAGGTGTCGCTGGCGGTGCGGCCCGGCGAAGTGGTGGGCCTGCTGGGCGCCAACGGCGCGGGCAAGTCGACGCTGCTGGGGGCGATGTCGTCCGAACTGCCGCCCGATTCGGGCACGGTCCGGCTGGGCGATGCCGACGTGCGGCGGCTGGCGCACCGCCAGCAGGCCCGCTTGCGCGCCGTGCTGCCGCAAAAGCCCGGGCTCAGCTTCGATCTGGACGTGCGCGAGGTGGTGGGGATGGGCGCCTATCCGTTTCCGGAGCTGTCGCCCGCGCAGGTGGACGCGCTGGTGGAGCAGGCGCTGGGCTGGGCCGACGTGGCGCATCTGCGCGCGCGCCGCTACCCCGAGCTGTCCGGCGGCGAGCAGCAGCGCGTGCAATTCGCCCGGGTGCTGGTGCAGTGCAAGGCGGCGCGCGGGCAGGGCGAACCGCGCTATCTGCTGCTGGACGAACCCACCGCCAGCCTGGACCCCAAGCACCAGGGGGATCTGCTGCGCGTGGCGGCGGGCCTGGCCCACGCCGGCGATACAGGGGTACTGGTGATCCTGCACGACATGAACCTGGCGGCGCGCTGGTGCGACCGGCTGTTGCTGCTGTGCGGCGGCCGCGCCATCGCGGCGGGCACGCCCGCGCAGGTGCTGACCCCGCGGAACCTGTTCCTGGCGTACGGCATCGACGCCCACGTCATGCCGCATCCCTTGCAACCCGAGCGCCTGCTGGTGGTGATGGCATGACGGCGTGACGCCGCGCGCGAGGCCGGTAAAATGGCGGGCATTGCATTTTTCCGCCAATTTTCACAGGATCCCGTGTCATGCCTACTTTTGACGTCGTCTCCGAAGTCGACAAACACGAACTGGCCAACGCCGTCGACCAGGCCAACCGCGAACTGGCCACGCGCTTCGATTTCAAGGGTACGGACGCCAAGTTCGAACTCGAAGGCTTCGTCGTGACCCAGGTCGCTTCCAGCGCGTTCCAGCTCAAGCAGATGCTGGACATCCTGCGCGGCCGCCTGTCTGCCCGCGGCATCGACGTGCGCTGCCTGGATGTGGCCGACCCGCTCGAAAACCTGGGCGGCGCCCGCCAGAAGGTCACGATCAAGCAGGGCATCGAACAGCCCGTCGCCAAGAAGCTCATTGCCGCCATCAAGAACGCCAAGCTCAAGGTCGAATCGCAGATCAACGGCGACAAGCTGCGCATTTCCGGCAAAAAGCGCGACGACCTGCAGACTGCCATCGCGCTGCTGAAAAAGACCGACGTCGACCTGCCGCTGCAGTTCGAGAACTTCCGCGACTGAGCGGCCGGTCCCCGCTGATGGGCCATTCCGGCGAGCTGCTTCTTGTGGTGGAACTTGCGCGCGCGGGCGGCATGTCGGCCGCGGCGCGTGAACTCGACGTCACGCCCGCCGCGGTCAGCAAGCGGCTGGCGCAGATCGAGGCGCGGCTGGGCGTGCGGCTGTTCAACCGCAGCACGCGGCGCCTGAGCCTTACCGCCGAGGGCGAGGTCTACCTGGAAAACGCCCGCCGCATCCTGGGCGAAATCGACGATCTGGATGCGCTCATCGCCAGCCGGCAGGCCGCGCCGCGCGGGCTGCTCAAGGTCAATGCACCGCTCGGTTTCGGGCGCAGTTACATCGCGCCTGCCATCGCGGAATTCGCGCAGAAATACCCTGAGGTCTCGCTGCAATTGCAGCTGACCGACCGGCCCGCCGACTTCGTGCGCGAGGCCTTCGACGTCGCCGTGCGCTTCGGCGATCTACCCGACACCAGCCTGATTGCGCGCAAGATCGCGCCCAACCGCCGCCTGGTCTGCGCGTCGCCCGGTTACTTGAAGAAACACGGCATGCCGGCCACGCCGCACGACCTGGCGCGGCATCAGTGCATCGTGCTGCGCCAGAACGAGGCGGCCTATGGCCTGTGGCGGTTCACCCGGGGCCGGCGCAGCGAAACCGTAAAGGTGCGCGGCAATCTCAGCAGCAACGACGGCGAGGTCACGCTGACCTGGGGGCTGGCGGGCCTGGGCATCCTGCAACGCGCCGAATGGGATCTGGCCCGCTACCTGCGCAGCGGCCGGCTGGTGCAGGTGCTGGAAGACTATGCGCTGCCGCAGGCGGACATCTACGCGGTGTTTCCTGAACGGCATCACCTGTCCGCGAAGGTGCGCGTGTTCGTGGACTTTCTGGTGGCGTACTTTGGCGAAGGCTCGGAGGGGCGTTGGTAAAGGCCGGCCGCCCATGCCGGGGTCAGGCCGTCCAAAGGTGCTGCGCCGCATAGGCGCGCCACGGCCGCCAGGCCTCGGACCGCGCCAATAGCTGCGCGGGCGTGTAGGGCCGGGATTCCAGCTTTTCCAGTGCGCGGATCAGGCCGATGTCCGCATGCGGAAACGCATCCGGTTCGCGCAGTTGCCGTAGCGCGATGTACTGCGCCGTCCATTCCCCCACGCCGCGTATCGTGCGCAGCCGCCGCACCGCGTCTTCCAGATCGACGGCGGCGTCAAAGAGATGCGGGTCCGCGACGGCGGCCGCGGCCACCGCCGACAGCGTCGCCGCGCGGCTGCGCGGCATGCCCAGCGATGCCAGCTCGGCGGCGGCCACCGTTGCGGGCTCGGGGAACACATGCGTCAGCGCACCGTCCGGTTGCGTCAGCGGCGCGCCGTGAGCCGCCACCAGCTTGCCGGCCAGCCGGATGGCCGCGGCCACCGTGATCTGTTGACCCAGCACCGCGCGGATGGCGAGTTCAAACCCGTCCCATGCGCCCGGCACACGCAAGCCCGGCCGCGCCTGCATCAGCGCCGTCATGACCGGATCGGCGGCAAACTGCGCGGCAATGGCCGTGGGGTCGCTGGCCAGATCAAAGACGCGGCGCAGGCGCGCAATGATCGCGGGCAGCGATTGCAGGCGGGGAAAGCGCACCGTCACGTGCAGCGCGTCGCCGGCGCCCGGCCGGACCGTGACCGTGCCCTGCGCGCCGTCCAGGCTGATGGTGCGCGCATAGGTGTCGCCGGTTACGGATTCCACCCCCTGGATGGCGCGCACCCGCAGGAAGGCCAGCATGGCTTGCCAGTCGTAGGGCGGGCGATAACGCAGCAACAGCTTGATTTCTCCGTCCCGTCCCGCGGGCACTTCCGGCTTGCCTGAACGCCGCAATTCGCCGGGCGCGCGGCCGAACAGGTCCAGGAATACCTCGTTGAAGCGGCGGATGCTGCCGAAGCCGGCGGCGAACGCGATCTCGGCCATGGGAAGCTGCGTTTCATGGATAAGCTGCTTGGCCAGCAGCACGCGGCGCGTCTGCGCGAACGCGACGGGCGAGGCGCCCAGATGCTGGCGGAATTGGCGGCGCAACTGCCGTTCGCCGATGCCCAGGCGCTGCGCCAGCACATCGACGCCGGCCTCGTCCAGCGCGCCCAGTTCGATGCGCTGCAGCGCGCGCGCCACGCCGGCCGGCAGTTCGTGGCCAGGGCTCAGTTCGGGCGCCGTTTCCGGACGGCAGCGCAGGCAGGGGTGGAAACCTGCCTCTTGCGCGGCCGCGGCGGTCGAGAAGAACGTGACGTTCTTGGACAGGGGCGTGCGCGCCGGGCAGACCGGCCGGCAGTAGATGCGCGTGGTTTTCACGGCCGTGAAGAAGCGGCCGTCGTAGCGGGCGTCGCGCACCTGGATGGCGCTGTAGCAGGCATCGTGGTTCAGGTTCATGAGGCGATGCTAACGCCGCCGGGCGGACGAGATCTAGCGGATTTCGGACGGGGATGTGAATGTCACACAGCTGTCCGAAAACCGCCAGCGCACGGTCGGGCCGCAGGTCTATATTGGCGGCTTAAACCCTAGCCCGGAGCGGCGTCATGCCCATACAGACCTTTCTGCTCGAACGCGTGCCTACGCCCATCGGCCGGATGCTCGTGCTGACGGATGCGCAGGACCACCTGCGCGCCGTGGACTGGGAAGACTACGAATCGCGCATGCACCTGCTGTTGCAGCGGCAGTATGGCCGGGGCGCGGTGCAACTGCAGAGCGCCGCGCAGCCCTCGCAGGCTAGCCGCGCGCTGCAAGCGTATTTCGACGGCGATGTAGGCGCCATCACGGATCTTCCGGTCGCCTTCGGCGGCACGCCGTTCCAGCAGCAGGTCTGGCGGGCGCTGCGCGGCATCGACGGCGGCTGCACCATCAGCTACGGCACGCTTGCGGCGCGGATCGCGCGGCCCACGGCGGTGCGCGCCGTCGGGCTGGCCAATGGCGCCAATCCGGTGGGCATCGTGATTCCGTGCCACCGCGTGATCGGCGCCAACGCCGCGCTGACGGGGTACGGCGGCGGCCTTGCCCGCAAGCGCTGGCTGCTGGCGCACGAGGCGGGCTGGCGCAGCGCGCAGCCGCCGTCGCCGACCCATTCCGCACTTTCAACTTCAGGTTGAAAATGTTGTGAATTTGGGCGCGTGCGCCACGCGCCGCGCTCGGTACAGTGCCAGCAGACTATTCCGCACGGAGCGCTGGCACCATGAAGACCTATCGCATTGCAACCATCCCCGGCGACGGCATCGGCAAGGAAGTAATTCCCGCCGGCCAGCGCGTCATGCAGGAACTGGCGGCCCAGGGCGGGCTGCGTTTCGAGTTCCAGGATTTCGACTGGGGCGGGGACTATTACCGCAAGCATGGCGTCATGATGCCGGCCGACGGGCTGGACGCGCTGCGCGACAAGGACGCGATCCTGTTCGGCTCGGCGGGCGACCCCGACATCGCCGATCACATCACGCTGTGGGGCCTGCGCCTGAAGATCTGCCAGGGCTTCGACCAATACGCCAACGTGCGTCCCACGCGCATCCTGCCGGGCATCGACGCGCCGCTCAAGCGCTGCACGCCCGAACAGCTGAACTGGGTAATCGTGCGCGAGAACTCCGAAGGCGAATACTCCGGCGTGGGCGGCCGCGTGCATCAGGGCCATCCCATCGAGGCCGCGACCGACGTATCGATCATGACGCGCGCCGGCGTCGAGCGCATCCTGCGCTTTGCGTTCAAGCTGGCGCAGTCGCGGCCGCGCAAGCTGTTGACCGTCGTCACCAAGTCCAACGCGCAGCGCCATGCCATGGTGATGTGGGACGAGATCGCCGTGCAGGTCAGCCGCGAGTTTCCGGACGTGACCTGGGACAAGGAACTGGTCGATGCCGCCACCGCGCGCATGGTCAATCGCCCCGCCTCGCTGGACACCATCGTCGCCACCAACCTGCACGCCGACATCCTGAGCGACCTGGCCGCGGCGCTGGCCGGCAGCCTGGGCATCGCGCCCACCGGCAACATCGATCCCGAGCGGCGCTATCCGTCAATGTTTGAACCCATCCACGGCTCGGCCTTCGACATCATGGGCAAGGGGCTGGCCAATCCGGTCGGAACATTCTGGTCGGTGGTGATGCTGCTGGAGCACCTGGGCGAAACCGAAGCGGCTGCACGGCTGATGCAGGCCATCGAAAGCGTCACCGCCGATCCCGCGCTGCATACCGGCGATCTGGGTGGGCGCGCGACGACCGAGCAGGTGACCCAGGCGGTCTGCGCAAAGCTGGCGGAATCGGCACAGGCCAAGGCGGCGTAGCGGGATTCCGGGTGCAGACTCCATGCACAGGTGTCGGTGTCTGACACCCTGCCCGCACCGGGCAACACAACAACAAGCGAAGCTCATTCGTAGTCAGGAGACAAATCATGCAAAAGAAAGCGATGACGACGCGCGCCTTGGCGCTCGCCTGCCTGATCGGCGTTTCATTCGCGGGCGGCGCCCAGGCGCAGTCCTATCCGTCCCGCCCGGTGAACCTCGTCGTGCCGTTTCCGGCCGGCGGCACGACGGATGTGCTGGCGCGCGCATTGGGGCAAGAGCTGGCCAAGAGTCTGGGCCAGCCGGTGGTGGTGGAGAACAAGCCGGGGGCGGGGTCGACGCTGGGCGCCGACTACGTGGCCAAGGCTGCGCCGGACGG
Source organism: Achromobacter mucicolens (assembly GCF_902859725.1). Lineage (GTDB taxonomy): Bacteria > Pseudomonadota > Gammaproteobacteria > Burkholderiales > Burkholderiaceae_B > Achromobacter > Achromobacter mucicolens. The sequence goes on along the minus strand of NZ_CADIJP010000003.1, from coordinate 94,416 downwards.
CTACACGCTGCTGATGGGCGCGGTGCATCACACCATCGCCACCAGCGTCTACAAGAACCTGAACTACGACTTCCAGAAGGACTTCGCACCGGTCACCACCGTGGCGCTCGTGCCGAATGTGCTGGTCGTCAATCCCAAACTGCCAGCCAAGGACGTGGCCTCGCTGCTGAAGCTGGCGCAGGCCTCGCCCGGCAAGCTGACCTACGGATCCAACGGCATGGGCACGGGCCAGCACCTGATTGGCGCGCAATTCGAGCGCGCGGGCAACGTGCAGCTCCTGCATGTGCCGTACAAGGGCAGCGGGCCGCTGACGACCGACCTGCTGGGCGGGCAGATCGACATGTCGTTCGACACCATCACCCCGGTGCTTGCGCACATCCAGAGCGGAAAATTGCGCGCGCTGGCCGTGACCACGAACCAGCGTTCGGCCGCGCTGCCGGACGTGCCGACAATGGAAGAGGCGGGTCTGAAGCCGTTCAACATGGGCACGTGGTTCGGCGTGCTGGCGCCCGCGGCGGCGCCCAAGGACGTGGTCGACAGGCTCAATGCCGAGATGGTGAAGATCATCCGTTCGCCGGACTTCACGCGGCGCATGGCCGAGATCGGCGCGGTGCCGATCGGCGACACGCCCGCGGAGATGAAGGCGCGCATCGGCGCCGATACGGCAAATTACGCGAAGCTGGTCAAGGAAGCCAAGGTCGCGATCAATTGAGGGGCAGGGTGGCCGCGACGGCCGTCGCGGCCACCGTTACGCCCGGATCCATCCGCGCGCAATCGGCAGGGCCAGCACCTTGCGGTACACCTCCTGCGCCACCCCCGTCAGCGGTTCGCCCGCGCGTTGCCACACCGGAACCGTGATGGCCGCAGCCAAGGGCGCCAGCAGCAATCCGCCCGCGATATCCAGCGGGAAATGCACGCCCAGATACACGCGCGACGTCCCCACGAGCAAGGCGCCCGCCAACGCCAGCCAGCCCCATCCCGCCCAGCGCCTGTCCAGGATCAGCGCGAAGGCGAAGGCGGCGATGATGATCGTGTGATTGCTGGGAAAAGACGACGTGGGCTTGTGCGCGAAGAAGACGTGACCCAGGCCGATCACGAAGGGACGCGGATGCGGCCATAGCGCGCCGCACACGTAGCTGAGCCCCAGGGCCACGGCGACGCTGGCCAGCGCCTTGAGCATCAGGCTGCGCTGGGCTTGTCTGCCCCACAGCCACACGGCGGCCATGACACCCGGAATCAGCAGGATGAGCTTGTTTGCCACTAGCATGGCGGCGTGGATCCGCCACGCGGGCGTGGCGGGGTCGGCATTGATAAAAAGAAAAAGGGACTGGTTGAAGCTTTCCAGGAAATCCATGACACGTCATCTCGGCGTAATGATTCGGTTGCCGCGATGGTAATGACCGTACCCGTCAATTCCCTTGCAAAGCGCTTGGATGCGGCCGCTTTTACTTCTGGATGCGATTGCCTTGCGCGTCGATGACGGGCTCGCCGCTTTCCTTGGCGAACGCGCCTTGCTGCGGGGACGGAAGAATATCCAACACCAGTTCGCACGGCCGGCACAGCTTCGCGCCCAGCGGCGTCGACACAAAGGGGCGGTTCAAAAGAATGGGATGCTGTTCGATCGCATCTAGCAGCGCGTCATCCGAAAGCGACGTGTCGTCCAGACCCAGCTCCGCATACGGCGTGCCCTTTTCGCGCAGCGCATCGCGCACGCTGATGCCAGCCTGCTTGAACAGCGCCTTGAGTGTGTCGCGGGAAGGCGGCGTTTCCAGGTACAGCACGACCTGCGGCTCGATGCCCGCGTTGCGGATCAGGCCCAGCGTGTTGCGCGAGGTGCCGCACTTGGGGTTGTGGTAGATGGTGACGTCGGACATGAGGGCTCCTGTTCGGGTGTTGCGTAATGCCGATGCGCGATGCAAATGCATGCTGCAAGACCCGGAGCATAGTCCATCCGCGGCGCCCAACGATTAGCGCCGCGCCGCCCCTCAAACCGATAGATGCCGCCGCACGTCCTCGCCGTCGATCGCATCGCGCCCGCCGCGGGCCACCACCTCGCCGCGCGACAGCACCACGAACTGGTCGGCCAATTCGCGCGCAAAGTCGAAATACTGCTCGCACAGCAGGATCGCGATGTCGCCGCGCTGGCGCAGCATGTGGATGACGCGCGCGATGTCCTTGATGATGGACGGCTGGATGCCTTCCGTGGGCTCGTCCAGGATGATGAGCTTGGGCTCGGCCACCAGCGCCCGCGCGATGGCCAGCTGCTGCTGTTGCCCGCCCGACAGGTCGCCGCCGCGCCGCGACAACATGCTTTTCAGCACGGGAAACAGCTCGAAGACTTCTTCCTTGATGCGGCGGGCCCGGGCCGCGGGCTTGGTCGCCATGCCCATCAGGATGTTCTCTTCGACCGTCAGCCGCGCGAAGATGTCGCGGCCCTGCGGCACATAGGCCATGCCGCGCGCGGCGCGCTGATGCGGCGCCAGGCGGGTGATGTCGGCGCCGTCGAACGTGATGCCGCCGCGCGCCACGGGCAGCACGCCCATCACACACTTGAGCAGCGTCGTCTTGCCCACGCCATTGCGGCCCAGCAGTGCCAGGCATTCGCCTTGGCGCACCGACAGCGACACGCCGCGCAGGGTGTGGCTGCCGCCGTAGTATTGGTCGATCGTGCTTACGTCTAGCATGTTCAGCGCCCCAGATAGACTTCGATCACGCGCGGGTCGGCCTGCACGCGGCTCATCGGCCCCTCGGCCAGCACGGACCCTTCATGCAGCACGGTGACCTTGCCGTCGCCCGCGATCTGGTTGACGAAGTCCATGTCGTGTTCCACCACCATCAGGGAATGGCGGCCCCGCAGTTCGTTCAAGAGCTCGCCGGTACGTTCGGTTTCGGCGTCGGTCATGCCCGCCACGGGTTCGTCCAGCAACAGCAGCTGTGGTTCCTGCATCAGCAGCATGCCGATCTCCAGCCACTGCTTCTGCCCGTGCGACAGCAGGCCCGCGGGGCGCCAGACCTCGGGCCGCAGCCGGATCAGGTCCAGCGTCTCGCCGATCCGGTCGGCCTGTTCGCTGGACAGCCGCGAGAACAGGGTGGGGCGCACGCGCTTGTCCGTCTTCATGGCCAGCTCCAGGTTCTCGAACACGGTGTGCTGCTCGAACACCGTGGGGCGCTGGAATTTGCGGCCGATGCCGGCGTGCGCGATCTGCGCCTCGCTCAGCGTGGTCAGGTCGATGCTCTGGCCAAAGTAGGCCGTGCCGGACGTGGGCCGCGTCTTGCCGGTGATCACGTCCATCATCGTGGTCTTGCCCGCGCCATTGGGGCCGATGATGCAGCGCAGCTCGCCCACGCCGATGTCCAGCGTCAGGTCGTTCAGCGCCTTGAAGCCGTCGAAGCTGACCGTGATGCCTTCCAGGTACAGGATCGCGCCGTGGCTGGTGTCCAGGCCCTTGGGACTGACGCGGCCGTAGCCGGCGTCGCCGCTGGGGCCGCCGTCCAGCATGGCCGATTCGGTGTGCGTGGTGGTCATGCCTTCTTCTCCTGGAAGCGGGCCGCGATGCGGCGGGCAAGGCCCACGATGCCGGTGGGCAGGAACAGCGTCACCAGGACGAAGATGAGGCCCAGCGCGTACAACCAGTATTCCGGCAGCACGCTGGTGAACCAGGTCTTCAGCCCGTTGACGGCGCCCGCGCCGATGATGGGACCGATCAGCGTGCCGCGCCCGCCCGTGGCCACCCAGATCACCATTTCAATGGAGTTCTCGGTGGACATCTCTCCCGGGTTGATGATGCCGACCTGCGGCACGTACAGCGCGCCCGCGATGCCGCACAGCACGGCCGACAGCGTCCACACGAACAGCTTGAAGCCCAGCGGGTCGTAGCCGATGAAGCGCACGCGGCTCTCGGCGTCGCGCACGGCGGTCAGCACGCGCCCCAGCTTGCTTTGCGTGACCGCGCGCGCCAGGATCAGCGCGCCGGCCAGCGCGGCAAGCGTCACCCAGTAGAGCGTGGCGCGCGTGCCGGGCGCGGTGATGTCAAAGCCCAGGATGCGCTTGAAGTCGGTAAAGCCGTTGTTGCCGCCAAAGCCCGTGTCATTGCGAAAGAACAGCAGCATCGCGGCAAAGGTCAGCGCCTGCGTGATGATCGAGAAGTACACCCCTTTGATGCGCGAGCGGAACGCAAAGTAGCCGAACACGAAGGCCAGCACGCCGGGCACCAGCACCACCAGCAGCATCGCGTACCAGAAGTGTTCGGTGAAGGACCAATACCAGGGGTAAGTCTTCCAGTCCAGGAACACCATGAAGTCGGGCAGGTCGCTCTGGTAGACGCCGTCGCGGCCGATGGCGCGCATCAGGTACATGCCGTGCGCGTAGCCGCCCAGCGCAAAGAACAGGCCGTGGCCCAGCGACAGGATGCCCGCATAGCCCCACACCAGGTCCAGCGCCAGCGCCGCCATCGCGTAGCACATGAATTTGCCGAGCAAAGCCACGGCATAGGCCGACACGTGCAGCGTATGGCCCGGCGGAAACCACAGATTCATCAGCGGAAGGAGGGCCAGCAGGACAACTCCCGCAGCCAGCGCGGCCCACACCCGGCCAGAGAAGAGCGGGCGGCGTGCCAGCAGGTTCAGGTCGGTCAGCGCGGTCTGTTTCATTCGACGCTCCGGCCTTTGGGGGCAAACAGGCCTTGCGGCCGCTTTTGGACGAACAGCACGATGAGCACCAGGATGGTGATCTTGGCCATGACAGCTCCCGCGTAAGGCTCCAGGAATTTATTCACGCCACCCAGGCCCAGCGCGGCGATGACCGTGCCGGCCAGCTGGCCCACGCCGCCCAGCACCACCACCATGAACGAGTCCACGATGTAGCCGCGGCCCAGGTCGGGCCCGACGTTGCCAAGCTGCGAGAGCGCCACGCCCGCCAGCCCGGCGATGCCCGAGCCCAGGCCGAAGGCCAGCATGTCGATGCGGCCGGTCGGCACGCCCACGCAGTCGGCCATCCGCCGGTTCTGCGTGATGGCGCGCACAAAGAGGCCCAGCCGCGTGTGGTTCAAGAGTGCCCACACCAGAAAGACCACAAAGAAAGCGAAGCCGATGATGACGATCCGGTTGTACGTCAGCACCAGGCCGCCCAGCACGTTCACGCCGCCCGACATCCAGCTGGGATTGCCGACCTCGACGTTCTGCGCGCCGAAGAGCGACCGCACGCCCTGCATCAGCATCAGACTGATGCCCCAGGTGGCCAGCAGCGTCTCCAGCGGGCGGCCATACAGCCAGCGGATCACGGTGCGCTCCAGCGCCATGCCGACCAGCGCCGTCACGACGAACGCGAGCGGCAGGGCGGCCACCACGTACCAGTCCAGCCAGCCCGGCAGCCACGCGCGAAACAGCGTCTGCACCACATACGTCACGTAGGCGCCGATCATCAGCAGCTCGCCATGCGCCATGTTGATGACACCCATCAGGCCGAAGGTGATGGCAAGACCCAGCGCCGCCAGCAGCAGCACGCTGCCCAGGCTGACGCCGTAAAACAGATTGCCCGCCCATTCGATCGTGGCCAGGTGCCGGTCGATCTGCTTGACCGCGTTGGCCGCCGCCTCGCGCACGCCGGCATCGGGTTCTGCGTACGTGCCGTCGCGCTCCTGCGTCAGGGCGGCCAGTGTGGGCCGGAACGCGGCGTTCTGGGTGTCGCCCAGCACTTGCACGGCGTGGCGGCGCTTTGCGGGGTCTTCGCTTTTCAGTTCCAGATTGGCCTGCGCGATCAGCAGCGCGTCGCGCACGGCCTCGTTCTTTTCAGCCGCCAGCGCCTTTTCCAGCATGGGCAGGCGCGCGGGGTCGCCCGTCTGCTGCAGCCGCCGCGCCGCGGCGAGCCGTTCATTGGCGTTGTCGGAGAACAGACGCGATCCCGCCAGCGCGGCCTCGATGGCGCGGCGCAGGCGGTTGTTGATGGAAATCGTGCCCGCATCCGCAGGCAGGTCCACGGCCGCGCCCGTGGACGGATCGGTGGCGCGCGTGCCGCTCGTGCCGATCAGCACGCGGCCGTCGGCGGTGGCGTAGAGCTGGTCGCTACCCAGCGCCTGCAGCACCGCCGCGGCGCCCGGATCGGGCAGTTGGCCCAGCGCGGCAATCGCTTGCAGCCTGGCGTCGGTGTCGTCGCCGGCCAGCGGCGCAAGCAGGGCGGGGTCCACGCCGGCGGCGGCCGCGGGCGCGGCCATCGCCGGCACGGCCAGCAGCCATGCCAGAAGGAAACGACGCAAGAAGTGTGCGATTGCCGCGATGCGCATGGCTGCCCTTTCCTTGATGTTGAGACTACAGGCCTTGCTTGCCTTCGTTGCCCGGGATGTACGGGCTCCACGGCTGCGCACGGATCGGGCCCTTGCTCTTCCAGACCACGCTGAACTGACCGTCCGCCTTGATCTCACCGATGTAGACGGGCTTGTGCAGGTGGTGGTTGGTCTTGTCCATCTCGATGGTGTAGCCGTCGGGCGCGTTGAACTTCTGGCCGCCCATCGCCGCGATCACCTTATCGACGTCGGTCGTCTTGGCCTGTTCGACGGCCTGCTTCCACATGTGGATGCCGATGTACGTGGCTTCCATCGGATCGTTCGTCACGACCGTGTTGGCGTTGGGCAGGTTCTTGGCCTTGGCGTAGGCCTTCCACTTGGCAATGAACGCGTCGTTGACGGGGTTCTTGACGGATTGGAAGTAGTTCCAGGCGGCCAGGTGGCCGACCAGCGGCTTGGTGTCCACGCCGCGCAGTTCCTCTTCGCCCACCGAGAACGCGACGACCGGCACGTCGGTGGCCTTCAGCCCCGCGTTGCCCAGTTCCTTGTAGAAGGGCACGTTCGAGTCGCCGTTGATCGTGGAGATGACCGCGGTCTTGCCGCCCGTGGCGAACTTCTTGATGTTGGCGACGATGGTCTGGTAGTCGGAATGGCCGAACGGGGTGTAGACCTCGTCGATGTCGCTGTCCTTCACGCCCTTGGAATGCAGGAAGGCGCGCAGGATCTTGTTGGTGGTGCGGGGGTAGACGTAGTCGGTGCCCAGCAGCACGAAGCGCTTGGCGCCGCCGCCGTCTTCGCTCATCAGGTATTCGACGGCGGGAATGGCTTGCTGGTTGGGCGCGGCGCCCGTGTAGAACACGTTCTTCTCCAGCTCTTCGCCCTCGTATTGCACGGGGTAGAACAGCAGGCCGTTCAGTTCCTTGAACACCGGCAGCACCGACTTGCGCGATACCGAGGTCCAGCAGCCGAAGACCACGGCCACCTTGTCCTGGGCCAGGAGCTGGCGCGACTTCTCGGCGAACAGCGGCCAGTTCGACGCGGGGTCGACGACCACGGCTTCGAGCTTCTTGCCCATCACGCCGCCGTTGGCGTTGATCTCGTCGATGGTCATCAGGGCCACGTCCTTGAGCGACGTTTCCGAGATGGCCATGGTGCCCGAGAGCGAATGCAGGATGCCGACCTTGATGGTGTCCTCGGCGGCGTGAACCTGCGGCATCCATCCGGTCATGGCCAACAGGCTCACGGCGGTCAGTTGCTTAAGGGCTAGTCTGCGTTTCATGGTGACTCCTGGATGGAATAGGCCGGCCGGGCCGGCGAGAACGTTCAGAAAAAGCAGTCGCACAGGAGTCAAAAGCAAAACGTGTGCCAAGTGCTGGCAACGCGTCCCGCTGCTGTATGAAGGGGGTGGGTTTACGCCAAGGCGCGTGGCGGCCGGGGCGTGGCGCGCGTGCGATCAGAACGGTGCCGTCTGCACAAAAGCGGTGCGCGATGCGCCCGATCCCGGTGCGGCGAACGGGCCGATGCGGGGACCGGCGCCGGCGGCTTGCGTGCGGTCTGGGCGCGCGTCAGAGGGAAAGCGCCGCGCGCCGCCAACATGGCACGCAGATTGCTTGGGAATCCGTACTTGTATACAAGAAAGGATTCCAGCATGAATGCCGCAGCAACGCAGAAGCAACCCGCCGGTTGGACCATCGCGCAATGGCAGGCCGCCTATCGCGGCGGGGCGCAGCCCGAGGCGCTGTTGGCCGGCTACGCCGCCGAGCCCGGCGATCACGCAGACAAGGACAACGCCTGGATCCGGCGCGTGGACCGCGTCCAGCTCGATGAACAACTCGACGGCCTGCGTCTCTTGCTGGCCGCGGCGGGCGGCGACATCTCGCGCCTGCCGCTGTATGGCGTGCCTTTTGCCATCAAGGACAACATCGATGCGGCGGGCTGGCCCACCACCGCGGCGTGTCCCGCGTTTGCCTACACGCCGCAGGAAGACGCGACCGTCGTGCGCCGTCTGCGCGCGGCCGGCGCCATCCTTATCGGCAAGACCAATCTGGACCAGTTTGCGACCGGCCTGGTGGGCACGCGCTCGCCGCATGGCGCCGTGGCCAACACGTTCAATCCCGACTACGTAAGCGGCGGCTCCAGTTCGGGCTCAGCGTCGGTGGTTGCGCGCGGCATCGCGGCGTTCTCGCTGGGCACCGATACCGCGGGCTCCGGTCGCGTGCCGGCGGGCTTCAACAATATCGTCGGCCTCAAGCCCACCAAGGGCTGGCTCAGCACCGCGGGCGTGGTGCCGGCGTGCCGCACGCTGGACTGCGTGTCGATCTTCGCGCTGACCGTGGACGATGCCGACAAGGTCGCGCAGGTGGCGGGCGGGTATGACGACGCCGATCCCTATTCGCGCAGCGTGCCGGCGGGCGCGGCGCGCCCGTGGCCCAAGGCGCCGCGGCTGGCCGTGCCGGCGTCGCTGGAATTCTTTGGCGACACGCAAGCCGCCGCCGTGTTTGAGGACGCCGTGCGCGCGCTGCGCGCCGATGGCGCCCAGGTCGAAGCCATCGACTTCGCGCCGTTCAGCGAACTGGCGGCATTGCTGTATCAGGGACCGTGGGTGGCCGAGCGCTTTGCCGCGGTCCAGGCGTTGTGGAACGAGAACCCCGACGCCATCAATCCGGTCGTGCGCGGCATCGTCGAGCAGGCCGCGAACTACAGCGCGCTGGACGCGTTCAAGGCCGAGTACCGCCGCGCCGAGCTGACCCGCCAGATTCACCGCGCGCTCGAAGGCTTTGACGCGCTGGTCGTGCCGACCTCGCCGTCCATCTACACGATCGCCCAGCTGGAAGCGGACCCCGTCACGCTCAATTCCCGCCTGGGCGTCTACACCAACTTCGCCAACCTGGCCGACCTGTCCGCGCTGGCGGTGCCCGTCGGCATGCGCGCCGATGGCCTGCCCTCGGGCATCACGCTGATCGGGATGGCGTGGCAGGACCGCGCGCTGGCGCAGTTCGGCAGGCAATGGCAGGCGCGCCGCGGACTGCCGCTGGGCGCGACAGGTGCGCCGCTGCCCGCGCTGGCCGCCGATGGCGCGCCGTCCGCGGACAGCGTGCGCGTCGCGGTGGTGGGCGCCCACCTGACCGGCATGCCGCTGAATCATCAGCTCACCTCGCGCCACGCAGTGTTCGTGGAGAAGACCGCGACGGCCGGCGACTACCGGCTCTTCGCGCTGGCCAACACCACGCCGCCCAAGCCGGGGCTGGTGAAGATGGACAGCGGCGCCGCCATCGAAGTCGAGCTGTGGGACGTGCCCGTGACGGCGTTTGGAGCGTTCGTGGCCGAGATTCCCGCGCCGCTGGGCATCGGCACGCTGGAGCTGGCCGACGGACGCTTGGTCAAGGGCTTCATCTGCGAACCGCGCGGCCTGGAAGGGGCGCGGGACATCACCGAATTCGGCGGCTGGCGTGCCTATCTGGCCAGCCTGAACGCCGCCACCCGATAACCCCGCCTCACCCCAGGGAGTCGCATCGTGTTCGATACCGTTCTGATTGCAAACCGCGGCGAGATCGCCGTTCGCGCCATCCGCACCCTCAAGCGGCTGGGCATCCGCAGCGTGGCCGTCTATTCCGATCCGGACCGCAATGCCGCGCACGTGCGCGAGGCCGACGTGGCCGTGGCGCTGGGCGGCGAGAAGGCCGCCGACAGCTACCTGCGCATGGACCTGTTGCTGGAGGCGGCGCGCGCGCACGGCGCGCAGGCGATCTACCCCGGCTACGGCTTTCTGTCCGAGAGCGCCGACTTCGCCGAAGCCTGCGAGGCCGCCGGCATTGCCTTTGTCGGCCCCACGCCGCTGCAGATTCGCGAATTCGGCTTGAAGCACCGCTCGCGCGAACTGGCGGCTGAGGCGGGTGTGCCGATGACGCCGGGCACCGGACTCTTGTCCAGCCTGGGCGAGGCGCTGTCGCAGGCTGAACGCATCGGCTATCCGGTCATGCTGAAAAGCACGGCGGGCGGCGGCGGCATTGGACTTTCGCGCTGCGAGAACGAGGCCGAACTGACCGTCGCGTTCGACAGCGTTCAGCGCATGGGCGAGCACTTCTTTCGCGACGGCGGCGCGTTCATCGAACGCTATGTGGACAACGCGCGGCACGTCGAAGTGCAGATCTTTGGCGACGGCGCGGGCCGCGTGCTGGCGCTGGGCGAACGCGACTGCTCGGTGCAGCGCCGCAACCAGAAGGTCATCGAGGAAACCCCGGCGCCGTTGCTGCCGGCCGCCACGCGCGCCGCGCTGCTGGATGCCGCCGTCAAGCTGGGCGAATCCGTGAACTACCGCTCCGCGGGCACGGTGGAGTTCATCTACGATCCGGCGCGCGACAGCTTCTACTTTCTGGAGGTCAACACGCGGCTGCAGGTCGAGCACCCGGTGACCGAGGCCGTGACCGGCCTGGACCTGGTGGAGTGCATGCTGCGCGTTGCCGCGGGCGAGCCGCTGGATTACGCCGCCATGTCGCGCGCCCCGCAAGGCGCGTCGATCGAAGTGCGCCTGTATGCCGAGGATCCGCTGCGCCAGTTCCAGCCATCGCCCGGCGTGCTGACCGACGTGTCGTTCCCGGACGGCGTGCGCGTCGATGGCTGGGTCGAGACCGGCACCGACGTGCCCGCGTTCTACGACCCGATGCTGGCCAAGCTGATCGTGCATGCGGACACGCGCGAGGCTGCGCTGGACAAGCTGGCCGACGCGCTGGCGCGCACGCGCCTGCACGGCATTGCGACCAACCTGGATTACCTGCGCCAGATCGTGGCCGATGCGCGCTTTCGCGCCGGCCAGCTGTCCACGCGGTTTCTGGAAGGCTTTGCGTACCGCCCCGCAGCCATCGAGGTCCTGGAGGCGGGGACCTACACCAGCGTGCAGGACTATCCCGGCCGCGCGGGCTACTGGGACATTGGCGTGCCGCCCTCCGGTCCGATGGACGACTACGCGTTTCGCGTGGCCAACCGCATCGTCGGCAACGCGCCGGACGCGGCCGGCATCGAGACCACGCTGATCGGCCCGACGCTGCGCTTTCACGGCGATGCCGTCGTGGCGCTGACGGGCGCGTCGTGCGCGGCCACGCTGGATGGCGAGCCGGTGCCGATGTGGCAGCCCATCTTCGTCAGTTCCGGGCAGGTGCTGGCCACCGGCCGCGCGCTGTCCGGCTGCCGCAGCTACCTGGCGGTGCGCAACGGGCTGGACGTGCCGGTGTACCTGGGCAGCCGGTCCACCTTTGCCCTGGGCCAGTTTGGCGGCCATGCCGGCCGCACGCTGCGCGTGGGCGACATGCTGCCCGTCGTGCGTCCCGAACTGGCGGGCGCCACGGCCGCGCCGCCCGAGACACTGCCGCAGGCCGCGCCCGCCGCGCTGATCCCCGAATACGGCAACACCTGGGAGATCGGTGTGCTGTACGGCCCGCATGGCGCGCCGGATTTCTTTCAGCCCGACGCCATCGACGCCTTCTTTGCGGCCGACTGGGAGGTGCACTACAACTCCAATCGCCTGGGCGTGCGGCTGATCGGTCCCAAGCCCACGTGGGCGCGGGAAAACGGCGGCGAGGCCGGCCTGCATCCGTCCAACATCCATGATTGCGAATACGCAATCGGCAGCATCAATTTCACCGGCGACAGTCCCGTCATCCTGACGCGCGACGGCCCCAGCCTGGGCGGCTTCGTGTGTCCCGTCACCATCGCGCGTGCCGAGCTATGGAAGGTGGGGCAGGTCAAGCCCGGCGACCGCATTCGCTTCGTGCGCATCGATTACCCGCAGGCCGTGGCGCTGGAAGCCGCGCAGGACCGCCGCATCGCCGAACTGGCGCCCGCGGCGCCCGCCGCGACCGAGCCCGCGCCCGTGCCGGCAACGGTCTCGGAGACCATCATCGCCGCGCTGCCCGCCGACGGGGCGCGCCCGTCGGTCTCGTACCGGCAGGCCGGCGACGGCTATCTGCTGCTGGAGTACGGCGACAACGTGCTGGACCTGGCGCTGCGCATGCGCATCCACCTGCTGATGGAGGCGCTCAATGCGGATCCGGTTGAAGGCGTGCTGGAGCTGTCGCCCGGCGTGCGCTCGCTGCAGATCCGTTACGACAGCCGCGTCATCCTGCAGGGCGCACTGATCGCGAAGCTGCTGGAGATCGAACAAGGGCTGGCCGACGTGGCCACGCTCAAGGTGCCCACGCGCGTCGTGTACCTGCCGATGGCGTTCGAGGATTCCGCCACGCTGGGCGCGGTGCAGCGCTACCAGGAAACGGTGCGCGCCAGCGCGCCCTGGCTGCCGAACAACGTCGACTTCATCCAGCGCATCAACGGGCTGGACGCGCGCGACGAGGTGCGCCGCATCGTCTTTGACGCCAGCTATCTCATCATGGGCCTGGGCGACGTGTATCTGGGCGCGCCGTGCGCGGTGCCCATCGACCCGCGTCACCGCCTGCTGACGTCCAAGTACAACCCCGCGCGCACCTTCACCGCCGAAGGCACGGTGGGCATCGGCGGGGTGTACATGTGCATCTACGGCATGGACTCGCCCGGGGGCTATCAGCTCGTGGGCCGCACGCTGCCCATCTGGAACAAGTTCCTGAAGAACCCGGTGTTCCAGGACGGCAAGCCTTGGCTGCTGCAGTTTTTCGACCAGGTGCGTTTCTATCCCGTCACCGAGGCGGAGCTGGATGTGCTGCGCGAGGACTTCCGCGAAGGCCGCGCCACCGTCCGCATCGAGGAGGAAGTGTTCGACTTCGCCGCGCATCGGCGCTTTCTGGCCGAGCAGGCGGACAGCATTGCCGCCTTCCAGGCGCGCCAGAAGACGGCGTTCGATGCCGAAGTGGCGCTCTGGAAGACCGAGGACGTGGCGGCCGAACCGCCTGCCGCCGAACCCGAGGCCGAGACCGTGCTGCGCGAAGGCGAGCGGCTGGTCAGCGCTGACATGTGCGGCAACATCTGGAAGATTCCGGTCCAGGTGGGGCAGAGCGTGTCGGCCGGCGACACGCTGGTGGTGGTCGAAGCTATGAAGATGGAGCTGTCCGTCATCGCGCCGGCGTCGGGCACGGTGTCCGCCATCCGCTGCGTGCCCGGCAAGCCCGTCAACGCGGGCGATCCGCTGGTCGTGATCACCGAAGACGCCACGTGCGTCGTGACCGGATGATGCGGCTGGAAGCCGTCCAGGCCGGCCCGGCCCTCCGCACCGCGCCGGCGCTTGCCGGCTCGCTGGCCGATCAGGTCTACCAGCGCATCAAGGACGACCTGTTCGGCTTTCGGATGCTGCCCGGCGAACGCTTCACCGAGGCCGACCTGGTGGCGCGCCTGGGCGTGAGCCGCACGCCCGTGCGGCTGGGCCTGGCGCGGCTGGAACGCGAAGGCTTCGTGCTGGCCCGGCCGCGCAGCGGCTGGCAGGTGCGGCCGTTCGACTTCGAACGCTTCGAGGCGCTGTACGACGTGCGCGTGGTGCTGGAGCAGGCGGCGGTGGAAAAGCTGTGCGCCCGCGAGCACATGGATCCGGCCGGCATTCTGGGCGCGCTGACGGACGTCTGGCTGGTGCCGCCGCCGCAGCGCATCCTGGACGGCCGGCTGGTGGCGCAGCTGGATGAAGCCTTCCATTGCTCGCTGGTGGCCGCGGCAGGCAATCCGGAGATGGCGCAGATCCACCGCGACGTCACGGAGAAAATCCGCATCGTCAGGCGGCTGGACTTCACCAAGGACTTCCGCGTGGACGCCACCTACGACGAACACGCGGCCATCCTGCGGGCGATCCTGGCGCGCCGGGCGGAGGAAGCCGCGCGCATGCTGCGGTCCCACATCGACATGAGCAAGGCCGAGGTGCGCAAGATCACGCTGCACATGCTGCACGAGGCGCGCGCCAGCGCGGGCTGAGCGACAGCTGGCAGCCTGCCGCCCGCAGCGGGGTGCGTCTAGCCCTGCAGCTGGCGGTAGACCTCTTGCGACACGCGCTGCAGTTCTTCGCGGCTGACGGCGCCGGAGAGCGCGTAGCCGAACTCGCCCTCGACCCAATAGAACACCCGCACGGGACCTTCCTGCGTGAACTGGAAGGCGGTCTGTCCGCCGGCGGCTTCGCGCGTGACGTACAGCGTCAGGCGCTGGCCATCGGCCGCGCCATACATGAACTGCGCCACCGGACCAGCGCCGCCCGGCAGCAGCCGTCCGCCGATGAGTTCATAACCCGTTTTCGATAGCGACGGCGCACGCATCGGCGCGCCCATGCGCTTGGTCAGCCACGTCACCAGCGCCTTCTCGTTTTCGCCGCTGACTTCAACGGGCCGGCCCATGTCGGGCGCATACACCGCGTGGGCGATGGCGGCGCGCTGGGCATAGCCGCCTGCAGCCCGCTCCGGGCTGGCGGTGGCCAGCACCGTCTGCAGATGGCGCGCATCCACGGCGCCGCGCAGCATCCAGGCCGCGCTGGCGCTGACCACGGCGACGGCCACGCTGGCCGCCAGCGCGCGCCAGGGCCAGGTCCGCGCCGGTGCACGCAGCGGCAAGCGCAAGGGAAGGGGTTCGTCCAGCACGGGGTCCAGCAGGGCGTGCAGCGCGCGGCGCTGCGCCTGCCACTCGTCCACCCGGATCTGGTCCTGCGGGTGCGCGGCCAGGAATGCGGCCACTTCCGCATGGCGCGTGGCGGACAACTGGCCGTCGGCATAGCCATGCAGGTCGGCTTCCGTGATGGGCGTGCCCGCGGCGGGAACCGGATGGAGGCGTTTGTCGGTCATGGCATTTCACGCGGGGAGGGAACGGGCCGCAGCCGTCTGGCGGGTTCGCGGCCCTGCATCAGCGCGCCGAGCTTTTCGCGGGCGCGCGAGAGCCGCGACATGACGGTGCCGATCGGCACCGACAGGATTCGCGCGGTCTCCTGGTAGGACAGGTCTTCGACGGCGATCAGCAAGAGGACCTCGCGCTGCTCTGCCGGCAGGGCCAGCAGGCAGCGGTCCAGGTCCCGTACTTCGAGCTGGTCGGTCTGGGTGGCGCGCACCGGCGCATCGGGCAGGTCGCCCGGCGCCGTCTGGTCGGTGCGCCGGCCCGCGGCGCGCACGCCGTCGATGAAATGGTTGTGCATGATGCCGAACATCCAGGCGCGCAGCTCGCCGCGCTTCTGCCAGCGGGAATAGCGGCTCCATGCGCGCTCCAGCGTGTCCTGCACCAGATCGTCGGCGCGATCCGGGTCGCCCGTCAGCCCGCGCGCATAACGGCGCAGGCTGGGGATGCAGGCCAGTATCTGGGCTTCGTCTTCGGCGCGCATGGGCTGATCGGGCAAGCGTGGCGGATCAGGGTTTGACGACGTGCCAGATTTCCTTGAAGTTGTCGCCAGTCTTGTCGCCCGGCTTGGTGTCCTTGGCGAAGAGATACAGCGGTTTGCCCTTGAAGGCCCATTGCTTGCTGCCGTCATCGCGGGTGATGACCGTCAGGTCGCCCATCGGCTTGGCGTCGGCGGCGGCCATGGCGGGCGGCCAGGCCTTCGCGCACGCGTCGACGCAGGCGCTCTTGCCTGCGGAGTCCTTGTCGAAGGTGTACAGCGTCATGCCGGCGCTATTGACCAGGATGCCGTCCTGGGTCTTGACGGCCTGGGCGTGGGCGCCGGCCGAGAACAGGGCGGCGCAGGCGAGAGCCAGGGCCGCGGCGGTGTGTTTGCGCATGGTGTGCCTCGTAGGTGGGGAGGATTGTGGGGGACTGCCCTCTACGGACGCCGGCCGGAGCCGCTTTATTCCGCGGTCCGGAAAAAAATGTGCCGCAAAAGGCTCAACCACCCGGCCGGACGGCGCCGGGGTCATACCGCATTTCGTGCTCCAGCTCGGTCTCCATGACAGGGGTAAAGCCCAGCGCCTCGTACAGCCGCCGGGCGGGATTGCCTTTCAGGACGCTCAACGTGACGGGCGCCCCTTCCTGGTCCGCGCGGTCCAGCACGCCGGACACCAGCCGGCGTCCCAGCCCCTGGCCCTGAAAATCCGGATCGATCTGGATCTGCACGATGCGCCAGCCGGAGGCATCGCGGTAGTGCTTGAACAGCCCCGCGGGCCGCCCGCCCAGCCAGACGATCTGGGCGTCATCGAAGTGGTACTGGATGCGCGCCAGGTGCCCGGCATCGTCCAGCGACACGCCCGCACGCTCCAGATGCGCCGTCATCGTGCGCTTGCGCAGGGCCAGCAGGAACGGCACGTCTTCTTCGGTGGCGGGCTGGAGCGCCAGCTCGGGAGGCAGGTTCATGGTGCGATGCGCAAAGACCGTGGAAACGCGCGCGCCGCCGAATGGCGGAGCGCGGTGTCTGAGGTTATAGATCGGAAGCGGGGGGGACGCTAGGGCCTACCCCGTCAACATCCCCAACGGCTCCGGCCCGAAGTGCCGCAGGTTCGGAAACACCGTCCGCAGATCGTCCCGGCTGGCGCCGAACCAAGCGCCCAAATCCGCGCCCAGCTGATCCACCGCTGTCGTGGGCAGCAGGCGGCCGTTGTCGACGAATCCCGGGCCGTTGAGCGCGATTTCCGGGTGGGTGCCGTAGCAGCGCCCGCCGTTGACCGCGCCGCCCAGCACGAAGTGATGCCCGCCCCAGCCGTGGTCCGAGCCGTTGCCGTTGGATCCCAGCGTGCGGCCGAATTCGGATGCCGTGAAGGTGGTGACTTGGTCGGCCACGCCCATGGCCGACAGGGCGTTCTGGAATGCCGCCAGCGCCTGGCCCAGTTCCTTCAACAACGCCGGGTGCGTATCGGACAGGCCCGTGTGGTTGTCATAGCCGTTCTGCGAAACGAAGAACACCTGCCGCCGCGCGCCAAGCGTGTCGCGGGCCGCGATGATGCGCGCCACGATACGCAGCTGCTGCGCGAGCGGCGATGAAAAATCGCCGGGCACGGCGACGTCGGCCAATGCGGCGCGCAGGCGCGTGTCGGCTGAGATGGACTGGGCAGCGATGCGCGACATCTCGCGTTCCATCAGGTGTTCGCGCGGCTCGGTGATCAGTTCGCGCAGCAGGGCGGTGCAGGCGCTGGAGCCATACATGTCGCGATGCAGCAGGTCGATCTGGGTGGAACCGTTGATGCCCACGCGATAACCCGCCACCTTGCGGCCGGCCAGCAGCACCGTGCTGCCGCCCGCCGTGATGCCCGTGAAGGTGCGGTGCGCGTTCGCGCCCGCGAAAAGATCGGTCAGCCGGCCCGCCCAGCCCGAGGACGCGCCTTCGGGCGCCAGCGCCTGCCAGACCGACTGCTGGTCGTTGTGCGAGAACAGCTTGGGCGGCAGCGGCACGCGCGCGCCGATGTATTCGGCCTTGCTGGTGGGCACGATCAGCGGGCCGACGTTCAACAGCGCGGCCATCTCGCCGCGTTCGTACAGCGGGGCCAGCGGGGCCAGCGCGGGGGCCAGGGCGAACTGCATGCCGCCCTGGGTGTCCGCCTTGCCGCGCAACACGGTGGCGCGCAGCGCGTCGCGCGGCAGCGCGATGTCGCCGCGCGCGGCGGCGTAGGAGCGATACGACGACGGATCGTAGGGGACCAGCGTGTTGTACGGATCGTTGCCGCCGTACAGGAAGACGCAGATCAGCGCCTTGTACGCGGGCGGGGCGGATTGCGCCGCGGCGGCGCCGATCGCGGCCAGGTTCAGCGCCAGCGGAGCGGCGCCGCGGGTTGCGCCCAGCGCCACGGCGCGCAGGAGAAAGTTGCGGCGGTCGAGGCCTTGGCGGTCTGTCATTTCTGCACCAGGTATTCCGGGGTGGCGGCCACCAGCATGATGGCGGCGCGGACCCGGTCGCGCGGGCGGTCGGGCGGCAACGTGGCCACGGCCTTGGCGATGGCGGCCGCCGTGCGCGCGCTGAAGGCGTCGCCCGCCAGCAGCAGCACCACGCGCGCCACCAGCGCCTCGGGGTCCTTGGCCAGCGCGATCTCGGGCGTGTAGGCGGTCTGCAGGTCCTCCCAACCGCGGTCCACGTAGATGGCCAGGAAATTCAAATAGCCCGCGATGCTGGTCTCGTCGGTGATCTGCAGCTCCGGCGCAACCAGGTGGCGGCGCGCAAGCTCGGTGACGGGCGGCACGTAGCGGGGCCGGAAGAAGTTGAACACCGACGGCGACCGCATCGGGCTCTGCGCCAGCCGGATCGTGTTGTCGGTGGTGTCGGGCATGGCCCATTCGCCGTTGGTCGAATCCGCCCCGAACGCGCGGGCCCATCCCGAAAACCGCAGGATCGGTTCGCGCACCTTGCCCCAATAGGGCGAGCTCAGGTCCGGCTGGCGCGCCTCCGGGTCCAGCAGGATCGCGCGCACCACGGCCTTCAGGTTGCCGCGCTGGCCTTTCCCGTCGTCATTGAACACGGCCGACACGCGGCCCACGTACGCCGGACTGGGATTGCTGGTCACCATGCGCTGGATGAGCTGCATGCCGATGAAGGGCCCCACGTTGGGATGGGCGCTGATGACCTGCATGGCGCGCTTGAGCGACAGGTGGCCATCCGTGCCGGGCGGGATGACCGCGCCCAGAAAGCGCTTCTCCGACATCGAGTGCAGCGCGTTGTTCAGCGCCATTGGGCGGCGGTGAAACTCCACGTCCGTTTCCGGGCCGTTGATGTCCCAGCCCGTGAAGACCTTGGCCAGCCCCTGCACGTCGGCATTGGTGTAGGTTTCCACGGGCGCGCCGTTGACGAGCTTGACCGTGCCGTCCTGCTCCAGCACCAGCAGGCCGATGCTGAACAGCTGCATCACCTCGCGCGCGTAGTTTTCGTCGGGATGGCGGCCTGTTTTGGGGTCTTCCTTGCGGTTGCCGCGATAGGTCAGCATGCAGCCCATCGACAGGTTCTGCGTCACCGCGGTCAGCAGATCCTGGTAGTTGCCCAGGGCGTGCCTGGCCAGCAGATCCATGAAGCCGGCCGCACCGAATAGCGGCCACGACGCCGTGATGGCGGACACGCCGACGACGAAGATTTCCGACAGCGAAAACGCGACCCGCGTGCGCACCTGATCGGGCGCGCTGATGAACTTGCGCCACAGCGTGGATTCCAGCGGCGCATTGATGCCGTTGCCCTTGAAGGCCTCGGTGTTGCGGTTCTTCTGGAGCAGCCAGTCGAAATGTGTCTGCGATGGCGGCATGTCGAGCTGGGCGTCCAGCCAGGCGGCATAACCGACCCGCACGACGGCATCGATGTCGGCCGGCGTGGGGCCGAAAGTGGCCTGCGCCAGAAAGCGCGAGGCCTGGCCGGGAGTTGGGGGGGCGGACTGCGGCGCAGCCGCTGACGATGTAGCGGACATGCGCCAAACACCTCGTCGAATGTGAAAACCTACGGTACTAAAAGCCCGCCGGGGCCTTCAATACCGTCATTCGGACGAGGGACTACGCCAAACGCATGAGGCCGGCGATCCCGCGCGCGTCACACGGAGCGCGTGATGCCGCCGTCGATGCGGATGTTCTGGCCGGTGATGTAGGACGATGCGCTCGACGCCAGGAACGCGATCAGGTCCGCCACTTCTTGCGCCGTGCCGTAGCGGCCCATCGGGATGCGCACGCGTCGGTCTTCCTTTTCGGGCAGGCTGTCGATGAAGCCCGGGAGCACGTTGTTCATGCGCACGTTGTACTGTGCGTACTCGTCCGTGAACACCTTGGTGAAGGCGGCCAGCCCGGCGCGGAACACGCCCGACGTCGGAAACAGCGCTTCCGGTTCGAAGGTGGCGTAGGTGGAGATGTTGACGATGGCGCCGGATTGCTGCTGTTTCATCACCGGCGCCACCAGGCGGGTAATGCGCACCACGTTCAGCAGGTAGAACTCCATGCCCAGGTGCCAGTCGTCGTCGCTCAGTTCCAGCAGCGGACCCTTGGGGCCGTGGCCGGCGCTATTGACCACCGCGTCCACGCGGCCCCACTTTTGCAGGGTGGCGTCCACCAGGCGCGACAGGTCTTCGGGCGAGCGGTTCGACCCGGTGACGCCTAGGCCGCCCAGTTCCTGCGCCAGCGCCGCGCCCTTGCCGGACGAGGACAGGATGGCCACGCGGTATCCGTCCGCCGCCAGCTTGCGCGCCGCCGCCGCGCCCATGCCGCTGCCGGCCGCCGTGAGGATCGCCACTTTTTCCGTGCTCATGCTCGCTCCAGTCTGGAATTCGGGAGCGGCCATTGTAGGGGCGGGCATGCGCTGCGCACAGCACCTGCGCGGGGGCGCGTCTACGGTTTGGCGGCCACGCGCCAGACGACATTGCCGACATCGTCCGCCACCAGCAGGCCGCCCTGCTTGTCGATCGCCACGCCCACCGGCCGGCCCTGCGCCTGGCCGGACTCGTCCAGAAAGCCGGTGAGCACGTCCTTGGCCGGCCCGCCGGGCTGGTTCTGGTCGAAGGGCACGAAGATCACCTTGTAGCCGCTGCGCGGATCGCGGTTCCACGAACCGTGCTGGCCCACGAACATGCCGTGGGCATAGGACTTGGGCAAGGTGGTCCCGCCCGACCACGCCAGCCCGAGCGATGCGGTGTGCGGGCCCAGCGCGTAATCGGGCACGATTGCCCGCGCGACGAGATCGGGCCGCGGCGGCTGCACGCGCGTATCGACGTGCTGGCCGAAGTAGCTGTACGGCCAGCCATAGAAGCCGCCGTCGCGCACCGAGGTCATGTAGTCCGGCACGAGGTCGCTGCCCAGCTCGTCGCGCTCGTTGACGGCCGTCCACAGCGTCTTGCCGTCCGGCGCCCAGGCCATGCCGACCGGATTGCGCAGCCCCGTGGCGTAGAGCCGCTTCTGCCCGCTGGCCACGTCCAGCTCCCAGATGGCGGCGCGGCCTTCCTCGATTTCCATGCCGTTCTCGCCCACGTTGCTGTTGGACCCCACGGACACATACAGCCGGGAGCCGTCCGGGCTGGCGATGAGGTTCTTGGTCCAGTGGTGGTTCAGGCCGGCGGGCAGGTCGGTGACCTTGACGCCCGGCGCCGTGATGCGCGTCTGGCCCGGTTCGAAGGGAAAGCGCATGACGGCGTCGGCATTCGCTACGTACAGCTGGTTGCCGACGAGCGCCATGCCGAACGGCGAATTCAATCCTTCCAGCAGCGTCGTGCGCGTTTCCGCCACGCCGTCGTGATCGGCGTCGCGCAGCAGCGTGATGCGGTTTGCGCTGTCGGTCTTGGCGCCCGCGCGTTTCATCACCAGGCCGGCGGCCCATTGCTTGATGCCGCCCGGCGCGTCTTCGGGCTTGGGCGGCGCGTTGGTCTCGGCGACCAGCACGTCGCCATTGGGCAGCACGTACAGCCAGCGCGGATGATCCAGCCCGGTGGCGAAAGCCGTCACGGTCAGGCCGTCCGCGGGCAGCGGCTGCGCGCCCGGCTTCCAGCCCACGGCCTTGGCCGTGTTCACGGTGGGAATGAGCGTGGTGTTGGGGGGCGGCAACTGAGGCGTGGGCCCCATGCCGGCTTCGACGGGCAGCTTGGCGACCTCGCCGCAGGCGCTGAGCAACGTCAGCGCCAGGGCGGCCGCCAGCGCGAAACGCAGGTTGACCATGATGGGGACTCCAGGGCTTGCAAGTCGCCCCATCATACCCAGGCGGGCTTACTTCACCAGCGTGACCGGCACCTGCGCCAGCTGCACCACCTGATTGGCCACCGAGCCGATCAGGATGTTGGTCAGCTTGCCGTTGCCGCGCGTGCCCATGACGATGCGGGCGCAGCGGTGGTCCTGCGCATAGCCGGCGATTTCGGCGGGCGCGTTGCCAAAGATCACGTGGCTGACGTAGTCCACGCCGGCCGTGTCCAGCAGCTTGCGCGCTGCTTCGGTGGCTTCGCGGCCTTCGCGGGCGTAGAAATCGTCGATCATGTCCTGCGTGATCAGGCGAGACAACCCGGCGCGCCCGCGCGGCGGCGTCTGGATGTTGATGAGGTGGATGCGCGCGGATTGCGCGCCCTGCGCCAGGCGGCGGGCATATTCGACGGCGCGGTCCGCGTTGTCGGAGCCGTCGACGGGAACGAGGATGTTCAGCATGGCGGCTCCTTACTTGACCAGCGTGACGGGCAGTTCGGTCAGGGACAGCACGCCCGTGGCGACCGACCCCATGAAAAGCGCCGACACCGAACCCAGGCCGCGCGTGCCCATGAATATCTCATGGGCGCCGGTTTCATCGGCCACGCGCGTAATGGTCTCGGCTGCCGCGCCGGCCTCGATGTGTACGTCGAACGGCACGCCGGCCTGCGTCAGCAGCGCGCTGGCGGCCTGTACCGCGGTCTCGCCTTCCTCCTTGTGATAGGCATCGATCTCTTCCTGCGACAGGCCGCTGCCGAACGCGCCGGCCTTCAAGGGCATCTGGACCGTGAGCAGGTCCACGCGTTCGACCGGGTCGTAGCGGCGCGCATCGAGCAGCGCCTTGACCGCCTTCAGGGAAGTTTCCGAACCGTCGACGGGAATCAGGATGCGTTTCATGGCGTCTCCTTGCGGGCCGTGGGGGCGTGCGTTCCACTGTATCTCACATTCGCTCCGCCGGCCCCTCCCGGCGCTGCGGCAGATCAAGCGAGGCGCAGTCCCCGCCACGCGTCGGGCACCGTGCCGGCCGGCATGGGCGTACCCAGTAGACGGCTCGCCAGCTGCGCCAGCGCGTCGGCGTCGCCCGTGGTCTGCAACTGCAGGGCGCCCGGACCTTGGGTCACCAGCAGGCCGCGTTCATGCAGCTGGTGGCGCAGCCAGCGCGCCACCGGGGCGCCCGTCTCCAAGAGCGGCACGCCGGGGCCGGCGGCGTCCTGGATAACATCGCGCAGGAAAGGAAAGTGCGTGCAGCCCAGCACCAGCACGTCCGCCCCGGCTTCGCGCAGTTCGGCGACCGGTCCGCGCACGGCCTCGGCGGCTTCTGGGCCGCAGAGCACGCCTTGCTCGACCAGCCGCACCCATTGTGGGCAGGGCCGCAGCACGATGCGCACCTCGGGCGCCTCGCGTTGCACCAGCGCGGCGAACTTGGGGCTGGCCAGCGTTCCGGTCGTGGCGAAGACGCCCACCACGCCCGTGTGCGTCAGGTGCGCGGCGGGCTTGATGGCCGGTTCGACGCCGATGATGATGAGTTCCGGATGGCGCTTGCGCAGCAGCGCGATCGCCGCGGCCGTAGCGGTGTTGCAGGCCACCACCATGGCGCGGGCGCGCTGCGACACGAAGTAGTCGGCGATGGCGCAGGCGCGTTGCTCGACGAAGGCCTGGGTCTTTTCCCCGTAGGGCACATGGGCGGAGTCCGCCACGTAGCGCAGCGGCTCGTGGGGCAGCAGGTCGCGGATCGCCCGGACGACGCTCAGCCCGCCGACGCCGGAGTCGTATACGCCGATGGGGGATTCGGAATGCATGGAAAGCCGTGGGTCGTTGCAGGATGCGGTGGCGGCAAGTGTAGCGCCGGGGCAGGGCGGGCCAAAGGCGGCCCCCGCGTCAGGGGCTTTCGCCCGCCCGGGGTTCGTCGCGCTGGCGCCGCGCCTCGTCGATCAGCTTGCGGGCGGCGCCGGACAGGGGCGCGTCGCGCCAGATCAGGTTCAGCGGCGCGCGCAGCGCCGCCGGATGGGTGACGCTGACGTACACCACGCCTTCGATGTTGACGCGGCGCAGCGACGCGGGCACCAGCGACACGCCCAGTCCCGCGGCGACAAAACTTAGGGTGGAAAGCATGCGCGGCGCTTCCTGCGTGACGCGGGGGCTGAAGCCCTCGGCGCGGCATGCGCTGATGATGGCGTCGTACAGCCCCGGCCCGCTGTGACGCCGGTACAGGATCAGCGATTCGTCCGCCAGCTCCGAGAGCGAGATCCGCTTGCGCGCGCGGCCCCTGACGGCCGGGTGATCGGCCGGAAAGGCCGCCAGCATGGCTTCCTCGAGCACGGTTTCCATCTGCACGCCCGGGTCCGCGCCATGCGCGCCGCGGATGAACGCGACATCGATGCGCCCCTCGGCGACTGCCTCGCGCAGCTCGCCCGTGCTGCTTTCTTCAAGCACCAGATGCACGTGCGGCGCGCTTTCGCGGAAACGCCGGATGACCGACGGCACGAACGGATGAAACGCCGCCGAGCCCGTGAACCCCACCGTCAAACGGCCCGCCTCGCCCTGCGACACGCGCCGCACGCCGTCCACGGCCTGGTCCACCAGGGCGATGATGTTACGCGCGTCCTCGAGCAGCGCGCGCCCGCTTTCGGTGAGCTCCATGCCGCGCGGCAGCCGGTGAAAGAGCGTCACGCCCAGCTCCGCTTCCAGCACACGGATCTGCTGGCTGAGCGGCGGCTGGCGGATGCCCAGCCGGGCCGCGGCCTTGGTCAGATGGGATTCCTCGGCGACTGCCAGGAAGTACCGCAACAGCCGCAAATCAACGCTTGCCATATTCTGTGGATATGAGTTTTTGACGAGTCATATATTAGACATTATCTGACGCGAGGAGTAGCCTGCAATCTCGTGATCCATCCCTGGCGCGTTGCCCGCGCCAGCTCCCTTAGCCGGTTCCGCGCCGGCCACAATAATGACGAACGCAGCACTTTCCACCGACGAGGCCGGCCTACGGCCTCCCCCCACTTGCGGCCAGCTGTTCCACGGTTTCCTGATGCTGGGCCTGACCGCCTTCGGCGGCGCCTTGCCCCTGGCGCGGCGCATGGTCGTCGAAAAGCACCGCTGGCTGACCGGCGCCGAATTCACCGAACTGCTGGGCCTGTGCCAATTCCTGCCGGGCGGCAACATCATCAACCTGTCCGTCGCCCTGGGCATGAAATTCCGCGGCCCGCGCGGCGCGTTCGCCGCGCTGATGGGCCTGATCCTCGCGCCGTCCATCATCGTCGTCATGCTGGGCATGGTCTATGACCGTTTCCAGAACGATCCCGACATCCAGCATCTGTTTGCCGGCCTGGCGGCGGCCGCGGCCGGGCTGCTGATCTCCATGGCAGTCAAGATCGGCATGCCGGTCGTCAAGCGCCGCGACTGGCTTGCGGGTGTGGTCGCCACCGCCTGTTTCATCGCCATCGCCGTCCTGCGCATCCCGCTTCTGCCCACGATGCTGGTGCTGACGCCGCTCAGCATCCTGATGGTCTGGAGGCAACGCCGATGATCCATACCCTCGTTGCCCTCGTCCTCATCTTTTCCGAACTGTCCGTGCTGGCCTTTGGCGGTGGCAACACCATCCTGCCCGAGATGCAGCGCCAGGTCGTCGAGGTCCACGGCTGGATGACGGCCGCCGACTTCTCCGCGCTCTTTGCGCTGGGCCAGGCCGCGCCGGGGCCCAACCTGATGGTCGTCACGCTGGTCGGCTGGCACGTCGCCGGCCTGCCGGGCCTGCTGGCCACGACCATCGCCAAGTTCGGACCCTCGTCGCTCATCACGGTTTTCGCGCTGGGCCTGTGGGAAAAGTTCAAGGACCGCCCGTGGCGCGGCGTCATCCAGGCGGGCATCTTCCCCATGACCGTGGGGCTGGTCGCCGCCAGCGCCTCGCTCATCACAGAGGCCTCCGTGCACACCTGGCTGCTGGGCGCGATCACCGCCGTCGTCGCCATCCTGGGCAGCGGCACGCGCATACACCCGCTGTGGCTGCTGTTCGGCGGCGCGCTGGCCGGTTTGCTGGGTATCGGTTAGCGTAGGGGCCTATCGCGGGACCGCCACCGGCAACACGCCCCGGCCCCGCGGCGCAGACAGGAGCCCGCCATGCAGCCGCTCAAAGATGACAGCGCCGGAAACGCCTCGAATGCCGACCGGCTGCCGTTCTTCCATGCCCACCGCCGGCTGATGCTGTGCGCCGGCCTGCTGCTCGCGGTCGCGGGCGGGCTGTACGCAGCCGGCCTGCCGCCCAGCCTGGCCATCCTGCTGGGATTTGACGCCGGGGCGCTGATCTTCCTGGTCCTGACCGTCCGGGTCTTTGGACGCACCAGCGCCGCCGCCATGCGCCGGCACGCCCGCCAGCACGACGTTGGCCGCGGCGGCGTCCTCTGGAGCAGCGTCGCGCTGTCCTGCATGGTGCTGGTCTCGTTGTGGGTGGAAATGCGCGCGCAGAACAATGTGGGCGCGGTGGTCGACATGCTGGCCGCGGCCGTGACCATCGTGCTGTCGTGGCTCTACATGAACATGATCTTCGCGCTGCACTATGCCCACGGGTACTACGGGCATGAAAACGCCATGCACAAGGGCCTGGATTTTCCGGGCACGGACGAGCCCGACTACTGGGACTTCGCGTACTTCTCGCTGGTGCTGGGCATGACCTTCCAGGTGTCGGACGTGCAGATCGTCAACCGCCGGTGCCGCCGCATGGCGATGACGCACGGCGTCATCGCGTTCTTCTTCAACGTGTTCATCATCGCGATCAGCGTGAACGTGGCGGCGGGGCGGGCGTAGGATCGAGGGGTGCTGGGTCCTGCCCCTGAGTCTGGCAGAGCTTTTCCAACACAACCGCCACGGCCTGCGCCATCGCGGCCACCAGTCCAATCGCCCAGATTGCGCCGGCGCCAAGGATGGCGGCGCCCAGCGCGCTGCCCACCGAAAAGCCGAGGTACATCGTCGACGTATTCAACGCCAGGGCAACCGGCGCCTGTCCCGGGGCCCCCGCGCCGATAAGGCGTGCCATCTGCGCGGGAAAGAACGACCAGACTGTGAAGCCCCACAGGAATACGGCGATCAAAACGGGGGCTCGCGCGGTGGACGCAGGCAGCGCCGTTGCCAACGACAATCCCAGGAATGCCAGTCCCAGCATGGTCAGCGACGCCTGTACCACGCGATTTGCCCCCAGCCTGTCAGACAGCGCACCGCCCGTTGTCACGCCGAGTGCAGCCGCCACGCCCCAGAGTGATACCGTCGCGCTGATGGCGGCGTCTCGAAATCCCAGCACGCTCGCCAAGTACGGTGCGAGGAAAGGGTATGCCGTGAACGCTCCAATTGCCCAGAAAAGGCTGACCGACAGCAATCGCAGTATCGACGCTTGGCGCACGACTGCAAGGCGCTGCCGAAGCGTTGCGACCGCAATACCTGTTCCTGCATCGGCGGCGATGCCCACCCCGATGCCGGCGATGGCCACAAGGCTCATCACCGCGACGATGGAGAATGTGGCGCGCCAACCGAGAAAGTGACCAGCCACCGCGCCCAGCGGCAGGCCTAGCGCAATGGCCAACGTCATGCCGGCGCTGACGATGGCCAGCGCCTTGCCCCGTCTTTCGGGCGCTACGATTACGCCGGCCAGCGCATTCGCGCCGGGTACATACAAGCCAGCCGCCACTGCCATGACGACCCGCGCCGTCATCAGCGTCCAGAAAGTGGGCGACCAGGCCGCAAGCACGTTGCCCAAAGCGAACAATCCCATGGCGAGCTGCAAGGCCGCGCGGCGATTCCAACGTGCGGTCAGGACAGTCATGATGGGCGAGCTGACCGCCAGCGTCAGCGTGAACACCACAATGAGCGATGCCATCTGCGGCACAGTCATACGGAAATCCGCCGCCATTGTCGGCAGCAGCGGTGCAATCATGAAGCCTTCCGTGCCGATGGCGAAGGTGCCGAGCGCCAGGAAGCCGGCCGGCAGCAGTTCCGTGCCGCGGCCCGCTGCCGCGGCTGCGCCCGCCGGTCCGGAGCCTGCGGTATCCAAGTTCGTTGTCATGGGATCTTTCCAGAGGGGGGCGGCGCCCACGGCGGGCGCCGAGTGCCGGCCGCGTCAGACCGGAATCGGTTCGTCCACCAGGCTTTGGTTGAACGCGTGCACGAAGGCGTGCTCATTCGACCCGGGGTTGTCGCGGAGCGGGCGAATGGCCTCGACCAGCACCTCGGGCGCGTCGGACGCCAGCCCTTGCATCGTCTCGGCGATGAACGCATCCAGCGGCATGGCGCGCGGATCGCCGCTTTTCTTGATGAGGTCCGTGTCGACCCACGGCGGGGCAATTTCCTGCACCGTGACGTTGGTGTCGCGCAGCATGAACCGTTGCGACAGCGCGTACGAATGCAGCGCGGCCTTGGAGGCGGAATACACCGCGTTGGAGGCGATCGGCACGTAGGCGAGGATCGACGTGTTGTGGATGATCGTCGCGCGCGGCTGGCCCTTCAGATGCTCGATGAGCGCGGACGTGAGGCGGATCGGACCCAGCAGGTTCGTTTCCAGGATCCGCTGCGACACGGCGTCGTCGATCGTGGACGAGGGGTCGTCGAACGGCATGATGCCGGCGTTGTTGATCAGCACGTTCAGCGACGGATATTTTGCGATCAGCGTCTTGGCGACGCGCTCGATGTCCTGGGCGTCGGAGATATCCAGCGCGATGCCGTCGATGCCCGGATGCGCTGCGGCGATGTCGTCCAGCAGCGCCTGCCGGCGGCCGGCGACGATGACCTTGTTGCCCAGGTCGTGAAGGGCGACGGCCAGCGCGCGGCCGATGCCGGAGGTGCCGCCGGTGATGAAGATGGTGTTCTGGGTCAGTTGCATGTGCGAGCCTCGGTGGGGTGGATGAGCGTCTGCATTGGGATCAGATCGCGGTGCAGTCACTATGCGGTAGATCGGCTTTGTCTCAAATGTCAATAAAGCGTCGATTTAAGACATAAGCATCTTCTAGCCTTTGGCCAGCCCGGCAGCCGCACAAACGAAACTTGTCTTGGAATCGAGCGGTTGTCGTCGCAGAAACGATTCGCTCATTGACGTACGTCGATGGCTTCAATAGGCTATATCCGTCATTTACAGCCACGGATACGCACATGCGCCAGATCGGCCTCATTCTCGAAGACGGTTTCCAGGTGATGGGCCTGGCCGCGCTGGCGGCCTTCGAGTTCGCCAACATCGCGCTGGAGCGCGACGGATACCGCGTGACCATCCTGTCGGAAGGCGGCGGCATCATCCGCTCGACCATGAACGCGGGTATCGAGACGGTGGCCCTGGGCGTCATGCCCGACACCCTGATCGTGGCGGGCGAGTTGATGCCCCGGCCAATCACGCCTGGCCTGGCGCGCTACGTGGCGCGCGCCGGCACCGAAGCGCGGCGGGTCGCGGGCGTGTGCACGGGCGCCTTTGTCCTGGCCGAGGCGGGCCTCTTGAATGGCCGCACGGCCACCACCCATTGGGCGCATGCGCGCACCCTGCAAGACCGTTTCCCCGAGGTGCGCGTCGACCCCGACCGCATCTTCGTGCGTGACGGCAACATCTGGACGTCCGCCGGCATGTCGGCCGCCATCGACCTGGCCCTGGCGCTGATCGAAGACGACCACGGCGCGGCGCTGGCCCGCGACGTGGCGCGGCGGCTGGTCGTCTATCACCGGCGCCCGGGCGGCCAATCCCAGTTTTCGGCCTTGCTGGAACTGGAACCGCGCTCCGACCGGGTGCAACGGGCGCTGGTCTATGCCAAGGAACACCTGCGCAATCCCTTGACGGTGGACGAACTGGCCGAGGCGGCGCGCCTGTCGCCGCGGCAGTTCAGCCGCGTGTTCCGCGAGGAGACGGGCCATTCCCCGGCCAAGGTGGTGGAGTTGCTGCGGCTGGAGGCGGCCCGCGCCATGCTCGAAGCCGGGCGGCATTCGCTGGACATCGTGGCGCGCGACACCGGCTTTGCCGACCGCAACCGCATGCGGCGGGCGTTTCTGCGTGCCTATGGCCAGCCGCCCAGCGGGGTGCGGCGCGCGGGACGAATGACGGCGCCGGATGACGCGCTGGCGCCGTGAAACTGTCATTGAGCTGAACGCGCGAGCGCCGTAGCGCAATGTCGCTGACGGCCGGATCGTTGTGATCTAACATGCGCCATTCCCGCCTGCCGCGCATGCGGTATCCACGTTCCCACGGTTGCCTTGCACTCTCCATCCCCCGCGACGCGTCCTCTCGATTGGCTGAATTTTTTCGTGGCCGATGTGCGGGATGGACTTGGGCCTTACCTGGCAATCTACCTGCTCGCCGTCCACCATTGGCGGCCCGACAGCATCGGGCTCGTCATGACAATATCTGGGCTGGCCGCGCTGGCAGCGCAGACGCCGGCTGGCGCGCTGGTGGACCGCGCGTCGAACAAGCGCGCGCTACTGATCGCCGCCGCCGTGCTGGTGACGGTGGCGTGCATGGCCGTCCTGGCCAGCCCGAACTTCGCCTGGGTCACGCTGACGCAAGCCGTCGCCGGCGTCGCGTCGTCGGTGTTCGCGCCCGCCATCGCCGGCATCACGCTCGGCCTGACCACCGCGCACGCCTTCACGGCGCGCATCGCGCGCAACGAATCGTTCAATCACGCCGGCAACGGCTTCGCGGCGCTGCTGGCCGGCGGGCTGGCGTATGTGTGGGGACCGGTCGCGGTGTTCTACCTGATGGCGGCGATGGCGCTGGCCAGCCTGGCGGCCACCATGCGCATCCCCGCGCATATCGATCCTGACAAGGCGCGCGGCCTGGGCGCAAGCCCCAATGCGGGGGCGCATGCGCATCCCGTGCCGCTGCGCCAGTTGCTCTCGAACCGGCCGCTCCTGCTGCTGGCCTTGAGCTGCGCGCTGTTTCACCTGGCCAACGCCGCCATGCTGCCGCTGGTCGGACAAAAGCTCGCCCTGGCAAACCCGGCGCTCGCCACGCCGCTGACCGCCGTCTGCATCGTGGCGGCGCAGTTCGTGATGATTCCCGCCGCGATGGCCGTGGGGCGGTACGCAGACCAATGGGGGCGCAAGCCGCTTCTGCTGATCGGGTTTCTCATCCTGCCGCTGCGAGGCGTGCTGTACACGTTTTCCGACGACACCGCGTGGCTGGTGGGCGTGCAGTTGCTCGACGGCATTGGCGCGGGCATCTTCGGCGCTGTCCTGCCCTTGATGGTGTTGGACCTGACCCAGGGCACGGGCCGCTTCAACGCCAGCCTGGGCGCCGTCACCACGGTATTCGGCATCGGCGCCGCGCTGAGCAACGGGCTCGCCGGCGTGATCGTCCAGCACGCGGGTTACAGTGCAGCGTTTCTTGCGCTGGCCGGCATTGCCGCGCTGGCCTGCGTGACCCTGCTGGTCTTGCCGGAGACGCGCGGGTCCGCCGCATCGGCCCCCGCGCCGGCTTCCTCTTCTATTCCTTGATGCGTTCCTGAAAGCATGTCGCTATCCAATGCCGTGATCTGGTTGATTGCCGCCGCGACCACCATGGCCATTCTCTTTCGTCCCTGGCGGCTGCCCGAGTACGTGTGGGCAACGGCCGGCGCGGTCGCCCTGGTGGCGCTGGGTTTGCTGCCCGCCCGGCAGGCTGGCGGCGCCATTCTGGAAGGCACCGATGTCTATCTGTTCCTGATCGGCATGATGCTGGTGGCGGAGGTCGCCCGGCAGGCAGGCCTGTTCGACTGGGTGGCCGTGCTGGCGGCCGATCATGCCGCCGGCTCGGCGCGGCGGCTGTTCGACCTGGTGTTCCTGGTGGGCACCGTGGTCACCGTGCTGCTGTCCAACGACGCCACGGCCGTCGTGCTGACGCCCGCGGTCTATGCGGTGACGCGTGTCGTCGGCGCGCCGCCGTTGCCGTATCTGTATGTCTGCGCCTTTATCGCCAACGCGGCCAGCTTCGTGCTGCCGATCTCGAATCCGGCCAACCTGGTCGTGTTCGGCGACCGCATGCCTGCGTTGGGGCCGTGGCTGGCGCACTTTGCCCTGCCGTCCGCCCTGGCCATCGGCGCCACCTACGTGACGTTGCGGCTGGTGTTTCGCCATGACCTGCGCCAGCCCTTGAAACCGTCGCCGCCGCTGCCGCCCATGACCTTGCCGCTGCGCATGGCTGCGCTGGGCGTGGCCATCACCGCGGGCACGCTGCTCATCACCTCGGCGCTGGGCCAGCGGCTGGGCCTGCCCACGCTGATCGCCGGTTGCGTGTCGGCGGCGCTGGTGCTGGCGGTTACGCGATCCAGCCCGATTCGCCTCATCAAGGGCGTGGCGTGGGGCGTGCTGCCGCTGGTGGCGGGTCTTTTCGTGCTGGTCGAGGGCATGGCCGCCAGTGGCGTGCTGCAGGACCTGGCGAACCTGATGCGCAGCCTGTCCGCCGACGCGGCGCTATGGGCCGGCGGCGTGGGCGCCGCGCTGTCGGGCAACGTCATCAACAATCTGCCGGCCGGGCTGATGGCGGGCACGCTGGCGCGCATGGCCTACCTGCCCAGCGCCACCACCGCGGCGCTGCTGATCGGGATCGACCTGGGCCCCAACCTGTCCGTCAGCGGATCGCTTGCGACCCTGCTGTGGCTGCTGGCCGTGCGCCGCGAGGGCATGCACATCAGCGCGCTCAGTTTCCTGCGGCTGGGCATCGTGGTCATGCCGCCGGCGCTGATCCTGGCGCTGGGCGCGCTGCACGTGTTCAGCTGACACCGCGCAGCGCGCCCATTTCAGAATGTCCCGCGCACCGTCAGGGTGGCGTTGCGCGGATCGCCGTAGAAGCTGCCCCAGCGCGGCGCGCCGGCGGTCTGGTCGTGTTTACCGATACCCGTGTGCCTTCACACCGCGCCCAATCGCCACAGCGACGTCATCTCCCGGGACCGCGCCGCATGCAGCGGATCGTTCGCGTCCCGCGCCTTGCCGTGCACCGGCCGCGTGTCCAGCTTCTCGATCACGCGCAGGCCGGCGGCCTCGATCATCGCGAGCAGTTGCTCGCGCGTGCGCAGCCCCAGATGTTCGGCCAGATCCGACAGGATCAGCCAACCTTCGCCGTTCGGCGTCAGATGGTCTTTCAAGCCGTTCAGGAAGCCCCGCAGCATGCGGCTGTCCGGGTCGTACACAGCATGTTCCAGCGGCGAGCTGGGCCGCGCCGGCAGCCAGGGCGGGTTGCAGACGATGAGCGACACGCGGCCTTCGGGGAAGAGGTCGGTCTGTTCGACCTCGACCTGCCCGGACAATCCCAGGCGTTCCAGGTTCTCGCGCGCGCAGGCAATCGCGCGGGGATCCATGTCGGTGGCGATGACGCGCTTGCCGCCACGGCGGGCGATGACGGCGGCAAGCACGCCCGTGCCCGTGCCGATATCGAAGGCCACGCTGCCGCGCGGCATCGGCGTGTTGGCGACCAGGTCGACGTATTCGCCGCGCACCGGCGAGAACACGCCGTAGTGCGGGTGGATGCGGTTGTTCAGGGCGGGAATCTCCACGCCCTTCCTGCGCCATTCGTAGGCGCCGATCAGGCCCAGCAGTTCGCGCAGCGACGCGACGTAGGGCGTATCGCCCGGCACGTTCGCGGCTTCGCAGGCCAGATGCGCGTCGGGCGCGCGGCGCAGGGGGATGGTGTGACCGGCGTCGAAGGGAATCAGCAGCATGCCCAGGATGCGGGCGCGCTGCGATTGGACCTGACGATGCTGGTTGAAGGCCTCAAGTTGGGTTTCTACCGGTTTGCGCGGACGCTTGTCGACGCGGCGGGTGATGGCCTGCAACAGCTGGCGCGCGTTCTGGAAGTCGCCGCGCCACAGCAGGCCCACGCCCTCGCACGCGTGGCGGTAGGCCATGTCCGCGGTCAGGGTGTCGTCGGCGACGATGACGCGCTTGGGCGGCGTGGCGCCGGTTTCCGAGTGCCAGCGCGCCGAGCGGGCGACGCCGTTTTCTTCCCAGTGCAGTTCGGGCGCGTTCAAGATGTCGCTCCAGCGGGGAATGGGGGGAAGGGCAGGATCATGGGAAAAGGCACATAAAAGAGAAGGGCGCGGGCTGCCAATGTAGCAGCTTCGCGCCCGGGGACCTTCGCGCGGCGCACCGGGCGCCGCGGCATGGCGGGGTCAGTGGAACAGCACGACGGCCTTTTGCAGTGTGATCCAGATGCCCCAGGCCAGCGGAATGCCGACGCAAGCCCACGCAAAGGCGATCAGCGCGGGCGGGGTGCGGAAGTTCGACCTGCCCACGCCGTGGGTTTCGGCGGCGGCCGCGCGCTCATGCGCCAGCGCCTTTTCCTTGGCCAGTTCCTCGTCGGTCATGAAGTACTTGGCGTTGACCGGGCGGATGGCAAGGTTGCACAGGAAGCCCACGACCAGCATGCCGGCCAGGATGTACATGGTGATGTCATACACCTGGGCGCGCGGCACGCCGATGGACAACTGGTATTCGCGGATGTAGTTGACGAGAACCGGCCCGAAGATGCCCGCCGCGGACCACGCGGTCAGCAGCCGGCCGTGGATGGCGCCGACCATCTGGGTGCCGAAGAGGTCGGCCAGGTAGGCGGGCACCGTGGCAAAGCCGCCGCCGTACATCGACAGGATCACGCAGAACGCCGCCACAAAGAGCGCCAGCGCGCCCATGTGCGCGGTCCACGGAATGGCGGCGTACAGCACGAAGCCCAGGACGAAGAAGACGAAGTACGTCATCTTGCGGCCCAGCTTGTCGGACAGGCTGGCCCAGAAGAAGCGGCCGCCGATGTTGAACAGGCTGAGCAGGCCGGTAAAGCCGGCGGCAATCGCGGCGATGGCCGCGAGCTGGTCCTTGTCGAGCTGCCCGAAGCCCAGTTCGGGTTTGTCGATCAGGCCGCCGCCGAACACTTCCTGCAGCAGCGGCGAGGCCATCCCCAGGATGCCGATGCCCGCCGTGACGTTCAGGCACAGCGCCCACCACACCAGCCAGAACTGCGGCACGCCCCAGACGCGCTTCACGTGAACGTGGCGCTGCGTGATCATGACGTTGTTGACCTGCTTGGCGGGCGGCGTCCAGCCGTCGGGCTTCCAGCCTGTGGGCGGCACGCGGTAGCCCAGCGCGCCGGACATCATGAAGATGAAGTACACCAGCGCCATGGTCAGGAAGGTCTGCCAGACGCCCGGCGAGGTCGGGGTGGCAAAGTGGCGCATCAGCATGTCGGCCAGCGGTGCGCCGATCATGGCGCCGCCGCCAAAGCCCATGATGGCCATGCCCGTCGCCATGCCGCGGCGGTCCGGGAACCACTTGATCAGCGTGCTCACCGGCGAGATATACCCCAGGCCCAGCCCGATCCCGCCGATGACGCCAGACCCCAGCCACAGCATCCACATCTGATGCAGGTAAATGCCGATGGCCGAGATGACCAGGCCGCCGCACCAGCACAGCGCCGACACCACGCCGGCCTTGCGCGGGCCGGCCCGTTCCAGCCAGCCGCCCCACAACGCCGCCGAACACCCCAGCAGCACGAAGAACAGGGTGTACATCCACCCCATGGTCGAGATCTTCCAATCGCAGCTCGTGGTGAACAGTTCGGCCACGAGGCTCATGTCGGGCGGGCACGCCAGCGGCTTGGCCCCGCCCACCACCTTGGACAGCGGCAGCCAGAACACCGAAAAGCCGTAGGCCATGCCGATGCAAAGGTGGATGGCCAGCGCGGCTGGGGGCACCAGCCAGCGCGAGAAGCCCGGTCCCGCGATGGTGCGTTCTTTGTCGAAGAATCCCGGCCGGGAGCCCGGCAGGTCCAGGGTGGCGCTACTTTCCATGATGTCTCCTCAGGGGTGCGGCTTTATAGCGTGCGTGGGCCGGAAGTGCCCGGTCCCGCCGCCTCTTTTATGGATCTGTTGCTGTCCTGCCACTGCGGGTGGACCGCCGCGCGGGCGGTCCGGGTGCGCTATGCGACGCGCGCGCGCGGCGTCAGGCGCTCGCGATGCTGGGTGACGGCCTGCAGCACCAGCGGATGCAGCTGTTCCTCGCCGGCGTCGCCGTCCGGGCTGCGCGCCAGGAAATCCAGCAGTTCGGTGCGCATGCGCGGTTCCCAGAACTTCTGGATGTGGTTCGTGACGCCTTCCAGCGCCTCGGGCCGGTCCGGCATGGCGTCGAAGAACTGGCCGATGCGGTTGGCCATGCGGATCAGGTTGACGATTTCCATTGCTGTCTTGCGTCCGGTTCAGGTAAGGATGCGTTCGGGGTGGGTGTAGATGGCGGCGTCGCCATCGCGCGTGAAGCCCAGCAGGGTGACGTTGGCGTCGGTGGCCAGACGGATGGCCAGCGCGGTGGGAGCGGACACCGAAGCCAGCACCGCAACGCCCGCCGCAGCCGTCTTCTGCACCATCTCGAAGCTGGCGCGGCTGGACACCACGACGATGCCGTCGGCGCCGTTGACCGCCTGGCGCGCCAGCGCGCCGGCCAGCTTGTCCAGCGCGTTGTGGCGGCCCACGTCTTCGCGGACCAGCGCCACGGCGCCATCGGCGCCCGCCCAGCCGGCGGCGTGCGTGGCGCCGGTGATGTCGTGCAGCGTCTGGCGGGCGCGCATGTCGCGCATGGCGGCCAGCACCGCCTTGATGCGCACCGGCGCTCCATTGGCGACCGGCGCCACGGGCCGCAGCACCTCGGGCAGGGTTTCCACGCCGCACAGGCCGCAGCCGGTGCGCCCAGCCATGGCGCGGCGCCGCGACTTCAGGCCCATTTCACAGGCGGACGAAATCTCCAGCTGCACGACGATGCCGCCGCATTGCGGCAGCAGATCGATGCCGCGCACGTCGCTCACGCTGCCGATGATGCCTTCGGACAGCGAGAACCCCACGGCGAAGTCTTCCAGGTCCGCGGGCGTGGCCAGCATGGTGGCGTGACTGATGCCGTTGAATTCCAGCGCCACCGGGGTTTCCTCGGCCACGTAATCGGTCTCGGCGTCGGGGGCGATGACCCCCGAGCGCACGCGGATGACCTGGGTCGGCGTGCAGTCGGGGCGGGCGTTGGTCGGAATAGGCATGGGATCCCTGGCTGGCTGTCGGTTACTTCCCGGTCAGCGCCGCCTCGCTCTCGCGCGAGCGTTCGCGCAGGAGCTTTTGCTGGATGTCCGCAAATCGCGACCATTGCCGCTGCCATTCCGAGGGTTGCGACACGCGCGTCACCTGCACGGCCGTGACCTTGTATTCGGGGCAGTTGGTCGCCCAGTCGGAGCTGTCGGTGGTGACGACGTTGGCGCCGGACTCGGGAAAGTGGAACGTGGTGTATACCACGCCCGGCTGCACGCGGTCGGTCAGCGTGGCGCGCAGCACGGTTTCGCCGGCGCGGCTCTGGATGCCCACCCAGTCGCCTTCGGCCACGCCGCGGTCCTCGGCGTCCTGCGGATGGATTTCCAGCACGTCCTCGCCGTGCCACATCACGTTGGGTGTGCGGCGGGTCTGCGCGCCCACGTTGTATTGCGACAGGATGCGGCCCGTGGTCAAGAGCAGCGGGAAGCGGCGCGTGCTGCGCTCGTCGGTGGGCACGTACTTGGTGATCATGAAGCGGCCCTTGCCGCGCACGAACTGGTCGATGTGCATGATCGGGGTGCCTTCCGGCGCGTCGTCGTTGCACGGCCATTGCAGGCTGCCCAGCTTGTCCAGCTTGTCGTACGTGACGCCGGCAAACGTGGGCGTCAGCCGCGCGATCTCTTCCATGATTTCGCGCGGGTGCTTGTAGTTCATGGGGTAGCCCAGCGCGTTGGACAGCGCCACCGTTACTTCCCAATCGGACTTGCCGTTCTTGGGTTCCATCACTTTGCGCACGCGCGAGATGCGGCGCTCGGCGTTCGTGAAGGTGCCGTCCTTTTCCAGGAACGAGGAACCCGGCAGGAACACGTGCGCGTACTTGGCGGTCTCGTTCAGGAACAGGTCCTGTACGACGATGCACTCCATGGCCGCCAGCGATGCCGCGACGTGCTGCGTGTTGGGATCGGACTGCACGATGTCTTCGCCCTGGCAGTACAGCCCCTTGAACGACCCGCCCAGCGCGGCCTCGAACATGTTGGGAATGCGCAGGCCCGGTTCGGGCTGCAGCGTGACGCCCCAGTCCTTTTCAAACTGCGCGCGCACGGTGTTGTCGGAGATGTGGCGGTAGCCGGGCAGTTCGTGCGGGAACGAGCCCATGTCGCACGATCCCTGCACGTTGTTCTGGCCACGCAGCGGATTCACGCCCACGCCTTCGCGGCCGATATTGCCGGTGGCCATCGCCAGGTTGGCAATGGCCATGACGGTGGTCGAGCCCTGGCTGTGCTCGGTGACGCCCAGGCCGTAGTAGATGGAGCCGTTGCCGCCGGTGGCAAACAGGCGCGCCGCGCCGCGCACCGCCTGCGCGGGCACGCCGGTGATTTCTTCCATGGCTTCCGGCGAGTTCTCGGGCAGCGAGACGAAGTCGCGCCATTCCTTGAAGGCCTTTTCTTCGCAGCGCTCGGCCACGAAGTCCTCGGCGATCAGGCCTTCGGTGGCGATGACATGCGCCAGCGAGGACAACAGCGCCGTGTTGGTGCCCGGCCGCACCTGCAGATGGAAGTCGGCCTTGATGTGCGGCGAGCTGACCAGTTCGATGCGGCGCGGATCGATGACGATGAGCCGCGCGCCTTCGCGCAGCCGGCGCTTCAAGCGCGAGGCAAAGACGGGATGGCCGCTGCTGGGGTTGGCCCCCATCACGATGACCACGTCGGTGTGCATGACGGAGTCAAACGTCTGCGTGCCGGCCGATTCGCCCAGCGTCTGCTTCAGGCCATAGCCGGTGGGCGAATGGCACACGCGCGCGCAGGTGTCGACGTTGTTGGTGCCGAAGGCGGCACGCACCAGCTTTTGCACCAGCCAGGTTTCCTCGTTGGTGCAGCGCGAGGACGTGATGCCGCCGACCGCGTCGCGCCCGTACTGGCTCTGGATGCGGCGGAATTCGGAGGCCGCATAGTTGATCGCCTCGTCCCAGGACACTTCCTTCCAGGAATCGGTGATGTGCTTGCGGATCATGGGTTTGAGCACGCGTTCCTTGTGCGTGGCGTAGCCCCAGGCAAAACGTCCTTTGACGCAGGAATGGCCGCGGTTGGCCTGGCCGTCCTTCCACGGCACCATGCGCACGACTTCCTGGCCCTTCATTTCGGCCTTGAAGCCGCAACCCACGCCGCAGTAGGCGCAGGTGGTCACGACCGAGTGCTCGGCCTGGCCCATCATGATGACGGTCTTTTCCTGCAGGGTGGACGTGGGGCAGGCCTGCACGCAGGCGCCGCAGGACACGCATTCGCTATCCAGGAACGGCTGGTCCTGGCCGGCCGATACGTGCGAGTCGAATCCCTTGCCGGAGATCGTCAGCGCGAACGTGCCCTGGGTTTCCTCGCAGGCGCGCACGCAGCGGTTGCAGACGATGCACTTGGATGCGTCGAACGTGAAGTAGGGGTTGGACTCGTCCTTCTCGGCCTTCAGATGGTTGGCGCCGTCCTGGCCGTAGCGCACGTTGCGCAGGCCCACGACGCCGGCCATGTCCTGCAGTTCGCAATCGCCGTTGGCCGGGCAGGTCAGGCAATCGAGCGGATGGTCCGAGATGTACAGCTCCATCACGCCGCGGCGCAGGTCGTGCAGCTTTGGCGTTTCGGTAAAGACGACCATGCCGTTTTCGGCGGGCGTCGTACAGGACGCGGGATAGCCGCGGCGGCCTTCGATCTGCACAAGGCACAGGCGGCACGATCCGAACGGTTCAAGGCTGTCGGTGGCGCAGAGCTTGGGGATGTTGATGCCGGCGTCCGCGGCCGCGCGCATCAGCGACGTGCCTTCGGGAACGGTGATTTCCTGGCCGTCGATGGTCAGGGTGACGGTCTTTTCGGACACGCGCGCCGGCGTGCCCATGTCGCGATCGCGCTTGATGACGGTTTCTAGCATGGCGGTCTCGGGTTCAGGCCGCGTGGGCGGCAGACTGGGAGGACTCGATGCCGAAGTCCTGCGGAAAATGGTTCAGCGCGGACAGCACCGGGTAGGGCGCCATGCCCCCCAGCGCGCACAGCGAACCGCCAAGCATCGTGTCGCACAGGTCGCGCAGCAGATGCACCTGCTGTTCGCGCTGTTCGCGGCTCTGGTTGCCGGCCGCGATCTTGTCGATGGTTTCCATGCCGCGCGTGGAACCGATGCGGCACGGCGTGCACTTGCCACAGGACTCGATGGCGCAGAATTCCATGGCGTAACGCGCCATGCGCGCCATGTCCACGGTGTCGTCGAAGGCGACGAGGCCCCCGTGGCCGATCATGGCCGAGATCTGGATGTAGGCTTCGTAGTCCAGCGGCACGTCCCATTGCGATTCGGGCAGGTAGGCGCCCAGCGGACCGCCCACCTGCACCGCGCGCAGCGGCCGGCCGGACGCGCTGCCGCCGCCGAATTCGTAGAGCAGGTCGCGCAGGCTGAGCCCAAAGGCCTTTTCCACCAGCCCGCCTTGCTTGAGGTTGCCGGCCAGCTGGAACGGCAGCGTGCCGTGCGAACGGCCCACGCCGTAGTCGCGGTAATACGCCGCGCCCTTGGCCAGGATGATCGGCACGGTGGCCAGCGAGATGACGTTGTTGATGACGGTGGGCTTGCCGAACAGGCCCGAGATGGCCGGCAGCGGCGGCTTGGCGCGCACCACGCCGCGCTTGCCTTCCAGGCTTTCCAGCAGCGAGGTTTCTTCGCCGCAGATGTAGGCGCCCGCGCCCTTGCGCACTTCCAGGTCGAAGCGGCGGCCGCTGCCGTGCACGTCGTCGCCCAGCCAGCCGACGCTGCGGGCGCGCGCGATCGCGGCTTCAAGCGTGGCGATGGCGTGGGGGTATTCGGAGCGGACGTAGATGTAGCCGTAGGTCGCGCCGACCGCCAGGCCTGCAATCGTCATGCCTTCGATCAGGACGTACGGGTCGCCTTCCATCAGCAGGCGATCGGCAAAGGTGCCGGAGTCGCCTTCGTCGGCGTTGCAGACGATGTACTTGGTGTCGCCGGGCGTGCCCGCCACGGTCTTCCATTTGATGCCGGTGGGAAATGCCGCGCCGCCGCGGCCGCGCAGGCCGGATTCCACCATTTCGTCGACGATCTGCGCCGGCGCCATGGCCAGCGCGCGTTTCAAGCCTTGCAACCCGCCATGCGCGGCGTAGTCCTGCAGGGACAGCGGATCGATCACGCCGACGCGGGCGAAGGTCAGGCGCTCCTGGTGCTTGAGGTAGGGTATTTCCTCGGTCAGGCCCAGGCGCAACGCGTGTTCGCCGCCCGTCAGCCAGCCGGCGTCGAACAGCGAAGCTACGTCTTCCGGCTGCACGGGCCCATAGGCGATGCGGCCCTGCGGCGTGGCGATTTCAACCAGGGGTTCCAGCCACAGCAGGCCGCGCGAACCATTGCGCACCACCTGCACGGACAGGCCGCGCTGGTCGGCCATGCGCTCGATGTCGCGAGCCACCGTGTCGGCGTCCATGGCCAGCGCCGCGGCGTCGCGCGGCACGTAGATGACGACGGGGGCGCTCATGGCGTGTCCTCCAGCGTGCGGGCCAGCAGGCGGTCCAGCTTGGCTTCGGTGACGCGGGCATGGGGCTGGCCGTCGATCATGACGGCGGGCGACTGCGCGCACAGTCCCAGGCAATACACGGGTTCCAGCGTGAAGTTGCCGTCCGGGGTGCTGGCGTGGAAATCACAGCCAAGCGCAGCGCGCGCGTGGGCGGCCAGGCGTTCGCCGCCCATGGATTGGCAGGCTTCCGCCCGGCAGACCTCCAGCGTGTGGCGCGCGGCCGGCTCGGTGCGGAAATGGGGGTAGAACGTGATGACGCCGTGGACTTCGGCGCGGGAGAGGTTCAGGGCCTCGGCGATGGTCTGCACCGCCTCGGCCGGAATACAGCCCAGTTCGTGCTGCACCGCATGCAGCACCGGCAGCAGCGGGCCGGGCTGGTCTTTCAGCCGGGCAAGGATGCGGGCTGTGGCCGCGATAGCCGGGGTGGTGGATGCCCGGGCGGCGTCCAGGGCCAGCTTGCCGCCCCGGGCGCCACCGCTGGATGCCAGATCGGATTTTGCCTCGCGCAGGTGCACGTCGGTCTCCTCCTGTGTTGCGTGACCCCATCAAGGGGGGCTTGTGCCGGCCTGGATCTGTCAGCAAATAATATGTTTAAAAAAACATATTAAATGCCCGTCCGCCGCGTTATTTGTGTACTCTAACGAGGTACTTGAACGCCTTCAATAAGAAATAAATGACATATAAGTTCCGAATCGGCCTGCGGCCGCAATGGACATTGGGCGGAGACGACGAGGCGACGCCCGTGCCGTTGCAGGACATGCTTGCGCTCCTGGCGGCCATCGACGCCACCGGCAACATCGCGGGCGCCTGCCGCGCCTGCGGCCTGTCCTACCGGCACGCGTGGGGCGTGCTGCGGCGTTTCGAGTCCATCTTCGGCACGCAGCTGCTCATCACCAATCGCCGCCAGGGCACGCAGTTGTCGCCCTTTGCGCAGCGGCTGCTGTGGGCCAACCGCCGCATCGAGGCGCGGCTGATGCCCACGCTGGACAGCATGGCTTCCGAATTGCAGGAAGAGCTTGAACGCCTGCTGCCCGAAAGCGGCCCGCACCTGCGTCTGCACGCCAGCCACGGCTTTGCCGTGGAATCCCTGATGCAGCACATGGGCAACCGCACGCCCGGCCTGGAGTTGCGCTACCGCACGGCAATCGAGGCCCTGGCG
Organism: Achromobacter mucicolens; assembly: GCF_902859725.1. GTDB lineage: Bacteria > Pseudomonadota > Gammaproteobacteria > Burkholderiales > Burkholderiaceae_B > Achromobacter > Achromobacter mucicolens. Next base: position 51,981 of record NZ_CADIJP010000003.1, on the reverse strand, counting down.
TCGCTGGAACGGCACGAATGCGACCTCGCGGGCTTCCAAGTGCCGCTGGGCGATTTCGAATCCCCCATCATGGAACGCTATGCGCAGTGGCTCAACGCCGACGAATACATGCTCATCCATCTGGCCGTGCGCAATACGGGGTTGTTCGTCACGGCCGGCAATCCCAAGCAGATCCGCGGCATGGCGGACCTGGCGCGCAGCGACGTGCGCTTCGTGAACCGCCAGATCGGCTCCAGCACGCGTTATCTGGTCGGCCTGATGCTGCAACGCGCCGGCGTGTCCATCGGCGAAGTGCAGGGCTACGAAACCAACGAATTCACCCACATGGCGATCGCGGCGCACATTGCCAGCGGCATGGCGGACACAGGGGTCGGCGTGGAGACGGCGGCCTGCCGCTTCGGGCTGGACTTCATTCCGCTGGTGCGCGAGCGCTATTTCTTCGCCATCCGCAAGGCGTCGCTGGACACGCCGGCCATGCAGGACCTGCTGTCCATCATGCGCGGCCCGGATTATGTCGGTTACGTGGGCCAGCTCGTCGGCTACGACGCCCGCGACACCGGCCGGCTGCAGACCCTGGAAGAGGCCTTTCCGCGAGAACGCGCGCCGCGATCCGCCGGGATATGATGTGCCAATGAGCAAAGTGATAATCCTTGCCGATCACCGGAGTTCGCCACGGCCTTTTGCCCGGCCCGGCGAACTTCCGCCGCACGGGCAGCCCGCGCTGGACCAGCGCGCGCGTCCGCTGCGCGACCTGCGCATTTCCGTCACTGACCGCTGCAACTTCCGCTGCACCTATTGCATGCCGCGCGAGGTCTTTGACAGCAGCTACAGCTTCATGCCGCATTCGGCGCTGCTGTCGTTCGAAGAAATCAGCCGGCTGGCCGGCATCTTCACGCAGTTGGGCGTCGAAAAGATCCGCCTGACCGGCGGCGAGCCGCTGCTGCGCAAGCACATCGAAAACCTGGTCGGCATGCTGGCCGAACTGCGCACGCCGCAAGGCCGGCCGCTTGACCTCACTCTCACCACCAACGGCAGCGTCCTCGCGCGCAAGGCCGCCGCGCTGAAAACCGCCGGGCTCACGCGCGTGACGGTCAGTCTGGATGCGCTGGACGCCGCCATGTTCCAGGGCATGAGCGACAGCGGCTTCACGCCCGACGACGTGCTGCGCGGCATCGACGCCGCGGCGGACGCGGGTCTGGCGCCCGTCAAGGTCAACATGGTGGTGCGCAAGGGACTGAACGACGGGCAGATCCTGCCCATGGCCGAACGCTTTCGCCACAGCGGTCACGTCCTGCGCTTCATCGAGTACATGGACGTGGGCAACAGCAACGGCTGGAATCTCGCCGAAGTGGTGCCATCGCGCGAAGTGCTGGACCGCATCGGCGCCGTGTATCCGCTGGAACCCGTGGAATCGGTCGAGATGGGTCGCGTCGCCGAACGCTGGCGCTACGTGGACGGCGGCGGCGAGATCGGCGTCATCTCCAGCGTCACCCACGCCTTCTGCGGCGGCTGTACGCGGGCGCGCCTGTCGCCCGAAGGCAAGCTCTACCTGTGCCTCTTCGCCCACGAAGGCCACGACCTGCGCGCGCCGCTACGCGATGGCGCGACGGACGAGGAACTGGCGCGCATCCTGGCGGGCATCTGGTCGGCGCGCGGCGACAACTATTCCGAACTGCGCGGCCAGAACATGGCGGACCCATCGCGCAAGATCGAGATGAGCTACATCGGTGGCTGAATTGCAACGCGACAGGCTTGCCGGCCTGATCCTCGCCGGCGGGCAGGGTTCCCGCATGAATCATCAGGACAAGGGACTGGTCGCGCTGCACGGCGAACCCATGGTCGCGCACATCGCGCGCCGGCTTGCGCCGCAGGTCGGCCGCCTCATCATCAGCGCCAACCGGCATCCGGAACGTTACGCGCAGTATGGCGACGTCGTTGCCGATGGCGAACGCGAACTGGGCGCCTGGCAGGGTCCGCTGGTGGGTATCGCGACGGCGCTGCAGACGCTGCAGGGGTCGGCAGGTGCGCCGCCCGACTCCGCCGCGCAGTGGCTGGTGGTGGTGCCCTGCGATACGCCCTTCCTGCCGGAAGATCTGGCCGCGCGCCTGATCGGCGCGGCTGCCGCGGCCGATGCGCCGCTGGCCTATGCCGCGGCCCACGGCCAGCGCCATTCAGCCTGCATGGCGCTGCGCACGTCGTTGCTGCCGAACTTGCGGGAATATCTGCGGTCGGGCGACCGCAAGGTGGGTCTCTGGCAGGCGAGGGCGGGCGCGGCCGAAGCGGTGTTCGACGATTGCCCGCCGCATGCCTTCATGAACGTCAACACGCCAGAAGACCTGGCGCTGGCCGAGCGCTACGCCAGCCAGTGACGCAGGTCGTAATACGCGACCGTGTCCCTGTCCTGCACCAGCACGTCGGCCGGCAGGCGCGCCAAGCCGGTGGACCACGGCAATGAGCTGATCACGCCCGATCCCTGATGGCCGTACGGCACGAGTTCGCTGCCGCCTTCGTCGGCCACGCGGCATTGCACCCGCAGGAATTCCTCGCGGCCGTCCTGGCGCGGCTGCGCGGTGCGCAGCGGCAACTGGCTGACCGGCGGGAAGATGTCTTCGCGGCCCTGCATGCGGCGCATCAGCGGCGTCACCAGCGTGGCGAACACGGCATAGGCCGACACCGGGTTGCCGGGAAGGCTGACCACGGGCTTGCCGTCGATCTGCGCCAGCGCCACCGGCTTGCCGGGCTTCATGCGTACCTTCCACAGCGACAGTTCGCCGCCCAGCGCGGCCAGTGCCGGTTTGACGAGGTCACGCTCGCCCACCGACACGCCGCCCACGCTCAGCACGAGGTCGCAATCGGCCAGCAGGGTCTTGAAGGCGTCCAGCAGATCGGCTTCGGTATCGCGGGCGTGCAGCACGTGAACGGGCAGGGCGCCCATGCCGCGCACCATCGCGGCCAGCATCGGCCCGTTGGAGTTGTAGATCTGTTCCGTGGCGCGCGGCTGGCCCGGCAGGACGAGCTCGTCGCCCGTGGTCAGGATGCCGACGCGAAGCTGGCCGTAGACGGGAATCGTAGCCATGCCTTGCGAGGCCAGCAGCGCGACGTGCGCGGCCTGCAGCAGCGTGCCCGCCGGCAGCAGCGCGGCGCCCGCCATCGTGTCTTCGCCGCGGCGGCGAATGTGCTGGCCCAGCCGGGGTTCGCGCGAAATCTGGACGTGGTTGTCGGCTTCGGTGGTGTCTTCTTGCATGACGACCACATCGGCGCCCGCCGGTATCACGCTGCCCGTGAATAGGCGAATGGCGTGGCCGGGCTTCAAGGGTTCGGGCACGTCGCCCGCGTAACAGCGCTGCTGGATCGGCAGGCGCGCCTGCGGGTTCCAGTCGGCCAGGCGCAGGGCATAGCCGTCCATGGCGCTGTTGTCGGCCGGCGGAATGTCCACCGTGGCGTCAAGGTGCGTGGCCAGAACGCGGCCGCTGGCCTGCGCCAGTTCCACGTGCTCGGTGCGTTGAAGGGGGGCGGCGGCGTTGGCCAGCAGGGTCTGGGCTTGATCGAAATCCAGCATGGGTCAGGCTTCTTGATCGCGTTTCGGAAATTGCGAGGCGAAATTGCAGGGGCCGTGGCCGCTGTCGAGCTGCTCGCGCAGAATCTTGGTCCAGGCGGTCTCGCACGCGTTGTTCGAGCCCGGCAGGCAGAAGATCAGGGTCTGGTTGGCCGACCCCGCGAACGCGCGCGACTGGATCGTGGAGCTGCCGATCTCTGTGTAGGAAATCTGGCGGAAGAGTTCGCCGAAACCCGGAATCTCGCGATCCAGCAACGGCATGATGGCCTGCGGCGTATGGTCGCGATGCGAGAAGCCCGTGCCGCCGGTGGTCAGGATGACCTGCACCTCGGGGTCGGCGATCCAGTCGCTGATGACGCGGCGGATCTGATAGATGTCGTCGCGCACGATGTCGCGGCGAACGCACTGGTGGCCGGCATGCGCCAGGCTGTGCGCCAGCAGATTGCCGGACGTGTCGTCACCCGCGCTGCGGGTGTCGCTGACGGTCAGTACGCCGCAGCCCAGCGGGACCGGGGTGGCTTCGCTCATGGATTCTCCTTGTTGTCGGCAGTGTCTTCATCCCAGGCGTCCGTGCGGTCCTGGTCGGATTGGCGCTGTTCCACCCAGAAGCTGTTGCCGCCGGCGAGGGTCTCGCGCTTCCAGAAGGGTGCGCGCGTCTTGAGCGCGTCGATGATGTATTCGCAGCCGCGGAAGGCGTCGCCGCGATGGGCGCTGGCCGCCGCCACGAAAACGATCTGCGCGTTGCGGTGCAGCGCGCCCACGCGGTGCACGATGACCGTGCCTGCCAGATTCCAGCGCGCGCGGGCCGTGGCGGCGATTTCTTCGAGCTCGCGCTCGCACATGCCCGGATAGTGTTCGAGAAAAAGCGTGTCGGTGGGGGTATCGGGCGCGTAGTCGCGCACGTAGCCCACGAACGTCACGATGCCGCCCACGCCGGGGCCGGCGGATTCCCGCAGCGCGGCGGTCAGCGCCGCGCCGTCGAAGTCGGCTTCCTGGACGCGGATCATGGCGTCAGCCTCCGGTGACCGGTTCGAATACCGCGACCTCGTCGCCCGCGCGGATCGGGGCGGTGGGCTTGGCGTGCGTCTGGTTGATGGCCAGCTTCAGGCGCGTGGCCGGTTCCAATTGGGGATAGCGTTCGCCCAGTGCGGCCAGCAACTGCGCGCCGGTTGATTCGCCCGCGAGGGGCCAGGTTTCGGTGCGCTTGCCGACCAGTTCGGCAACGCGCGCGAAGTACAGCAGATTAATCGTTGCGCCATTCACCGCTTTTACCTCCCGCCTTGTACTTGAGGCGAACTTGTTCGATCACGATGCCCTTGTCGGCAGCCTTGCACATGTCGTAGATGGTCAGCGCGGCCACGCTGCACGCCATCATGGCTTCCATTTCGACGCCCGTCTTGTAGCTGGTGCGGCAGGTGGCCAGGATGTCGATGCGATGCTCGGCGTCGTTCAAGGCGAATTCCACGCCGACGAACGCGAGCGGCAGGCTGTGGCACAGGGGGATCATGTCGGCGCAGCGCTTGGCGGCCAGGATCGCGGCCACGCGCGCCGTGTTGAGCACCTCGCCCTTGCCTTGGCCGGGTTGGGTCAAGAGGCCATAGGCGACGGCGTTCATGCGGATGCTGCCGGCGGCAACCGCCACGCGCTCGGTGTCCGTCTTGGCGATGACGTCGACCATGCGGACCTGGCCGGCTTCGTCCAGGTGACTCAAGGTGGGGGTGGTCTCGGACATGGAAATCGGGATCAAGAATTGTTAATGAATGAAAGGAGCGGGGCCGGGCTGGCCGGCGGGGTCCGCTGTTCCGCCTATGATAGACGAGCAGTTAAGGGGGCGCGATAATCGCGCCAGCAGTCAGAGGAAGGTTGGATCGCCTTCAATGTGTATCAGGAGACTTTCAATGCCCGTGCGGATGCCCAAGCTACGGTTCACCCGACGCGCCGGCAAGATTCTCCTGGGTATTGTGGCGTTCGTGCTGATTCTGTTTGGCGTGGCAGCGTGGCAGGTGCCGAAAGTGCTGCACGGCGTGCTGACCGATGACGTCGCAAAGATGATTGGACGCGACGTTTCCGTGGGCAAGATCACCTTCAATCCGTTCACGCTGACCGTCCGCGCGCAAGACCTGACCGTGGCGCAGCCTGGCTCGCAGACGCCGCTGTTGACCCTGGCTGAACTGGATGCCAGCGCGTCGTGGACTTCGCTGTTCTGGTTCGCGCCGGTGGTCGACCGTCTGACGCTTCGGCAGCCTAACATCGCCATCGTCCGCGAAGACGTCCTGCGCTTCAATTTCTCTGACATAGAACAACGCGTGGCCGAATTGGCCGCCGCCAAGCCCCAAGAGCCGCCCAAGCCGGACGAAGGATTGCCGCGCTTTTCGCTCAACAACATGGTGATCGAGGACGGCGCCATCACGCTGGACGACAAGGTCACCGGCCGCAAGCAGGTCGTGGACGAGTTCACCATCGGGGTGCCGTTCATCTCGACCTTCGGCTACGCCACCGACATCGACGTGCAGCCGCGCCTGCACCTGCGCATCAATGGCAGCCCCTTCGACCTGACCGGCGTGGCGCGGCCGTTCGATGTGGTCCCCTCGTCCACGCTGCGCGTCGCGTTCGACGGCCTGCAGCTCGAGAAGTGGGCCGACGTCTGGCCTATGCCGCTTCCCTTCAAGGTCGAGCGCGCGCTGCTCGACTCGAATCTGCAGGTCGTCTTCGAACAGCCCAAGGACGCGCCGCCCAAAATCCGCATCGTCGGCGACCTGGGGTTGCGCCGCCTGGACGTGCGCGATCCGTCTGGCGGAAATCTGGCCGCCTGGAGCGCATTGACCGTCAGCCGCCTGGAACTGGAGCCGATTGCGCGGCAGGTGTATATCGGCGAGGTCGGCCTCTGGGCGCCGCAAATCCATGTGCGTCGTCACGCCAACGAACACCTGAATTGGCAGGACGTCGTCGCGGGACTGAAGGCGCTGGGCGGCGTGGAACCGACGGCCACGCCCGTGCGGGACGAGATGCGCAAGGCCAGCGGCCTGAAGCCGCTCTCCCCAAGCGGGCCGCAGGTTGCGCCGGGCGCGGCCGGCGCGCCTGCGCCGGTTCCTGGGCCGGCCGGTCAAGCGTCGGCACCGCGCCCAGACCAAGCGGCCACGGCGCCCGCTGACCAAGCGCCCGCCGCGCAGACCCCCGCGCCACCCCCCGCGCCCGCCGAATGGAAGGTCGTGCTCGACGCCTTCAACCTGCATGAAGGCGAGGTCTACGTCACTGATGCGGTCAGCAAGCTGGACTATGTGATGACCGGCCTGGCCGCCACCGTCGAAGGCGTGGCGCTGCCGCAGCCGCCGGACCAGCCCATCAACCTGTGGCTGACCATGGACAACAGCACCGACGGCGGCTGGCTGCGCGCCAAGGGGCCGCTGGTCATCAAGCCGCTGTCGCTCGACATGAACGTGCGTCTGGGCAACATCGCGCTTGCGCCCTTGGCGCCAGCCGTGCGCAGCGCCGCGCCCATCAACCTGCTCGACGGCCGGCTGGGCGCCACCGCGCAACTGCACGTGCGCGAGAAGGGCGGCGCGATCGATGCGTCCGCCACCGCCGTGCAGGCCGACCTGACGCAGTTCAAGGCCCGCGACGAATCGCTCAAGCCGGTGCTGGACATCGCCATGCAGTCCCTTCGCATCACGGCCGACCGGCTAGCCCTGGGACCGGGCCCCAGCAACTTCACGGTGGCCGCAGCCGGCGTCCAGGGCGACGGCAAGCTGGACCTCAAAGGGGTCTTCACGCCGCAGCCGCTCACGGTCAAGACCGCGGTCGACCTGTCCAACCTGAACGTCGCCAGCTTCGCGCCGTACTTCGCCTCCAGCCTGAACGCCACCGTCCGCGCCGTCACGCTAAGCGCCAAGGGCAACGCCGAATTCACCGCCGCCGCCGGCAATGCGCCGATGAAGGCCGGCTGGAAGGGCGGCGTCGACATCACCGACCTGGACCTGCAGGACCGCGTCAACAAGGACGACTTCCTGAACTGGAAGCGGCTGGGCTTTACCGGCATGGACATCTCCGTGGCGGGCGACAAGATCGGCGCGCGGTTGGGCGATATCGCCCTGGAAGATTTCTACGGCCGCATCCTGCTCAACGCGCAGGGGCGGCTCAACGTCATGGATCTGGTGGCCGCGCCCGGACAGGCCGGCGGCTCGATCACGCAAGACACCCAGACCCCCGGCCGCAGCGCCGAGCCCCCGGCCGCGCCGCCCGCGGCCGCCGCGTCGGCCAAGGGCAGCGGCGCGGCCTCCATGCCGGATATTTCGGTCAACAGCGTCACGCTGACCCGCGGCCGAATGACCTTCACCGACCGCTTCGTCAAGCCGAACTACGTCGCTGAACTGTCCAGCATCGAGGGCGACATCACCGCCGTTTCGTCCACCAATCCGCAGCCCGCCAAGGTCAAGGTCACGGGCCGTGTCTACACGACCGCGCCGCTCTCGATCAGCGGCATCGTGCAGCCTTTCGCCAAGTACCTGACGCTGGACCTGAAGGCCTCGGCCAAGGGCGTCGACCTGCCGCGCTTTACCACCTATTCGGCCAAATACGTGGGCTATCCGATCAAGCGCGGCAAGCTGTCGGTCGACCTGGAATACAAGATCAAGAACCGTGCCTTGCAGGCGACCAATCACGTCGTGCTCAACCAGCTAACGTTCGGCGACAAGACCAACAGCCCGGACGCGACCAAGCTGCCCGTGCTGCTGGCCGTTGCGCTGCTGAAGGACTCGCGCGGCAACATCGACATCAACCTGCCGATCTCCGGCTCGCTGGACGACCCCGAGTTCTCGGTCGGCGGCATCGTCGTGCGCGTGCTCATGAACCTGGTGGTCAAGGCGGTGACCTCGCCCTTCAGCCTGCTCGCGTCCGCGTTCGGCGGCGGCGAAGAGCTGTCCTATGTCGAATTCGCGCCGGGCAGCGCCGTGCTGACCGACGACTCGCTCCAGCGCATCGAGACCCTTACCAAGGCCCTTGCCGACCGTCCGGCCCTGAAGATGGACATCAGCGGCCGCGCCGATCCCAAGACCGACACGGAGGGCCTGCGCCAGGCCTGGGTCGACGCCAAGATCCGCGCCGCCAAGGCCGCGGACGTCGCGCCGCGCGGCAAGAAGCCCGACCCCAAGGGCGTCGAGGTCTCCGGCGCGGAACGTGCCAAATACCTCGAAGCGGTCTACGATGACACCGACCTCAAGGACAAGCCGCGCAATTTCATCGGCATGGCCAAGTCCATTCCGGCCGCGCAGATGGAAGCGATGCTGCGCGCGGCGGCCCCCGTCGGCGAGGATCAGCTGCGCCAATTGGCCGATGCCCGCGCGCAGGCGGTTTATGAGAAGTTGCAAGCCCAGGAAGGACTCGCGGATCGCGTGTTCATCGTCGCGCCGCAGCTGGACGCCGATGGCATCAAGGACGAGGGGCAACCCTCGCGCGTGGACTTCTCCCTGAAGTGAACTCGGCAGGCCCCGGCAGGGACGCGAGGCGCGTCCCGCCGTGCCCGTCTTTTACCAGGAGATTTTTCGATGAAAGACCAGGACGCGCACTTCGACAGCCTGCTTCCGCCCTTGCGGCTGGACCGCCGAGGCTTTCTCGCCACCACCGCGGCGGCGGGATTTTCGCTGGCGGCAGGTCCGGTGGCGGCACAGACTGCAATCGCCACGGACGCCAAGGGCCTCGTGGCCGGCAAGGTCGAGATTCCCACTTCCGACGGCAAGATCCCCGCGTACCGCGCCGCGCCGGAAGGCAAGAAGAACCTGCCCACGATCCTGGTCGTCCAGGAAATCTTCGGCGTGCACGAATACATCCAGGACGTCTGCCGGCGCCTGGCGCACCTGGGCTACCTCGCCATCGCGCCGGAACTCTACGTGCGACAGGGCGACCCGTCCAAGTACACCGAAATCCCCAAACTGCAGGCCGAAGTCGTCAGCAAGGTCCCGGATAAACAGGTCACAGCCGACCTGGACGCCACCGCCGCCTGGGCGGCGGCGCATGGCGGCAACCCGGACCGCCTGGGCATCGTCGGCTTCTGCTGGGGCGGCCGCCAGGTCTGGCTCTACGCCGCCCACAACCCCAAACTCAAGGCCGGCGCCGCCTGGTACGGCCAACTGGCGGGCGACCCCTCCGAACTCAAGCCCAAGCCGGCCCTGGCCATCGTCAACGACCTGAAGGCCCCCGTCCTGGGCGCCTACGGCGGCAAGGACGCTGGCATCTCGCAAACCGACGTCGACCGCATGCGCGTGGAACTGGCCAAGGGCTCCGCCGCCGCCAAGGCCTCCCGCATCGACATCTACCCCGAGGCCGGCCACGCCTTCCATGCAGACTACCGCCCGTCGTACCGCAAGGCGGAAGCGGAACAGGCGTGGACGCGGATGCTGGATTGGTTCAAGCAGAACGGGTTGTAAGGCGCCAACCTCCCCCGAAAGCTCGATGATCGGGCCAACTTTGACCTGCTCGGGTCAAAGTTGGCCCGATTTTCTTTGTTTGTTTTCAGGGGGTTGAGGGCCGTCGGGCCACCGTTGGCCTGAAAAGCCACCGAAAAAAACACTTTCGCGGTTTCGGGCGATTCGAGCGCGGCAGGCGTCGCGGCAAAGGGATCGCCAAGCGGTTGATAAGAAAGCAAAAGTTGCGACATGCGGCCAAGCTGGCACGGAGATTGCAACAGGCCCGAGGTGCTCCGGAGCTTGCCATGCCAATCCAATCCAATCTGCGCTTCACATTTGCTGTCGGCGACGAGTCCTTTGAAGTCGTCGGGTTTTCGCTGGAAGAAGGTTTGTCCGAGACCTTCAAACTTGAAGTGGACTTGGCCAGTGCGAAGGCCGCCATCGATTTCGGCAGCGTTCTGGACCAAGCCTCGCTGCTCACGATCTGGCATGGCGACACGCCCGTGCGCTACGTGCACGGCGCTGTTTCCTCCTTCGTCCAGGGCGACACGGGATTTCGCCGAACACGCTATTCAGCCGTCGTCGAGCCGCGTCTGGCGCGCTTAAAGCTCAGTTCCGACTGGCGCATTTTCCAGTCACTCACTGTCCCGCAGATCACCGAGGCCGTGCTCAAGGCGCATGGGCTCACGCTTGACTACGAGCAGCGCAACACCACCGAGCACCAGTCACGCGAATACTGCGTGCAAGCCGGCGACACCGACTACCACTTCATTGAGCGCATCATGCGCGAGGAAGGGTTCTTCTATTCCTTCCGGCATAGCGCGGAGGGCCACCAGCTCGTCCACAGCGATCGCCTGTTCATTCATGGCCGCGTGGGCGATCGGCCGGTGCAGTACAACCCCGCGCCCGGTGGCGATCAACCGCAACCCGCGCTGCGCCGCTTTGCCTATGGCGAGAGCGTGCGCACTGCTCGTCAGACGCAGCGCGACTACACCTTTCACCATCCCCGCTACACCCACGAGCACACCCGCGACGGACGGGATCTGAATCATCAGGGCCGCCGGTATGAGCGCTACGATTATCCTGCCCGCGCCAAGTTTGACGAGGCCGGCAAGCCCTTCGCCGATAACCGCCTGCGCGGGCATCGCCGCGATGCGCGCGTTGCCTTGGCCGAAGGCGATGATCCGCGATTGCAGCCGGGCATCTCCTTCATGCTGGCCGGCCACCCGCGGGAAGACATGAACCGCGGCTGGCGCCCGGTCCGCATCGTTCACCGCGGTACGCAGCACGCGAGCCAGGCCGAGGACAGCGCGGAGGCGCAGTCGGGTACGCATTACGCCTACGAGGCCGAACTGGTGCCAGACGATGCCGAGTGGCGCGCCGATCCGTTACCAAGACCCCGCATCGACGGACCGCAGAACGCTGTCGTGGTCGGACCGCCCAACGAAGAAATCTACACCGACGCGTACGGGCGGGTGAAGGTCCAGTTCCCCTGGGACCGTGAAGGCAGACAGGACGAACACAGCTCCTGCTGGATCCGTGTTTCGCAAGACATCGCCGGCGCCACATGGGGCCACATGGCCATCCCAAGGATCGGCCAGGAGGTCATCGTTTCCCATTTCGACGGCGACCCAGACCAGCCCGTGATCACAGGCCGGGCATACAACCGCCTGCAATTGCCCCCCTACGAACTGCCGCGCCACAAGACGCGGATGACGATCAAAAGCAAGACGCACAAGGGCGAGGGGTACAACGAACTGCGATTCGAAGACGAAAAGGACCAGGAAGAAATCTGCGTCCACGCGCAGAAGGACCAGAACATCCACGTCAACCGCAACGAAACCACCTTCGTGGGCCACGACCGCGGAGAACAAGTGGAACACGACGAATCCATCACCATCGGCCACGACCGCAAGGAAACCGTGGGTAATGACGAACAGGTGAATATCGGCCTGGACCGGCGGCATGAAATCGGCCAGGACGACTTCCTGACGGTGGGGCGCAACCACACGATCTACACCGCCAAGGACCGCACCGAAGAGGTGGGCAACAACCGCCGCGACAAGACTGCGGCAAATCATCGCGTGAGTATCGGCGGACACCAGGAACAGACGGTGGAGGGGCACGCGGAACTGCAGGCGGGGCAGGCGATTCGGCAGCGCACCAAGGTCTATGAGATCCATGCGAAGGAGAGCCTATCCCTCAAAGGCCCGGGAGGAACCATTCGAATCGACGGATCAGGCATCACGCTCGATGGAGTTGTGATCCAGGTGAAGGGACCGATACGCCGACAGAGCGGCAGCGCAAGCCCGATCTCGGCCCCTGTGGGGGTTCCCGCTCCGGGCCTGCCGTTCGACGTGCTGTGCAGGAAGCGCAGCGACGGCAGTTGTCCGCGGTCGGACTGTCCGTGCGGCAACTTCCAGGAGACTTGATATGTTGATAGCCCTGGACCAGATGACGCAGCCCGAACTGCATCCGCCTTCGCTAGCTACGTTCTTGCTCCTCGAAACCGAAATTCTTGACGAGTGGCTGGTGCGCCAACCGGACTTGCCGGAGCGCGCCAACATAGGTGACTTCGTGCGCAAAGTCGACTATGCCACTTCCCTGCGGTGGGTCTGGAGCGACACCGAGTACGACTCCCATTACCCGGTCGGGCCGGTGCTGGTGCAGTACCAATCCGATTCGCATTTATCGGGATTGTTCGTGGACTCCTGGGCGTCAACGGGTGGGGCGGTCTTCCTCGCGTCGTCCCGTTCGATCGACGAGGTAGTAGCCCAGTTGCGAGCGGTTCTGTTCGTGCTAATGCCCAATGGCAACAAGGCTCGCTTCCGGGTTCAGGAAACAACGGCTCTTGCGAGCGTGCTGCGAGCCCTTGAGCCTTTCCGGGCCGCTGCGCTGCTGGGGCCCATTCAGGAACTGATCTGGCGGGAAAGCCTCGGGCAAGCGCATCAGTGGTGGCGCTATCGACAACCGGATGGTCCGCACCCGGTGCAAGGCGGCTTCCAATTCAATCATGCAGAAATGAGCGCCATTGATGCCGGGTTGACTGACCACCACTTTCACAAGCACATCGCGATCACTCGGCAGGCTCCTCACAGCTTTCGCGACGACCCGCGTCGGCAAACCCGGGTGTGGATGGAGCAGCTTAATAGCTGGGGCTTCAAAGAGTTCTCTCACCTGGACATCGCGTTGGACGCCCTCCGTCATCCCGCTTACCGACGGTGTGCGGCGACGGTCGTCGCGCTGTTGCAGGACACCGCGTTGACACCTGGCGCCCGCGCCGCACGGGCAATGAATCACCTGATGACCGAAGGGCACTGATCATGGCAGCAAGCACTGGCTACTGCAGCACCAACGAAAGCTGCAAGGTCCGAATCCCCCTGTTTCCGCTTCGTTATTCAGCACATCCACGGCCCAAGGTTGGCGCCGACTATGCCTATGATGCGCCGTCGCTGGAGACTGGCTTTCAGACGTTGGACCACGCGCAGTATGGATTGCGTTGCGTGGGCGCGGGATTCGTCTATCTGTTCGATGAGACCGAAGGTACGGTATTCGTTTGGCGGGTCAACGAAGAGACCGGTCAATTCGTCGAGCTTTTTTCCAGGTACCGCTCATTAGAAGCGGCGATCGAGGGCTATAAGCCCGGACGCTCCCTGCCTCACATCTGGGCGAATGACGGTTCGTTGGTCCACATATTGTTGACGGACACGCTCCTGACCGAACGAAAAATTCGCGAAATCCAATCGGATTTGGACGGCATCCGGGCAAAGTTGGCAACGACCGTTGACATGAAGGCTTGGGCGGAAAGCGCGCCAGCCAGGCATACCTTTCCGGCAAGTCGGTTGGGTGAACTGGTGGAGGAGTTCAAGGGCTCCGACCTAAGCTTCTCGCCCTGGCGCATCAAACAGTCGACACCTTCTGCTCAATCATTGTTGACGGGCATGAAAGCGGTAGCGTCCGCCATGCAGATCGCTGTCGTCATGCACGACAACATTGCGCTCGTGCAGGATCTGGGCGGCATATTCCATGAATCTCGCTCGGAGATGGAGACATACAACTCGGCGCCTGATGCTGCAAGCAAGGGCGACGATATCCAGCGCTATCGAAAGACGATCATAGCCCAGTTGATTGGACGGATCTACGAGGCTGCCTATGCCAGCAGCAAGGGAATTGATCTACAGGATGAGGCGGGTCAGGAGAAGCTGGACAAGGCCCTGAATCGCGACGTCTACGAGTACGAGTACAAGCGCAAGTGGTTTGAAGACAATCTTGCAGTTCAGGAGCGCGAGCCACCGAGGCATCGTCCATCTTCGTACCCCAGCGCCAAAGCGCAGCTGGAAGCCATGCCCAAAGACCCGGCAGGCCAGCGGATGGCAGTTCTGGCGCTCAATGCCGAGCGCTATTCCAGGCATGTGAAGGAAGACGAGCGGGTCGCCTATTTGAAGAATTTCGAGCGAGAGCTGGAAAAGCGGCACATTGCCGTGCTGGACCATAAGAATGACCGATGCGTCTGGTTGAAAGGCTACCGTCAGCGTGCGAAACCTGCGGACTTTGGCGCAACCTTTCTGCGCTACGACCTCACCGACCCAGTGGCTTCAACCAGCCATGCCACGGCCTTCACCCATTGCGTCGAAGGCATGATCTGGGGCACTGCGACGACGCCCGCCGGCAAGAAAGACCACGAAAGAGCGCTGTTCGGAGAATGGTGGGCGTTGCCATGGCGGGAAAACCCGATCCTGGAGAACCTGGGGCATGACAAAGGCTTCGGGGACACGCTTGTGGAGAACAAGGCCGACGTGCTCGTGGATACGGCAGCCGGCAAGGTGTTTGCCGGCCTCGTGAGATTCGTGGCCGTTCAATATCTGATGGAGCAGGTCGGGGTCTATACCTTGACCCGTGCCCCGAATTGGCGTGGCGCGGTCCGAAATAATGTGGATGCTCTTATTCATCGGTTGGCAGGCACAGGCAGTGAGGCCGACGCCGCGCATTTGCGTGGCCTGCTCGAAGAACGCTACCAGGATCGAATCGTCGGACGCAGCCTGACGCTCGAAGAGGGCTACGCCAGGCTGAGACAAGTACCGGGTGTCCGAGGGTTCACTGCTGAAGGATCGATTGCCCAACGTGCTGGCAATGAAATTGTCCTTCTGGAATGGGAGCGTTTGACGCCGCTTACCCGTTATGCGAATCCCTTTTTGCAGGTGTTCGAAGGAGGGGCGGCAAGCGGTGTTGCAGTGCTCAGCATCTGGAATCTCATGAAAGCTGTTGAGGATTTTCGAGACGGCTCGGATATCCGCGACAGAGCAACACAGTCGAATTTAGTTGCGGCCGTATTGGGTACGGCGAGTGCAATGAATGGAGCATTGATAGCAACGCGCGCGCTGGCACCGGCCATGTTTGAAAATGCATCAGTTTTGGGTGGCGCAGTTCGTGCAATGGCGAGTACACGCGCATTGCGCTTCTTTGGTTATGGAGGCGCTTTAGCTGATGCTGCCACCAACTGGCTTAAGGCGTACAAACAATATCAGATCGGAAATACGAGCGCCGGTACCTACTACGCACTGGCGGGCGCTGGAATGCTTTCCGGCGGAATTGCATTGACACATGCTGGTGCCGGAGCGATGACTACGGGCATCGGACTGGCCGGTTCCGTCATGGGCATTCCCGTTTGGGGCTGGATTGTGGCGGGTGTCATTCTTCTTGGATTGGGTCTCTGGTGGCTGTTCAAAGGGGACGACAGCCGGTATTCCGCTCTCGAGTTTTGGCTGAACGACGGCACATTCGGCAAGCGCGCATTGCTGGGGCGCGAATCTGGAGCCGCTTATGCCTCGCTCGCGGCAGAGAACAAGGCCTATGTCGAAATAAACTATGCGCCCAAAAAGTCCGACAGCGAATGGAAAGTTTTCGCACTTGATGCTTTGGTGAGCCCAGTTGGCACGGTGGGGGTAACGACGACTTATTCGCCCCGGCTAGTTGTTGAAGTTGCGTACCCACTAGAGGGGGATATTCTGCCCATGCAACCAGCTTCTGTGACGGGCGAGATGTCTCCCAATGCTTCGGATGGTTCCGAGACGGATTTGAAGATCAGGCAAGAGCGACGGAAGCAACTGGACTCCGGCGGGTCGCTGATCACCTACGTTATCACCGGCCTGCGGAACGATATCGACTTTAGTTTGTCACTGACCGCCAAATATGTGCCGAAATTATTGGGCGAACCTTTGACTGCCATGTATTCCTTTGCCAAAGAGGATGTGCCTTGGTACTACCGATCGAAGTGAGAGAAATGAGATGTTGGACCAATGCGCGTGCAAAGGATGAGGTTTCTTGTTTACGAGCATTGATCCGACTGTCAGGTGGTTTCCACGGAGCATTCAAATGACAAGTGAACGGAAGCGGCGCACCGTGCCGAAGACGGAAAAAAGCTGGGTATACAACCGCGTGGACGCGCTGCGAATTGATGACCCGCCTCTGGGCGTCGCCCCTGCGGCGGATAAAAATTTCATGAAAGTGACGGAATGTTGTCTGTTTATGCGGACAGCTTCTGGTTCCTTTTATGGTGGACGAGGGAGCATGAGTTGGTGGGCGGTCCTTCTCGCGGTTTTTTTTTTTGGCGATATTTTCTTTGTATGAGTTTGCAGTTTATAAAAAGTCGTTGTCACAAACGCGGGGTTGCAAGTAATTTTTTCGAGTTTTACTTGCATTATTCGTATATACCATTCGGCGTAAGTCTATTTGTGTTTATTGCGTGCTCCTGGATTTTTGTCCCGTGGCGCCGCCAGCTACCCATCGTATTTAACCGAAAAACAAAAGCTGTCAGTTTTTTTCATGAGGGAAAAGTCGTTTCTGAGGATTGGGGCAAGATCGAGGTCTACATTAAGGACGTCACTACCGCTTCAGCCGGCGGCGTTCCCATCAATGAGGGAATTCTCTGTTTGGTTTTTCCTCGTTGGGGGTTGGACGGAAAGCAACTGCGCACTGTCATCATGGGTACCCAGGACGCACCGGCAGCCATGTCGAAGCGAGGTATTTACGGTGCTGCAATGATCTGGGAGTACATCCGGCTGTTCATGCGCGAGGGCGCGGCCGCCGTTCCCGCTGCGGCTCCGTATCTGGAGTATCGGCTGCAGCGGCCCCTTGACGCGTTCCGGCATTTCAACCCGCTGAAGATGCTGCGCGTGAAGATCTGGTGGTATCCGGTTGCCGTGCCCTTTTTTCTCTTCGTCGCATTGCCGCTCGCGCCCGTTGCGATCATCGGAGACTTGCTCTACTACGCACTTGACCGCGTTCTGCCTCGCCGGAAGTGGCCACAGGGGCTGATCGAGGCGTGCGATAGCGTTTGGAACGGCCGGAACGATTGATGAAAAAAGCCACCGCCCCAAAAAAAGAACATAGCGTCTTCTATAGCCGTGTGGAGGCGCTGCGGCCGGATGGTCCGTTGCTCAGCGTAGCCCCTGCAGCCGACAACAATCTCATGAGGATGACGGAAGATTGTCTATTCATGCGGACAGCTTCTGGTTTTCTTTACGGTGGACGGGGAAGTATGAGTTGGTGGGCGGTCCTAACGTCGGTTTTTGTTTGGGCGATATTTTCCGTATTCGAATTTCGAAATTACAAAAAATCAGTTTCCAACGGGACGTTTGATGGTGTTTTTTTTGATTTTTATTTGCAATATTGGTATATATCGTTCGGCATGAGTCTATTTATGTTTATTGCCTGCTCGTGGTTTTTTTTCCCGTGGCGCCGCCAGCTACCCATCGTATTTAACCGAAAAACAAAAGCTGTCAGTTTTTTTCATGAGGGAAAAGTCGTTTCTGAGGATTGGAGCAAGATCGAGGTCTACATTAAGGACGTCACTACCGCTTCAGCCGGCGGCGTTCCCATCAATGAGGGAATTCTCTGTTTGGTTTTTCCTCGTTGGGGGCTCGACGGAAAGCAACTGCGCACTGTCATCATGGGTACCCAGGACGCACCGGCAGCCATGTCGAAGCGAGGTATTTACGGTGCCGCAATGATCTGGGAGTACATCCGGCTGTTCATGCGGGAGGGCGCGGCTGCGGTTCCCGCTCCGGCTCCGTATCTGGAGTATCGGCTGCAACGGCCCCTTGACGCGTTTCGGCATTTCAACCCGTTGAAGATGCTGCGCGTGAAGATCTGGTGGTATCCGGTTGCCGTGCCCTTTTTTCTCTTCGTCGCATTGCCGCTGGCGCCCGTTGCGATCATTGGCGACTTGTTCTACTTCGCACTCGACCGAGTTCTGCCTCGCCGAAAGTGGCCACAGGGGCTGATCGAGGCATGCGATGGCGCTTGGGACGGCCGAGAAGACTGAGGCTTGCAGAGCCGCCTTCCGGACACCGTCATTCACTCGTTACCGCGCCTTCTCCCCCGGCAGCCCGTCGCTGACCTCCG
Source organism: Achromobacter mucicolens (assembly GCF_902859725.1). Lineage (GTDB taxonomy): Bacteria > Pseudomonadota > Gammaproteobacteria > Burkholderiales > Burkholderiaceae_B > Achromobacter > Achromobacter mucicolens. The sequence goes on along the minus strand of NZ_CADIJP010000003.1, from coordinate 33,624 downwards.
CCAGCGCGCGCTTCATATCCTCGTACTTCATTTCCCGTTCGCTCTGAAATCCGCCCAGCACGCCCCGGCAGCCATCGACGCCGGACCGCTTCATGTCTTCCATCATCGTCTTGCCTTCGGCCTGCCCCTTGGCAAATTCGGTGTCATACCCGCTGGCGGCAAACCCATACTCTTCGGCATAGCGCGTGAGATTCTTGCGTGCCGTGTCCTGGTGCTGCGCCAGGTCGGGTTCGGACGCGCCGCACGCGCGCGCGGCGCCGTTTGATGCGCCGGCGGCCACGACAAACGAATCGTATTGGGCCTGCTCGGCGGCGTCGGGGGCCGCCATCACGGGGGCGGCGGCCGCCAGGGTCAAGGTCAGGGCGGTCAGGAATCTGCGCATCGAAATCTCCCTGTAAGGCCCGATGCGCGGCGCAGTGCCTCTCGCGGCCGCGGCGGGCGATGTCTTTACCACGGCATTATGGCAAGCGCGCGTTTCCTCCCCGTGAGGCTGCCGTGTGGAGTCGTTTCGAACTGTTCATCTTCTTTTCGCGCTTTCGCCAAAGGCAGCAAGCCGGCCGCGCACGAACTATGATGGGGGCTGTGAGGCGATCCTGCCTCAATGCATTGCCCCCTTTCATCCTGGAGATCTACATGACGATCAAAGTCGGCGACCGCGTGCCCGATGGCACGTTGACCGAATTCATCGAAACCGAAACCGCCGGCTGCTCGCTCGGCCCCAACGCGTTCCAGGTCGCCGACCTGACGCGCGGCAAGACCATCGCGCTGTTTGCCGTGCCGGGCGCCTTCACGCCCACCTGCTCGGCCAAGCACCTGCCGGGCTACGTCGAACAGGCCGCAGCCCTCAAGGCCAAGGGCATCGATGAGATCTGGTGCGTGTCCGTCAACGACGCCTTCGTCATGGGCGCCTGGGGCCGCGAACAGAAGACCGACGGCAAGGTCCGCATGCTGGCCGACGGTTCCGCGCTGTGGACCAAGGAACTCGGCCTCGAACTGGACCTGGTCCAGCGCGGCATGGGCGTGCGCTCGCAGCGCTACTCCGCCCTGATCGTCGACGGCGTCGTGAAGCAACTGAACGTGGAAGCGCCTGGCAAGTTCGAAGTCAGCGACGCGGCCACCATGCTCTCGCAAGCCTGATCCCCGCAGGTTCCTGTTTTACCGCCAGTGTTGCGGGCCGCCCCGGCGGCCCGCGGCGCTGAAAGCCAGCAGCGGTTGTCCACGCCATGCTCTCCACGATCTCATCGTTCTCGTCGCTTTATTTTGCGACCTTGCTGATGCTCATCGGCACGGGTCTGTTCAATACCTACATGGGCCTGCGCCTGACCGCGCAGTCCGTCAGCGAGGTGTGGATCGGCACCTTGATTGCCGGCTACTACCTGGGTCTTGTGTGCGGCGCACGGCTGGGACACAAGCTCATCATCCGCGTCGGGCACATCCGCGCCTTCGTTGCCTGTGCGGCCATCGCCACCAGCATGATCCTGGCGCAGACGCTGGTCGATTCCATGCCGCTGTGGCTGGTGTTCCGCGTCATCTCCGGCATCGTGATGGTGACCGAGTTCATGGTGATCGAGAGCTGGCTCAATGAGCAGACCGAAAACCACCAGCGCGGCCGCGTGTTCTCCGTGTATATGGTCGTTTCCGGCCTGGGCACCGTGCTCGGCCAGTTGGCGCTCACCGCCTACGCGACGCTCGACCTGCGACCGCTCACCCTGGTTGCGATGTGCCTGGTGCTGTGTCTGGTGCCGCTCGCGGTCACGGCGCGCTCGCACCCGCCCACGCCGCTGCCCGCGCCGCTGGACGTGCGGTTCTTCATGCGGCGCGTGCCGCTGTCCATGACTGTCCTCTTCGTGGCGGGCAACCTGTCCGGCGCGTTCTATGGCCTGGCGGCGGTCTACGGCGCCAAGAACGGCCTGTCCACCTCGCAGGCCGCCATCTTCGTTGCGGCCGCCGTCACGGCGGGCCTCTTGTCGCAATGGCCGATGGGCTGGCTGTCCGATCGCATCAATCGCGCCGGTCTCATCCGGTTCAACGCCTTGTTGCTGGTCCTGCTGCCCGCCGTCATGTGGGGCTGGATCGCGTTGCCGTTCTGGGCGCTGGTCGTCATGTCCTGCATCTTCGGCATCCTGCAGTTCACGCTGTATCCGCTGGGCGCGGCATTTGCCAACGACCACGTGGAGTCCGAGCGCCGCGTCAGCCTGTCGGCGGTGCTGCTCATGACGTACGGCCTGGGCGCCTGCGTCGGGCCCATGATCGCCGGCTGGATGATGTCGCTGGGTGGCCCCGCCATGTATTACGTGTTCATCTCGGCGTGTGCCGTGATTTTGGTCTGGCAGGTTCGGCCGACGCGCGTCACGGGCGCGCACCAGGTCGATGAGGCGCCGACGCATTTCGTGCCCATGCCCGACACCCTGCAAAGCTCGCCGGCGGCGGCGGTGCTGGATCCGCGGGTGGATCCCGAGAACGACATCGCCATGGAAATGGTGCAGCCCGATCCGTCCGCGGCGCCGGCGCCGCCCGAGGCCGCGGCGGAACCCGTCCCGGCCGACCCACTTGCTGCCGATGCGCCAATGGGCGCCTTTGCAGATCCGGTCGCGGGACCAGACGCCGGAGCGAATGCCGCGCAGGATTCCGCAGGCGATTCCGCTTCGGATGTCTCCCCGGAGGCCGAGCCCGAACGCCAGCGGCGCACGGGCACCTGAGTCCGGTCTACCAGGGCGTCATCAGCACGATGGCGGACAACGCCAGCGCGATGCCCAGCAGGTTCAGACGCGTGAGCGGTTCACGAAACGCCAGGGCGCCCACCAGGGTGCCCAGCGTGATCACCCCCATGTTCATGGACGCGAACACCAGCGCGGGATGCTCGGGCAGCGACTGGTGTGCGCGCACATAGGTCAGGATGTTGCCGAAGTTGGCCAGCCCCAGCGCCACGCCCGCGGCCAGATGCCGCGCCTGCCAGCGCACGCGGCGCCACAGCAGATACGCCAGCATCAGCACGCCCGCCATCAGGAAAGCGAGCAGCAGGCCGCCCGCAAACGCGGTGCCGGTGCGCGCAACCTGCTTGAACAGGATGTCGATCACGCCATAGCCCGCCCATACCACCAGCGGCCAGAGCCACATGGCGCGGCTATCGCCCGCAGCCGTGTCTTCGGACAGGCGGACGCGCGGCGGCTGGCGCAACAGGCAGAAGAGGGCGGTGAACGCCAGCAGGATCGCGGCCAGCTTGCGGCCCGTGACCGGCTCGCCAAACAGCACGAACGCGGCCAGCAGCGGAATGAAGAGCGACAGGCGCTGCGCGGCATCGCTGCGCACGATGCCCGCATGCCGCAACGCCGCTGCCATCGCCAGAAAGACACTGGGCAACAGCACGCCCAGCGCGGCCAGCACCAGCCAGGGCGTTTGCGGCGCCAGCAGGCGCGCCGGGTCAGGGCGCAGCACCAGCCAGCAGAGCAGGGCGGCCACGGCGTAGTTCATGGCGATCGCCTGGCGCACGTCCACCTGCCAACGCCGTGCAAGTTTCAGCATGACGGCCACCGTGACGCTGCAGGCGACGCTGGCCGCGAGATATAGAAGGCCTGGGGTCAGGGGCATGCTGGCGTGTCGTGGTGGTCGTGGGCGGCCGCGTCGACCCGCATGCCCAGGCGATCGAGCAGGCGCTGGTCGGCGGCCATCTGCGGGTTGGCGGTCGTCAGCAGCGCGTCGCCGTAGAACATGGAATTGGCGCCCGCCAGAAAACACAGCGCCTGCAGCGCATCGTCCATGGCCTCGCGTCCGGCCGACAAGCGCACTGCGGCGCGCGGCATTGCAATGCGCGCTACCGCGATGGTGCGGACGAACTCGAACGGATCCAGCGCCTCCACGGCGGACAGCGGCGTGCCTTCGACCTGAACCAGGTTATTGATCGGCACGGACTCGGGGTAAGGCTCCATGCTGGCCAGCTGGGCGATCAGGCCGGCGCGCTCGCGGCGCGATTCGCCCATACCGACGATGCCGCCGCAACATACGCTGATGCCGGCGTCGCGTACCCGGTCCAGCGTGTCCAGGCGGTCCTGGTAGGTGCGCGTGGAGATGATCTTGCCGTAGAACTCCGGCGAGGTATCCAGGTTGTGGTTGTAGTAGTCCAGGCCGGCGTCCTTCAACTGCTCGGCCTGGCCGTCTTTCAGCATGCCCAGCGTCACGCAGGTCTCCAGGCCCAGCGCCTTGACGGCGCTGACCATCTCGGCCACGGCATCCAGGTGATGGGGCTTGGGACTGCGCCACGCGGCGCCCATGCAGAATCGTTGGGCGCCGCCCGCCTGCGCCGCGCGCGCTGCGGCGACCACGTCCTCAAGGGGCATCAGCTTGTCGGCGTCCACGCCGGTGTCGTAGTGCGAGGACTGCGGGCAGTACGCGCAATCCTCGGGACAGCCGCCGGTCTTGATCGACAGCAGGCTGGACAGCTGGATGACGTTCGGATCGAAATGGGCGCGGTGCGTCTGCTGCGCCCGGTACATCAGATCCATGAACGGCAGCTCGTAGAGCGCCATGATGGCGTCGGTGCTCCATGCCGAGGCGGGCGGGCGCTTGGGCGCCGTTGGAACGGGAATGTACGCAGTCTGCATGATCGGGGGCTCCTTCGTTCGTGGCCGGATCTCGCCCCGGTGACCAGTGGGCCAGGGGCTGGATCGGCGGATCGTAAGAAGGGGCGGCCGATTTGCGCAATGCGGGTGATAAGCCCGGATTTAGGGGCAGCTTGCAGGGCTGATCAATGAAAATGGCCGCTTTTGGGCAGCCGCACGTACTAACGCGTTGGCATCTTCGGGGAGGCCGAGGGGGCGAATATTTTGATTCAAATTGTAAATCGGCCCCGCAGCTCTTAGGACTTCGTCTGCTTATCGCGGTTGCGAGCGCTTTCGTGGCCGGTGATGCCGCGGTCGCGTGCCCAGACAATGGCAGCGCTTCGTCGATGCACGCCGATCTTGCTGTAGATCGTGGCGACGTGATTGCGCACGGTGTTGCGCGACAGCTTGAGCGCCTTGGCGATGCCGTCGTCGTCATGCCCCTGGCATAACAGCCCGAGGACTTCGCGCTCGCGCGAGGTGAGCTGCGCAAGTTCGGCCACGTCGCGTGTGGCGGGTGCGGGCTGGCGTAGTTGCGCCAGTTTCTCGATGATGCCGCGGCTGAACCAGGAAGTGTCCTGCATCACCGCCTCGATCGCGGTCAACAGTTCGGTCTCGGATCGCTTGCGCTCGGTGATGTCCTGCATGACGATCAGCACGCGGCGCAGCCCGCCGATCATGACCGGTTCGGCCGACACCAGGCAGTCCAGTTCGCCGCCGTCGCGCGCAATCATCACGGCTTCGCGGTTGCGTACGCTTTCGCCGCGCTTCAGGCCTGCCAGCATGCCTTCGTACGGACGCAGTCCCAGCTCGACGAGGTCCTGTTCCGCCTTGTCGTCCAGCGACAGGCCGGTGGCCGCCGCAAAGGCGTCATTCAGGTTCAACACGTTCAGGGTGTCGCCGTCACAGACCGCCATCGGCACGGGCGCCAGCTGGAACGCCTTGGAGAATCGCTCTTCGCTTTCCCGCAAGGCTTCTTCGGTACGCTTGCGCCCTTCCAGGTCGATGAAGGTGAACAGCATGCACGGTTCGTCGTGCATGTCGATGGGCTGGCCCGCCACCACGACGAACTTGCTGGTGCCATCCGGCAGCTTCAGCACGCCTTCGCGCTGCGGAATGGTCTGGCCTTCGTTGAGCCGCGCCACGGCGGTTTCCTTGTCGTCGCTGCCGTCCAGCACGTCCAGTTCGTAGGCCGATTTGCCCAGCACCGCTTCGCGCGAATAGCCGGTCATCTCCAGGAAGCCCTGGTTCACCTTGACGTAGCGCAGGTCGGAAAGCCGGCAGATCAGCGCAGGCGCCGGATTGGCGGAAAAAGCGCGCTCAAACCGTTCCTCGGCATTGACCTGGGCCGTCTGGTCGTGAAGGATAAGCACGCGGTACGGAATGGGGCCGCCGTCGTCCAGGTCCAGCCCGCGCGCCATCAGGTTGCGCGTGAATTCGTCGTCGTCCTTGCGGCCCAGATCCAGCAGCAGGTCTTCGAATTCTTCGCCCGCCGAAAGCCGGTCCATTGGATACTGGCGGGCCGGCACGCGGTGATGGTTGCGGTAGGTAAGCGTATATCGCTTGCGGTAGCCGGCGGGCGTGCCGCCCAGCTCTTCGATGGCGTTGGCGCCGTGCAGCGCGAGTGCGCTGGCGTTGGCCCAGGCGATAGAGCCGTCGGCCTCAAGCAGGATGATGCCCTCGTTCAGGCCCGCGATGATGCTTTGCAGGTGTTGGCGATGTGCTTGGGGTGCGGCGTCGTTGGGGGTCACGTAGGCCTCTTTTTTCTTCGCATGGCGTGTACGCGCAAGCATGAAGCCGCGCGCCGGTACTGTCCAGAGGTCAAAACGGACGAGTCTCGCGGAAGGGGTGCAGCGGGAGGGGATTGCACCGCGAACGCGTCGCCTTGAGCCGGATCCGCAAAAGCAAAAAGCTCCGGAATCCGGAGCTTTCGATGCGTGCTGCGAGCAGCGTTCGGTAAGCGCAATGTGCTTGGCGGAGCGGACGGGGCTCGAACCCGCGACCCCCGGCGTGACAGGCCGGTATTCTAACCAACTGAACTACCGCTCCGCAGCGGCTTACTGATGTCTTCAAACTTCTTTACTGCGGCTGTGGTGTCAAGACAGCTTGTACTGCTTGCCAGCGGAAGCTGGCGTCCCCTAGGGGATTCGAACCCCTGTACTCACCGTGAAAGGGTGATGTCCTAGGCCTCTAGACGAAGGGGACCCGGAACTAACAACTTTACTACTGTACTGCGACTGGTGGAGGTAAGCGGGATCGAACCGCTGACCTCTTGCATGCCATGCAAGCGCTCTCCCAGCTGAGCTATACCCCCAGGGCGTCCTGCTGTCCCAAACTTCAGACAACAAGGTCTCACACTTATAAAACAAAAAAGCCCCGAAAACGGAGCTCTTGAAAGACTCTGAGCGAGAGAGCTTTTGGCGGAGCGGACGGGGCTCGAACCCGCGACCCCCGGCGTGACAGGCCGGTATTCTAACCAACTGAACTACCGCTCCGCAGCGGCTTAACTCAACTACATTGTCACTTCAACTGCATCACTTCTACTGCATGCCAGAAGACTGGCGTCCCCTAGGGGATTCGAACCCCTGTACTCACCGTGAAAGGGTGATGTCCTAGGCCTCTAGACGAAGGGGACTTGGACTTGCTGTACTACTCTTCGCTTTGGACTGGTGGAGGTAAGCGGGATCGAACCGCTGACCTCTTGCATGCCATGCAAGCGCTCTCCCAGCTGAGCTATACCCCCGTTCCGCTAATCAATCCGTTCAACGTTTTTGCTAGAAACTTGCTGTTTAAAGCGCGTTTTTTGCTGTTTCGTTGCCGGTTTTGTTTAGTGCCGTTGGCGAAGAAACGAGATTATGCACGAACTAAATTTGGTGTGCAAGTCGCTTCATGGCAAAAAACAAAAAAGTTGCGAAAAAAGAGGGATGGATAGCCGTGAGTAGGGCATTTTTTGGCGCGAAAACCACGCTGCAAGCCGTGGTCGATTGATGCAGAAATCAATAAAATCAACGGCTTGTGCAGGTGCTATCGTAAACGGCTGATTTTTTTTGCGAGGCGCGCGTTTTTTACACGTGCTCGCCCTATGGCGAGCCGCACGGAAAGCTGCCGCAGACCGGCAAGGACATCGACACATGAGCACTTCTCCATGAGCACCACCGCCTTTCCCACCGTCGCGCTGGGCCGCACGGACATGGAGATCACGCGCATCGGCCTGGGGGCCTGGGCGATGGGCGGCAATGGATGGGCGGTGGGCTGGGGGCCGCAGGAAGACGCCGAATCCATCAAGGCGATCCGGCATGCGGTCGACCGCGGCATCAACTGGATCGATACCGCCGCGGTGTATGGGCTGGGCCATTCCGAGGAGATCGTGCGCCAGGCGCTGGCCCAGATGCCGGCCAGCCAGCGTCCCTACGTGTTCACGAAGTGCGGCCTGACGTGGTCGGCCGCGCAGCCCCAGGCCATGCCGCGGCGCACGGGCGCGCCGTCCAGCATCCGGCGCGAGCTGGAGGGGTCGCTGCGGCGGCTGGGCGTCGAGCGTATCGACCTCTACCAGATGCACTGGCCTGCGGGCGACGGCACACCGCTGGAGGCGTACTGGCAGGAGTTGCTGGACCTCAAGCAGGCGGGCAAGGTCCGGGCTGTCGGACTATCCAACCACAACCTGGCGCAGTTGCGTGCCGCCGAATACCTGGGCCACGTGGACACGCTGCAACCCCCGTTTTCGGCAATCCAGCGTACTGCGGCCAGCGACCTGATTCCCTGGTGCGCGTCACACGGCACGGGTGTGATCGTGTACAGCCCCATGCATTCGGGCCTGCTGACCGGCAAGTTCAGCGCCGAGCGTGCACGGGCCTTGCCGCCGGACGATTGGCGGTCGCGGCACGCGGATTTCCGCTCGCCGGACCTGGAACGCAATCTGGCGCTGGCCGATGCCTTCAAGCCGATCGCGGAACGGCATGGCGCCACCGTCCCTGCCGCGGCGGCGGCCTGGACGTTGGCGTGGCCGGGTGTGACGGGCGCCATTGTGGGGGCGCGCAGCGCGTCGCAGGTGGATGGCGTGATCGGCGCGGCCGAGCTGGAATTGGACGCCGAGGACATGCAGGCCATTGCGCAGGCGATCGAAACCACGGGAGCGGGGAGCGGACCGTTGGCGCCGCCCGACGAAACAGGCTCGCTGCCCGCGAACCTGTTTGCGTGAGCCGGGATCAGCCGCGGCGCGGGCGGCGGGCGCTGCCCACCGCGGCAATGAGGGCCAGGCCGATCAGCGCGAGCGCGGTCTTGTCCCCAAAACGCGCGTAGGGCGTCAGCCCCGTCATGCCTTGGACCGAGACGGGCAGCACGCCCGCCTGCAGCGGCGCGAGCTGCGCGGCAACGTGGCCCTTCGCATCGATAGCCGCGGTGATGCCCGTATTGGTGGCGGTCAGCATCGGACGCGCGGTTTCGATGGTGCGCAGCCGCCCGATCTGCAAGTGTTGGCGCAGCGCCCAGCTGTCGCCGAACCAGCCCAGGTTGCTGACGTTGACCAGGATGGTCGCACCCGGCTCGCCGTTGGGGCCGGGCTGCAAGGCGGGCAGCAGGTCGGGGCCGAAGAGGTCTTCGTAGCAGATGTTGAAGGCGATGTGCTGGCCGCCGACGGCAAAGGGCGTCTGGCGTTCGCCGCCCCGGTCGAAGTCGCCCAGCGGAATGTTGAGCATCTCGACGAACCAGTGAAAGCCGGGCGGCACGTACTCGCCCCACGGCACGAGATGACGTTTGTCGTAGCGCATGGCGGTATTGCCGCCCAGCAGCTGTTCGACCGGCGTGGCGCCGTCAAAGCCGATGACGCTGTTGGTGTAGCGTTCGCGGCCGTCCACGCGGTCGTGCAGCGGCACGCCCATCGCGATGACGGTGTTGCGCTGGCGGGCCAGGTCGCGCCAGACCTCCCAGACCCGCGGATCGAGCTGATCCTGGAAGATGGGCAGCACGGTTTCGGGCAGGATCACCAGTTGCGGCGCGGGCACGCCGGGCGCGGGCGGCATGGCCGTCAGATCGAGGTGGCGCCGCACGCTCTGCTCGAGAAGCGCCGGATCGAATTTCTGGGATTGCCCGATGTTGCCCTGCACGAGGCGCACGTTGAGTGGGTCGCCCACGGGCGCCGACCAGTCGATGCGCGAAAGCGGCCAGCCCGCCCCGGCCAAAGCCAGTGCGATGCCGGCGGCCAGTGCGTGGCGCGGACCCACGCCGGCCTTGCGGGAGGGCTGCCAGAGGCTTGCGGCGGCGGCCGCGACAAAGGCGGCCAGGAACGCCATGCCGTGCACGCCGACGAGCGGCGCCCAGCCCGCGATGGGGCTGTCGACCTGCGCGTAGCCGATGTTCAGCCACGGAAAGCCGGTCAGGAGCACCGCGCGCAGCCATTCGAACGCGGCCCACATCGCGGCCCAGGCCAGTGTGGCGGTCAGGATGCGGGACGGCGCGGCGTCCGGGGCCAGCGGCGCGTAGCGGCGCGCCAGCGCGTTGGCGGTGGCGGGAAACAGGGCCAGGAACGCCGACAGCGCCAGCACGGCGGCAACGGCCAGCGGCGCGGCCAGATCGCCGTAGCGGTGCAGGCTGATGAAGATCCAGTACAGCCCCAGCGCATAGCTGGCGAAGCTGAATAGCCAGCCGCGCAGCCAAGCCTGACGGGCAGACGGGGCGTACAGCGTGACGCGGGCCAGCACCGCCAGCGCGGCGATCTGGGTGAACGCCAGCGCCCATCCGGGCAGCGGGCCGGGGGCAAAGGTCAGGGCGTGGACGGCGCCCGCCAGCACGAGGCCGGCGGCGCCGCGCAGGAGTCGGCTGCGCGCAGTGCTGGTCATGCGTCGTTGGCGGGTGCTGCGGACTGCGGAGCGGCAAGGCGCTTGACGCGTAGCCAGATGGCCCGGCGGGCATCGCCGCGCGCCACTTCCAGGCGCAGGCCTTCGATGTCGGCGTGGTCGCCGCGGCGCGGGATGCGGCCGAGCTGACCGCCCATCCAGCCGCCGACGCTGTCGTACTCGTCGTCGGGCAACTGGCAGCCGAATACTTCATTGAAGTGCGAGATGTCGGTGGCCGCGAGCACGCGCCACTGGTTTTCGCCTTCAGGGAAGATGGAGTCTTCCTCGGTTTCGTCGAACTCGTCTTCGATGTCGCCGACGATCTGTTCCAGCACGTCTTCCATCGTGACCAGCCCGGAAATGCCGCCGTGCTCGTCGATGACGATGGCCTGGTGGTTGCGGCTGGCGCGGAACTCATGCAGCAGCACGTTCAGGCGCTTGGATTCCGGGATGAACACGGCCGGGCGGACCAGCGAGCGCACTTCGATGTTGGGTTCCAGCATGCAGCGCAGCAGATCCTTGGCGAGCAGGATGCCGATGATGTTGTCGCGATCGCCCTCGTAGACGGGGAACCGCGAGTGCGCGGTTTCGATCACCGAGGCCACCAGGTAGGGAATGGGCTGCGTGACATCGAGCAGATCCATGCGCGAGCGCGGGACCATGATGTCGCCGACAGTGCCCTCGGACACGGCTAGCGCGCCCTTGATCATCTTGTACGACTCCGCGTCGAGCAGATCGCGCTCGTGCGCGGCTTCGAGGATGGCCTTGATGCCTTCGCGGTCCTCGGGCTCTCGGCGCACAAGGGAAAGGAGGCGGTCTAGGAGGGATTTGGTGGCGGGTTTGGCAGAGCGAGCGGAAGTCGCTTCGGGAGCAGGGTAAGGGTCAGACATCGTCCGGGAGGACAAGTTATGGAGGAGCCAGCATAACCGATACTGGCCCTTCGTTTGTAATGCCAACCGGGAAAATGGGTGCATTGGGCGCGATCTGCGCCTTGCTGCACGCCATTTTCCGGCAATTTCTCAGGGTTGACCCGAAGCCGCTGCGCTTAGGCCGCGACGTAGGGGTCGGCGATGCCCATTTGCGCGAGGGTGGCGGTTTCCAGGGCTTCCATGCGCTTGGCCTCGCGCGCCTTGATGTGGTCGTAGCCCAGCGAATGCAGCACCCCGTGGATGGTGAGGTGGGCGGCGTGGTCCAGCAATGGCTTGCGCTGCTCGCGGGCCTCGCGCACGAGCACGGGCACGCACATGACGATGTCGCCGCGGGCCACGCCCAGCGGGTCGACGCCGTACTCGAAGGTCAGCACGTTGGTGGCGTAGTCGCGGCCGCGGAAGTCGCGGTTCAGGCGGCGGCCTTCGGCCGCGCCGACCAGCCGCAGGCTGAGTTCGGCGGCCGAGAACGCGACCAGGCCGTCTTCATAGGCGGCGCCCAGCGCGCGTTCGGCCCAGCGGCGCAGGCGCCAGCGGGGCAGGCGGGCTTCCTCGACCCCGTACTGCACGGACAGGGACAGCTCAGGCTTCATCTTCGGCGGCGCGGTCGTAGGCGTCGACGATGCGGGCGACCAGGGGGTGGCGCACGACATCGCGGCTGGTGAACTTGGTGGTGGCGATGCCCTGGACGTCATGCAGCACTTTCACCGCATGCGCCAGCCCGCTGACCTGGCCCCGCGGCAGGTCGACCTGCGACGGGTCGCCGGTGATGACCGCCTTGCTGCCGAAGCCGATCCGCGTGAGAAACATCTTCATCTGCTCGGGCGTCGTGTTCTGCGCCTCGTCCAGGATGACGAAGGCGTGGTTCAGCGTGCGCCCGCGCATATAGGCCAGCGGCGCGATCTCGATGGTCTGCTTCTCGAACAGGCGCTGCACTTTTTCGAAGCCCATCAGGTCGTACAGCGCGTCATACAGCGGGCGCAGGTACGGGTCGACCTTCTGCGCCAGGTCGCCGGGCAGAAAGCCCAGGCGTTCGCCGGCTTCGACGGCGGGGCGGGTCAGCACCAAGCGCTGCACCGTGTCGCGCTCCATGGCGTCGATGGCGCAGGCCACGGCCAGCCAGGTCTTGCCCGTGCCGGCGGGGCCGACGCCGAACGTGATGTCGTGCTTGAGGATGTTGTTCAGGTAGTCGCGCTGGCGCGGCGTGCGCGGACGCAGGTCGCTGCGCTTGGTGCGCAGCGCGATGCCGTCGCTTTCGTCGTCCAGGGGGGGCAGGGCATCGAGTTCCTGGGCCTGCTCCTCCTTGAGTTTGTCCTCCTGGCGGCCCACGCCGATCTCAACCAATCCAAGCTGGATGTCGTCGATGGACAGGGCGCGGTGCACGGCCTGTTCGTGGAACCGGCGCAGGATGCGGCCGGCCAGTTCGGCCCGCTCGCCTTCGATGGTGACGCGGCTGCCGCGGCGCGACAGCTTGACCGTCATGCCGTCGGCAAGCTGCCGCAGGTTTTCGTCCAGGGGGCCGCAGAGGTTGGCCAGGTGGGTGTTGTCGCCGTCCAGGGTGACGATGACGGGCATGCTGCGACGCGCGCGGGAGCGGGGAGTGGTCATTCAGCCTCTTGCGATGTGCGGTCCACGTCGGCAACCCGGGCGCGCAGGGAGTTCGTGTGCGCCTCGGTGATGATGACGTCGACCATTTGTCCGATGAGCCGCGCGGGCGCGGGGAAATTGACGATGCGGTTGTTTTCGGTGCGGCCCATGAGTTCGTTCGGGTCGCGGCGCGAGGGACCTTCCACCAGCAGGCGCTGGCGCGTGCCCACCATGTTGCGGGCAATCGTTGCCGCCTGTTCGTTGATGAGCGCCTGCAGGCGCTGCAGCCGGCGCAGCTTCACGTCCTGGGGCGTGTCGTCCGTCAGGTCGGCGGCGGGCGTGCCCGGGCGGCGCGAGTACACGAACGAGAACGACGTATCGAAGCCGACGTCCTCGATCAGCTTGAGCGTCTTTTCGAAGTCTTCCTCGGTCTCGCCGGGAAAGCCCACGATGAAGTCGGAGGACAGCGTGAGATTCGGGCGGGCGGCGCGCAGACGGCGCACGACGGACTTGAATTCCAGCGTGGTGTAGCCGCGCTTCATGCTGGCCAGCACGCGGTCGCTGCCGGCTTGCACCGGCAGGTGAAGGAACGAGACCAGCTTGGGCAGGCGGGCGTAGGCGTCCACCATGCGCTGGGTCATTTCCTTGGGGTGAGAGGTCGTGTAGCGAATGCGCTCGATGCCGGGGATCTCGTGCACGTATTCCAGCAGCATCGCAAAGTCTGCGATCTCGTCGGAATCGGTCATGCGGCCGCGGTAAGCGTTCACGTTCTGGCCCAGCAACGTCACTTCCTTGACGCCCTGGTCGGCCAGGTCGGCCACTTCGATCAGCACGTCGTCGAACGGGCGCGAGACCTCTTCGCCGCGCGTGTAAGGCACGACGCAGAAGCTGCAGTACTTGCTACAGCCTTCCATGATGGACACGAAAGCCGTGGCGCCTTCGACGCGCGGCGGCGGCATGTTGTCGAATTTCTCGATCTCGGGAAAGCTGATGTCGACCTGCGAGCGGCCTTCGTCGCGGCGGCGCTTGATCAGGTCGGGCAGGCGGTGCAGCGTCTGCGGGCCGAACACCACGTCGACGTACGGCGCGCGCTTGACGATGGCCTCGCCTTCCTGGCTGGCCACGCAGCCGCCCACGCCGATGACCAGGTTCGGATTGGTCTTCTTCAGGTGCTGCACGCGGCCCAGGTCAGAAAACACCTTTTCCTGCGCCTTTTCGCGCACCGAACAGGTGTTGAACAGGATGACGTCGGCCTCTTCGGGGTTGTCGGTCAGTTCGAGCCCGCCCTGGTCCTCGCGCAGCACGTCTGCCATCTTGTCCGAGTCGTACTCGTTCATCTGGCAGCCGAAGGTGCGGATGTACAGCTTGCGGGGGGAGCCGGCGCCGGGAATGGCCGAAGGCAGGACGGGGGAGCCGCCGTCGCGGGTTTCGCCGGGGACATTGCCCGCGCGCTTGAGAGAAGTTTCTTGCATGATGGTCGCCGTGACGGGTGTAGATCCCGGGGGCTGGGAAGAGGGGAAAGGCGGAATTTTAACCCTTGCCCAAAAATTGTTTCTTGGTCGGGCGCGCGTTGGCCGTTACGATAGCGGTCCGAGCGCCGGGTGGCGCCGGCAATATCTCCTTTTTTTGCTCGTGCGGAACCGATGAATTCCAATCGCCTCACGCCTGCGGCAGCCACTCCGTCCCTCGATGGCGGCGCCGGTTCCGTCGTCCAGGACGAATACCGAAATCCCTATCCCACGTCCGTGTGGGCGCTGCTGGCAGGCGCACTGGCGCTGGCCGCGGCTGCCTGCGCGCTGTGGGTCGACCTGCCGCTCGCGATCTGGATTCAGCAATCGGTGTCGGCTGGCGTGGACCAGTCGTTTGAATGGGTGGGCGAGCTGGGTGAAAGCGGCCATTACATCGTCATGGCGCTGGCGTTCTACGTGATCGGTCTGGTGGGTCTGGCGCGCGGATGGCGCAATCCGCTGCGCGTCAGCTATGCCGCCATGGCGCGCGGCAGCCTGCTGATGCTGTCGACGATGGCGGTGGGCGGGCTGGTGGTGCTGGTGCTCAAGCGCACCGTGGCCCGCGCGCGCCCCGAGCTGTATTTCGAACAGGGCATCTACGGCCTGGGCGAATCGTTTTCCCGCGCCCAGCAGTTCAATTCCTTTCCTTCCAGCCACACCTACGCCGCCTTTGCCGTGGCGGTGGTGCTGGGCATCCTGGCGCCCCGCTGGCGTTGGATTTTCCTGTTGCTGGCGGCGCTGGTCGCGATCAGCCGTCTGGTGAACCTGGATCACTATCTGTCGGACGTGATGACGGCCGCCGGCATCGCCGTGCTGGTCGGCCACTATCTGGCCCCCCGGGTGCTCGGCAGCAAGTACCAATGGCCGCTGCGCGCCCCGTGGCGCTGGTGGAAGAAGGCCTGAGGCAGGGCTTGGGAAGCAGACAAGGCCGCGGAATTCGCGGCCTTTTTTTCGTCCGGTGACGGGGGCCGGGGACGCAATGCCGGTTTAAAACGGGGGCCGGCGCGTGAGTGTCAGGCCAGCACTTTGACCCCGGACGGCGTTTCGATCTGCGCGCGCAGGCGAGGCGGGCCGTCGGCCTGCTCGACGTCGATCAGGCTGTCCGCGCCCATCCAGGCCAACCCCTGGCGCAGCAGCGAGGCGCGCGGATGGCAGCCGGTCAAGCGGAGCAAGCGCAGCGGCTGGCGCGGCAGGGTCGCACCGGGCGGATTCTCGACGTCCCATTGGATCAGCGTGGGCAGCAGGCCTTCGCCGGCTTGGTAGCCGGCCTCGCGCCACGCCGGCAGGCTGCCGTCTTCCGGCACGGTCAGGCGCCAGCGCAGGTCGCCGCGCGTCATGGCGATGGCGGGCGGCAGCCGGTCCGGGTGCTCGGCCTGCATGCGCGTCAGGTCCAGCGGCGCCTCGACGCGCGCGGCCCAGTGCGCCAGGAACGGCCCCTGTTCGAGACGCGCGCGCACGTCGCCCTGGTCCAGCCCGAACCAGCGGGGGCGCTCCGGCGCCGGCGCGTCGGGATCGATCGCGATGACTTCCAGATACACGCCATCCGCCATGCCCAGCACCCGGTTATGGGTGCCCATGCGCGGATGCGCGCCGCCGCCCTGCGGCGCGATGCCCAGCAGTCCGGCGACATATTCGGTACCGCTGGCGAGGTCCGCGGCGGCGATGACGAGGTGGTCGATGGTGAGTTTCATGAGGGGCATGGTAACGAATCTGTGGAATTCCATGCTCGAAGACTGAAAAGGGAACCGCTCGGAACCGTCTCTGTCGCCCCAAAAGAAAAACCCGTCGCAAGCGACG
Organism: Achromobacter mucicolens; assembly: GCF_902859725.1. Taxonomy (GTDB): domain Bacteria; phylum Pseudomonadota; class Gammaproteobacteria; order Burkholderiales; family Burkholderiaceae_B; genus Achromobacter; species Achromobacter mucicolens. The sequence continues at coordinate 17,380 of NZ_CADIJP010000003.1, read as the reverse complement.
GGTTTTGCATGTCAGCAGGCTGGCAATCAGGCGACTTCGCCTTCCTCGCCTTCCTTCTTGACCGGCTTGATCAGGTCTTCGCGCTTGACGCCCATCCACATGGCCAGCGCGGCGGCGACGAACACCGACGAGTAGATGCCGAACCAGATGCCGATGGTCAGGGCCATGGCGAAGTAGTGCAGGGTGGGGCCGCCGAAGAAGAGCATGGCCAGCACCATCATCTGGGTCGAACCGTGGGTGATGATGGTCCGCGAGATGGTCTGGGTGATGGCGCTGTTGATGACTTCGTGCACGTCCGCCTTGCGGTACTTGCGGAAGTTTTCGCGGATCCGGTCCATGATGACCACGGATTCGTTCACGGAGTAGCCCAGCACGGCCAGCACGCCGGCCAGCACCGCCAGCGAGAACTCCCACTGGAAGAACGCGAAGAAGCCCAGGATGATGACCACGTCGTGCAGGTTGGCGATCACGCCGGCCACCGCGAACTTCCATTCGAAGCGGAAGCCCAGGTAGACCATGATGCCGATCACCACGACCAGCAGCGCCATGAGGCCGTTGTGCAGCAGTTCCTGGCCAACCTGCGGGCCCACGAATTCGACGCGGCGCAATTCCACGCCCGAATCGGCGGCCTTCAGCGCGGCCATGACGGTTTCGCTTTGCGTGGCGGACGTCTGGCCTTCCTGCAGGGGCAGACGGATCATGACGTCATGCGACGTGCCGAAGTTCTGGACCTGGAAGTCGGTGTAGCCCAGCTTGGATACCACGCCGCGCACGTTTTCAAGCTGCGCCGTCTGGGCGTAGTTGACTTCCATGACCGTGCCGCCGGTGAACTCGATCGACAGGTGAAAGCCGCGCGTGACGATGAAAAAGACCGCCAGCAGGAAGGTGACGAGACTGATGATGTTCAGCACCAGGGCATGGCGCATGAACGGGATGGTGCGGTGAATCCGGAAAAATTCCATTTTTCGCCTTCGGTTCTTTTCTGTGGCGGACTGCCGGGGCCGTCCGCCCTATTTTCAGTTTGCCTTCGGCTTCCAGACTTCGCCGATGGAGATCGAGGTGAGCTTCTTCTTGCGGCCGTAGTACAGATTGGCCAGCGCGCGAACGCCCACGACCGACGAGAACATCGAGGTCAGGATGCCCAGGCAGTGAACCACCGCGAAGCCCCGGATCGGGCCCGAACCGAACGCCAGCAGCGCCAGACCCACGATCAGCGTGGTGAGGTTCGAGTCGAGAATGGTGCCCCACGCGCGTTCGAAACCGTGATGGATGGCCTGCTGGGGTGTGGCCCCCGCACGCAGTTCTTCGCGTATGCGCTCGTTGATCAGCACGTTCGAGTCAATGGCCATGCCCAGTGTCAGCGCAATGGCCGCGATGCCGGGCAGCGTCAGCGTGGCCTGCAGCATGGACAGGAGCGCCAGCAGCAGCAGCACGTTGAGCGTCAGGCCGATCGTGGAGAACACGCCGAACAGGTGGTAGTAGATGATGATGAACGCGGCGATCGCCAGGAAGCCGTACAGCGTCGAGTAGAAGCCCTTGGAAATGTTGTCGGCGCCAAGGCTCGGGCCGATGGTGCGTTCCTCGATGATGGACATCGGCGCGGCCAGCGCGCCGGCGCGCAGCAACAGGGCGGTGTCGGCGGCTTCCTCGGAGGTCATGCTGCCCGAGATCTGCACCTGGCCGCCCGCGATTTCGCCGCGGATGACGGGCGCGGTGACCACTTCGCCCTTGCCGTTTTCGAACAGCAGGATGGCCATGCGCTTGTTGATGTTGTCGCGGGTGACGTCGCGGAAGATGCGGGCGCCCTTGGAGTCCAGCGTCAGGTGGACAGCGGCCTGCTGGGTCTGCGAATCGCGGCCGGGCTGGGCGTCCTGCAGGTTTTCACCGGTCAGGATGACCTGGCGGCGGACCAGGATGGGACGGCCGTCACGGTCGTTGTAGCGTTCCAGACCAAACGGGACGCTGCCGCCCAGCAACGCGGCTTGCGCGGCGGGGGAGTCGTCGACCATGCGGATTTCCAGCGTGGCGGTGCGGCCGAGCAGTTCCTTGGCCTTGGCCACGTCCTGCACGCCGGGCAACTGCACCACGATGCGGTCCGAACCCTGCTGCTGGATGACCGGTTCGGCCACGCCCAGCTCGTTGATGCGGTTGTGCAGCGTGTTGATGTTCTGCTTGAGCGCGGAATCCTGCACGCGGGTGACGGCGGCCGGGTTCAGGGCGGCCATCAGCAGCTGCTTGCCGTTTTCTTCGCGTTCGGTGAATTCCAGGTCGGGCAGGCGCGAGCGCAGCGTCGAGATGGCGCGGTCGCGGTCGTCGGAATTGGCGAAGGTGGCGGCAATGCCCATGCCGGAGCGTTCGACGCCGGCCACGGGGATCTTCTGGTCGCGCAGCACCGAGCGCACGTCGGCGGCCAGGGAATCATAGCGGGCGGTCAGGGCGCCTTGCATGTCGACCTGCAGCAGGAAGTGCACGCCGCCGCGCAGGTCCAGGCCCAGGTACATGGGCTTGGGAGCGAACCAGCCCAGCGCGCGCATCCAGGGCGGCGAGGCGGGCAAGAGGTTCAGCGCCACGGTGTAGTGCGGGTCGCCGGGAACGGTGTTGAGCGATTTTTCGATCAGGTCGCGGGCCTGCAGCTGCACGTCGGTCGACGGGAAGCGGGCGCGAACCGTGCCGAGCGTGCCGTTCAGTTCGAAATAGGCGCCGTCGTTGGGAATCTTGGCATCGGCCAGGATCTGTTCCACGCGCGCCAACACGGTCGTGTCGACCTTGACCGTGGCCTTGGCGCTGGACACCTGGACGGCGGGGGACTCGCCGTAGAAATTGGGCAGCGTGTACAGCAGGCCAATGAGGACCGCGACCAGGACCGTAATGTACTTCCAGAGGGGATAGCGGTTCATTGCCGGCTACTTCATTGAAAGAGATGAAAGGGCCGCCCGGGCGAAACGCGGCGGGCGGCGGTAGGCGCCTTCTAGGACAAGAGCCCCGTTGGGGCTCTTCTGGGACGCTTACAGGGCCTTGATGGTTCCCTTGGGCAGGACGGTCGACACCGACGACTTCTGCATGATGACTTCGACGGGCTTGTCGGCCAGTTCGGAGACTTCGACGGTGACGTAGCTGTCGTTGACCTTGGTGACCTTGCCGAGCAGGCCGCCGGCGGTGACGACTTCGTCGCCCTTGGCCAGGGCCGCGATCAGGTTGCGGTGTTCCTTCTGGCGCTTCATCTGCGGACGGATCATCAGGAAGTAGAGGATCACGAACATCAGGATGATGGGCAGCATGCCCATCAGCGCATTGCCTTCGGGAGCGGCAGCCTGGGCCACGACGAGGCTGGCGGTATCGATAACGGACATTGAATTCTCCTGCGTTTGAGTCTGTTTGGGTTTATCGCTATGTTTTTGATGCGCCCATCCCCGCGCGAGCCATGGATAGGGCAAGCCGACTATTGTATATAGGTTATCGCCAGCCTTTAACTAGGGCGTCATCCCAGGCGCCAGGCGGCGGTCGCCTGCAACGGCGGCGTGCCTGGTCAAATGGGGGCGAAACCCGCCGGAAAAAGCCCCCGGCGGCGGCTTTTTTACCGGACTACTCCACGCCGCGGGCACGGTCCGCGGCGAACTGGGCGCGCCAGGCGTCAAAACGGCCTTCTGCAATGGCCTCGCGCATTTCCTTCATGATAGTCAGATAGAAGTGCAGGTTGTGCAGGGTGTTCAGGCGCGCGCCGGTGATTTCGTTGGCGCGCTGCAGATGGTGCAGGTAGGCGCGCGAGAAATTGCCGCAGGTGTGGCAACTGCAGCTCGGGTCCAGCGGACGGGTATCGTCGCGATACTTGGCGTTGCGGATCTTGACGTCGCCAAAGCGCGTGAACAGCCAGCCGTTGCGCGCATTGCGGGTCGGCATCACGCAGTCGAACATGTCGACGCCGCGGCTCACGCCCTCGACGAGGTCTTCGGGGGTGCCGACGCCCATCAGGTAACGCGGCGCCTGCGCGGGCAGCTTGGGCGTGACATGCGCCAGGATGCGCATCATGTCTTCCTTGGGCTCGCCCACCGACAGCCCGCCGATCGCGTAGCCGTGAAAGCCGATTTCCTGCAGTCCGGCCAGGGATTCGTCGCGCAGCGACTCGTACATGCCGCCCTGCACGATGCCAAAGAGCGCATTCGGGTTGCCCAGGCGGTCGAATTCGTCGCGCGAGCGGCGCGCCCAGCGCAGCGACATGCGCATCGAGCGGGCGGCCTCTTCGACGGTGGCGGGGCGGCCGTCGATTTCATAGGGCGTGCACTCGTCGAACACCATGACGATGTCGGAGTTGAGCGAGCGCTGGATGCGCATCGATTCTTCGGGTGTGAGGAACAGGCGCGCGCCGTCGATGGGAGAGGCGAACTTGACGCCTTCCTCGGTGATCTTGCGCATGCCCTGCAGGCTGAACACCTGGAAGCCGCCCGAGTCGGTCAGGATGGGCTTGTCCCACTGCATGAAGCCATGCAGGCCGCCATGCTTTTCCATGATTTCGGTGCCCGGGCGCAGCCACAGGTGGAAAGTGTTGCCCAGCACGATCTGCGAGCCGATTTCCTTGAGCTCGTGCGGCATCATCGCCTTGACGCTGCCGTAGGTGCCCACCGGCATGAAGATGGGGGTCTCGACCACGCCGTGGTTCAGCGTGATGCGGCCGCGGCGGGCGCCGCCGTCGGTGGCGAGCAGTTCGAAGTTGAGTCCGGTCATGAGGCAGGGGTTTCGATGAACATGGCGTCGCCATAGCTGAAAAAGCGGTAGCGCGCGGCGACGGCGTGGGCGTAGGCGCGGCGGATGGGCTCGACGCCGGCCAGCGCCGACACCAGCATCAGCAGGGTCGACTGGGGCAGATGGAAGTTGGTGACCAGCGCGTCCACCACACGGTACGCGTAGCCCGGGGTGATGAACAGGCGCGTGTCGCCCTGGGCGGTGGCCAGCGGGACGCCGGGGGCGGTGCGGCCCTCGGTCTGCGCGGCGGCCGATTCCAGCGCGCGCACGCTGGTGGTGCCGACGGCGATCACGCGTCCGCCCTGGGCGCGGGCCGCGGCAATGGCGTCCACGGTGGCCTGGGGCACCGTGAACCATTCCGCGTGCATGACGTGGTCGGCCAGGTTGTCCACGCGCACTGGCTGGAAGGTGCCGGCGCCCACGTGCAGCGTGACGAAGGCGCGGGCCACGCCCAGCCCGGCCAGGCGATCCAGCGTGGGCTGGTCAAAGTGCAGGCCGGCCGTGGGCGCGGCGACCGCGCCGGGTTCGCGCGCGTAGACCGTCTGGTAGCGGTCGTCGTCGCCCGCGTCCGCCGCATGCGTGATGTAGGGCGGCAGCGGCGTGGCGCCGTGCGCGTCCAGCAGGTCGAGCACGGGGCCCGGAAAGCGGATGTCGAAGAGTTCGCCCTCGCGGCCCAGCACGGTGGCCTCGAATGCGTCGGCCAGGCGCAGGACCATGCCGGGGCCCGGCGACTTGCTGGCGCGCACGTGCGCCAGGACGCGGTCGGGTTCGGTGATGCGTTCGACCAGCACCTCGATCTTGCCGCCGGTGATCTTGTGGCCGGGCAGGCGCGCCTTGATGACGCGGGTGTCGTTGAACACCAGCAGGTCGTTCGGACGCAGCAGGGAGGTCAGGTCGGCGAACTGGCGGTCATGGAGCTGGCTGGCGGCATCCAGGTGCAGCAGGCGGCTGCCCGTGCGCTGGGCGGCGGGCGTCTGCGCGATGAGCTCGGGCGGCAGTTCGTAGTCGAAATCGGAAACGGTGAAGGACTGGGTCACGCGGATATCGGGATGAGTGGGGCCCGTCTGGCGGGCTTGGGGCAACCCGCTATTGTAAAGGGGACGGTTAATAGGGGCGGAACAGCGGCTTGCGCAGTTAAATGCGTCTGCTCCGGCGCTCGGGGCGGGCTCGCGCCGCCCGCAACCCGTCCAGGTTTTGTATGCTCTCGGTTTTGCTGGACGAGCAACCGGGTGGGCGTGCAATGACGGGACAAGTGATCAGGCGGGTGGGCGGACTGAAGCAATGGCTGGCCGGCGGTGTCCTGGCCCTGGCCGCGCACGCCGCCTTTGCGCAGGTTCCGGGATTGCCCCCCGACGTGGTCAAGGCCTGGAAGGCGAGCAAGCTGCCGGAAAGTTCGCTGTCGCTGGTGGTCCAGGAGGTCGGCGGCCCGCGGCTCGTGGCGCTCAACGCGAAGGAAGCCCGCAATCCGGCCTCGGTGATGAAACTGGTCACGACCTGGGCGGCGCTGTCCGAGCTGGGTCCCAATTACGTCTGGCGCACCGAATTCATGACGGCGCCCGGCGCGCGTCCCGACGCCAAGGGCGTGCTGGCCGGGCCGCTGTACCTGCGGGCCGGAGGCGATCCCCAATTCCTGATGCAGGACCTGTGGACGCTGCTGCGCGAACTGCGGCTGCGCGGGGTCAAGCAGATCAACGATCTCGTGATCGACCGCAGCATCTTCGGCCAGGTCACGACCGACCCGGGCGCGTTCGACGGCGCGCCCGACCGGGCTTACAACGCCAGCCCGGACGCGCTGATGGTGGGCTTTGGCGCGCTGCGGCTGCTGTTCACGCCGGACCCGGTCGCCAACAAATGGGTGCCGCTGATCGATCCGCCGCTGCCCGGCCTGAAGATCGAAGGCCAGGTCGAATGGAGCGACGTGCGCTGTCCCGGCCCGCCGGTGGTCACGACCGACCCCCTAATTACCCAGCAGGGCGTCACCATCCGCGTCAACGGCAAGGTGGCCGGTTCCTGCGGCGAGTTCAGCCTGTATCGCCTGGCGCTGTCCCAGCCCGAATACGCCACCGAAGTCTTCCGCATGCTCTGGAAGGAGCTGGGCGGCACGTTCAAGGGACAGGTCCGGTCCGGCATGGTGCCGGCCGACGCGGTGGTGCTGGCCTCGCACGACTCGCCCACGCTGGCCGAGGCGATCCGCCTGATCAACAAGCGCAGCAACAACGTCATGGCGCGCACCCTGCTGCTGACGCTGGGCGCCGAGCGGGGCCGCCGTCCGGCCACCGTCGGCAGCAGCGAGGAAGTGGCCAAGCAGCTCCTGGCCAAGCAGGGGCTGGACATGCCGGAACTGGTCATCGACAACGGCGCCGGCCTGTCGCGCGACGCCCGCGTGTCGGCGGACAGCCTGGCGTCGATGCTGACCGTGGCCTGGAATTCGCCGGTGATGCCGGAATACATTTCGTCCTTCGCCATCGCCGGCGTGGACGGCACGGTGCGCCGCCGCCTGAAGGGCAACGGCACGCTCGGCATGGCCCACCTGAAGACCGGCTCGCTGCGCGACGTGCGCTCGATCGCCGGTTACGTGCTGGGCGCCAGCGGCAAGCGCTACGTGGTCGTCAGCATCGTGAACCACGAGCAGGCAGGCGCCGTCCGCGCCTTTGACGACGCCCTCATTTCCTGGCTCGCCGAACAATAGCCAAAACGATTACGATCCTCTCGTGTGGCTCGCGAGCGGGCGGCGCAGGTGCGCTGCGCCGCGCCGGGTCCGCCTGAGGCCAAAAGCATTCTGACCAACAAATACTCTGGAGAGTTACGCACATGCCCGTGCACGAAATCCGCCATCCGCTGATCCGCCACAAGCTCGGGATCATGCGGCGCGCCGACCTCAGTACCAAGAGCTTCCGTGAACTGTCGCAGGAAGTGGGCGCGCTGCTGACGTACGAAGCGTCCAAGGACCTGCCGCTGGCGCCCGCCACGGTCGAGGGCTGGTGCGGTCAGGTCGAAGTCGAGAAGATCGCCGGCAAGAAGGTCACCGTGGTGCCCATCCTGCGCGCCGGCATCGGCATGCTGGACGGCGTGCTGAGCCTGATCCCGGGCGCCAAGGTCAGCGTCGTGGGCGTGGCTCGCAATGAAGAGACGCTGGAAGCCCACACCTATCTGGAACGCCTGGTGGGCGAACTCGACCAGCGCCTGGCGCTGATCGTCGATCCCATGCTGGCCACGGGCGGTTCGATGGTTGCCGCCATCGATCTGCTCAAGCGCGCCGGCTGCAAGGAGATCCGCGCGCTGGTGCTGGTGGCGGCGCCCGTGGGCATCGACGCGGTGCTCAACAAGCACCCGGACGTGCATATCTACACGGCGTCCATCGACGAGGGTCTGAATGAGCACGGCTACATCATGCCGGGCCTGGGCGACGCCGGCGACCGCATCTTCGGCACGCAGCAAAAGGGCTGAAGACCCATCCGGCCGCGCCCGCCAGGGATGTCGGCCGTGAAGAACCGGCGCCGCGCCGATGCCGCGCCGGACAGCGGTTCTAGGCTGTCAGCGCCTGCTGTCCGAGATGCTGGCCAAACCAGTGCAATTGGGGCGCCAGGCCGGCGACCTCGCCCACGATTAGCAGGGCGGGAGAGCGGACGGCATGGTCGCGGGCCAGTTCCGGCAGTTGCGCGAGCCGTCCCGACACCACGCGCTGTTCGGGCCGGCTGCCGTTCTCGATCAGCGCGAACGGCGTGCCGGGCGAGCGGCCGTGGCGCAGCAGGCGCTGCGTCAGCAGATCAAGCTGGCCCACCCCCATATAGAACGCCAAGGTTTGCTTTTCGCGCGCCAGCGCGGGCCAATCCAGGTTGTCTTCGTCTTCGCGGCAATGCGCGGTGATGAGGCGTACCGATTGGGCGTGTTCGCGGTGCGTCAGCGGAATGCCGGCATAGGCCGCACAGGCCAGCGCCGCGGTGATGCCCGGCACCACCTCATAGCGCACGCCATGCGCGCGCAAAAACTCCAGTTCCTCGCCGCCGCGGCCAAAAATGAAGGCGTCGCCGCCCTTGAGCCGCACCACGCGGAGGCCCGCCTGCGCGTACTCCACCAGCAGACCATGAATGCGCGCCTGCGTGGCGTGGTGGTTTTCGCCGGGCAGCTTGCCCACCGGCACGCGTTCGGCGTCGCGCCGGGCCAGCGACATGACTTCGTCGCTGACCAGGCGGTCGTAAAGAATGACATCGGCTTCGTTCAGCGCGCGCAAGGCCTTGAGCGTCAAGAGGCCCGGATCGCCCGGCCCCGCGCCCACCAGCACGACGCTGCCCTCGGCGGGCGCAATCGGCGCGGCCAACGCGTCAGCCAGCGCGGCCTCGGCCTGCGCCGGCTGCTGCTGGCGCAGAAAGCCCGCCACCGGGCCGTCCAGCAGCCAGTCGTAGAAGCGGCGGCGCGCGCCCAGGTCGGGGTGGCTGGCGCGAATGCGCTTGCGGTAGACGGCGGCCAGACCGGCCAGCTGGCCCAGCGTGTGGTCAAACAGCGACTCGATGCGTTCGCGGATGCGGCGCGCCAGCACGGGCGCCACGCCCGACGACGAAATGGCGACGATGACGGGGGAGCGGTCGACGATGGACGGCACCTGGAAGGACGACAGTTCAGGGTCGTCCACCACGTTGCTGAAAATACGGCGCGCCTCGGCGGCCTCGGACACCGCGGCGTTGACCGACCGATCGTCGGTGGCGGCCACCACCAGCCAGACGTCTTGCAGCCAATCGGGGTTGAACGTTCCGGGCAGGTGGCGCACGCGGCCCTCGGACACAAGCGCAGCCAGCGCGGGCGTCAGTGCCGGCGCGCCCACGACCACGTTTGCGCTGGCTTCCAGCAGGGCCAGGGTCTTGCGCTCGGCGACCGCGCCGCCGCCAACAACGAGTACCAGCCGGTCTGTCAGATCGGCAAAAATCGGGAAAAGCTTCATGTATGCCAGCCTCGGGCGCACCCGGCTCAATGTGGGTCGATGATAGGGACGGGCTCTCATCCCCACAACTTTTGATTTCTTTATTTCATATAGCCATAAATTATTTGGCGGCCCGTCAGGCGCTGCCCAGCCATTGGCTCATCTCGACGACCTCGCGGGCGACCTCGCCCAGCCGCTTCTGGCTCTGCATGGCGCGCTCGCGCAGCAGCCGGTGGGCCTCGTCCTCGGTCACGGCGCGCGTCTTCATCAGGATACCCTTGGCTTTTTCCACCCACTGCCGGTCCGCCAGCCGCAGTTGGGCCTCTCGCAGTTCCTCGCGCCGGGTTTTTTCCATGGCGAAGCGCTCGATCGCCACGGTCAGCAGGGGTTCGATGCGGGCGGCCGGGACGTCGCCGACCACGTAGGCGGCAACGCCTGCGCGCAAGGCCGTGCGGATGGTCTCGCGATTGCCGTCGTCGGTGAACATCACGACCGGGCGGTCGCTGTGCGAACTGGCCACACAGATGTTCTCCAGCGTGTCACGGCCGGGGGCGTCGCTGTCGATCAGCACCACGTCGGCGGCGGACTGCGCGATGCTGGCGGCCAGGTCCGTGCCGGGCGCCACTTCGGCCACGACGTGTATGCCCGCCGCGGCAAGCGTTTGCCGCAGCGACGCCGCGCGTCCCTCGCCATCGTTGAGCAGCATGACCTTCAACATGAAACACCCCCTGTGTCCGGATTGATGCAAGTTCCATGCCATCGTTGCCGCGCGCGGCGCGGGGGGCGCGCGCACGACGGCGGGGCGTGCGCCGCACAGCGATGGTGCGCTGCGGCATCGACCTGCGCACCAATATGGCTCCGCCCCTGATTCGGCCGGGCCTGGCCGGGCCGGCACGAGGCGGCCGCATCGCCAGCGCTGGCGCGGGTTGCGGCGCGGTTTGCGCAAAGCGCCAAAAATCTGGCACGGCGATTGCTTGAGTGAAGTCGGGGCGGCCAACGGCGGTCGCCCGACGCAACGCGCCGCATCACGCGGCCAGGGACAACGACGTTCCGCTGCGCCACTGGATAGAGATCCGTGGCGCGCGGAACGTTTTTTTTTGCCGCCACCCGCAAGGAGCCTCGCATGACGCCTATGACCCGCAGTCCCTCGACCGACGCCGCCCGCGCCGACATGACCGCCAATGCCGGCCGCCGCAAATGGCTCAGCGGCACGGCGCGCGCGGTGGCTGGCGCCGGTCTGCTTTCATTGGTCGACCCGCTGGTGCGCGCCGGCGCATGGGCGGCGGGCACCGACGCGCCGGAAAAGACCGAGGTGAAGATCGGCTTCATCCCGCTGACCGACTGCGCATCGGTCGTGATGGCGTCGGTGCTGGGCATCGACAAGAAATACGGCGTCAAGATCACGCCATCCAAGGAAGCCTCGTGGGCCGCCGTGCGCGACAAGCTCATGAACGGCGAGCTGGACATGGCGCACGTGCTGTATGGCCTGGTCTACGGCGTGCACATGGGCATCGGCGGACCGAAGAAGGACATGGCCGTGCTGATGAGCCTGAACCAGAACGGCCAGGCCATCACCCTATCGAACAAACTGCTGGAAGCCGGGGCGCGCGACGGCGAATCGCTCGCCAAGCTGATGGCCGCGGACAAGCGCGAATACACGTTCGCGCAGACCTTTCCGACCGGCACGCACGCCATGTGGCTGTATTACTGGCTGGCCGCGCATGGCATCAATCCCATGAAGGACGCCAAGGTGATCACCGTGCCGCCGCCGCAGATGGTGGCCAACATGCGGGTGGGCAACATGGATGGCTACTGCGTGGGCGAGCCGTGGGGCGCGCGCGCCATCATGGACAAGATCGGCTTCACCACGGTGACGTCGCAGGGCATCTGGACGGACCATCCCGAGAAGGTCCTGGGCGCCAGCGCCGACTTCGTAAACCGCAACCCGAACACCGCGCGCGCCGTCACGGCCGCGATCCTGGAAGCCGGCAAGTGGATCGACGCGTCGCCCGAAAACCGCCGCAAGACGGCCGAGACCATCGCCGCCAAGTCCTACGTCAACACGGACGCCAGCGGCATCGTGGACCGCATGCTGGGGCAGTACGACGACGGCCTGGGCAAGAAGTGGTCGGACGCGCACGCCATGCGCTTTTACGCCGACGGCGCCGCCAACTTTCCGTACCTGAGCGACGGCATGTGGTTCCTGACGCAGCACAAGCGCTGGGGCTTGCTCAAGGAGCACCCGGACTACCAGGCGATCGCCGCGCAGATCAACCGCATCGACCTCTACAAGCAGGCCGCGCAGGCCGCAGGCGTGGCGCTGCCTGCCAGCGAAACGCGCACCTCCACGCTGATCGACGGCGTGGTCTGGGACGGCAGTAATCCCGCGGCGTATGCCGACGGTTTCAAGGTCAAGGCCTGACGGCCGCTACGAGAAGGGGACTGGCGATGTCTACCGTAACGATGACAAGCCGCGGCAGCGAATTTGCCGCGCTGTGGCGGGAACGCCTGGAATCGGCGTTGAAGGCCGTGGTGGGGCCGGTTGCCGGCTTTGCGCTCTTTGTGCTGGTCTGGCAGGTGGTGGCGATGCGCATCCCGGAGATTCCGACGCCCGGGGTCACGTGGCATGCCGCCGTGGAATTGTTCGCCGATCCGTTCTATGACAACGGTCCGAACGACAAGGGCATCGGCTGGAACCTGCTGGCCTCGCTGGAACGCGTGGCGGCGGGATTCGGGCTGGCGGCGCTGGTCGGCATCCCCGTGGGCTTTGCAATTGGCCGCTACGCCGCGGTGCGCGCGATGTTCTCGCCCATCGTCAGCCTCTTGCGGCCGGTGTCGCCGCTGGCGTGGCTGCCGCTCGGGCTGCTGCTGTTCAAGGCGGCCAATCCGGCCGCGATCTGGGCCATCTTCATCTGTTCGATCTGGCCGATGATCATCAACACCGCGGTGGGCGTGTCGCGCGTGCCGCAGGATTACCTGAACGTGGCGCGCGTCCTGAACCTGTCCGAATGGAAGGTCACGACCAAGGTGCTCTTGCCCGCGGTGTTGCCCTACATGCTGACCGGCGTGCGGCTGTCCATCGGCACCGCATGGCTGGTGATCGTGGCCGCCGAGATGCTGACGGGCGGCACCGGGATCGGCTTCTGGTTGTGGGACGAGTGGAACAACCTGAAGGTCGAGCACATCGTCATCGCCATTTTCGTGATCGGCATCGTGGGGCTGCTGCTGGAGACCCTGCTGGTCGCGCTGGCCCGCCGTTTCACCTACACCGAGGAATAGCGCCATGAAGAAATTCGTACGCATCGAGCGCGTGGGACAGACCTTTGACACCCGCAAGGGCGCCTTCGTGGCGCTGCGCGACATCGACCTGACGGTCGAGCAGGGCGAGTTCATCACGCTGATCGGCCACTCCGGCTGCGGCAAGTCCACCTTGCTCAACCTGATCGCGGGTCTGACCCGGCCGACGAGCGGCGTGCTGCTGTGCGCCGAACGCGAAATCACTGGCCCGGGTCCGGACCGCGCGGTGGTGTTCCAGAACCATTCGCTGCTGCCGTGGCTGACGTGTTTTCAGAACGTGCACCTGGCGGTCGAGCGGGTGTTCGGCGCCACGGAAAAGCGCGCCCAGCTGGCCGAGCGCACGCGCGCCGCCCTGGACCTGGTGGGCCTGCTGCCGGCGCAGAACAAGCTGCCGCGCGAGATCTCGGGCGGCATGAAGCAGCGCGTGGGCATCGCGCGCGCGCTGGCGATCGAGCCTGGCGTGCTGCTGATGGACGAGCCGTTCGGCGCGCTGGATGCGCTGACGCGCGCGCATCTGCAGGACGAGCTGCTCAAGATCGTGGCCAAGACGCGCACGACCACCATCATGGTCACGCACGATGTGGACGAGGCCGTGCTGCTGTCGGACCGCATCGTCATGCTGACCAATGGACCGGCCGCGACGATCGGCGAGATCCTGCCGGTGCCGCTGCCCCGGCCGCGCGACCGCGTCCGGCTGGCCAACGATCCGACGTACCTGGCGTGCCGCGCGGGCGTGGTGGACTTCCTGCATCGCCGGCACGGCAATCCCGAGCGTTCCCAGGCCGCGGTCCAGGCCAACGCCGCGCTTGCCGTCGTGCCCGCGCCCTTGCAGGAAGCCGGCGCAGCAGCGGCGCGCGCCGCCGCGTAAGGGGGCGGTCATGCAAGCCAGGCAGAAGCTGGTCGTGGTCGGCAATGGCATGGCCGGCATCCGGACCGTGGAGGAGCTGCTCAAGCTCGCGCCCGATCTTTACGACATCACGGTGTTCGGCGCCGAGCCCCACACCAACTACAACCGCATCCTGCTGTCGCCGGTGCTGACGGGCGAGCGCACGCTGCAGGACATCGTGCTGAACGACGAGGCTTGGTATGCCAGCCACGGCATCCGCCTGCGGCGCCAGTGCACGGTGACCGGCATCGACCGCGCGCGGCGGATGGTCGTGGCCGGCGACGGCACGCGCACGCCATACGACCGGCTGTTGCTGGCGACCGGATCCAAGCCTTTCATCCTGCCGGTGCCGGGTCACGACCTGGCGGGCGTGGTGGCGTTTCGCGACATTGGCGACGTCAACCTGATGATCGACGCCGCCTCGCGATACCGCCACGCCGTGGTGATCGGGGGCGGATTGCTGGGGCTTGAGGCCGCCAACGGTCTGGCGGCGCGTGGCATGGCCGTGTCGGTGGTGCATCTGGGTGCGGCGTTGCTGGACCGGCAACTGGACGGGGAGGCCGCCGCGCTGCTGCGCGAAAGCCTGGAGGCCCGTGGCCTGAAGTTCCTGCTTCAGCACCAGACCGAGGCGATCCTCGGCGGGCCGGACGGGCGCGTGCGCGCGGTGCGCTTCGCGGACGGCTCCGAAGTCCCCGCCGACCTGGTGGTGATGGCGGCGGGCGTGCGGCCCAACACCGAGCTGGCGCAACGCTGCGGCCTGCATGTGGATCGCGGCGTCGTGGTCAGCGACACCTTGCAGACGTTTGACCCCCGCATCTACGCGGTGGGTGAATGCGTCAGCCATCGCGGCACGGCATACGGCCTGGTGGCGCCGCTTTTCGAGCAGGCCAAGGTCGCGGCCAATCACCTTGCGCAGCATGGCATCGGCCGATACGAAGGCAGTGTCACGTCGACCAAGCTCAAGGTCACCGGCATCGACCTGTTTTCCGCAGGCGACTTCGCGGGCGGCGCGCAGACCGAGACCATCACGCTGGCCGACATGCCGGGCGGCGTCTACAAGAAACTGGTGATCCAGAACGACCGGCTGGTGGGCGCCTGCCTGTACGGCGATACGGCGGACAGCGCCTGGTACATGCGGCTCATCCGTGAAGGAGCCGGCATCGGCGTGCTGCGCGAGCAGCTCATGCTCGGCGAAGGCGCGGCAAGGGAGTAGGACATGGACACGCCGATGATGGCGCGACGGATTGAAATCGTCAGTGAGGCGGCGCATGAGGTCGCGTCCATCTGCTGCTATTGCGGCACGGGCTGTGGGGTGCGCGTGCAGGTGCGCGGCGGCGCGGTGGCGGGCGTGCGCGGCGACGACTCGCATCCGGCGAATCGCGGGCGCCTCTGCAGCAAGGGCCTGGCGCTTGCCGACACCGTGCGGCGCGATGGCGCGCGCGTGCTGTCGGCGCAATGGCGCGAAGCCCGTGGCGAGCCGCTGCGGGATATCGGGCTGACGTCCGCGCTGGACATGGCCGCGGACCGGCTGGCCGAGGCGATCGCCAAGCACGGGCCCGATTCGGTGGGCTTTTATCTGTCGGGCCAGTTGCTGACGGAAGACTACGCGGTCTTCAACAAGCTGGCGCGCGCGCTGGCGGGCACCAACAACATCGACACCAACTCCCGGCTCTGCATGTCGAGCGCGGTGTCGGGGTACAAGCGCACGCTGGGCGCGGACGCGCCGCCCGCCTGCTATGAAGACCTGGAGCTGGCCGACACGGTGCTGATCGCCGGGTCCAACATGGCCTACGCGCATCCGGTGCTGTTCCGGCGGCTGGAAGCCGCACGCGCGCAGCGCCCGGACATGAAGGTGATCGTGGCCGATCCGCGCCGCACGGACACGGCCGCGTTTGCCGACCTGCATCTGCCGATTGCGCCGGGGTCGGACGTGGCGCTCTTTAATGCCATGCTGCACGTGATGCTGCGCGAAGGCTTGGCCGACGAGGACTACATCGCGCGTCATACCGAGGGCTTCGAGGCGCTGCGGGCGCGCGTGCGGACGGTCACGCCCGAGGCGGCGCAGCGCATCTGCGGCGTGCCGGCAGACGACATCGTCCAGGCCGCGCGCTGGTTCGGCAAGGCGAGCGCGGCGTTGTCGCTGTACACGATGGGCTTGAACCAGTCGGTCGCGGGCACCGACAAGAATGCTGCGCTGATTCACCTGCATCTGGCCACGGGGCAGATCGGGCGTCCCGGCGCGGGGCCGTTTTCGCTGACCGGACAGCCCAATGCCATGGGCGGCCGAGAGGCCGGCGGCATGGCGACGCTGCTGCCGGGCCACCGTGATCCGGCGTCCGCCGCGCACCGCGCCGAGGTCGCGCGGCTGTGGGGCGTGGACAGCCTGCCCGACGCGCCGGGCGCCACGGCGCTCGATATGTTCGACGCCGTGGCGGACGGGCGCATCAAGGTCCTGTGGATCGCCGCGACCAACCCGGCGCAGTCGCTGCCCGACCAGGCGCGCGTGCGGGCCGCGTTGGCGCGCGCCGAGTTCGTGATCGTGCAGGAGGCGTATGCCGGCACCGAGACGCTGGCCCATGCCGACCTGGTGTTGCCGGCGGCGACCTGGCCCGAGAAGTCCGGCACCGTGACCAATTCCGAGCGGCGCGTCAGCCGGGTCCGCGCGGCGATCGCGCCGCCCGGCGACGCGCAGCCGGATTGGCGGCTGGCGCAGTCGGTCGCCGTCCGGCTGGCCGCGCGCATTGCGCCGCACAAGGCGGGTCTTTTCGCCTATTGCGATGAAAGCAAGGTCTTTGCCGAACACGCGCGCATGACGGCCGGCCGGGACCTGGACTACAGCGCGCTGGACTACGCCGCGCTGGAAGAGGGCGGACCGCAGCAATGGCCGTATCGCGCCGGGCAGGGCACGCCGCGGCTCTATGCAGACGGCATCTTTCCCACGGCGAGCGGCCGGGCCCGATTCTGCGACGTGTCGTGGCGGCCGACGGCCGAAGCGGTCTCGGAAGACTATCCGCTGCAGCTCACAACCGGCCGGTTGCGCGATCACTGGCACACCATGGCGCGCACCTCGCTTGCCCGGGCGCTGATCCAGCACGTCGAGGAGCCCTGGGTGTCGCTGCATCCGGACGACATGCGCCGCCTTGGCCTTGCGGCCGGCGACCTGGCCCGGCTGGACTCGCGGCGCGGCGGCCTGGTGCTGCCGGTGCAGGCGGACGACACGCTGCGGCCGGGGCACGCTTTTGTGCCGATGCACTGGGGCAGCGCCTTCATGGCCGGGTTGGGCGTGAACGCCCTGACCAATCCGGCGTCCGATCCCATCTCGCGCCAGCCGGAGCTCAAGTTCACGGCATTGCGCGCGGAACCGGCCGGGCTTGCGTGGCAGGCCGCGGCCTGGCGGCAGGGCGACGCCGTGGCGTTGCGGGCCCGGCTTGCGCCGTGGCTGCGCCGTTTCGACTACGCCGTCTTGCTGCCGGCCGGCGCCGGGGGCGTGCGGCTGCGGCTGGCGAGCCGCGTCGCGCCGGATGCCGCCGTGCTGCATGAGCTGG
>NZ_CADIJP010000002.1 GCF_902859725.1 Achromobacter mucicolens | reverse complement strand
ACAAGTTCATCGTCGCCGCCTACAACGACCGCACGCCCGGCTCGCGCTACATCTATGACGCGGTGGCCGGCACGCTGACCAAGCTGGCGGACCTGAATCCGGCGATCCCCGCGCCCGTCGCTCCGGCCCCCGCGCCGGTGGCTCCGGCCAGCGCGCAGCAGCCCATCGTGGTGCCCGCCGCTGCCCCCGCCGCCAAGGCGCAGGCCTTGCACGACGTGGTCAACGCCGCTGGCCTGAAGTGGGTGGAAACCGATCCGGAACGCCACGCACAGACGCAGCAACGCATTGCTGCCTCGTATGCGCCGGTTCGCCTGGGCCGCGAGCGCAAGCCCGTGACGCCCGTCTCGAACGAGCCGCTGGTTCAGGTCGAAACGCGCCACTAAGCCGCTAGACCGCCAGGCCCCCAGGGCCTGGCCCTGAGAAGCACAACACCCCGCACACCGGAAACGGTCTGCGGGGTGTTTTTTTGCCTCGGGCGGCGTCAGTCGCTTGCCGAATGGCGCGCCTGCGGATCAAGGGCGCGGCCCGCTTCCTCCACAAAGGCTTCCGCCAGGGCCGAATGCGGCATGTGACGCGCCCACAGGATGCCCATCCGGCGCAGCGGCGCTCGGCCGGGCAGCAGCACACGCTTTACGCGGCGGCTGTCGAGCCAATCCGGCGCCCAATCCGGCACCAGCGACACGCCCAGCCCTTCCGAGACCATGCAGGCAATGCCCATCAGGCCGTCGACCTCCAGCCGCTCGCGGGGCGCAATGCCATGCTGGCGCAGGTACTGGTCGGCCAGCCGCCCGCCCCAGACATTGCGGTCGTAGCGAATGAAGGGTTGCGTGCGCATCAACTCGTGCGCGTCGTTGCCCGGCGTGTCGGGCGGGGCGAGCACGACCAACGGCTCCTCGGTCACCTGCTTCCAGGCGTAGCCCTTGGACAGGTTGAATTGCGGCTTTACGATGAACGCCGCATCCAGGTCTGCATTGATGACGCGGTGGTACAGATGGTTGGAAGTGCCGGGTTCCATGAAGACCGCCAGCTTGGGCATGCGCCGGTACAGCCGGGCCAGCACGATGGGCATGATGCCGGTCAAGGCCGACGCTGAGACGCCCAGGCGCAGCTCGCCCAGCGGCGCGTCGTCCGCGGCGCTGGCCCGCAGGTCGCGCACCTCGCGCAGCACGCTGCGGGCGCGCTCGAGCACCTTCAGGCCGGCTTCGGTCGCCTTGACGCTGCGGCCCACGCGCTTGATCAACGTGGCGCCCAGCTCTTCTTCCAGCGTGCGCACGCGCGCCGCGATGGCGGCGGGGGTCAGGTCCAGCCGCCGCGCGGCCTCGGCAAGCGAGCCGCTCTCGATGACCGACACAAAGCTCTGCACATAGCGCGTATCCACGGTCTCCCCCTTTTCTTGACGTGTGGCAAACCACAACAATTTTATGGATTGAAGCCATTAAACAGCAGATGTTCGAAGCACAGATCAATGCCAGAATCGGAAATCGCAGCCGCGCGACCGCGGCGCGCTTTTTCCATCCTTCCAATAACGAGTAGAGACATGACGACCCCTGCCCGCATTCCCGGCGTTTTTTCTCCTGTCCTGACGCCGTTCGACGAGCGCTACCGCCCGGCACTGGGGCGCTACGTGAAGCACTGCCGCTGGCTGCGCGAACAGTCCGTCGGACTGGCCATCTTCGGCACCAACTCCGAGGCCAATTCGCTATCGCTGGAAGAAAAGCACACGCTGCTGGACGCGCTGCTCGAAGCGGGGGTGGAACCGTCGGCGCTGATGCCGGGCACGGGCGCCTGCGCGCTGCCCGATGCCATTTCGCTGACGCAGCATGCCGTGCGCAGCGGCAGCATGGGTGTGCTGGTCCTGCCGCCCTTTTATTACAAAGGGGTCAGCGACGAAGGTCTTTTCCGCTACTACGCCGAGCTGATCGAGGGCGTGGGCGACGACAAGCTGCGCATGTATCTCTATCACATCCCGCCCGTGAGCCAGGTGCCCCTGAGCCTGGCCCTCATCGAGCGTCTGCTCGATCGTTATCCCGGCATCGTCGCCGGCGTGAAGGACAGCGGCGGCGATTGGGCCAACACCGCCGCCATGATCGAGCGCTTTTCGTCTCGCGGATTCCAGGTCTACGCGGGCAGCGAGGCATTCCTGCTGCAGACCCTGCGCGCGGGCGGCGTGGGCTGCATCACGGCCACGGGCAACGTCAATCCTGGTCCGATCGTGGCGCTCCAGCAGCGCTGGCAAGAGGCTGATGCCGACGAGCGCCAGGCGGGCCTGAACGCCACGCGCAATGTGTTCCAGCAGTTTCCGATGATTCCCGCCATGAAGGCGGCCATCGCCTGGAAGTCCGGCGACGCGGCGTGGGCCACGGTAAGGCCGCCGCTGGTGGAACTGAATGCCTCGCAGACTGATGGGTTGAAGGCCGCGTTGGAGGCGAACGGGTTTGAGATGCCGGGCGCCGCCGAGTTGTCCGACGCCTGAGCGCTTCTGCACCACGTGGACGGTCCACACGCGGACGGACCCAAACGCGGACGGTCAATACGCTGACCGTCCGCGACGCTGCAGTCTTTCGAGGCGGTCAGCTCACCACGCCGATATTCCAGGGCACGAATTCGTGGTCCCCCAGTCCCAGCAACTCGCTCTTGCTGCGGTCGCCGGAGGCCACCCGCAGGATTTCCTCGAAGATCCGCTGCGCCACCTCTTGCAGCGTTGCCGTTCCGTCCAGGATGTCGCCGCAGTTGACGTCCATGTCTTCGGTCAGCCGATCAAACATCGGCGTATTGGTGGCCAGCTTGATCGAGGGCACCGGCTTGGCGCCGAACATCGAGCCGCGGCCGGTCGTAAAGCAGATGATGTTGGCGCCGCCCGCGATCTGCCCCGTTGCCGACACGGGATCGAACCCCGGCGTGTCCATGAACACCATGCCCGGCTGCCGGACGGGTTCCGCGTAACGATAGACCTCCATCAGCGCCGTGGTGCCGCCCTTCATCGACGAGCCCAACGATTTTTCAAAGATGTTGGCCAGGCCCCCCATCTGATTGCCCGGGCTGACCTTGCCATTGATCTGCACGTCGCGCCCCGGCGAATACTCTTCCTTCCACCAGCGGATGCGCTGGACCAGCTTCTCGCCGACTTCGCGGTTGCGTGCCCGTGACGTCAGCGTATGCTCGACGCCATAGATCTCCGGCGTCTCCGACAGAATGGCGGTGCCGCCATGCCGCACCAGGATATCCATGGCCGCGCCCAGCGCCGGATTGGCGGTGATCGACGAAAAGCCATCCGATCCGCCGCATTGCAGGCCGATCTTCAGGTGCCGCGCCGGCACCGGCTCGCGCCGCACGTCGTTTGCGACCGGCAGCATCGCCTTTACCGCAGCGACGCCGGCCTCGATCGTTTTGCGGGTGCCGCCCGTCTCCTGCATGATGAAGGTCTGCAGCCGCGAGCCCGCCTCCAGGCCCTGGTCCTTGAGCAGCGCATCGAGCTGATTGCGTTCGCACCCCAGGCCCACGATCAGCACGCCCGCAAAATTTGCATGACAGGCGTATCCGCCCATCGTGCGCCGCAAGAGATCCATCGGCTCGCCAGACATCTCCATGCCGCAGCCCATGCCGTGACTCAGCGCCACCACGCCGTCCACATTGGGATAGGCGTCCATGACATCCTGGGTGAAAGCGGCCGCAATCCGATGCACCACCGTGGCCGAACAGTTCACCGTGGCAAGAATGCCGATGTAGTTGCGCGTGCCCACCTGCCCGTTGGCGCGCACGATGCCCTGGAATCGCGCCTGCTCCGATTCGGGCAGGATTTGCGTCGGGGCGTAGTCCCGCGCGTGCGCATAGTCGCGGTCGAATTCCTGGAAATCCATGTTGTGCGAATGCACGTAGGTGCCCGCCGGGATGTCGGTGGCGGCAAAGCCGATGCAGACGTTGTATTTCAGGATGGGCTCGCCCGCGCGCAGATCGCGCGCCGCGATCTTGTGGCCGGCGGGCACCTGGCTGCGGCTGACAAGGTTTTCGGAGGGCACGGCAGCGCCGATGCCGATGGGCACGCGCGCCACCACGACGTTGTCTGCGGAATGCAGCCGGATGACGGGGCCGGCGGCGCGTTTTTCGGTGAAGTCGATCATGTCATTGTCTCGGGTAAATGAATGGGAGCCGCCGGTGAACGGCTCCCGCTGACGCCCGCCCAGGGGCGCCAACGCGTGGTGACCGCCTTATTCCGGCTTGATGCCGATGTCGCGGATCAGCACCGACCAGCGCGGCAGTTCGGCCCCCACGAATTGGCTGAAGGCCGCCGAATCGCTGCCCACCACCGTGAACCCCTGCTCGCTCAGCTTGGCCTGCATGTCCTGTTGCGCCAGCGCGGTGCGGATGGAATTGGACAGCTTCTCGATCACCGGCTTGGGCGTCTTGGCCGGCGCAAACACGCCGTACCAGGTCGACACCTCGAAGTCCTTGAAGCCCGATTCGGCCAACGTGGGAATCTGCGGCGCCTTCGGATCGCGCTTCAGGCTGGTGATCGCCAGCGGACGCACTTTGCCCGAGGCGATGTGCGGCAGCGCCACCGGCAGGTTCGCAAACATGTAGGGCACGTGTCCGCCCAGCACGTCGGCGATCGCCGCCGATTCGCCCTTGTAGGGCACGTGCGTGACCTTGGTGCCGACCCGGTGCGCGTACAACTCGCCAGCGATGTGTTGCGGGCCGCCCTGGCCGGAGGACGCATAACTGAGCGCGCCGTTGCCCGCCTTGCGGATGTGCTCGGTCAGCTCGCCGACGCTTTTCACATCGATCATCGCGGGGTTGACCACGAGGATGAGGGGCATCGTCACGATCTGCGATACCGGCTCGAAATCAGTCTCGGGTTTGAACGGCAGCGTGGGGAACAGGGACGGCGCCACGACCATGGTGGATTGCGATCCCAGGAACAGCGAGTAGCCATCGGCGGGCGAGCGGGCCACGTTGTCGGCCGCGATCGTGCCCGTGGCGCCGGCGCGGTTTTCCACCACCACCTGCTGCCCCAGGCTGTCGGCCATCTTGGCGCCCACCAGCCGCGCCACGATATCCGCGCCGCCGCCCGGCGCGAAGCCGACGACCATGCGCAGGGGCTTGGCGGGAAATTCGTCGGCCAGCACGGCGCCCGGGGCGGACGCCAGCGAAAGGACGAGACCGGCGGCGCCGGCGATGCGCGCCAAGCGGCGCGCCTTCATACAGGGGTATTTCATCTGCGTCTCCGTGTGCCGCCTGCCGGGCCTGGCCGCGATCACGCCTGCAGCGGCGGATCGAAGCGTCCCACGACGGCTCGTTGTGGTTTTGGGTGTTGCCAGGGCATTCTGGCCATTGCACTCAACACCAACAAGTACGTGGACACGCAGTCAAACGATAATTTTTTTTTGGTTTTAGCGGTGCCCCCGGGATGACCATGACCCAGGCGACGCACAAAAAAAACCACCCGTGAACGGGTGGTTTTCAAGATCTGCGCCGGGGACGTCCGGCAGGCGGGAACGCTCAGGACGTCACGATGCGATCAGAACTGGTACGTGTAGGTGAGTTGCACCACGTCCAGGCCCGGGTTCGGGCGCTTGATGCTGGCATTCGAGAAGTGCGAGTAGCGCACGCCGATGCGGTTGTTCGGCGTGAGCAGGAAGCCAACGCCGACGTGGTCGCCGAACTGGAAGGCCGTGCTGATGTTTTCGTCGGCGAAGCGCGTGCTGGAGAACAGCGTGGCGCCGATACCCGCTTCGATGTAGAAGCGTTCGCCGGTCCACCAGCGGAACATCGGGATGGCGCTGAACTGCCACACATGGCCGGGCGAACGCGAACCGTCGGCCTGCCAGTACGAGGCGCCGAATTCCGGCGTCAGGTCCAGCCGGCCCCAGTTGCCGCCGAATTGATAGGTCCAGAGCGAGGCAGTTTCGTAGTTCAGGGTCAGGCGCTTGTAGTGATCGCCGATGCCGTAGTGCAGGCTGACGCCGCCCTGCGTGCCCTCGGACGACTGGGCGCTGGCAAAGGTGGCAACGCCTGCCAGGGCAAGGCCGGCAAGGCGCGTCAGCATTTTCTTCTTCGTCGACTGCATGGGATTAACTCCATCTATTTCTGGACTAACGGGGAACATTAGCAAAATCCGGACCAACCCGCCTTACGCATGTCGCAATATGGCAACAAACGGACATGAAAAAGACTGTTCCGGACCACGCGTAATTCAAGCTTGCGATTTTGCGCTAGGCCGCCTTAGCAAGTGGCGTGCCCGAGCTTTGACGCTGAGCGCAAAAACAAAAATGCCGCCCGAAGCACGAAGCTGCTGGCGGCATTTTCCGAAGCCGGCGCTACCGTCATGCGGCAGCCCGGCGCCGGCAGCATTGTCAGGCAGTCACCACGTCGGCCGGCTGATTGGTCAGCAGCGCCAGCAGGCGGGCAATTTCTTCGCGAAGCTGGCGGCGATCCACGACCATGTCGATGGCGCCCTTTTGCAGCAGGAATTCCGCGCGCTGGAAGCCTTCGGGCAGCTTTTCCCGCACGGTCTGTTCGATCACGCGCGGGCCGGCAAAGCCGATCAGGGCCTTGGGTTCGGCAATGACGACGTCACCCATGAACGCAAAGCTGGCCGACACACCGCCCATCGTGGGATCGGTCAGGACGCTGATGAACGGCAGGCCGGCGGCCGACAGGCGGGTCAGCATGGCGTTCGTCTTGGCCATCTGCATGAGCGACAGCAGGCTTTCCTGCATGCGCGCGCCGCCCGAAGCGGCCACGCAGATGAACGGCGTCTTGTTGTCCAGGGCCGCCTGCGCGCCGCGCGCAAAGCGCTCGCCCACCACCGAGCCCATCGAGCCGCCCATGAATTCGAATTCAAAGCAGGCCAGCGTGGCGGGCACGCCGCGGATCGAGCCGCTCATGACCACCAACGCGTCGGATTCGCCCGTGGCCTTGACGGCCTCTTGCAGGCGCTCGGGATACTTGCGCGTGTCCTTGAACTTCAGGGTGTCGACCGAACGCGTGGTCTGGCCGATTTCAACGCGGCCTTCCATGTCGAGCAGTGAATCGATCCGGGCACGAGCCCCGATCCGCATGTGGTGGTCGCACTTGGGGCAGACGTGAAGGTTGGCTGCCAGGTCTTCGCTATACAGCACCGATTCGCACGACGGGCATTTCACCCAAAGGCCTTCGGGAACGCGGCGGGCGCCGCTGTCGCTGGTTTTGTTGATGCGAGGCGGCAGGAGTTTATCGATCCAGCTCATTGAGTATTCATCCCGTTTGAGATCGCGACCCGGCCGCTCAGGCCGACGCGTTCTCTCGTTTTACTTGATCCAGCGCCTGCCGGATGGTGCGCAGCCAGCCGCTGGCGGCGGCGACTGCGGCGTCGGTTTGCTGGGCAGCCGGTGCGTTGGCGACCGCCTGCTCCATGGTTTCAATCAGTTTGCTGCCAATGACCACGGCATCGGCCGATCGGGCCACGCGCTGGGCGCTTTCGGCATCGCGGATGCCGAATCCCACGCCGACCGGAATGTCGCGCACGTGGCGGCGAATCAGGGCCACGCGGTCGGCCACGTCGTCGGTGTTCAGCGAACCCGCGCCCGTCACGCCCTTGAGCGACACGTAATACACGTAGCCGCGCGCCACCGTGGCGACGGCCTTGATGCGTTCTTCGGTGGACGTGGGCGCCAAAAGGAAGATGGGCGCAATGCCGTGTTCGCCCAGGGTGGCGGCGAACTCGATGACTTCCTCGGGCGGATAGTCCACGACCAGCACGCCGTCCACGCCGGCCTGCGCGGCGCGGCTGGCGAATTCCGCCTGCCCCATGCGTTCGATGGGATTGGCGTAGCCCATCAGGACCACGGGCGTCGCGGTGTCGCGCTGGCGGAAATCCGCCACCAGCTCGAGCACGCGGGCCAGGCCCACGCCTTGCGCGATGGCGCGGTCGGCGGCGCGTTGGATGACGGGGCCATCGGCCATGGGATCCGAGAACGGCACGCCCAGTTCGATGACGTCGGCGCCGGCATCCACCAGCGCGTGCATCAGCGGCACGGTGGCCCCGGGGGAAGGATCGCCGGCGGCGATGTAGGGAATCAGGGCCGCGGCGCGGCCGGACTCTGCGGTGCGCGCGAAAGCCGCGGCAATGCGATCAGTGCGGGTTGTCATGTTCAGAGCTCGATGCCGGCGCGTTCGGCGACGGTGTGCATGTCCTTGTCGCCGCGGCCCGACAGATTGACCAGGATCACGGCGTCGCGCGGCAGCGTGGCGGCCATCTTGACGGCCTGCGCGATAGCGTGCGAGGACTCCAGCGCGGGCATGATGCCTTCGATGCGGCAGCAATCGTGAAAAGCCTTCAGGGCTTCCTCGTCGGTGATGCCGACGTATTCGGCGCGGCCCGAATCCTTGAGCCACGCGTGTTCCGGGCCGACGCCCGGGTAGTCCAGGCCGGCGGAGACGGAATGCGTTTCCTGGACCTGGCCGTCCTCGTTCTGCATGACGTAGGTACGGTTGCCGTGCAGCACGCCCACCTGGCCCGCGGCCAGCGATGCGGCGTGCTTGCCGCTGTCCATGCCCTCGCCCGCCGCTTCAACGCCGATCAGGCGCACTTCTTCGTGGGGGATGTAGGGATGGAAGATGCCCATGGCGTTGGAGCCGCCGCCCACCGACGCCACGACGTAGTCGGGCTGGCGGCCGATGGCCTCGGGCATCTGCGTCAGGCATTCGTTGCCGATGACGGTCTGGAAATCGCGCACCATGCGGGGATAGGGGTCGGGACCCGCCACCGTGCCGATGATGTAGAACGTGTTTTCGATGTTGGTGACCCAGTCGCGCATGGCTTCGTTCAGCGCGTCCTTCAGGGTGCGCGAACCGGAAGTCACGGGCACCACGGTCGCGCCCAAGAGCTTCATGCGGTAGACGTTGGAGGCCTGGCGGCGCACGTCTTCGCTACCCATGTAGACCACGCATTCCATGCCGTAGCGGGCCGCGACGGTGGCGGTGGCCACGCCGTGCTGGCCCGCGCCGGTTTCGGCGATGACGCGCGGCTTGCCCATGCGCTTGGCCAGCAGGGCCTGGCCGATGCAGTTGTTGATCTTGTGCGCGCCGGTGTGGTTCAGGTCTTCGCGCTTGAACCAGATCTGGGCGCCGCCGACCAGCTCGGACCAGCGCCGGGCGTGGTAGACGGGGCTGGGCCGGCCCACGAAATGCTTGAGTTCGTAGTTGAACTCTTCCAGGAAGGCGGGATCGACCCGATAACGGTCATAGGACGCGCGCAGTTCATCGAGCGCGTGCATCAGCGTTTCCGCCACGAAAACACCGCCATAAGGCCCGAAATGGCCCTTGGCATCCGGAAAGTCGTAAGGTTTCACCAAAGCATCTCCCCCGGCATCGCGGCAGGCCACTGCCGGCCGCAAATCCGGTTTGCAACCCGTCATTTTACCTGACGCGGACGGCACCGGCGTGCCGCCCGCCCCCTGGGGCTCCGCTCGTCAGAGCGACTGCCCCATGCGGCGCAAGAAGGTTTCGCAGGCGGCAAGCTGGTCCAGCGCCACGTATTCGTTGGGCTTGTGGGCCTGTTCGATGTGGCCGGGACCGCAGACCACCGTGGGAATGCCGATCCCCTGGAAAAGCCCCGCCTCGGTGCCGTAGGCCACCTTGCGCGTGGCGCGGTCTTCGGTCAGGGCGCGCACGAGCTGGGTGATGGCGGCTTCTTCCGAGGCTTCCAGGGCGGGCGCGGCGGCGCCGGTCTCGATTTCGATGCTGGCGCCGTCGAATTCGGCCTTCATCTTCGGCAGCAGCTCTTCGCGCACGTATTTTTCGACTTCGGCCTGGATGTCGTCGGGACGCATGCCCGGCAGATTGCGGAATTCGTAGGTGAATTCGCACAGTTCGGGAATGGTGTTGACCGCGATGCCGCCCCGGATCTGGTTGGTGGTCATCGTGGAGAACGGCACGTCGTAGAACTGATCGTAGGGGCCGTTGGCCTTGAAGCTGTCCGCGAGGTCGCGGATGCGGCAGATCAGGCGGGCGGCATATTCGATGGCGTTGCAGCCGCGGGGCGTGAGCGAGGAATGCGCCGCCTTGCCGTGGACCTTGCAGCGGAAGAGATTGATGCCCTTGTGGGCCACCACGACCTGCATGCCGGTGGGTTCGCCCACGACGCAGCCCTCGGGACGGATGCCGCGTTCGTGCAGGTCGGCCAGCATGTACGGCGCGCCGGCGCAGCCGACTTCCTCGTCGTAGGAGAACGCCAGATGGATGGGCTTCTTGCGCGGCATGGCCATGAATTCCGGCACCAGGGCCAGGGATCCGGCAATGAAGCCCTTCATGTCGCAGCTGCCGCGGCCATAGAGCAGACCGTCTTTTTCGACGAGTTTGAACGGGTCCGTGCTCCAGTCCTGACCGTCCACGGGCACCACGTCGGTGTGGCCCGACAGGACGATGCCGCCCTGCTGGTTGCCGTCTTGCGCCGGCAGCGTGGCAAAGAGGTTGGCCTTGGTGCGCTCGGGGTTGTGCGCCAGCCATGCCTCGACGCCCTGACCCTTGAGCCAGTCACGGACGGTTTCGATCAGGGCAAGATTGGAATTGCGGCTGGTGGTGTCAAAGCCAACCAGCGTTTCCAGCCAGGTGCGCGCGTTCATGTCACTACTCTCGTGGGGAAAAGACGCAGTGTAAAGCCAGGCAGCGGCCGCGTCTCGGGCCCCTTGCGGACGATTGCCAGGACGGCCGGGGCGGCACCGCCTAGAATGTCGGCCGGATTTTAAAAAGCCCCCAAGGAGATCCCGTGCAGCACAAAGCAGTCCCCACACGCAACATCGTGGCAGCGGTAATAGGCAACGCCCTCGAATGGTATGACTTCCTGGTGTTCGCGTTCATGACGCCGATCATCGCCAAATTGTTCTTTCCCACGGACCCCAGCGTCCCCGGCAGCGAACTGAACGCCATCCTCATGACCACCGCCATCTTCGGCGTCGGGTTCTTCATGCGCCCGGTGGGCGGCATCATCCTGGGCCTGTACGGCGACCGCAAGGGCCGCAAGGCCGCCATGGTGCTGGTGACCTCGCTGATGGCCGTGTCCATCGCGCTGATCACGGTGGCGCCCACCTACCACGCGGCCGGCATCCTGGCGCCGATCTTCATCCTCATCGCTCGCCTGCTGCAAGGCTTCTCGGCCGGCGGCGAGTTCGGCACGTCGACGGCGCTGCTGATCGAAATGGCGCCCAACGGCAAGCGCGGCTTCTACGGCTCGTGGCAGATGGCGGGCCAGATGCTGGCGCTGCTGATTGGCGCGGCCTGCGGCACGCTGATCACCGAGTTCTTCACCGAGCAGCAGATCGCCGACTGGGCGTGGCGCCTGCCGTTCGCCTTCGGCCTGGTGATCGTGCCGATCGCCATCTATATCCGCCGCAATGTCGACGAAACGGACGCCTTCAAGCAGATGAAGGAAGCCGACCGCCAGGCCGCCGAGCGCGGCGAGGTCAAGCGCCTGTCGCTGGGTCAGATGCTGCGCACCCACACGCGCGAGACGCTGATCGGCGTGGGCCTGGTGGTGACGGCCACGGTGTCCATCTACATCACCTTCACGTATCTGGTCACCTATTCGACCAAGGTGCTGATGCTGCCGCTGAACCAGACCTTCCTGGTGCAGATGGCGGGCGCGGCGCTGATGGTGGTGCTGACCCCGTTCATGGGCGCCTGGTCCGACCGCATCGGCCGCCGTCCGCTCGTGATCGGCTCGCTGATCGGCTACCTGATCGTGCTGTACCCGCTGTACTTCTGGCTGTCGGACGCGCCGTCGATCGGCCGCCTGCTGACCGTGCAGGTCGTGGTCTGCATTTTCGTGTCGGCATTCTTTGGCGTGTTCAGCACGGTGATGGCCGAGCTGTTCCCGGCGCGCGTGCGTTCGGTGGGCCTGTCGCTGGCCTATAACGTGGCCGTGATGATCTTTGGCGGGTTCGCGCAGTTCATCGTGACCTGGCTCATCAAGACCACCGGCTCGCCCATGGCGCCCGCCTACTACGTGATGTTTGGCGTGGCCCTGGGCCTGGTTGCCGCGTTCTACATGCGTGATCGCGCGCATGAAGACCTGGAGCACTGAGGCCTGAACCGCCTCCGCCCCGCGTGGGTCACCGCGCGGGACAATCTCCGGCAGCGGCGCCGCTGCCGGACACCCCTCTAGCGGCGCGTCGCCGACGACACGCCTGGCACTTCGGCCAGCGCATCGAGCGCGCGCGACAGCGATTCGCCGCCGCGCACTTCCACCGTGAACACCATGTGAGCCAGCGACTGCTTGCTCTGGGTGTTCACGCCCACCACGTTCAGGCGCAGGCGCGCGAACACTTCGGACAGGTCGCGCAGGAGGCCGGACCGGTCGTGCGCGCGCACGCTGATGTCTACCGGATAGAAGGTATCGGCGGTTTCGCCCCACGCCACCTCGATGACGCGTTCGGGCTCACGCGCGGCCAGTGCCAGGTAGCTGTGGCAGTCGCGGCGGTGGATGGAAACGCCGCGGCCGCGCGTCACGAACCCGGAGATCGCATCCGGCGGCGCGGGGCGGCAGCAGCGGGCAAGCTGCGTCAACAGCGACCCCACCCCGACCACCAGCACGCCGCTCTTGCCGCTTTTCTCGGCGCTGCCCGCGCTGGCGTGGCGCAGCGCGGCCGGCGTGGGCTCGGCCGCGGGCGCCGGCTGCTGGAACACCGCATCGATCTGGCGCAGGCTGAATTCTTCCTTGGCCGCGGCAACGTACAGGTCGTCGGCGCGGGCAAAGCCCAGGTTCTGGGCCAGCTGTTCCAGGTTGATGGCCGTCTTGCCCAGGCGCTGCAATTCCTTTTCGACGAGCGCCTGGCCCTGCGTGATGCGCTGCTGCAGTTCAATGGCGTTGAACCACATGCGCACCTTGGCGCGTGCGCGGGGGCTGGCCAGAAAGCCCAACTGCGGATTGAGCCAGTCGCGCGACGGGCCGCCGGACTTGGCGGAGATGATCTCCACGGTCTGCCCGGTGGACAGATGCGTCTGCAGCGGCACCATCTGCCCATCGACGCGCGCGCCCCGGCAGCGATGACCCAGGTCGGTATGCAGGTGGTAGGCAAAATCCACCGGCGTGGCGCCGGCGGGCAACTCGATCACGCGCGCCTGGGGCGTCAGCACATAGATGCGCTCGTCGGTGTGCGCGGGCGCCGCCACCGCGCCGCGGCTCTTGCCCGCGGCGGCCCTGCCCGAGGCGGGCTTGCCCGGTTCGGGCGGCGTGTCCGCGCCGCCCTCGACTTCGCTGTTCCAGGCCAGCAGCTGGCGCATCCAGGCAAGCTGCCGGTCGTATTCGCTGGAGGCAGCCACCTGGCCGCCCTTGGCGCCCGCTTCCTTGTAGCGCCAGTGCGCGGCCATCCCGTATTCGGCGAACTGATGCATCTCGCGCGTGCGTATCTGCACTTCGAAGGGGCGGCCATCGTCATCGGTGACCACCGTGTGCAGGGACCGGTAGCCGTTGGGCTTGGGCCGCGAGATGTAGTCGTCGAATTCCTCGGACAGCGGCGTCCACATCTCGTGCACCATGCCAAGGGCCGTGTAGCACGCGCGCACGTCGTCGACGATGACGCGCAGCGCCCGCAGGTCGTACATCTGCGAGAAGTCCAGACGCTTGACGCGCATCTTGTTCCAGATGCTGTAGATGTGCTTGGGCCGGCCGCTGACCTCGGCTTGGATGCCGCTTTTGGCAAGAGCCTGTTGCAGACGCGCGATGGCGCCGGCGATGAAGGCCTCGCGCTCGACCCGCTTTTCTTCCAGCAGGCGGGCGATGTGCTTGTACTTTTCAGGCTCAAGAAAGCGGAAGGACAGGTCTTCCATTTCCCACTTGATCTGCCAGATGCCCAGCCGGTTGGCCAGCGGCGCGTACAGGTCCAGGGTCTCGCGGGCAAAGTCGGGCGAGCACGGGGCCTTGGTTTCGGCGTGCCAGCGCAGCGTGCGCAGCCGCGAGGCCAGCCGCATCAGCACGATGCGCAGGTCGGCGGCCATGGCCAGCAGCATCTTGCGCTGCATTTCCTTTTGCGAGCCGCTTACGGCGGCGGCATCGCTGGCCTGGCGGGCGACCACGCCCAGGCGCAGCAGGGCGTAGGCGCCCTGCACCAGCCGCGCGACCTCCGTGCCGAAGGCAGCGGCGATGGGGTCGTTTCGCAAGGACGGCGCGGGGGCCATCAGGTCGGTGGGCAGCGCGGCCAGGAGCGCGGCGGTGCGCGTGGCCGCGTCGGTGTGCATGGCGGCCAGGATACGGACCACGCCGGCGCCGTGACCGGCAAGAGGTTCGCCCGTGAGGGCATTCTGGCCGTGGAAACGCGGCTCGGCCCAGGCGACGGCCCGGTCCAGCAACGTCAGGCCATCGGCATCCAGGCCCGACCCGGCTTCCTGCCGCCAGGAAGCGTCGAATGGCGAAGGCGCATCGGGAACAGGCGGGGCGGACATGACGGGCGTAGCACAGGTATCTGGTTGAATATCCCAACACTCTACACTAGGGTTCAATCACCCTGAACACCCTGCC
The DNA here is from genome assembly GCF_902859725.1 of Achromobacter mucicolens. Taxonomy (GTDB): domain Bacteria; phylum Pseudomonadota; class Gammaproteobacteria; order Burkholderiales; family Burkholderiaceae_B; genus Achromobacter; species Achromobacter mucicolens. The sequence continues at coordinate 381,331 of NZ_CADIJP010000002.1, read as the reverse complement.
GCATCCCGGCATATGTAAGGAACCAAAGCTTATGTTGCGCTGGCTGAAGGGGCGCGGCGCCCGCCCGTCCGAGGTCGCCGAGATGCAGGCCCGCATCCCGCCCGAACTCTGGCGGCAGGTGCTGGACACCTACCCATTTCTGACCGTGCTGACGCCGGGCGAAGCCGCCCAGCTGCAGGCGCGCGCCGCGTGGCTGCTCGCCAGCAAGACCATAAACGGCGCGCAGGGGCTAGAGGTCTCGGACTTCATGCGGCTGTCCATCGCCGCGCAGGCCTGCCTGCCCATCCTGAATCTCACGCCCGAGCTGTACGAAGGCTGGGACGAGATCATCGTGTATCCCGCCAGCTTCCGCATTCCGCGCTCGCGTCAGGACGAGGATGGCGTGGTCCACGAGTACATCGAGGACGCCGCGGGCGAAGCCTGGGAAGGCGGGCCGCTGGTCCTGTCCTGGGAGGACACGCAGTTGTCCGAAGGCGGCTTTAACGTCGTCATCCACGAATTTGCCCACAAGCTGGACCTTCGCTCGGGCTTTGCGGACGGCATGCCGTCGCTGTCGGCGCATCCCGAGATCCAGCCGCGCGCGTGGCGCCAGGTGCTGGACGACAGCCTGGACCGCTTCATTACGGCGGTCGACGCCGTGGAGGCAGCGATCCCGCACGACGTGGACCCCGAGAGCGAGGAAGCAGACGCCTGGTACGGGCAACTGCCGATGGATCCCTACGCGGCCACGGACGAAGGCGAATTCTTTGCCGTCAGTTCGGAGCACTTCTTCGTGGATCCCCACCCCATGCAGCAGGCCCTGCCCGAGTGGTATGCGATGCTGCGGGCTTACTACCGGCAGGACCCGGCGGAGCGTTACGCATGAAGGAATTGCTGATCGTCTGGCATTCGCGCACGGGCGCGGCGCAGCAGATGGCGCGCGCCGCCGCGCGCGGAGCCACCAAAGCGGCGGCCGCGCTGGAGCAGCCGGACGATCTGCGCGTTACGCTGTTGCGCGCGCAGGAAGTTGGCGCAGACGCAATGCTGTCCAGCCAGGGGTTCATCTTCTGCGCCCCCGAGAATCTCGCCAGCCTGAGCGGCGAGATGAAGGAGTTCTTTGATCGCAACTACTACGCGGTGCTGGACAGCCTGCAGGGACTGCCCTACGCCGCCATGATCAGCGCGGGCAGCGACGGCGCGGGCGCCGCCCGGCAGGTCGAACGCATCTGCACCGGCTGGCGGCTGACCCCGGTCGCGCCCGCCGTCATCGTGAATCTGGGCGCACAGACAGCCGCGCAGATCCTGGCGCCCAAGACCGTTCCGGCAGCGGATCTGGCGCGTTGCGAGGAACTGGGCGGTTTGCTGGCGGGAATCATGCTGATGGGCGCGTAACGCGGCGGGGGTGTCTGACATCCACGCAAAGAAAAAGCCCTCGGCGTTGGCCAGAGGGCTTTTCTGGGTGCCGGACGAGGCCGGCATTCAGCCTGCGTGCATCACAGGGCGGCCGTCACCACGATCTCGACCTTGTAGTCGGGGTTGGCGAGGCGGGCCTCGACGGTGGCGCGGGGGGGCGAGTTGCCGTCGGCAACCCATGCGTCCCAGGCCTTGTTCATGCCGTCGAATTCCTTCATGTTGGCCACGTAGATCTGGGCCATCAGGATCTTGGTCTTGTCGGTGCCGGCTTCGGCCAGCAGACGGTCGATCGTGGCGAGCACTTGCTCGGTCTGGCCCGTGATGTCCAGCGTGGCATCGTCCGGCACCTGGCCCGCCAGGTAGGCAACGCCGTTGTACACGGCCATGTCCGACAGGCGCTTGGTCACGTGAAAGCGCTTGATGCTGCTCATGAGAATTCCCCTAGAGTCGAGTGGTTTGGTTGGAACTGGGTAACGCTGCCCGCGCGCGACGCCCGGGCGTCGTCAGGCAGGCGGCAACTGGAAAACCTGGCGCAGATAGGCCAGGTAGGCAGGATCGTCGCACATCGTCTTTTCGGGCGCATCCGACACCTTGGCCACCGGCTGGCCATTGCAGCGGACCATCTTCATGACGATCTGCAGCGGCTCGTGGCCCAGGTCGTTGGTGAGATTGGTGCCGATGCCGAACGAAACCTTGCAGCGGCCCGAGAACTGGCGCGCCAGCTCGATGGCGCGCGGGAAGGTCAGCGCATCCGAGAACACCAGCGTCTTGGCGCGCGGATCGACGCGGTTCTTGCGGTAGTGCTCAAGCAGGCGCTCGCCCCAGATGAAGGGATCGCCGGAATCGTGGCGCGCGCCGTCAAAGAGCTTGCAGAAATACATGTCGAAGTCGCGCAGGAACGCATCCATGCCGTAGACGTCCGACAGCGCGATGCCGAGGTCGCCGCGGTATTCCTTGGCCCAGACTTCCAGCGCGAAAACCTGCGAATCGCGCAGCCGCGGACCGAGGGCCTGGCAGGCCTGCAGATACTCGTGGCCCATGGTGCCCAGCGGCAGCACGTCGTGTTCCTTGGCAAGCAGCACATTGCTGGTTCCCGCGAAATGCGGGCCCATCTCGGCTTTCATGGTGGAGACGATTTCTTCGTGCCAGGCCTTGGAGAAGCGGCGCCGCGTGCCGTATTCGGCCACGCGGAAATCCGCCAGCGCGGGATCGTCCAGCACGAGGTGCATCTTGGACTGCAGGCGCTTGCGGCCCTCTTCCCAGTCCGGATGCTTACGGGTGTTTCGGAAATAGACCTCGTTGACGATGGCCAGCACGGGGATCTCGAACAGGATCGTGTGTAGCCACGGCCCTTTGACCTCGATGCTGATTTCGCCGGGGCCTTCGCCTTCGCTGATGTGAATGCAGCGCTCCGGCATGTGGAACAGACCAAGGAAATCAACGAAGTCGCTTTTGATAAAGCGCAAGCTGCCGAGATATTTAAGCTCGTCTTCCGTGAAGCGCAACTGGCATAGCTGATGCACTTCGTGGCGGATTTCGTCCAGATAGGGGCGCAAATCCACGCCTTGCGTCCGGCATTTGTACCGGTACTCGACCTGGGCAGCCGGGAAGTGATGCAGCACGACTTGCATCATGCTGAATTTATACAGGTCGGTGTCGAGCAGCGAAGTAATAATCATGATTGCGCGTTTCGTTTCGCGACACCATAGCATGAAGCAGCGGGCCTTCGACACGCTGGGCCACGCTGTCAATACGGGTATTGCCGGCACATCGGCGCGGCATTGGGTAAAATCCGCCCATTAAGACACATCTGCCGCTGATCCCCGGAGTTCCTGAATGACCCACGTAGTCACCGAAAACTGTATCAAGTGCAAGTACACCGATTGCGTCGACGTGTGCCCGGTGGACTGTTTTCGTGAGGGTCCGAACTTCCTCGTGATCGACCCCGACGAATGCATCGATTGCGCGGTCTGCATCCCCGAATGCCCGGCCAACGCGATCTACGCCGAAGAAGACGTGCCGCAGGACCAACTCAATTTCATCGCGCTGAACGCCGAACTCTCCCCGGAATTCGCCAGCATCAGCCGCGCCAAGAAGCCCCTGCCCGACGCCGACGAATGGAACGGCAAGCAGGACAAGCTGCAATACCTGGAAAAGTAATCCACGGACGCCGGCCGCACCCCGGACCGGCGCTTTCCGTGCGATGTCCCGATGACCGACGACTCCAAATACACGCGCCAGACCATCACCAGCGTCCACACCTGGGTGCCGGACAAACTGTTCTCCGTGCGCGTGACGCGGGACGAGGCCTTCACGTTCGTGCCAGGCCAGTTCGCCCGGGTAGGTCTGCCCGGCGCTGAAGACCCGGACGGCGCGCCCACGATCTGGCGCGCCTACTCCATGGTCTCTGCCCCGCATGAGCCCTGGCTGGAGTTCTATTCCATCGTTGTCCCGGACGGTCTCTTCAGTCCGCGCATGGCGCGTCTGCAGCCCGGCGATGCGCTTTACGTCGAAAAGGCCCCCTACGGCTTTCTGACGCTGGAGCGCTTTGCGCCCGGCGGCGACCTGTGGCTGCTGGCCTCGGGCACCGGTCTGTCGGCCTACCTGTCCATCCTGCGCGACCCGGCCGTCTGGCGCGCTTACCGCCGCATCGTCCTGGTGCACGGCGTGCGCACCGCGGCCGAACTGGCCTATCGCGACGAAATCAACTCCTGGCGCCGCGATCCGGCCCTGGCCGAGATGTTTGCCGCCGACCCCGGCAAGCTCGTCTACCTGCCCATCGCCACGCGCGAAGCCGTGCCCGGCATGCCGCAAGCGCGCATCACCACGCTGCTCGCCGACGGGCGGCTGGAGCAGCTGGCCGGCCAGCCGCTGGATCCCGAGACCGCCAAGGTCATGCTCTGCGGCAACCCCGCCATGCTGGCGGAGGCACGAAAATTGCTGGGTGATCGGGGATTCAAGCCGGGACGCCGCGGCATTCCTGGCAACCTGGCAGTAGAAAACTACTGGTGATCCCGCACTGCATGGCGTAGTGCATAAATCCACCTTTTGGCATCACCACAAGGCATGAACGCGGCCCTAAACTGGTGCGAAACACATGACGGGTCGCTTTTTAGCAACAAAATCAGGCACTTTGCCTGACATTCTTCGGTCTGATTGGAAATATCGTTACGCCTCGGAGCAATAATCGGGGCACACGCTCGACCCAGAAGGACTTCCCCGAAATGCTGTACCAATTGCACGAAATGCAGCGCGCCTTCCTGACTCCGTTCGCTGCATTCACGGACGCCGGTTCTCAGCTGTTCTCCAGCCCCTACAGCCCGCTCGCCTATACCCCGATTTCGCGCCAGATGGCCGCTGGGTATGAGTTGATGACCCGTATCGGCAAGGAATACCAGAAGCCCGCCTGGAGTCTTCCCACCACTCAGATCGGCGGCAAGTCCGTCCGCGTGATCGAAGCCGTGGCCATGGACAAGCCGTTCTGCCGCCTGGTGCACTTCCAGCGCGACGTGCGCCTGGCCGGCAAGAACGATCCGAAGGTGCTGCTGGTGGCCCCGCTTTCCGGACACCACGCCACCCTGCTGCGCGACACCGTGCGCGCCCTGCTGCCCAACCACGACCTCTATGTGACCGACTGGGTCGACGCGCGCATGGTGCCGCTGTCGGCCGGGCCGTTCCATCTGAACGACTACGTGCGCTACGTGCAGGACTTCATCCGCCACCTGGGCCCGGACGTGCACGTCATTTCCGTGTGCCAGCCCACGGTGCCGGTGCTGGCCGCCGTATCCCTGATGGCGTCCGCCAACGATCCCTGCCAGCCGCGCAGCATGGTGATGATGGGCGGTCCCATCGACCCGCGCCAGTCGCCCACGCAGGTCAACCGGCTGGCCACGACCAAGCCCTACGCCTGGTTCGAGAACCAGGTGATCCACCCCGTTCCGCCCCGCTATCCGGGGGCCGGCCGCCGGGTCTATCCGGGCTTCCTGCAGCATGCGGGATTCATGGCCATGAATCCGGACCGCCACATGAAGTCGCATTACGACTTCTACCTGGACCTGCTGCGCGGCGACGACAGCGATGCCGAAGCGCATCGCCGTTTCTACGACGAATACAACGCGGTGCTGGACATGCCGGCCGAGTTCTACCTGGACACGATCCGCATGGTGTTCCAGGAGTTCGCGCTGCCCGGCGGCACCTGGGAAGTGGACGGCAAGCTGGTGCGACCGGCCGACATCAAGGACGTGGCCCTGTTCACCATCGAAGGCGAACTGGACGACATTTCCGGCCAGGGCCAGACGCGCGCGGCCATCACGCTGTGCAAGAACATTCCGGCCGACCGCAAGGCGCACTACACCGCGCCGAACTGCGGCCACTACGGCATTTTCTCGGGCCGCCGGTGGCGCGAAATGATCTGTCCTAAAATTGCCGAGTTCATCCGGCAATCGGCTTGAGGACGGCGCCGCGCCGTCCATCCGGCGGGGCACGGGCGTAAGCCCGGCGCCGCCAGCAGCCTGATCCGTATCCCCGGGGCCCAAGCGGCCCCTTTTCATTACTGGCTTTACATGTCCTGTCGCTCATTAGCCGACCGCGTTGATGCCTTGCTGCCTCAGACGCAATGCACCAAATGCGGTTACGACGGCTGCCGGCCCTATGCCGAGGCCATCGCCCAGGGCGCCGCCCCGATCAACCGCTGTCCGCCCGGCGGCGAGGACGGCGTCGCCGCCTTGTCCGCGCTGCTCGGCACGCCCCTGCTGCCGCTCGATCTGTCACGCGGGGAACCCGGCCCGCTGCTCGTCGCGCGCATCGACGAATCGCATTGCATCGGCTGTACGCTGTGCATCCAGGCCTGTCCGGTCGACGCCATCGTCGGGGCCAACAAACACATGCACACCGTGCTGGACGACTGGTGCACCGGCTGCGACCTGTGCGTGGCGCCCTGTCCCGTCGACTGCATCGAGATGGTGCCGGCCGGGCGCGCATGGACCAGCGAGGACGCCGCCGTCAGCCGCGAGCGTCATCGCCGTCATCAGGTGCGCGCCGAGCGCCTGGCTGCCGACAACGCGCGCCTGATGGCGCCGGAGATGCCCGAAGCGCCCGCGCCCGTGGCGCCCGCCGCCGAGGATGCGCAAAAGGAAGACCGCAAGCGCTCCGCCATCGAATCCGCGCTGGCCCGCGCCCGGGCCCGCCGCAATCCCACGCAGTCATGAACGCCGCTAAACGTCGAGAGATCTTCGCCCGCCTGCAGGCGGCCAACCCCACCCCCACCACCGAACTGGAATACGCCACGCCGTTCCAGCTGCTGATTGCCGTGCTGCTGTCGGCACAGGCGACAGACAAGTCGGTCAACATCGCCACGCGCAAGTTCTTCCCGCAGTACGGCACGCCCGAGGCGCTCTTGGCGCTGGGCGAGGAAGGGCTTGCCGACTACATCAAGACCATTGGCCTGTTTCGCACCAAGGCCAAGAACGCGATCGCCACCAGCAAGATCCTGATCGAGCAGCACGGCGGCCAGGTGCCGCAAACGCGCGAGGCCCTGGAGGCCTTGCCCGGCGTCGGCCGCAAGACCGCCAACGTGGTGCTCAACACCGCGTTCGGACAAGCAGCCATGGCGGTGGACACGCATATATTCCGCGTATCAAATCGCACCGGCATCGCGCCCGGAAAAAACGTGCTGGAAGTCGAGCAAAAACTCATGAAGTTCGTGCCCAGCGAATATCTGCTGGACGCGCATCACTGGCTTATCCTGCACGGCCGCTACGTTTGCGTGGCGCGCAAGCCGAAGTGCCCGCAATGCGGCATTTCCGACCTTTGCGAATTCAAGCAGAAAACGCCTGCCTGACATCTGCGCGCTGGTATTCACCCGCGATTATGCGAGCGGAAAACCGGGTTTTCCCTCGCCTTTTGCCGCGTGACATCTTGATGACGATCAACGCGTAATTGCTGCAATGCATTTGCATATCGGGAGCCCATTCTCCCCATAAGCACACTGCATTGTCGGCATGCCGACAATTGGCCTTTCCGCAGTGCAAAACCTATGACAAACCCTCATGGAATTTTGATTGCGACGTCCGCATACTCGCCGGCAACTCATAAGAAAACTGAGCACGCAAACAGTTTTCCAACCCTGCGGGGGCCTGACGCAATGACGCCGGGCGGAGACCATATAAATACAACGCTGGTGCAGCGAACATGGATGACACAATCCTGGAGACAAAAGGCCTCACCAAGGAGTTCCGCGGCTTCGTCGCGGTCAACGGGGTCGATTTGCGTATCAAGCGGGGCGAGATTCATGCCTTGATCGGGCCTAACGGCGCGGGCAAGACCACATGCTTCAACCTGCTGACCAAATTCCTCGCTCCCACGTCGGGCAGCATCAGGTTCAATGGCATCGACATCACCGGCGAGCGGCCCGCGCAGATCGCACGGCGCGGCATCATCCGGTCGTTCCAGATCTCGGCGGTGTTCCCGCACCTGACCGTGCTCGAGAACGTGCGGATCGGCCTGCAGCGCAAGACCGGCCTGTCCTATCACTTCTGGCAAAGCGACAAGCGGCTCGCCTCCTTGAACGAGCCGGCGCGCGCGCTGCTTGAACAGGTGGACCTGGGCGGTTTTGCCGACGAGACCACAGTCAACCTGCCGTACGGCCGCAAGCGCGCGCTCGAGATCGCCACCACGCTGGCGATGGAGCCCGAGCTGATGCTGCTGGACGAACCCACCCAGGGCATGGGCCACGAAGACGTGGACCGCGTCACGCAATTGATCAAGCGCGTGAGCGCCGGGCGCACCATCCTCATGGTGGAACACAACATGAACGTCGTGTCCTCCATCGCCAACACCATCACCGTGCTGGCGCGCGGATCAGTGCTGGCCGAAGGTTCCTACGCCGAAGTCTCCCGCCATCCGGCCGTGATGCAGGCTTACATGGGCACGACCGACGGCGAACTTCAAGGAGCGCACGCATGAGCACCCCCGCACTCGAAATCTCGGGCTTGAACGCCTGGTACGGGGAATCGCATATCCTGCACGGCGTGGACATGCGCGTTGGACAAGGCGAGGTCGTCACGCTGCTGGGCCGCAATGGCGCCGGCCGCACCACGACGCTGCGCGCCATCCTGGGCCTGACCGGTTCGCGCAAGGGCTCGGTCCGCATCCATGGCACCGAGGCCATCGACCTGCCCACTTACAAGATTGCCCATTTGGGCGTGGGCTATTGCCCCGAGGAACGCGGCATCTTCGCCAGCCTGTCTTGCGAGGAGAACCTGCTGCTTCCGCCAGTCGTGGGCTCGCTTGGCGGCGGCATGTCGCTGGCCGAGATCTACGACATGTTCCCCAATCTGCAGGAACGCCGCAATTCCCCGGGCACGCGCCTGTCGGGTGGCGAACAGCAGATGCTGGCCGTTGCGCGCATCCTGCGCACCGGCGCAAACCTGCTGCTGCTCGACGAAATCTCCGAAGGCCTCGCGCCCGTCATCGTGCAGGCGCTGGCCCGCATGATCACGGCGCTCAAGCAGCGGGGCTACACCATCGTCATGGTGGAACAGAATTTCCGCTTCGCCGCGCCGCTGGCCGACCGCTTCTATGTCATGGAGCACGGCCAGATCGTCGAGCACTTCGAAGCTGCCGAACTTTCAGAAAAACAGGACACGCTCAACGAACTGTTGGGCGTCTAAAGCAACCTGTGTCATCCGCCGGAACCCCGGCAAACACCACACCGTAGGGAAGAGGAGTCATCCCATGAAGCTGCACACCATCACTGCTGCACTGGCCATGGCGGGCCTGGGATTCGCGGGGGCAACCGCCCACGCTCAAGGTATCTCCGACGATGTCATCCGCATCGGATTCATCACCGACATGTCGGGCGTTTACTCCGACATCGACGGCAAGGCGGGCCTGGAAGCCGTGCGCATGGCGGTCGAGGACTTCGGCGGCACGGTCAACGGCAAGAAGATCGAAATCGTCTCCGCCGACCACCAGAACAAGGCCGACGTCGCTTCGGCCCGTGCCCGCGAATGGTTCGACCAGCAGAAGGTCGACGTCATCATCGCCGGCACCAACTCGGCTACCAGCCTGGCCATGGCGGCGGTGGCCGCTGAAAAGAAGAAGCCCTTCATCGCAGTGGGCGCCGGTTCGTCCGACCTGACCAACGCCCAATGTTCGCCTTACACCGTGCACTACGCCTACGACACCGTGGCGCTGGCCCGTGGCACCGGCTCGGCAGTGGTGAAGGACGGCGGCAAGAGCTGGTTCTTCCTGACTGCGGACTACGCGTTCGGCCACGCGCTGGAGCGTGACACGATGGCAGTCGTCAAGGCCGCGGGCGGCGAAGTGAAGGGCCAGGTGCGCGCACCGCTGGGCGCCTCGGACTTCTCGTCGTTCCTGCTGCAGGCGCAAGCCTCCAAGGCGCAGATCCTGGGCATGGCCAACGCCGGCGGCGACACCATCAACACGGTCAAGGCCGCCAACGAATTCGGCGTCACCAAGAGCATGAAACTGGCCGGCCTGCTGGTGTTCATCAACGACGTGCACTCCCTCGGCCTGGACGCCACCAAGGGCATGTACTTGACCGACGGCTGGTACTGGGATCAATCCGACGCCTCGCGCGCCTGGTCCAAGAAGTTCGAGTCCAAGGTCGGCCGCAAGCCTTCCATGCTGCAGGCGGGCGATTACTCGTCGGCGATGTTCTACCTGAACGCCGTCAAGGCCACCGGCTCGGATAACGGCGACGACGTGATGAAGTGGATGAAGTCGAACAAGGTGAACGACTTCTTCGCCCAGGGCGGCGTCGTGCGCGAGGACGGCCGCATGGTCCACGACATGTACCTGATGCAAGTGAAGACCCCGGCCGAATCCAAGGGCCCGTGGGACTACTACAAGGTGGTGGCGACGCTGCCTGGCGACGAGGTCTACACCAAGTTGTCCGAGTCCACCTGCAAGCTGGTCAAGAAATAAACCGGCGCATGTGATCCCGGATGCGGTCCGGGCCGACAGCCCGGCCGCATCCCTCCTGACTAGCTCGCTTCCTTCCGTACCGCGCAGGACTTTCACACGATGACTGACATTTTCGGCATCCCCATACAGGCCTTGTTCGGCCAGCTGTTACTGGGCCTGGTCAACGGTTCCTTCTATGCAATGCTGTCGCTCGGACTCGCCGTCATCTTCGGGCTGCTCAACGTCATCAACTTCGCCCACGGCGCTCTCTACATGCTGGGCGCCTTTATCGCATGGATGGGGCTGTCGTACTTTGGCCTGAATTACTGGATCATGCTGATCCTGGCGCCGCTGATCGTGGGCCTGTTCGGCATCATCATCGAAAAGCTGCTGCTCAAACACCTTTACAAGCTCGACCACCTGTACGGGCTGCTGCTTACCTTCGGGCTGACGCTGCTGATCGAGGGGCTGTTCCGCAGCTTCTACGGCGTGTCGGGCCAGCCGTATCCCACGCCCGAGGCCCTGCGCGGCGCGACCAACCTGGGCTTCATGATCCTGCCGAACTACCGCGGCTGGGTCGTGGCGGCGTCGATCATCGTCTGCTTTGCCACGTGGTACGTCATTGAACGCACCCGCCTGGGCGCCCTGCTGCGCGCCGGCACCGAGAACCCGCGCCTCGTGGAATCCTTCGGCGTGAACGTGCCGCGCATGATCACGCTGACCTATGGGTTCGGCGTGGCGCTGGCGGGCTTTGCCGGGGTGCTGGCCGCGCCGGTGCTGCAGATCTCGCCGCTGATGGGATCGAACCTCATCATCGTCGTGTTCGCGGTGGTCGTGATCGGGGGCATGGGGTCCATTCTTGGCGCCATCGTCACCGGATTGGGCCTGGGCGTGATCGAAGGCCTGACCAAGGTGTTCTGGCCCGAAGCGTCCAGCACGGTCGTCTTCATCATCATGGCCATTGTTCTGTTGATCCGCCCGGCCGGGCTGTTCGGAAAAGAAAAATGAATCGTCAATTCCTGGGCTATGCGGTCTTGGCCATCGTGGTGGCCTTGCTTCCCTTCGCAGGCGTGTATCCGATCTTCGCCATGAAGGTCATGTGCTACGCCCTCTTCGCGTGCGCCTTCAACCTGCTGCTGGGCTTCACCGGGCTCTTGTCCTTCGGCCACGCCGCCTTTTTGGGCAGCGCGGCCTATGCGGCCGGGCACAGCATGAAGGTCTGGGGCCTGCCCACCGAGCTGGGCCTGCTGTTCGGCGTGGCCGTGGCGGCGCTGCTGGGCCTGGCCATGGGCGCGCTGGCCATCCGCCGCAGCGGCATCTACTTCGCCATGATCACGCTGGCGCTGTCGCAGATGGTGTTCTTCTTCTTCCTGCAGGCCAAGTTCACGGGTGGCGAGGACGGCCTGCAGAGTGTGCCGCGCGGCACGCTGTTCGGGCTGATCGACCTGTCCAAGGACATCAACCTGTACTACCTGGTGATGGCCATCTTCATCATCGGCTACTTCATCATCTGGCGCACGGTGAACTCGCCCTTCGGGCAGGTGCTGCAGGCGCTGCGTGAAAACGAGCCGCGCGCCATCTCGCTGGGTTACGACGTGGACCGCTTCAAGCTCGTGGCCTTCGTGCTGTCGGCCGCCCTGGCGGGCCTCGCAGGCGCCACCAAGACGCTGGTATTCGTATCGGCCACGCTGTCGGACGCCACCTGGCAGATGTCCGGGCTGGTGATCCTGATGACGCTGATCGGCGGCCTGGGCACGTTGACCGGTCCGGTGCTGGGCGCGTTCATCGTGGTGCTGCTGGAGAACAAGGTGGGCGACTTCGGCCAGATGATGGCCAACCTGACCGGCGTCGAATGGTTCCTGCGCCTGGGCGAGTCCGTCACCATCGTGAGCGGCCTGATCTTCGTGGTCTGCGTGCTGGCGTTCCGGCGCGGCATCGTGGGCGAACTGGGCGCGCTCTTCAACCGCCGGCGCGCCGCCCGCGCGTGATCCGACTGATCGGTTGATTGACCCCCGGGGCCGCGCACAGCGGCCCCGTTGCATTGGGGCGTGCGGCAGCGCCCCGTACAATGGCAGGCACCTCACTACACAGGTGCCGACCATGCGCATCACGCATCTCGTTCCCGGCCTCGGCGCGCTCGCGCTGGCCGCCGCCCTGCTGTCCCCCGCCGCGGCCCAGGCCGCGCCCGCCGCCCCCGTTTGCGAAGTCGACCGGCCCGTCCGTTTCAGCGGACTGAACTGGGAATCCAATCTTGTCCTGGCCGGCATCGAGCGCTTCGTGCTGGAACACGGCTACGGCTGCAAGACGTCTGTTGAAATCGGCGAAACCCTGCCCATGCTGGCCGCACTGCAACGCGGCGACGTCGATGTCACGCCCGAGGTCTGGCCCGGCCAGATCGAAGGCGCCTGGAAGAAGGCGCTGGCCAGCGGCAAGGTGCTGGGCGTGGGCCACGTCTATGACGCCGGCGAAGGCTGGTACGTGCCGCGCTACACCGTCGAGCGGCACCCGGAGCTCAAGTCCGCTGCCGACCTGGCGCGCTTCAAGGAGGTTTTCGCGGACCCCGAAGACCCGGGCCGCGGCCGCATCTACGGATGCCCGGCCGGCTGGGCCTGCGGCACGCTGAACGACAACCTGCTGCGCGCGCTGGAACTGGACAAGGATTATTCACTGTTCGCGCCCGGCTCCGGCGCCGCGCAGAAGGCCGCCATCGTGTCGGCCTACAAACGCAAACGCGACATCGTCTTCTACTACTGGACGCCCACGTCGCTGGTTGGCGCGCTGGACCTGGTCAAGCTGGAACTGCCCGCGTTCGACCAGGCGGCCTACACCTGCATGACCGATCCCAAGTGCGCGAACCCCGTGCCCACGCAGTTCAAGCCCAATCCGGTCGTCACCGGCGTGAACGCCGATTTTGCCAAGCAGGCGCCGCGCGTGACCGAGTTCCTGTCCAAGCTGACCGTGCCCGACGAAGCCATCGACGCGACGCTGGGATGGCTGGAAAACGAGGGCAAGGAGCCGGAGGACGCTGCGCGCTACTTCCTCAAGCAGTACGCGCCCGTCTGGCGGCAATGGATGCCCGCGGACGTTGCCGATCGCGTGCAGGCGGCGCTGGCCAAGGAATAGCAGTCCGGCTCATGTATTCTGGCGATTCGGCGTTTTGGACCCGCTTCGCGCCCGATCGCCAACCCGATTCAAGCTAAGGATGACAATCATGGATGCCTTGTTCTGGCACAACGGTCACTGGACCACTGAAAACCCCAAACTGCTCGGCCCGGCCGACCACGCCTTCTGGATGGCCAGCATGGTCTTTGACGGCGCGCGCGCCTTCCGCGGCCTGACGCCCGACCTGGACCTGCACTGCCAGCGTGTCGTGCGCTCGGCGGAAAAGATGCTGATGAAGCCGCAACTGGCCTGGGAAGAAATCCAGGACCTGTGCCTGCAGGCCGTGGCGCGTTTCCCCGAAGGCTCCGAGCTCTACATCAAGCCCATGTTCTTCTGCGCCGACGGCTTCCTGCTGCCGGACGCCGACAAGACCCAATTCGTGCTGCATGTGTTCAAGGTGCCGATGCCGGGCGACCAGGGCTTTTCCGCCTGCTTCTCCAGCTTCGCGCGCTCGTGGCCCAACATGGCGCCGACCGACGCCAAGGCCTCGTGCCTGTACCCCAACGGCCAGCGCGCCATCCGCGAAGCCGCCGAAAAGGGGTTCGACAACGCCATCATGCTGGACGGCGCGGGCAACCTGGCCGAGTTCGCCACCAGCAACCTGTGGCTGGCCAAGGACGGCGTCGTATCCACCCCCGTGGACAACGGCACGTTCCTGAACGGCATCACGCGCCGCCGCGTGCTGGCGCTGCTGAAGGCCGATGGCATCCAGGTCCAGGAACGCAGCCTGACGCGCGCCGACGTCGAAGCAGCCGACGAAGTGTTTTCGTCGGGCAACTACGGCAAGGTGGTGCATGTAAACCGCGTCGAGGACCGTCCGCTGGAATACGGCCCGATCGCGCGCCGTGCGCATCAGCTGTACATGGAGTACGCGGAAAGCACGCGCCGCTGACAACGCAGCCGCAAGCCCGCTCGCACCCCGCGCGGGCCGTCAGGCAAATAACAGCAAGGCGGCGTACGCTGTGGGCTTCCGACCGTGAGGCCCGATCATGCAAAGCAGACGCGAATTCCTGCGCCACGGCGCCACCCTGACCGGCGCCGCCGCCGCCCTGTCGCTGTTTCCCCCCGCGATCCGCCGCGCGCTGGCCATTCCGGCCGACCGCCGCACCGGCACGATCCGCGATGTCGAGCACATCGTGATCTTCATGCAGGAAAACCGTTCGTTCGATCACTATTTCGGCGGTCTGGCGGGCGTGCGCGGCTTTGGCGACCGCTTTCCCATCCCGGTGCCGGACAGCCCCGATGCCCGGCATCGCACCGTCTGGGCCCAGTACAACGACAAGCCGGATGAAGGCGCGCCGCGCACCGTCCTGCCGTACCGTCTGGATACGCGCGAAGCCTACGAGGCCATGCGCGTGGCGAGCACGCCGCACACCTGGTCCAACGCGCAGGACGCCTGGGACGCCGGCCGCATGGGCAACTGGCCCGCTGCCAAGAAGAATCATTCGATGGCCTACTACACGGAAGGCGACCTGCCCTTTCAGTACGCCATGGCCCGCGCCTTCACCGTCTGCGACGCCTACCATTGCTCGTTCACCGGCGGCACCAACACCAACCGCCTGTTCCTGTGGACCGGCACCAATGACGGCCTGGCGCGCGGCAATGGCCCGGCGATGGGCAATGTCTACAACAAGCTCACCGGCGGCGACCCGGCTGGGGCCTACACCTGGACGACGTATCCCGAACGGCTGGAACGGGCCGGCGTGAGCTGGCGCATCTACCAGAACATGGCGGACAACTATTCCCTCAATCCCACGGCGGGCTTCAAGGCCTATCGCGATGCGTACCAGGATCTGCCGGGCGCGCTGGCGGCGCTCAAGCACAAGGCGCTGGCCACGCGCGACCTGGACCTGCTGCGCCAGGATGTGCTGGACGGCACGCTGCCCCAGGTGTCCTGGATTTGCGCCACCAAGGCGGGCTCGGAACATCCCAGCCCGTCCAGCCCCGCGCAGGGCGCCGACTACACGGCGCGTGTGCTCGACGCGCTGACCGCGAATCCCGCCGTGTGGAGCAAGACGGTGCTGCTGCTGATGTTCGACGAGAACGACGGCTTCTTCGACCACATGCCGCCTCCGGCGCCGCCATCGCGTCTTCCCTCCGGCGAGCTGGCCGGCGCCTCCACGGCCGACACCGCGGGCGAATATCACGAACATCTATCCGGCGTTGAAAAGGACGACACGCCGGCGCATCTGCATGGCGCCTACGGGCTGGGGCCGCGCGTGCCCATGTATGTGTTGTCGCCGTGGACCAAGGGCGGCTGGGTCAATTCGCAGGTTTTCGATCACACGTCGGTGTTGCGCTTCATTGAGCGGCGCTTCGGCGTGGCCGAGCCGAACATCTCGCCGTGGCGGCTGGCGGTCTGCGGCGATCTGACCAGCGTGTTCGATTTCGCGGCGCCCGACGACGGCAACCAGCTGCGGGGCCTGCCCGCCACGGCCGAACGCGCGGCCCGCGCGGCCGCGCTGTCGGGCACCGTCAAACCGCCAGCCCCGCTTGACCCCGCGCCCGCCCGCCAACACGCCGGCACACGCCCGTCGCGCACGCTTCCCTATGCGCTGCAGGCTCACGCCCGCGTCCAGGACGATGGCGTCACCTTGCGGTTCGAAAACGTGGGCACGGCGGGCGCGGTGTTTCACGTCTACGACCGGCTGGACCTGGAGCGCGGGCCGCGCCGGTACACCGTGGAGGCCGGCAAGACGCTCGACGGCACGTGGCCCGCCGCACCAGACGGGCGCTATGACCTGTGGGTGCTGGGCCCCAACGGCTTTCACCGGCACTGCGCCGGGCGTATCGGGCAGCCGTCGCTGGCGGTCGTGGCGGCTTGCGACGGCGCGGGCGCGCGGCTGCGCGTGTCATTGCATAATCCGGGCACCCGGCCGCGCGTCTACCGCATTGACGCCAATGCCTATGGATACCCCGGCGACACCGAAGCCGAGCTGGCTGCCGGCGAATCCCGCGAGCTTGCCTGGGAAATGTCACGCAGCGGCGGCTGGTACGACATCAGCGTGCGCGACACGCAGGATCCGTCCTTTCTGCGCCGCTTTGCGGGGCGCATCGAAACCGGCGCCGACTCGACATCGGATCCCGCGATGGGAGAGGAATTGATAGTGCGATGGACGCCCGTGCCTTGACGCCGCCCTCTGAAAAAACGGCGCCGCCGCGCCATTCGTCGGCAAGCCGCGCCGTAAAAGAAAACGCCGGCCCCTCGCGGCGGCCGGCGTTCTGGTCTGGCGCGTGGCGTCAGGCCGCTTCGGCGCCCTTGCCCAGCCCCAGGTAGCTTTCGATGACCTTGGGGTCACCAGCCAGCTCGCGCGCCGGGCCATGCAGGATGACCTCGCCGGTTTCCAGCACGTAGCCGTAGTCGGCCACCTGCAGCGCCGCGCGGGCGTTCTGTTCGACCAGCAGGATCGCCACGCCGGTCTCGCGCAGGCGCGCAATGATGTGGAAAATCTCGCGCACGATGCGCGGCGCAAGGCCCAGGCTGGGTTCGTCCAGCATCAGGAGTGTGGGCTTGGCCATGAGCGCGCGGCCCACTGCCAGCATCTGGCGTTCGCCGCCCGACAAGGTGCCGGCCTGCTGGGCGCGGCGCTCGCGCAACCGCGGAAACAGGTCGAATACTTCGTTCAGCGTGTCGCGCCAGCCGCTTTCGCGGGCGCGGTACCGGCGAAAGCCGCCGAGCAGCAGGTTGTCTTCCACGGACATGGTGCCGAAGAGTTCGCGGCGCTCGGGCACCAGCGACATGCCTGCCGCCACGCGGCGCTCGACCATCCAGCCCGACACGTCCGCGCCGGCGTAATGCACGGCGCCGGCGGCGTGGCCGGTCTGCGGCAGCGAGCCCATGATGGCGTTGAGCATCGTGGACTTGCCGGCGCCGTTGGCGCCGATCACGGTGACGATGCTGCCGGCCGGCACGCTGAGCGAGGCGCCTGCCAGCGCGCCGACCTTGCCGTAGCGGGCCGACAGGTTGCTGACTTCCAGGACGGGGGAATTGGTTGCGCTCATCACACGCCTCCCGCGGGCACGGCCTTGGCCTGGTCGGCTTCGGGCAGGTCGTCGTCGATGCCGCCCAGGTAGGCCTCCAGCACCGCCGGGTTCTTTTGCACGTCGGCCGGCACGCCTTCGGCCAGCTTCGTGCCGAAATCCATCACCACGAGGTGGTTGGTCAGGCGCATCACAAAATCCATGTCATGTTCGACGAGCAGAATGCTCATGCCTTCCGCGCGCAGCTGTTCCAGCACGCGCGCCAGGTCCTGCTTTTCCTTGTAGCGCAGGCCGGCGGCCGGCTCATCGAGCAGCAGCAGCAAGGGGTCGCAGGCCAGCGCACGGGCAATTTCCAGGATGCGCTGCTGGCCCAGGGCCAGGTTTCCGGCCTGTTCGTACAGATATTCACCCAGGCCCACGCGCTTGAGCTGCTCGGCCGCCTCGTGCAGCAGCTGCGCTTCACGCGCACGGTCCGAATGCAGCGCGCCCGACAGCACGCCCACGTCCGAACGCAGGTGCGCGCCCAGCGCCACGTTTTCCAGCACGGTCATGCCCGGCAGCAGCTGCACGTGCTGGAACGTGCGGCCCACGCCCATCTTGGCGATCTCGCGCGCCGAACGGCTGTCGATGCGCTGGCCCATGAACGTGACCTGGCCGCGCGTCACCGGCAACACGCCGCTGATGAGGTTGAAGGTGGTGCTTTTGCCGGCGCCGTTCGGACCGATGAGACCCATGATCTCGCCAGAACGCACCTTGAAGGTGATGTCGTTCACGGCCACCAGACCGCCAAATTCCTTGCGGATGGCGTCGACTTCCAGCACGACCTGGCCGGGCTGCGGGCGCTCGCGCGTCGGCAGGGCCGGGGCCGCCGCGGGCGGCGCCAGGTTGCGGCGCGAACCATCGGCGCCGGTGATGCTGCCCCACCAGCCCGACAGGATCGGCCACAGCCCGTTGCGCGCGTACTGCAGCATCAGGATCAACAGCACGCCGAAGACGATCATCTCGAAGTTGGCGTTGGTGTCCAGCAGCTTGGGCAGAAGGTTCTGCAACTGGTCCTTCAGCACCAGGATGACGCTTGAACCCAAGAGGGCGCCCCAGACGTAGCCCGCGCCGCCGACCACCGCCATGAACAGGTATTCGATGCCGTAGTTCAGGCCGAAGGGGCTGGGGCTGACCGCGCGCTGCATGTGCGCATAGAGCCAGCCCGACAGGCAGGCCAGGAGCGCCGCCCAGACGAAGATCACGATCTTGTACGCCGCGGTGTTCACACCCATGGACTCGGCCATGCCCGCCCCGCTCTTCAACGCGCGGATGGCGCGGCCCGGACGCGAGTTGAGCAGGTTGCGCGTGGCCCACAGCGCCAAGAGGACGCAGACCCAGATCAGGTAGTAGATGTGGCGGCCGCTGGCCAGCGACATGCCGAAGATGCTGATGGGCTCGATGCCGGCAATGCCGTCATGCTTGCCCAGCCAGTCGATGTTGCCGAACAGGTAATACAGCGACAGGCCCCAGGCGATGGTGCCCAGCGGCAGGTAGTGACCCGACAGGCGCAACGTGATCGCGCCCAGCAGGTAAGCCACGACGGCGGTCAGGATGAGGCCCGCGGGCAGCGCCAGCCAGGGCGACACGTCGTATTGCGTCGTCAGGTACGCAGTCGTGTAGGCGCCCAGCCCCACGAACGCGGCCTGCCCGAAGGACGTCAGGCCGCCGACGCCGGTCAGCAGCACCAGGCCCAGCACGACCAGGCTGGCCAGACCGATGTAGTTCAGTTGCGTCACCCAGAATTCGGGCGTGGCCGACACCATCGGCAGGCCCGCCAGGACGACGAGAAAAACGGCAAGCAGAATGCGGTTCATGGCTTATTCCTCTTCGTCCGCGTGATGGGTGCTGAACGAACGCCAGACCAGAACCGGGATGATCAGGGTGAAGACGATCACTTCCTTGTATGCGCTGGCCCAGAACGACGAGAAGGATTCGAGCACGCCGACGAGCAGCGAGCCAGCCGCCGCGATGGGATAGCTGGCCAGACCGCCGATGATGGCGCCGACGAAGCCCTTCAGGCCGATCAAAAAGCCCGTGTCGTAATAGACCGTGGTGATGGGCGCGATCAGCATGCCGGACATGGCGCCGATGCCCACGGCCAGCGTGAACGTCAGCGAACCCGACATGTTGGTGCTGATGCCGACCAGGCGCGCGCCGCGGCGGTTGACGGCGGTGGCGCGCAGCGCGCGGCCGTACAGCGTCTTGCCGAAGAAGATCCACAAGGCCAGGATGAGCAGCGCGCACGTGGCGACCACGAACAGGCTTTGCGCGGACCACGTCATGAAGCCCAGATCGACCTGCCCGCTCACGAATGCCGGCGTGCGCCAGCCTTCGGCGCCAAAGAACACGAGCGCCAGGCCCATCAGCGCGAAGTGAACGGCAACGGAAACGATCAGCAGCACCAGCACGGTGGCTTCGGCGAGCGGCTGGTAGACGATGCGGTAGACCATCGGGCCCATCGGAATCACCAGCAACAGCGTCAGCAGCATGTTCAGCCACAGCGAGTTATCCGGACCGGTATAACTACGGGTCAGCCAGAACAGCGCCAGCGGCAGCACGACGCAGGTCGCAATGGTCTTGGGCAGGCCGGCGGCGCTGCGGGTGCGCACGGCGCGCATCAGCTCGAGCGCCAGGCACACCAGGCCCAGCAACGGCAGCAGGTAGGCAGTGCCCGGCACCTTGCCGTCCACCAGCATGGCCAGGGTCAGGGCGCCAAACGCCACGAACTCGCCCTGGGGAATGAAAATGACGCGCGTGACGGCGAAAACCAGTACCAGAGCCATGCCCAGGAGGGCATAGATGGCGCCGTTGACGACACCGTCTTGCAGCAGGATCAGCGCAATTGATGAATCCATCTAACAACTACCTTGTGGTTTCTTGGTGTTCCGACCCCACCCGGAACACTGATACGACACACCGGCCGGAAAGGCCGGTGCGAAGTCCTGCCGGGCGCGGCGCGGCGGGCGGTGTCCCGCCCCCGCGCCTCGGGCGCCCGCTATGGGCAGCCCGCGCTCGGGCGATCCTGGGGCATTACAGGCCGGGCTGGTAGACCCACTTGCCGTTTTCCACCTTGACCATGACGCGCGAGCGCTCGTCAAAGCCGGCGTGGTCCGTGGGCGACATGTTGAACACGCCTTGCGACACGGCCAGGTCCTTCACGCCTTCCAGCGCGTCGCGCATCGCGGCACGGAATTCGGGCGTGCCGGGCTTGGCGCCCGTCTTGAGCGCCACGGGCAGCGCGGCGACGACCAGCTGGCCGGCATCCCACATGTGGCCGCCGAACGTGTTGGTCGAACCGGCGCCGTTGGCCTTTTCGTAGGTTTCCACGTAGGCCAGTGCCGACTTCTTGACCGGGTTGCTGTCAGGCAGTTGCGCGGCGACCAGCAGCGGGCCGGCCGGCAGGTACATGCCGTCGCAGTCCTTGCCGCAGACGCGCAGCACGTCGTTGTTGGCGGCGCCGTGGGTTTGGTAGATGATGCCGCCGTAGTTGCGGGCCTTCAATTCCTTTTGCGGCAGCGCCGACGGGGTGCCGGCGCCGGCGATCAGGATGGCGTCGGGCTTGGCGCCGACCAGCTTGAGCACCTGGCCCGTCACGCTGGTGTCGGTGCGGCCGTATTTTTCGATGGCGACGATCTCGATGCCCTTGGCCTTGGCGGCCTTCTGCATCACGTCCAGCCAGCCGTCGCCGTAGGCGTCGGCAAAGCCGATGAAGCCCAGCGTCTTGACCTTGGACTTGGCCATGGCGTCAGCCAGGGCGCCGGCCATCAGCGCGTCGTTCTGCGGGGTCTTGAAGACCCAGCGGCGCTTGTCGTCCACGGGTTCGACGATCTTGGCGCTGGCGGCCACGCTGATCATCGGCACCTTGGCTTCGGCGGCCACATCGACCATCGCGAGCGAGCCCGGGGTGATGGACGTGCCGATCAGCACGTCGACCTTGTCGTCGGAGGCCAGCTTGCGCGAGTTCTTAACGGCCTGCGTGGTGTCGGTGGCATCGTCCAGCACGATCCATTCGATCTTCTGGCCGGCGACTTCCTTGGGCAGCAGGGCCACGGTGTTGCGCTCGGGAATCCCCAGCGAGGCGGCGGGGCCAGTGCTGGCCACCGTGACGCCAACCTTGACCTGTGCGCTCGCCAGAAGCGGCAGAGTCAGGGCTACAGCGGCCGCGGCCGCGGACAAGCCGAAGTGCTTGCGCATGTTTTTGTCTCCTGTGGTTGGCTCTTGTGTGCCTCGAACGAGGCGAAGCGAGCCTGTTTAAAGTTATACAGAAAAAAATATTATATGGTTAAAACAGTATCAGATGACGTAGCGCAACTACGGTAATTCCCTGATGTGCTACGGAAATCGTGATCTGGCAAACGCATTTGTTAATGGCGAACTTGTACTTGAAAGGGTCGCAGGCGTCATGTTGGGGGATTCCCTTGGGGCGACTGGGGTTTTCAAGGGGGCTCAGCGGCCCAGCATCGGCCACACCCGTTCGACGCGCGACGCAACCCAGGCGGCCACCACGGCCTTGACCAGATCGCCGGGCAGGAACACCGCGACCGCACCGGCGGCCTTGGCCATGTCCATCTTCGCCACCGCCGCCAGCCACGGCACGCCAAACGCGTACACCACCGCAATGCCGCCGACGACGCAGGCGGCCACGTAGCCCGCCAGCCCCATCCACGTGCCCGATGCGCGCGCGGCCAGGCGGCGCGCCAGCCAGCCCGTCACGAATGCGCCGGCCACCATGCCGACCAGGAACCCGCCCGTCGGACCGAAGAACGCGCCCAGTCCGCCGCGGCCGCCCGGCAACACGGGCAGGCCGACCGCCGCAAGCGCCAGATACAGCAGGCACGCCAGCGCGCCACGCACGGGGCCGAGCATGGCGCCGGCCAGCATCGCGCCAAGCGTCTGCAAGGTGATGGGCACGGGAATGCCGGGCATGGGAATGGGCGGCATCAGGCTCAGGACGACGATCAGCGCCGCAAACAACGCTACCAGCACCGTATTGTTCGATTTCATGGGGTTCCCCTCGGGTATGAATATTGGGCGCGTGCCGTCAGAAGCTGCGCGCGTCGATCGCTTCGGACACTTCCTGGGCCCGTTTCAAGGTCAGCACGATCAGCGGCACGATCAGCGCGACCGGGTTTGCGCCCAGACCGCGCGCGGCCTGCGCCTCGCGGATCTCCTGGAAATTGCGCCAGATCTCCGGCACGAAGCGCAGCGCCAGCGCGAGGGCCAGCGCCACCTTCTCGGCATCGACCAGCCCCGTGCACTCCAGCGGCCGCAAGGTCCGCTCGCAGACGGCGATCAGGTCGGACGTGCGCGTGGACAGAGTCACGGCAAGGGCCAGGCCGACCATCGCCGCCACACGCAGCACGACGGCCAGGGCCTCGATCGGCCCCTGGAACCAGCCGGTGAACAGCGCCACGGCCAGCAGCACCCAGAGCAGCCCGCGCACCTGGCGCCACACGGCCGCCGCCGCGACGCCCGTGGACCAGACCATCGCCACCGAGACGCCAAAGGCAAACGCCAGCCAGAGCGGATCGCGCAGCAGGAACAGACCCGCGCCCGCCGCCACCAGCGCCAGCAGCTTTACCCATGCCGGCAGCCGGTGCAGCGGCGTGTCGCCCGTGACGTACAGCGGCTCCATCATGAGCAGTGCTCCCGGTACCAGCGCAGCGCGGGGGCTGGCGTGTCGTCGGCCGCGATCACGCCGTCACGCACGACCAGCACGCGATCGAAATCCTCAAGCAGTTCCAGGTCATGGGTCACGACGATGGCGTCGTGGGGCAGCCCGTCGATGGCGGCGCGCACCCGGTTGCGGTTGCGCAGGTCGAGCTGCGTGGTGGGCTCGTCAAAGACGATGAGCGCGGGCTCCATGACCAATACGGCGGCCAGCGCCACCAATTGGCGCTCGCCGCCGGACAGCGTGTGGCTGCTGCGGTCGGCCAGATGGCCCACGCCCAGCCGGTTCAATTGGCTGTCGATGCGAGCCTCGCGCTCGTGGCGGTCAGGCGCCAGACGCTTCAGGCCGAACGCCAGGTCTTCGCGCACGATGGGAAAGACGATCTGGTTTTCCGGGTTCTGGAAGACAAAGCCAACGCGGGCGCGCACGGCCTTCAGCTCCCGCCGCGTATCCAGCCCGTCAACGCGCACGCTGCCCGACGTGGGCGCCACCAGGCCATTGACCAGGCGCGCCAGCGTGCTCTTGCCGGCGCCGTTGGGACCGACGATGCCGACGCGGCGTTCGGCCAGGGTGAGACTCACCCCGCGCAACACTTCCGCCTGGGGCGTCGACACTACCGCCTGGTCAAACTCGATTAACATGGGGCGGGATTATGCCCGAACCATTTCGGGCATCGCGACTCCAAGAGCTCATATGGAAAAAGTACGCAAAACCGACGCCGAATGGCGCGCCCAGCTTTCCCCCGAAGAATACGTGGTCACCCGCCAAAAGGGTACCGAACGCGCGTTCACCGGGCGCTACTGGGATACTTTCACCCCTGGCATCTACCGCTGCGTCGGCTGTGGCACCGCGCTGTTCGCATCCGACACCAAATTCGACGCCGGCTGCGGCTGGCCCAGCTACTTTCAGGCGCTGGACCCCGAACTGGTGCGCGAAGAACGCGACATCAGCCACGGCATGGTTCGCACCGAAGTGCTGTGCAACGTCTGCGACGCCCACCTCGGCCACGTCTTTCCCGACGGCCCCGAACCCACCGGCCTGCGCTACTGCATCAATTCCCTGTCGATGACGTTCGAGCCCCTAGAAGACTGATGAAGAAGTTCCTGTTCGACCTCTTTCCGCTGCTCCTGTTCTTCATCGCCTACAGGTATACGGACATCTTCACCGCCACGGGCGTCGCCATGGCGGCCGCGGTGGCGCAGATCGTCTGGCTCAAGGCCACCGGGCGCCCCACCGAAGCCATGCACTGGATCAACCTGACGGTCATCCTGGTGTTCGGCGGCGCCACCATCTGGCTGCACAGCGACGTCTTCATCAAATGGAAGCCCACGGTGCTGTACTGGATGTTCGGCGGCGCGCTGGTCTTTGCCCGCCTGTTGTTCAAGCGCAACCTGATCCGCCGCCTGATGGAAAAGCAGATCCAGTTGCCGGACGCCGCGTGGGACAAGCTGAACATGATCTGGGCCGCCTTCTTCTTGATTGCCGGCGCGCTCAATCTGTATGTCGCGTTCTCGGGTCACTTCACCGAATCCCAATGGGTCAGTTTCAAGGCCTTCGGCCTCATGGGACTGATGATCGTCTTCGTGATTGGCCAGTCCCTGTGGCTGGGCAAGCACATCCAGACCGAGGAAAACACGCCGGCCAACCCGGGCGCCACGCCGCCCGGCAAGCCCTGAGCTTCCCATGCCAGAAACTACCGACCGTATCGCCCTGATCCGGGAGCGCCTTGCCGTCCTGGAACCCGTCAGCCTGGACATCCTGGACGACTCCCATTTGCATGCCGGCCACGAAGGCAGTAAAAACGGCGCCGGCCATTACCGCGTCATCATCGTAGCGCCTTGCTTTACGGGGCTCTCCGCCGTTGCGCGGCACCGGCTGGTGTATCATCATTTGCAAGATTTGATCCCCTATCCGATTCATGCGCTTGCGCTTGACGCCCAGGCTCCCAAATAGAAAGTAAAAGGATATTCATGAAACGCATCGTCATGCTGGCTGCGGCCTGCGTCATCGCCGTGCCGGCTTTTGCGCAAAACGTGGCAACCGTCAACGGCAAGGCCATCCCGCAAAAGAGCCTGGATCAATTCGTCAAGCTCCTGGTCGGCCAAGGCGCCACCGATTCGCCCCAACTGCGCGAACAGGTCAAGCAGGAAATGATCAACCGCCAGATCTTCGTGCAAGCCGCCGAATCCAGCGGCATCGCCAAGCAGGCCGACGTCCAGACCGAAATCGAACTGGCTCGCCAAGGCATCCTGGTCCGCGCGCTGATGGCCGACTACCTGGCCAAGCACCCCGTCACCGACGCCCAGGTCACCGCCGAATACGAGAAGATCAAGAAGGAACAGGCCGGCAAGATGGAATACAAGGTCCGCCACATCCTCGTCGAAGACGAGAAGAAGGCGAACGACCTGCTGGCCCAGTTGCAGAAAAACAAGGGCAAGTTCGACGACCTGGCCAAGAAGAACTCGAAGGACCCGGGCAGCGCCGAAAAGGGTGGCGATCTGGGTTGGGCGCCCCCGACCAACTACGTGCAGCCGTTCGCGCAAGCCGTGACGCAGCTCAAGAAGGGCCAACTGGTCGACAAGCCGGTCCAGACCCAGTTCGGCTGGCACATCATCATGGTTGACGACACCCGTCCGGTCGAATTCCCGCCGATGGATCAGGTCCGCCCGCAGCTGGAAGAAATGCTGCGCCAGCAAACCCTGGCCGACTACCAGAAGCAACTGCGCGAAAAGGCCAAGATCCAGTAAGGTCTGCGCTGCTCAAATAACTGCCCGCCGATCGCGGGCAGTTTTTTTTGCGCTCGACTCAGGTGTCAGACACCCCTTGAGGCGCCCTCCCCCAAGCAGAAGAACCTCTCTGCGGGGTGTCTGACACCGCCCCCCCCAGCAAGCAATAAAAAGGGCTGCACGCCGGTGGCGTGCAGCCCTTCTTCGTTAGCGCGCGGAAGCGTCCAGGCTAGGAAACGCCCAGCAGCGCCTTCAGTCCATCTTCATCCAGCACCGGCACGCCCAGTTCCTGGGCCTTGGTCAGCTTGCTGCCGGAATCTTCGCCCGCGACCAGATAGGCCGTCTTCTTGGACACCGAGCCGCTGACCTTGCCGCCCGCGGCCTGGATGTGCATCGAGGCCTCTTCGCGCGTCCAGTTGGGCAGCGTGCCGGTCAGCACGAAGGTCTTGCCGGCCAGCGTGGTGTCTTGCGGCGCGGCTTCGGCCACCGGGTTCACGCCCTGCGACTTCAGTTGCTCGATGACGTCGCGGTTGTGCTGCTCGGCAAAGAAATGCCGGATCGACGCGGCCACCACGGGCCCCACGTCCGGCACCGACGACAAGGCGTCTTCGTCCGCGTCCATGATGGCGTCGATGCTGCCGAAATGCCGCGCGACGTCCCGCGCCGTGGTTTCGCCCACGTGGCGGATGCCCAGCGCGAAGAGCAGCCGGGACAGGTTGGGAGAGCGCGCCTTCTCGATGGCGGCCACCAGATTGTCCGCGGACTTCTGGCCCATGCGGTCCAGGCCCACGAGTTCCAGCGGACGCAGGCTGTACAGGTCTGCCAGTGTCTTGACGCGGCCGCTGTCCACCAACTGGTCCACCAGCTTTTCGCCCAGGCCTTCGATGTCCAACGCCTTGCGGCTGGCCGCGTGCCACAGTGTCTGCTTGCGCTGGGCGCCACAGAAAAGGCCCCCGGTGCAGCGCGCGATGGTCTCGCCTTCCAGGCGCTCGATGGCCGACTCGCAGACCGGGCATTGCGTGGGCATGACGAATTCCCGCGCATCATCGGGCCGCTTTTCCAGCACCGGGCCCAGCACTTCGGGAATCACGTCGCCCGCGCGCCGCACGATGACGGTGTCGCCAATGCGCACGTCTTTCCGGCGGATCTCGTCTTCGTTGTGCAGCGTGGCGTTGGTGACGGTGACGCCGCCCACGAACACGGGCTTGAGCCGCGCGACCGGGGTGATGGCGCCCGTGCGGCCCACCTGCACCTCGATGTCCACCAGCGTCGTGGTGGCTTCTTCGGCCGCGAACTTGTGCGCCAGCGCAAAGCGCGGCGCGCGCGCCACGAAGCCCAGCACCTTCTGCGCGGGCAGCGAATCAACCTTGTAGACCACGCCGTCGATGTCGTACGGCAGAGTGGCGCGCAAGGCGCCCACCTTGGCGTAGAAGTCCATCAAGCCTTGCGCGCCGCTTGCGCGGTGGTTGTGCACCACATTGACCGGCAGCCCCAGCGAGGACAGCCACTCCAGCATGGCGCCGTGGGATTTCTCGGGCAGTTGCGACGCCTGCGCCGCGCCCGCGGAGGCTTCGTCGAACAGGCCGCTCTGCGAGCCGGGCAAGCCCTGGACCTCGCCCCAGCCGTAGGCGAAGAAACGCAGCGGACGCTTGGCCGTGATGCGCGGATCGAGCTGGCGCAGGCTGCCTGCCGCCGCATTGCGCGGATTGACGAAGACCTTTTCGTCGCGCTTGGCCTGCGCGGCGTTCAGCTTTTCGAAGTCGGCGCGGTTCATCAGCACCTCGCCACGCACCTCCAGCACCTTCGGGGCCGCGCCCTTCAACTGCAGGGGAATTGCCTTGATCGTGCGGATGTTGGACGTGACGTCCTCGCCGGTCTGGCCGTCGCCGCGGGTGGCGGCCTGCACCAGGCGGCCGTCCTCGTAGCGCAGGCTGATCGCCAGGCCGTCGAGCTTCAGTTCACAGAAGTAGTCCGGCTGCTGCGCGGGTCCCAGCATGCCGGCGCCGCGCAGCGTCTCGGTGACGCGGCGGTCGAAGGCGGCGACCTCTTCCTCGGAAAACGCATTGTTCAGCGACAGCATCGGCACCACGTGGCGCACGCTGCCAAACGCGGAGACCGGCGCCGCGCCCACGCGCTGCGTGGGCGATTCCGGCGTTACCAGTTCCGGGTGCTCGGCCTCCAGGGCCTGCAATTCGCGCATCAGCCCGTCGTACTCGGCGTCCGAGACGGAAGGCTCGTCGTAGACGTAGTAGCGGACGTTGTGCTGTTCGATTTCGGCACGCAGGCGCGCCGCGGCTTGCGCCGGGTTCTCGCCGGACCTGCTTGCCATCAGGCAAACACCCGCTGGGCGCGCTCGCTGCCGGCGGGCAGACCCGCTTGTTCGAGTTGGCCGAAGAGAACCTGCAGGCGCTCGTCGATGACGGCTTCAGAGCCATCGGCCAGGGGCTTGCCCTGATCGTCGACCAGCTCGGCGCGCAGGCGCGACGCCAGGTCGCGGCCCACGTCGACCATGCGGCCAAAGGCGCGGGTGTCGGCCGGGCTGCACGGCACGTCCAGCAGCAGGTACAGGCGTTCGATGCCGCCCATGCCCGCGTCGAACGCCGCGCCGTCTGCGCGGGCCAGCGTGAAGCGGGCCACGCCGTTTTCGTTGGGCCACGCAAGGCGGTTGCCGTCGGCGACGAAACCGACGTCGCGCGCCACGGCCAGGACTTCGGCGGCCGGTTGGGCCGAGCCCAACAGCAGCGTCAGGCCAACCTGGGTATCCAATGCGGCGCAGGTGTCGTCCAGTCGGGCGCCCTGCTCCAGCACGGCCTGCTGGTCGGGGCCTTCGATCGTGGCGTCAAAGCGCTCGGCCATGTCCTGGGCACGCGCCCAGGCTTGCGACCATTCGATGGCGGTCAAGGGACCGCTGCGATTGGCCAGCAGCACGGCCAGCTGCATGGAGGCATAGGATTCGCCGGAATGGACGCGCGCGCGGTGGCGGCGCTGGTCTGTTTCGGCGAACACCCGCATGGGCTTGCGGCCCACGCTGCGCAGGCTCTGCATGTAAGGCAGCAGATCCGCGCCGCGCACCGCGTCGGCAAAGTTGATCTCGATGACCACTTCGCACGCGGGATCGGGTTCTTCCGCGTCGTCGGCATCGCTGCCGGGATCGACCGGGGCCGGTTGGCCAGGCTGCGCGCGCGCGGGCTCACCGCCCATGCCGGGCTCGCGCCGGGCCACATTGGCCGTGGCGGCGCCCGCCGCCCCCGCGCCCAGCAGCGGATCCTGTTCGGAAGTGGGAAAGTGGCTCTGCATCTTGCGGCGCACGCGCCGGTCCTGCCACCAGTTGAATCCCAACACCAGCAGTATCAGCAAGACGCCCAGGGCTATCAGCCCGATCTGCAAATCACTCATGTGTAAATCCCGCGCCTGGAAGGCGGCGCCTTTCTCAATATGGGGTTTATGCCGCTTCGGAGGCCATCATCTGGACGGCCGAATCTATGTCTACCGCAACGATACGCGAAACCCCTTGCTCTTGCATGGTTACACCGATCAATTGCTTTGCCATTTGCATCGCGATCTTGTTGTGCGAGATGAAGAGGAACTGCGTCTGCTCGCTCATGTTGGCGACCAGATTCGCATAGCGTTCGGTGTTGGCGTCGTCCAGCGGCGCGTCCACCTCGTCGAGCAGGCAGAACGGCGCGGGGTTCAGCTTGAACAATGCGAACACCAGGGCCGTCGCGGTCAGCGCCTTTTCGCCGCCCGACAGCAGGTGGATCGTGCTGTTGCGCTTGCCCGGCGGCTGCGCCATCACCTGCACGCCCGCGTCGAGAATTTCTTCGCCGGTCATGCTGAGCTTGGCCTCGCCCCCGCCGAAGAGCTTGGGGAAGAGATCGCCGAAGTGGCCGTTGACGATGTTGAACGTTTCTTGCAGCAGTTCGCGCGTCTCGCGGTCGATCTTGCGGATGGCGTCTTCAAGGGTCTCGATGGCGGTCATCAGGTCCTGGTGCTGGGAATCCAGGAAGCCCTTGCGTTCGCGCGAGGTGTTCAGTTCGTCCAGCGCGGCCAGGTTGACCGAGCCCAGCGCTTCGATCTGGCGCGAGATGCGGCCGACTTCCTGTTGCAGCCAGCTGGCGCGGCGCCATTCGTCGGGTTGGTTGGCCAAAAACTGGGCCAGCTCCTCGCGGTCGACTTCGCGCGCGTTGAGCTGTTCCGTGAACTGTTCTTCAGCCAGGCGCGCGGCCTGCTCCTGCAGTTGCAGTTCCATGATGCGCGCGCGGCGCGGCTCCAGCGTCTGCTCCTGTTGCTGGCGGTCCTCGTCGGCGCCGCGCAGCAGGGCTGCCAGGTTTTCGAGTTCCTGGCGGGCGCGCGACAGCGCTTCCTCGCGCTCGGCGCGCATTTCCAGGGCATCCTGCAAGCCGGCCTGCGACGCGGACGCGTCAAGCTCCGCCAGGTCGCCCATCAACTGTTCCAGCTCGACCGCGCCGCGCTGGCTCTGGTCTGCGGCCAGTTGCTGGTTGCGCTGCAGGTCGGTGATGCGGACCTGGATGCCGCGTTCGGCGAATTCGGCTTCCTGGGCAGCGCGCTCCAATTCGCGCAGACGGGTGCGGGCCGCCTCGGCTTGCGCCGCCAGCGTCTCGCCGTCCATCTCGGCATCGGCGAACTTGGACTGGTGCTCGGCGAGTTCTTCGTCCAACGCTTCGAAGCGGGCCTCGGCCTCTTCGCGCGTGGCGCGCAGGTCTTCTTCGTGCGCCTTGATTTCTTCCAGGTCCTGACGCAGGCGCGAGGCGCGTTCGCCGGACTGTTCGGCCTGCTGCTGCAGCCGCGAATGTTCGAGCTGGATGTCGTGCACGCGGCGCGTGACTTCGGCCACACGCGTGCGCGCCGGCGAGATGGCCTGGGACACCTGCTGCCAGGCGGCTTCGGCGCGGGCAACCGCGGCGCGGGCCTGGTCGGCGATCAGTTGCTGGGCCTTGATCTCGCGCTGCAGGTTTTCGATTTCCTGCTGGCGCGCCAAGAGGCCGGCCTGTTCGGAGTCGGGCGCGTAGAACCGCACGCTGTGCGCGTCGATCAGG
Source organism: Achromobacter mucicolens (assembly GCF_902859725.1). Classification (GTDB taxonomy): domain Bacteria; phylum Pseudomonadota; class Gammaproteobacteria; order Burkholderiales; family Burkholderiaceae_B; genus Achromobacter; species Achromobacter mucicolens. The sequence continues at coordinate 350,372 of NZ_CADIJP010000002.1, read as the reverse complement.
TGACCGGCCTTCACCACGCAGGCAGCGCCGGCGGGCAAGGTCGCGCGCAGGGCCAGGGCCTGGGTCAGGTCATTGGCCGTATAGACGCCGGCCAGCCATTCGTTCAGCAGCGTGCGCAGGTCGGGATCGGTGATGCGCAGCAGGCTGGCCAGCGGCGTGAAGCCGGCAGGCGCCGGCGGCGTGGGCGCGGCGGCGGGCAGTTGATAGAACGCCAGCCGGGCGGGCGGCGCATCATCGGCAAAGGCGCGCGCCCAATCCAGATTGCGCACTTCCATGGAAGCCATGCGTTCGCGCAGCGCCGATTCCAGGGCGGTTTCCCAACCCGGTTCGACGTGCAGCTTCTGCCACAGGCGCGACAGTCCGGCGAGTTCGTGCTTGGCCAGCCAGGGTTCGAGCGCGCCCTGCTTCTGCACGTCGTCCTGCAGCTTGACCAGCGCGGACAGGCGGGCTTCCAGGCGGGCCAGGTTCTGGGCTTCGGTCTGGGCGGCGGCCTGGGCGCGGCTGCGCTCGGCGTCGGCCTCGGGCACGCGGCCCTCCAGGACGGCCAGTTCTTCCTGGGCGGCTTCGAGCTGGTCTTCGCCCGCGGCGCGGTCGCCAGCCAGTTGTTCCAGGCGCTCGGGGTCGGGGCTGTGCAGCTCGCGCAGTTCCTGTTGCAGGCGCTCGCGCCGCTGGTCCAGGGTCTGCATCTGGCGGTCGGCGTCGCGCTGGGTCTGCGCGACCAGCGCAAGGTTTTGCTCGACGCGGGCCAGGGCCGCGCGCATCTCGTCGCGGCCGGCGGCGGCTTCGCGCACGCGCTGCTCGACCGAGGGCAGGCCCGCCTGCGCGTCTTCCGCGGTGGCGCGCGCCTCTTCGGTGCGGGCGGCGGCCGCGGCCAGGTCGTCTTCGGCCTGGGCGATCTGTTCGGTGCAGTGCTCGCGCTGGCTGGTCCATTCGGCGATCTGCTGCTGAAGCTGATCACGACGGGCCTGCAGGCGGTTGCGGGAATCGACGACGTGGCGGATCTCGGCTTCCAGGCGGCTGACCTGGGCGTTGGCCTCGTACAGGGCGCCCTGCGCGGTATGGACGGCGTCGCTGGCGGCGTAGTGGGCCTGGCGCCGGGATTCCAGCGCGGCCTCGCCCGCACGCAGCCCGGCAATGGCGGCTTCCAGTTCGTTCTGGGCCTGCGCCATCTCCTGCGCCTTCTTGGCGCGTTCCTCGCGCGCCCCGGTTTCCTTCAGCAGCCACAGCGAATGCTGTTTCTTTTCGCCGTCGGCCTGAAGCTCGCGGTAGCGGGTGGCCACTTCGGCCTGGGCTTCCAGCTTTTCGAGCTGGCTGTTCAATTCACGCAGGATGTCTTCGACGCGGGTCAGGTTCTCGCGCGTGTCGGACAGGCGGTTTTCGGTCTCGCGGCGGCGTTCCTTGTAGCGCGACACGCCGGCCGCTTCTTCCAGGAAGACCCGCAGTTCTTCGGGGCGGGCTTCGATCAGGCGGTTGATCATGCCCTGCCCGATGATGGCGTAGCCACGGGCGCCCAGGCCCGTGCCCAGGAAGATGTCGTGGATGTCGCGGCGGCGGACCTGCTGGTTGTTGACGAAATAGCTGCTGGTGCCGTCCCGGGTCAGCACCCGGCGTACCGCGATTTCGGCGTAGCTGCTCCATTGGCCGGCAGCGCGCCCCTCGCTGTTGTCGAACACCATTTCGACCGAAGCCCGGGCGGCGGGCTTGCGGTTGCCCGAGCCATTGAAGATGACGTCCTGCATGGACTCGCCACGCAGTTCCGATGCCTTGGCTTCGCCCAGCACCCAGCGCACGGCGTCGATGATGTTCGACTTGCCGCAGCCATTGGGTCCCACCACGCCGACCAGCTGGCTGGGCACGGGGATGACGGTGGGGTCGACGAAGGACTTGAAGCCGGCGAGTTTGAGCTGAGTAAGGCGCACAGTACGATGACGACGGGGTGGGTTGAACGAAAGGCGTTAACGGACCTGCCGCACAGATTGCAAACCGGCCCATGAAGGGCCGGCTCTCATATGGGTCGTATGATACCGCAGGCGGTCTCCACCCTGACCTGGGCGCCGGGCAACCCGCGGGCAAACGCGCAATGGCTCGGGGCAAGGGTCCGGCTATACTCCCTGACACTTTTTGGCACGACACATAATTTTCACGCGGACTGGCCAGGCTCTGGCCAAAGATCGGGGACATTCTTGAAACGTGGTTTCTATCTGGTCATGGCGGCGCAGGCCTTCTCGTCATTGGCGGACAATGCGCTGTTCATCGCAGCGATCGCGCTGATACAGGAGCTGCACGGTCCTGACTGGCTGGCCCCGATGATGAAATGGTCGTTCGCGCTGGCCTATGTCGTGCTGGCCGCGTTCGTGGGCGCCATTGCGGACTCCTACCCCAAGGGCCGCGTGATGTTCTCCACCAATGCCCTGAAGGTGGCCGGCTGTCTGCTGATGTTCTCGTACGCCAGCATCGGCGTCGCCCCCCAATACCAGACCTGGCTGGTCTGCGCCGCCTACGGCGTGGTGGGCATCGGCGCCGCGGCCTATTCCCCCGCCAAGTACGGCATCGTGACGGAAATGCTGCCGCCCACCATGCTCGTCAAGGGCAACAGCTGGATCGAGGGCCTGACGGTCTTCTCCATCATCCTGGGCACCGTGCTGGGCGGCCTGCTGATTTCCTCGTCCGTTTCCACCGCCCTGCTCAGCCACTCCTTCATCGGCAAGCTGGTCCACACGCCGGCCGAGGCCGCCATCCTCGTCATCGCCTTCGTGTACCTGCTGGCGGCGCTTTGCAACCTGATGATTCCCCGCACCCACGTGCGTTATCCGCCGCAGCAGAAGAACCCCGTGCGCCTCGTGCGCACGTTCTGGGGCTATGTCTGCGTGCTGTGGAAGGACAAGCTGGGGCAGATCTCGCTGGCCGTCACCACCCTGTTCTGGGGCGCCGGCGCCACGCTGCAGCTCATCGTCATCGAATGGGGCCGCAGCCACCTGGGCTACCAGCTCGACAAGGCCTCGATGCTGATGGGCGTGGCCGCGCTGGGCACGGTGGTCGGGTCGATCCTGGCCGGCCGCATCCCGCTGCGCCGCGCGCTCGCCGTGCTGCCGGTGGGCGCCGCCATGGGTCTGGTCGTGCTGCTGATGCCGCTGGTCTACCAGCCCTGGAGCGTCTATCTGCTGCTGTTGCTGACGGGCGGCCTGGCCGGTTTCTTCGTGGTGCCCATGAACGCCCTGCTCCAGCACCGCGGCCACGTGCTGCTGTCGGCGGGCCATTCGATCGCCGTGCAGAACTTCAACGAACAGCTCAACATCCTGCTCATGGTGGCCATGTACACGCTGCTGCTGTGGCTGGAACTGCCGATCAACGTGATCATCGTGATCTTCGGCTCTGTCGTGGCCGTGCTGATGGTGGTCTTCATGCGCTGGAGCAAGCGCAACATGCAGGCCAACCCCGACCTGCACGACCAGATCGGACAGGAAGGCCACGGCCGCGCGCTGGATACCACCCACTAGGCCGCGCGCCAACCGTTTGATCTTCCAACAAAAAACCGGGCTTTCGCCCGGTTTTTTCATTTGCCGCCGGTCCCGCTACAGTTCGCGGGCGGCCAGCTTCAAGTCCTGCCAGGCACGCGCCTTTTCTGACGGGCTGCGCAGCAGATAGGCCGGGTGGTAGCTCACGACGACCGGAATCTGCGCGCCCTCGTCCGTCTTCAAGTGATGGACGCGGCCCCGCAGGCTGCCGATGGTGGCGTCCGTGCCCAACAGCGTCTGCGCGGCAAACCGCCCCAGCACCAGGATGCGCTCGGGATTGAGCAACGCGATCTGCCGCATCAGATACGGGCTGCAGGCGGCGATTTCCTCGGGCTTGGGATTGCGGTTGCCCGGGGGACGGCACTTGATGACATTGGTGATGAAGACATCCCGCTCGCGGCTCATGCCCACCGCCGCCAGCATGGCGTCCAGCAACTGGCCCGACCGGCCCACAAAGGGCTGGCCCTGGCGGTCTTCCTGTTCGCCGGGGGCTTCGCCCACCACCAGCCAACGGGTCGGCTGAGCGCCCTGGCCGACTACCGCATGGCGGCGGCCCTGGCACAGGCCGCAGGCCGAACACGCCACGACCTGCGCGGCCAGTTGTTCAAGATTGGCGTCCTTGACGGCCTCGGCCACCGGAATGGGCGGTGGCGCTTCCTCCTGGACTTCGACCTTCGGCGCCGGCCGCGGCGGCGGGCCGGTTCGGTTCAGGATCGAGGCCGGAATGGCCGATGCGCGCCCCGATGGCGGCTCCGCCGGCGTGGCCGCGGGCGCGGACACCTGGGCAGCCTGCGCGGGCTGCGCAGTCGTTGGAACCGCAGAGGGCGTTTCGGCCGGGGCCGGCGCGACGATGGCGGATTGGGGTGCGGCAGCGGGCGCGCCGCCGGACAGGGCCGAGGGCGCCGCCACGGGGGCCGGGGCAGATGCGCCGGAAGGTGCGGCGGCAGAGGGCCCGACGGGCGTCTTGATGGCCGGCGCGGCAGGCGGCGTACGCAGCCACAGCCGCTCCATGCCGAGCTCGCGCAGCCAGATTCGCTGCAACGGGTTGATGCGGGGCGGCGCAGGGCGCGCCGCGGCGTCCACCGGGGTCATGCCGGAGCTCCGTCGGCTTGGTCAAAGCGCTTTTGCATGACGATGGCATCCTCGCGGCCGCCCTTCTCGGCGGGGTAATAGCCACGGCGCACGCCGATTTGCAGGTAGCCGTGGCCCGTATAGAAACTGATGGCGGAGGTGTTGGACGGCCGCACTTCCAGCAACAGCCCTTCCAGCCCCCGTTCGCGCGCCTGCTGTTCGCACCAATCGAGCAGCACGCCGCCGAGCCCCTGGCGGTGCAGGTCCCGCGCCACCGCAATCACCAGCAGGTGCGCCACGTCGGGCGCATACATCAGCACGCAGAATCCGGCCAGCTTGCCCTCGCGCCGCAACGTCCAGGCGCCGTAGCCCGACGCCAGGGCGTCAGCGAAATTGCCGCGCGTCCAGGGGAACGCCTGTACTTGCGCCTCCAGCGCCACGACTTCTTCCAGGTCCGCCTGCGTCATGAGCTGCGGCACGGGCGTGGCGAGCGATGGCTGGGCCTTGGGATTGCCGCCCTCGCCGCGCAGGCGCTCGGCGGTGGTGAACGCCACCTTGTCCCGCACATAAAGCGGCGCGGCAAGCTCGGGCGCCAGGGTCTCGCCCCGCAGCCAGCCCTGACGGGCAAGGCGCGCCACGCTGGCTGCCTGCGGCCGCTGGGCATGGATGGCACGGCGCCATTCGGCGGGCGCCGCCATGTCGGCGGCGTAAGCGTCCCAGGCATCCCCGGCCAGCAGCGGCGCGATCGGCTGGCCGGCCCGCGCCGACCAGACCGGCAAATGGTGTGCCGTCCAGGGCACGACCTCGGCGGCGGCGATCAGCATCGGCGCCTGCAGGGTTTCCCAGACGGATTCATCACCCGCCGCGGCGCTACGGCGGTAGACTGCCAGATAGACCTCGTTCATGCGGGCGTCCAGCGCCACGACCACGGCCTCGCCAGGGGTGGCATCGACGTCCGCGGCCACGGCCTGGTGCGAAACAATAGGCAACACCGGGATGCCCAGCCCCAGCGCCATTCCCTGGGCGACGCCGCAGGCGACGCGCAGGCCGGTGAAGCCGCCAGGCCCCTGCCCGAACGCCACGGCGTGCAGCCCCGATGCGGCAATGCCGGCCTCGGCAAGCAGCGCATCGGCCATAGGCAGTAGGCGCTCGGCGTGTTCCTGGGAACCTTCGTGTTCGCGGACGCTGATCTCCAGGCGGCCGTCGACCGCCCGCAAAAGGGCCACGCCACATCGTGACGATGAAGTTTCCAGTGCCAGCAGGTTTAGTTCCATAGATGCAGATTGTACGAAATAAGGCGCTGTAACCCCCGGGTGTAAGGGGGATTTCAACCAGGGATCGCAATGTGTAATATCTTGTGAACGCCCTCTAGCCCCCGGTTCTTGTCACTGTTACATTTCCGGCCATGAATACGCAAAACACCACCCCCACCCGAAAAATCCTCGTCGTTGACGACGATCCGCGCTTGCGCGATCTGCTGCGCCGGTACTTGTCCGAACAGGGATTCAACGTTTTCGTCGCCGAAGACGCCAAAGAGATGGGCAAACTCTGGCAACGTGAGCATTTCGACCTGCTCGTGCTGGACCTGATGCTGCCCGGCGAGGATGGCCTGTCCATCTGTCGCCGGCTGCGCGGTGGTCACGACAACACCCCCATCATCATGCTGACGGCCAAGGCGGAAGAAATTGACCGCATCGTCGGCCTGGAGATGGGCGCGGACGACTACCTGTCCAAACCCTTCAACCCCCGCGAACTGCTGGCCCGCATCAATGCGATTCTGCGCCGCCGCGGCACCGAAGAACATCCCGGCGCCCCCAGCCAGGAAAACGAATCCATCGCCTTCGGCCCCTACGTGCTGAATCTGTCCACCCGCACGCTCACGCGCAACGGCGAACAGGTGCCCATCACCACGGGTGAATTCTCGGTGCTCAAGGTCTTTGCGCGCCATCCGAAGATTCCCCTGTCGCGCGACAAGCTCATGGAACTGGCTCGCGGCCGCGAATACGAAGCCTTCGATCGCAGCCTGGACGTCCAGATCTCGCGTCTGCGTAAACTGATCGAGCCAAACCCGTCCAAGCCCGTATTCATCCAGACCGTTTGGGGTCTAGGATACGTGTTCGTCCCAGACGGTGGTAGCTGATCGGCTGGCCCGCCCCGGGCAGGAGCGCAGCGTCGTGCCGCGCCTGCGCAGAACATTCAGGAACCTGACATCACGTTTGCGGCTGGGCTTGTTCGGCCGCACGTTCCTTTTGCTCGCCGCGCTGATGCTCGTCAGCCTGGGCGCGTGGCTTCAAGTATTTTTCAGCATGGAGCTGGGACCGCGCGCCAATCAAATGGCGCAGCGGGTGATCACGGCCGTCAATATCACGCGCACCGCGCTGATCTATTCCCATAACGGCGAACGCAGCAAGCTCCTTCTCGACCTGGCCACCAACGAAGGCATCCAGGTCTATCCGCGCGAGGTCACGGACTTCGCCGAAGCCCTCCCCGACGACGACTACTGGCAGCGCGTGGCCCAGCACATCCGCACGCGCTTCGGCCCGGAAACGCAGATTGCCTGGGGCGTGAACCAGGTGCCCGGCTTCTGGGTCAGCTTCCAGATCGAAAAGGATCTGTACTGGCTGGTGTTCGAGCGTGAGCAGATCGGTCTGACAGGCGGCATCGAATGGCTGGGATGGGGCGCCACCGCGCTTTTGCTGTCCCTTGTCGGCGCCGCGGTCAGTGTGGGATTCGTCAACCGGCCGCTCTCCCGTCTGGCGCGTGCCGCCCAGGTGCTGTCACGCGGCGAAACACCCGCGCCGCTGCCCGAGCAGGGCCCGCTCGAGATCCGCGACCTGAATGCGTCGTTCAATCGCATGGCCAAGGATTTGCGGCAGGCCGAGGCCGATCGCGAACTCATGCTGGCCGGGATCTCGCACGACCTGCGCACCCCGCTTGCGCGCATGCGGCTGGAAATCGAACTGAGCGGCGTGTCCGAGGACGCCCGGCAGGCCATCGACGAAGACCTCGGCCAGATCGACCACAGCATCGGCCAGCTGATGGAATACGCGCGCCCTGCGGGCACGCTGCCGCAACTGGCCACCGACATTTCCGCCGTGCTCGCCGAACTGTACGAACGCGAGCGCAGCCATACCGCCTCGCTCGGCGGCGAACTGGAAGCCTCGCTCGAACCTGGCCTGCGCGCCCGCATTACCGCGCTGGACTTGAAGCGCATCGTCAGCAACCTGATCGAGAATGCGCGTCGCTATGGCCGCTCGCCCGACGATGGGATGGCGCACCTGAACATGACGCTGCAGGCCGAAGGCAGCATGATCGTCATCGAAGTGTCCGACCGCGGCCCCGGCATCGCGCCCGAAGACGTGGACCGCCTGCTTCGCCCGTTCTCGCGCGGCGAGGCCGCCCGCACCGGCGTCAGCGGCGCGGGCCTGGGTCTGGCCATCGTCGAACGCCTGCTCAAGCACGTCGGCGGGTCGCTGCGCATGCTGCCGCGCGAGGGCGGCGGACTCACCGCACGGATAGAGCTGCCCAAAGCCAAGTTTAGGAATTATCAATTAGACAACGATAATCCATAGCGTAAAATTTGTGGTTTGAGGCGCTGCCTTATCTCCACCCAACAACTACGGGAGTAAACATGAAAACTGTTGGCGACAAACTCGAACCCTTCAAGGTCACCGGCGTCAAGCCCGGCTTCAACCAGCACGAAGAAAACGGCGTGTCGGCGTTCGAAGACATCACCGAAAGCTCGTTCCCCGGCAAGTGGAAGGTGATCTACTTCTACCCGAAAGACTTCACGTTTGTGTGCCCGACCGAAATCGTCGGCTTCAACAAGCTGGCCAAGGATTTCGAAGACCGCGACGCCGTCCTGCTGGGCGGTTCGACCGACAACGAATTCGTCAAGCTGGCCTGGCGCCGTGAGCACCCGGACCTGAACAAGCTGGGTCACTACCAATTCGGCGACACCACCGGCGCCCTGATCGACCAGCTGGGCGTGCGTGAAAAGGGTGCTGGCGTTGCCCTGCGCGCCACGTTCATCGTCGACCCGGACAACACGATCCAGCACGTTTCGGTGAACAACCTGAACGTCGGCCGTAACCCGGAAGAAGTGCTGCGTCTGCTCGACGGTCTGCAAACCGACGAACTGTGCCCGTGCAACCGTACGGTTGGCGGCGCCACGCTGTAATTTCCAGCCCGGTCCGGGGCCTGTCCGCAGGCCCTGCGCCGGGCATTAATTGCGCTAGATTATAGGTAAAAACTATGGAATTTCTTACGACCATTAAGGAACAGCTGCCGGATTGGGCCAAGGACATCCGCCTGAATCTGGACGCCGTGATTGCCCGCTCGACGCTGGCTCCCGAAGACGCCGTGGGCGCCGCCCTGTCCGCCGCGTACGCCGCGCGCAGCCCGGTGCTGGTCGAGGCCTTCAAGAGCGGCCTGTCGGAAGGCGACGCCAATGCCGCGCTGACCGCCTCCGCCCTCATGGGCATGAACAACACCTGGTATCCCTACGTGGAGATGACCGGCGACGCCCAGTTGAAGAGCCTGCCGGCCCAGTTGCGCATGAACGCCTACGCCACCCACGGCGGCGTGGAAAAGAAGCGCTTCGAGCTCTTCGCCCTGGTGGCTTCCATCATCGGCAAGTGCCATTTCTGCGTGGCTTCGCACTATGAGAACCTGAAGAACGACGGCCTGTCGACCGAACAGCTGCGCGACGCCGGCCGGATTGCCGCCGTCGTCAACGCCGCCGCGCTGGCGCTGGCCGCCCAAGGCAAGTAAGCGACCCGCCGCTCGCAAAAAAAGCCCGCCTGCATCATGCAGGCGGGCTTTTCCTTTTGGTTGCCGTGTAGCGCGCTATTTGCCGGTGGCGGGCTTGACCGGCGCGGTCGGCAGGCCGTTGGCGGTCCACGCCTCCATGCCGCCCCGATACCAGTAGGCGCGCCAACCCAGCGTCCCCGCGCGCAGCGCCGCGTTGTAGGAGGATCGGTCGTTCATGCCCGCGCCCATGAACACGATGGGCGTGTCGCGCCGGTCTCCGGTGTTCTTCTTCAGCCAGGCGTCCAGCGCGCCTTGCAGGTGGTCCGCGACGCTGCCGTCCGACCCGGCGTCGGACAGCGGATAGGCGATGGGCAGCGTTTCCCGTAGCCCGCTGGTGTCGATGATGAGAATGTTCTTATCGTTATTGATCAACCGCACCAGCTCCGGCGTCGTGATGATGTCGGCGCGCGTGTGCTTGTTGGGCGTTGGCCCCCGATACGGCGACGAGAACAGCAGGTTCGTCGGCGGCACGCCGTAGTCCTTCAGCTCGTCGAAGGCGCCGGCGGGCAGCGCCGGCATGCCCTGCCCCGCCGCGGGCGGTTGCCGCGGCGCCGGCGGCGCGCCGCCATCCTTGGCGACGACCTCGCCGCCCACCGTGCCCATTTCAATATCCGAAACCATCACCGCGATGTTCTCGATCAGGTCGTAGCACATCGTGATCGAACCCTCGCGCGGGTTGTACCAGGCATTCAACTGGCCGCAATCCTTGAACACCACGTTGACCGGCCGCGGCAGCACGTAGGTCTGGCCGAGCAGCTTGATGTTGTTGGTGATGGCCTCGGACAGGTTGTTCGCGAACAGGTTGCCGATCTTGCGCTTGGATGGCTCGAATACCACGTTGACCGGCGCGCCGGGCGCGTTGGCCGGCTGCAGGCCGTCGGGCGTCCAGGTGCCGACCCGCGTATGCGGCGCCAGCAGCCGGCGCCACGCGCGGTTCTGCTTATTGAATTCGTCCGTGCACCGCGCTTTGGTCCGATCCTCGAAGCCAACGTGCTTGGCCACCGGTTCGAACACCGCGGGATTGCCGCCGTACATGATGCACAGCATGTTGCGAAAGCGCTTCAAGTCGCCCGTGTGCTCGTCCTGCCAGGCCGAACTTGCCGAGGCGCCGCGCTTTTCCGCCAGCTTGCCGCTGTAGTACCACTGCAGCGCGGCATACGTCGCGGCCTCGCGGGCCATGGTGTTCAGGTCCTCGTCCTTGGTCGGGTACATGGTGGGCTCGACGATCTGCAACGCCGAGTACATGTCGACCGCATCCTCCTCGGCGCCCGTCGCCGGCAACTCCAGCTCGCCGATCAGCGCGTGGCCAAACTCGTGCAGGAAGATGCTGCGCATGATCCCGACATACACCCCGACGATTCGCAAGGTATCGCCGCCAAAGCGCGGATAGGGGCCCTCGCCCGGCAAGCCGGGGGTGTTGTTGGCGGGCGTGCGGGTGGCGGGCGTGTTGTTGACTGCCGTGTTATTGGCGGGCGCGGGAGGCGGCGCCGCCGACGGCACGCGCGGCGCACCCGCCCCCGAGCCGCCTTGGCCGCCGGACCCGGCGGGCTTGGCAGCCACGTCCGACACGATCATGAAGTCGGCAATGCCGAACGTGCCTTCGTCGTACGCCATGATGCCGATCTCGCTGCCCAGCGCGGGCTCGTTCTCGATATCGGCAATCTTCTGGCCATTGACCAGGAAACGCGCGGCGCCGGGCACTTCCACCACTCTGATGCGGTCGGTGCCGTCCAGCTTGGCCACGTTGGGCACGGAAGCGATGTCGCGGCGCGTCTGGCCCTCCAGACAGAACAGCATCGTGTTGCGGTCCGCCCGGATCTCCAGGAGGCACAGGCTCTTGCGCGCGTTGTTGTTCAGCGCGATGCCGATGGACGCCTTGGGACTCTTCGAGTTGACCATCACGTTGACATCGGTGATGCGGCCCGTCTCGGGCGCGGGCCCCGGATTGATGTAGAACGTCTGCTCGCCGCCGGGCACATCGCTATTGCGCAACGTGAACCAGCCGTCCTGCTCGCCGACGTGCCAGCCTTGCAAAAGCTGCTGTTTGACGGTGCCTGCCAGTGGGCCGAGCTGCTTCTCATACGCCGCGTGCGCGGTGGTAGCAAAAGCGGCCAGCACGAAAAATAGCCCCGCGCCACGGAATCGCATCTGAATGTCCCTGATTAGTCAGATTTCAAGTCGCGCAGCGTATGTCAGATCAAACCGGTCCGCTTATTCATTTGTTAAAGATGTATTCCAACGTAAAAGCCGCCCGGGCTGGCGGCACGGACGGCTTTCGATTTGGGGGCAGGCGTGGCGTTCGCGCCACGGAACGGGTGGCGCGTCAGGAATCCACGCGCGCCAGCAGCGCGACCACTGTCGCCGCGATGCCTTCCTTGCGGCCCAGGTAGCCCAGGCCTTCGTTGGTCTTGGCCTTGATGTTGACCTCGGTCTCTGCCAGCCCCGTATCGGCGGCAATGTTCTTCACCATGGCCGGCGCGTGCGGGCCGATCTTGGGCGCCTGCGCATGCAGCGTGGCGTCGATATTGACCGGCGCCCAGCCCGCCCGGCGCACGCGCGCCATGGCTTCGCGCAGCAGGACGCGGCTGTCGGCGCCCTTGAAGGCCGGATCGGTGTCGGGAAAGTGCCGGCCGATGTCGCCCAGCCCCGCCGCGCCCAGCAGCGCATCGGTGATCGCGTGCAGCAGCACGTCCGCATCGGAATGCCCCAGAAGGCCATGCGTATGGGGAATCGTGACCCCGCCGATGATCAGCGGCCGGCCTTCGACCAGCGCGTGCACGTCAAAGCCCTGCCCGACGCGAAAAGGAATGCTCATAGCCATTTTTCCATCAGTTCAAAATCGTCCGGCCATGTCACCTTGAAGTTGCGCATCGACCCCGTGACCAGCAACGGCGCGTAGCCGGCGGCCTCGATGGCCGAGGCCTCGTCGGTGACGATGACGCCATTCACGGAGGCCGCGGTCAGCGCATCGCGCAGTACGCCCGCCCGGAACATCTGCGGGGTTTGCGCCAGCCACAGGCCGTTGCGGTCCAGTGTGCGCTCGACCCGCTGGTGCCCGCCCTTGACCGTATCGGCCACCGGCAGGGCCAGCAAACCGCCCACCGGATCGGCCAGGCAGGCATCGATCAGCCGCGCCAGCGCCTGGGCAGGCAAGCCGGGGCGGGCCGCGTCGTGCACCAGCACCCAGGTGTCGTCGGCGACCTCGCTGTCGGCAAGCGCGCCGGCGACCGTATCGGCGCGCGTCGCGCCGCCGCAGGCACGCCAGACGGTGCGCGGCAGGCCAGCAAGCGCGGCATCGACCCAGCCGTCGCCCGGGCTGACCGCCACCCGCACCCCGGACACGCGCGCGTCGGCCAGCAGCGCGCTGACCGCATGACGCAGCATGGGCTGTCCGGCCAATGGACGGTATTGCTTCGGAACGGCCTCGTGCCCGGGCCGGCTGGCGCGGGCGCCGACACCGGAGGCGGGCACGATTGCGATGATTGAGTCAGACATGGTGCGGAGATTTTATAATCGTTCGCTTGATGTCCGCTTCCAGCCTGATGCCCGCCCCTTCCTCCTCCGCCACGGCCGCCCCCCCCGTCCCCGCCACGGTTCCCACCCTGTCCGCGTTAAAGCCCGGCACGCGCTACGCGCAGCCCAGGCCGCCGGGTTCCGGCGACGCCTGGCTGCTGGCGGATCTGGCCCGCCAGGCCGGCGGTCCGCTGGTCATCCTGACGGCCGAGCCCCTGGAAGCGCAGCGCCTGGCCGAGGAAATCCAGCTGTTCGCGCCCGGTCTGCGCGTGCGGCAGTTGCCCGACTGGGAAACGCTGCCCTACGACGCGTTCTCGCCGCACCAGGACCTGATTTCGGAGCGCCTGCACACGCTGCATTCGCTGATGATGAAGACGGTGGACGTGCTGACCGTACCCATCACCACGGCGCTGTACCGGCTGGCGCCGCCCTCGTTCCTGGCCGCCTACACCTTCTCGTTCAAGCAGAAAGACCGGCTGAACGAAGCGGCGCTGCGCGCGCAGCTGACGCTGGCCAATTACAACCACGTCACCCAGGTGACCGCGCCCGGCGAATTCTGCCTGCGCGGCGGCCTGATCGACCTGTTCCCGATGGGCTCGGTGGTGCCGTACCGCCTGGACCTGTTCGACGACGAAATCGAGACCATCCGCAGTTTCGACGTGGACACCCAGCGCAGCCTGTACCCCGTGCGCGAGGTCCAACTGCTGCCAGGCCGAGAATTCCCGATGGACGAGGACGCGCGCAACCGGTTCCGCGCGCGCTTTCGGGAAATTTTCGAAGGCGATCCCTCGCGCGCCCTGCCCTACAAGGACATCGGCAACGGCATCCCCTTTGCCGGCGTCGAGTACTACCTGCCGCTGTTCTTCGAAGAGACCGCCACGCTGTTCGACTACGTGACCGAAGGCACGGTCATGGTCACGGTCGGCGACATCGACGACGCGATCCAGCGTTTCAACCAGGACACGGCCAGCCGCTACAGCTTCTTGAAGAGCGATCGCGAACGTCCCGTGTTGCCGCCCTCGGCCCTGTTCCTGGATAACGAATCGCTGTATGGCCGGCTGAAGGCCTTTCGCCGCCTGTCGCTGACTGCCGGCCAGGCGCACCCCGACTTCCGGGCCGCGCCCGATGTCAGCGTGGCGCGCCGCGCCGAGGATCCGATCGCCAAGTTGCGCACGTTGGTGCAGGCGGGCCAGACCCGCGTGCTGCTGTGCGCCGATTCCGCAGGGCGCCGCGAAACCCTGGTGCAGATGCTGCACGAGTTCGGCGTCACGCCTGACGCGCAGCCCGAGACCATCGAAGCCTTCCTGGCGTCGGACGCGCATTTCGGCATCGTCGCCTCGCCACTGGGCGTGGGCTTCCAGCTGCCGGACGCAAACCTCGCCTTCCTGACCGAAAACGACCTCTACCCCGGATTGGCAACGCCGGGACGCCGCGGCAAGCGCGACCAGGAGCGCGCCAGCAACGTCGAAGCCATGGTGCGCGACCTGTCCGAGCTGCGCGAGGGCGATCCCGTCGTCCACGCCCAGCACGGCATCGGGCGCTACCACGGCCTGGTCAACATGGACATGGGCGAAGGCGAGATGGAGTTTCTTCATCTTGAATACGCCAACGGCAGCACGCTGTACGTGCCGGTGTCGCAGCTGCACGTGATCGCCCGCTACAGCGGCGCGGATCCGGAAGCCGCGCCGCTGCACCAGCTGGGCTCGGGGCAATGGGACAAGGCCCGCCGCAAGGCAGCCAAGCAGGTGCGCGACACCGCCGCGGAACTGCTGGCGCTGTATGCGCAGCGCGCCGCGCGCGAAGGCTTTGCGTTCAACCTGCCGCTGAACGACTACGAGGCCTTCGCCGAGGGCTTCGGCTTCGAAGAAACGGCCGACCAGGCCGCCGCGATCCAGGCCGTCATCAGCGACATGACCTCGGGCCGCCCGATGGACCGCCTGGTCTGCGGCGATGTGGGTTTCGGCAAGACGGAAGTCGCGCTGCGCGCCGCCTTCCTGGCCGTCGCGAATGGCAAGCAGGTGGCGCTCTTGTGCCCCACCACCCTGCTCGCCGAGCAGCACGCCCAGACCTTCACGGACCGGTTCGCCGACTGGCCCGTACGCGTGGTGGAACTGTCGCGCTTTCGCTCGGCCAGGGAAGTCTCGGCCGCCATCGAAGGCATCAACGACGGCCGGGTCGACATCGTCATCGGCACGCACAAGATTCTGTCGAAAGATGTGAAGTTCAAGCGGCTGGGTCTGGTCATCATCGACGAGGAACACCGTTTCGGCGTGCGCCAAAAGGAAGCGCTCAAGTCGCTGCGGGCCGAGGTCGACGTCCTGACGCTCACCGCCACGCCCATTCCCCGCACGCTCGGCATGTCGCTGGAAGGCATCCGCGACTTCTCCGTCATTGCCACGGCGCCGCAGAAGCGCCTGGCCATCAAGACCTTCGTGCGGCGCGAAGACGGCAGCACGCTGCGCGAGGCCCTGCTGCGCGAACTCAAGCGCGGCGGCCAGTGCTACTTCCTGCACAACGAGGTCGAGACCATCCACAACCGCCGGGCGCGCCTGGAAGAACTGGTGCCCGAGGCCCGGATCGCCGTCGCGCACGGCCAGATGCCCGAGCGCGAACTCGAACAGGTGATGAAGGGCTTCTACCAGCAGCGCTACAACGTGCTGCTGTGCACCACCATCATCGAAACCGGCATCGACGTACCCAGCGCGAACACCATCGTGATCCATCGCGCCGACCGCTTCGGCCTGGCGCAGCTGCACCAGTTGCGCGGACGCGTCGGGCGCTCGCACCATCAGGCCTACGCCTACCTGCTGACGCCGGGCGAAGACGCGATCACAAGCAACGCCAAGAAACGGCTGGAAGCGATCCAGGCCATGGAAGAGCTCGGCTCGGGCTTTTACCTGGCGATGCACGACCTCGAAATCCGGGGTACCGGTGAAGTGCTGGGCGACTCGCAGTCGGGCAACATCCAGGAAGTGGGCTTCTCGATGTACAACGAGATGCTCAACGAGGCCGTGCGCGCGCTGCGCGCCGGCGAAGAACCCGACCTGGACGCGCCCTTCAACCTGGCGTGCGAGGTCAACCTGCACGCCCCGGCACTGCTGCCGTCCGACTATTGCGCCGACGTGCATGCGCGCCTGGCCATCTACAAACGGCTGGCGCACGCCGCCGACGAAGACGACCTGATCCATATCCAGGAAGAACTGATCGACCGATTCGGCAAGCTGCCGGAAGCGGCCCAAACCCTGCTGGCCACGCACCGCCTGCGCCTTGCGGCCCAGCCGCTGGGCATCGTCAAGATCGACGCCAGCGAAGCGCAGGCCCTGATCCAGTTCGGCCCCAAGACCTCGGTCGATCCGGCCCGCATCATCGACCTCGTCCAGCGGCAGCGTCACATCAAGCTGGCCGGACAGGACAAATTGCGCGCCGAGATCAAGGCCCCCCTCATTCCCGCCAGGGCCGACGCCGTGCGCGCCGTCCTGCGCGCGCTCAAGTAAACCCGACTCTCCTTCCCATCCGCCATGACTACCCACAATCTCGTCGTTCAATCCCCCGGCCTCGCCATCGAACATGCGGAGCAGCTTGCCGCGCTGGCCCAGGCCCAGGGCGTGGCGCGCATCAGCAACACCGCGGCGCGCCTGCTCGACGTGCAGCACGACGACGAGACGCGCGCGGTGGTATGCGCCTTCGCCGAGGCGCGCGGCGTGGACGCCGCCTTTGTGCCTGCCGGACTGAAGCTTGCCCACTGCAAGGTCCTGGCCATGGACATGGACTCGACCCTGATCAACATCGAATGCATCGACGACATCGCGGGCGTGGTCGGCGTGAAAGACAAGGTGTCGGAGATCACCGAGGCCGCCATGCGCGGCGAGATCAAGGATTTCGCCGAAAGCCTGCGCCGGCGGGTCGCGCTGCTGAAAGGCGCGCCGGCTGGCGCGCTGGACCAGGTCTACGAGGAAAAGCTGCGCCTGAACCCGGGCGCCGAACGCCTGATCTCCACGGCCCAGGCCGCCGGCATCAAGGTGCTGCTGGTGTCGGGCGGTTTCACCTTCTTCACGGAACGCCTGCGCGCCCGCCTGAACCTGGACAGCGCTCACGCCAACACGCTGGAAATCGAAGACGGCGTGCTCACCGGACGCGTGCTGGGCGACATCCTGGACGCCGACGCCAAGGCCGCCCACCTGCGCGACTTCGCGCGCACGCACGGTGCCTCGACGGATCAGATCATCGCAATGGGCGACGGCGCCAACGACCTGAAGATGCTGGCCAACGCCGGCTTTCCGGTGGCCTACCACGCCAAGCCGCTGGTGCGTCAGCAGACGCGCTACGCGCTGAACGTCTCCGGATTGGACGGCGTGCTGAACTGGTTCGAGAGCTGATCCTGCCTCAACGGTGCCTGACACCGCGCCGCAACGGACGCCAGCCACCTCCCAAAAGCTAAAGCCACCTCAGCAACGAGGTGGCTTTTTTCATGCAAGCTGCGCGCCGCTGACGCGGCGCCCCGCCATCAGTACCGCACGCGCAGGGACAGCAGCGCCGCCCGGCCCGTGCCCAGCGCCGCGTAGTGCGCGGCGTAGGCCTTGGTGTAGTACGTTTCGTCGAAGATGTTCAGCACGTTCAACTGCGCCGAGAAGTGCTCGTTGAACTCATAGCCGGCCATCGCGTCGAAGCGCCAGTACGACGGCACCCAGCGCGCCTTGGGCGTGCCGTCGGCGTTCTTCGTGGCGTCCGAGTTGCCGTACACCTTGTCGACGTAGTAAGCGCCGCCGCCGACCGTCAGCTTGGGCAGGACCTTGTAGGTCGTCCACAGGCTGAAGGCGTTGCGCGGCGTGTTGGGCAGGTCCTGGCCGACGGCGCCGCTGTTGTAGGCGCCCTTGGTCATTTCGCTGTCCATGAAGGTGTAGCCGCCGAACACGTTCCACTTGGGCGTAATGGCGCCCGAGAATCCCAGCTCGATGCCGCGCACCTTGGCTTCGCCCACTTGCGCCACTTCGGTCGCCGACACCGCCACGCTGGTGTTCTTGCGGATGTCCTGGAACGCCGCGGCCGACAGCGTCAGCTTGTCATCGAACACCTGCCACTTCGTGCCCAGCTCCACCGTGCGGCTCTTTTCCGGTTCCAGCGAAGACGTCGACACCGAGGTCGCATCGCTGATCGCTCCGCCAGCAATGGCGGACGGCGTCGACGAGGTGCCGTAGGTCGCGTAGATCGTGCCGTTGGGCACGGGTTTGTACGCCAGGCCGACCTGGTAGTTGAAAAGGTTGTCCTCACGGCTCGTGCTGTAGAACGCGGGGGTGCTGGACGGGTCGTTACGGCCGCGCGCGATGTTGCTGCCGCTGGTGCGGTAGTTGTCCCACCGTGCGCCCAGGCTGGCCTGCCACTGCTCGTTGAACTTGATGGTGTCGAAGCCGTAGAGGGCCAGCGTGTCCGTGTTGTAGACCGCAGGATTGTTGTTGCGGGTCAGCTTGCCGGTGTAATCGTCGTGGGGATTCGGATCCCACAGCGAGGTGCACAGCGCCGGGTTCGACAGGTCCGTGGCGCTGACCTTGCAGTTCATCGGGCCCCGCGCGATCGTCTGGGTGTAGCTGTCCTTGTCCTGCTTGATGTTGCTGTACTCGAAGCCCAGGTCGAACGAGTGCTTCAGGCTGCCGGTCTCGAATTCGCCCGTCAGGTCCGTCTGGTTGGCGAACGTCTTGGTGACGTAGTAGCCGGACTTGAGCGCGCGATACACCAGCCCGTTCGGGATGTTGCCCTTGCTGTCGTCGGGATTGGTCGCCGCGAAATCCGTCGTGCCGCGGCCATAGCGCGTTACGTTGCGCAGTTGCAGCTTGTCCGAGAAGTCATGCTGGAAGTCCACGGTGGCAACGTCATCGCGGGTCTTCATGAAATCGCGGCCGGTCAGGCCATAGAACGACTTGCGGCTCACGCCCATGGTCTCCGTCACCGGCTGACCCGACTTCGGGTCATAAGGAATGGAGTAATCGGGCATGCTGTCGTCCTGGTAGTGGTAGTAGCTCAGCGTGATTCGCGTCGGCGTGCCCACGCCCAGCATCAGCGACGGCGCCACGCCCCAGCGCTCGAAGTCCACCGCGTCATCGCGGCCCGGCGTGTCACCCTTGTTGCCCATCACGTTCAGACGGAAAGCCGCCTTCTCGCCCAACCGCCAGTTGCTATCGATCGTCGCGCGGTAGTTGTTGTCCGTGCCGATCTGCGCCGTGGCTTCGGTGAAGTCCGTAGCCTTTGGCGTCTTGCTGACCATGTTGATGCTGCCGCCCGCGCCGCCGCGGCCGGAGTACACCGAATCCGGTCCCTTGATGATCTCGACCTGCTCCAGATTGAAGGTATCGCGCACCTGCGTGCTGCTGTCGCGGATGCCGTCCAGGAAGATGCTGCCGGCCGAATTCTGGCCGCGAATGATGGGAAGGTCGCCGCCCGGACGGCCACCCTCACCCGCGCCGAAGGTGATCCCTGGCGAGTTGCGCAGCACGTCCTGCAGCGTGGATGCCGCCTGATCCTGGATCACCTGCTGCGGCACAACCTGCACCGTGCGCGGCGTGTCCAGCAACGGCGCCGTCATCTTGGGAGACTGCGCGGTCGACGTCTGGTACGACGAACTTTCACCCTCCACCCGGACGGGCGACAACTGCGTCACGCCGCTGTCCGCGGACTGCGCTGCGGCATAGGGACTGACGAACAATGCGGGGGCGGCAATCGCAGCAGCCAGCGACGTGGCGAGCGTATTCAGCGAATACGAATCTTGGGGCTTCAATCCAGCTTCTCCAGAATGTAAATAGAAACGATTCTTGTTTTTTTGTCGTTTGCGATTCTGAACCGAGGCGCTGAATGAAACCTGAATGAAAGGCTGTTGCTGATCTAAAAGATGAAAAAACAACAGAGTTGATCTGGCGCAAATGCGAAGCGGCCGGAGATTCGAATCGGGGGCAGATCAACCTTGGGATCCGGAAGGAGCACAAGCCCCTGCCCGCATGCGCGGGACAAAAAAAACGCCCCGACATCGGGGCGCTATTTTGTGCTGGGCAGGACTCAGACCCGAAGGCGAGGATGCCGCTTGAAGAGGTACCGGTACACGAAGCCAGGATAGGCCAGCACCAGATACAGGCTGAGCGTGATGGCGTAGAACTCCCACGTCTGGGCGAAGCGGTTGCCCAGCGTGGACTCGAATGCAAAGCCCAGCGCGCCGACGATAGCGTAGAACACCAGCACCTCGACCAGCCGCAACCAGAACGGCTTGACCGCCACCGCCCCACCCTGCTTCCAGGGCAGCACGGCGAAGACGCGCTCGGTCAGGAAGGGAAGATTCGCGCTGACAAGCGCCAGCGCGATCAACAGCCACACCGCCAGCGTCTGGTTCATGGCTGTTATCCGTTCCTTAGAGGCTCAGCGACGAGCGGATGGCCTGCACGCACAGGGCCATCAGGCCACCCGGCAACAGACCCAGCACCAGGATCAAGGCGCCGTTGATCGACAGCACGCCGCGCTGGCCGGCCGTGGCCACCATCGGGGCGGCGTCGGCCGCCGGTTCGTCGAAGTAGACGACCTTGACCACGCGCAGGTAGTAGAACGCACCGATCAGCGAGAACAGCACCGCGACCACAGCCAGCGTCACGTGGCCGGCGGAAACCAGCGCCTGCAGCACGGCCAGCTTGGCATAGAAGCCCACCAGCGGCGGGATGCCGGCCAGCGAGAACATCAGGAGCAGCACGATGGCGGCATGCCACGGGCTGCGGCGGTTCAAGCCCTTCAGGTCGTCGATGTGCTCGCACTCAAAGCCCTGGCGCGACAGCAGCAGCACGATGCCGAAGCTGGCGAGCGTGGTCAGCACGTAGGTCAGCATGTAGAACAGCGAGGCGCCGTACGCGGCCGACGACAGTTCCGGCTTGCCGGCCACCGACCCCGACATCAGGCCCAGGAGCACGAAGCCCATGTGCGAGATGGTCGAGTAAGCCAGCATGCGCTTGAAGTTGGTCTGCGCAATGGCGGTCAGGTTGCCGATGGCCAGCGACAGCACCGCCAGGATCATCAGCATCGGCTGCCAGTCGGTGGCCAGGCCGTGCAGGCCATCGACCAGCAGACGCAGCGTGATCGCAAAAGCGGCCAGCTTGGGCGCGCCGCCCAGGATCAGCGTGACGGCGGTGGGCGAACCCTGGTAGACGTCCGGCACCCACATGTGGAACGGCACGGCGCCCAGCTTGAACGCAAGGCCCGACACCAGGAACACGATGCCGAACACCAGCGCCATCTTCTCGGCCTTGCCGGCGGCGATGACGTTGGACACTTCGGTCAGGTCAAGGTGACCCGTCGCGCCGTAGATCATGGACATGCCGTACAGCAGGAAGCCCGAGGCCAGCGCGCCCAGCACGAAGTACTTCATGGCGGCTTCGGTGGCCACGACGTTGTCGCGGCGCAGGGCGATCAGCGCGTACAGCGCCAGCGACATCAGCTCCAGGCCCAGGTAGATGGAGATCAGGTTCCCGGAGGAGATCATGACCATCTGGCCCAGCAGGGCGAACAGCGTCAGCACGTAGAGTTCGCCGCCGCGCACCATGTCGCGAACCTGCGCATACACGCGGCCGTAGATCAGCGTGACGCCAACGGCAAGGTACGAAGCGATCTTCAGCAGGTGCGACAGCTCGTCCGTGACGTACAGGCCGTTGAACGTCGAGCCAGCCACGCCGTTCTTCCACTGCACGGCCGACACGACGGTCAGCACGCCCAGGGCAAGCATGGTCAGCAGAAACGTCGGCTTGCGCTCGGGGTGATTGCTGACCGCGTCGATGAGCAGGATAGCCAGGCCGAAAATCAGCAGAAGGATTTCCGGTGTCGCCAAGGCGAAATCGATTTGGGATTGCATCATTGTCTTGTCTTACAGTTTCGAGACGGCAACGTGTTGCAGCAGGGCCTCGACCGACACGTGCATGACGTCGGTAAAGGGCTTGGGATAGATCCCCATGTACAACACGGCGATCGCCATCACGCCAAGAATCACGAATTCGCGGCGGTTGATATCGGTCAGCTCGCGCACGTGGTCGTTGGCGACATCGCCCAGGACGACGCGCTTGACCATCCACAGCGAATACGCCGCACCCAGGATCAGGGCGGTGGCTGCCAGCAGGCCGATCCAGAAGTTGTGCTCGACCGCGCCCATGATCACCATGAATTCGCCGACGAAGCCGCTGGTGGCCGGCAGGCCGCTGTTGGCCATCGAGAACAGGATGAAGAACGTGGCAAAGCGCGGCATCACGTTGACCACGCCGCCGTAGTCGGCGATGCGGCGCGAGTGCATGCGGTCATAGAGCACGCCAATACACATGAACATGGCGCCCGACACGAAGCCGTGCGAGATCATCTGCACGATGGCGCCTTCGACGCCGGCCGTGTTGAAGATGAAAAAGCCCAGCGTGACGAAGCCCATGTGAGCGACCGACGAATAGGCCACCAGCTTCTTCATGTCGTCCTGCACGATCGCGACCAGGCCGATGTAGATCACGGCAATCAGCGACAGCGTGATCATCAGGCCGGCCAGGCTGTGCGAGGCGTCAGGCGCGATCGGCAGCGAGAAGCGCAGGAAACCGTAGGCGCCCAGCTTCAGCATGATCGCGGCCAGCACGATGGAGCCGCCCGTGGGCGCTTCCACGTGGGCGTCCGGCAACCACGTGTGAACCGGCCACATCGGCACCTTGACCGCGAAAGCCGCAAGCAGCGCCACGAAGATCAGGATCTGCGGGGTGTAACCCAGCTTGGTCTGCTGCCAGGTCAGGATGTCGAACGAACCGCCCGAGACATTCCAGAGGTAGACGAACGCGACCAGTGTCAGCAACGAACCCATCAGGGTGTACAGGAAGAACTTGAACGCCGCATACACGCGGTTCGGTCCGCCCCAGACACCGATGATGATGTACATCGGGATCAGCGTGGCTTCGAAAAACACGTAGAACAGCATGCCGTCCAGCGCGCAGAACACGCCCACCATCAGACCCGACAGGATCAGGAAGGCGGCCATGTATTGCGCGACGCGGCTCGTGATGACTTCCCAGCCGGCCAGCACCACGATGATGGTGATGAACGCGGTCAGGAGCACGAACCACATCGAGATGCCGTCGATGCCCAGGTGGTAATTGACGTTGAAGGCCTCGATCCAGGAGGTCTTCTCCACGAACTGCATGGCGGCCGTGGAGGAATCGAACCCGGTGTAGAGCGGAATCGTGACCAGGAAGCCGGCGATCGCGCCGACGAGCGACAGGCCGCGCGTCAGGCCGGGACGGTCGTCACGGCCCACCGCCAGCACCAGCAGGCCGAATACGATCGGGACAAAGATCGCAAGCGTGAGCCAGGGAAAAGTGTTGGATGCCATCTCGCTTGCCATCATTGGGGAATCAGCACAAAGAAAGTCACCAGCGCCATGACGCCGATGATCATTGCGAACGCGTAGTGATAGATGAAGCCGGACTGCAGGTGGCGGCTGATGGCTGCCACCCAGCCCACGACACGGGCGCTGCCGTTGATCAGGATGCCATCGATGATGCCGCGATCACCGGTCTGCCACAGGCCGCGGCCCAGGCAGCGCAGACCGCGCGCGATGACCTGCTCGTTGAACCAGTCGACGTAGTACTTGTTCTCGAGGATCTTGTTCACGCCCGACAGGTTGGCCTTGATGGCGGCCGGCACCTTGGGGTTGATCAGGTAGCAGTACCACGAGATGACGAAGCCCGCGACGACCAGCCAGAACGGCAGGGTCTGGAAGGCATGCAGGCCGTAGGCGACCCAGCCGTGCCATTCCTCGCTCAGCACGTGCATGGCGGGATGCTGCTGCGGCAGCACCTTGATGACGCCGTCGAAGAACTTGCCGAACACCATCGGGTCAACCGCCCAGGCGCCGACGAACACTGACGGGATGGCCAGCAGGATCAGCGGCAGCGTGACGACCCAGGGCGACTCGTGCGGCTTGCCGCCATGGTGGCCGTGGCCGTGGTCGTCGTGGCCGTGATCGTCGTGGCCGTGCGCGTCATGGCCGTGGCCGTGGTCGCTGGTGTCGAAGCGTTCCTTGCCATGGAAGACCAGGAAGTACACGCGGAACGAGTACAGCGAAGTGACGAACACGCCGATCAGCACGGCATAGTAGGCAAAGCTCGCGCCCCAGACGTTGGCCTGGCCGGCGGCTTCGATGATGTTTTCCTTCGAGTAGAAACCCGAGAAGAACGGCGTGCCGACGAGCGCCAGCGTGCCCAGCAGGAAGGTGATCCAGGTGATGGGCATGTACTTGCGCAGGCCGCCCATGTTGCGGATGTCCTGGTCGTGGTGCATGCCGATGATGACCGAACCCGCACCCAGGAACAGCAGCGCCTTGAAGAACGCGTGCGTCATCAGGTGGAAGATCGCGACCGAGTAGGCCGACGCGCCCAGGGCGACGGTCATGTAGCCCAGCTGCGACAGCGTGGAGTACGCGACCACGCGCTTGATGTCGTTCTGGATGATGCCCAGGATGCCCAGGAACAGCGCGCCGATGGCGCCGATCACGATGATGAACGACAGCGCGGTGTCCGACAGTTCGAACAGCGGCGAGAAACGCGCGACCATGAAGATGCCGGCCGTCACCATGGTGGCGGCGTGGATCAGCGCGGAGATCGGGGTCGGGCCTTCCATCGAGTCAGGCAGCCAGGCGTGCAGCGGAACCTGGGCCGATTTACCCATGGCACCGATGAACAGGCAAATACACGCCACCGTCAGCAGCATCCAGTCGGAACCGGGCAGCGTCATGCCGGCCAGCTTGTCGGCCTGCGCGAAGACTTCACCGTAGTTCATGGTGCCGGCGTAAGCGAACAGAAGGCCAATGCCCAGCACGAAACCGAAGTCGCCGACGCGGTTGATCAGGAACGCCTTCATGTTGGCGAAGATCGCCGTGGGGCGCGTGTACCAGAAACCGATCAGCAGGTAGGACACCAGACCCACCGCTTCCCAGCCGAAGAACAGCTGCACCATGTTGTTCGACATCACCAGCATCAGCATGGAGAACGTGAACAGCGAGATGTACGAGAAGAAGCGCTGGTAGCCGGGATCGTCAGCCATGTAGCCGATGGTGTAGATGTGCACCATCAACGACACGGAAGTCACCACGACCATCATCATGGCCGACAGCGGATCGATCAGGAAGCCGATTTCCAGCTTGGTCTGGCCGATCAGGCTCCAGGTGTAGACCGCGCCGTCAAAGCGCAGGCCGTTCAGCACGTCGCCCAGCACCACCACCGAACCGATGGCGGAGATAAGCACGCCCAGGATGGTGATGACGTGCGAGGCGCGGCGACCGATGGGGCGGCCAAGGAACCCGGTGCCGAAAAGGCCCGCGAGAATTGCTCCGGCCAGCGGCGCCAGCGCGATGAGCAGGTAGAGATTGGGTGAGCTAGACATTTTCTTCCAATACCCCGTCAGCCCTTCAGGCGATCGAGTTCGTCAACGTTGATCGTGTTCAGGTTGCGGAACAGCAGCACCAGGATGGCCAGGCCGATCGCCGCTTCGGCGGCGGCCACGGTCAGGATGAAGAACACGAACACCTGGCCGGCGGTGTCGCCGAACCAGCTGGAGAACGCCACGAAGTTCATGTTGACGGCCAGGAGCACGAGCTCGATGGACATCAGGAGAATGATCAGGTTGCGGCGGTTCAGGAAGATGCCGAAGATCCCGATGGCGAACAGGATTGCGCCAAGGATCAGATAGTGGGCCAACGTCAGCGTCATTGTTTTTCTCCTTGGGGCGCGGCACCGTTCGACGCGTCACGCTTGGCCTGGGCGCGCTCGCTCTGGGCGGGCATGCTCACCATGCGGAAGCGGTCCTTCGCACGCACGCGGACAGCGGCGACCGGGTCGTTGTACTTCACGTCGCGGCGGCGGCGCAGGGTCAGCGCGATTGCGGCAACCATGCCGACCAGCAGCAGCGCGGCGCCCACTTCAACGGCGTAGACGTACTGCGTGTACATCGCCTCGCCCAGCGCGCGGGCGTTGTTGTAGTCGCTGGGCAGTTGCGCCTGCGGACCGGAGCCGTACCAGATGGTGCCCAGCACGAAGGACACTTCCAGCACCAGCACGAGACCGATGACCAGGCCGAGCGGCAGGTAGGTCTTCATGCCCTGGCGCAGGGTGTCCATGCGGATGTCGAGCATCATCACGACAAAGAGGAAGAGCACCATCACGGCGCCCACGTACACCAGCACCAGCAGCAGCGCGAGGAACTCGGCGCCCAGCAGCATCCAGAGCATGGCCGCGTTGGCAAACGCCAGGATCAGGTGAAGAACGGCGGTGACCGCGCTGCGCGCGGTGATCACGCGGAAAGCCGCGATCACCAGCACGGCGGCCAGTATGTAGAAAAGGACAGTGGTAAAAGTCATGGATCAGACCCTGGGCTTCAGCGGTAAGGCGCGTCTTCGGCCCGGCGGCGGGCGATGTCGGCTTCGTAGCGGTCGCCCACGGCGAGCAGCATGTCTTTGGTGAAATACAGGTCGCCGCGCTTTTCGCCGTGGTATTCGTGGATGTGCGTTTCCACGATGGAGTCCACGGGGCAGCTTTCCTCACAGAAGCCGCAGAAGATGCACTTGGTCAGGTCGATGTCGTAGCGCGTCGTGCGGCGGGTGCCGTCGTCGCGCTGATCCGACTCGATCGTGATCGCCAGCGCCGGGCACACGGCTTCGCACAGCTTGCACGCGATGCAGCGCTCTTCCCCGTTGGGGTAGCGGCGCAGCGCGTGCAGGCCGCGGAAACGCGGCGACGCAGGGGTCTTTTCCTGGGGGTAGCGCAAGGTGACCTTGCGTTTGAAGAAATACTTGCCCGTCAGGCGCATGCCCTTGAGCAACTCGGTCAGCATCAGGCTGCCGAAGAAATCCTTGATCGCTTCCATATCCTGCCTCTGCTTGGCGCTTAGCGCCAAATGTTCCAGGGCGTCTGCATCCAGATCGCCACCACGACCAGCCAGACGCCGGTCAGCGGGATGAAGATTTTCCAACCCAAACGCATGATCTGGTCGTAGCGGTAGCGCGGGAACGAGGCCCGGAACCACACGAACAACGAGACCACGACGAACGTCTTGAGACCCAGCCAGATCCAACCCGGAATCCAGGTCAGCGGCGCGATATCGATCGGGGAAGCCCAGCCGCCCAGGAACATGATCGACGCCATGCAGGACAGCAGGATCATGTTGGCGTATTCGCCCAGGAAGAACAGCGCGAAGGCCATGCCCGAGTACTCGACCATGTGGCCGGCCACGATTTCGGATTCGCCTTCCACCACGTCGAACGGGTGGCGGTTGGTTTCTGCGACGGCCGAGATCACGTAGATCACGAACAGCGGCAACAGCGGCAGCCAGTTCCAGGACATGAACGTCAGGCCCTTGTCGGCAAACCAGCCGCGGTTCTGCACGTTGACGATCTCGGACATGTTCAGGCTGCCGGACACCAGCAGCACCGTCACCAGCACGAAGCCGATGGCCAGTTCATACGACAGCATCTGGGCCGAGGCGCGCAGCGCGCCCAGGAACGCGTACTTGGAGTTAGACGCCCAGCCAGCGACGATCACGCCGTACACGCCGATGGACGTGATGGCCATGATGTACAGCAGGCCGGCATTGACGTTGGCCAGCACGACGTCGGGACCGAAGGGCACGACCGCCCAGGCAGCCAGCGCGGGCATCAGCGTGACCACGGGGGCCACGACGAACAGCACCTTGTTGGCCTGGCTGGGAACGACGACTTCCTTGGTGAGCAGCTTGAAGACGTCTGCGAAAGGCTGCAGCAGCCCCTTGAAGCCGACGCGGTTCGGACCCATGCGCACGTGCATGGCGCCGATCATCTTGCGCTCCCAGTACGTCAGGTACGCCACGCACAGGATGATGGGCACGGCGATGACCACGATCTTGATGAGGGTCCAGAGGACCATCCAGACCGTCGGGCCCAGCAATGCCTGACCGTGGCTTTCAAGAACATTGAGCCATTCCATCAGGCACGCTCCACGCTGATTTGACCAAATGCGCCACCCAGGGCAGCGGTAGTTTCGAAGGCGGCGGAAATGCGCACGGCACGATCGGCCACGGCATCATCCTGCACGGTTTCCAGT
Organism: Achromobacter mucicolens; assembly: GCF_902859725.1. Classification (GTDB taxonomy): domain Bacteria; phylum Pseudomonadota; class Gammaproteobacteria; order Burkholderiales; family Burkholderiaceae_B; genus Achromobacter; species Achromobacter mucicolens. Next base: position 322,351 of record NZ_CADIJP010000002.1, on the reverse strand, counting down.
TCGACGGCGCCCTGCCCGGCCGAGACGCGCACCTTGACGCCGGCCGTCAGGCCGAGGCTGGTGAGGGTACGGCCGTTCATGGCGGCGGCGGGCTTCTTCGAAGCCGGCGAGGCCTGCAGCGGTTCCGAGCGGCGCACCATGGCGTCGGTGCGGTAGATCGGCACATCGGCGACGCGTTCCAGGCCGGTGAGGGCCTGGCCCAGACCCAACGGGGCCTTGACGTCGTTGGACAGGCGGCCTTCGACGCCGCTGGCCAGCACGGCGTCGCGCACGGACTCGGAGGTCTCGTCGTCGAAGCCGGCCAGATGCAGGACGTTGCCCAGCACGCGCAGCACCTTCCAGCCCGGACGGGTCTGGCCGAACGGCGCGACCGTGCCCTTGAAGCTCTGGGCCAGGCCTTGGGCGTTGACAAACGTGCCCGAGGTTTCCGTGAACGGCGACACCGGCAGCATCACGTCCGCCCATTCGGCAGCGGCCGAACGGTAAGGCGTGAGCGCGACGGCGAACTGCGCGCCGCGCAGCGCGGCGATGGCTTGCTGGCCATTGTCGGCGTCGAGCAGCGGTTCGGCGTGCAGGACGATGTACGCCTTGAGGGGTTCGGCGAGCATGGCTGCGGCGGTCTTGCCGCCCTTGCCCGGGATGGCGCCGGCGAGGTAGCCGCCGACGGTGTTGCCGCCCGAGGTCAGGAAGCCGAACTTGCCGCCCGACAGGTCAGCCACGGCGCGGCCGTTGGCGGCCAGGGCGGTGGCCTGAGCGCTGGCGACGGCCAGGTTGCCCATCAGGACGGCAGTGTTGGCGCCCGAGGCAAGGCTGGCGGCGATCAGCTTGGCGTTTTCGCCCGGCGTGACCGAGGCAAACTCGGCCGGCACGGCCTGTTCCTTGGCCTGGGCCAGCGCGACGGCCACTTCGGCCAGCGCGCGCGCCAGTTCCGACGGAGCCACGGTGATGCGCGCGGTGACGGCCATCAGGGGATCGTCGGCGGCGCTGTCGACCATCAGGATCTGCGTGCCGCGCTTGGCGGCCTGGCGCAGACGCTGGGCCATCAGCGGGTGGTCCTTGCGCAGGAACGAGCCGACGACCAGGACGCGGTCCAGGTTGTCGAGTTCGGCGATGGGCATGCCCAGCCACGGCGCGCCGGTCAGCGCGGCGTCGAAGGCCGGGTCGGTCTGACGCAGGCGGAAGTCGATGTTCTCGGAACCCAGCGCGCGGACCAGGCGGCCCAGCAGCGCGTATTCCTCGGTCGTGGCGTATTCGGACGCCAGGGCGCCGATCTGGCCGGCGCCGAAGCTGTCACGCACGCGCGACAGGCCTTGGGCCACGGCCTGCAGGGCATCGGCCCAGGAGGCTTCCTGCCACTTGCCGTCGGTGCCCTTGATCATCGGGGCGGACAGGCGGTCTTCGCTGTTCAGGCCTTCGTACGAGAAGCGGTCGCGATCGCTGATCCAGCATTCGTTGACGGCTTCGTCCTCGAACGGCACCACGCGCATCACGCGGTCGCCCTTGACCTGGACGACCAGGTTGGCGCCCAGGCTGTCGTGCGGGCTGACCGAACGGCGGCGAGCCAGTTCCCAGGTGCGGGCGCTGTAGCGGAAGGGCTTGGAGGTCAGCGCGCCCACCGGACAGATGTCGATCATGTTGCCCGACAGTTCGGACTCGATCGAACGGCCGACGAAGGTGGTGATCTCGGAGTGTTCGCCACGGCCCAGCATGCCCAGTTCCATGACGCCGGCGATTTCCTGTCCGAAGCGCACGCAGCGGGTGCAGTGGATGCAGCGGGACATTTCCTCGGCCGACACCAGCGGGCCCAGGTCCTTGTGGAACACGACGCGCTTTTCTTCCTGGTAACGCGAGGAAGAACCGCCGTAGCCCACGGCCAGATCCTGCAGCTGGCATTCGCCGCCCTGATCGCAGATCGGGCAGTCGAGGGGGTGATTGATGAGCAAGAATTCCATCACCGACTTCTGAGCGGCGCGAGCCTTCTCCGAGCAGGTGTGGACGACCATGCCGTTGGTCACGGGCGTGGCGCAGGCGGGCAGCGCCTTGGGCGCTTTTTCCACTTCAACCAGGCACATCCGGCAGTTGGCCGCGATGGACAGTTTCTTGTGGTAGCAGAAATGCGGCACGTAAAGCCCGACTTTCTGGGCGGCATGCATGACCATGCTGCCTTCGGGCACTTCGACCTTGTTGCCGTCGACGGTTAGTTCAACCATTGCTGTTCCTGAGACCTACAGATATTGCGGGACCACACAAGACTTGTGCTCGATGTGGTGCGCGAATTCGTCGCGAAAATGCTTGAGGAAGCCACGTACGGGCATGGCGGCGGCGTCACCGAGGGCGCAGATGGTGCGGCCCATGATGTTGGCGGCCACGTTGTCCAGCAGCTCCAGATCTTCCGGACGGCCTTGACCGTTCTCGATGCGGTGCACCATGCGGTACAGCCAGCCGGTGCCTTCGCGGCACGGCGTGCACTGGCCGCAGCTTTCTTCGAAATAGAAGTACGACAGACGCAGCAGCGACTTGACCATGCAACGCGTCTCGTCCATGACGATCACCGCGCCCGAGCCGAGCATCGAGCCGGCCTTGGCGATGGAGTCATAGTCCATCGTGCATTCCATCATGATGTCGGCGGGCAGGACCGGGGCGCTCGAGCCGCCGGGAATGACCGCCTTCAGCTTCTTGCCGCCGCGCATGCCGCCTGCCAGTTCCAGCAGGGTCGAGAACGGGGTGCCGAGCGGGATCTCGTAGTTGCCGGGACGTTCGACGTCGCCGGTGATCGAGAACAGCTTGGTGCCGCCGTTGTTCGGCTTGCCGACTTCCAGGTAGGCCTGGCCGCCGTTGCGGATGATCCACGGCACCGCCGCGAACGTTTCCGTGTTGTTGATCGTGGTGGGCTTGCCGTACAGGCCGAAGCTGGCCGGGAACGGCGGCTTGAAGCGCGGCTGGCCCTTCTTGCCTTCCAGCGACTCCAGCAGCGCGGTTTCTTCGCCGCAGATGTAGGCGCCGTAACCGTGGAATGCGTGCAGCTGGAAGCTGAAGTCGGAACCGAACAGGCGGTCGCCCAGGAAACCGGCGGCGCGCGCTTCTTCCAGGGCTTCTTCGAAGCGCTCGTAGACTTCGAAGATTTCGCCGTGGATGTAGTTGTAGCCGACGCTGATGCCCATGGCGTAGGCCGCGATCGCCATGCCTTCAATCACGATGTGCGGATTGAAGCGCAGGATGTCGCGGTCCTTGAACGTGCCCGGTTCGCCTTCGTCGGAGTTGCAGACGAGATACTTCTGGCCGGGGAAGGCGCGCGGCATGAAGCTCCACTTCAGGCCGGTCGGGAAACCCGCGCCGCCACGGCCGCGCAGACCCGACGCCTTGACCTCGGCGATCACGTCTTCCGGCTTCATGCCGGTGGTGAGGATCTTTTTCAGGGCTTCGTAGCCGCCGCGCTTGACGTAGTCGGCCAGACGCCAGTTGGCGCCGTCGACGTCGGCCATGATCTGCGGCTGCATGTGCCGGCCGTGCAGGCACATCGAATTGGACAGGTCGTTCAGGGGGTTGGGGTCCAGCCCCTGCGCGAACTGCTTGTACAGGTCAGGCGCATTCATGCCGACTCTCCTTGCTGCTTGAGGGCCGCGACCAGCGCGTCCAGCTTCTCGTCGGTCATGCGCACGCACATATGCTTGTTGTTCACGATCAGCACGGGGGAGTCGCCGCAGGCGCCCATGCACTCGCCTTCGACCAGGGTGAACTGGCCGTCTTCGGTGGTCTGGCGGTAGTCGACGCCCAGCTTGCGCTTGAGGTATTCGCCGGCACGGTCGCCATCGCGCAAGGCACAGGGCAGGTTCGTGCAGACGGCGATCTTGTTCTTGCCGACGGGCTTGACGTCGAACATGTTGTAGAACGTGGCGACTTCCTGGACCGCGATGGGCGGAACGCCAATGTAGTTGGCCACGTCTTCGATGACTTCGGTAGCCAACCAGCCCTTCTCTTCTTGCGCGATGGCAAGCGAGGCCATGATGGCGGACTGCCGCTGGTCGGCCGGGAACTTGGCCAGTTCACGGTCGATTTTCTGGTAGGCCTGTTCGGAAAGCAGCATAGTTTGAATCCGGGTTATGCGGGCGTGCTCGTGACTGTCTGGGGCGGATGATCAGCGATCGATCTCGCCGAAAACGATGTCCTGCGTGCCAATGATGGTGACGGCGTCGGCGATCATGTGGCCGCGCGACATTTCATCCAGCGATTGCAGGTGGACAAAGCCGGGCGCCCGAATCTTCAGGCGGTAGGGCTTGTTGGCGCCGTCGGACACCAGATAGATGCCGAATTCGCCCTTCGGATGCTCGACCGAGGCGTACGCCTCGCCCGGAGGCACGTGGAAACCTTCGGTGAAGAGCTTGAAGTGATGGATCAGCTCTTCCATGTTGGTCTTCATGGCGGTGCGCGACGGCGGGGCGATCTTGTGATTCTCGATCATGACCGGGCCGGGATTGTTGCGCAGCCATTCCACGCACTGGCGGATGATGCGATTGCTCTGGCGCATCTCGGCGACGCGGACCAGGTAGCGGTCGTAGCAATCGCCGTTGACACCCACGGGGATGTCGAAATCAAGCAGGTCGTAGACTTCGTAGGGCTGCATCTTGCGCAGGTCCCATGCGACGCCCGAGCCACGCAGCATCGGGCCGGTGAAGCCCAGCGCCTTGGCGCGATCGGGATCGACCACGCCGATGCCGACCAGGCGCTGCTTCCAGATGCGGTTGTCGGTGAGCAGCGTTTCGTACTCGTCGACGCAGGCCGGGAAACGGTTGGTGAAGTCTTCGATGAAATCCAGCAGCGAGCCCGAACGCGCGTCGTTCATGGCGCGGATTTCCTTGTCGCCGCGGTACTTGCTGGAGTCGCCGTACTGCGGCATGGAATCCGGCAGGTCACGGTAGACGCCGCCCGGACGGTAGTAGGCCGCGTGCATGCGCGCGCCCGACACCGCTTCGTAGCAGTCCATCAGATCTTCGCGTTCACGGAAGGCATACAGGAACACCGCCATGGCGCCCACGTCGAGCGCGTGCGAACCCAGCGACATCAGGTGGTTCAAGAGGCGGGTGATTTCATCGAACATCACGCGGATGTACTGCGCGCGCAGCGGGGCTTCGACGCCCAGCAGCTTTTCGATGGCCATGACGTAGGCGTGCTCGTTGCACATCATGGACACGTAGTCCAGGCGGTCCATGTAGGGCAGCGCCTGGATGTAGGTCTTGTGTTCGGCCAGCTTTTCGGTGGCGCGATGCAGCAGGCCGATATGCGGGTCGGCGCGCTGGATGACTTCGCCGTCAAGCTCGAGCACCAGACGCAGCACGCCGTGCGCGGCCGGGTGTTGAGGACCGAAGTTCAGGGTGTAGTTCTTGATGTCTGCCATGATTCAACGCCCCATGCCGTAGGTGTCTTCGCGCACCACGCGCGGGGTGATCTCGCGCGGATCGATCGTGACCGGCTGGTAAATGACGCGCCGTTGTTCGGGGTCGTAGCGCATTTCGACGGTGCCCGACAGCGGGAAGTCCTTGCGGAAGGGATGGCCGATGAAGCCGTAGTCGGTCAGGATGCGGCGCAGGTCCGGGTGGCCTTCGAAGACAATGCCGTACAGGTCGAAGGCTTCGCGCTCGAACCAGCCGACCGTGGGCCAGCACTCGATCAGCGAGGCGACCATGGGGAACTCGTCGTCGGCAGCCCAGGTGCGCACACGCAGCCGCCAGTTGTTCTCGATGGAGAGCAGGTGCGCCACGACAGCGTAGCGCGAGCGGTGGATGCGGGCGTTCGTTTCCTCGGGCAGCTGGCGCGTGCCGTTGCCCCAGGTCAGGTAGTCGACGCCGCAGAGGTCGATACAGGTTTCAAAGCGCAGGCCGGCTTCGGTGCGCAGCTTGTTGCAGACGGAGAACCACTGCTCCGCGGGCACTTCGAGCGTCAGCTCGCCCAGCGCCTCGGTCAGCGCGATGTCCGTGCCGAGGGTGGTCTGCAAATTGTTTTTCAGGGATTCGAGCCTGGTCATCATCTTGTACGCTTAGGTGAACCGATACGCTGGTTTCGCAAGGTTCGCGGCGGCTTGAGGCCTGCCGCCGAACCGGACGAAGCATCAGCGCGCAATCGTGTTGGTCAGACGGATCTTGTTCTGCATTTGCAGCAAGCCGTAGACCAGCGCCTCGGCCGTGGGCGGGCAGCCCGGCACGTAGACGTCTACCGGTACGATGCGATCGCAGCCACGGACCACCGAATACGAGTAGTGGTAGTAGCCGCCGCCATTGGCACAGGAGCCCATGGAAACCACCCAGCGCGGCTCGGGCATCTGGTCGTAGACCTTGCGCAGCGCCGGCGCCATCTTGTTGCACAAGGTGCCGGCCACGATCATGAGATCGGACTGGCGGGGACTGGGCCGGAAGATGATGCCGAACTGGTCCAGGTCGTAGCGGGCCGCGCCCGCGTGCATCATCTCAACCGCGCAACAGGCCAGACCAAAGGTCATGGGCCACATCGAACCGGTCTTCGCCCAGTTCAGGAACTTGTCGGCGCTGGTGGTGATGAACCCTTGCTTGAGAATGCCGTCTATAGCCATATTCGTCTCTGATAGCGTGCTGTGAAATGAACCCGGAGGTCACTCCCAATCCAGCGCGCCCTTTTTCCATTCGTAGATGAAGCCGACGGTCAACACGGCGAGGAAAACCATGACCGTCCAGAAACCGACGAGTCCGACGGTGCCCTGGGCGATGGCCCACGGAAACAGGAACGCGATTTCCAGGTCGAAAAGAATGAACAGGATCGCCACGAGGTAGTAGCGCACGTCAAACTTCATGCGTGCATCTTCAAACGCTTCGAAGCCGCACTCGTAAGGCGAGAGCTTCTCAGCGTAAGGACGCCGCGGACCAAGGAGGGAGCCGGCCGTTAGAAGCGCGAACCCGATAAGGGTGGCCACTACGATAAACAGCAGGACGGGAAAATACTGTTGCAGGTTCATTCAGGCGTCCGTCAAATGCGCAAACCTTAGGATTGTAGCATTCGCGCGGTTACTTCCGGCTGAACTCTGTAGCTTGAATAGCAGGCGAAAGACTACATTCCTCAAATGGAACAATCGCAGCTTTCGTCGGCGTACTTCGAAGGATACACGGCTTGATGAGCACGAAGCCGTAGTATGCACGAATTCAGTCAGCAGACGAAAAAAAACCACCCCCAAAAGGGTGGTTTATGCGAACGGGCCGAGGCCCGTTCGACTTTGCTTTAAATCCAGACAGGGCTTGCGCCCTGCATTGGATTAGAAGCGGTGACGGACACCGACGCCGACAGCGGTCGACTTCAGGTCGTTCAGGAACGCGTAGTTCGTGGCGTACGAACCGTAAGCGTACAGGTTGGTGCGCTTGGACAGGTCGTAGGTGTAGCCCAGCGAGTAGATGTTCATGTTGGAATCATCACCCGTCAGCTTGTCGTTCGACGGATCAACACGCTGCCACGAACCGAAGATGTTCGAAGCGCCGCCGATCGGGGCCGACAGACCAACCAGGTACGAGTTAGCCTTGAAGCCGTCAGCAAACAGGTTGTTGCCGAAGTTCACGGAGCTCGAGCCACCACCGATGGTGCTGGTGGCGGTGCCTTGGCCGGCGAACCAACCGTCGGTCGTGCGAGCGTAGGCCAGAGCCAGCTTCACGACTTCAAAGTCGTACGAACCGCCGATGGCGTACATACGCGGGGTGGCATCGGTCGACTCGGTCGGCAGACGGTTCGAGGCGTTCAGCTGGTCGTACGACAGAGCGACGTTCAGCGGGCCGTTGACGTAGCGCAGACCGGTCGTGATGGCGCGGGTGTTGTCGGCGGTCTTGAAGCCGGTTTCCGAACCCTTGGTGTCGTCAGCGCTGAACGAGTAGCCAACGCCGAACTGGAAGCCGCTGAACGACGGGGTCTGATACATGACCATGTTGTCGTAGCGTTGCGTGTTAGCAGCGCTCATGCCAACGCCGATGTTGGCTTGACCGAAGCCAGCGCCGAACGGATCGATCGAGCCGAAGTACTTCGACGCGATGTTGGTTTGACGACCGAAGTCCAGTTGACCCCAGCTGTCGCTGGCCAGACCGACGGTGGCTTGACGGCCGAACAGACGACCACCTTGAGCGGAGGTGCCGTTACCCGAGTTGAAGCCCGATTCCAGTTGGAAAACAGCGCGCAGGCCGTCACCCAGATCTTCCGAACCACGCAGACCCCAGCGCGAACCGTTCTGGACGCCGTTGATCATGCCAAAACGGCTGCCGTTTTGGGCATCAGTACCGCCGCTGATCTTGTTGTAGCCGAGGCCCGTGTCGATGATGCCGTACAGGGTGACAGACGTTTCTGCCTGGGCGACACCGGCGAAACCGGCGAGCAGGGCGGCAGCGAGCAGAGTCTTTTTCATTTAAGAAATCTCCGTTGATTTGAGTGACAAGAGCAGCAATCCAGCAAACCAGCCTGCCGCCCCCCTAACTCCGCGAAGGGAAGTTGACGCTATTGCATCAAAAATCGGGGGGGCTGGCTATGGTCGGCATCAGAAAAGTGCAGGTTTGCGACAGGCTTGTTGGGAAGTTGCAACATCCCGCTGATGCTTGCCCGGCAACGCTAGGGCTTTCCCTTACCGAAAAGCCCGAGCGCGCAACCATGCGACTTTCGGCCCTGCCCCCAATTTTCCGGGCAATTCCAAAACCCATTTGTCGCGCAACTTTCTTCACGGTTCCGGCGGCCATCCGGCGAAAAACGGAGGCGGCCGCGATGACGCCGGCCCTACTGATCATCGTAGCCAAGTCCCGACTGGATAACATTGTTATTAATAAAAATCGTCGATATGATTGGTGGCATCGAACAGACGCCCAGCCCCATGTCCACCCCCTCCCCTCGCGCCGACCGAAACGAACGACTCAGCGCCCTGCGCCGGCAGATCATCCTGGACGCCGCGCAGCGCGTCTTCGAGCGCGACGGACTTGAAAAAACGACGATCCGGGCGATTGCGAAGGAAGCCGGCTGCACGACGGGCGCCATCTATCCGTGGTTTGCGGGCAAGGAAGCGCTTTATGGCGAACTGCTGGACGAATCGCTGCAGCGGCTGCACGCGCACCTGGAGCGAGCCGAACAGGCCGAAGCGCCGCAATCGGCCGCGCGCGGCGTGATCCGCGCGTTCTTCGGTTACTACGCCGAGCGGCGCACGGATTTTTCCCTGGGGCTGTACCTGTTCCAGGGACTTGGGCCGCGCGGATTGGGCCGCGACATGGACGAGAAGCTCAATTCCCGACTGCGGCAATCCATCGATCTCATCGGCCAGGCGTTGTCGCGCACGAAAGGATGGCGGGACGAGACCGTGCAGGCCGAGCAGATGAATGTATTCACCTACCTGATGGGGCTGTTGCTGCTGCTGCACACGCGCCGTCTCAAATCCCTGGGCCAGCAGGCCGACGCGCTGCTGGACAACTATTGCCTCGCCCTGGAGCAACGATGACCGCAACCGCCCTAGCCGCCGACGGCCACGCGCCGCTGATCAGCCTTGCCGACTTTCACGTGCTGCTGGCCGACCAGCACCCGTTCTCGATGCTGCTGGGAATCGACGTGCTGCACATCGGCCACGGCACGGCGCACGCCGTGCTGCCCGCCCGGGACACGCACCAGCGGCTGGGCGGCATCGTGGCCGGACCGATGCTGATGGGGCTTGCCGACCTGGCCATGTATGCGGCGGTCGTGGGCGCCACCGGCCAGGCGCATGCGGTCACGGCCAGCCTGACCATCAATTTCCTGCGCAAGAGCCCGGCGGGCGCAATCCATGCTCATGCCCGCCTGCTGAAGGTGGGCCGCCTAAGCGCCGGAGAGGTCGTGCTGACGGGAGAAGGTTCGGACAAGCCGGTCGCCCATATCGTGAGCACGTGGTCGGTGCCCAAGCCATGAGTCCGCGCGTCAGCATCGTCGGCATGGGCAGGATCGGCACGCTGGCTGCGCGGCGGCTGCTGGCCGCCGATCCCGACATTGCGCTGACGCTTTATGACATCGAGGCGGACCGATGCGAAGCCTTCCGCGGCAACGCGACGCTGGCGACGTCGGCGCGCGAAGCCCTGGCGGAATCCGACACCATCGTGCTGGCCCTGCCCCGCGAGCGCGAGATCGATCGCACGCTGGAACGCTTCAGCGACGGGCAGGTCACGGCGCCCATCGCCGGGAAGCTGATCATCGACCTGGATCCGCCGCCGGCCGACCGGATGCGGCAGCTGGACCGCGCCATTGCCAGCGCGGGGGGACGTTATGCCTGCGCGCCGTTGCAGGCGTGCGATTCGGCTGGCGTAGAGGCTCGCTTACTGGACGCGCTGAACCCACCGGCCTGACACGTGCAGCCGCTCGACGGCCGCCACGCACAGGACCAGCCAACCGAGGCTGACGGCGAACCCGGCCACGACGTCGCTCGCGAAATGCACCTGCAAGAGGATGCGGCTAAGGCCGATGGCCATGATGAGCGCGGCCATGAACGCCACGCAGGGCAGGCGCCACGCGGGCGGGGAAAACCGCCACATCAGGTAGCACGCCGTGCCGTAGACGGCCATGGCGGCGGAGGCGTGGCCGCTGGGAAAACTCCAGCCGGTCGCCATGGCATAGCCGTGGTCGTGATCGGGGCGCACGCGTTCGAAGGTGTGCTTGAACAGCCAGTTGAGCGCGCCGTTCAGGCCGGTCGCGATGGCGCAAAAGAGCGCAAGCTGCCACAGCCCGCGCCATAACAGCGCAGTCGTCATCAGCACGGCGACGACGGTGAGCAGGTTGCGGTCGCCCAGGTACGTGATCCAGGACAGCAGCCACAGCATCGACGTGGACATGGACATGCTGAGCGCATCGGCCAGCGCGCTGTCGAACTCCACCACGGCGCCACGGCTTTCGACGGCCAGGGCCAACGTGAGAAACAGAACGAACGACACGCCGGCCACGCCGGCAAACAGCGCGGCGCGGCCATTGCGGGACAACCGGCCGTGGCACCGCATGAACAGCAGCGCCGCGCCGCCGGCCAGCAGCGGCAGCGCGATAAACAACGAGAAGGCATGGGCCGCGGCCCATGCCGCGTAGACATCGGTCATGTGTGCGCCATCAAAAAGAAAATCGCGCGGAAGAACGCGCGCACTACTACAGCGAGACCAGCGTCTTGTCGACGGGTGCGAACGCGTGCGCGCCGGCCGCATAGTCCCAGCGCTCGACGTGGCAGACCTGCTGGCCGTCCTCTTCGGTGCGGGTGATCACGCCCAGCGAATTTGGCACGGTGCCCCGGACGCGGTGCGAACAGGTCGTTCCGGCCTGGACGATCCAGCCGGCCGGCCCCGTCGGCGCGGTCAGCGGCAGCACGTAGGGCAAGTGTATGTGACCGCCCAGCACCAGGTCGACGCCCGCCTGCGCCCACGCCGCGAGCGCGCGCTCGCGGCCGATCAGCAGGTTGGACAGGTCGGATTCGACCTTGGCGCGCACCGGGTGGTGCGCCACGACGATCCGCAACTGCCCCGGCCGCGCTTGGCGCAGCCGCTGGGCGACCCGGGTGATCTGGGCGTCGGAGATCTCGCCGTCCTTGTGGCGCTTTGGCCGCGTGGTGTTCACGCCGATTGCCAGCACGCCGTCGTTCTCGAACACGGGCTCGAGGATCGGTCCGAGCGCGCGCTTGTAGTTGCCGTACGGATTGAGCGCCCGTAGAAAGACGTTGAACAGCGGGATATCGTGATTGCCGGGCACCGCCAGCACGGGCAGCGCCAGGCGCTCGATGAAACGGCGGGCGGCGGCGAACTGGCTGCGGCGCGCGCGCTGGGTGATGTCGCCGCTGAGGACCACGAGATCGGGCGACAGTTGCCGCGCCAGATCCAGTACAGCTTCAATGACCGCCTTGCGCTCGGTGCCGAAATGGGTATCGGACAGATGCAGGATCCGCGTCATGAGCGGTCCAGGAACTCGGGATCCGCCGGCACCACGAGGGGTAGGCGATCGGTCGCCACCTTGAATTCGAGCGGCGTGTCCATCCAGGAGATTTCGCCGTCCATCGCCACCTTGACCCGGCGGCGCCCGCGCACCCCAACGGTGAGCTTGTCGAACGCGAAATTGATCACGTTCTCGGCCTCGCCCAGCCGGCTTAGAAGGCCCCGCACCAGCAGGCCATAGAGCGCCAGCGTGCCGACGGGCCGCGCCGCCATGGCGACCAGTTGGTTCCGATCGAGCCCGTCGTTTTCGATGCCGATATGTTCAAGCTGCAGTTTGTTGTTGCCCACCACCAGCGTCGGCGACGTCAAGCTGCGCGACTTGCCCTCGAATTCGAGCTGCAGGCCGAGCTGGCGCGGTTGGCGCCACAGCGTGACCAGGCCCGACCACAGCGCGACCCAGCGCCGGCGGCCGTAGCGCTGTTTGTAGGCTTCGCGGTCTTCCAGCAGTTGCGGATACAAACCAAGGCTGGCGTTCACGAGGAACAGGCGGCCGTTCAGCAGGCCGACCTGCACCGGCCGGATGGTGCCTTGCAGGAAGCCACGAAGCGCCACGTCCGTCTCTTGCGAGATGCCGTAGGTGCGGCCGAAGTAGTTGAAGGTGCCTTGCGGCAGGATGCCGAAGGGCACGCCTTGTCCCAGCACCGCGCCCGCGACGGCATTGAGCGTGCCGTCGCCGCCCGCGGCAATGACGACGCCCTGCTCGTCCTGCGCGCGCTTGACCGCCTGGCGCGCCACGTCCGTCAGCCGCGACGGATCGTCGACCGGCATGAGTTCGTAGCGCCGCCCGGCCTCGTCGAGGATGTGCCGGATGGTGTCCTGCAGGACCTGCGCGTCGCCGCGCCCCGATCCTTTATTGAGGACGATGAATAAGGGTTCTGTTCCCGTGAGGGGTCGAGCCGCTGTTGCCGGGCTCTGCTCGGATGGCGTCATGCGACAAACATACCCTAAGCGGGCAAAGCGCCGCAAGACGCGGCGAAGCGCTGGCACGCACGCTTTGTAAGCAAGCGTGCGTGCGACCGATCAACGCCCGATGGCGTAGGCCTGCATCAAGCGCGGCGTCGCGGCCGCATGCAGCAGTCCGTCGGGATCGCGCGAGGCCGCGGTCAGCCGGCCGACCGACCATTCGGGCACTTCCTCGATCTGGTGCCCGCGCTGGCGCAGGGCCTCGATGACCTCGGCGCCGAAGCTGGCCTCCAGCGCGAGATGGCCCGGCTTGCGGTCACGGGGATAGAACGAGGTGGGAAAGTGCATGGTGTGCGACATGGGCAGGTCGATGGCTTCCTGCAGGTTCAGGCCGTGATGCACGTGACGCAGAAAGAACAGGAGCTGCCATTGCTCCTGCTGGTCGCCGCCCGGCGTGCCGAACGCCAGATAGGGCTTGCCGTCGCGCAACGCCAGCGACGGGGTCAGCGTGGTGCGCGGGCGCTTGCCCGGCGCCAGCGTGCCGGGCAGGCCTTCTTCCAGCCAGAACATCTGGGCGCGGGTGTTCAGGCCGAAGCCCAGTTCAGGGATGACCGGCGAGGACTGGAACCAGCCGCCCGACGGCGTGGCCGAGATCATGTTGCCCCAGCGGTCGATCACGTCCACGTGCGTGGTGTCGCCGCGCTTGGCCGAGGCGCGCATGTCGGCAAGCGTCGGTTCGTTCGTGGCGCTGCCGGGCGCGGTGACCGGCGACAGCCGTTCCAGGGTGTCCATGACCCGCGCCACCTGCGCCTCGAAGCCAGGCACCTGGCCGGGCAGCAGATCGCGCGACGCGCCCTCCCCGATCAGCTGGCGGCGTTCGGCGTTGTACGCATCGGACAGCAGATGAGCCAGCGGCACGTCGATGAAGGCGGGGTCGCCGTAATACGCTTCGCGGTCGGCAAAGGCGAGCTTCATGGCCTCGGTGACGCGATGGATGAACTCGGCGCTGGTGGGGCCGACGCCTGCCAGGTCCATGTCCTTCAGGATGGCGAGGGTCTGCAGGAAGACCGGCCCCTGGCTCCAGGCGCCCGCCTTGGCGACCGTGTAGCCGTGATAGTCGTAAGTCAGCGGCTTGTCATAGCTGGCGGACCAGCCGGCCAGGTCGTGCGCCGTGATGACGCCGCGGTGGGTCGTGCCGCTTTCGTCCATGACATCGGTGTTGCGGGCGAAGCGGTCGATCTCTTCAGCGATGAAGCCGCGGTAGAACGCGTCGCGCGCGGCCTCGATCTGGCGGTCGCGGTCGGCGCCGGCGCCTTCGGCGGCTTTGAGGACGCGGGTCCAGGTGCGGGCCAGCGCCGGATTGCGAAACAGCTTGCGGGCCTGCGGCACCTGCCCGCCCGGCACGTAGACCTGGGCGGTCGTCGGCCAGTGCGTCTCGAAGAAGTCTTTCAGGCCGGCGATGGTGTTGGAGATGCGCGGCATCAGCGCATGGCCTTGCTCGGCGTAATAGATGGCGGGCTCAAGCACGTCGCGCACCCGCATCGTGCCGTGGTCGCGCAGCAGCAGCATCCAGGCGTCGAACGCGCCCGGAATCACGGTCGCGAGCAGGCCGTTGCCGGGGATGAGCTTGAGCCCTTCGGCGCGATAGCGTTCGAGCGTGGCGGCGGCGGGCGTGGTGCCCTGCCCGCACAGCACCTCGACCTTGCCGGTGCGGGCGGAATAGAACACGGCGGGCACTTCGCCGGCCGGGCCGACCAGATGGGGCTCGACCACCTGCAGCACGAACGCCGAGGCGACGCAGGCATCGAACGCATTGCCGCCGCGCTCCAGCAGCGACATGCCAGCCGCGCTGGCCAGCCAATGGGTGGACGTCACGACACCGAAGGTGCCGAGGATTTCCGGGCGAGTCGTAAACATGGTGGGTCCTGGTGTGGGAGGGGTGTCTGACGTCTGAGAGGGGAAACCCGCCGCCAGCAACTGACGCCATCCGGGACACCGCGGATCCGGCTCCGCCGGTCCGCTGGTGTCGCCCCCTTGAGGGGGGGCCCGCGTCAGCGGGCTGGGGGTGGGCCTTACCTTCCGGTCCGCTGGTGTCGCCCCCTTGAGGGGGCCCGCGTCAGCGGGTAGGGGGTGGGCCTACCCCTAGGAGGTGCGCCTACTTTTTCTCCACACCCTTCAGGCGGATCAAGCCGTCCGGATAGGGAACGAAGCCTTGCACCTTGGCCTGCACGCCGAACGTCCACGGCAGGTAGAACAGGTAGACGATGGGACGCTGGTCCTGCATCGCGGCCAGCACCTGGTCGTACAGGGCGCGGCGCTTGGCGGTGTCGGCCTCGGCGCGGGCGTCGTTGAGCAGTTTGTCGACGGCGGCGTCGCAGAACTTGCCGTCGTTCAGGTTGCCCTTGCAGCTCAGGTACTGGTGGATGTTGCCGCTGGGATCGACCCGGCCAGACCAGCCGCTCTGGCCCACCTGGAAGTCGCCGCGCGCCAGCGAGGATTGCAGCGAGGCGAATTCGACCGGGCGCAGGGTGATGTCAAAACCCGCTTCGGCGCCCATGGCCTGCACCAGTTCGAAGACCTGCTGCATCGTGGTGTTGTTGCCGAAGGTGATCTCGACCTTCACGCGGTCATAGCCGGCTTCCTTAAGCAAGGCCTGCGCCTTCTTGGGATCGCGGCCCGGGCGGTCGAAGGACTTGTTGTAGGCAAAGCTGGCGGGCGGGAACGGCTGGTGGGCAGGCTGGAACATGCCTTCGCCGATCACCTGGTTCAGCACGTCGCGGTCGATGGCCAGATCCAGCGCCTGGCGCACGCGCTTGTCCTTGGCGAGCGGATGATCGGCGCGCGCGCCGTTGGCGAGGTTCACGGAGATCGACTGGAAGCCCAGGCCGGTCACCGGGGCCAGACGCAGGCTGGGGTCGTCCTTGACGGCCTTGGCGTCGCTGGGCGCCACACGCTCGATGATGTCCAGGTCGCCGGCGCGCAGGTTGTTCAGGCGCACGGTGTTGTCCGGAATCGGCGTGAAGACGAGGCGGTCGAAATGGTAGTTGGCCGCGTCCCAGTACTTGGGGAATTTCTCGAGCACGATGCGGTCGTTCTGCACGCGCTCCTTGAACTGGTAGGGGCCCGAGCACACGGGCTTGCCGCCGGGATCCTTGTCGAAACTGGCGGGCGAAATCATCATGCCGGCGCGGTCGGACAGCTGCGACAGCAGCGAGGCGTCCGGTTCCGACAGGTTCAGCACCACGGTCTGGTCGTCCGGGGCATCCACGCTGGCCACCGTGGCCAGTTCACTCTTGCGGTTGCTGTCGGGCAGCGTGCGGGCGCGGTCGAGGTTGGCCTTGACCGCGGCGGCATTGATGGGGGTGCCGTCATGGAAGACGGCATCCGTGCGCAGCTTGAAGGTCAGCGTCTTGTTGTCGGGGCCGACGGACCACGATTGCGCAAGCTGGGGCACGAACTTCAGGTCGGGCGTGATGTCGACCAGCCGGTCGCACAACGAGGCGAACACGATGCGGCCGACAAAGGTGCGGGCGCGTGCCGGATCCAGCACATCAGGGTCGTCCTGCAGCCCGATACGCAAGGTGGACTGGGCTTGCGCCAATCCGGTGGCCAGCATTCCCGCCATGGCCATGGCGAGGCAAAGTTTACGCATGAAAGATCTCCGTCGATTCCGAGAGGGACCGTGCCTCGTGCGTGGGCGCACCGCCTGGCAGGGAGGAACAGACCCCCGAGTCGTGCCGCATCGCCGGGCCCATCCCCCTCGTGCGCACGTTGTTGCTGGATTCTGCGCCAGGCGCGCGGCGATTGTATAGACCGGCGCGGGGCGCGCCGCCCACTATACGCCCGTGGCGGCCGCCTTGCGGACGAATGCCTCAGGGCAGACGGCACGGCGCCGAGAAATCGGCCGAGGCGGCGACCGTGTCGCGCAGCAGCGCGACCAGCGGCCGGGCGTCGTCGCGCCGGTATTGGAACGCGTAAGGCAACGCGGCCAGTTCGGGATCGCCGTGCAGGACACGCAGGCTGCCTTCGGCCTGGAGCTTTTCGGCCCAATGCCTGGGCAGCAGCCCCACCCCGGTGCCTTCGATCAGCAACCCCACGATGGCGCCCCAGTTGTTGCAGCACAGGCGCTCGCCCGCTGCCTGGCGCCCGCCCAGCCAGTCGTCGATGATGCGCGTGGTGCCCGCGCCCTCGGGCAAGGTCACGAGCGGCAGCCGGGCCAAGAGGGCCATGGTCATGCCGGTTTCGCCGGGCTGCAGCACCGCGGGCGCGGCGACCCAGGAAAAGCGCGCCTCGCCGATGGGAACGGACGCAATGCCGGCGCGGGAAGACCGGCCGGCGATCACGGCAAAATCCAGTTCCCCGTCCGCGACGCGTTGCTCCAGCACCTGGCCGATGTCGACGTAGGGCTCCAGCACCAGTTCGGGATAGGCCGCGCGCACGGCGCGTATCAGCTGCGGCAGCCAGGTCAGCGCGGTGAGTTCGCCCACCCCGAAACGGCACCGGCCGCGCAGGCCCGGCGTCTCGGTCATGCAAGCGCGGATCTGGTCCGCGGCGGCGAGCAAGCCGCGCGCCTGGGGCACCAGGCGCTGGCCCGCGTCGGTCAGCACGGCCTTGTGGCCGCTACGGTCAAAGAGCGGCTGGCCCAGCGCTTCTTCCAGTTCCGTGATGCGCTTGGAAAGCGAGGACACCGACAGGTGAAGCCGCTCGGCCGCCACGGCGAAACTGGCGCAGGTGGCGGCCCAATAAAAGGCTTCGAGCTGCTTGAGCGTCATGGCCGCTCGCTGACGCGGTAGGCGCAGCGCCGCGCGCCGGCCAGGATATGTTCTTCGCGGTCGACCTGCACCCCCTGGCCCAGCACCTTGCGGAACAGTTCCAGCTCGCTTCGGCAAAAGCCCATACAGGCCTTGGCGGCCGAACAGATGGGGCAATGGTTCTCAATGAAGACGAATCCGGCTTCGTCCTCGCGCAGTTCCGCCATGTAGCCCTCTGCGCTGCGCACGTCGACCAGCCGTTCGAGCCGCGCCTTCAGGTCCGGCGCGTCCTGCATGGCCTGCTGGTAGACGTTGAGCATGGCGTTCTCGCGCACCTGCACCAGCTTGTCGATGCCCTCGTCGCCAAACACCTGGCGCACCGCCGCGATCATCTGCACCGTCATCTCGGCGTGCGTGTCCGGAAAACGCCCGTGGCCCGCGGCGGTCAGGAACCAGATCTGGGTGGGCCGGCCGCGGCCCGCGCTGCGGCTCTCGGCGTCGACCAGACCGTCGGCGTGCAGCCGCGTCATCTGCTGGCGCACCGCCTCGGCCGTCACGTCCATGGCCCGCGCGATGACCGCGATGGATTGCGGCCCGCGGGTCTTCAGGGTCATGAGGACGCGGTCCGCAGGCTGGTGCGGAAGTGCGGCGGCCGGTTGGGACAGGCTGTCAGACATGAGGGGTACCGATTCTCCGGATGAAGGTTCCTATGGTGCCACGGCCAGCCGCGTCTGGCCGGCCTCGTCAGCCTGCCAGCCGCCGCCCAGCGCCTTATAGAGCGCCACGAGGCGCGTATAGGACTCGGCTTCCGCCACGGCCACGGCGTCCTGGGCGCGCAAAAGCGTACGCTGCGCATCCAGCACGGTCAAATAAGGCGTGCTGCCCTCGCGGTAGCGCAGCCGGGCCAGTTCGGCGGCCCGCCCGCTGTGGGCCGCTGCCTGCGCCAGGCTGCCCAGGCGCTGCTGCGTCTGCCCGTATTCGGCCAGCGCCGACTCCAGTTCCTCGACCGCGCGCAGGACCGCCTGCTCGTAGCGCGCCGCTTCGCCATCCAGGCGCGCCTCGGCCCCGCGCTTGCGGGCGAGGGCCGACGGCAGATGAAACGCGGGCCAATTGGCGCTCGCCGCGACGCCGAACCCGCGGCTGGCGGCCGAGCCGAAATCCGCGCCGCGCAGCGCGACGAATCCCAGGAAGCCGCCCAGATCGATGCGCGGGTACAGCTCGGCCGTGGCCACGCCTACGTCTGCGTTGGCGGCAGCCAGGTTGCGCTCGGCAGCCAGCACGTCCGGGCGCCGCGACAGCAACGCGCCCACGTCGCCGATGGGCAGGCGCGCCGTCAGCGGCGCAAGCGGCTGGGCAGCGTCCAGCGCACCCAGCTCCGCCGGACGCAGTGCCGCCAGCACCGCGATCCGGTAGCGCGCCAGCCGGCGCGCGGTCTCCTGGACCGGAACGCTGGCCCGTACGGTGTCGAGTTCGGCCCGCGCGCTGGCGAGATCGCCTTCGTCGCCACGACCGGCCGAGACCAACGCCTGGGTCACGCGCAGGCTGTCCTCCTGGCTGGCCAGGTTGGCCCGCGCCACGGCCAGCCGCTGCTCCGCGCCGCGCAGTTCGAAATAATTGCGCGCCACTTCGGCAGCGACCACGATGCGCGCCTGGGCCAGATCGGCAGCCTGTGCCTCGCTACGGGCCGCGGCGCCCTCGGCCGCGCGGCGCAGCCTGCCAAAAAGATCCAATTCCCAGGCCGCGTCAAAGCCCGCCCGGTAGCTTTCGGCCAGATTGCGCTGGCCTGCGACGCCGGGATTGGCCTGCGACAGGCTGCGCTCGTAGCCGCCGCCCAGCGTTATGGCCGGCAGTTTGTCCAGTTCCTTTTCGTCAAGCACCGCGCGCGATTCGGCAAGGCGGGCCTGGGCGATGCGGATGTCCAGGTTGCGGGCGAGCGCCATGTCGATCAGTCGGTCCAGTTGCGGGTCCTGCAGTTGCTTCCACCAGTCGCGCTGGACCTGATCAGTGGAAAACAACGCCTGCTCGGGGCTGGTCAGCACCACGGGCGCCGGGCTGGGCCGGCGGTAGTCGGGTCCGACGGCGCAGCCCGCCGCGGCCAAAGCGGCCAGCAGCACGGCGGCGCCGCGAAAAAGGCGGGGAAAGAAATGCGGTTTATCCATGATCGATTCCTTAGTGCTGGACGGCGGTGCGCGCGTCCTCGGCGTCGGCCTGCGCCAGTTCCCGGGCGCGCGGCGTATCGTGGGCGGCGCGGTGGTCCCGGGCAAACACGGTGTAGACGGTGGGCAGCACGAACAGCGTGAAGAGCGTGCCGACCAGCAGCCCGACCACGATGACCAGTCCCAGGCTGTAGCGGCTGTGCGCGCCGGCGCCGGTGGCGAACAGCAGCGGAATCAGCCCCATGACCATCGCCGCCGTGGTCATCAGGATGGGACGCAGGCGGATGCGTGCGGCCGCTTCCATCGCCGCGCGCCGGTCCAGCCCGTGGCTGACCTGCATCTCGTTGGCGAACTCCACCATGAGGATCCCGTGCTTGCTGATGAGCCCGATCAGCGTCACCAGGCCGATCTGCGTATAGATGTTGACCGTGGCCATGCCCAGCGCCAGCGGAATCAGGGCGCCGCAGATAGACATGGGCACGCTCACCAGGATGATGAAGGGATCACGCAGGCTTTCGTACTGGGCGGCCAGCACCAGGTAGATGACGATGATGGCGAAGATGAAGGTGATCATCAGCGCCGAGCCTTCCTGCGTGAACTGCCGCGCATCGGACTGCCAGTCGTAGCTGAAGCCCGCCGGCAGCGACTGCGCCTCGCGCGTGAGGAACTGCACCGCATCGCCCATCGTGACGCCCGGCATGGGAATCGCCTGGAACGTGGCGGCGTTCAGCTGGTTGAACTGGGTGAGCTTGTTGGGCTCCACGCCCATCGACACCGACACCAGGTTGGACAGCGGCACCTGCGCCCCCGAGGCGCTCTTGACGTGGTATTGCGCCAGCGCCTGCGGCGAGATGCGCTGCTCGCGCAGGCTTTGCGGAATGACGTCATAGGAACGCCCGTCCATGCCGAAGCGATTCACGTAGTTCTCGCCCACCAGCACCGCCAGCGTGTCGCCGATGGCCTTCATGGTGACGCCCAGGCTGTTGGCCTTGCTGCGATCCACTTTCAGCTGCACCACGGGGTTGTTGTAGTCCAGGTCGCTGTCCACCACCATGAACAGGCCGCTTTCCCGCGCCGCCTTCTTCAGGCTTTCCATGGCGTCAAAGACCACGGCATAGTCCGACGCGCTCATCAGCACCATCTGCACCGGCAGCCCGCCCGTGGAGCCGGGCAGCGACGGCAGCTGGAAGGCGAAGATGTTGCTGCCCTCGACCTGGTTCGCCATCGACTGCATGTCGGCCTGGATCTCGTCGGCCGAGCGCGTGCGGTCCTGCCAGTCCACGAAGTCCACGCCCCCGATGCTGTTGGAGACGCCGTCGGACCCGTTTATCAGCCAGCGCCCCTTCTGCTCGGGCAGCGTCTTCATGACGTCGTCCCACTTCTTGCCGAACTTTTCGACGTAGTCGATGTTGGCCTGCTGCGGCGACTTGATGGCGGTGAGCACCGTGGACTGGTCCTCGACGGGGGCCAGCTCCTGCTGCGCGGCGTTGTACAGGAAAGGCAGGCTGGCCAACACGGCCACCGCCAGCACGCCGGTGACCCAGCGGTGATGCAGCGACACGTCGAGCACGCGGCCGTAGGCCTCGCCCAGGCGGCCGAAGAAGTGCTCGGCCTTGCGGGCCATCCAGCCGTCGGCGACCCGGCCATTCAAGAGAAACGAACTCATCACCGGCGACAGCGTCAGCGCGATCACGCCGGACACCACCACCGCCCCGGCCAGCGTGAAGGCGAATTCCTTGAAGAGCGAGCCGGTCAGGCCGCCCATCAGCCCGATCGGCGCATAGACGGCCGCGAGCGTGATGGTCATGGCGATCACCGGACCGGCGACCTCCCGCGCGCCGATCAGCGCCGCCCGCACGGGCGACTTGCCCTCCTCGATGTGGCGGTGCACGTTCTCGACCACGACGATGGCGTCGTCCACCACCAGGCCGATGGCCAGCACCATCGCCAGCAAGGTCAGCAGGTTCACGCTGAAGCCGAAGAGGGCCATGATGGCCGCGCCGCCCAGCATGGACAGCGGAATGGTGACGACCGGAATCAGCACCGCCCGCAGCGAGCCCAGGCACAGGAAGATCACCGCCACCACGATGACGATGGCTTCGAGCAGCGTCTGCGTCACGCCGTCGATCGAGGCGCTGATGAAGCGGGCCAGTTCGAACGGCACCTGCACGCTGGTGCCCGGCGGCAGGTTCTGCTTGATGTTGGGCAGCAGCTCGTTCAGGCGCTTGACGATGACCAGCGGATTGCCGACCGGCGTGGCGTTCAGGCCGAAGTACACGGCCGGCTCGCCGTCCATCAGGCCGCTCGAATCGGTGGACGCCGCGCCCAGTTCCACGGTCGCCACGTCGCCCAGCCGGACGACGGCGCCGCCCTCGTGCTTGATAACCAGATCGCGGAATTCGGCCACGTTGACGAGGTCGGTGTTGACCTGGATGTTGGACACCACGTACAGCCCCTTGGCCTGGCCGGGCGCGGCCTGCACGTTGTTCTGGCGCAGCGCGTCGGCCAGCTCGCCGGCGGAGATGCCGCGCGCCGCCATGCGGTCCGGGTCCAGCCATACCCGCATTGCCAGCTTCTGCCCGCCGTACAGCTCGACGCTTGCCACGCCATCGATGGACGAGAGCTGCGGCTGCACCACCCGCGACAGGTAGTCGGTCAGCGCGGCCAGCGACAGGTTCGTGCTGGAAAAGCCCACATAGGCGACGGCCGTCGCTTCGCCCGCGGACTTGACCAGAACGGGGTCGTAGACGTCCTGCGGCAGGCGGTACTTGACCTCGTTGACCTTGGCCATCACCTCGGTCATGGCCTTGTTGGAATCGGCGTTCAGCTTCATCCGCACGGTGATCACGCTGCGGCCCTGTGTCGACGACGACGACAGGTAGTCAATGCCCTCGACGGTGGCCACGGACTGCGCGATGGGCTGCGTGACGAAACCCTGCATCAGATCGGGCGATGCGCCCGGATACTGCGTCGTGATGGTGATGGTGGTGCTTTCGGTCAGCGGATATTGCCTGACGGGCAATCCGCTCAGGGCCTTGATGCCCAGCAGCAGGATGAGGGTGCTGACCACCAGCGCCAGCACGGGACGGCGCACAAACAGATCGGTGAACTTCATGTCGGCCTCCGCACCTTACCGGGCCTGCGCCACGGCGTGTCCCGGCGCGGCCAGCGCCACGGTGTCGTCCGGCAGGATCTCGACGGCAGCGCCGTTATGCAGGCGCAACTGGCCCGACGTCACGACCTGGTCGCCCGCCTTCAGCCCCTCGGTCACCACCACGCGGCCGCGCAGGCGCTCGCCGGTTTTCACATAGGCCTGCCTGACAGTCGGCGCCGCGGCTCCTGCTTCAGGCGGCGTGACGACGTAGACCGAATCGCCGTAGGCGCTGTAGCTGACGGCCGTCTCCGGCACGGTGATGACATCCGGGCGGTCGGGCAGTCCGATCCGGCCCTGCGCGTACATCCCCGCCGACAACGCGCCGTCGGGATTGGTCAACAAGGCCTGCACGCGGACCGTGCGGGTGCCCGGGTCGACCTGCGGCTCCACGGTGGTGACCTTGCCCGGGAATACGCGGCCCGCGTGCGCGTCCACCGTCACTGCCACCGGCTGGCCCACCCGCAGCACACCCAGCGCCTGCTCGGGCAGCGTCAGGTTGGCGTACAACGAGGACGCATCCGTCAGCGACACCAGCGGATCGCCCGCGCGGGCAAATTGGCCCAGGTTCACGCGGCGCACGCCGAGCACCCCGTCGAACGGCGCCTTGATGCGCTTCTGGTCGATCAGCGCCTTCACGCGCCGCACGTCGGCGGCCGCCTGTTCATGGTCGGCCACGGCCTGGTCGAGCTGTTCACGCGTGGCGGCCTGCAGCGGCAAAAGCCGGCGCGTGCGATCCAGCAGGGCACGCGCATTACGCGCCTGGGCTTGCAGCCGCGCCAGCTCGCCCTGCTCGGGCGCGTCGTTCAACTGCACCAGCAACTGCCCCGCCTTGACCGCCTCGCCCGGGGTGAACAGGATCTGCGCCACGCGCCCATCGGCTTCCGCCGCCACCATCACCTGGCGGGTGGCTTCCAGCGACCCGATACCGGCCAGCGCCACCGGAAAATTCGCCTGCACGGCGGGCGCCACCGCGACCTTGGCCGGCGGCATCGACCACCCGCCGCCTGGCGCGGCCGCCTTCGATTTCCAGTACATCGCCCCGCCGGCCAACGCCGCCGCCGTGGCCAGGACGACGACCGCCCATGCCCTGCTTTTCGCCTTCATGATTCGCTCGCTTTTTTATTTAAACAAGAATTTGCTTGGATAATCCACGAATCGCGGGATTTCGTCAAAGCAGCGAAAGCAATGAAGGGGATAGCGGCGGCCTATGGGCCAAAAAAAAGCCACGCGGACAGCGTGGCTTGGGAATAGGAGCAGGCGCCTGCCGGCGCGCCACCTAACCGCGCACCATGTGCAGGTAGTGGCGGTGCCGCTCGTATTGGTCGAGGATGTCGCCGATGACGGCGTCGCGGCTCCAGCCCATGATGTCGTAGTCCTGCCCGCCCTCGCGCAAGTGCACTTCGGCGCGGAAGTACTTGCGCTCGTCTTCGTCGGCGGCCTCGTCGGGCGTCAGGCTGGGACGCACGAAGGCCTGGGGCTGCACGGCGTAGGAAAAATCCAGGTGTTCGCCATGCGAGACCTCGAGGATTGCGCCGCCCTCGTTCTCGTCTTCGCGCACCTGCACGGCGTAGCCTTGCTTGCGCAATTCGTCGGCCACGTCTTCCAGCGCGGGCCGCACCACGTCCGCGATGAAGCGCAGCACATGGGCGCGGCGCGGCATCATGACCATGTTGCGCAGACGCCGCTCCCAGGATTGGCCGCCGCGCGCCGGCCGTGACAGCGTCAGGGACTGATAGCGGATGCCGCGCTTGGTGGCGTCCAGCTTGAGCGCCTTGAACAGGCCCCAGAGCGACAGCAGCAGGATGATCGAGAACGGGAGCGCGCTGGCGATGGTGGCCGTCTGCAACGCTGTCAGGCCATCGGCCAGCAGCAACGCGATGGCGACCGCGCCCATGGACAGCGACCAGAAGATCCGCTGCCATACCGGCGTGCGATCCGCGCCGCCCGAGGCCAGCAGATCCACCACCAGCGCCCCCGAGTCGGCGGAGGTGACAAAGAACACGGCCACCATCGCAATGGCGAACACCGAGATCACGCTGCTCCAGGGCAATAACTCAAGGAATGCGAACAGGGCGAGCGAACTGTCCGCATCCACGGCCTTCGCCAACCCCTGGTCGCCGCCAACCAGGATGTAATAGATGGCCGTGTCGCCGAACACCGTCATCCAGAACAGCGTGAACCCGGCGGGCACCAGCAGCACGCCGCAGACGAATTCACGAATGGTGCGGCCCCGCGAAATGCGGGCAATGAACAAGCCCACGAAAGGCGACCAGGCGATCCACCAACCCCAGTAGAACAACGTCCAGCCGCCCAGCCAGTCGGTCGGCTCGTAGGCGTACAGGTTGAAGGTCTTGTTGACGATGTCGGACAGATAGGCGCCGGTGTTCTGCACGAACGTCTGGAAAAGGAACACGGTGGGGCCAACGGTCAGCACGAACAACAGCAGGACCACCGCCAGCACCATGTTGGCTTCCGACAGGAAGCGGATGCCCTTGTCCAGCCCGCTGGCGACCGACAGCGTGGCCAGTCCGCAGGTGATGACGATCAGCACGATCTGGGGCACGACACCAACCGGAATGCCGAACAGATGGTTCAGGCCGCTGTTCATCTGCGCCACGCCCAGGCCCAGCGACGTGGCCACCCCCAGCACGGTGCCGATGATAGCGAAGATGTCGACCGCATGGCCGATCGGACCATGGATGCGATTGCCGATCAGCGGATACAGCGCCGAGCGCAGGGTCAGCGGCAGGCCGTGGCGGAAGCTGAAGAACGCCAGCGTGAGCGCCACCGCCGCGTAGATCGCCCAAGCGTGCAGTCCCCAATGAAAGAAGGTGATCTTCATGGACTCGCGCGCGGCCTCGACGGTGCCGCCCTCGCCCACAGGCGGCGACACGAAGTGCATGACGGGTTCGGCCACGCCGAAAAACATCAGCCCGATGCCCATGCCGGCAGAAAACAGCATGGCGAACCAGGTGAAATTGCGGTAATCGGGCTCGCTATGATCCGGGCCAAGCTTGATGTCGCCATACCGGCTGATCGCCAGGAACGCGACCGAAATCAGGATGATGGCGACGACCAGGATGTAGAACCAGCTTGCATTGCCGATGATCCAGGCCTGCATCGATTCGAAGAGGGTCTGCGCGGCCTTGGGCGCAATGATGGCGAAGGCCACCAGCAGCAACGTAAAGACGGCCGCGGAATAGAAGACGGGCCGATGGATGGTCGTGCTTGGTCGGGGTTCCGAAGTCATGGATGCACTCCTTGTGCCCGAGGGTGATGGAACGTGGCGTTGGCCCCCTCAGCACGACCGGTGCGCCGCCGGTATTACTATCACGGGCGCACCCAAGCTGACAATCACCTGAGTTTGAAATCGGACCGTTCAGGGACGGTCCCGCCGCCTCAGTCCGGCTTGGCGTCACCGAACACCACGCGGCGAAAGAACCCGGCCAGCACGGCCTCGGTCATCTCGGGCGTGACTGCCTGGGGGTCGAAGGCAACGCTGAACTGCATGCCGTCGGACAGGGCCAGGAGGCCCACCGCAAGCTGCTCGGCCGGCAGCGGCAGCGGCGTGCCGACCTGCGCCGAGAACTGGCGGATGTATTCGGTGGTGGCTGCGCGCAGCTCGCGCAGACAGGCGACAAAGCCCACGCGGAAGTCCGGATCGCGCGCCGCCTGCAGCTTGCCTTCCATCCACAGCAGGAAGCAGTCGTTTTCGCGAAAGTGCGCGCTGTAGTAGTCGAGCACGCGCGCTTCCATCTGCGACCGGCTCTCGCCGCCTTCGAAAATGGCGCGCATGTCGGCCATGACGTTTTCGTGGTCGCGCTTGAGCAGTTGCAGGAACAGCTCGGACTTGCTGCTGAAATTGGAATAGAACGCGCCGCGCGTGTAGCCCGCCTGCTCGGCAATGTCTTCGACGCTGGCTGCCACAAAACCCTTCGACAGAAAAATCGACTGCGCGGCGTCAAGCAGGCGCTGGCGCGTCTGATCTCGGCTTTGCTCTCGGGTCAGGCGGACTTTGGACATGGCGCGAGTTTAGCACCGGCGCGCATTTCAGATTCAACTTTGTATTCAGATACAAGACTGTATTAGAATTCAGTCCGTATCGAGTCTGACTCGTCCCTTTCCTGCCCCATTTCCGCGCAGCGAGGTGTTTCGTGAATTGTTTTGGCCCGGGCGCGCATCTCATCGCGCGCCATGCCGTTGCTGCTGCAGCACGGATCGTTCCCGCCGTTTCGCCCCGCCGCCGGACGCGCCTGTTGGCCCTGTCCGCCGTCATCGCAATGGCCGCCGCCGTGGCCGGCTGCGGCCGTGACGAGGCGCCCGCCCCGGCGCCGCGGCCCGTCGTCGCCATGCCCGCGCAGGCGGACGAAGCCCTGCCGGCCTGGACGCTTCCCGGTGAAGTGCAGGCGCGCTACAGCACGCCGCTGTCATTCCGCGTGGGCGGCAAGATCGTGGAACGCAAGGTGCGGCTGGGCGACACCGTGTCCCCCGGCCAGGTCCTGGCCAAGCTGGATCCGGCCGACGCCACCAAGAACGCCGCCGCCGCGCGTGCGGCGCTGTCGGCGGCCCAGCACCAGCTGGACTACGCCCGCAAGCAACTGGATCGCGATCGCGCCCAGGCGCGCGAGAACCTGATCGCCGCCACGCAGCTCGAGCAGACCCGTAATGCCTATGCCTCGGCCCTTGCGCAGCGGGACCAGGCCGCACAGGAGGCGGCGCTGGCGGCCGACCAGCTCAACTACACGACGCTGCACGCCGATCACGCGGGCGTCATCACCGCCGAACAGGCCGACACGGGACAGAACGTCGCCGCCGGCACCCCCGTCTATCAGTTGGCCTGGGCAGGCGACATCGACGCGCTGTGCGACGTGCCCGAAAGCGTGCTGGCGGGCCTGGAAATCGGCCAGCGCGCCTCCGTCACGCTGGGGCCCTTGCCCGGCCAGACGTTCACGGCCGTGCTGCGCGAGATCGCGCCGGCCGCCGATCCGCAAAGCCGCACCTACCGCGCCAAGCTCACGCTGGAATCGCCCTCGCCCGAAGTCCGGCTGGGCATGACGGCCAACATCAGTTTCGATAACCGCCAGGCCAACGGACGGACCACTTATACCGTGCCGGCCACGGCCCTGTTCCATGACGGCCGCGAGCCCGCGGTGTGGATCGTCAAGCCCGAGACCGACACGCTGGAACTGCGCCGCGTGCAGGTGCTGCGCTACGACGCGCGCACCGTCACGCTGTCGCAAGGGCTGGCGGCGGGCGAGCGCGTGGTGTGGCAAGGCGTGCACACCGTCTCGTCCGGCGAGAAGGTGCGCCCGGTGCCGCCGCTGCATCCCGAGGATTTCGCGTCATGAGCGCCCCCGGCCAGGAACCCGGCCAGCAGGCTGACCAAGACGCCCATCGCCACGAGGAAGGCCGGTTCAACCTGTCGGCCTGGGCGCTGCGGCATCAGCCGCTGGTGATCTTCATCATCACGCTCGTCACGCTGTTCGGCGTGCTGTCGTATTCGCGGCTGGCGCAGTCCGAAGACCCGCCCTTCACTTTCCGCGTCATGGTCATCCAGACCCTGTGGCCGGGCGCCACGGCGCAGCAGGTCCAGGAGCAGGTCACCGACCGCATCGCCAAGAAACTCCAGGAGACCGCCAACACGGACTTCCTGCGCAGCTACTCGCGGCCTGGCGAATCCCTGATCTTCTACACGATGAAGGATTCGGCGCCTGCCAGCACCGTGGCCGACCAGTGGTATCAGGTGCGCAAGAAGGTGGGCGACATGCGGGCCACGCTGCCGCAAGGCGTGCAGGGTCCGTTCTTCAATGACGAGTTCGGCGACGTCTACACCAACATCTACACGCTGCAAGGCGACGGCTTTTCGCCCGCGCAGTTGCGCGACTATGCCGACAAGCTGCGCACCGTGCTCCTGCGCGTGCCTGGCGTGGCCAAGGTGGACTATTTCGGGGATCAGCCCGAACACATCTACCTAGAGATCCCGAACACGCAGCTCACCCGGCTGGGCGTATCGCCGCAGGAGATCGCCGAGGCGATCAACAGCCAGAACGCCGTACAGGGCGCGGGCACCCTGACCACGGCGGACGACCGCATCTTCGTGCGGCCCACGGGCCAGTTCCCGAACAGCCGCGCCCTGGCGGACACGCTGATCCGCGTGAACGGCAAATCCGTCCGGCTAGGCGACATCGCCACCCTGCACCGCGGCTACGACGATCCCCCGGCGCAGCAGGTGCGGTTCCAGGGCGCAACCGTGCTGGGCATCGGGATCACCATGCAGCCGGGCCACGACGTGGTGCGCCTGGGCAAATCGCTGGACGCCACGTTCAAGGAACTGCAGGCCGAGCTGCCCGCGGGTCTCGCGCTGACGGAAGTGTCCAGCATGCCGACGGCGGTGTCGGAGTCGGTCGACGAATTCCTGCGCTCCGTGGCCGAAGCCGTGGCGATCGTGCTGGCGGTTAGCCTGGTGTCCCTGGGGTTGCGCACGGGCATGGTGGTGGTGATCTCCATCCCCGTGGTGCTGGCCATCACGGCGCTGTTCATGGAGATGTTCGGCATCGGCCTGCACAAGGTATCGCTGGGCACGCTGGTGCTGGCGCTGGGCCTCCTGGTGGACGACGCCATCATCGCGGTCGAGATGATGGCGGTGAAGCTGGAACAGGGCTGGAACCGGACACGCGCCGCCGCGTTCGCCTACACCAGCACGGCCTTTCCCATGCTGACCGGCACCCTGGTCACCGTGGCGGGATTTCTGCCCATCGCGCTGGCCAAGTCCAGCACCGGCGAATACACGCGCTCGATCTTCCAGGTGTCGGCCATTGCGCTCATCACCTCGTGGTTCGCGGCCGTGGTGCTGATTCCGCTGCTGGGCTACCGCCTCCTGCCCGAGCGCAAGCGCGAGGCGCATCTGCCGCACGACCACGAGCACGACATCTACAACACCCGCTTCTACCAGCGCCTGCGCGGCTGGGTGGCGTGGTGCGTGGACCGGCGCTATCTGGTGCTGGCCGGCACCGTGCTGGTGTTTGTGGTGGCGATGGCGGGCTTCAGGTTCGTGCCGCAGCAGTTCTTTCCCAGTTCCGACCGCAGCGAACTGCTGGTGGACGTGCGCCTGCAGGAAGGCGCGTCCTTTGCCGCGACGCTGCGCCAGGTCGAGCGTCTGGAAAAGGCGCTGGAGGGCCGGCCGGAGATCGCGCACTCGGTCAGCTTCGTGGGTACCGGCGCGCCGCGCTTCTACCTGCCGCTGGACCAGCAGCTTGCCACGCCCAACTTCGCCCAGCTCGTCATCACCACGCATTCGGTGGAAGACCGCGAAAAGCTCGCGCAGTGGATGGCGCCGATGCTGCGCAGCGACTTCCCCGCGATCCGCAGTCGCCTGTCGCGCCTTGAAAACGGGCCGCCGGTCGGCTATCAGGTGCAGTTCCGCGTCAGTGGCGACAAGATCCCCGAGGTGCGGGCGGTGGCCGAAAAGGTGGCGGCCGAGGTGCGTGCCGACAATCGCTCGGCCAACGTGCAGTTCGACTGGGACGAGCCTTCGGAAAGATCGGTGCGCTTCGAGGTCAACCAGCAGAAGGCGCGTGAACTGGGCATCACTTCCAGCGACATCTCCAGCTTCCTGGCGATGACGCTCTCGGGCTACACCGTGACGCAGTACCGCGAGCGTGACAAGCTCATCAACGTCACCCTGCGCGCCCCGCGCGAAGAACGGGTCGACCCGGCCCGCCTTGCCACGCTGTCCATGCCCACGGCGAACGGCCCCGTCCCGCTGGGCAGTATCGGCCAGGTCCGCTACGACCTCGAGTATGGCGTCATCTGGGAGCGCGACCGCCAGCCCACCATCACTGTCCAGGCCGACGTGACGGGCGATGCGCAAGGCATTGACGTCACGCACGCCATCGACAAGAAGCTGGACGCCGTGCGCGCCGAGCTGCCCGGGGGCTTTCGCATCGAAGTCGGCGGACCCGTGGAGGAAAGCGCCAAGGGCCAGACGTCCATCAACGCGCAGATGCCCCTGATGGCGGTGGCCGTGCTGACGCTGCTGATGGTGCAGTTGCAGAGCTTTTCCCGGGTGCTGATGGTGGTGCTGACCGCGCCGCTGGGGCTGATCGGCGTCGTGGCCGCCCTGCTTCTGTTTGGCAAGCCTTTCGGCTTTGTCGCGATGCTGGGCGTGATCGCCATGTTCGGCATCATCATGCGCAACTCGGTCATCCTGGTGGACCAGATCGAGCAGGACATCCGCGCGGGCCACAAGCGCGTGGACGCCATTGTCGGCGCCACGGTGCGGCGTTTCCGGCCGATTACGCTGACCGCTGCCGCCGCCGTGCTGGCGCTGATCCCGCTGCTGCGCAGCAACTTCTTCGGCCCGATGGCGACAGCCCTGATGGGCGGCATCACCATCGCCACGGTGCTGACGCTGTTCTTCCTGCCCGCCCTGTATGCGGCGTGGTTCCGGGTGAAGCACGACGAACGCGACGAGCCGGAAGGCGTGCCGCCCGGCGCCAACGCGGGCGACACGGTGGAACGAGGAGCCTGACCATGCGCATCCCCTTCACTTTCCAACGCGTTCGGTTTGCGGCGCTGCCGCTGATGCTGGCACTGGGCGGCTGCGCCTTCGCGCCGGACAGCAAGCCGCCCAGCATGGCGCAACCCGCGCAATATGGCGTCGAGGCCGCGCCCCCCGCGGGTGCCACCGCGCAGGGCGTGGCGCAACGCTTCGAGCGCGGCGCGCACCCCGTGCCGCAGTGGTGGAAGCGCTACGGCTCCGAGGCGCTGAACGCACTCGTCGAGGAAGGCCTGGCCAACAGCCCGGACCTGGCCGCCGCCGAACGCAACCTGGCAGGCGCGCGCGAGCAATTGCGCGGGCAGGTCAATTCCTCGCTGCTGCCTTCGGTGGACGCGGGCGCCAGCGCCACGCGCAACCGCGCGCTGACGATGCCCGAACTGCCCGAACCCACGGCGCTCTTTAACGTCTTCACGGGCCAGGTGCAGGCCAGCTACAACCTGGACCTCTTTGGCGCGGCGCGCTTTGCCAACACGTCGCTGGCGGCGCAGGTCGCGCAGCAGGCCTATCAGCTTGAAGCGGCCCGGCGCTCGCTCGCGGCCAACATCGTCACCGGTGCGATCACCTCGGCCGCGCTGGCCGAACGCGTGGCGCTGACGGAAAAGCAGGCGGTGCTGCTGCGGCAGGTGGCGCATGACACGCAACGCCGCTATGAATACGGCTCTGCCTCGCAGAACGATGCGCTGGCCGCCGACCAGGACGCCGCCACGCTGGAGGCATCCTTGCCCGGTCTGCGCGCGCAGTGGCATGCCACGCGTCACGCGCTGGCCGTGCTGCTGGGCCGCAGTCCGGACCAGGCGCCCCCCGACCTGGCCTTCGACACGCTGGCCGTGCCCGAGGCGGTGCCCGTGGTGGTGCCATCGGAACTGCTGGCCTCGCGGCCGGACATCCGGGTCGCCGAGGCGGCGCTTGAGGCCGCCGCGGCCGACGTGGGCCTGGCCACCGCGCAGATGTTTCCCAGCCTGTCGCTGTCGGCGTCCATGGGCAAGGGCGGGTTCTCTTGGGGCGACGCCCTGTCAGGTGGCGGCTCTATCTGGGCCATTGGCGCGTCGCTGACGCAGCCGATCTTCCATGGCGGGCAATTGCTGGCCGAACGCAGCGCCGCGAAAGAACGCTACGAGGCCGCCGTCCTGCAATACAAGCAGACCGTGCTGACAGCGTTTCGCGATGTGGCCGACACGCTCTCGCGCCTGGATGCGGGCGGACAGGCGCTGGCGTCGGCGGAAGCCTCGCGGCGCGCGGCCGAACAGTCCTATCGGAACACGGCCAGCCGGGTCAAGTTGGGCGCGTTGGCGCCTTACACCCAATACGCCGCCGAGCAGCATTACGTCGCTGCGCGCCTGCGCGAACTGGAATACGCCAACAGCCGCATGACGGAAACGGCGGCGCTGTTCCAGGCAATGGGGTCGCCGGTCGCCGCCGCACCGCAAAGGTAGCGATCCCACGCGCCGGTCTTCGTGGCGCGCCGGGACCGGCTGGCGCATCAGCCTTTCTTGAAAAGGCGCTTGACCAGACTCACCGCGCCCAGCACGACCGCGCCGGCGACGATGCCGAACAGGGCGTTGAGCAACGTGGACACCAGCGCGTGCACGACGCCGCCCCCGCCCACCGCGGCGGCGGCGTGTTCGATGGCCGCATGCACGGGGGGAATGCCGTGGGTCAGGATGGCGCCGCCGACCATGAACATGGCGGCCGTGCCAACCACGGACAGCGTCTTCATCAGGTAAGGCGCCGCGCCCACGATCCGCTCGCCCAGCCAGGCCACCGCGCGCGACGATTTCTGGCTCAGGTGCAAGCCCAGGTCATCGAGCTTGACGATGCCCGCGACCAGGCCGTAGACGCCCACCGTCATCGCAATGGCAATGATGGACAGCACCGCGACCTGCCGTGTGAAGTCGGCGCCCGCCACCGCGCCCAGGCTGATGACGATGATTTCCGCCGACAGGATGAAGTCGGTACGCACCGCGCCTTTGATCTTGGTCTTCTCGAACGCGACCATGTCGACCGACCGGTTCTGCAGCGCCTCGGAGAGCGCGGCGTGATGCCCTTCCGGGGATTCGCCATGCGACAGGTACTTGTGCGCCAGCTTCTCGACGCCTTCGTAGCAAAGAAAGGCGCCGCCCAACATCAGGAGCGGCGTGATCGCCCAGGGTGCGAAGGCGCTGATGAGCAGCGCCGCGGGCACCAGGATCAGCTTGTTGATGAAGGAACCCTTGGCCACCGCCCAGACGACGGGAAGCTCGCGGTTGACGGGCACGCCGCTGACCTGCTGGGCGTTGAGCGCCAGGTCGTCGCCCAGCACGCCCGCCGTCTTCTTGGCGGCCACCTTCGTCATGACGGAAACGTCATCCAGGATGGTGGCGATATCGTCGAACAACGCGAAAAAGCTGCTTCCGGCCATCAAGATCCCCAGGCGCCCAATAAGGTGCTCCGAGTGTACAGGCGGCGACCGGCGGATTCATGCAACCGAGCTGTCGGTTTTCATTCCGTTTGTGTCCGGATCGGGGCGGGTTGTGCGCCGTGCGCACCGCCGCGTCTGAAGCGTCTGGCGGATCTGGCGCTACATCGCCTCGATGCGGGGATAGAGATCGCGGTTTTCGCGCTGCATGCGCTCGTGCACACGGCGCAGCACGGTATTGGCGTCGTCGCGAAAGCCCCGCTCGTCCAGTTCCAGGCTGCGGGCATTGTTCCAGCGCTTGGCGAAGCCTTCGTAGGCGGCGGCGATGGCGTCCATCTCTTCCTGGAATTCGCGCCCCTTTCGCGCCAGGTCGGCGTCCGCGCTGCGCGCCACCGCGGGATACAGCGCGCGGTCCTCGACCGCCAGATGCAGTTTGATGGTGGCGCTCATGGCGACGATGCCCTGGGCGATCTCGGCCGCGTTGCGCGCCACGCCGGCAAGGGCCAGCTTGCGCAGCGACGCGATGCCTTCCAGGATATCCACGTGCTGCTGCTTGAATTTGTCGATGTTCATACGGACCTTCCCTGCTGATGCCGCGGGGCCGGCAGGCCCCGCCCTTCCTTGCCGCGCGCCGTCAGGCCGGCGCACGCGCTCCTGCGTTCTCGAAGAGGATGTTGTTTTCCAGGTGGATGTGCGCCATCAGGTCTTCCTTGAACTGGCGAATGCCCAGGTAAAGCGCGCGCCAGGTATTGCAGGCCGCACGCGGCAGGGTCACGTTGTTGGTCAGCGCCATCAGGCGTTCGAGCGCCACGCCGTGGTCGTCGTGTTCCGTGCGCATGACCATGATCGGCATGGTGGCCATGGCGCCGTGGCCGCGCGCCAGCATCGGGAACAGCACCTGTTCCTCTTTCTGCATGTGGCTTTCCAGTTCCTGCTGCATGGCGCGCAGGTGATCGGCCAGGCCCGCCGGGCAATCCGGGCTGTCGGCGTGGACCTGTTCCACCTTCAAGGCCAGGCGGATGAGTTCCGGCAGTTGCTGACGGTGGACCTCGTGGTAGCGCGCCAGGATGTGATCGACCAGCTCGGCCGGCGAAGCGAGCCCCCAGTCCGTTTCCTGCGAGGGGTCCTGCGCCAGGGCGACCAGGCGGGCCTCGATCTGCGCGGGATCCAGCGAACGCTGGGCTGCCGCCTCGGCCAGGCTTTTCTTGCCGCCACAGCAGAAGTCCAGTTCGAATTCGTGAAACACCTGCGTGGCGCCGGGAATGCTGCGGGCCAACTGGCCCAGGGATTGCTCAACCATGCTCATCGCGTCTCTCCATAGATCATGACGGTGCCTCTCTACTTGCGAAAACCGTGCCAGGAAAAACTTGCGATTTATCAATCACCTGCGTTTTAAAGGGTAGATATCACCCTTCAGCGGTAGGGTTTTATTCACCTTGCAACGGTAGAATTCACCCATGCAAAATCTTCTGCTTGCCGACCTGGTCGCCGACCTGCCGCCCGCCATTCGTCTACAGCGTCTGGTCTCCAGTCTTCGAACGCATTTCCGCTGCGGCGCCGTCGCGCTGCTGCAGCTCGAAGAAGATCACCTGCGCCCGATCGCGGTGGACGGCCTGACGCAGGACGCACTGGGCCGCCGCTTCGCCGTGCAGCAGCATCCGAGGCTGGCGGCCATCCTGGCGCGGCGCGGCGTCACCTGCTTTCACCACGACAGCACCCTGCCCGACCCCTACGACGGACTCATCAACGGCATGGCCGGTGAACCGCTGCCCGTGCACGACTGCATGGGCACCAGCCTGCACATCGAGGGCAAGACCTGGGGTGTGCTGACGCTGGACGCGCTGGAGGTCGGCACGTTCGACATGGAGGCGCAGGCCGATCTGCGAGACTACATCGTGCTGCTCGAAGCCGCGCTGCGCACCACCCGCCTGGAGGCCGAGATCCGCGCCCTGCGCGTGGCGCGCGGGCAGGCGCCGGCTGACAGCGCCGCACCCGCCGCCAGCGAGATCCTGGGCCAGAGCGAGTCCATCGCCCGCCTGCTGCACGAGATCGAGGTCGTGGCCGATTCGGAATTGCCGATTCTGCTGCTGGGTGAGACGGGCGTGGGCAAGGAATTGTTTGCGCGCCGGGTGCACGGGCTGTCGCGCCGCCGCGACCGGCCGCTGGTGCACGTGAACTGCGCCGCGCTGCCCGAGTCCCTGGCCGAGAGCGAATTGTTCGGCCACGCAAAGGGCGCGTTTTCCGGCGCGGTGGCCGACCGCCCCGGCCGCTTTGAAGCCGCCAACGGCGGCACGCTGTTCCTGGATGAAGTCGGCGAACTGCCGCTGCTGGTGCAGGCCAAGCTGCTGCGCACCCTGCAGAACGGCGAGATCCAGCGCCTGGGCGATGACCGTCCTCGCACGGTGGACGTGCGCATCGTGGCGGCCACCAACCGCAGCCTGCGCGACTTGGTGCGCGCGGGCGATTTCCGCGCCGACCTCTACCACCGTCTGTCGGTGTATCCGATTCCCATACCGCCCCTGCGCGATCGCGGCAACGACATCCTGTTGCTGGCCGGCCGCTACCTGGAACTGAACCGCGCGCGCCTCGGGCTGCGCAGCCTGCGGCTATCGCCGGAGGCCGAGGAAATGATGCGCCGCTACCGCTGGCCCGGCAACGTGCGCGAACTTGAACACGTCATCAGCCGGGCCGCCATCAAGGCAGTCAGCCACGGCGCCAGCCGCAACGAAATCGTCACACTGGGCGCCAAGCTGCTGGACCTGTCCGACGGCGACATGCCTGGCGCGCTGGAAGACGATGCGGATGACGCGCCCGCCCGCCAAGCGCCGGCGCAGTCGCTGCGCGACGCGGTGGACGCCTGTCAGCGGCAGGTCATCCGCCGGGCGCTGGACGCGCACGACGGCAATTGGGCCGTCGCCGCGCGCGCGCTGGATGTTGACCCCAGCAACCTGCATAAGCTGGCGCGGCGGCTCGGGTTAAAGGGCTGAAGCGTGGCGCCGCGTTATTGCCGCATTGGGCGCAATCACGCAATCCGGGCGTGCGAATCGACCACCAGACGACCATGGGTGATCGCGGCGTCGACCGCCATTCCGGGCGTGGCGACGAAACCGCCGGCAACGAAAAGCGGCACGGCATGAGGCTCGCCAAGCCGGTCCTGATCGCCGGCCAGTTCCACTGCCACGGTGGCGGTGAAGGCTGGCCGATGCGCGCTCCCGATGGAAACTCGGGAGACGCTGGCGCTAAGCCTATAGCCCTTGTAGACCATATTGTTCTGATACATGGGACCTCCAATGTTTGGCGGCGGGCCTTGCGGCCCGCCACTCACAACGCGCGGATCTGCGTCGCGTGAGGGCCCTTGGCGCCTTGCGCGGTCACGTAGCTGACCCGCTGGTTTTCCAGGAGCACTTTGTGTCCGTCGCTGACGATCTCCGAGAAGTGCGCAAACAAATCCTTGCCGCCGTTCTCGGGCATGATGAAGCCAAATCCCTTGGCATCGTTGAACCACTTCACAATTCCGGTTTCCATTGTCGCTTTCCTTTAAATGCGGACAGGCCGCGTAGCGAGGCCTGTCAAGGAAAGGATCGCGAACAATGAGGCGCCCCGCAAAGGGTGCAAGACCGGACGAAAATCACGATGCTCGAAAAGCTTCGGAACCACTATGGGTGCCCGGCCGGGGGAAGTCAACGCGCTTTGTGCTTATTGCGTAACCAATCAACTCAATCCACGGGACGGCGCGAAAAGCGCGTATGCTGGCTGCGTGGTGCTTGAAACGCGCGTTGCCTCGCCGTATCGCCATGAGGAGCAAGCCGTGATCAACCATCGCCAGAACGTCCCGCCCATCCCCCGCCCAGTCCCATTCACCGCGTTGACGGCTGACGCCACGTGAGCCTGATCAGCAGGTCCATCGCCCGATTCGCCAATGCGTGCGTGAAGCGCCTTCCCCCAGCGCCCGCCCCGTCCCGTGGCCCTGCCGAATCGGGACGCGATCCGCATCCGCGCCACGCCGCGATCTCATCGCCGTGGCGGATCTACCGCATCTACGCCCGCCCTGGCCATCTGCTGTTGCGCAACGAACAAGGCCAAATCCTGAATCTGGGTGTGATGAAAGGCGCCGAACCCAATCTCCGGTACCGACTCTTCGCCCGGGATCTGCAAGGCAGGGGATTCGCCACCCGCACGCAGTTGCTTGACGACATTGCGCGGCGCATCGAGGCCGGGGAAGTCAGCCAGGAACTGCAGGTCCTGCCCGCATGGGACAGGCCGCTGGGCGCAGATCTGGACCGGGGCACGCACACGGATGTGTCGATGAAATTCGCGCGCTAGCCGGACATGCTCGCCAGTCCGCTGATGCAGGCCGACGTGACGGGGTTCGACGCGCCCTCGCGCTGGCGCTGGCAGGACTAAGGCGAATCGAAAGGCCGCCTGAATGGTGCGCCGCCTGCCGCGTAAGCGGCCACCTCTGGCAGTGCACCTGACGCTTGATCGGCAATTGCATGCGGTAACAGGGCCGTGCTACAAGACGGCCCTTCCCCGTCATCCCCCACCCGAATCATGTTCACAGCCTCGACCGCCAGCCTATTTGTCGCGGGCGTCGCCGTCATTCTCGCCATGCCAGGCCCGACCAATACGCTGCTTGCCGCCGCCGGCCTGCGCCAGGGCTTTCGCCGGTCCGCGCCGCTGACGCTGGCCGAGCTTGCGGGCTATCTGATTTCAATCACGGTGTGGGGCCGCTTTCTCGGTGAAGCAGCGCAGGTGCTGCCCTGGTTGCCGGGCGTGGTCCGGGCCACCAGCAGCCTGTACATCGCCTGGCTCGCGTGGCGCATGTGGCGCGCGGCCAGCGCCGTGCCTTGCGCGGCCCAGCAAGTGATCGGCATGCGCACCCTGTTCGTTGCCACGTTGCTCAACCCGAAGGGCATTCTGTTCGCCAGCGCCATCTTCCCCGCGCTGGCCTTCCAGCACTTGGCGGCGTATCTGACGGCGATGGGCGTCTTTGCGCTGTTGCTGGTG
Source organism: Achromobacter mucicolens (assembly GCF_902859725.1). Classification (GTDB taxonomy): domain Bacteria; phylum Pseudomonadota; class Gammaproteobacteria; order Burkholderiales; family Burkholderiaceae_B; genus Achromobacter; species Achromobacter mucicolens. The sequence goes on along the minus strand of NZ_CADIJP010000002.1, from coordinate 283,465 downwards.
CCCATCGGCCTGGCCTGGGTGCTGTTTGGCGCGATGCTGGGCGGCGAACGGATGAAGTGGATCGATCCGGCGAAAATGCAGCGCGGCGCGTCGATCGTGCTGGGCGTGTTTTCCGCGACACTGGCCTGGTCGGTGTTTCGCTGAGCACATGTCGCATCGGCCTGAAAACCCATAGGATCCCTCGGGCGCGGCGGACCGAGCCCGTCCGCGGCAGCGGACGTCAGCCCTTGGGCATCTCGCGCTTCAAGCAGGCATTGACCACCTCGGTCACGCTCTTGCTCAGCCTTTCGCTGTCCGGCGTGGCGCTTTTGGTCGCCAGCAGCTGGTCCAGCTGCTTGAATTCTTCGTACGGCACGGATTTCTGCAAACCGTCGACCATGCAATTGCAATAACTGGCGGCCTTCGCGTCCACTTCCGGCGAGGCCTGGACCCGGGACTTGAAACCCGCGACGCACGAGCTATAGGTCTCGCGCTGGACCTCGGGCGGATAGGCCTCTTTCTTGCCGCACGCGGCAAGCGCCGCCAACGACATCAGCCCCACGCCCGCCGCAACCCGCAATGACGTTCCAGCCATGAACCCCGCTCCTGTGTGGAAATGAAAGCGGCTCATTGTGGCACAGCCGAAAACCGCCATTGCGCCCCGGTCGCCGCGCTTAGCCCATGCCCGCTGCGCAATCCAGGATGGCGCGCCGAAACTCGTGCATCAACGGCGACCAGGCGGTCCCCTGCCGCGAAATCAGCGCAATGGCGCGCGGCAGCGGCCGGCCCAGCGCCACCGGCAATGCAACGACATCCGCCCCGATACCCAGCGCGCTTTGCGGCAGCAGCGCCAGCAGGTCCGTCTGCGCCAGCAACTCCAGCGTGCCCTTGGAAAAGTGCTCGACTTCCAGCGCCGCGGCGGGCAACGGCAGGTTGCTTTCCGCGTACCGCGAGTCCAGGGTCTTGCGGGCAATCGAGGAAGGCTTGGGAAGAATCCATCGCAGGTCCGCCAGATCGCGCAACGCCAGCTTGCGGCGCGCGGCTAGCGGATGGTGGCGGCTAGCCGCCACGCAAAGGCGGTCTTCCATGATCGGTTCATGGTGCAGGGTCGAAGGCACGTCCGCATAAATGGGCGTCACGGCCAAGTCCAGCTTTCCGCTGGCGACCTGCTCGTTCAGGTCATCCGATAACCCCTGCGTCAATTGCACCCGCAGCGCCGGTCGGCGCGGCAGCAGGTGCCGCATCGCGGGCATCGCCACGCTGTCGACGGTGGCGCCCGTCACCCCGACGCGCAGCAATCCCGCCTGCCCCACGCGCAATTCCGCCGCATGACGCATGGCGTCCAGGTATTCGGCCCAGAGCCGCTTGGCATGTTCCAGAAACACCAGTCCGGCCGACGTCAGGCGCAGCCCCCGGCCGCTGCGGTCCAGCAGCGCAAGACCCGTATCGGCTTCCAGCCGCTGCAGCGACTTCGACAGCGCCGGCTGGCTGACGCCAAACGACGCCGCGGCGCGTTCCAGGTTGCCGTACTCGACGGCGGCCAGGAAGTACTCGATATCCCGCAGCGACAGATTCATAACCGAAGTTCATTCATTTACGTACTTTTGGGAATATAACGGCCACCCTGCCCTCCTAGAATCCTGGGATCAACCCGAGCATTCACCGAGGCGAGAACACAATGGAACACAAGCCGAACATCGTCTTGATCGTGGCCGACAATCTGGGATGGGGCGAACTTGGCTGCTACGGCGGCGGCGCCCTGCGCGGTGCGCCCACGCCCAACATCGACCGGCTGGCCGCCGAGGGCCTGCTGCTGCAGAACTTCAACGTGGAAAGCGACTGCGTGCCCACGCGCTCGGCGCTGATGAGCGGCCGTCACCCCATCCGCACGGGCTGCCTGCAATCCGTGCCACCCGGCCTGCCGCAAGGGCTTACGCGCGACGAGATCACGCTGGCGCAACAACTGTCGGGCCAGGGCTACGCCACCGCGCATTTCGGCAAATGGCATCTGGGCGACATCCCCGGCCGCTATCCCAGCGACCGCGGCTTTGACGAGTGGTACGGCATTCCGCGCACCACCGACGAAAGCCAGTTCACGTCGTCGATCGGCTTCGATCCCTCGGTGGCGGACATTCCGCACATCATGCAAGGCGAAGCCGGCGGGCCGTCGGAGAACGTCAAGGTCTACGATCTGGATACGCGGCGCGGCATCGACGCCGAACTGGTGGACCGGTCCATCGGTTTCATGCGCAAGCACGCCGAGGCGGCGCGCCCTTTCTTCCTGTATCTGCCGCTGGTGCATCTGCACTTTCCCACTCTGCCGCACCCCGACTTTGCCGGGCGCACGGGCGCGGGCGACTTTGCGGACTCGATGGTCGAAATGGACCACCGCGTCGGCCAGATCGTGCAGGCCGTGGACGCGCTGAACCTGCGCGAGGACACCGTGTTCATCTTCTGCAGCGACAACGGCCCTGAATACCGCAAGCCGTACCGCGGCACGGCGGGCCCCTGGAGCGGCACCTACCATACCGCCATGGAAGGCAGCCTGCGCGTGCCCTTCATCATCCGCTGGCCCGGCCGCGTGCAGCCGGGCCAGGTGTCCAACGAAATGGTCCACGTGACCGATCTGTACACGACGCTGTCCCGCATCGGCGGCGCCGACATTCCGCGGGACCGGCCCATCGACGGCATCGACCAGACCGATTTCTTTACCGGGGCCAGCCCGAAATCGCTGCGCGAGGGATTCCTGTTCTACATCAAGGGCGACCTGCGCGCCGTGAAATGGCGCGACTGGAAGCTGCACTTCTACTGGGAGCCCGAGGTCAACGAGGGCAAGGGCAAACTGGAATCCCCGTATCTGTTCAATCTGATACAGGACCCGAAGGAGGAAAGCGACATTCTCATCTTCAATACGTGGGTGCTCGGCCCCATCCTGAAAATGGTGCAGGCGTTCAATCAGTCGTGCGCCGAACATCCGAACACGCCGCCCGGCAAGCGGGATCCCGGCTGAGCGCAAGACAAATCACCGATAGCAGAAATCAAGGGGAAAACATGAAATTCGCTATCCAATGCTGCGCGATGCTTCTGAGCATCGCCCTGCCCGCCGCGGCCGCCACGGCGGCCGACAGCAATTCTCAATGGCCGGCCAAACAGATCACGTGGGTGGTGGGCTTCGTGCCCGGCGGCACGGCGGACGTGCTGACCCGGATCGCGGCGCAGGAACTGGCGCGCCAGACCGGCCTGAATGTCATCGTGGAGAACCGTCCCGGCGCCTCGGGGGCGATCGCGCTTCAGCTGGTTGCGCGCAGCAAGGCCGCCGACGGGTATCTGATCACCGTGCCGGGCCCGCTCATCTACCCGACGCCGCAACCCGACATCGGCCGCGAGCTGGCCCCCGTGATGCTGATGGCGCAAGGCCCCATGGTCATCGTCGGCCCAGCCCGCAACGCCAAGAACAGCCTGCAGGACGTGCTGGCCGACGCCCGCCGCCAGCCCGAAGCCTGGAGCTATGGCAGCTCGGGCAACGGCACCTCGCAGAATCTGGCGGGCGAGTTGCTGAATCAATACGCCGGCACCCGCATCGTGCATGTGCCGTACAAGGGCGGCGGCCAGGCGGTGGCGGACGTTGCCGGCGGACAGATCCCGCTGGCCATCCTGGGATCCGCGCCGGTCATGCCGCAGATCAAGTCCGGCGCACTGAAGGCTTACGCCGTGACGACGCCCTATCGCCTGGACAGCCTGCCCGACGTGCCCACGGTGGAGGAATCGGGCTTCAAGGGCTACGCCGCGACGCAATGGTTTTCGGTGGCGGCCAGCAATGCCATCACGGGCGAACAGCTTGAACCCATCAACGCCGCGCTGCGCGCCGCGGTCGCCACGCCCGCGTTCAAGGCGGCGGTCGACAACGCCGGCATGCTTGCCGGCGGCGGCTCGCGGGAAGACCTGCTGAAGTTCATCCAGGCGGACAACGCCAAGTGGAAGGCCCTGATCGACAGCGGCGCGGTGAAACTGGCGAACTGAGGGGCTGGCGAACTGCGGGGCTGGGCATCAGCTCATGTACACGCCGCCATTGATGGCGTAGTTGGCGCCGGTGACGAACGCCGCCTCGTCCGAGGCCAGCCACGCGCACAGCCCGGCCAGATCCTGCGCGGTGCCCAGCCTGCCGACCGGCACGCTTTCGACGATGCGGTCCAGCAGCGCGGGCGGGAAGGCGCGGACGGTGTCGTCGGCGATGAAACCCGGCGACACCAGGTTCACCGTCACGCCGCGCGCCGCGACTTCCTGCGCGAGCGAACGGGTGAAACCGATGACGGCGCCCTTGGCGGTCGCGTAGTTGATCTGGCCGATCTGGCCTTTCTCGGCCGCCACCGATCCGATGTTGATGATGCGCCCCCAGCCGCGGTCCGCCATGCTGTCGACGACCTGCTTGGTGCTATTGAAGAGCGTGTCCAGATTGCTGCGCAGGACGGCCGACCAGTCGGCGTGGCCCATTTGCCGAAAGCGCATGTCCAGCATGGACCCGGCGTTGTTGACCAGCACGTCGATCTCGCCGACCTCTCGGCGGACCTTGGCGAACGCTGCCTCGGTCGAGGCCCAGTCGGTGGCGTCGCCTTCCGAGGCGATGAAGTCGTAACCCAGCGACTTCTGTTCCTTCAGCCAGTGGTCCTTGCGGGATGAGCGCGGACCGCAGCCGGCCACCACGCGATGGCCGGCGCGGTGCAGCGCCTGGCAGATCGCGGTGCCGGTATGGCCCATGCCGCTGGTGACGTACGCAATGCGCAAAGCCATGGTGCTTCCTTTTCAGTGTCGTGCGGCAGGCGCCGCGGGAATCAGGCGGCGGCGCCGACCAGCGGGAACAGGCCGAACGCGAGGGCGGCCGCCAACATCACCAGGCAGACCATCGTGGCCCACTTGAGCGAATAGCGCTGGTGGTCGCCGAATTCCACCCCGGCCAGCCCGACGAGCAGGTAGGTCGACGGCACGAGCGGGCTGAGCAGGTGGACGGGCTGGCCGATCAGGGAGGCGCGTGCCATTTCTACCGGCGAGATGCCGTAGCCCTGCGCCGCTTCGCTCAGGATGGGCAGCACGCCGAAGTAGAAGGCGTCGTTGGACATGAAGAACGTGAACGGCAGGCTGACCAGTGCGGTAATGCCCGCCAGGTATGGTCCCAGCGCGTCGGGAATCACGGCGAGCAGGCTCCGCGACATGGCTTCGACCATGCCGGTGCCCGACAGGATGCCGGTGAAGATGCCCGCCGCGAAGATCAGCGACACGACCGACAGCACGTTGCCGGCATGCTGCGCCACGCGGCGGCGCTGCTCGGCCAGGTTCGGGTAATTGATGATGAGCGCAACCGCGAACGCAATCATGAACAGCACGGGCAGCGGCAGCACGCCCAGCACCAGGCTCACCATCAGCGCCAGCGTCAGGCCCGCGTTCACCCACAGCAGCTTGGGACGGCGCAGGTCGTGATCCACTTCGATCTCGGGCAGGTTCTTGGGGCCGTCCTCGTCGTAACCGGCATGCAGGGACGCGCCAGCGGGCAGCGACAGCACGCCAAGGCGGCGACGCTCGCGCAGTCCCAGGAAAAACGCCAGGATCAGGATTGCCACGATCGCCACGCCCATCACCGGCACCAGCGGCACGAAGATGTCGCCCGCGTCCACATGCAGGGCGCTGGCCGCCCGCGCCGTCGGGCCGCCCCACGGCGTCAGGTTCATGACGCCGCTTGCCAGCATCGCCAGGCAGGTCATGGACAGCGCGTTCATCTTCAGGCGCCGGTACAGCGGCAGCATCGACGCCACCACGATCATGTAGGTGGTCGACCCGTCTCCGTCCAGGGAGATCACCAGCGCCAGCACGGTCGTGCCGACCACGATCTTGAGCGGATCGCCCTTCACCGCGCGCAGGATGCGGCCGACGATGGGGTCGAACAGGCCCGCGTCGATCATCACGCCGAAATACAGGATGGCGAACATCAGCATCACGCCGGTCGGCGCGATCTTGCGGATGCCGTCCAGCATCATCTTGTCGATGCCGCCGCCAAAGCCGCCCAGCAGGGCAAAGATAATGGGGACGAGGATGAGGGCGACCAGCGGCGAAAGGCGCTTGGTCATGATCAGCGTCATGAACGTGATCACCATGCCGAAGCCAAGCAGGGTCAGAAGCATGAGGGTTATCTCCAGCTAGTCGTTGTTATGTGCTGCCTCCGGCTGGGGAAGCAGGATCGCAAGACTAGGAAGAAAAGCTGTCTGGAACCTGTCGTTTTTTGCTATGCGACAATCGCGCCATGCGCATTCTGGTAATCGAAGACGACGAGGATCTTTCCGACGCACTCGTGCGCCGGCTGCGCCGTCTTGGCCACGCGGTCGACAGCCAGAATGACGGCCTGAGCGCCGATGGCGTCCTGCAGTACGAGACCTTCGATCTTGTCATCCTGGACATCGGCCTGCCCCGCATGTCGGGCTTTGACATCCTGCACCGGCTGCGCGACCGCGGCAGCAAGACGCCCGTCCTTGCGCTGACCGCGCGCATCGACATCGAGGACCGGGTTCACGCGCTGGATACCGGCGCGGACGACTACCTTGCCAAGCCCTTCGATTTCCGCGAACTGGAAGCCCGCTGCCGCGCGCTGCTGCGCCGTCCCAGTCCGCAGGCCACGGGCGTCCTGCGATTCGGCGACCTGGTCATCGACAGCGCCGCGCGGCAGGTGACGCTGGCGGGCCGGCGCATCGAGCTGCCCAAGCGCGAATTCAGCCTGCTGGAGATCCTGCTGGCCGGCATGAACCGCGCCGTCAGCAAATCGGAAATCGCGAACAAGCTGTTCGCCTTCGACGACGACGCCGCGCCCAACGCCATCGAGGTCTACATCGCGCGGCTGCGCCGCAAGCTGGAAGGCTCGCCATTGCGCATCGAAACGCAGCGCGGCACCGGCTACCTGCTGACGGCCGCTGGCGGCGCGCAGGACGAGCCTTCTACCCCGCCGTCTCCCTAGCGGTCCCGCGCCACCATGATCCGGCCGCGCCCCGAGCAGCCTCACCGCATTTCCGTCCGCCGCCGGCTGCTGACCGTGCTGGGAACGCTGTTCGCGGCCGGACTGGCTGTGATCTACCTGCTGCTGCGCGGCTATGCGCACCAGACCGCCGACACCACCTACGATCAATTGCTGCGCGCCTCCGTGCTGTCCATGTCCGACAGCCTGCAGCTCGTGCAGGGCGAGTGGCAGATGGACATGCCTTACGCGGCCCTGGCGCTTCTGGAGCAAGCCCCGCGCGACCGCGTGTTCTACCGCGTCGCCGCCGCGCGCGGCGCACTCATCTCGGGCTACGGCGACCTGCCCGCGCCGTCCGCGCGCGGCAACACCGACGCCAGCACGCCGCAGCTGTACACCACCAATTACCAGGGCGAACCGGTGCGCGTCGCCTGGATGGAACGCAAGGTGGCCGGCCCGCACGAGACCGAGACGGCAGTCATCCAGGTCGCCCAGACCCGCGAAGCGCGCAATGCCCTGGCCGAACGCATCCTGTGGCAAGGCACGCTGGCGCTGATCGGCTTTACCGCCGCCGCGCTGGCGCTGGCCTATTGGGGACTGCAGCGGTCGCTCTCGCCGATCCGGCGGGTCGAGCGTGAGCTGGCCGCCCGCTCGGCGTCGGACCTGCATCCCATCGCCGCGCCGGTGCCCGAAGAGCTGGACATGCTGGTCCAGTCGCTGGACGGCTTCATGGCGCGGCTGTCCGAAAACCTGGACACGCTGCGCCTGTTCATTGCCGAGGCCGCGCACCAGCTGCGCACGCCGCTGGCCGCGCTGCATGCACAGATGGAAGTCGCGCTGGACGAGGACGACCCGATGGAGCAGCGGCGCAGCCTCGCGGCCGTGCTGCGCAATGCCGAAAAGCTGTCGCGGCTGGTCAACCAGCTGCTCAGCGACGCCAGCGTCATCCATCGCAGCAACGTCAGGCAGTTCCAGCCCGTCGACGTGGCCGAGCTGCTGAGCCAGGCCGTCTACGACACGGTTCCGCAGGCCGATCCCCAGCCCGACGTCCGGCTGCACCTGCCGTCCCCTGGCGACGAAACGCCCCGCGTGCAGGGCGACAGCCTGATGCTGCGCGAAGCATTCAAGAATCTGATCGACAACGCCTTGCGACACGGCGCCAACGAGGACGGCCACATCGACGTTCGCCTGGAAGGGCGTGACGGCGGCTGGCGCATCACGGTGTCCGACCAGGGGCCCGGCATCCCGCCGGCGCTGGCCAACACCGCCTTCGAACGCTTTGCGCGCGGTCCCAATCCGCGCGCGCCCGGCGCGGGCCTGGGCCTGTCGATCATCAAGCGCGTCGTCGACATCCACGGCGGCACGCTCAGCCTGAGCAACCGCGTGGGCGGCGGGCTCGACGCCGTCATCACGTTGCCTGGAGGCACCGGTCATGCGTGACGCCCTGACCTTCCTGCGCGGCCTGGCCGCAAGCGCCGCGCTGACGCTGGCCGCGATCGGCCACGCCGCCGAAGTCAGCAGCAGCGGCCTGACCCTGGGCCCCGCCGACAGCAGCAACGTGCTGGTCGTGCATGCGTCCAACAGCGTGCAGGTGTTTCGCGGCGTGCTGGAGGACTTCAGCCGGCTGAATCCGTCCGTGCGGCTGGAATACACCGAGCTGTCGACGCAGGAACTCTACCGCGACACCGTGGCCCGCGCCGCCCGGGCGCCGGGCGTCCCGGCGGGCCCCGACATCGTCATCAGCAGCGCCATGGACTTGCAGACCAAGCTGGTCAACGACGGCTACGCGCGCGTGCACATATCGCCGCAGACGCGCGCCCTGCCCGGGTGGGCCAACTGGCGCGACGAGGTCTTCAGCATTGGGACCGACCCCATCGTCATGGTCTACAACACGCAAAAGCTTGACGCCGCGCGCGTGCCGCACACCCGCCGCGAACTGCTGTCGCTGCTGCAGGCGCCCGACCAGCCGCTGGCCGGCCGCATCTCCACCTACGACGTGCAGGGCAGCGGCATCGGCTATCTGGCGGCCACGCAGGACACGCGGCTCGACAGCATGGCCGGCGCCCTGCTCGCCGCCTTTGGCCGCAATGGCGTGTCCATCCACGAGTCCACCGAACATGCGCTGGACAAGCTGGAAAGCGGCGAGGTCACCCTGGCCTACAACCTGCTGGAATCCTATACGCGGCACCGCATCGACAACGGCGCGCCACTTGCGATCATCTACCCGCAGGACTACACGCTGATGCTGTCGCGCTCGGCCATCATTCCGCGACAGGCGCCGCGCGGCGACCTGGGCGCGCTGTTCCTGGACTACCTGCTGTCGGCGCGCGGCCAGGACGCGCTGGCCCGGGAATCCGGCATGCGCCCGGTCAGCGCGTCGGTCGTGCCCGCGGCCGGCGTGCGGCCGGTGGCTTTGGGCGTCGGCCTGCTGGTGTACCTGGACCCGCTCAAGAAACGCCACTTCCTGGACCTGTGGCGCGCGGCGATCATTCCGCCGCGCTGACGCCGGGCCGGCAGCTGGTCTAGCGCAGGGCGACGCTCATGCCGCCGTCGGCCATCACCACCGCGCCCACGATGTAGCTCGCCTTCTCCGAGGCCAGGAATGCAATCACCTCCGCGATCTCGCGCGGCTCAGCGGCGCGCCGGATTGGCGCGTTGCGGCCATGCTCGGCCAGGAACTTCGGCCCGTCGGCGTGGATATGGTTGGTGATGTTGGTGACCACGTCGCCCGATCCCACGGCGTTCACGCGGATGCCATGGTCGATGGCTTCCAGCGACAGCGCGCGGGTCAACTGCGCAAGCGCCCCCTTGGACGCTGCGTAGGCCGCGATCGTCGGAAACGCCTGATAGCACGCGTAAGATCCGACGTTGACGATGGCGCCGCGTCCGGCCGGCGCCATCACGCGCATGGCCTCGCGGGAAAACAGGAAGGCGCCCGTGGCGTTCACGGCCAGGATGCCGTTCCAGTCGTCCAGCGTCATGTCGATCACCGGCTTGTTGATGATGATGCCGGCGTTGTTCACCAGAATGTCCAGCCGGCCAAAGCGGTCGATGGCGGCCGCCACGGCCTGCACGGCGCTGTCTTCCTTCGCGATGTCGGCCATCAGCGGTTCGACGCCGGGCCGGGCCAGCGCGCGCACGGCCTCGTCCCGGTCCACCGCCACGACGCGCGCGCCCTGCGCATGCAGGAGTTCTAGGGTGGCCAGGCCGATGCCGCTGGCGGCTCCGGTCACGATGGCCGTCTGGCCGGCAAAGGGTTGCGCTGCGGAAATCGTTGTCGTCATGATGGGATTCCTTATGGTTGGTTCAATGCGGGCTGGCCGTCGGGCGCACCACCACTTCGCTGACGTCCACGTCATCCGGTTGTTCGATGGCGTATGCAATGGCGCGGGCGATGGCGTCCGGGTGCAGGGCGACGCGGCGGAACGACTGCATCGCCACGCGCGCGGTGTCGTCGGTGATGGTGTCGGCCAGTTCCGACTCGACGACGCCGGGGCAGACCACCGTCACGCGGATCTTGCTGGTCTCCTGGCGCAGGCCATCCGAAATCGCGCGCACCGCGAATTTGGTCGCGCAGTACACAGCGGCCGTCGGCGACACGCTCAGGCCGCCGATGGAAGACACGTTGATCACCTGGCCGTGCCCCTGGCGTTCCATGCCCGGCAGCACCGCGGCGATGCCATGCAGCACGCCGCGGATGTTCACGTCGATCATGCGGTCCCACTCGTCCACCTTCAGCGAGGACAAGGGCGACAGCGGCATGACGCCAGCGTTGTTGACGATCACGTCCACTTGACCGAAAGCTGCCTCTGCACCGCGCACGAAGGCCTGCATGTCTTCTGCGGATGTGACGTCCAGCGCGCGAAACGCCGCCGTGCCGCCCTTTGCCCGAATATCTTGCACCAGCGTTTCCAGCCGGTCCGTGCGCCGCGCGCCCACATACACGCGGTGGCCTTGGGCGGCCAGCAACCGCGCCGCCGCCTCGCCGATTCCGCTGCTGGCGCCGGTGATCAACACTACTTTGGATTGCCGTTCTTGCATCGAAGTCATGGTCGTTCTCCAGGTTGTTTTCCGTGACTGAAATGCTACGGACCCGGCCGCCCAGCGCGAATACCCGCGTCTATCGCACCCTTGCCTATTTCTATCGCCCGCCATGTTCCCGCCGGGACGACGCCGGTAGAATGTGCCGCACCGGAACCGAAACACGGGATGCCCCCATGACGCTGCCGTCCAGTCCGCAGTCGCGCGAAATGATTGCCCTCATCGAACGCCTGGCGCCCAACGAGGGCTACAGCCTGTCCGCGCTGGACGGGGTGCGCTTCATGCGATCAGACCGCCCGCTCGGCCGCACGCCGGTCCTTTACGAACCCGGCATCGTCATCGTCTGCCAGGGCCGCAAGCTCGGCTTCCTGGGCGATGAGGTCTACGTGTACGACGCGCAGCACTATCTGGTGCTGTCCGTTCCCCTGCCCTTTTCCACCGAAACGCAGGCCAGCCGCGAAGAACCCTTGCTGGCCGTCTCCATCCGGCTGGACCTGACCACCTTGGCCGATCTGGTGGTGGCCATCGACGCGCTTGCCGGCGCGCGCGCCGAAGATGCCCAGTCCGGCGACGCGCCGCTGGGCATCGCTTCCACCCCGTTGTCGATGGAACTGGCGGACGCCACCGTGCGCCTGCTGCGCGCGCTGTGCAACCCGCTCGATGCCGAGATCCTGGGCCCGGCGCTCGTGCGCGAGATCTGCTTTCGCGTCCTCACCGGAGAACAAGGCGGCGCCTTGCGCGCCGCGCTGGCGCACCCGGGCCGCTTCGGCCGCGTCGCCCGGGCGCTGCGGCGCATCCATACGGACTTCTCCCAGCCGCTGGACGTGACGCACCTGGCGCAGGAAGCCGGCATGAGCGTGCCGGCCTTCCATGTCAATTTCAAGGCGGTCACGCAGACCTCGCCGATCCAGTACATCAAGTCCACGCGCCTGCATCACGCGCGGCTCATGATGATCCGCGACGGCCTGACGGCGGCGTCGGCCTCGGCGCGCGTGGGTTACGAGAGCGCCTCGCAGTTCAGCCGCGAATTCAAGCGCTTTTTCGGCCGCACGCCCATCGAGGAAGTGCGCGACATGAAGGCCTCGTTCGCGCTGTCGCCCGCGGCCGCCATCGGAGATTTCGCGTCCCGGCATTGAGACGGGCGCGGCGCCGCATCGTGTAGCATTCGGCGCAATTGCCGCAACCTTCACGCCTCAGGATGTCCGACGTATCCCGCCCCATTGGCCTGCATCACAAGACCGCCCAAGAGATCCAGGACGAAACGCTGGCCGCCATCCACCGCTGGTTCGACACGCAGCAAGCGCGCGACGACATCGATGCCATCGTGGCCCGCACGCCGCTGCAAGTCGGCATCCACAGCGAGATCCTGCTGGAATACGAGCCCTCGCGCATCGTGTTCGACGTCATGCCCAGTTGGGAGCCTGACGACCAGGACGGCCTGCTCGCCGAAGGGCGCAACGGGCCGCTCACCCCGGACGCGGTGCACACGTCGCTGGCGCCCGTGCTGGGCAAGGCCGTGCGCGAACGCATCGACCGGCTGGCCGGCACGCCCCATCTTGACCACCACTTCCGCTTTCGCGCGCAGTTTCCGACCAGCGAGGGCCGGCTGCGCCTGACGCTGGTGGATCACACCGACGCGGTCAAGCAGCAGACGCTGCGCGATCGCGTGACGCACTACGTGGACCAGGCGGTGCTGAACGGCAGCCATCCCACCGACCGCCTGCACGTCACTCTGCTGTGCCGCCACCTGCTGGACGAACGCCTATTCCCGCACCCGGACCACCCCTGGCTGATCTCCGTCTTCACGCGCTTGCTGGCGCTGAACGCAGGCCAGGAATCGCTGGCCGAACAACGCGGCTCGATCATTCACGCGCTTCGCGGCTGGGCCGAGGCGCAATATCTGCCGCGCTACTTCGACGTTTCTCAAGACGTCTTCCGCCAGAACACCTACTCGCCCAAACCCGGCGCCGCGCTGGATCCCGACGACCGCGGTATCGACCTGCTGCTCTACGCCGCCACGCTGATCCTGCGTCACGAGCCCGGCTATGCGCGCCCTACCGGCCTGACGTTTATGGAACTTGCCCGCGGCCTGGGCAGCGCGCGCGCCGGCGCGATGCTGGCCAGCGGCAGCGGCGCATTGGCGCCCGAACTCACGCGCCTGTCGACCGACCTTGCGGACTGCGCCGCCAACGACGTGCTGGCCACGGTGACCATCGCCATCCGGCAGGAATCACCGGCCGCCTATGTGCAGGCGCTGGACTTCCTGGCGGCCCTGCTGCGCGCGGGTTTCCCGGCCGGCTACCGTGTCGTGTTAAAGAGCCACGCGCGTCACTACCTGCCCGTCAAGGGCCTGGCCAAGTCCGACACGCATCGCTTCTTTGCCAACGCCGCGCAGCACCCCGCGGCGCATGACGCGTTGGCGGCCTATGCGCGCGCCGCCATCCAACCCTACGAGTGGTACGCCGACGCGGAGGCCGAAAAGGCGTGTCTGTCCGGCACGTATGCCGCCTTTGCCCTGGGCCTCGCCGGCCGCCGCCATTTTGCGCTGCTGCGTCACTACATGGACCTGGTGGATGACGAACACCAGTCCGTGCAGGACCGCTACACCGCCGTGTTTCTCGAGCAGCATGGCCTGACGCCGGATACCCTGACCACCGCCATCGCCTGCCTGCGCGTCTGCACCGATGCCTTCAAGCTGCCCGCGAAATTTGCGCTGGATGACGCAGAGACGCTGGACCTGCTGGCCGCCGCGCTTGCCGAGCTGCCCGAGCACGACAGGGCCCCTGTGCGCGAACGGCTCTTCGGGTCGGACAAGAAACTTGCCGCGTTGGCGCGCAAGGCCGACGGCCCGCACAAGGCGCGGCTGCTGCGGCTGCTGGAATGCTAGACGGCACGGCATAGGCGCGTGTGCGCAAGGCGGTTGAATTAGCCCGGTATCGCCGCATCAACGCGGCATTTGCCGCGTGAAAATGCGCGGCGAAATGCGCCTTGCGCGCAAGTTTGCGACGATAATCGGCGCTGGGCCCGCCGCCATTGCCAACCTGATATGCGCGGCGTGCCCTCCGCTTTGATCCGCAGCAGCGGTGCGCCGCCCCCTTGCCAGCCGGCGCCACCTACAACCATCTGTGACACGTAGCAGCGTTTACGTCTGAACCAGAGTTGGAGGCACGCCATGCCCGATCATCGAATCGCCTTGCGCCGCGCCGTCGAGGCCGTGGACCATCTGACCGATCCCGAGCCGCCGTGGCGCGACATCCTGGGCACGGCCCGCGATCTGGTCGGGGCCGACAGTGGAACGCTCATCGTGTTCGACGCCAGGAACAAGCTGTTGACGCTGTCCGCCATCGGTTTTTCCGACGCGTGCGCATCGGACTACCAAGAGCATTTCTACAGCTGCGACATCCTTGAGCAGGACGGGCGCCATGCCCCGGCCGGTACATGGCTGGACACCGCGCGGATGTACGACGCCGCGCAGTTGCACCGTACCGAGTTCTACGCGGACTTCATGGTCCGGCATCGCATGGCGCAACTGCTGTCGCTCATCATCGAATCGAACACCGTCCTGCACGCCGCGATCGGCTTTCAGCGTTCGTCCGTGGATGCAAAGGCCTGCGACAGGCTGCAATCCGGAGACTTTGGCCGGTATTTTCGCGTGCTGCGCCATCAGCTGTCGCAGCGCGAGCGCAATCGCGCCATCGGCTGGAAGTCGCTGGAAAGCGCGTTTTCCGAAGTCCACGAAGCGGTGCTGCTCATCAGCGTGGATTGCATCGTCGACAAGCTGTCGCCGTTGGCGGTGGGATTCCTGGATGACGTCAACGGCTGGACCCTGCATGGCCGCAGGCTGCGCCATGCCGACGCCAAGGTGCAGCGGCTGTTCGACGCGCATTGCGCCGCGGTGGCGCGCGACGGCCAGATGCGGTCGATGGCCACAGCGTCGGGGTGGGGGGAACTCTTCTGGGTCGATATCAGCGCGGCGCCGCCCGCGCTCAGCCTCATCGGCGGCCGGATGCTGCTGATGCGCATGCGCAAGAAGAGCGCCTTTGCAATGCCGGACGTCACCAAACTGCAATCGGTGTTCTCCATCACGCATGCCGAGGCCGCGGTGCTGGCGGGATTGGCGGCGGGCCATAGTGTCGAGGAGGTGGCCACTCTGCGTCATGCCTCCGTCCTGACGGTGCGCAAACAGGTGGCGTCGCTGCTCACCAAGATGGAGTGCAGCCGGCAATCGGAACTGGTCCGGCTGGCCTCGCTGCTGTAGCGCAAGGACTGCGCGGCGTACTCAATCTTGAGTATGTGGTCTGCACCCATGCGGCCCTACGATGAGCACGAAGGCATGAGCACCGAGCGGCCACGTGTCCGCCGGATGCCTTCCCCCGGCCTGCGCCGGTCTCATCCAAGGGCCTTTGCACCAGAGTGCCTGAGCCCCGATCCGGCGTCCCTGTCCGTCACCTGGAGTTCCCACATGAAGCCCCTACTCCCCTTACGCGCCCTCGTTCCGGCCGCGCTGGCGGCTTTTGCCCTGCTGTCCGGCCCTGCCGGTGCGCAACCTGCGGCCTCCGCGCCCGCCACCGCCGCGCCGCCCTCCAACTACACCCCCACCCGCGCCGAGGTCGAACGCGATCTGGCGGCGTGGAAGGAATCAGGCGTCGAGGCCCAATGGGCCGGCGAGGAAACCCCCAACATCAACAGCCCGACCTATATCTCCGACTACCAGAAGTACGTCAGCACAGTGCGCACCGGCGACATGGCTCAACCGCCCGCCAGCCAGCCGGGATCGCAACGCCGCTGGTAATTGCCGCGGAGCGTGGCCCTGCCCATTGGTTGGGCCACCCCGCAATGTCGTGACGAAAGATGTCATCACGCCGCGCACGTCCAGACGGGCCACCCGACTGGCTGCGCGTCCCCGGCAAACGGCTTGCGCAAAGGCGTTACAAGTCCTGCCAGAATTAATCAAATAAAACACTTCTCCCCGCGCTTCTGCTTTAGTTCTAGCCGTTGCATGGTGTTGCGTTTGGCGCGGCTGCCTGCGTCTTGCGTACTGCCGGCATAGAAAAGATCAATAACCCGGAGGAGAAGTCTATGCGTACGTTCAAGCGCAGGGCCGCCGCATTGCTGGCAAGCGGCCTGATCGCAGTGTTGGCGGGCTGCGCCTCGCCAGGCGGCAAGAAGGACACGATCGCCATGGCGGGGCTGTCGCAGCCCGTGGAAATCGTCAGGGACAAGCACGGCGTGTCCCACATCTACGCCAAGAACCAGGCCGACCTGTTCTTTGCCCAGGGCTTTTCCGCGGCGCGCGACCGCCTGTGGCAGCTGGACCTGTGGCGCCGCCAGGGCGAAGGCAAGATGGCCGAACAGTTCGGCCCGCGCTTCATCGAGCAGGACCGCGCGGCGCGCCTTTTCCGCTACCGGGGCGACATGCAGGCGGAATTCGCCAGCTACCACCCTGACGGCCAGGCCATCCTCACGGCGTTCGCCAATGGCATCAACGCCTACGTGAACTGGGTCAAGGCCAATCCCGACCAGATGCCGCCAGAGTTCAAGCTGACCGGCACCGAGCCCGGCTACTGGAGCCCGGAGACCTCGCTGATCCGCATCTACGGGCTGACGCGCAACGTCAGCGAGGAAGTGCGGATGTCCGAGCAGATCGCCGCACTGGGGCTGAATACCGTGCAGGGCCTGACCACCTTCGAGCCGCCCCTGGCGTTGCAGGTGCCCGCCGGCCTGGACGTGCGCCAGATCAACAAGTCCGTGCTCGCCACCTACCGGCTGGCGCGCGACGGTCAGAAGTTCGAGGCGGGCGACTTCCCGCGCAGCCCGCTCGCCGCCGACGATCGCGCCAAGCTGGCCAGCGCCTTGTCCGAGGGCAGGCTTGCCTCGCTGGATCCGGCCGTCGACCCGCTGGCGCCGCGCTATGAAAGCAACAACTGGACGCTGAGCGGCGAACGCACCGCGACCGGCAAGCCCATTCTGGCGGGCGACCCGCACCGGTCCATCACCATGCCGTCGCTGCGCTACATGGTTCACCTGAATGCGCCGGGCTGGAACGTGATCGGCGCGGGCGAACCGGCATTGCCCGGCGTCTCGATGGGACACAACGACCGCATCGCGTTCGGCCTGACCATCTTCGCCTTCGGCGACGAGGAAGACCTCTATGTCTACGACACCAACCCCGCCAACCCCAGCGAATACCGCTACCAGGGCGGCTGGGAAAAAATGCGCCAGATCGACGAGACCATTGCCGTGCGCGGCGCCTCGCCTGCAACGCGCAGCCTGAAGTTCACGCGCCACGGGCCGGTCATCCATGAAGACCCGGTGCGGCGCAAGGCCTACGCCCTGCGCGCCGCCTATCTGGAATTTCCGGGGACGGCGGCCTACCTGGCCAGCCTTCGCCTGAACCAGGCGCAGAACTGGAACGAGTTCGTGGCGGGCATGGAAAAGCACTACACGCCCAGCGAAAACATGGTGTACGCCGACGTGGACGGCAACATCGGCTGGTTCGGCGGCAGCATCGCGCCGATCCGTCCGCGCAATGACTGGTCCGGCATGCTGCCCGTGCCCGGCAATGGCGACTTCGAATGGCGGGGCGTGCTGCCCGGCAGTTCCCTGCCGCGCGTCTTCAACCCGCCCGAAGGCTATGTCGCCACGGCCAACGAGTACAACCTGCCCGCCAACTACCCGTACAAGGACATGTCGGCACGCACCTGGGCCGAACCCTTCCGCGTGCAGCGCATCCGGGAGGTGGTGGCCGACGGCCGCGGCCTGACCGTGCAGCAGTCGCAGGACCTGCAGTTCGACAACCTGTCGATCCCGGCCCGCACGCTGGGCGGTTACGCCAAGTCGTTGAACTCGGCGGACCCGAACGTCGGCGCGGCGCTGAGCCTCTTGAAAGACTGGGATTACCGCATGGAGACCGACTCTCGGGCGGCGACCGTTTACGCGTTCTGGCTGCCCGAAGTCGTCAAGCGCGTGACCGAGCTGTACGTGCCGGCGAACGGACGCGCGGCGTTCGGCGACCTTTCCACCCGCCGGACCCTGGAAAAGCTGGCCACGCCCGACACCGCTTTCGGCCCCCGGCCTGAACAGGGCCGCGACGCCCTGCTGTTGCAGGCACTGGCCGACGGCCTGACGAAGCTCACCGCCAAGATGGGGCCGGATTCGACACAGTGGCAGTGGGGCAAGCTGCACCACATCCAGTTCGATCACAGCCTGGCAAGCCTCTTGCCGCCCGACACCGCCAAGGCCTGGGGCACGCCGCGCTATCCGGTCGGCGGCGACAACGACACGGTTCACCGCGCGACGTTCCGCAAGAGCGACTACCGCGTGACCAGCGGTGCGTCGTACCGTCAGGTGATCGACGTGGCCGACTGGGACACCTCGCGCGTGCAGAACGTGCCGGGGCAATCGGCGGATCCGCGCAGCCCGCACTACCAGGATCTGCTCAAGGGCTGGGCGACGGGCGAGTATTTCCCCATGGCGTTCAGCCGCGCCAAGGTGGACAGCCAGCGTTCGGATACGTTGACGCTGCAGCCTTCGGGCAATTGAGCTGAGATCCCGGCTTTTTGATCCTGGTACGGTGTCTGACACCCGTCTGAGATGGTCGTCAGCTTGCGGCGACGTCTCAATGGGTGTCTGACACCTGGATCGATGATCCGCCGGACTCAAACGGGGCCCGCCCCCTTGATGTTCGTCATTTCCCGCCGCCATCCGGCGGCGGAGAATACCGCCATGACCCTCTATCCCGTGCTGCTCATCCTGCACCTGCTTGCCGCCTTCCTGTTCGTCGGCACCGTCGCTTTCGAGGTGCTGTTCCTGGAACCGGTGCACCGGCGCCTGCCGCCGGACGTGCGCAAGGCGCTGGGCAGCCAGCTTGGGCCCCGGGTGCGTTCGGTGGTGCCCTGGTCGGTGCTGGTGCTGTACCTGGCGGGATTGGGGCTGGCCTGGCAGCATCGCGGCGCGCTTGCCGCGCCGCTGACCTCATCGTTTGGGCTGTTGCTGACGGTGAAGATCCTGCTGGCCGTCAGCGTGCTGGCTCATGTCGTGACGGCGTTGGTGCTGGCGCGCCGGCGCAAGCTCACCGGCGCGCTGCAAAGCCGCCTGCACACAAGCGTGTTCTGTCACATGGTCGCCATCGTCGTGCTGGCCAAGGCGATGTTCTACATCACCTGGTGACGACGCGCTGACGGCTATCGCTTCGCTGCCTTGCCCGAGGCGTCCTGCTCGACCACCATGTCCAGCACGTAGACCTTGGACGGCGCATCGGCGGGCGGGTTCTTCCAGTCGTAGCGCTTGACGCGCAGCACGGTGCGCACGCCGTCCTGATGTTCGAATCCCTCGATCGACTGATACAGCGGCTGCCATTTGTCCGGCGCGGGCAACGCGATGCCCGCCTCGTTGAATTTGCGTTCGCGCACCATCAGGCACTGGTAGTGCGGAATCATCGGATGGCTGCACTCGGCACGCTTGGCCGCAACTTCCAGGAACATGATCTGGCCCGTGCTGCCATACAAGGTTTCGGGCGTCGGTTCGCCGATGAACGTCAGAACGCTGCCGTCCTGCGCGGTCAGCTCCAGGGCGGGCTCGGCCTTGTCGCCCGACAGCGTCACGCGCAATTGCCCTTTGAGGCGCTGGGCGATTTCCGCATCGAGCTGCATCAGGCTTTGTTCGCACGCCTTCATCGTGGAGGCCAGGTTAGCGATGGTCAGCACGCCATTCTTGTACGTGTACCCGCCGAACTGCGCGTTGCAGCCGCCGCGGACATTGACGCCGTCGTCCTTGAAGGTCAGCCGCACCTGATGTTCAACACCCTTTTGCAGCGCGGCGATGGCCTTGCCCGCGGGGTCGGTGGCAGCGGTCAGGCGCCAGTGGTAGGCGGTGAGGCCGGCTTGGGTGGCGGCTGACGTGGCGGCGGAATCAGGCATGGCGGACGATCCTTCACGGGGAGAGGTCGCGGGCGCGCAGGCAGACAGCAGCGCGGCGCAAACGGATGCAAGAAGGAGGGTTTTTTTCATGATTGGTTCCTGTCAGCCGCTGGCCGGAAAGAAAAGCGGCATTCTACGTCCGTGGTGTGGACGAAATGGCCAGCGCGCCGGCCATACCGTTTCCAAATCTTGCGAGCGCGGCGCGCGAATTACAGTCTGACACTTTCGTCTGCCGTCCGCGCTGCCGCGGGCGTCTGCGCGCGCTACTTTCCGTCGGGATATGCCGGACTGGCCAGGCAAGCCTGCGCCCATTCGTAGTCGTCGGTATCGAAGATCTCGCCGTCGATCTTCGGCAGCGGCTTGTCGGCATATCCGAAATCGGGCTTTGCCGGCGACCGGTTCCAATGGGTCTTGCCATTGCCGTCGCTGCACGCCTCGTCGGCGCTGCTGAACGAGCACGACGCGATGACCTTGGGCTTGCCATTCTCGACGTTGGCGACGTACCGCTTCGTGTAGACGCCGCCGGACGCCCAGTACTCGTCGATCGTGCAGACGCGATCCTTGTTCTGGTAATGGCGGGTGGCAAAGCAGGAGTAGTTGTTGTAGTCGGGCGGCAGCACGTCGCACGACGACGCGAAGCCGGCAAACGGGCCGCCGGTGAACTGCGCCCGGAACTTGCGCTGTTCCAGCGCCCGCGCGATCAGGACCGGGGTGTCGGCCCCCTTGTCGGACCCCTTGGCCTTTTCCTTGAGCTGGGCGCTACGCGCAAGAATCAGGCTGCGCGCCGCCTGTGCGGGGGTTTTGCCGTCGGGCAGCAGGTCGGGCGAGTCGATCAATCTTTCCAGTGCGTTGTCGCGCGCCGCCAGCCAACGCTTCTGGCCCTCGACCAGCATCGTGCGGATCTCGGCATCGGGCGCGGCTTTCAATAGTGCGCTGTAGCTGCGGTTCAATTCCGCGTCGGCGGATACCGCGCCGCGGTCGGCGCAGATCAGCTTCTCGACGCCGGTGGCGGCCTTCTTGCAATCGATGGCCAGCGCAGGCGCGGACAACGCGAACAAGCCAGCCAGGGACAGCAACCGTAGTGCGGGAATTCCAGGTCTCATCTGATTCTTCTCGGGGTTCGATGGCGGTTGAACAGCGTGCCATTCTGGCATGAAACCGGGGACGCCCTGAAAACGGCAAACCCGCCGCCCGCCCTGGCCTTGGACGAGCGGCGGGCCGCGCGATGCCCGCTACAACGCCGAGGCCATCGCCAGCCGCTCCGCGTAGTGCGGTATCGACAGGCGCTCGATGACGGCCTGCTGCTGCGCCCCGAAAACGTCGCGCTCGTCGGGCGAGGCCGAAATGTTCGGGCGGTCGATCCTCAGCTTGATGGCATTGCAACTGTCCACGAAGAACGTGCCCACCACGCGCTCGGGCGCCACGCCCAGCACACGCGCCACGTTGGCCGCGCAGAACACGTTCGAGCGCAGCGCGGCCTCGTAGTCGGCGGCGGAATTGAACACGATGTCGAACGTCAGCCGGTTGATGCCGGCGTCCTTGCTGCGCACCACCACGGCCATGTCCAGCAGCGGCTGTTCGCGCTGCGGCGTTCCTGCTGGCGGCACGTCGGCGATCAGGGACAGCGTGCGATCGTCCAGGTTGCCCTCGTAGCCCGTGATGCCGATGTCCGCATACCGCGGCCGGGCGGATCCGCTTTCCGTCCACGCCGCGCCGTTGACGCGGAAATACGTGATCGGGAACATGCGGTTCTTGATGAGGTCCTCGTTCTGCGCGGGCTCGCGGTCGATGGTGCGAACCAGCGCCACCGGCCGGCCAGCACATACTTCGCGCCGCCTTCCAATGCCGTGATGAGGGGATGCACGCCCATCTGTCCCACGATGGTGCTCTCTTCCAGTGCCGCGGCGTCCAGCTCGGGGTCCGCGCCCGTCGACCGCAGCGCGCCCGCCCGGAACTCCCGGATCACGCTGGCCGGGTCCAGCTCGGACCGGATGACCGCCACGGTGCGGTCCTTCACGCCTAGCTCGTCAAAGACTTCCTTGGCGACGTCGATCATCCAGTCCAGGTTGCGGTTGCCCCCGGCCATGCCGCAACTGCCCAGAATGACCGGTCCGTCGATGCGCTCGCCCGCCTCGACCATGTGGCGAAAGTCCGCCTTCACGGCCTCGCGTTCGAAGTATTCGGTGCCCGTGCCCAGGTAATACGGACCGGCGTCCATCGACCCCGCATCCGAGATCACGGCGTCGATACGCCCTTCCAGCGCCTTTTGCAGCGATTCACGGGAAAATCCATATCCCAGCGCGCCGCACGCGGACACCACGCGATAAACCAGCTTTGCCATCATCACTTTCCTGTATTGCAGGCCGCGGACATTGCGGTTGCTGCCTGGGAGTGCACTTTGCGCCGGCGTCGGTGGTAGGAAAAATACTATGTCGATATGCGGGTATCGGCCGCCGATATGGCTGTCTGGCCTGTTGGCGGCGCGTCAGGACGCCAGCGGTTCCGCGCCGGCCAGTCCGCTTTCCGCGACGTGGCGCATGACGAATTCGCTGAGCAGCGTACGCACCGCCTCGGCCGGCGGCGCCAGCGGCACGTCGCTGGAGGCGATGACCGCCGCGGTCAGATAGACCGGCGGCTCGATCATCGCCGCCGACACCTGGGCATGCCCGGGCGCGCGCGAGAAGTCGCCCAGCGGCAGGATGGTGTGGCCGATGCCCGCCTGCACTGCCGACAGCATGCCCGAAAAGACCTCGGTTTCCGCGACCACCTGCGGCACGATGCCGGCTTCGGAAAACAGCCGGTCCAGCAGGTTGCGCGTCATGTTGGGATGGGCGGGCAGGATGAGCGGCATGCCGGCCAGCTGCTCAAAGCGCATGGCGCAAGGCCGGCGCCCCGGCTTGCGCGGGCTGACCACGAACAGCCGTTGCCGGAAGAGCGGCTGGCGCGCGAACCCGGTGGTCGGCTCGTCCTCGAACACCAGCGCCAGGTCGAGCGAGCTGTCGCGGATGCGGGCGCCCAACTGGCCGCTTGCGTCGCTGCTGAAGCGCAGGCTGATCTTGGGCAGCGATGCCCGGCATTTCTCCATCAGTTCGCCCGCCAGGAACGACGCCAGCGTGGACGACATGCCGATCCGCACGACGCCCTGGATGTCGCCGCCCAGCGAGCGCACGATCTGCGGGATGCGCTCCATGCGGCTCAGGATGGACGCGGCTTCCGTGTACAACGCGGCGCCGGCGGCAGTGGGACGCGCGCCCCGCGCACTGCGGTGCAGCAGCGTCACGCCCAGCTCTTCTTCGAGCGCCGCGATCTGCTGGCTGAGCGCCGGCTGCGCCACCGGAATGAGTGCCGCCGCGCGGGAGAAACTGCCCGCCTCGACGATCTTCACGAAATACCGGAGATGGCGCAGTTGCACGGAAACGCTCCGTTCAGAACGTCACCGTGACCGACGGCGCGCTGCGCCGGGCTTCGCCGTGGAACACGGCTTCGATGTTGTTGCCGTCCGGATCCAGCACGAATGCGCCGTAGTAGCCGGGGTGGTAATCGCGAAATCCCGGCGCGCCGTTGTCCTTGCCGCCGTGGGCCAGCGCCGCCTTGTAGAACGCGTCGACCATCGCCTGATCGCGCGCCTGGAACGCAAGATGGTGGCGACCCGTCAACTGGCCCAGCGCGGCCTGGCTGTCGGCCGTCGACACAAACAGTTCGTCGGCCCAGAAGTAGTCGTCCGCCGTACCGCCCATGGGCACCTCCAGGGCGTCGAACACTGCCTGGTAAAAGCGCTGGCTGGCGGGCAGGTCCCGCACGACAAGCTGGATGTGATCGATCAGGCGGCCGCGATGGATCTCATTGGTCTGCATGACGTCTCCTTTCGGGTTGACAGGCTCAGTCGACTATAGCGCCATCCGCCGCCCGAAAATGACAAAGCCCGCATGGCTCTGTCGAGCAATGCGGGCCTGAAGACCGCGGTCATGCCGGGCGCGCGCGGCGCGCCCGAGGCGATCAGCCAAACACGCGGAAGCGTTCGGCGTCGTCCATGAACGGCTTGTCGCCGAAACCCGCTTCGTTCGAGCCAAACGGCATCTGCGCGCGCAGCTTCCAGTAGGCGGGGACGTTCCACTCACGCGCCACGGCGGCGTCGATCAGCGGGTTGTAGTGCTGCAGGCTGGCGCCCACACCGGCGTTGGCCAGCGCGGTCCAGACGGAAAGCTGGGCCATGCCGCCCGACTGCTCGGACCACACGGGGAAGTTGTCAGCGTACAGCGCAAACTTTTCCTGCAGGCTGCGCACCACGTCCTGGTCTTCGAAGAACAGAATCGTGCCCACGCCGGCGGCAAAGCTCTTGAGCTTGGCTTCGGTCTTGTCGAAACCTTCGGCCGGCGCAACCTTGCGCACTTCTTCCGTGGCCAGGTTCCAGAGCTTTTCGCTTTCGGCGCCAAACAGGATGACGGCGCGCGAGCTTTGCGAGTTGAAGGACGACGGGCTGTGCTTGATCGCTTCCTGGATCAGCGTGGTCAGTTCTTCCTTGGAGGCCGACAGGTTGCGGCCCAGCGAATACTGCGTGCGGCGCTGCTTGAGCGCTTCGAGATATGCGTTGCTCATGTTTTGACCTTTCGACCAGTAGATAGAGATGACGATGGGAGGCATTCTACCGGCTGGACCATGACGCGAATACCCGTTCAACCGCACTTCGGCTGGAACAAACTGTTCCACCGGTGAGATCAAACGGGTGAAATCGGTGCGTCGGGGCAGCAAATCCACGGACGTTGCGCCCCTCGGATCCTCAGTCGGCGCGGAACCCCGTCGCCTTCACCACCTCGGTCCAGCGCTTGGATTCGGCGGTCAGCAGCGCCTGCAGGGCCTGCCGGTCCGAACCCACGACCACGAAGCCGGCCTCGCCCAGCGTCTTCACGGCGGCGGGCTGGCGCAGCGCGGCCGCGCTGTCGGCCTGAAGGCGGGTCAGCACGGCGTCGGGCGTGCCGGCCGGAGCGAACAGCGCGAACCAGGCGCCAAAGTTGACCGCCGGCAAGCCGCGCTCGGCAAAGGTGGGCACATCGGCCAGGGCCTGGGTGCGTTGCGCGCCCGTGGTGGCCAGCGCGCGCAGCTTGCCGCCCTGCACCTGGGGCGCGGCCAGCGCGGTCGTCACGAACGCCGCTTGCACGCCGCCGGACACCAGCCCGGAGACAGCATCGCCGGTCGAGCGGTAGTGGATGGCTTCGATCTTCAGGCCGGCCTCGCGCGCAAAGAGCTCGGCGCCGAAATGGCCCGGCGTGCCCGCGCCGAAGGTGGCGAAGTTCAGGCGGTCCGGGGCCTTTTTCGCGGCGTCGATGAATGCCGCCAGATCCTTGTAGGGCGACGTGGCCGGCACGACCAGCACGAAGTCGGCGCGCACCACCTCGGAGATCGGCGCGAAATCGCGCGGCGGATCGTAATTCAGGTTGCGGTACGTGGCGGGCGAAATGCTGATCGACCCGACCTCGCCCAGCAGCAGGGTCTGGCCGTCAGCCGGACTGCGGGCCACGGTCTGCGCGGCGATCTGCCCGCCCGCGCCCACCTTGTTTTCCACCACCACGCTTTCGCCCAGCAGCGGCCCCATGTGCTGGGACAGGGTGCGCGCCACGATATCGGGCCCGGTGCCGGGCGGAAAACCCACGTTCAGGCGCACCGGCCCATTGGGAAATTGCGCGGCCGCCGCAAGCGGCACGCACAGCAGGAAGCCGCCCAGCAGGCGGCGCAGCATCGTTTGCATGGTTGTCTCCTGGTTTTTTTAATGCCGCGGCGGCTGCCGCGGGGTCAGCAAATGCGATAGAAGCGCAGCTCGACGCGATCGGGATAGCGCGCGCCGGTGCCGATGAAAAGGCTTTCGTTCATCCAGCCCAGCGTGGGCGAGGACGTCTCGAAACGGGGATAGCTGCGAAAGTAGATGCGTGCCGGATCGACGGCTTCGCCGCGCGCCAGCCGCGCAATGTCCTCGGCGCTGCCTGTGCGGATGCCGGTGTTTTCGACATACACGCGCTCGCCCGCGGGCGTCTCGATGACGTAGCGCGCGTGGATGTCCGTGAAGGTGGCCGACCGGATGATCTGGAAGTCCGCGCCGCCGGGCAGCACCTTGCCCGACAGGCGCGGTCCCTGGACCGTGCCGCCGGTGATGGGGATCACGCGGCGGCGCCCCTGCGGCGTATCGCCCACTTCCTGCGGCGCGCCCACGTCGACCACGACGGTGGCCACGTGTTCAAGCCGTGGGGCCTGCGTGTCGTTCATGGCATCGGCGCCGCTCATGGTTTCTCTCCGCGGGCAAGGCGCAGCACCGCCGGGTCAAAGCCCGCAAGCTGCTTGTAGCGCAGCGACACCGCCGCCAGCTCCTCACCCGAAATCACGTCGTTGATGTTCGCGAACCCCGCGGGCGCGCGTTCTTCAGCCATCTGCATCACCTGCTCGGGACCGTTCAGGCGGTTGCGCAGCACGATGCCCGCGGTACGCGGCAGGCGTTCGGCTTCGTACTCCAGCAGCGCGATCTCGGCCGAGCGCGCCTTGCCGCGCACGGCCTGATCCAGCCAGTCGGCCAGGCAGCGCGCGTCCAGGATGGCCTGGGCCGATCCGTTGGAGCCGATGGGGTACATCGGGTGCGCGGCGTCGCCCAGCAGCGTGAAGCGCCCGCGCGTCCAGCGCGGCAAGGGGTCGCGATCGACCAGCGGAAATTCGTAGATCGCCTCGGCGCCGTCGATGATGGCCGGGATGTCGATCCAGTCCCAGCGCCAGTCGGCAAAGCGGTCCGCGAAGACGGACTTGTCGACCTTGCGGTTCCAGTCGGTGGCGGGCAGTTCCGCGCCCGGAATGGACAGCTCGGCGATCCAGTTGATGAGCGAGCGGCCTTGCCGGCGCAGCGGTTCCGAAATCGGATAGCAGACGAACTTCTGATCCTGGTGCCCCGCCATGAACATGCTGCGCCCGTCCAGATACGGCGGCGCCTCGGTCACCGCGCGCCACAGCATGCGGCCGGAGAATCGGGGTTCGTCTCCCACGGGATGGAGCTGGCGCCGCAGCGCGGAGTGAATGCCGTCGGCGCCCACCAGGATGTCGCCCTGCACGGTGTGCAGCGTGTTGTCCGCGCGGCTGCGGAACCGGGCCTGCACGCCGTCCGCGTCCTGGGTGGCGGACTCCAGCACCATGCCGGGGACGATGGCATCCGGACCCAGACGCTCGCGCACGGCCTGCGCAAGGAGCATCTGGAACTCGCCGCGATGCACCGAGAACTGCGGCAGCGGATAGCCGGCCTCGCGGCCGCGCGGCTCGCGCCAGATCGGCTGGCCCAGCTTGTTGTAGTAGTGAAGCTGCGAGGTCTCGATGGCGCGTTCGGCCAGCGCGGGCATCAGGCCCAGCTGTTCGATCTCGCTGACGGCGTGGGGCAGCAGGTTGATGCCGACGCCGAGCGGGCGCAGTTCCTGCGCGCTTTCATAAATGCGGCAGCCGATGCCGCGGCGGTGCAGCATCAGCGCGAGAGTCAGCCCGCCGATACCCGCGCCGGCAATGACGATTTGCATGTCTACTCCTGGTCTTATTTGTTATGCAACATAACAAAATCGCCTGGCGTTCCGCACGAGGGATTTCCCGCAATCCGGTGGCGCGGCGACAATGCCTGCATTAGTGTTGAGGCCCCGTCCGCGATCCGCCCCCCCATGTCCAGAGCATCCGTCCAACGCCCTCGCCGCCCCGCGGCCCGTGGCGAACACTTCGATCCGCACGTGCCCGGCGTTCAGTACGGCGCACTGGACGACCTGGTCGGCTACGCGATCCGGCGCGCGCAGATCCTGATCTACGAGGACTTCCTGGCCGCGCTGGCGCCGTGGGACATCACGCCGCAGCGGTACTCGGCGCTGACGCTGATCGCCGCGAACGAAAACCTCAAGCTCACCGACCTGGCCCGCATCCTGGGCATTGCGCGGTCCGGCGCGGTGCAGATCGTGAACCAGCTGCAGGACCTGGGCTACGTGGAACGCCAGGAGGCCGAGCACGACCGGCGCGCGTACGCGCTGGCCATGACGCAGACCGGCCACGATGCGCTGGCGGCCATCACCGAAGCCGTGCAGGCGCACGATGCCCGCATCAGCGCCAAGCTGGGCGCGGCAGAGCGGCGCAAGCTGATCGGGTTGCTGGGCAAGCTGGGCTGACGCGTCCGCCGGCATCGCGCCGCGTCCCCGATTCGCGCGCCCGCGCGCCCGATTGCGTACTTTCTGCCCCGATGCGGGCATTCCCCTATTACCCCCGCCGCGCCAAAAAACTATCGTATTCGAGAATTATCAAATAAGAGAATTCTCGCTTCCGACAAAATGATTGCTGAAACCCTATACGATTTTGCCGTGATCGGCGCGGGCATCGCCGGCGCCTCCGTGGCCTACCGCCTGAGCGCCTCGGCGTCCGTGGCGGTGCTGGAACGAGAGTCCCAACCCGGTTATCACTCCACCGGCCGTTCGGCGGCCATGTTCATGGAGACCTACGGCACCACGCAGATCAAGGCGCTTACGCGCGCCAGCCGCGCGTTCTACGAGCATCCGCCGGAAGGCTTCTGCGAGCATCCGCTGCTCAGCCCCCGCGGCGTGTTGTACATCGGGACGCCCGATCAGAAGGATCTGCTGCAGGACGCCTTCGAAGACTTCCACCGCCAGTCGCCAAACGTGACCCTGATCGACGCCAGCCAGGCCGTCAAGCGCGTGCCCTGCCTGCGCGAAGACCAGCTGTGCGGCGCGATCGAGGAACCCGATGCGCGCGATATCGACGTGCATGCGCTGCACCAGGGTTTTCTGCGCGGCATGAGCCGCCAGGGCGCCGTGCTGCACAACAACGCCGAACTGGTGGGCGCCGCTTTCGAGAACGATGTCTGGACGCTGACCCTGGCCGATGGCCGGCAGATCCGCGCGCGGGCCGTCGTCAACGCCGCGGGCGCCTGGGCCGACCACACGGCCGGCTTGTGCGGCGCCGCCCCCGTCGGCCTGCAGCCGTGCCGCCGCACCGCGTTCACCTTCAGTGGCCCGCAGGACATGGATTTCTCGCACTGGCCCGCCGTGGTGGGCGTGGACGAAAGCTACTACTTCAAGCCCGACGCGGGGCAGCTGCTAGGCTCGCCCGCCAATGCCGACCCGGTCGATGCGCACGACGTGGTGCCCGAGGAACTGGATGTCGCCACTGGCATCTACCGCATCGAAACCGCCACGTCGCTGACCATCCGACGCCCGAAGCACACCTGGGCCGGCCTGCGCTCGTTCGTGCGCGACGGTGACTTCGTGGTGGGCTGGGACGCGGCCACGCCGTCGTTCTTCTGGCTGGCGGCGCAAGGCGGCTACGGCATCCAGACCGCGGCGGCCACGTCCGAGCTGGCGGCCGCATTGCTGACGCGCCAGCCCATTCCCGACCACCTGCAGGCGCACGGCGTCAATGCCGACGCCGTGCGGCCCGAGCGCCTGCGCTGACCCTGTTGCCCACCACACCGAGATTCCCCAGATGACCGCCATTACCCGCTACCCCAGCACCCTGCCCCTGCCTTTCTCGCGCGCCACCCAGGCGGGCGGTTTCCTGTTCCTGTCCGGCCAGATCCCGATGGATGCCGCCGGCCAGGTGGTGCGCGGCGACGTCGCCACCCAGACGCATGCCGCCATCGAGCGCATCAAGGAAACCCTGGCCCTGGCCGGCGCAAGCCTGAAAGACGTGGTGCGCGTGACCGTGTGGCTGACCGACCTGGCGCATTTCGCCCAGTTCAACGAGGCCTATCGCAGCCATTTCTCTTCCGATTTCCCCTCGCGCTCCACCGTCGAGGCCAAGCTGGCCATGGACTTGGACGTCGAGATCGAAGTGCAGGCGTGGCTGGGCGATGCCCAATCCAAGGCGCCTGCCGCCTGAAAGCTGTCCCGTTCGATTGCATGACACCGCCAGGCGCAGCGCCTGGCGGGGCGACACCCCAAGCGCGCGCCCCGATGCCCGCGCCCTAAAGCCCCCTCTTTTGCGCGGAGCGTCATTCATGAAGATCTTTTCCGGGTCGCTGGCGACCGAGACGAACACCTTTTCTCCCATCCCGACCGGCCTGGCCTCCTACCGGGCGCGCGGCTACTTTCCGGCCGGCCAGCATCCGGACCGCATGCAGATGTTCTCGGGCCCCCTGTGGGCGGCGCGCCAGCGCGCCGCGGGCAAGGATTGGACCCTCATCGAAGGGCTGACGGCAGGTGCGACGCCGGCCGGCATCACGACCCGCCACGCCTACGAGACGCTGCGCGACGAGCTGCTGGACGACCTGCGCCGCGCGGGCAAGGTCGACATCGCCCTCTTTGGCCTGCACGGCGCGATGGTCGCCGACGGCTACGACGACTGCGAAGGCGACCTGCTGCGCCGCGCGCGCGAGATCGTGGGCCCCGATACCGTGATCGGCGCAGAGCTCGACCCGCACTGCCACCTGACGGATGCGATGGTCCAGAGCGCCGACTTCCTGGTCTGTTTCAAGGAATACCCCCATACCGACATCCTGGAGCGCGCCTTCGACCTGGTCGACCTGTGCGTGGCGCGCGCCGAGGGCCGCATCAAGCCCGCGCGTGCGGTCTTCGACTGCGAGATGATTTCCATCATGCACACCAGCCGCGAGCCGATGCGCAGCTTCGTGGACCGCCTGCTCGCCATGGAGGGCAAGGAAGGCGTGCTGTCCGTGTCCATCGCGCACGGCTTTCCGTGGGGCGACACGCC
This sequence comes from Achromobacter mucicolens, assembly GCF_902859725.1. Classification (GTDB taxonomy): domain Bacteria; phylum Pseudomonadota; class Gammaproteobacteria; order Burkholderiales; family Burkholderiaceae_B; genus Achromobacter; species Achromobacter mucicolens. The sequence goes on along the minus strand of NZ_CADIJP010000002.1, from coordinate 252,820 downwards.
GGACATGGGCTCGAAGGTGCTGGTCTATACCGACGGCAACCCCGCGCAGGCCGAGGCGCTGGCGCGCACGCTGGGCGAAGAGATCATCGGCTTTCGCGACCAGCTTGCGCCGCCCTACCCCGGCGCCGACGAAGCGCTGGACCAGGCGCTGGCGCACACCGAATTTCCCGTGGTGCTGGCCGATTCGGCCGACAACGCGGGCGGCGGCGCGCCCAGCGATGCCACGTTCATTCTGGATCGCGTGCTGGCGCGCGGCATCACTGATGTCGCCACCGGCCCGTTCTGGGACCCGGTTGCCGTGCAGCTGTGCTTCGAGGCTGGTGAAGGCGCCCAGATCAAGCTGCGCGTGGGCGGCAAGGTGGCGCCGGTGTCCGGCCAGCCGCTCGACCTGGACTGCGAGATCGTGGCGCTCAAGCGCGACGCCGTCATGACCGGCCTGGCCGGCACGCCCGCGCTGCTGGGCGACGTTGCCGTCGTGCGCACCCGCGGCGTGACGCTTGTGATGACCACCTCGCGCACTCAGGCGATGGGCACGGACCTCTTTACCCAATTCGGCGTGGACCTGGCCGCGATGAAACTCATCATCGTGAAGTCCTCGCAGCATTTCTACGCGTCGTACTCCAAGGTGGGCCGCCACGTCATCTACGTCGAGACGCCCGGCGCCATCACGAATGACCTCAACACGCTGCCGTTCGTCAAGCGCAAGTTGCCCAAGTGGCCGTTCAAGCAGTGAGACCCGAGGCCCAGGACCAACCACCCAAGCCGCCCGCGACGGGCAGAACAGAATCAACAAGGGGAAATCCATGATCAGACGTTTCAGCCTGCTGGGAGCCGCCGCGCTCCTGGCCATGAGCGCCGCAACCGGCGCGCTCGCCCAGACCAAAACCCTGCGCCTCGTGCCGCACGCGGACTTAAAGACGCTGGACCCGCTCTTTAACACCGCCTACATCACGCGCAACCACGGCTACATGGTGTTCGACACCCTGTTCGCCCAGGACAGCCAAGGCCAGGTCAAGCCGCAGATGGTGGACACCTGGACCAAGTCCGAGGACGGCAAGACCTGGACCTTCACGCTGCGCCCCGGCCTGAAGTTCAGCGACGGCACGCCGGTGACGGCCGAGGACTGCATTGCCTCGATCCAGCGCTGGGCAAAGAAAGACACGCTTGGCCAGGCCATGATGGCGGCGGGCGCGGAACTGGCGGCCACGAGCGAGAACACGTTCACGCTGACCCTGAAAGAGCCCTTCGGCCTGGTGCTGGATGCGCTGTCCAAACCCTCCGGCATGCCGCCCTTCATCATGCCCAAGCGGCTGGCCGCCACCGATCCGAACACCCAGGTGACCGAGATGGTCGGGTCGGGTCCGTTCCTTTTCAAGCGGGATGAATGGGTGCCCGGCAACAAGGTGGTCTACGTGAAGAACCCGGCCTACGTGCCGCGGTCCGAAGCGCCGGACGGCCTGGCGGGCGGCAAGAACGTGAAGGTGGACCGCGTGGAGTGGGTCTACATCCCTGACGGCAACACGTCGACAGCCGCGCTGATGAACGGCGAGGTCGACATGATCGAACAGGTCACGCCTGACTTCCTGCCGGTGCTCGAAACCAATCCCGACATCACGCTGAGCACGTCGGTTGCATCGCAAGGCATGGTGATCCTCAACTCCCTGCATCCGCCGTTCAACAACCCGCTGGCGCGCCAGGCGCTGTATCACCTGGTCAGCCAGAAGGAAATGCTGACCGCGATGGGCTACCCGGACAAGTACCGCGTCGACTACTGCCCCACCATGTACATCTGCGGTTCGCCCCTGGCCACGGACGCGGGCGCCGCGCCCTACGCCAAGCCGGACGTGGCCCGCGCCAAGCAACTGCTGCAGGAATCGGGCTACAAGGGCGAGAAGGTCGTGCTGCTGTACCCCACCGATCACCTGAGCGCTCCCGCCGTCATGGTGCTGGCACAGAACATGAAGAAGGCCGGCGTGAACGTGGACCTGCAGTCCATGGACTGGGCCTCGCTTGCCGGACGCCGCCTGAAGAAGGATCCGCCCGCGCAAGGCGGCTGGAACATCTTCCTGACCTGGGGCGGTTACTTCGACGCCAGCACGCCGGTGACCAACCCGTGGCTGTCCGCCGCCTGCGGCAACAGCCTGCCGGGCTGGCCTTGCGACAAGGAACTGGACACCCTGCGCACCAGCTGGATCCGCGAAACGGACGCCGCCAAGCGCAAGGACATCGCCGCGCAGATCCAGGCGCGCGCCTACCAGACGGTGCCCTACGTGATGTGGGGCGAGTTCAAGCCCGTCTTTGCCGTGCGCGGCCTCAAGCACACCGAGCTGGTCAAGTCCGGCATCCCGGTGATGTGGAACATCGAAAAACCGTAAGGCCGACGCCGGGCGCCGCGCGCGCCCGGCCGCAAGCCGGGGGGAATCCAGCGTGAAATTCATCCTGCGCCGCATCGCGGCCGTCATACCCGTCATGGCCGTCGTGGCGGTTGTGGTGTTCCTGCTGATACACCTGTCGCCGGGCGATCCCGCGGCGGTGATCGCGGGCGACAACGCCACCGCCGACGACGTCGAGAAAATCCGCCAGAACCTGGGCCTGGACAAGCCGCTGTTGCAGCAGTTCGGCATCTGGATCAGCCACATCGCCACGGGCGACCTGGGCACGTCGATGTCCACCCAGATGCCCGTCTCGCAGCTCATCGCCCAGCGCATGGGCCCGACGATCTCGATCGCGCTCTTCACGATGCTGTTCGCCGTGCTGGCGGCAATTCCCCTGGGCGTGCTGGCGGCATGGAACGCCGGCAAGTGGCTGGACAGGCTGGTGATGGTGGGCGCGGTGTGCGCGTTCTCGGTGCCCGTGTTCCTGATCGGCTACAGCCTGGTGTACGGCTTTTCCATCAAGCTCGGCTGGCTGCCGGTGCAGGGCTATAAACCCCTGGCCGATGGCCTCGTGCCTTACTTGCGCCACCTGGTGCTGCCCTGTCTGTCGCTGGGCCTGGTGTACATGGCGCTGCTGACGCGCATGACGCGCGCCACCATGCTGGAGGCCCTGTCCGAAGACTACATCCGCACCGCGCGCGCCAAGGGCCTGTCATCCGGTCCCATCGTCTGGCACGCGCTCAAGAACGCCGCCAATCCGATCGTCACGACCATCGGCGTGGGCGTGGCGCTGCTGATCGGCGGCGTCGTCGTGACCGAGACCGTGTTTGCGATCCCCGGCCTGGGCCGCCTGACCATCGACGCCGTGCTGCGCCACGACTATCCGGTCATCCAGGGCGTGCTGCTGGTGGCCTCGGGCATCTACGTGCTGATCAACCTGCTGGTCGACCTGAGCTACCGGCTCTTCGATCCCCGCATCCGCTACTGAGAAGAGCCCACGCATGAACACGACCACCCTACCCCTTCCCGCCGCGCGGCCGCGCCTGCGGCGCGCGTTCCGATCGGTGCGCCGCCATCCCATGCTGTACGCCGGCGGCGCGATCCTCATCATCCTCGCGGCCATCGCGCTGGCCGCGCCGTGGCTGGCCACCGTCGACCCGCAGGAGATCAATCCGCTGGCGCGCATGAAGCCGCCCTCGGCCGAACACCTGTTCGGCACCGACGCGCTGGGCCGCGACGTCTATTCGCGCACTGTCTGGGGCGCCCGCATCTCGCTGCTGGTCGGCATCGTGGTCGCGGTCGTCTCCACCGCCGCTGGCGTGGTGCTGGGCATGATGGCAGGCTACTTCCGCCGCATCGACGCCGTCATCATGCGCATCATGGACGGCCTGATGGCCATCCCCGGCGTGCTGCTGGCGATTGCGCTGATGGCCACGCTGAAGGGCGGGCTGGGCACCGTCATCATCGCCATCGTCATTCCCGAAGTGCCGCGCGTCGTGCGGCTGGTGCGCGCGCTGGTCCTGACCATCCGCGAGCAGCCCTACATCGAGGCCGCCGTCTCGGTCGGCACGCGGGTGCCGTCGATCCTGATGCGCCACATCCTGCCCAACCTGTTTGCGCCGCTGATGGTGCAGGCCACGTTCATCGCGGCCTCCGCCATCCTGACCGAAGCCGTGCTGAGCTTCCTGGGCGTGGGCATTCCGCCGCACATCCCGAGCTGGGGCAACATCATGGCCGAAGGCCGCAACTTCGTGGCCGTGGCGTTTCACATCATCCTGTATCCGGGCCTCTTTCTGGGCGTGGCCGTCCTGGCCGTCAACCTGGTCGGCGACGGGCTGCGCGACATGCTCGATCCCCGCCTGGCCAAGAAGCTGTAGGAGCGCACATGCAACCCCATCCTGTCCTGCGCGTGCAAGACCTCACCACCTGTTTCGACGGCGACGACACGACCGTGCTGGCCGTCGACAAGCTCTCGTTCGACCTCCTGCCCGGCGAAACCCTGGGCCTGGTGGGCGAATCGGGCTGCGGCAAGAGCGTCACGTCGCTGTCCATCATGCGGCTGCTGCGCGCCCCCGGCCGCGTCGCCAGCGGCAGCATCGAATTCGACGGCAGCGATCTCCTGGCCCTGCCCGAGAAATCGATGCGCGCCATTCGCGGCAACAAGATCTCGATGATCTTCCAGGAGCCCATGACCTCCTTGAACCCCGTGATCACGGTGGGCAAGCAGATCAGCGAATCGCTCATGCTGCACCAGGGCCTGTCGCGGCGCGAGGCGCTGACGCAGGCCGAGGCGCTGCTGGACCTGGTGCAGATCTCCGACCCGGCGCGCCGCGTGCGCGAGTACCCCTATCAACTCTCGGGCGGCATGCGCCAGCGCGCCATGATCGCCATGGCGCTGGCCTGTCAGCCCAAGGTCCTGATCGCCGACGAGCCCACCACGGCGCTGGACGTCACCATCCAGGCGCAGATCCTGCATCTGTTGCGCGATATCCAGGCGCGCCTGGGCACGGCCATCGTGCTGATCACGCACGACCTGGGCGTGGTCGCGCAGATGTGCCAGCGCGTGATCGTCATGTACGCCGGCCGCAAGGTCGAGGAAGGCAGCGTGGACGACGTGCTGGACCGCCCTCAGCACCCGTACACGCAGGCGCTGATCCGTTCGCTGCCCGACTTCGTCGACGGGCAGGACCACACCGCGCGGCTTGCCGAATTGCCCGGCATCGTCCCGGTGCGCACACCCGCCTCGCGCGGCTGCGCCTTTGCCGCGCGCTGCCCCGAGGCCCTGCCGCGCTGCACCGAAGAAGCGCCCGGCGCCACCGACGCGGGCGCCCGCCACCGCGTCTGGTGCTGGGCCCGCCAGGACGCACCGGCTCCTGCCGCCCTGACCGCCTGAGACGCATGAGACCTGCCATGAACCTGCACGACATTCCCCTCGCGTCTTCCGTGCCTGCCGCCACCGCGGTGCCCATGCTGGAAGTCATCGGCCTGAAGAAGCACTTTCCCGTGGACAGCGGGCGCGGCGCCAAGGTGCTGCGCGCAGTCGACGGCATCTCGCTGTCGGTGCCCCGCGGCCAGACGCTCAGCCTGGTCGGCGAGTCCGGCTGCGGCAAGTCCACCACCGGCAAGTGCCTGATCCGCCTGACCGATCCCACCGAGGGCCGCATCCTGCTGGAGGGCGAAGACCTCGCCAAGATGAATAGCAGCCAGCTGCGCGCCATGCGCCGCCGCATGCAGTTCATCTTCCAGGACCCGTTTTCGTCCATGAACCCGCGCATGCGCGTGCGCGACATCATCGGCGAGCCCCTGCGCAACTTCGGCCACGACCGCGAGGCCATCCGTGCGCGCGTGTCGCAGCTGCTGGCGCGCGTCAGCCTGCGGCCCGATGCCGCGGACAAATATCCGCATGAGTTCTCGGGCGGCCAGCGCCAGCGCATCGTGATCGCGCGCGCCCTGGCATTGGACCCGGGCCTCATCGTCTGTGACGAGCCCGTCTCGGCGCTGGACGTGTCGGTGCAGGCGCAGGTCATCAACCTGCTGATGGACCTGCAGCGCGACCTGGGGCTGACCTACGTATTCATCTCGCACGACCTGAGCGTCGTGCGCCACATCAGCCACCGCGTGGCCGTGATGTATTTGGGCAAGATCGTGGAGATCGGCACGCGCGATGCGATCTTCGACCGTCCGGCCCACCCCTACACCCGGGCGCTGCTGGCAGCCGTGCCGTCCGCGCGCCACGGGGAGCGCAACCCCGTCGAGGTGCTGAAGGGCGAAATCCCCAGCCCGCTGTCGCCCCCGTCCGGATGCGCGTTCCGTACCCGCTGCCCCATGGCGCAGCCACGCTGCGCCGAAGAAACGCCCCAGCCCCGCCAGGTCGCCGCCGAACAGCGGGTCGCCTGCCACTTCGCCTGATCCTCCATTGCCCGATCCCACTTTGCCGGAGAACCGCATGTCCCAGCCCGACGCCACCCCGTTTGACTACATCCTCGCCGGCGGCACCGTCATCGACGGCACCAACGCCCCCGGGCAGCGCGCCGACGTGGGCGTGCGCGGCGACCGCATCGCCGCCGTGGGCGACCTCAGTGGCAGCGCCGCGCGCCGCCGCATCGACGTATCGGGCAAGGTGGTGGCCCCCGGCTTCATCGACTCGCACACGCACGACGACAACTACCTGCTCAAGCGCCGGGACATGACGCCCAAGATCTCGCAGGGCGTCACCACCGTCGTCACGGGCAACTGCGGCATCAGCCTGGCGCCGCTGGCCCACGCCCACGCCAGCCCGCCCGCGCCGCTGGACCTGCTGGACGAAGGCGGCTCCTACCGCTTCGAACGCTTCTCCGACTACCTGGACGCGCTGCGCGCCACGCCCGCCGCCGTCAATGCCGCTTGCATGGTCGGCCATTCGACGCTGCGCGCGGCCGTCATGTCCGACCTGCAGCGCGCCGCCACCCCGGACGAAGTGCAGGCCATGCAATCGCTGGCCGACGATGCGCTGGCCAGCGGCGCCATCGGCATCTCCACCGGCACGTTCTATCCGCCGGCGGCCCAGGCCACCACCGAGGAGATCATCGAGGTCTGCCGTCCGCTGAACACGCACGGCGGCATCTACGCCACGCACATGCGCGACGAAGGCGAACACATCGTGCAAGCGCTGGAAGAAACCTTCCGCATCGGCCGCGAACTGGACGTGCCCGTCGTGATCTCGCATCACAAGGTCATGGGCCAGCCCAACTTCGGGCGGTCGGCAGAGACGCTGCCGCTGATCGAGGCCGCGATGGCCAAGCAGGACGTCTCGCTGGACGCCTACCCCTACGTGGCCGGCTCCACCATGCTCAAGCAGGACCGCGTGCTGCTGGCCGGCCGAACCATCATCACCTGGTGCAAGCCGTACCCGGAGCTGAGCGGCCGCGACCTGGACGAAGTGGCCGCCGAGCGCGGCAAGTCCAAGTACGACGTGGTCCCGGACCTGCAACCGGCAGGCGCCATCTACTTCATGATGGACGAGCCCGACGTCCAGCGCATCCTGAAGTTCGGCCCCACCATGATCGGATCGGACGGCCTGCCCCACGACGAGCGCCCGCATCCCCGGCTGTGGGGCACCTTCCCGCGCGTGCTGGGCCATTATTCGCGAGACCTCGGCCTGTTCCCGCTGGAAACCGCCGTCTGGAAGATGACGGGCCTGACCGCCGCCAAGTTCGGCCTGGCCGAGCGCGGGCAGGTGCAGCCCGGCTACTTTGCCGACCTCGTGGTCTTCGACCCGGCCACCGTGGCGGACGCCGCCACCTTCGAACGCCCCACCGAACGCGCGGCGGGCATCCACTCGGTCTACGTCAACGGCGCGCCCGTCTGGCAAGACCAGGCCTTCACCGGCCAGCACGCCGGCCGCGTCCTGGCCCGGACCGCCGCCGGGAGCGGCGCATGAGCGCCCGCAAGCTCCACCTTGCCGTCGCGCAGCTAGGCCCCGTCCAGCGCAGCGACACCCGCGTGCAGGTCGTGCGCCGCCTGATCGACCTGCTTGACGACGCGCACAGCCGCGGCGCCGCCTGGGTAACGTTCCCGGAACTGGCCCTGACCACCTTCTTTCCGCGCTGGTCCCTGGACGATCCCCGCGAAGTGCAGGAATTCTTCGAGACCGAGATGCCGGGCCCGCTGACCCGCCCCCTCTTCGACGCGGCGCGCGACAAAGGCATCGGCTTTTACCTGGGTTACGCCGAGCTCGCTGACGGCGCGCAGTACAACACCAGCATCCTGGTGGGCCGCGACGGGCAGATCGTGGGCAAGTACCGCAAGATCCACATCCCCGGCGACGCGCAGGCCGTCGACGGCGCCCCCTTGCAGCACCTGGAAAAGAAGTACTTCGCCGTCGGCGACCTGGGATTTCCCGTGTGGCAGACGCCGGACGCCGCCATCGGCATGTGCATCTGCAACGACCGGCGCTGGCCCGAGACCTTTCGCGTCATGGGCCTGCAGGGCGTGGAGGTCGTCATGGCCGGCTACAACACGCCGTCGGGCTACGTGCAATGGAACGAGCCGATCCACCTGCGCATGCACCATCACCTGCTGTCGCTGCAGGCAGGCGCCTACCAGAACGCCTGCTGGGTGGCGGCGGCGGCCAAGGCCGGCGTCGAGGAAGGCAACCCGATGATCGGCGGATCCTGCATCGTCGCGCCCACCGGCGAAATCATGGTGCGCACCTTTTCCGAGGACGACGAGGTCATCAATTTCGTCTGCGACCTGTCGGTGTCGGATCACTATCGCGCCAACATCTTCAATTTCGCCGCCCACCGCCGGCCCGAGCATTACCGGATGATCGTCGAACGCACCGGCGCCCAACCGCCCGCCTGAACCGGCCCACCCCTTACAATCCGGCTACACGCGGCGGGGCTTGCGGGCCCTGCCCCTGCCTTCAACCCTATCAGCCAGACCGCTACATGGCCCCAACCGGCAACACATCCCCGCCCGAGATCGTGGGCAAGGAAGAAATGGGCGCCCGCCTGCGCGCCGAGCGCAAGGCCAGGAAAATGACCTTGCAGGCGCTGTCCAAGGCCAGCGGCATCGCGGTATCGACCCTATCGAAGGCTGAACTCGGCCAGATCGCCCTCAGCTACGAGAAATTCGCCGCCCTGGCCCGCGCGCTCGACATCGACATGACCCGCATGTTCATGCTGCGCGACGCCGCGCAGGCCGCGGTCGCTCCCACCTTCGTCAAGAACCGGCTCAGCGACGCCCGCGATTACATCACCGAGAACTATCACTACCGCCTGCTGATGGGCGAATACCCCGGCAAGAAGATGCTGCCGATGGTCGCCATGATCGACTCGCGCAAGGTGGTGGAGTTTGAAGACTACATCCGCCATCCCGGGCAGGAGTTCGTCGTGGTCCTGTCGGGCAAGGTCCGCATCCAGTTCGAAAACGGCGACAGCGTCGTGCTGAACCGCCTGGAATCGGCGTATTTCGACAGCAGTATCGGGCATGTGTATCTGTCGCTGAGCAGAAAGCCGGCCGAGGTGCTGGCGGTGTGCAGCGACATGGACGACGTGCCGGACAGATTGAAGGGCTGAGCGCCTAAGCGCCTAAGTGCCTAAAGGCGGCGCGCGCTCGCGGCCAGCAGCTTTTTCGTCATCGTGTCGTAGCGGCGCAAGATGCGCCGGCCATTGAGCGCCTTGCTCCACGAATACACGGGAATCAGCTGCTTGGAGCCGTAGCCGTCCACCAGATAAAGGCCTTCCCGCCCTTCGGCATTGAAGCCCACGACGATATTGCTGGCGCTGACGTCGTTGAAGATGACGTGCGCATCGATCAGCGCCATGATGAAGTCATGCACGCGATGCCGCAGTTCTGGGGAAAACCCGTGCCGCGCCACCACCTCTTTCAGGGTGGGCGCCAGGTTCCCGTGGGCGTCGACGATGCGCTCGACCACCAGCCCCAACCCCTTCGAGGTCAGCACCAGGCCAAAGATGCGCGCCATGAGCACGTTGCCCACATGCGCCCCTTGCCGCGCGGACGTGGCGATGTACTCGACGGTCTCCATGATGAACACCCGGTGCGCGTCATCCCGCTGAAAGCGCTTGTACCAGGCCCGCTTGCGGTCCGGCTGGCTGCGGCGCGCGCCATTGATGATCTTGATGAGCAGCGAGCTGTCGGCCGGGTGCAGATACACGTCCCGTTCGCTGCCCGCCGCGGCGATCGAGAGCGGTCTCAAGTCCAGGACGTCGAAGGGACTGGCCGCCCACGCGGCATGAAACGTCATCCGCGGCAGGACGCTCAGATCATTCGATAGCGGGGCCAGTTCGGCAATATCGCGCCGGACGGACGCATTTAGCATGGCAATCTCTGGAGACGACTGCTGCACTGTGTCGTTGAAAACTTGCGGGGTAGCGCGGCGAACCGTTCTATCCAAACGAACGGATGCAGGATGGCGCAGGCGCGTGGTGGCCATATGGTATGCGGGCATCTGCCCGCGCACAAGCGGGCGATGGCACGGCCGAACCGGGGATTTCGCCGGAATGGGCCCGGTTACCTAGACGATCCCGGGCGGCGGTCGATTGTTTCCCAACATGGAAATCTGTTTTCCAGGCCAATCCGGAAACATTTTCCGGATTGGCTGGCCGATACGCCTCAATTATTGAGAAACACGTTTGCGCGATCCGGGGCCTGGGACTTCTCGGCAGCGGCCGATGCGCGCTTCGGGGCGGGCCTGGCGGCCGCCGGCGCCTGGACCTTCTTGTCGGTCTTGCGCACGATGTAACTGCCGCCTTCGCTCAGGGTGCCCGACGCCATCTTCAGGAAAGAGAACTTGGGCTTGACCTCCGTGACCCGCCCCAGCCCGACTTCGGATTCCATCGCACCCAGGGATTCTCCGCTCTGCGGATCACGCAGTTCTTCGCCCACCAGGAAGACCGCATAGGTGTCGCCCGCTGCGATGCCGCCCTCTCCGCGATTGATGATGGCCGTATCGCCCATCACCTTGATGACCTGCATCGGATAGATCGCATCCACCATGCGGGCAACCAGCTTGTCGGCGGCGCCGCCGATCAGCTTGTTCAGGGTATCGGCGCCCACACTGGTGGCGCCCGCATAGTTGCCGCCGAACTTCTGCGACCCCGACCATTTGATCTTGCGGGAAGAGAACTCGATCACTTGCAATTGCAGCGTGCCGCTGGCGCTGCTGTTGACCAGGACTTCGCCCGTCATGGCAATGGTTTCGCGCTGGTTGTTGCTGACGCCAAGACTCTGCAACTGTGCCACCACGAGATAATCGGCGCCACTGGCCTGCGACAGGCGGGCGACCTCGGGATTGGCCGCCGCGTCGCCCAGGATGAACTCCTTCTCATCCTGGAAGAGCCTGTCGTTTTCCCGATTCAGCACATCGAAGCGCCGCGTGCCCACCAGCGATTCGCCGACGGTCTGGATCAACTGAGGACGGAACTGCCTGCTGTTGCTGACCACGACCACGCTGCGGCGGTTGCTGTCCGCGCCCAGGCGTTCGTACTTGGCGTAGCGCAACGTGACGGTGGCTTCCCAGCCGCGGCCCGGAAACTCAGCCACGTTGTTGACGTCATAACCGAGTATCGGCGCATTCTGCGGCGTATTGAGCGTCTGGCGAATGTTCTTGTTCATGGCGCTGACGACCGTGGAATGATCCTGATTGTCCACGGACGCATCGACAGACACGTTCTGCGTCACGAACTGCGCCGACAAGCGCACGCCAAACGCCTGCCCGGCCGCGCTGACCAGCGCGGCCTGAATGGCCTCTTCACGGCTCATGCCCTGGCCATCGGCCGTCACGGAAGCTTCAGTGACTTGCGCCTGGGCGCTCGGCATCAGGCCAAGACAAATTGCCAACGAAACCAGCAGGGTCGAAAGAACGGCTTTCATGCAGTGATCCTGTAGGGGCGGTCAACCGCCGTTAAAAGTCATGCTTGCTGTTGATGGACTTCGACGAGCGGTTCTGGTCGGTGGCCGTGGCGGCCGCGCCGTTCGGCTGCGCGCCGTTGCCGCGACCGCGCATCTGCGCGTCGATGGCGTTGGCGTTCTCCAATTGCCCGTACGTCCACCCCACCACGGTTCCCACGTGTTCGACGCCGTTGCCGTCCTGCGTCGACCAGCGCTTGACGATGCTGGTGCCACGCAACTCGCCGCTTGCCGACGCCGTGCCGGTGCGCGACCGTTTCTGGATCGTTTCGGCGATCTGTTCCTTGATCTGTTGGCTCTGGCCAACCTTGCCGTTCTCGATCTCGGTAACCTGGCGGGCCAGGTCTTCGTTGACGTCGCCCATCTCCGTGTTCTCGGAGATCCGGATGTTGTTGTTCATGAAGGCAACGATGTTGGCCTCGGCCATCGCCTGCGCGATATCCTGAGCCGTCTGCTTGGCACGAATCGCGCGCGACGCGCTCCAGCTCGGGTCCATCGGCACCGATGCGCGGCCATAGGACAGCAGCATGGGACGGCCGGCCTCGTCGTAGGTGAATCGCAGGCCAACCTCGTTCAGATACCCCTTTTCATTGGCAGGCAGCAGGTCCTTGAGCGACTTGGGGTCGCCCTTGACCAGCGTCGGCCGCTTGCGCGCGATGTCCTGCGCAAATTGCCTGGTCTTTTCAGACTGAACCGCGATCACCGCCACCAGCATGGCCTTCTTGCCATTTGCCGTCTGCGAGAAGATGCGCGTCTGCACCGGCACCAGGCCTTGCATGTTCTGGTATGCCGACTTGGTCACGCTCTTGCTCAGATTGTCCTTGAACAGCGTTTTCTTCTGTTCCACGGTCATCTTCTTGACGTCCTCCGCCGGGACGCCTTCCTCGACCAACGCGTTATCGAGTTTCTTGTCGAGCAGCGTCAGCGCCTTGTCGATCAAGGCTTCCAAGCGTCCGCCACCGGCTTTCAGCGCGGCTTCAAGCTCCACCGGATCGAAGACGTCCTTGTTGCTGGACTGGTCCTCAAAACGCGTCAGGATCGTCTGGGTGGTCAGGCGGCCATAGGTCGACAGGATGTAATCGGCCTGCATGTCGAACACGGCGCGCTCGTAGGCCAGAGCCAACTGCGTGCCGTAATGCGGATTGGCCGCACTGTCGACCGACAGCGGCGCAAAGCCGGCGTAGAAGACTCGCCCATCCTGGGCCTTGCCCATCGCCTGGCCGAACTGCTCTTCGAATTCGGCCACCCAGTCTTCATAGCTCTGGACGGGCTCATCGCCCATGGCATTGGCGCCGGTGGCCTTGTCAAGCAGCGCCTCCGGCGCCTGGCCGGGAACAGGGGTCACGGCGTGCACGCCCGCTGCGGGTTGTGCTGCGGGCTGTGCCGGGGTTTGCGCCAGCGCGGTTTGCATCGGCGTGCCGGCTGCGGCAAGCAGGGACAACGCCAGGACGATCGGGGTTAATTTGGACATGACGCGGCCTCTTACCATGCGAAATTCTGATTCGGCCCCAGCTTCTCGATGGGGATCAGGGATTGGAAAATTTCCAGGCCGGTATCACGCTCAACCACGCGGAAATCAAATTCGTACTCCAGCTGCTGCTGCTTCTGCGCGCCGTCGACAACCGTGCGCTGACGGATCGCGCCTCCCATTTCCAGGTCGGACGCGACCACGGTGCCGTTACGGGCGACCGTCTTCTGGTTGAACATCTTGGACTTGCTGAGTTGACGCGAGTCCTTCACGAAGTCCGTGCGTTCGGCGCCCGTCGCGCCGGTAAAGATGAATTGGCCGGTCTTCGTCAGCGCGATCTTCATGCGCGAGGTCATGCTGGCGGTGTCGATGCGGAACGTCGTGTCGTTGACCACTTCGCCCATCTGCACGACCCAGCGGCCGCCGCCCGGCTTCTTGGCGTAGGGAGATTCCAGGAACTCTTGCACGGCCTTCTTCGACGCGTACTCAAAATCCGTGTTCTGCAGACCGAAGGACACCATGCCCGGCTGGCCGGTGCGGCTGAGATCGCCATTCGGGTTGCTGGAAACCACTGCCATGTTCTGGCAGCCCGCCAGCGACAGCGCCAGGAGGGCGATGAGAGATGCTTTTTTCATGGATGTTTGATGCTCAGTTTTCAACGTATATGCGCACGATGGCGCGCGTGGCCAGGGGATCCATGGCCGTGGACTGGATGATTTCCTGACGCCGAGGGTCCAACGCCAGGCCATCGACGACCTGGGCGCCGTTGACGACGCGGCGCCCGCAATCGTCAAACCACTGGACCGCGTATCGGACGCGCAGAATCACGCCGAAGGGCTGGGGGTCGCGCGCGTTGCGGACAGAGAACTGCACCGCCTTCATGCCGTTGCGCAGGTCGATCAACGCCGCGCCCTCGACCGCCGCCCCTTGTGGGCTGGCCTCATCCACGACCTGAAGGGCCGTTTCGGGGGCCAGTGTCATGTCGCAGGTGATGACCCGGGGCGCCGCGAGCGGCACGCGTGTTTCCCCCTGCACCCCGCCAGCAATCCCCGTCAACAGGACGATGGCCAATCCTCGAACAAGCGCCCGCATGTCAGAGACCACCGGCAACTTTGACCGGCGCGGCAGCTTGGGTGACCGGCGCCTGGGCCGGCAGCGGCTGCACGTATACAGCCGGCTTGCCCGCCGTGCCGGACGCTTTCACCAGCACCAGCGTATTGACGTCTTCCTGCAGCGGGATCTGTGCAATGGATTCGCCCTGGGCGGCGGCTAGCGTCAGCCGACCGTCTTTCGGGCGGTCGACCACCACCATTTGCAGCGTGTCGGGCAGATTGGCCCAGGCGCGAACGTCCGCCTTGGTCAAGGCGTACTGCACGGCGCCGGTTCCCAGCTTCAACAGTCCGGCCACCAGCGGATCCGCCTTCTGCTTGTCGATCTGGTTGTTCACAGCGGCCTGGGCGGTGGTCTTCAAGACCGTGGAAATCACGGCTTTGGCCACCACGCCCTTGTAGCCGGCATCGAACTCCAGCCCGGCCACTTCGTTCAGGTCGGTCAGGACAGCGGTTTCCTGTTGCGTCTTGCCCGAACCCACCTTCAGGCTGCCGTAGGCGGCCTGTCCGCGGACAAACTGGGGCAGCGCGATGCCGCTATAGGTGACCTTGTCGCTGACGATGAACAGGGGCAGGTCAATGCGAAACTCCTTGAACCCGGGTCCGACGCCGTCTTCGTACAGCACGATGACCTTGTTCTTCAACACGCCTTTGCCCTGCTGCAGCTCCCGGCTCAGGTAGGCAAGGACCGCATTGCCGCCGCGCGTGGCGCTGGCGGCGTCGGCGCTTTTCAACATGTCCCGGGACACGTTCGAGCGCTTGTCGGACGTGGACGAGGACGTCGCACGGAAGACGGCGCTCATTGCGTCACCGGCCGACAGGCGGATCTTCGACGACTTCAATCCACTAGGCAGATCTTTCACGCCGTCGGCGATCTTGGGGCCCACCTCGCCCAGGCTTTTCTTGGCGCCCTCGCTCTTCTCGTCGGCCAAACCGGTCTTCACCGACGCGTTGACGGTGTCGGAATAGGCCTTGAGCTGGGTCTGGGCGTTGCCCTGCCGGACCTGCAAGCGGTTGAAGTCCACCCGAGCATTGCTCTCGTCGCCCAGCATCAGATGATTGATGGCCTGGTAGTAGTCGACGAGGGAGCCCTGGTAGATCTTGCCCTGATAGGCGCCGAACGCGCTGCTGGTCAGGGTCGTGCCGATCAGATTGGCGACTTCGGCCGGCGTTTCGACCGTGTCTTCCTTCCAGTTGAGCTGGGTGGCCGCGGCGTTGAATGCGTCGCGGCTCAGCGCCCACATGCCGGCGTCGTTGAATGCCTTGCCCGCTTCCAGCGCGTCCAGCAGGCTGGCCGGGTCATACGTCGGTTGGCCCTTCGCGTCCAGGTAGCGCGCGGCATAAGCCTGGTAATCCGACGCGGCGAGGTGGATGGAAGCGTCTTTCTCGCTTACGGTCCGCGTCCCCGCGCAACCTGACAGCACGGCAACAGCCGCAACCAGCACCCCCTTTCCCACCCACCCCATGCGGCGCATCCTGCTCTCCTTGTAGTTAATTCAAATACTTGGTTACATAGATCGGGTGCGATGGTAACACATGGTTATTTTTAACCACATTTCAAGCGTTATTTGTATCCGCCTTGTGACACACCGCGCGGCTCTTCATCGCGCACGCCTAGGGCGTGAGCGGTTTGCGGAGATCGGGAAACGGACGTGGAGTGACAACGGATCGCGCCGTCACGACGATCAGGCGGATAGCAGATCGAGGGAGACGTCGCCGGGGTGGTCGAAGAGGGCGACGGCGGAGATGCAACCGAGCCAGGCAGAGCCGGCCGATGGGGTGCCGAGTCCGGCGCCGAGCCTGATGCCGAGCCCGGCGCCGTCTGAACAACAAAAAACCCGCATCCTCAAAGAGAGATGCGGGTTCATTGCGAGGAATTTCTTGGTGCCGACGGCGAGACTCGAACTCGCACAGCTTTCGCCACTACCCCCTCAAGATAGCGTGTCTACCAATTTCACCACGTCGGCTTGACCACTCCAACAAGGCGAACCTTGCTGGAAAGTCGAGCATTCTATCACGTAATTTTGAAAGCGGGAAAGCCGTCCCGCTTTATCCGCAAAGCGCCTGGCGCGAGGGTCATCGCTGCCCTCGCGCCCTGCCCGCCGATCAGTTGATCTGCAGGTTTGTCGCCTTGACCACGTCGCCCCATTTGCGGGTTTCGCTTTCCATGAACGCCTTGAACGCCTGCGGGGTGTTCGGCGGCGGGGGCAGCAAAAAGCCGTTGGTCTGGTAGCTGGCGGCCAGCGCCGAGTCGGAGGTCAGGGCCTTGTTGATGGCAGCGTTGACCTTCTGCACGATCTCCGGCGGAGTGCCGGCGGGCGCGAACAGGCCAAACCAGGCCGCCACGTCAAAGCCCGGCACGCCGGATTCGGCGATGGTCGGGATTTCGGGCGCGAACGGCACGCGGCTGCCGGTG
The DNA here is from genome assembly GCF_902859725.1 of Achromobacter mucicolens. Taxonomy (GTDB): domain Bacteria; phylum Pseudomonadota; class Gammaproteobacteria; order Burkholderiales; family Burkholderiaceae_B; genus Achromobacter; species Achromobacter mucicolens. Next base: position 236,041 of record NZ_CADIJP010000002.1, on the reverse strand, counting down.
GTGACGGCCAGGCCCGTCAGTTTGCCGGCGCGCACGTGCGGCAGGAGCGGCGGCAGGTTGTCGAAGATGGAGTCCACCTGGCCGCCCAGCAGGTCGGCCACGGCCGGACCGCTGCCGCGATACGGAACGTGCAGGATGTCGATGCCGGTCTTCATCTTGAAGAGTTCGCAGCCCAGGTGGGCGGACGAACCGTTGCCGGGCGAGGCGCAGGTCAGCTTGCCGGGATTCTTCTTGGCGTACTCGATGTATTCCTGCACGGTCTTGACCGGCACGTTCGCGTTGACCGCGAGGATGTTGGGCACCACGTTCAGCAGCGCGACCGCGTCCAGGTCCTTGAGCGCGTCATAGGACATCTTGGAGTACAGCGACTGGTTGATCGCCGTGGAGATGGACCCCACGAAGAACGTGTAGCCGTCCGGCTGCGCGCGGGCGACGGTCTCGGCGCCGATGTTGCTGTTGGCGCCCGGCTTGTTCTCGACCACGAAGGTCTGGCCAAATTCCTTGCCCAGCACGTCCGCGATCATACGGGCGCTGATGTCGGTCGTGCCTCCCGGCGCGTAGCCCACGACCAGCCGCACGGGCTTGGTGGGATAGCCGTTTGCCTGGGCCTGGACGGGGCCGCCCACGACACACGCGAGCGCCGCGGCAACGCCAGCCAGCTTGGAATAGATGTTTTTCATGTTTCCTCCTGTTGAAAGCGGTGGGACGCGACGTTACGCCGCGCCATTTCTTGTTGTTGTCCGGGCCGTGCGGCCCGGTGGGAATCAGACGGCCGACTGGGAACTCCAGGGTCCGGCTGGTTGCACCGGAGCGATCAGGTCCGGCGTGACGTCGGCAAGCGTGCCGCAGCCCAGCAGCGCCATGTTGGTGGAGATCTCGCTGTGAAAGATCCGCGCGACCTTGCGGATGCCAGCGGCGCCCGCCACCGCCGCGCCGAAAAGCTGCGGGCGGCCGGTGAAGACCATTCGCGCGCCCAGGGCCACGGCCTTGAGCACGTCGGCGCCGCGCCTGAAGCCCCCGTCGACCATCACGGGATAGCCTTCGGGCACCGCGGCGACGACATCGTGCAATGCCTGCAGCGGCGAAATGCAGCCGTCGAGCTGGCGGCCGCCGTGGTTCGACACGATCACGCCGTCCGCGCCCGCCGCATGCGCCATCCGCGCATCGTCGGGGTGCATGACGCCCTTGAGCACCAGCTTGCCCGGCCAGTTGTCGCGGATCCAGCGGATGTGTTCCCACGACAGCTTGTCGCGCTCGCCACGAAAGCCGTTGGGCGGGTCCTGCGTGATGGGCGGGCCGATCTCTTCGTACAGGTTCGAAAACCGGGGCACCCCGCTGCCCAGCAGCGTGCGCATGAAGACGTTCAGCGTCCAGCGCGGATGCAGCATGCCGTCCAGCACGACGCGGCCGCTCATCTTGAACGGGACGGTGAAGGCCAGCCGTTGCAGGTTCTCGCGGTTGGCGCCCACGCAGGTGTCGATGGTGACAACCAGCACGGGAATGCTGGCCGCGCGCAGCCGCGCCAGCAGCTTGCCGATGCGATCGATGTTGCCGGGCAGATAGGCCTGGTACCAGCACCGGTTGCCGGTCGCCTCCTGCAGGCGTTCGAGCGGCACGCTTGAGGCGCCGCTGATGATGAACGGAATCCGCGTCTCCTGGGCGACGCGCGCCAACGCCAGATCGCATTCATGCATGACGATGGCCGAGAAGCCGGTCGGCGCGAACCCCACCGGCATGGCGTAATCCTGGCCAAACAGGCTGACCTGGCTGCTACGCTGGTCCACCACGCGCAGCCCGCGCGGCCGAAAGCCGATGTCGCGGGGGGCGCGCACGCTCTCGGACAGCGACGCGCCGTCTTCCGTGCCGCCGCAGATGTAGCCTTCTACGCAGCGCGGCATGATGCGCCGCGCCTCGCGTTCGAAGTCACCCACAGACAGGCATCGATCCAGCCGGCTCATGCGGCCACGGGCGCGGCGAGCGCCTGCAGGCAGGCGTCGAGCGAGCGCGCCTGCGTGTCGTCGTAAAGGGCCAGCTCGTCCAGCACGCGGGCGCCCAGCGCGGCTTCAAATGCCGTCTGGCTGGCGTTCTGCGCGTACTCGGCCTGCGCCTTGTCGCCCAGGTTCGACTGGAAGATGCCGGCCGCGCTGACCGGCAGGAAGTCTTCATACACCAGGGGTTCGTATTGGATGTAACCCGCGTCGATCAAGGCAGACAGCTCGGAGCTCTGCGGCGTGCCGGCCTTGCCCGTCAGGAAGTAGCGGAAGTACGCCAGCCCCTGGTCATGCAACGCCGCGTAGTTGTCGGGAAATGCCGCAAAGCAATCCTGCAGGTTCTGCATGTAGGCCGCCGCATTGCCTTCGTTGGGCGCGCCGCTGATGCGGCTGCGGGCCAGATCCAGCAGCTGGTCGTACAGCGCGCGGCCCTTGCGGGTCAGCGCCACGCCACGCTGCTCGATCTCGCCAAAGCGAGCCGTGTGGCTGCCCACCGCACTGGCGCCGTCGGCGCCCGCAAAACGCACGGGCTCTTCCAGTGCCTTGAAGCTCGTCTGACGCAGCAGGATCGGGCACTTGCGCGGCGGCGGGCCTTCGATGACGGCCTTGGCCGACACGCCGCGCCGCGGCATCTCGGCCTGCGCTTCGTCGATGTCCAGCGTGCGCGGAGTCAGGTGGTTGATGTGCGGACCCTTGAACGCCACCACGTCGGCGATCAGGCGATGCTGGCCGTGCAGCTCGCGGTAGTCGTCCAGGCTGACCGTGGACTCGCTGTGCCAGCGGAAGGTATGCAGCGCCTCGGCGACAAACTCGCGCGCGTCGGCCTCGGTGAGGCCGCCTTCCGCCTCGAAGCGGGCAGTCAGCGCCAGCGCGCGGTCCGTGAAGATCTGGCGCGCCGCCAGGATGCGGGCGGCCTTCTCTCGCAGCGCCACGTCATCGATCAGCTCCAGGCGCAGCAGCGACGTGAAGACGCGGAACGGACTAGCCTGCAGCGCCGCCTCGTGCGTGGCGCGAAAGGCCGTCGAATGCACGGGCACGCCCGCAGGCGACAGATCGTAGTAGCCGACCGGCTGCATGCCCATCACGGCAAACACACGGCGCATGTTCGCCAGTTCCTCAGGCGTGCCGACGCGGATCGCACCGTGGCGTTCGATGTCCAGGCGCTCGATCTCGCCGGTGCGCGCCAGTTGCGCGGCCAGTTCCGGCTGCTCGGACATCGTCCGCGCATTGACCTGCGCCACGAGGTCCAGCAGGGTGTCGTACAGCGGGACTTCCTGCTTGTACATGTCGGACATGGCGCGCGAAAACCAGGCGCGGATCTGATCGGGATTGACGAAGTTCTGACTCATGGCGGGCTCGGCACATCGGTAAACAAGGATGGCCCGCATGAGATCACGCCCGCCGGCGCTCGATCAAATGAAAAAAATCGGCTTAATCAGTCCGTTTTTTCATGGACTGCCCGCGCGTGCCGCCACGCGCCTCCTGCTGGCACGCCTCGTCGCGCACCCATGCGACGAACTGCTTGATTTTGGGCACCTCGGCAGAGTGTTCGGAATACGCCACGAAGTACGCGCCGTCGCTGGGCTGCACGTAACCCCAAGGAATGACCAGCTTGCCGGCTTGCAGCTCTTCCTCGGCCAGCAGACGCGGCGTGAGCGCGATGCCACAGCCGCCCTCGGCCGCCCGCACGCACATGTAGAAGGTATCGAACCGCGGACCGTGATAGCTACTGTCGGACTGAAACTGCTGATGCGAAAAGTAGTCATGCCACGCTTCGGGACGCGACGCGCACTGGATCAGCGTCTGCTGGCTCAGTTCGTCCAGGCTGGCGATCCGGCCGCCGCGCAGGAACCCGGGCGCGCACACCGGCACGACGTCGGCCTCGAAGAGTTCCAGGCACTGCGCGCCGGGCAGCGTGCCGTGGCCAAAGAAGAACGAGATGTCGATCTTGGCCTGCATCAGGTCGAACGGGCGGGTTTCGCTGCGCACCTTGACCTGGATGTCCGGGTGCGCGGCCATGAAACGCTGCAGCCGCGGGATGAGCCAGCGCGAGCCGAAGGTGGGCTGGGTGCCGATCGTCAGCACCTGCGTTTCGCTGCCGTAGGTCAGGATGTACCGCGAGGACATGTCCACCTGGTTCAGGATCGTCCTGACCTCGGATTGGTACAGCGCGCCGGCGGGCGTCAGTTGCAGCCGGCGGCGCACGCGCAGGAACAGCGGATTGCGCAGCAACGCCTCAAGCTGCGCAATCTGTTTGCTGATCGCGCTTTGCGTCATGTGCAGCTCTTCGGCGGCACGCGTGACGCTCATGTGCCGCGCCACCGCCTCGAAACACTGGAGCGCCATCATCGACGGCATCAATCGCTTTTCCATGGTTTCCCCACGCGGATCGCTTCAATATCGCAAGCATAAAAAAAGCCGGCTTGCGCCGGCCTTTCTGATGCAGTCCCTTACTTTGCCGGAGCGGCGGGCGCTTGCGCCGGCTTTTCAGCGGCAGGCGCAGCCGGCGTGGCCGGGGCCGCGGGCACGGAGGCGTCAGGCGTGGCGGGAGCCGGGGTGGCGGGCACCGACGACGCGCCCGGCACGGACGATGCGCCCGGCGTGGCGGGCACCGAGGAGCCCGGGGCCTGCGGGACCGAACGGTCGGCCGGGAAGCTCTGCATCACGCCGGAATCCACGGCGGGACCGCTGGTGCCCTTGTGGCTGAAGTAAGCCAGGCCAGCGGTGGAGGCAAAGAACACGACCGCGGACCACTTGGTGGCGCGCGACAGGAAGTTCGCCGCGCCGGTGGCGCCGAACAGGCTGCCCGACGAGCCGCTACCGAAAGCGGAGCCCATGTCGGCGCCTTTGCCCTGCTGAAGCAGGACCAGGACGATGATAGCCAGCGCCGAGATCACTTGGACGGCCAGCAGAATTTTGAGCATCAGGGGCATTACAGACTCCGGAACGGAAACTTAGATGGCGGCAATTCGCAAAAACTCTTCGGCCACGAGCGACGCGCCGCCGACCAGGGCTCCGTCGATATCAGTCATGGCGAACAAACTGGAGGCGTTGGCGGCCTTGACGCTGCCGCCGTACAACACCTGAACCTGCGCAGCGCCGAGCGCGCGCAGGGCGGCGCGGATGGCGCCATGGACTTCCTGGGCCTGCTCCGGCGAGGCCGTGCGGCCGGTGCCGATGGCCCAGACGGGTTCGTAAGCGAGAACCATGCGCGAGACGGCGTCGGCGCCCAGCGCCAGCACGGGCTTGAGCTGCCGTTCGATCACGGCCAGCGTGTTGCCGGCTTCGCGGTCAGCCAGGGATTCGCCCACGCAGACCACGGGCGTCAGGCCGGCGGCCAGCGCGGCCTGCGCCTTGGCGGCCACGATCTCGTCGGTTTCGCCGTGCAGGACGCGGCGCTCAGAATGGCCGGCCAGCGCCCAGCGGCAGCCGAACTCTTTCAGCATCGAACCGGAGACTTCACCCGTATACGCCCCCTTGTCGTGCGCGCTGACGTCTTGCGCGCCCCAGGACACGCTGCTGCCGGTCAGGGCCGACGCGGCCTGCGCCAGGTAGGGAAACGGAACGCAGATGCCGATTTCGCAGTGGCCCGCCGCATCCGCGGCACGAAGCTCGGTCAGCAACGCGGCGTTCTCGGCGAGATTGCCGTGCATCTTCCAGTTGCCCAGCACGAGGCGGGCGCGATTTTCGACTGAAGTCATGGCGAATTTGTCTGACGATTGGGTCTGAGGTGGGAGGACCTGTTACAGGGGCTTTGTGCAGCAACCGCCCACGGGCCTGCCTGGAAAAAATTCCAGGCGAAACCCGAGATTGTATCCTGTTGCGCGGCGATACGCCGAACGCCGCGCGTTTCTTACATGGTCAGGATGATTTTGCCGATGTTTTCCCCGCCTTCCATCATGGCGTGCGCCTTGGAGGCCTCGGCCAGCGGGAAGGTGGCATGGACGATGGGCTTGATGGCCCCTTTTTCCAACAACGGCCAGGCGTGCTCGCGCAGGGCACGCGCGATGGCGCCCTTGAAGGCCACCGGACGGGGACGCAAGGTCGAGCCGGTGATGGTCAGACGGCGGCGCATGACCTGGGCGGTATCCACATTGGCGTGTGAGCCGCCCAACTGCGCAATGATGACGATGCGGCCGTCATCGGCCAGGCACTGCATGTCGCGGGCGATGTAGTCGCCGGCCACCATGTCCAGGATCACGTCCACGCCGCGTCCGCCGGTGGCGTCCAGGACTTCCTTCACGAAATCCTGCGTCTTGTAGTTGATGCCCTTGTCGGCGCCCAACGCCTCGACGGCGCGTGCGCGATCGTCGCTGCCGACGGTCGCGTACACCTTATGCCCCATCGCACGCGCCAGCTGGATGGCCGTGGTGCCGATGCCGCTGGCGCCGCCGTGAACCAGCAGCGCCTCGCCCTCGGACAGGCGGCCGCGGTCGAACACGTTGCTCCACACCGTGAAATACGTCTCGGGCAGGCCCGCGGCCTCGATGTCAGACAAACCCTTGGGAATCGGCAGGCACTGCGCCACGGGCGCAACGCAGTATTCGGCATAGCCGCCGCCGGCCACCAGGGCGCAGACCTTGTCGCCCAAGGCAAAACCGCTGCCAGCCACGTCGCCGCCGACGATCTCGCCGGCCACTTCCAGGCCCGGCAGATCGGATGCGCCACGCGGCGGGGCATAGTTGCCCTTGCGCTGGAACACGTCGGGGCGGTTGATGCCCGCAGCGGTCACTTTGATGAGAACTTCGCCGGCGCCGGCCTCGGGCGTGGGGCGTTCCACGGGGACGAGAACCTCGGGGCCGCCGGGGCGGGTGATTTCAACAGCGTGCATCGCGTGCCTCCTTTGCAGCAAATGGATTATTATTGCGCCCTTTGCGGCATATCGTGGCTTTGATCGGGCAGAATGTTTGCCTGGCGGCCGCGATACCTGGATGACCTCCCAGGCAAGCCCCCCGGAAGCGTGGCAGAGTGGTCGATTGCACCGGTCTTGAAAACCGGCAACGGGCAACCGTTCGTGAGTTCGAATCTCACCGCTTCCGCCAGAATCAACGGCAACCGTCCCCTTCGGGCGTACCATGGGCGGGAGATTCCCCCTGGAGGTTGCCATGTACAAGCACATACTCATCCCCATCGACGGATCCAGCCTGGCCAATTCCGGTCTGGAGCAGGCGCTTGCGCTTGCCCGCGAGTTGGGCGCCAGCGTCACAGTCCTGACCGTGTACAGCCCTTTCCAGATGCCTTCCATGGAAACCGTGCAGCTCGAAGGCATGCGCGGCGTCTACGAAAACCAGGCGCGCGAACTCGCCAGCTCCTATTTGTCCGAAGCCGCCGGCAAGGCCAGCACCGCGGGGGTGGCCTGCGTCACGGAAATGCGCGAAAGCGAGTCGCCGTACCAGGTAATTGTAGACGTGGCCATGACGCGCAATTGCGACCTGATCGCCATGTCCTCGCACGGCCGCGGCGGCGTGGCCGCGCTGCTGCTGGGCAGCCAGACCCAGAAGGTGCTGGCGCACAGCACGCTTCCGGTTCTGGTGTATCGCTGAGCTACGCGGCCGCGTAGGTCTTGGGAATGCCGGCGGCGGCCACGCCGCTGCGCAATCTTTCCTGCGGCAGTGAATCGGCCAGGAGCGGCCGTGCCGCCAGCAGGTGGGACAGGTCGACGCCGGTTCGAAAGCCCATGCTTTCCAGCATGAACACCAGATCTTCCGTGACGATGTTGCCCGACGCCCCCGGCGCGAACGGGCATCCCCCCAGGCCGCCCAGGCAGGAATCGAAGGCGCGGATGCCTTCGTCCAGCCCCGCCAGCGCGTTGGCCAGACCCAGCCCCATCGTGTCGTGCAGATGCAGCTTGGTCAGCCGTGCTCCCACCGCGTCCTGCGCGGCCCGCACCGCCTCGCGCACCCGCCCGGGGTGGGCATAGCCCACGGTATCGGCCAGGGCGATTTCGTCGGCGCCGGCCCGCGCCACGGCTTGCGCCACGTCGGCCACGCGCCGCACCGGCACCTCTCCTTCCATCGAACAACCGAACGCCGTGGCAACGGCCGCGTCGACGCGCATGGGCCGCGCCTGTGCACGGACCCAGTCGACGATGGCAGCCAGCATGTCGACCTGCGCGTCGGTGCCCTTGCCGACGTTGGCGCGGCTATGCGTGTCGCTGACCGATACCGGAAACGCCAGCACATGCGCGCCCGCCTCATACGCCGCGATCGCGCCCTTCAGGTTGCAGGCCAGCGCGCACACCGTCAGCCCCTCGATCTTCAGGACCTCGGGCAAGATGTCGCCGGTGTCCGCCATCTGCGGCACGAGCCGCGGCGACACGAAGCTGCCCACCTCGATTTCCCGCAGGCCGGCATCGGCCAACTGCCGGATCCACCGCAGCTTGTCGGCGCCCGCCATCATGCCGTTGGCCATCTGCAGTCCGTCGCGCGGCCCCACCTCGCAAAGCCTGACTTCCTGGTTCATATGCATTCCCGTGATCCTATTGCTGAATGACGATGCCGGCGCTCTTGATGGTTTGCCGCGCCTTGCCGATGTCCGACTGGATCAGCGCCGCAAACTGCGCGCTGGACACCGGATCGGTCTCCAATCCCTGCGCCGCCAGCGCGTCCTTCACGTCCTGCCGGGCAAGCAGCTTGTTGAAGTCGGTGTTCAAGCGAGCCACGATGGCGTCGGGCGTCTTGGCCGGGGCAAGCACGCCGTAGTAGGTCACCACGCTGAAATCCTTGTAGCCCAGCTCCGCCACGGTCGGCACGTCGGGCAAGGCGGGATTGCGCTTGGGCGAAGTCACCGCCAGCGCGCGCACCTTGCCGGACTTGATCAGCGTGGCCGCCGAGGAAATCGACGAACCCGCGAACTGCAAATGGCCGCCCATCAGGTCGGCCAACGCCGGGGCGGACCCTTTGTAGGGCACGTGCTGCATCTTGAAGCCGGCTGCGTGCTGCAGCATCTCCATGGCGATGTGCACGCCGCCACCCGTGCCCGACGTGCCATACGAGATCTTGTTGGGTTCCTTCCTGGCCGCCTCGATCACCTCGGGCAGCGTCTTGTAGGGCGATCCCTCGGCCACCAGCAGCACCATCGGCGTGGTGGCCACCAGCGCCACGGGCGTCAGGTCCTTGACCGGGTCGTAGGCCACTTTCATCAGCAGCGGAATCAGCGTGACGTTGTCGGACTGGCCGATCACCAGGTCATAGCCCTGCGCGGGCGACCGCGCGGCCTCCGCCAGGCCCAGCGCGGTGCCAGCGCCGGGCTTGTTCTCGGGCACCACCGCCCAGCCGTTCAGCTCGTGCAGCTTGGTGCTCATCAGGCGGCCGATGTAGTCGGTGCCGCCGCCTGGGGTGGACGGGATGATGATGCGGATGGGCTTGCTGGGATAGTCCTGCGCGTTTGCAGCACATGCCACGGCCAATGCGGCCAGCGCAACGAGTTTGCGGATCATGGTTGTCTCCTCTTTGATGGATGTCTTGGCGGTCTGGCGCCGCCTCGACAGGGATCGGGCGCTACTGCCCGTCGTTCATGCAATCACTCCCGAAGCGCGCAACGCGTCGATGCGGGCCGCATCCAGCCCCAGGCCCTGCAGAATCGCGTGAGTCTGCGCGCCCTGCGTGGGCGGATCGAACCGCTTGCCCGCCTTGCGGCCGTCGAACTCGATGGGCAGCGCGGCAGCCGAGATTTCGCCGCCGTCCGGCAGCCGCGTTTTCAGCAGCGCGCCGCCAGCGTTCAAGTGCGCATCGTCGAGCAGGTCGTGCGGCTGGCGGATCGGGCCATACGACAGGTTGGCCTCTTCCAGCGCGGCGCACAGGTCGTCGGTCTTCCAGGTCTTCAGGATTTCACCGACGCCCGGCACCAGCCACGAACGCGCCGCCTCGCGATCGACGGCGGTGGCCAGGCGCGGGTCCGCGGCCCATTCTGGGGGCAGGAATTTCTGCGCGAAGTTGCGCCATTGCGCATCGCCCACCACCGCGACGAACACGCGGCCATCCGCCGTCTCGAAGACGTCGTACACGCCCCATGGCGGCTTGCGCTCCGCGCCCATGGGTTTGGGCGCCGTGCCCGTCAGCTGAAACTGCGCGATGAACTGCGCAACGAGTAGAAGATTGTTTTCGAAAAGCCCGGACCGGACATGGCGTCCGCGGCCCGTTGCGTGGCGGTCGTGCAGCGCGGCAAGCGCGCCCACCACCCCGAACGTGCCGCCCAGGATGTCGTTGACCGACGCCGCCACCCGTTGCGGCGTGTCCGCGCCGCCGTTGATGTAGGCCAGCCCGCCCATCATCTGCACCACCTCGTCCAGCGCCGTGCGGTGCTTGTAGGGACCGGACAGAAAGCCCTTGAGCGACACATAGATCAGCCCCGGGTTCTCGGCCGACAGCGATTCATAATCCAGGCCGTACTGCGCCAGGCTGCCGTCGCGGAAGTTCTCCACGATCATGTCGGTCTGAAGCGCCAGCTTGCGCACGACCTCCTGCCCCTCGGGCGACTTCAGGTCGATCGCCAGGCTCTGCTTGTTGCGGTTGAAGACGGGAAAGTAGCCGCTGCCGGATCCCTTCAGACGACGCGTGCGGTCGCCATCGATGGGTTCCACCTTGATGACATCGGCGCCCAGGTCCGCCAGCGACAGGCCGGCGGCCGGCCCCATGATCATGTGGGACAGTTCCAGGACCTTGATGCCGCGCAGGGGCAGTTCGGTGCTGTCCATGAAGGGTGAAGCCGGTGCTGCTGTCATCTCGGGATCCTCTTGCCAGCCTGTTCGATGGAAGCGCGGCGGCAGCCAGGGACACTCGCCCGCCGCCGCCCGCCTGCGTGCATGATCGCGGGCGGGCGCCCAGGGCGGGTAGCGGTCTTTCAGCACGGGGGCATTCTCGTTTGGGAACGTCCGGGTTACCCCTGAGACGCCCGTCAGCTGCCCAGCACGCCCAGATGCGCCAGCAGCGCGCGGGCGGCCGGCGACAAGGCATCCGGATCCCGCACCGCAATGCATAGCGGCGTGCTGGACCAGGGCCCCTCCAGCGGAATGAAGCGGATGTCCAGGTGCGCCAGCCGCGCCTTAAGGTAATGCGGCACCACGGCCACGCCCATGCCGCGCGCCACGAGCAGGCAGATGGTCTCGTGCGAACTGACCCGCGCGCTGATGCGGCGCGTCATGCCCGCTTCGCGCGCGGCCTGGTCGAACACGCTGCTGATGCCGTTGTCCCGGTTCAGCTCGATCAATTCGAACGGAAGCAATTGCGCATACCCCAGCGTCTCGCGGTCGGCCAGCAGGTGCCGGCCGGGCACTACCGCCGCCAGTTCGCAATGACCAAAGGGAAATACCTGCAGACCGTCGTGGCCGAAGTCCGATCCCGCGGCCACGTCTGCCTGCCCTTCCAGCACCGCACGAAAGGCCGTCTGCGTGGTGTCCTCTTCCAACGAGATGTCGATCTGCGGGTTCGCGCGGCGAAAAGACTGGATCTGCGCCGGCAGGTCACCCGACAGGGCCGCGAAACTGACCGCCAGCCGGATATGCCCGCGCACCCCGGTCGCGAATCCCGCCATGTCGCGGTGCATGCGGTCCATATCCTCCAGCACGCGGCGCACGTGCGCGGCCAGCGCATCGCCCGCCGGCGTCGGCTGCACGCCCTTTACGCCGCGCTCAAGCAGCGGCACGCCAAACGCGTCCTCCATCTCCGACATGCGCTTGCTGACTGCGGACGGCACGATGTTTTCACGGGCGGCGGCGCGCGCCAGGCTGCCCTCTTCCAAGGCCGCCAGGAACAGGCGCAGGGAAACGGGGTCGATATCGCGGGATGGCGGGGCGGGCGGGCTGGGTTTCATGGCGCAAAGTGTCGTCCGGAGTCCGGGCCCGCAGGGATCGGGGTTTACCCGCGCGCGGCCGCGGCAACAATTCGCCGCCGCGCGCGCGGCCATGCGGTCTAGATGGTATAGTCTCGCCCGCTGCCGGCCCCACGCGGACCGCGCATCGCCCGAGTGGTGAAATTGGTAGACACAAGGGACTTGAACAAATTTGAGCCCTTTGGAGGAAACTCCAAAGGTGTAGCCCGTCAAACTCGGTGAAGGCCCTGGACCCCGTCCGCGCTAATGCCGAGCCAAGCCCCGGTGGTCAACCGGGGAAGGTGTAGAGAGCAGACGGCGGGCACCTAAGGCCAACAAGGCTATGGTGAAGGCGTGCTCCAGACCACGAACAGCAAGCCTGTGCTGGCGGCGAAAGCCGAAGTGGTAAGAAAATCCCTCGGCCTCGCGGCCGTACCGGTTCGATTCCGGTCTCGGGCACCACCCCCTCGCATCACCCCCGCACTGGACAAACCGCGCACCGGCGCGGCAAGCTTGGACATCGAGACGCGCTCCCAGCGCGCCGCCCGATAGACCGGGAGCCGTCCATGTGTTCGCACTATCAGACGCTGAAAGACGCCGAACTGCTACTGCAGAAGTTCGGCGTGCGCCGCAAACCCGCCGCCATCGGCAAGTACGACATGTGGCCTCGTTACGAAGGGCTGTTCGTGCGCCGCCCGCCCGAGCACGACGCGGGCGACGATGCCGTCCCGGAACGCGAGGCCGTCACCGGCCGCTGGGGCTTGATCAGCGCCATGACCCGCACGGGCGGCCTGGACCGCGCCAGCAAGCTGTCCACCTTCAACGCCCGCGCCGAGACGGCCGCCGCGTCCTACACCTTCGGCAACGCCTGGCGCCGCGCGCAACGCTGCATCATTCCCGCCGACGCCATCTTGGAACCCGACTGGACCTCCGGCAAGGCCGTGGCTACCCGCTTCACCCGCGCCGACGGCAAGCCCATGGGCATCGCAGGACTGTGGGACCGGTATCGCGATGCGGCGGGACAATGGCACGAGAGCTACACCATGCTCACCATCAACGCCGACCTCGATCCCCTGTTCAGCCGCTACCACCAGCCCGGCACGGAAAAGCGCATGGTGGTGATCTTGCCCGAAGGCGCATACGGCGACTGGCTGACCGCCGCAACGGAGCGAAGCCGCGAAATGCTGGTCCCGTTTCCGGCGGAACAGCTGACGGCCACGCCGCTGGGTTGAGCGCGTATGTATTGCCCCGCCCGGCAACGCGTCCAAAAAAACACTATCCTTCTGCCTCGCCTTCCATTTTTCCGCCCGCCCGGGCGTCCGCGGCGCGCAGCGTGTGCGCGTTTTCCGGACCCGCGGCCGAATCGATCTTGAGCCTGCCCCCTCCTTCTCCCCCGTTTATCGTTCTGGACGCCTGCGTCCTCATGTCTGGCATCCTGCGCCGGCTGTTGCTGCGGCTGGCCGAGGCCGGTGTGTTTCAGCCCGTGTGGACCGAGCGCATTGGCGAGGAATGGCGCCGCAACGCCTGCCGGATCTGGGAGATTCCGCCCGAGGTGATGGCCGATTTCTGGGCGGACATGAACGCGCGGTTTCCGGCGGCCCTGGAATCCGACACGCAGGTCTATGAGGCGTCGCTGCGCTATAGCGACCCCAAGGATTTCCATGTGATCGCGGCCGGGCTGGCGCGGCGCGCGCGCTGCGGGCTGCCGCAGACGCCGACCGTCCAGGTGCTGACGTGGAATCTGAAGGACTTCAACCGTTCCGAGCTGCGCCGCCAGGGCCTGGACGTCTACAACCCGGACCGGATGCTGGTGCAGTGGTGGCATGCGGGGTCCGAAAACATGCAGGATGCGATCGCGCAGATTCCGGCGGACTATGTCGCGCTGGGCCGTGACCCGGAGCCGTTGACGGCAACCCTGCATCGGGAACGCCTTTACGGCCTGAAGAACCTGGTGGCCAGGCAATAAAAAAAAGGGTCTGGCCGGCTTGCGCCGAACCAGACCCGGAGCCAACCGGATCCAAAAAAGTCAGTCGACCTCGACGAAGGCTTCTTCGCGCTTCTTGCGCAGCGCGGGCAATGCCACCAGCACCAGCAGGATCGCGGCAAGCGCGAGCAGCGTGGCCGACAGCGGGCGCGTGACAAAGGTGGAGAACTCGCCGCGCGACAGGAGCAGCGCCCGGCGGAAGTTTTCTTCCATCATGGGCCCCAGCACCAGGCCAAGCAGCAGCGGCGCGCCTTCACACCCCAGCTTGCTCCAGACGTAGCCGATGATGCCGAAGATGGCGAACATGAAGATGTCGAAGGCGTTGTAGTTCAGTGAATACACCCCGATCGTGCAGAAGACCAGGATCGCGGGGAACAGCATGCGATACGGCACGCGCAGCAGCTTGACCCAGATGCCGATCAGCGGCAGGTTCAGCACCACGAGCATCAGGTTGCCGATCCACATCGAGGCGATCAGCCCCCAGAACAGCTCCGGGTGACTGGACATGACCTGCGGACCGGGCTGGATGTTGTGGATGGTCATCGCGCCGACCATCAGCGCCATCACCGCGTTGCCCGGGATGCCCAGGGTCAGCAGCGGGATGAACGAGGTCTGCGCGCCGGCGTTGTTGGCCGATTCGGGACCGGCCAGACCGGCCGGGTGGCCCTTGCCGAAGCGCTGCGGCTCTTTCGAGAGCTTCTTTTCCAGCGTGTAGGACGCGAACGCCGACAGCACCGAACCGCCGCCCGGCAGGATGCCCAGGGCCGAGCCCAGCGCCGTGCCGCGCACGATTGCCGGCGCGGCCTCGCGGAATTCCTGGCGGCTGGGATACAGCGATCCCACCTTGTCGGTGATCTCGACCCGGTTTTCCTTCAGTTCCAGGTTGCTCATGATTTCCGACAGGCCGAACACGCCCATGGCCACGATCGCGAAGTCGATGCCGTCCTGCAGTTCAGGGATGCTGAAGTCGTAGCGCGCAACGCCCGAGTTCACGTCGGTGCCGACCATGCCCAGCAGCAACCCGAGCAGGATCATGCAGATGGCCTTTGGCAGCGAGCCCGACGCCAACACCACGGCGCCGATCAGGCCCAGGGCCATCAGCGAGAAGTACTCGGCTGGCCCGAACGCAAAGGCCACTTCGGCCAGCGGCGGCGCAAAGGCGGCGATCAGCACGGTGGCGACGCTGCCCGCAAAGAACGAGCCGATGGCCGCCAGCGATAGCGCGGCCCCAGCCCGCCCGTTTCGGGCCATCTGGTGCCCGTCCAGCACGGTCACCACCGCCGAGGTCTCGCCGGGCAAGTTCACCAGAATGGCCGTGGTCGAGCCGCCATACTGCGTGCCGTAGTAGATGCCGGCCAGCATGATGAGGCCCGCGGTGGGCGGCAGCACGTAGGTGATGGGCAGCAGCATGGCGATGGTCGGCACGGGTCCGAGTCCCGGCAGCACCCCCACCAGCGTGCCCAGCAGGCAGCCGATGAATGCGTAGGTCAGGTTTTCGGGGGTGAATGCCACCGAAAAGCCCAGCATCAGGTTTTGAAGCAGTTCCATGTCCGGTCCCTCAGTTGGTCAGCACGCTGGGCCACAGCGGAAAGATGAGACCCAGCCCGCGAATGAACGCGAGGTAGGAGAACGCCACGAGGAACAGGCCGTTGGCGACGGCGACCTTCCAGTTGAATTCGTGGCTGGCAACGCTGCTGATCAGGACGAGCAGGAATACCGAGAGATACAGCCCGAGATAGCGCAGGGAAAAGCCGTACAGGAACACGGACCCGACGACGAGAAAGAGGATGCGAAAGTCATAGCGGCCGATGGTCGTGGTTTCGGCGCGGGGGGACAAGGCGCTCATCAGCACCGTCGCGCCCATCAGCGCCAGCACGATGCCGAGCCAGAACGGAAAGTAGCCGGGGCCCATGCGCGCCGCGGTTCCCATGGAATACGTGGTCGCCTGCAAGGCGAAGCCTCCTCCCACCACGATAAACATCACGCCAGACCAGAAATCCTGTCTGTTTCTTATCAATCTGCTTTCTCCCTAATTCGTCGCAGCCAGCAAAAGACAGCCTCAAATGCGAACGTTTCTCTTTCGACGAAGCCGCTTCAGAAGGCGGCAACGACATGAACGCGGGATGGTAAATCGTGGAACGACACAATCCATATCGGTATCAACCATGACTTTCTGGGGGATATCCCTAGAACATGGAATGGACGCCGGGCGGTCGAGGGCCAGCAAGAAAATGGCGATGCAATCCCGGAATATCACCTGAAAAGACTGTTTTTCGCGGAAGTTAGCTTGACGCCAAAAAGTTCCATGAAAAATTCAACGCCCGCCATCGTGAAATATGCGGATGCATTTTTTTGGGGTCAGAGGCGTGCAAGTGGGCCAATTCAGTCATGCCGGGGCCGCAAACGATCGGGCCGTTCGGCCGGTCGATCCGTTAGCCTCGCCCATGAAAAATCGCTCCCGCCAAAAACTCGGCGGGAGCGACAGCTTTCTGACAGGAACTTGAAAGCAATGGCGGCGTGACGACGCCGCGCGGCGGATCAGTGGTCGTGGTTGCTGGCGGCGAATCCCGCCGCGTTCAGGACGTCGATCACTTCCTGGATATGCTCGGGACCACGCGTCTGGAGGACAAAATCCACCTCGACATTGCGCACCGGCAGCGACGTGAACGCGCGCTGGTGATGCACTTCCGTGATGTTGGCTTGCGCGTCGGCAATGAGCTTGGTGGCGTGGGCCAGCGCGCCCGGCAGGTCGCGCAGGTCGACGCGGATGCGCGCCAGGCGTCCGGCGCGGACCATGCCGCGCTCGATCAATTCGCCCAGCATCAGCGGATCGATATTGCCGCCGGTGAGCACCAGCCCGATGCGTTTGCCCTTGTAGCGGTCGCTGCCCTCTTCCTGCGCGCGCAGCAAGGCGGCCAGGCCGGCGGCGCCGGCGCCTTCGACGACGGTCTTTTCAATTTCCAGCAGCACGACGATGGCATGCTCGATGTCCGCCTCGCTGACCAGTTCGATCCGGTCGACCAGCCGGCGCACGACGGGCAGCGTCAGATCGCCGGGCGATTTGACGGCGATGCCCTCGGCAATGGTGTACTGCCCCGGCGGCATGGTGGCGCCCTGGACGGCCGCGTACATGGCCGGAAAGCGCTCGGTCTGCACGCCCACGATCTCGATGGCGGGGTTCACGGCCTTGGCGGCCGTGGAAATCCCGGAGATCAGCCCGCCGCCGCCGATGGCGATGACCAGGGTATCGAGCTGGGGCTGGTCTTCCAGCATTTCCAGCGCGACGGTGCCCTGCCCGGCCATGACGGCTTCGTCGTCATAGGGGTGGATCATTATCAGGCCGCGCTCCTGGGCAAGTTCGTAGCCGCGCGCCTTGGCGTCATCGAAGGTGTCGCCCGCCAGGACGACTTCGGCGCCGAAGCGCCGCGTATTGGCGACCTTCACAGTCGGGGTGAACCGCGGCATCACGATCACCGCCGGCACACCCATGCGCTGCGCATGGTAGGCCACGCCCTGAGCGTGATTGCCCGCCGAGACCGCGATCACGCCCTTGGCGCGCTCGGCGTCTGAAAGCGTGAGCATGCGGTTCAGCGCGCCGCGCTCCTTGAACGACGCGGTGAACTGCAGATTCTCGAACTTCAGCCAGATCTCGGCGCCGAAGATGTCGGACAGCGTGCGGGACAGGGTGAACGGGGTCTTGAGCACCTGCCCGCGCAGGTTCTCGCGGGCGGCCTGGATGGATGCGATATCGATCACGATGGAAATCCTGTTAACGCACAGGCAGGAAGTTGAAGAGCAACAGGCCCTGAGCGTAGTTGATGCCGATGCGCCGGGAGTTTTCGCCGAGCAGGTTGGCGATCAGGTCCAGCCGGCCGATGATGGCGCCGAACTCGCGCTCGAAGCTGAGATTCGTGGCGTTCGGGGAAATCTCATTGGCCAACAGCAGCAGTTCGCCCTGGTTGTTGCGGCGCGTGGCCAGCAGCCAGGCCGCGGCCTCGACGTTCCGAGCGGCATTGTAGACCCGCTGGCCATCCAGGGCGTCGGTGGCGTACAGGCGCGTCTTGCCGTTGTGCGCGGCGATGATGGTGTCGGCCAGGCCGTAGATGAAGGCGCCGACCCGGTCGCCCGGATAGTTGGGATCCAGCGCAACCGCCAGGATCTGGATGTCGCGCAGACCGGCCAGGTCGGAAGGGGGCACGCGCACTTCGATGGAATGCTTGACGCGGTTGACCGCCGTGGCCAGGTCCGGCACGCCGGTTTTGCGCCACTCTCGGGGATTGCGGCGATACAGCTTGTCGAGCAGCGAATACAGGCTGGTCAGGTTGTCTCGCACCTCCAGCGTGACGGTGCGGTTGAAGTCCGTCTGCGCGAACTGGTCGGCCGTCATGTCCTCGCCCTTGGGGCCGCGCTGACCCGGCCCGGGGGGAGTCATGCAGCCCGTCAACAGCGCAGCCAGCAGCGCCGTGGTGACTGCGGTTATCGGCCACGCCGTCATGCCTTGCTCATCCGTCTGCCCCCTTAGATCAAGCGTGAAGCGCGCCGCATCGGGGCGGCGCGTCTCTCGCGCAAGACTTTACAGGAAGGCGGGCGAACTGGGGAGCCGCGGGCCGCCCCGCATGGCTGCCACGACGCAGGCAAAAAAAACGGCGCCTGCGGCGCCGTCTTTCAATCAGGAGGCTGCAGGCTTATTCAGCTTGCGGTTCCGATTGGGGAGCGGCTTCGGGAGCGGCAGCGGCTTGCTGCTGCTCGATGCCGCCGATCGCCTTGATGGACAGGCGCAGACGGCCCTTGTCGTCGGCCTCGATGACCTTGACGCGGACTTGCTGGCCGACCTTCAGCACATCGTTGATGTTCGCGATGCGGTAGTTGGCGATTTCGGAGATGTGCAGCAGGCCGTCGCGGCCCGGCAGCACTTGCACGATGGCGCCGAAGTCCAGCAGACGCAGAACCGAGCCTTCGTAGATCTGGCCCACTTCGACGTCGGCGGTCAGCTCGACGATGCGGCGCTGGGCTTCCTTGGCCTGCGCTTCGTCGACGCTGGCGATCACGATCGTGCCGTCGTCGGAGATGTCGATCTGCGTGCCGGTTTCTTCGGTCAGCGCGCGGATGGTGGCGCCGCCCTTGCCGATCACGTCACGGATCTTCTCGGGGTTGATCTTGATGGTCAGCATGCGCGGCGCGAAAGCCGACAGCTCGCCGCGCGAACCGTCCAGGGCTTCCTTCATCTTGCCGAGGATGTGCAGACGGCCTTCGCGGGCCTGGTCCAGCGCAACCTGCATGATTTCCTTGGTGATGCCCTGGATCTTGATGTCCATCTGCAGTGCGGTGACGCCGTTTTCGGTGCCCGCAACCTTGAAGTCCATGTCGCCCAGGTGATCTTCGTCGCCCAGGATGTCCGTCAGCACGGCGAACTTGCCGCCGTCCAGGATCAGGCCCATGGCCACGCCGGCCACGTGATCCTTGATGGGCACGCCAGCGTCCATCATGGCGAGCGAGCCGCCGCAGACCGAGGCCATCGACGAGGAGCCGTTGGATTCGGTGATTTCCGACACGAGGCGGATCGTGTACTGGAAGTCTTCGGGGGCGGGCAGCACCGGAACCAGCGAACGCTTGGCGAGGCGGCCGTGGCCGATTTCGCGGCGCTTGGGCACACCGATGCGGCCGGTTTCGCCGGTGGCGAACGGAGGCATGTTGTAGTGCATCATGAAGCGGTCACGGTACTCGCCCATGAGCGCGTCGATGATCTGCTCGTCTTGCTTGGTGCCCAGCGTGGCCACGACCAGCGCCTGGGTTTCGCCACGGGTGAACAGCGCGCTGCCGTGCGCGCGGGGCAGCACGCCCAGACGCACGCTGATCGGACGCACGGTGCGGGTGTCGCGGCCGTCGATACGCGGTTCGCCGTTCAGGATCTGGCCGCGGACGATGGCCGATTCCAGCGAGAACATGATGTTGTCGACCGTAACGGCGTCGGGAGCCGATTCGCCCTTTTCGGCGGCGGCGGCGGCCAGCTTGGCCGACACTTCGGCCGACACTTCACGCAGCTTGGCCGTGCGGGCCTGCTTTTCGCGGATCTGGTAGGCGGCGTTAAGGCCTTCCTGGGCGGCGGCGGTAACCGCGGCGATCAGGGCCTCGTCCTTGGCGGGAGCCTGCCAATCCCAATCGGGCTTGCCGGCGTCCTTCACGAGGTCGTGAATGGCGTTGATGACGGTCTGCATTTGCTGGTGGCCATAGACCACGCCGCCCAACATGATTTCTTCGGAAAGCTGGTCAGCTTCCGATTCGACCATCAGCACGGCGTTTTCCGTGCCGGCGACAACCAGGTTCAGCTTGGAGGACTTCAGTTCCGATGCGGTCGGATTGATGGTGTATTGACCATCGATGTAACCCACGCGCGCGGCGCCGATCGGGCCATTGAACGGGATGCCCGAGATGGCCAGCGCGGCCGAGGCGCCGATCATGGCGGCGATGTCGGGATCGATTTCAGGATTGACCGACAGCGTGTGCAGGACCACCTGGACTTCGTTGTAGAAGTCTTCGGGGAACAGCGGACGCAGCGGACGGTCGATCAGGCGCGACGTCAGCGTTTCCTTTTCGGAGGGCTTGCCTTCGCGCTTGAAGAACCCGCCCGGGATGCGGCCGGCGGCGTAGGTCTTTTCGATGTAGTCGACGGTCAGCGGGAAGAACGTCTGACCCGGCTTGGCCTTCTTGGCAGCCACGACGGTGGCCAGGACGACGGTGTCCTCGATCGACACCACAACGGCGCCGGAGGCCTGGCGAGCGATCTCGCCAGTTTCCAGGACGACCGTGTGCTGGCCGTACTGGAACGATTTAGTCACTTTGTTGAACATGACGATTATTCCTTACAAATGAAAAACCGTGGCCGCTGCGACATGCGTCGCACCGACCACGGTTGCGTCATGGGGAGCCAGCCCCGTCGATCACTTGCGCAGACCGAGTTTTTCGATCAGTGCGCGGTACGAATCGGGATTGCGGCCCTTGAGATAGTCGAGCAGCTTGCGGCGACGGCTGACCATACGCAGCAGACCGCGGCGCGAGTGATGATCCTTCATGTGTTCTTTGAAGTGACCGGTCAGCTCGTTGATACGGGCGGTGAGCAGAGCCACCTGAACTTCGGGGGAGCCGGTATCGCCCTGAGCGCGTTGGAATTGCGCAACGATATCGGATTTCTTGATGTCAGCTACAGACATTGATGACCTCTTCGGACATGCGACAGGGCCGAGGCGCCCTGACGTGGTTTGGAAAAAATTTGCGCGAGCCAGGCTTGAATTCGCTTTCTCACTGCTGCCATTGGCGGGATCGGGCAGGACCGGCAAATAAGGCGTGACGCCGTGTTGCGGGCACTGCGACAAGCCACCAGCGGCTGGCGCAAAGGATCTTGCAGAATCAATACATTTGATAAAGCTCGGCGATTATAGCTGATTCGCTAGAATTACCCCAGCAAGGAGACTGGACCCGGCCAATGGCCGGTCGAGGCGGCAACGCCCACC
Source organism: Achromobacter mucicolens (assembly GCF_902859725.1). Lineage (GTDB taxonomy): Bacteria > Pseudomonadota > Gammaproteobacteria > Burkholderiales > Burkholderiaceae_B > Achromobacter > Achromobacter mucicolens. The sequence goes on along the minus strand of NZ_CADIJP010000002.1, from coordinate 214,751 downwards.
CCACAGGAGAAGGACATGATCAGCCCATACCGAATGGTCCGCTTGACCGCCGCATCGATCGCGCTGGCCGGTCTGGCCGCCTGCGCCAACATGACCGAGGTGCCGCCCGGCACCCCGCTGTCGCAAGTCCAGGCGCAATTTGGCGCGCCCAACTTCGAATGTCCCCAGGCCAACGGCGGCCGGCGCGTGATCTGGACGCAGCAGCCGATGGGCCAGTATGCGTGGGGCGCCAACGTCGGTCCCGATGAACGGGTCGACCGGGTGATGCCGCTGTTGACCGACGCGCATTTCAAGGTGCTGGAGACGGGAGATTGGGGGCCGGATCGCGTGCGCTGCGAATTCGGACCTCCCGCCCGCATCGACCAGGCCGGGCTGGGCGAAAAGCGCGAAGTCGTCTGGTCGTACCGCTACAAGGAAAACGGCGTGTGGAATTCGCTGATGTACGTCTACATGAGCCGCGACGGCAGCAAGGTGACGCACTTTCATCCCGGGCCGGACCCCATGTACGACGACGACCGGTTCAACTGGTGGTAGATGGCCCGCCCGGGCTTCCCGCGCCCCGGACCTGAAGGCCCGCCAGAATGAAAAAACCCGCCGAGTTCGAATCGGCGGGTTTCTTTTTGGGCGCCCTCAGGAGGAATGGCCCCGGCGCTCCTGTTGCAGGCGGCGCACCTTGTTCCAGCGCCAGACCCAGGTGACCCAGCCCGACAGGCCGTACAGCACGAACAGGCCAAACAGCACCACCGGAGGATCGCTGGACACGAACACGAACACCGCGACGACGAGCAGGATGCCCCAGAATGGCACGCTGCGGCCCAGGGCGAAGCTCTTGCCGCTGAAGAACGGCGCGTTCGACACCATGGTGATGCCGGCGTACATGGTCAGCGTGAACGCCACCCAGGCCATCAGGCTGTCATGGATGGGCAGCTTGTTGTCCACGGCCAGCCACACGAAACCGGCCACCAGTGCGGCCGCGGCCGGACTGGGCAGGCCCTGGAAGAAGCGTTTGTCGACCACGGCGATGTTGGTGTTGAAGCGCGCCAGACGCAGCGCCGCGCCCGACACATACACAAAGGCTGCCAGCCAGCCCCATCGTCCAAGGTCGTTCAGGATCCATTCGTACATGACCAGCGCCGGCGCCACGCCAAACGACGTCATGTCGGACAGCGAGTCGTATTGCTCGCCGAATGCGGACTGGGTGTTGGTCAGACGGGCCACCCGGCCGTCCATGCCGTCCAGCACCATGGCGACAAAAATGGCGATGGCGGCGACTTCGAAGCGGTCGTTCATGGCCTGCACAACGGCATAGAACCCGGCAAACAAAGCGGCGGTGGTGAACGCGTTGGGGAGCAGGTAAATGCTCCGGTGGCGGTTCTCGGAATCGCGCATGGAAAAATTGGGCATGGTCTCAATAACTTACGACGGACTTTGAAAGGTTAACCTATCTGGCCCTGCTTGCGGGCTACAGCAAGGATCGTGCCCGGCCCAATTGGCGCCAGGGGCCGTAAATAAGCAGAAAAAGGCCAAAAAAAGCGGCATGCCCTTGCGAGGCATGCCGCTTCGATCCTGACCGGCGGGGCCTGAAAGCCCCGCCTGCCCGGGGATCAGTTCTTGGACTTGTCCACCAGCTTGTTGGCGGCGATCCAGGGCATCATGGCGCGCAGCTTGCCGCCCACTTGCTCGATCTGCGATTCCGCGTTGATGCGGCGGCGCGAAGTCAGCGTCGGGGCGCCGGCGGCGTTTTCCAGGATGAACTTCTTGGCGTATTCGCCGGTCTGGATGTCCGTCAGGCACTGGCGCATGGCCTTGCGAGTTTCGTCCGTGACGATCTTCGGACCCGTTTCGTATTCGCCGAATTCGGCGTTGTTCGAAATCGAGTAGTTCATGTTGGCGATACCGCCTTCATAGATCAGGTCGACGATCAGCTTGAGCTCGTGCAGGCACTCGAAGTAGGCCATTTCGGGCGCGTAGCCGGCTTCCACCAGCGTGTCGAAACCGGCCTTGATCAGTTCGACGGTACCGCCGCACAGCACGGCCTGTTCGCCGAACAGGTCGGTTTCGGTTTCTTCGCGGAAGTTGGTTTCGATGATGCCGGCACGGCCGCCGCCGTTGGCGCTGGCGTACGACAGGGCCACGTCACGCGCGGCGCCCGACTTGTCCTGGTACACGGCCACCAGGTGGGGCACGCCGCCACCTTGCTTGTACGTGTTGCGCACCGTGTGGCCGGGGGCCTTCGGGGCGATCATGATGACGTCGATGTCTTCGCGCGGCACGACCTGGCCGTAGTGCACGTTGAAACCGTGGGCAAACGCCAGGGCGGCGCCCGCCTTGATGTTGGCGTGGACTTCGTTGTTGTAGACCGAAGCGATGTTCTCGTCGGGCAGCAGCATCATGACGATGTCGGCCGACTTGACGGCGTCCGCGACTTCCTTGACTTCCAGGCCGGCGTTGGCGGCCTTGTTCCACGAGGCGCCGCCCTTGCGCAGGCCGACGATGACCTTCACGCCCGACTCATGCAGGTTCAGCGCGTGCGCGTGGCCTTGCGAGCCGTAACCGATGATGGCGACGGTCTTGCCTTTGATGAGGGACAGATCGCAGTCTTTGTCGTAGAAAACTTTCATGTTGTGCTCCAGATTCCAGTATTTGGATATTCGTTTGATTCAGATGTAGGGTGAGGCAGGCCTGGAAGGCCGGTCAAATCTTCAAAATCCGTTCACCGCGTCCGATGCCGGACACGCCGGTGCGCACGGTTTCAAGGATGGCACTGCGGTCCAGGGCCTCGAGGAAGGCCTGTACTTTTTCCTGCACCCCGGTCAGTTCGATGGTGTAGGACTTATCGGTGACGTCGATGATGCGGCCGCGGAAGATGTCCGCCATGCGCTTCATTTCCTCGCGTTCCTTGCCGACGGCGCGCACCTTCACGAGCATCAGCTCGCGCTCGATGTGGGCGCCTTCGGTCAGGTCCACCACCTTCACGACATCGACCAGGCGGTTCAAATGCTTGGTGATCTGTTCGATGACCTCGTCCGAACCGGTCGTGACGATGGTCATGCGCGACAGCGTGGAATCCTCGGTGGGCGCCACGGTCAGGGTTTCGATGTTGTAGCCCCGCGCGGAAAACAGGCCCACCACGCGCGACAGCGCGCCGGGTTCGTTTTCGAGGAGGACGGAAATCACGTGCTTCATTGCGGGGCCTCCTTACAGGTCTTCAGAGCCGAGCAGCATTTCGGTCAGCCCGCGGCCGGCCTTGACCATCGGCCACACGTTTTCGGTGCGGTCGGTGATGAAGTCCAGGAAGACCAGGCGCTCCTTGTGCTTGCCAAACGCCTCGCGCAGGGCCGGTTCGACGTCGGCCGGGCGTTCGATGCGCAGGCCCACGTGGCCATAGGCCTCGGCAACCTTGACGAAATCGGGCAGCGAATCCATGTACGACTCGGAATAGCGCGAGCCGTAGTCGATCTGCTGCCACTGGCGCACCATGCCCAGAAAACGATTGTTCAGGCAGACGATCTTGGGCGTCAGGCGGTACTGGTGGCAGGTCGACAGTTCCTGGATGTTCATCTGGATCGAGGCTTCGCCGGTGATGACGGCGACGTCCTTGCCCGGATTGGCCATCTGCACGCCCATGGCGTACGGCAGGCCCACACCCATGGTGCCCAGGCCGCCGGAGTTGATCCAGCGGCGCGGCTTGTCGAACTTGTAGTACTGCGCGGCCCACATCTGGTGCTGGCCGACGTCCGAGGTGACGAAAGCGTCGCCGCCCGTCACTTCCCAGAGCTTTTCCACCACGTACTGCGGCTTGATGACTTCGGTCGAGTTGGCGAACTTCAGGCATTCCTTGCCGCGCCACGTCTCGACCTGGTCCCACCACTTGGCGAGCGAGGCCGGCTTGTGCTCGGCGGCGGCGATCTCGAACTGCGCGCTGAGGTCGGCCAGAACGTCCTTGACGTTGCCCACGATCGGGACATCCACGCGCACGCGCTTGGAGATCGACGAGGGATCGATGTCGATATGGATGATCTTGCGGGCGTTCTGCGCGAAGTGCTTGGGATTGCCGATCACGCGGTCATCGAAGCGGGCGCCGATGGCAAGCAGCACGTCGCAGTGCTGCATGGCCATGTTGGCCTCGTACGTGCCGTGCATGCCGGGCATGCCCACGAACTGGCCGCTGCTGGCCGGGAAGCCGCCCAGACCCATGAGGGTGCTGGTGCAGGGCGCGCCCAGCTGCGTCACGAGCTTGTTGAGCTCGGGCGCGGCATTCGAGAGGATGACGCCGCCGCCCGTGTAGATCATGGGGCGTTCGGCGGCCAGCAGCATCTGCACGGCCTTCTTGATCTGTCCCTGGTGGCCCTTGTTGACGGGCGCGTAGGAACGCATCGAGATCTCGCCCTTGGGCGGCACGTACTTGCACTGCGCGACGGTGATGTCCTTGGGGATATCCACCAGCACCGGGCCCGGACGGCCCGTGCGCGCAATGTAGAACGCGCGGCGCATGGTTTCGGCCAGGTCCTTGACGTCACGCACCAGGAAGTTGTGCTTGACGCAGGGACGCGTGATGCCGACGGTGTCGCATTCCTGGAAGGCGTCTTCGCCAATAGCCGCAGTGGGCACCTGCCCGCTGATGATGACCATCGGGATGGAGTCCATGTAGGCGGTGGCAATGCCGGTGACGGCATTGGTCACGCCCGGACCGCTGGTCACGATGCAGACGCCGACCTTTTGCGACGAGCGCGAATAGGCATCGGCCGCGTGCACGGCAGCTTGCTCGTGACGAACCAGGATATGCTGGAATTTGTCTTGCTTGAAGATTGCGTCGTAGATATAGAGCACCGCGCCGCCAGGGTAGCCGAAAACGTGTTCCACGCCTTCATCGGCCAGGCAGCGCACGACGATGTCGGCGCCATTCATTTCCATGTTGTAGTTCCTTTCAGTACCGGCCCTGCAACCCTGACTGCTGCGCGCCCGGATACGGCGGCAACTGAACCCATACCGGTTACGACAACATGATCCGGCGCTTAGCGGCTCACGGAGCCACGCCACCCGGACACCTTGCCGACCCGGCACACGCTCGACAGAACGCAGTGCAAACGCCCCTTGGGGACGCTGGAGGTCGAAATGGAAGCCTTGGCAACACACGCTTGTGGCGCGGCCAACGGCAGGTGTGACTTGCTGCAGGACGGCTGGGATGTGACCCTGGCCGTTCGCATCAACGCTCCGGTTTCGGATAGGCAGACCGAAGCAAGTGTGGCAATTTACCGCGTTGCGTCAAAGGTGGCAAATCGGCTTTTGCCGACCGTTGCACGGAGGGTTCGGTAACTATCCGGCCCCAAAACCCGCGATGGCCTCTCTATACTTGTTGCGTCGTCCAGAACCGAGCCGCCGCCCATGGATTTACGCATTGCCAGCATCCGCCGCTTTCTCTATAGCCATTACTTCTTCGGAGGGGTGCGCCAGGGGGTTGGCATGCTGTTGCCCGTGCTGGTGCTGGGCGGCATCTTCGGCAATTACACGACCGGCCTGGTGGCGACCTTCGGCGCCCAATGCCTGGCCATCATCGACCAGCCGGGCGGTCCGCAGCGGCATCGCACCAACGAAATGCTGGGCGGCGCGGCGCTGGGCACGATCACCGTCATCATCACGGGGCTGGCATCCACGCATCCGGTGCTGATCTGGCTGGTGGTCATCGCGCAGTGCTTCGTCTATTCCATGTTCACCGTGTTCGGCAAGCGCGGCGGCCTGATCGGCTTTGCGGGCCTCTTGCTGATGACGCTGACCATGCATTCGCCGCTGGCGCCGCACGAAGTCCTGTCCCATGCCGCCGCCACGCTGGGCGGCGCGCTGTTCTATGTGGTGTTCAGTTTGGGGTTTTCGCGGCTGTTCTGGCTGCGCGAAGAGCAGCAGGCCATGTCGGTGGCGCTGTTTGCCACCGCCGACTACGTGGCCGCGCGCGCCAACTTCTACGACGAGACCTCGGATCTGGACGAGGCCTACCGCAACCTGATCCAGCGCCAATCGGTCATGACAGAGAAACACCAGGCCGCGCGCGACATGGTGTTGCGCGCCCTGCCCCGCGGCAAGGGACTGGGCGATCGCCAGCGCGTGATGATCTGGAACATGTTCGTGGACATGCTGCAACTGCTGGACACGCTGGTCGCCACGCACACCGACTACGCCGCGCTGCGCCGCACGCTGGCCGGCAACGATTGCCTGATCTTCATGCGCGACGCGCTGGTGAAGATGTCGCTGGAGCTGAACCGCATCGCGCTGGACGTCTCGCGCGGGCGCAAGGTGCAGTACCGCAGCAGCGCCAAGGCCGAACTGCGCGCCATCGAATACGAGATCGAACAGTTGAAGCAGCAGGGGTTGGGCGAGCGCGATCCGGAGATGCTGGCGCTCATCGTCCAGGTGCTGCGGCGCCTGCGCAATTCGGCGCGCATCGTGGACCGGCTGGCCGATCACACCGCGGCCTCGCCCGACGCCAAGCCGACCGATGTGCTGCGCATCAACAAGTCGCTGACGCGGTTCATTTCGCGCCAGGAATTCCGGTTCGGCCTCTTGACCAGCAACCTGCGGCTGGATTCTCCGCATTTCCGCTACGCGCTGCGCGTGACGGCCGCCGCGGCGATCGCGATGACGCTGGCCAGCCGCTGGCTGTCGCCCGAGTTCTCGGCGCACAACTACTGGATCATGCTGACCATCGTGATCATCATGAAGCCGGGCTTCGCGCTGACGCGCCAGCGCAATGGCTGGCGCCTGATGGGCACCCTGATCGGCTGCATCGCCGCGCTGCTGCTCTTTAACGTGACCGACGAGCCCAGCATCCTGTTCGCCGTGCTGCTGGGCGCGTGCATCATGGGCAACAGCCTGGTGCAGCTGAACTACATGGCCAGCGCGATCTTCAACACCTTGTTCGTGGTGCTGGTGTTCCACTTCGTGTCGCCGGGCACCGTGTCCATGTCGGTGATCGGCGAACGCGCCATCGACACGCTGCTGGGCTGCGCGCTGGCGCTGGTCTGCAGCTACATCCTGCCATGGTGGGAGGCGCGTTACCTGAAGCCGCTGGCCTCGGCCGCGACCCGCGCCAACCGCGAGTACCTGCTGGCCGGCCTGCGCTACGTCGAAGCCATGCAGGCGCACGGCGCGCCGGTGGGCGAAGCCGCCGCCGAGACGCCGGCTGTCACCGACGCCGACCTGGCCTGGCGATTGGCGCGCAAGAACGTGCACATCGCCTTCAGCAATTTCGCCGAGGCGTTCTACCGGATGATGAGCGAACCCAAGTCGCATCAGGTGGACGTGCCGGAACTGAACAACCTGCTGATCCAGAACCACGTGCTGGCCTCGCAGATCACCGCCGCGATTCCCATCCTGGCGGCGCTGCCCGCCACGCCCGAGCCCATCAGGCAGGCCTTGGACGGCATGACCGTCCTGCTGGACGAAAACAGCCCGCGCGTGCCGCTGGACCTGCCCACGCAGTTCGACACCGCCGGCGATCAGGCCGCGCTGGTTTATCCCGTCAAGCAGATGCTCAAGGCCACCCACATGATCCGCCAGGAACTGCAGGCGCTGGCCGACCCGCTGCATGCGCCGCCGGTGGCGGCGGCAGCCTCCTAAGCCGGGGTCCGCCGGTTCCGCGGGCGAAAAAAATGCCGGCCTGGCGCAGATGCCAGGCCGGCATTTTTTGTGAAAAGGCGAAGTCTGAACCAGGTTTCTGACACCCCAACGAGACAGTCCTCAAGCGACCGCACCGCTTCCGGGGTGTCTGACACCTATCCCGCCCGGCGACTCCGTCAGTCCAGCTTGCGGCGGAACACCAGCTTGTCCGCCGACGACGCCGATGCGTCGTACGCGTAGCCTTCCAGATCAAACCCCTGCAGCCCTTCCGGCTTGGCGATCTTGTGCTGGATCGCGTAGCGCGCCATCAGGCCGCGCGCGCGCTTGGCATGAAAGCTGATGACCTTCCAGGCGCCGTTCTTCCAGTCCTGGAACACGCACTGCACCACCCGCGCCTTCAACACCTTCTGGTCCACCGACTTGAAATACTCCTCGGAGGCCAGGTTGATGATGACCGGCGCCTTCTGGCCCGCCTGGCGCTCGTTCAGGTAGTCCGCGATGGTGCTGCCCCAGTATTCATACAGGTTCTTGCCCTTGGGGTTCTCCAGCCGCGTGCCCATTTCCAGCCGGTAGGGCTGCATCAGGTCGAGCGGGCGCAGCACGCCGTACAGACCGCTCAGGATGGCGACATGCTCCTGGGCCCAGTCGAGCTGCTTGGCCGACAGGGTAGCGGCGTCCAGGCCTTCGTAGACGTCGCCATTGAAGGCCAGCACGGCCTGGCGCGAGTTGGCCTGCGTGAAGCTGCGCTTCCAGTGCGCGTAGCGCTGGACGTTCAGCTCGGACAGGGCCGGGCTCAGGCTCATGAGTGCCGAGATGTCCTCGGCGGTCTTGGTCTTCAGGACCTTGATCAGGCCTGCGGCCTGATCCACGAACATCGGCTGGGTGTGCGTCTCGATGTGCAGCGGCGAGTCGTAGTCCAGCTTCTTGGCGGGGGAAAGCAACAACAGCATTCAGGATTTCCTTGATTTAGCGCGCCGTCCAGCCGCCATCGACGGAGACGGTCGTGCCGGTGATTTGCGCAGCGGCATCCGAAGCCAGGAATACGGCCGTGCCGCCCAGTTGTTCCGGCGTCACGAATTGCAGGGACGGCTGCTTTTCGCTGAGCAGTTCTCGGGCAGCGGCTTCCTGGTCCACGCCATTCTTTTCGGCCAGCGCGGTGATCTGCTTTTCGACGAGCGGGGTGCGCACCCAGCCCGGGCAGATGGCGTTGGCGGTGATGCCCTGCCCGGCCGTTTCCAGCGCCGTGACCTTGGTGAATCCCACCACGCCGTGCTTGGCCGCCACATAGGCCGACTTGCTGGCCGAGGCCACCAGACCGTGCGCCGACGCGATATTGATGATGCGGCCCGAGCCTTGCTTCTTCATGTGCGGCAGGGCGGCGGCGGTGCCGTGAAAGACGGCGGACAGATTCAGCGCCAGGATGGCGTCCCACTTTTCGGCCGGGAAATCTTCGATCAGCGCCGTGTGCTGGATGCCGGCGTTATTGACCAGGATGTCGATGCGGCCCAACTGGCGCACGGTGTTCTCGACCAGCTCGCGCACGGCCGCTCCCTTGGACAGGTCCGCGCCGTCGTAGATGACCTTCACGCCATGCTTGCTGGCCAGTTCCGAACGCAGCTTTTCAATGTCGGCCGCGTCGCCGAAACCGTTCAGCACGATGTCCGCACCCTGCTGGGCGAAGGCCGTGGCGATACCCAGGCCGATGCCGCTGGTGGAACCGGTGACAAGCGCTACTTTTCCTTTGAGCATGAGCTTTCTCCTGTGAGCGGGCGCATAAGTGAGGAAAACGAAAAGGGGGCAAACGAACAGGGCTACAAGTGTAGCTGCCCGGCAAGGCGCCCATCATGCCATGCCATCACCCGCCGCAGGGTCAAGCGGCGGGCGGCTTGTCCGCCGGGGACGATGACGCGGCGTCGGCGGGCGGCGCGGCGTCCGCCACCGGCAGGCCGGCCATGCCGCCGTACTTTTCGGGCACGCTCTCTAGCACCTTGATCAGCACCGGCACCACGCCCATCGACACGGCGACGATCACCGACAACACGTCGCGCTGCTCCAGGTTGACCAGATGGTTGTCCCACGCTTCGTTGAAGATGGCGAAGCTGAACTCGCCGCCCTGCGCCAGCACCAGCGCAAACAGCAGGCGGTGGTAACGGGGCAACCCCAGAAAGCGGGCAAAGCCGTAAAGGATGACGGCCTTGACCGCCAGCAGGGCAAGCACGCCAGCGCAGATGAACATCCAGTGATGGGCCACCACCTTCAAGTTGATGGACATGCCGATGGCCACGAAGAACAGGCCCAGCAGCAACCCCTTGAACGGGTCGATCGCCTTTTCGAGCTCGTGCCGGTAGCGCGATTCGGCCATCAGCACGCCTACCAGGAAGCCGCCCAGGCCGGCCGACAGGCCCGCATAGTCGAACAACTGGGCGGCGCCCACCACCATCAGCAGCGCGGCGGCGGTAAACAGTTCGTTCAATTCCGCCTTGGCCGCCCACCCCAGGAGGCGCAGCCGGTAGGCCAGCGCCACCACCGCCACGGCGACCAGCGCTTCCTTGAAGGACGGGGCCGACGTGCCATCCGAACCCAGGAGGCCGGCTGCCACCAGCATCGGAATCGCGGCCATGTCCTGAAACAGCAGCACCCCCAGCGCCGAGCGCCCCAGCGGCGCGCGGGTCAACTGGCGCTCGTCGAGCAGGCGCAGCGCCACCGCAGTGGACGACAGCGCCAGCGACAGGCCGCACAGCACAGCCGCCTGCCATTCCATGCCGGCCAGATGCCGCAGGGCCGCGCCAAACACCACGCCCAGCAGCAGGCCGCACACCAGCATCTGCAGCGACCCCAGGACAAAGACTTCGTTTCGCATCGCCCACAGGCGCTTGGGCGACAGCTCCAGTCCGATGATGAACAGCATCATCACGACGCCCCACTGCGAGACGCCGATCATCGTGTCCACATTGGTGACCAGCTTGAAGCACGATGGGCCGACCAGGATGCCTGCGATCAGATAGCCGGGAATGGCGCCCAGACCCAGCATTTGTGTGACGGGCACACACAGCACCGCGGCGAGCAGCAGGATGAGGATGAGGTCCATGGGATGGGCAGAGGGCGGAATGGGAAGAATTCTGGCCAAAGATTGCCCCGGCTGAAAGCCGGATGAAACCCGTTGTGGTCCTTTTACCCTTCCTTTTATCCGCCCCTTTACACAAAAGAAAAAAATCCTGTAGAATTGCGGGCTTCGCTGCTCCGACAACGAAGATCCTTCCGACCAGGGATCTTTAGTGAAGGCTTGTTAATCCAAGCGTTCACCGTTACGGAACCCAGCCACGGAGAGGTGGCAGAGTGGTCGAATGTACCTGACTCGAAATCAGGCGTACGGTATCCCCGTACCGTGGGTTCGAATCCCACCCTCTCCGCCAAGTATTAAAGAATGAAGCCCCTGAGAAATCAGGGGCTTTTTTCTTTGTGCGTTCTTTGCGCGGCTTTGCGTGGGCTGATCAATAAGCAGCCAGCCGCCGCGACGCCGGCGTTTCGGCAGCGTGGACGGACGACACCGCCTCAACCGCCAACACCCGCTCTGCGCCGCCCGGCAACCTGAACGCGCTCACCGCCCGCGTCAGATCGGCCGACTGATCCTGCATCGATCCCGCCGCCGCGGCGGCCTCCTCGACCAGCGCGGCGTTCTGCTGGGTCACCTCGTCCATCTGCGACACGGCGCGGTTGACCTGTTCGATGCCGTCGGCCTGTTCGGCCGAGGCCGCGGCGATTTCGCCCATGATGTCGGTCACGCGCTGCACGGAACTGACAATCTCCTGCATGGTGGCACCGGCGCGTTCGGCGCTGCCCGAGCCCTGGCCGATCTTCTGCACGGTGTCTTCGATCAGCACCTTGATCTCCTTGGCGGCCTGGGCGCTGCGCTGCGCCAGCGTCCGCACCTCGGCGGCCACGACCGCGAAGCCCTTGCCCTGCTCGCCAGCCCGCGCGGCTTCCACGGCGGCGTTCAGGGCCAGGATGTTGGTCTGGAATGCAATGCCGTCGATCACCGACACGATGTCCGAGATCTTCACCGAGCTGGCGGAGATCGCGTTCATGGTGCTGACGACTTCGGACACGGTGGCGCCGCCGCGCGATGCGGTTTCCGAAGCCGCCGCGGCAAGCTGGTTGGCCTGCTTGGCGCTATCGGCGTTCTGCTTGACCGTGGAGGACAGCTGTTCCATCGAAGCGGCCGTTTCTTCCAGCGAAGCGGCCTGCTGTTCGGTGCGGGACGACAGATCGGTATTGCCTGCCGCGATTTCGCCAGACGCGGACGCGATGCTGTCCACACCGGTCCGGATGCGGGCGACCGTGGCGGCCAGGTTTGCGTTCATGGATTCCAGCGCCATCATCAACTGGCCGATCTCGTCACGGGACCGCACGACGATCGTGCTGGTCAGGTCGTTGGCGGCGACAGTGCGCGCCACGCGCACGGCGTCGGACAGCGGACGGGTGATGCTGCGCGTGAGCAGCACGGACATCAAGAGACCACACACCACTGCGATGGAGCCGATCACGATCATCCACAGGTTCGCGTTGCCGTAGGACGCTTCGATCTCCGCGGCCCGCGCATCGATGTCGGCGCGTTGCAGCGCGGACAGGCGATTGATGTTGTCGATGAACTGGCGCGTGGCGGGCAGGAACTCCTGCGTGAAGATCTTGTTGGCGGCCTCGACGTTGCCTTCCTGCTTGGCCTTGAAGATGCCGTCGCGCGTGCGCAGGTAGTCCGCCCGCGCCTTGCTGATTCCCTGCCACAGCGCCTTTTCCTCGTCGGTCTCGATCAGCGGCTCGATCTTCTGCTGCAAGGCCGACGAGTTGCGGGTAGAGGCCGCCGCTTCCTCGGTGAAAAAGCCCGCCAGGCTGGCGTCGGCGCTCTTGGCGATCGCGGTGGTCCGGGTGACCCCGGTCTGGATGTTGCGCGCCCAGTCGTTGATCAGCCGCTCCTTGGTCAGTGAACGTTGCGTCAGCGTGTCGACCGAATCGTTGATGTTGGCCAGGCTGACCAGCCCGACGACGCACATGACCATGATCATGGCCAGCAAGATGGCGAAACCACCCGCCAGGCGGGTTCCAAGCTTCATGTTTTTCATACTGCCTCCGGCGGCTTCCAGGGCAAGTGTGAATGCGGGCTCGGGCGGATGCCTCGGCGGCGGAATTGCGCCGCCTCCAAAACAGGCCAGATGCTCGCAAGCCCCTGGTTATCCGCCCCCAATAATGGTGTCCGTTGTGTCTGAGAATTGCCGGCGGAGAGGTCGAGTTGTCGAGGGTTCTCGCGACGGTCGAACGGATGCTAGCAGTCCGGATTTGGGGGTCATCGGGGGAAATGAAGGCGTTATTGACGCAACCTCGACGCATTGCGTCAAACGCGCCGGCGGCGTTGTAAAAAAGCCGCTTTCCGGCCGCAACGCACAGGCAAAAAACGGCCCGAAGGCCGTTGTCAGATCAATCCGGCGTCGTCGGCCGCGCAAGCTGGAAGGTGTCAGTACTGCGCGCGTACCAGCCGCCGCCGTGCATGCGGGCAATCAGCCCAAGCGCCGGCGTGTCCACGTGGCCGCGTTCGGCGTCGCGTACATAGGCGTCCTCGACGTGCGCGCCCAGGACGCGGCCGATGACGACGATCTGGCGCGGACCGGTCACGACCGTTGCCTGGCTGACGCATTCCAGCGCCACCGGGCTGCCCTGGATGCGCGGCGGCCGGACATGCGTGGACGCGAGCGCCGTCAGGCCGGCCGCGGCCATCTCGTCCACGTCGGCTGGGTAATCGGCGCAGGTCTGGTTCATTTCGCGGACCAGCGACTCCGGCACCAGGTTCACCACGAACTCGCCGTTCTCGATGATGTTGGCGCCCGTGTCCTTGAAATCGCCATCGGGATGGCGCATCAGGCCGATCGCGACCGTCGGCGGCTGATGCCCCATCACGTTGAAGAAACTGAAGGGCGCCGCGTTGACCACGCCTTTGCCCGACACGGTGGTGACCCAGGCGATCGGACGCGGCGTGACGGTCGAGGTGAGGATGTTGTAGACCGTCTGCGCCGGCAAGGCGCTGAAATCGAACTCCATCGATCAAGCCTCCTGCGGCGCGGCGGCGGGGCCGGTCGCCGACACCGCGCGCTTCTCGCGAGTGTCCACCTGCAGCTGGAAGACGTCGGGGCGGGCGTAGTGTCCGGACACGTCGAAGTCGTACTTGCCGCGCAGGATCTGATTGGGCTCGATGTCGGCGTACAGGATGGTCTCTTCCGAGAAATCCGGGCCGGCCAGCACCTCGCCGAGCGGGCCGATGATGGCGCTGCCGCCGCGCATCAGCACCGTGTCCGGCGCATCGCCCAAGGCGCATTCGAAGTCTTCGGGGTACGCGCTGCGGCGCAGGTGCTGGCACGCCGTCAGCACGTAGCAGCGGCCTTCCAGCGCAATGTGGCGCATGCTGGGCACCCAGGTGTCGCGGTCGTCCGCGGTGGGCGCGCAGTACAGCGCCACACCCTGGCTGTACATGTACATGCGCAGCATGGGCATGTAGTTCTCCCAGCAGATCACCGCACCGATCTTGCCGTAGGGCGTGTCGATGACGGGCATGGTGGACCCGTCGCCAAAGCCCCAGATCAGCCGCTCGCCCGCGGTGGGCATCAGTTTTCGGTGCTTGCCCGCCAGGCCGGCCTGGCCATTGAAGTACAGCACGGTGCAATACAGCGTGCCGCCGTCGGCCTCGATGCAGCCCATGACCACGAAGCTGTTGGTATCGGCCGCGGCCTGCGCGACCAGCGCGACTTCTTCGCCGTCCAGGCGGATGGCCTGCCGATGGTACTGGGCGAACGCGTCGCGGCCCTCGGGTTTGCGCATGCCGATGGGCGCGCCGAAGGAGTTGCCCTTGGGATATCCGCCCAGGAAGGCCTCGGGAAACACCTGCACGCGGGCGCCCTGCTCGGCCGCCTGGCGGATGAGCCCGGCCGCCTTCTGGGCGCAGGCCACGCTGTCGGTGGGAATGGACGCCGCCTGAATGACGGCGGCCTTGAACGTTGTTTGCACGGACATGTCTCTGCTCGCTTCCTTGTCGCGTTGTTGTTAGTGGACCGGGTCTTCGTCGATGGCCTGCGCGCGCGTGTTGGGCAGCAGCAAGCTGCCGATCACGCCCACGATCACCATCACCGTCACCGGGTACATCAGGCCGCCGAAGATATTGCCGCTGGCCTGCGCCAGGTAGGTGGCGGTAAAGGGCACGATACCGCCAAATATGCCGGCGCCGATGTGATACGGAAAGGACAGCGCCGTATACCGGATGCGCGCGGGGAACAATTCCACCAGATAGGACGCGACCGGACCATAGACCATGGCAACGACGGCGGTCATGAGCACCAGGATCAGGATGATGGTGGCGCGGTCGATCCGCGCCGGATCGGCCTTTTCCGGATAGCCGGCCGCGGTCAGCGCCTTGGCGTACGCCGCGCGGTCAAAGCCGTTGACGGTGGCGCCGCCCACGCTCATCGCGATCTCCTGCCCCGGAATCGGCGCGGCATATTCAAAGTTGATGCCCTTGCCGACCAGGAATTTCTTGGCCTGCACGCACACCTTCTTGTGGTCGGCGTGGCTGCCGATCATGGCGGCCTGCAGCCCGAAATCGCAGGCGCCGCCAGTGGTGTCGGCATGCACGCGGACGGGCGTCGTCTGCATCGCCTGCGCCAGCGCCGGATTGCCGGCATTGAGCAGGACGTCGAACATGGCGTGGTAGCCCACCGCACCGATGAACAGGCCCGCCATCATGATCCACTTGCGCCCCACCTTGTCCGACAGCCAGCCGAACAGCACGAAGGTCGGCGCGCCGATGATGAAGCCGATCAGGATCAGCGTGTAGACGGTGGTCTGGTCAAGCTGCACGGCCTGCTGCAGGAAGATCATGACGTAGAACTGGCCGGTGAAGTACGTTGCGCCCTGCCCCGCCGTGACGCCGATCAGCGCCAGCAGCACAAGCCGCAGGCTGGGCCATTGGCCGAACGTTTCCTTGACCGGGTTCTTGGACAGTCGGTTCTGCTGCTTCATGCGCGTGAAGACCGGCGATTCGTGCAGCTTGGCGCGGACGTAGATCGAGATGGCCAGCATCACGATCGACAGGATGAACGGCAGGCGCCATCCCCACTGGCGGAAGTCCTCGGCGCTCATCGAGGCCTGGACGCACAGGATCACGACCAGCGACAGGATCAGCCCCGCCGACGAGGTGATCTGGATCCAGCCGGTCAAGAGGCCCCGGCGCCGCGGCTCGCAATGTTCCGCGACGTAGATCACCGCGCCGCCGTATTCCCCGCCGACGGCCAGGCCCTGCACCACCCGCAGCGTCAGCAGCAGGATCCAGGACAGGTGGCCCGCCGTTTCGTAGGTGGGCAGGCAGCCGATCAGCACGGTGGCGCCGCCCATCATGACGACGGTGATCAGGAAGGTGTACTTGCGGCCCAGCTTGTCCCCCAGGTAGCCGAACATCACCGCGCCCAGCGGCCGGATGATGAAGCCCACGGCCAGCGCGCCCAGGGCGGCCAGCAGCGCGACGGTCGGGTTGTCCTGCGGGAAGAGGACCTGGCTCATGAAGACGGCCAGCGTCCCGTAGATGAAAAAGTCGTACCACTCGAACAACGTTCCCAGTGTGGAGGCCACCACGACCTGGCGTTCTTCCTTGCGGCTCAGCGTCGGCCCGGCGTCGATCCCGGGCATTGCGACATTCGCTTCCATGCTTGCTTTCCCCTGATGTTTTAGATTGATACTGCTGTATGCATTAACTATTATCAAAGCTAAGGCGTCACCGGCAAAAGCTAGGGGAAACCCGGCGCGGCGGTCCACGGGGCAAAAAAGGCCGCTGCTACACTGCCGCCACGCACACAGTGGAGGCAGCAATGGCAAGGCCCGCCGGCAAGGCTGAGAAGAATTCGGAACAGGCGCCTGCCACGGCGCGCAGGGGCATCCAGTCGATCGAGGTGGGGTTCCGGATCCTGGACGTCATCCGCAAGACCGGCCGCCCGATGCCGCTCAAGGAAATCGCGGACGCCTGTGCGCTGACCGTTCCCAATGTCCACTACTACCTGGTGAGCTTCCAGAAGGTGGGCGTGGTGCAGCAGCACGCCGACACCGGCCATTACGGGCTCGGTCCGTACGCGCTTCGGCTGGGGCTTGCCGCCCTGGAGCAGTTCGACGTGTTCACCACGGCGCGGCCCATCATGGCCGAGGTGGCCGCGGCCACTGGCCATACCGTGTTCCTGGGGGTGTGGGGCAACAAGGGGCCCACGATCGTGTACCGCGTCGAGGGCAGCCGCAGCCGGCCCCTCCTGGAATTGCGTGTCGGCACGGTGATGCCGCTGCTGTCATCCGCGCTGGGCCGCAATTTCCTGGCGCACCTGCCGGATGCGCTGACCCGCGAGCTGCTGGAACAGGAGATGGCCTCGTCCGTGCCGGAAAGCCACGGCGGCACCGCCGGCAACGCCTACACGATGGCGGACGTGCAGGCCATTCGCGACGAGGTCCAAAAACACCACATCAGCCGTTGCCGCCACGCGCTGCTGCCGCACTTCACGTCGCTGTCGGCGCCCATCTTCGACATGCTGGGCGAAATGAAGGCGGCCATCACGCTGATGGGGCCGGTGGGCGCCGTGGATGACGACCTGGAATCGGCCACCGCGCGCCTGCTCAGCGAAAAAGCCCGCTCGATCTCGGCGACGGCGGGCTGGGTGGATCCGGAGGCGGCAGCCATCTGAGTCACGCGGTGTCTGACACCCCATTGAGACCATCTTCATATGCCGGATGTGCGCCTTGGGTGTCAGACACCGCCCGTATCGGAATCGCGGTGTCTGACACCCAACTAAGACCATCTTCATATGCCAGATGTGCGCCGGGGGTGTCAGACACCGCCCGTATATGGCTTTATCCCTCCGCCACGATCTTCGCGTCCTGGATCGTCTTCGCGTATTTCTGCTGCTCGCTCTTCATGAATTCGGCAAAGCGCTGCACGCCCCCGCCGCCGTCTTCCGCGCCCACCTGCGCCAGCTTTTCCTGCACGTCGGGCATCGCCAGCACCTGGTCGATGTCGCGGCTCATGCGCTGGACCATGGCGGCGGGCATGCCGCCCGGCCCGACCATGCCGAACCAGATGCTGGCCTCGAAGCCCGGGTAGCCCTGTTCCGCAACCGTCGGCACATCGGGCTGGCTCTTGGAGCGCTTTTGCAGCGTCTGCGCCAGCGCGATGACCTTGCCGGACTGGATCAACGGCGTGGCCGTCGTCATGCCTTCGAAGCAATATTGCACATGCCCGCCCAGCAGATCGTTCATCAGCGGCGCCGATCCCTTGTACGGCACGTGCAGCACGTCAATGCCGGCGCGTGCCTTGAAGATTTCCAGCGCCAGATGCTGGGCCGATCCGCTGCCCGCTGAGCCGAACACGATCTTGCCCGGTTGCGCGCGGCACAGCGCGACGAGGTCGGGCAGCGTCTTGGCCGGTTGCCCGGCGCCGCCGATCAGGATGGTGGGCGTCTTGCCGACCAGGGCGATCGGCGTGAAGTCCTTGTCCACCGAATACGCAAGCTTGGGCTGCAGGCCCGGCGCGATGCCGTGGCTGTTCACGTGCGCCATCAAAAGCGTGTTGCCATCGCCCGGCTGGCGCGCGACCTGTTCGGCCGCGATGATGCCGGCCGCGCCCGCGCGGTTCTCGATGATGACGGGCATGTTCCACAGCACGCCCAGCTTCTGTCCCAGCAGGCGGGCCAGCACATCCGTGCCGCCGCCCGCTGGAAACCCGACCACGATCTTCACCGGCCCGGACGGCATCTCCTGCGCCCGCGCCACCGCGGGCAGCACCAGCGCCGCTCCCAGCGCCGCGGCGCCGGTGATGAATTGCCTACGTTGCATTGTTGTCTCCTCGCGCGCCGGTCCAAAGGCCGGCAACTGGTTATGTGGACACTGCCTGCCTCTGTGGCGTCCGGCCATCTGGCGCGGCCTGGATGCGGACCTTCGGTACGACACCCGCGTGAACCGGCGCCGCTGCCGCATGCGCACCGCATGTGACGTTTTGCGCGGCGCCTCGCGAATGGCCTAGCGGCCGACGCGCGTCCACTTGCCGAAGCGTTCGACCATGCGCTCGTCAAAGCCGAATCCCAGCCCCGGCTCCTGATGCAGGATCACGCGGCCCTGCTTGTGGGTCAGTTGGCGGTCGACCAGCTTGCGGAAGTTCAGCACCTGGTCGTCCCAGAAGAATTCGACATAGCGCGCGTTGGGCGTGGCCGCGACCAGCGGCGCATGCACGTCATGGAACCAGTGCGGGCACACCACCACGCCGTAGCTGGCCGCCGTGGCCGCGATGCGCTTCCATTCGGTGATGCCGCCGCAGACCGCCGCGTCCGTCTGCAGGATGCCGGCAGCGCCCTTGTCCAGCAGTTCCTTGTGATACCAACGGCCGTAGCCGATTTCGGCCGTGGCGATCGGCAGATGCGTCAGCCGCGCCAGCTTGGCATGGCTGTCGATGTCGTCCGGGCCGAACGGTTCCTCGATGAAGTACGGTTCGTATTGCTCAAAACGGCGGATGTACTGCATGGCCTGCGTCACGTCCTGCCAGGCGTTATTGCAGTCCATCATCAACTCGACATCCGGCCCCACGGCTTCGCGCGCGGCCTTCAGGCGCGCTTCTTCCTCGCGGGGCGAGAGGCGGCCGGTCTTCATCTTGACGGCGCCAAAGCCCTTGGCCACATAGCTGGCCATCTCCTCGCCCAGGTGCTGCGGGGTCTTGCCATCCAGGTAATAACCGCCGCTGGCATACGCCGGCACCGATTCCAATTCCATCGCGCCCAGGAATTTGTGCAGCGGCAAGCCCGCGGTCTTGGCATTCAAGTCCCACAACGCGATGTCCAGCGCGCTCAATGCGCGCATCACCGTGCCCTGCCGGCCCTGCAACAGGGCTTCCTGATACATCGCCTGCCACAGGCCTTCGACCGCATGCGAATCCTTGCCCAGCAGCACGGGTCCCAGCAGGCTCTGGACGGCGGCCTCGAAAATGGCGCCGCCGGCGCTGCCCACGTAGCAAAAGCCAATGCCTTCGACGCCATCGGCAGAGCGCACCTTGACCAGGCCATAGTGGCGGGTGGACACGGTGCGGTTGGAGAACGAGGTGACTTTATCCAGAGGCACCGCCGCGGCGCATACGTCTATGGATTCAATGATGGGCACGGGGAAACTCCTTGATGACAGTGAAATCGGCTGGACCGACCGACGCGCCGCGCGCTGCCTGATCGCCTGGACGTATTCTTCCCCCGTCCAAAGAAAACAACAATTATCTTCACGCATCTTTAGAATACGGAAAAACCATCTTCCGGATAGGCAGGCCGTTGTGGATTCACGCTTTTTGCAGACGTATGTGCATGTGGTGGAACTGGGTTCCATCGCCCAGGCCGCCCGCCACCAGGGGCTGACGCCAGCGACGGTGCAGCAACGGCTGCGCGCGCTGGAAGCCGACGTGGGCAGCGCGTTGATCGCGCGCTCGGGCCGTACGGTCAAACCCACGCCTGCCGGCGTGCGCATCCTGGAGCGGGCGCGCGCCATCCTGCGCGACGTGCGCGACCTGCGCTCGGCCGCGTCGGACACGGATCTGCCTGCAGGACCCTTGCGGCTGGGCGCCACGCCCACCGCCCTGACCGGCATCATGCCGCCCGTGCTGCGCACCTGGGTGGCGCGGCATCCGGGCATCGAGATCTATATCGAGCCGGCGCCGACCACGCTGCTCTACAGCAAGGTGCTGTCGGGCGAATTGGACGGCGCGCTACTGGTGCATCCCCTGTTTCCCATTCCTAAGACCTGCGCGTGGCGCGACCTGCGCCGCGAACCGCTGGTGCTGGTCACGCCTGCGCAGATGAAGGTCGACGACCCACTGGCCGTCATCGCCCGGGAACCGTACATCTGCTATGACCGCAGCGTGGTGGGCGGCAAGATGGCGGACGACTACCTGCGGGCGCGCAGCCTGCGCCCCCGGGTCCGTTTTGAACTGGATGGGATCGAATCGATTGCCAAGCTGGTTTCCGAGGGGCTGGGCGTGGCGCTGCTGCCTGACTGGGCCAGCACGGGCGCGCCGCTGGCGCACGTCAAACGCTGGCCGTTGCCCGAGCCCTGTCCGGTACGAACGGTGGGCGCCATCTGGCTGCGGTCAGGCGTGCGATCGGAACTGATGCGAGCCTTCGTGGAAGTGGCCGAATCGCAGCTGGGCCTGGGCGCCACGGCCGCCCAGCGCGCCCGCTAGGCGATGGCGTCTTCGCCGTTGCGCGCCACGACCACGCCGCTGGACACCACCAGACGCCGCGGCGAACGCTGCACAACGGCCTGGGCGATACAGCCCGCATCGGCCAGCACCAGATCGGCACGCGCGCCGGGCGCCAGGCCGTAGTCCGCAAATCCGCAGGCGCGGGCGGCGGCGCGGGTCACGCAGTCGAATGCCCACTCGATCTCGTCGTCGCGGCGCAGATCGTTGCGCAGCCCGATCAGCGCCGCGCGCTCCAGCATGTCGGGGCTGCCGTAGGGCGTCCAGGTGTCCCGGATGCCGTCATTGCCGCCAAAAAGCGTCACGGCCGCCTCGCGGCAGGCGCGTGGCGAGGGCACCGGCCGAGACGCCGGCGCGGTGGTCAGCAGGGCGACGTCCAGCAGCGCCAACCGCCGCAGCAAGCCCTCCAGACGGCGGGCGTCGAGCGCGCCCAGGCAGAAGGCGTGGCTGATGACGACCTTGCCCTTCATGTCCAGCGCCTGGACGCGGTCCAGGATCAGCTCCAGCGTAAAGGCGCCCAGTTCGCCGGGCTCATGCAGATGGATATCCACCGGCTTGCCGTGCTTGTCGGCCAGGCCAAACAGCACATCCAGGGATTTCACGGGATCACGGTCGATGGCGGACGGGTCCAGCCCGCCGAGCACGTCGGCGCCATCGGCAAGCGCCTGGTCCAGCAGTTCGGCCGTGCCGGCGCGCGCCAGGAGGCCGGACTGCGGAAACGCCACCGTCTGGATCTCGACGCGCCCGGCCAGCGCGTGCCGCGTGGCATGCACGCCTTCCAGGTGTTTCAGTCCGGCGTCGGTGTCGATATCGACGTGGGTGCGGATGCGGGTCGTGCCCGCCCGCAGGAACGCCAGAGCCAGCGCATGCGAATGGCTGGCGGCGTCGTGCCCGGTGGCGGCGCGCCAGTTGCGTTCGTTGTCGATGCGATCGGTCAGGGACGGGCCGACCTTGTTCACATACCAGGCGGAACCCCAGGTCGTCTTGTCCAGATGGGTGTGGCCTTCGACGAAGGCGGGCAGCAGCAAGGCGCCGCCGCCCTCTTCGACGTTCACGGCGGAATCGGCCTCAAGGCGGGGGCCGATTTGCAGGATGCGGCCGCCGCGCACCAGCACATCCACGCCCTCGCCTTGCGGCGTACGGACGTTCGTGAGGAGCAGATCCGCCATGTCAGACTTGAGGCGGTTCGATCCAGAAAAAGCGCTCGCCCTGGCGGACCATGTCGGCAACGCCTTCGGCGCCGATGCGATAGTCGGTGCCCATCAGCGTGGCCCCGCCGTCTTCATGGATATGAATGACGGCCAGCGGGTCGTTGGCCATGGTGTACCAGTAGTAACCGGGCTTGAGATTATGGAGGTCGGTAGTCATGCGCTGAGTATACAAACAACGCCTCGGCATTTTCAAAAAGACAACACATGTGCAGCGCCCACCTGACAGGTAAGTCGTGACACGTCATACTCCCCGAAGCAGAGATTGAGTCCGTCTCAAGCAGGTGGCACGTGCGGGCCCCAGCCATAACAGCAATAAGCGCGCAAGCGTTCATCGCGAGGGATACAGCTAGCACATGAAACGGCAGTTACTCCAGTTCAGCGAACCGCTCAAGCAGGCCATTCTGGATGGGGCAAAGGTGCAGAGCCGGCGCATCCTCAAGCCGCAACCGTCCAAGTTCACCACGGTCTGGTATGCGGACGCCGCCGATTCGGGCAGATGGGTGGCCATGGGGCCGTCGCCCGATAACCCGTCCGAGATGCGCAAGACTTCAAGCTGGGTCAGGTGCCCCTACGGAAAATCGGGCGAGACCATCATCCTGGCCGACGAAGCCGGCGCGCCGTTTGCCAGCGCCGTCGTCGTGGGCGTACGTATCCAGCGGCTGCAGAACCTGACCGAGGCCGATGCGCGTGCGGAGGGCACGCTCGCGCTTTATCAAAGCTCCGCGCTACTGCCCGGTGTGCCCCTGCAAACGGCGTTCGCGCTGATGTGGTGCGAACGCTATGGCGCGCATGCGTGGGCGGCCAATCCCTGGGTGTGGGTGGTCGAATATCGCCAGACCACGCCCTTCGACAAGTCGGATTACTGAGGCGCTGGCGCGCGGGCGCAACACCGCTCGCGCCGGCCGCCCGGAGTTGGTGTCAAGGTGTAACACCACCCCTCGGCTTCAGTTAATTCCATCCCATTTCAATCGACTTCAATCGCCATTTCGCCAGAGCGGACCCGCCCTGCCGCAGTGCAGCACCCCTCGCCCATGGAAAACGGGGGCGGTTGCGGATTGTCGCGATTGCGGCCGGGATGCTTACGTATAGCTGGCGCAAACCGCCGAAAATAGCGCCAACGGATACTCAACTTTGCTGCGTCTCGCAGCGGGCAGGTGCAAGATGAAAAAATGGCTTATTGCAGGTGTTGGCGCCGCGGGGCTGATGATCTCCAGTGTCGCTTTGGCACGCGTGGACGTCGGCATCTCGATCGGCGTTCCTGGAATCGTCTACCCGGCACCGGTCTACGTGGCTCCGCAGCCGGTCTATGTGGCGCCGCCGCCGCCGGTGTATTACCGCCCGGCTCCGGTGTACGTCGCGCCCCCGCCGCCGGTGGTATACCCGGCGCCGGTGTATTACCGTGGCGGGCGCTACTACGATCGCGGCCACTACCACGGTCCGAAACACGGTCACGGGTATTACCGGGGCCGCGGCCACGACCGCGATTGATAATCGCTCGCGCCAAAAGCAAAGGCCACTCCTGCGAGTGGCCTTTCTTTTGTCGAGGCAATGTCCGGTGCCCCGTGACAACCTGTCAGGCGGCGGGCGCCTGCACAGGCTTTGCAACCACCGAGGCCGGTTGTTGCGCAACCGGTTTGGCCTTGTCATCGGCCCAACGCGGCGATTCCTGGACCAGATCGATCCAGCGGCGCGGCGCACTGGACGCCCGCCACCAACCATTATGCGGACGCATGAGCAAACTCCGGTTCACCGTTAAAACGCACACCATTTATGCCCTGGAACAGCTGACGGCTTTCCTGTTCTGCTTCGTGCAAATCAGTGAACGGCGCCTGACCCGGCACCGTCCAGCATTTTTCGGGCGCGGTTCCGCCAATTCGGCGAGTCCATATTTGCACCCGATAACCCTGCTCGTCTTCCTTTGCCACAGAGCATCTCACACGAAAATCTCCAATCATTCTTGAAGTCATGGACAACTCCTTGTTATATAAGTGAATGAAGCGTGTAGAACGCCGGTGTATTGTGCCGTAACTATCCGGCCCTTTTATGCCAAATACACAATTGCTCACATCAAAAATCAAGCACTCACGTGAGCACGATAGCGTTCCAAAAAGACAGCAATATGTCGGCAATGATAAAAAAAAACGGAGCCCGGAGGCTCCGTCTTTTTATCAGCCAAATGGCCGATGGACGCCGCGCGAATATCAGGGTTTTAGTACCGTAATACCGCCCATGTAGGGCTGCAGCGCTTCCGGAATCAACACGCTGCCGTCTTCTTGCTGGTGGTTTTCCAGCACGGCGACCAGCGCGCGGCCCACCGCCAGGCCGGAGCCGTTCAGGGTGTGGACATATTCCGGCTTGCCCTGGGCATTGCGGAAACGCGCCTGCATGCGCCGGGCCTGGAAGGTTTCGCAGTTGGACACCGACGAAATCTCGCGCCAGGTATTTTGCGCCGGCAGCCAGACTTCCAGGTCATACGTCTTGGACGACCCGAAACCCATGTCGCCAGTGCAAAGCAGCACGACGCGGTACGGCAGATTCAGCAATTGCAGCACGCGCTCGGCGTGACCGACCATTTCTTCCAGGGCCTCGTACGACTGGTCCGGCTGCGTGATCTGCACCATTTCGACCTTGTCGAACTGGTGCTGGCGGATCATGCCGCGGGTGTCGCGGCCGCCGCTGCCAGCTTCTGAGCGGAAGCACGGCGTGTGGGCGGTGAGCTTGAGCGGCAGGTCGGCGGCGGCCTGGATCGTGCCGCTGGCCACGCTGGTCAGCGTGATTTCCGAGGTGGAGATCAGGTACTGGTCTTCGCGCACATACGGCTTGCCCTGGTCGTCGACCTTGGGATCGTCGTCGCCGCCGCCCTTGGAGACCGCAAACATGTCGTCCTTGAACTTGGGCAGCTGGCCGGTGCCGTACAGCGTCGAGGCGTTGACGATGTACGGGGTGTAGCACTCGGTATAGCCGTGCGTGCCGGTCTGCAGGTCGAGCATGAACTGGGCCAGCGCACGGTGCAGGCGGGCGATGGGGCCGCGCATGAACGAAAAGCGCGCGCCCGACAGCTTGGCGGCCATGTCGAAGTCCAGGCCCAGCGGTTCGCCCAGCGCGACGTGATCGCGCGGCTCAAAGCCCAGCGCGGGCGGGTTGCCGTCGGCGCCGGCCTGGCCGGGCAGCCAGCGGCGCACTTCGACGTTGTCGTCGGCGGACTCGCCCAGCGGCACGCTGGCGTGCGGCAGGTTCGGCACCGACATGAGCAGGTCATTGAGCGGCTGCTGCAGGGCGGCCAGCTCTTCCTCGAGCTGCTTCAGGCGCACGGGCACGGCCTGCGATTCCGCCATGACGGCGCTGGCGTCCTCGCCCTTGGCCTTCAATTGGCCGATCTGCTTGGCCAGCGCATTGCGGCGGGCTTGCAGGGACTCGGTTTCGGTCTGGACGGCCTTGCGGCGAGACTCCAGGTCGTTGAACCGTTCCGTGTCGAAGGCGACGCCACGGGTCTTCAGGCGGTCTACGACGGTTTGCAGGTCTTTGCGCAGCAGTATCGGGTCTAGCATGGTGAGGTCGGTGAGGTTGCAAAAAAGGCGGCGGGGGATTGCCCGTCACCGGTTCTTGGCGCGTTCCTGTGCGTCCAGCTCGCGCAGGAATGCCAGCTTCTGCTGGATTTTAGCCTCCAGGCCGCGATCGGTCGGCCGGTAGAAGGAAGGCTTGAGTCCGTCAGGGAAATATTGCTCGCCCGCGGCGTAGCCGTGAGGCTCGTCGTGCGCGTAGCGGTAGGCCTTGCCATGACCCAGCTGTTTCATCAGCTTGGTCGGCGCATTGCGCAAGTGGATGGGCACCGGCGCGCTGCCGTGTTCCGCCGCGAACTTGCGCGCCTGGTTGTAGGCGTTGTAGACGGCGTTGGACTTGGCGGCGCACGCCATGTACACCACCGCCTGCGCCAGCGCGAGCTCGCCCTCGGGGGAACCGAGGCGCTCGTAGATGTCGGCGCCGTTCACGGCCAGGTCCGTTGCGCGGGGGTCGGCCAGGCCGATGTCTTCCACCGCCATGCGCACCAGGCGGCGCGACAGGTACTTGGGATCGGCGCCGCCGTCGATCATGCGGCAGAACCAGTACAGCGCCGCGTCCGGGTTCGAGCCGCGCACCGACTTGTGCAGCGCGCTGATCTGGTCGTAGAAGGCGTCGCCGCCCTTGTCGAAGCGCCGCAGGTTCTGCGACAGCGAAATCTCCAGCCAGGCGGCGTCCACCGTGTCGCGTCCGGCGGACTGCGCAGACTCAGCCACGACTTCCACCGCGCTGATCAGGCGGCGCGCGTCGCCGTCGGCCCACGCGGCCAGCTGCTCGCGCGCGTCGGGCTCGATGCGGATGGTGTCGCCCGGTTCCTGTCCTTCATTGAGCGCCGCGACCGCACGGTCAACGAGCTGCTGCAGTTCTTCTGCCGTCAACGATTGCAGCACATACACGCGCGCCCGCGACAGCAAGGCCGAGTTGACCTCGAACGAAGGGTTCTCGGTGGTGGCGCCGATGAACGTGAACAGCCCGCTTTCGACGTACGGCAGGAAGGCGTCCTGCTGCGCCTTGTTGAAGCGGTGGACTTCGTCGACGAAGAGGATGGTGCGCCGGCCCTGGCCTTGCGCGACCTGCGCCACCGTCACGGCGTCGCGGATGTCCTTCACGCCGCCCAGCACGGCCGAGATGGCGATGAACTGCGCGTCGAAGCCGTCGGCCATCAGGCGCGCCAGCGTGGTCTTGCCCACGCCGGGCGGCCCCCAGAAGATCATGGAGTGCGGACGGCCGGATTCGAAGGCGACGCGCAGGGGCTTGTCGGGGCCCAGCAGATGCGACTGGCCAACCACGTCGGACAGGGTGCGGGGACGCAGGCGTTCGGCCAGGGGAACATAGGGCCGATGCGCGGGATCGGCCGCGAAGAGATCGTTGCTCATTGGCAGCAGATGAAGGGATGCAGCAAGGATTTCAAGCCTGCATTACACCATGCCCGCGCCCTGGCGCCCGCCGGCCGTTGCACCAGCCGGCGGCGTGGCCGCCCTACGCCAGTTCGGGCGGAGCGAAGCGGCGGTTGGCCAGCACGGGCAGCACCTTGCGCGCGTGGGCAAGGCGCTCCGGGTCGATGTCGGCAAAGACCAGCGCGGGCGCTTCGCCGGCGCGCGCCGTGACGACGCCCAACGGATCGACCACCATGCTGCAACCGATGTTGCGCTCGCCGCATTCGCCGGTGGCCGCGACGTAGCAGGTGTTCTCCAGCGCCCTGGCCGTGACCAGGACTTCCCAGTGCATTTCCTTGAGCGGGCCGCGCACCCAGGCGGCCGGCAGCACCAGCAGGTCGGCGCCGTCCAGCGCCAGCCGGCGCGCCAGTTCGGGAAAGCGCACGTCGTAGCAGGTCATGAGACCCACGCGCAGGCCGGCGATGTCCAGCAGCGGAGGGATGTCCGTGCCCGGAGTGACATTGGTCGATTCCTTCATGGTGAAGGCGTCGTACAGATGCAGCTTGCGGTACTGCGACAGGATCTGGCCGTCGCGGATCGTGACCAACGTGTTCCACACCCGGCCCTCGCCCGTCGGCACGTGCACGCACATCATGGTGGCCAGGTCCGACCCGCGGCTGGCATCGAGCAGGCGCGTGATGAACGGACCGTCCAGCGGCTGCGCGGCCTTGAGCACGATCTGCGGGTCGGTGATGTCACGGGCCAGGATGCCTTCGGGCAGGACCAGGAGGCCTGCCCCGCCGGCGCGGGCGCGTTCCATCAGATCGATGCAGACCTGCGCGTTTTCTTCCCAGACGCGGCTGACGGCGAACTGGCCCAGGGCGACTTTCAGCATGGCATTTCCTTTGTCAAAGCACAGGCGCGCCTCAAGGGGCGCGCGGCATGGACCTATTTTCCCATCGTCCGGTCGGCGTGGCCTACGGGAAACTCCTAGCTCCCGCTTGTAAATTTCTTTCACGATAATTAAAAAAACTGGATTTGACGTAAATATTTTCCATATCGGACCGCCACCATGACCAACTCCTCCTCTCCCGCAGCTCCCCTGGACGTGAACGGCAAGGGCCTGGGCGCGTTTCCCGAATCCTGTACCACCGCCGACGTGGCGGCGCTGAACTGGAACCTGCTGAACGAGGACGTGAGCCTGCCGGTGGCCGTGCTGTACGAAGCCCGCATGCGCCACAACCTGCAGTGGATGCAGCAGTTCATGGAGGCCTACCACGTCAAGCTGGCGCCGCACGGCAAGACGACGATGAGCCCGGCCCTGTTCAAGCGCCAGATCGACAACGGGGCGTGGGGCATCACCCTGGCCACCGCACCGCAGGTCCTGGCGGCGTACCAGCACGGCGTGCGCCGGGTGCTGATGGCCAATCAGCTCGTGGGCCGCGCCAACATGGCCATCATCGCCCGTCTGCTGGAGGATCCGGCGTTCACCTTCTTCTGCATCGTGGATTCGGCGGCCAACGCCGCGCAGCTGGGCAAGTTCTTCGGCGACGAGGGCAAGGTGCTGCCCGTGCTGATTGAACTGGGTCCGGCGGGCGGGCGCACCGGCGTGCGCGACGACGCGCAGTTGCAGGCCGTGGCCGACGAGATCGCCCGCTGGCCCGGCCTGGCGCTGGCCGGCATCGAAGTCTATGAAGGCGTGCTGCAGGAAGAAGGCGCCATCCGCGCGTTCCTGCGCCGCGCCACCGACGCCTTGCGCGGCCTGGCCGCCGCGGGCCGGCTGCGCAAGAGCGGGCCCGCCCTCATCTCCGGCGCCGGATCGGCCTGGTTCGACGTCGTGGCCGAGGAATTTTCGCAACTGGACATCGGCAGCCCGCTGGAAGTGGTGTTGCGCCCGGGTTGCTACCTGTCGCACGACGTGGGCATCTACCGCAGCGCGGCCGAGCGCATCAACGCCCAGAATCCCGTGGCCCGCCAGATGGAGCCCGGCCTGCAACCTGCCCTGCAGGTCTGGGCCTACGTGCAGTCGCTGCCCGAACCCGGCCGCGCCATCATCGCGATGGGCAAGCGCGACGCGGCCTTCGACGCGGGCCTGCCCACCCCCGCCCTGCTGTACCGGCCCGGCTCCGTGCAGCCCGGCGCCGCGCCGTCCCACTGGAAGCTGTCGGCCATGATGGACCAGCACGCCTTCATGCAGGTGGGCGACGGTGACGACATCCAGGTGGGCGACATGATCGCCTTCGACATTTCGCATCCCTGCCTGACGTTCGACAAATGGCGTCAGGTGCTGCTGGTGAACGAGCACTACGGCGTCACCGGCGTGGCCGAAACCTTTTTCTAGTCCCCCGCCCGCGGCACCGCGCCAGGCCCACAGGGGACCGCAGCATCCGGGCACCCGGCGCTCATCCGATATCACGCGACAACCTGTTTCTGACCCTCTGGAGAGAGAATCATGAACTTCCGTACCTCCCGGCGAGGCGGTGGGCTGAAGAGCCTGCTCGCGGCCGGCGCAATTGGCTTGACCGCTTTGTCGACCCCCGCCCTCTGTGCCACGCCGGTCAAGGGAGGCACGATCTCCGTCGCCACCATCGGCGAGCCGCCGACGCTGGACCCGATGACCAGCACCGCCGACCTGGTGGGCATCCTGACCCAGCACTTCTTCGAGACGCTGTACACCTTCGACGCGAAGTGGAACCTGACGCCGCTCCTGGCCGACAAGATGCCGGAAGTGTCGGCGGACGGGCTGGTCTACACGATCGCGCTGCGCCAGGGCATCACGTTCCATGACGGCTCGAAGATGGATTCGTCGGACGTGCTGGCGTCCCTGAAGCGTTGGACCGAAACCGCCACGCGCGGCAAGATGGCGGCCAAGATCATCACCGGCATGGAAGCGCCGGACGCCAACACCATCCGCATCACGCTCAAGCAGCCGTATGCGCCGCTGACCGCGCTGCTGGCCATGAACAACAGCGCCGCGGTCATCATGCCCAAGGGCAAGATTGCGCCGTCCCTGACCGAATTCGTCGGCACCGGCCCGTATCAGTTGAAGGCCCGCGTGCCGGACCAGTACGTGCAGCTCGTCCGATTCGACGGCTACAAGCAGCGCGAGGGCGAACCCAACGGCTATGGCGGCGCCCGCAAGCAGTACCTGGACGAAATCCGCTTCGTGCCGGTCAGCAATGCCAACACCCGCGTCGAAAGCGCCGTGGCCGGCCAGTTCGACTACGTGGACTCGCTGCCCGTGGAATCGCTGCCCAAGCTGAAGAACGGCCGCTCCGACCCGGTCATGCTCAAGCCCTTCGGCTGGCCGCGCCTGGTGCTCAACACCAAGCAGGGCATCATGTCGAACCAGGCCGTGCGCCAGGCGGTGCAGCTTGCCCTAAACGAAGAAGACATGCTGTTCGCAGCGTTCGGCGACAAGAACTTCTACAAGCTCAATGGCGACCTGTATCCGGAAGGCTATCCGTGGGCCACGTCGCTGGGCGGCAAGGTCTACAACAAGGGCGACGCCGCGGCGGCCAAGAAGCTGGTGGACGGGGCCAACGTGCAGGACCGCAAGATCCGCATCCTGACCAGCCAGCAGTATGAGTTCCATTACAAGATGGCGCTGGTGGCCGCCGAATACCTGAAGGCCGCGGGCTTCACGGTGGACATGCAGGTGGTCGACTGGGCCACGCTGACGCAACGCCGCCAGGATCCGGCCGTGTGGGACATCTTCATCACGCACAGCCCCTTCCTGCCTGAACCGGCGCTGATCGACTTCCCGTCCAAGGACGCGCCGGGCTGGTGGGACACGCCGCGCCGCAACCAGGTGCTGGACGCCTTCAACCAGGCCGGCTCGCAGGAAGAGCGCGTCAAGCGCTGGGCCGACGTGCAGCAGGCCGTGTACGACGAAGTGCCGTTCATCAAGGTCGGCGACTTCAACGCGCAGGCGGCGCGCTCGCCCGCGCTGCAAGGCACGCAGGCCGTGCCGTGGCCTTACTTCTGGAACGCCTGGAAGGCGTCCAAGTAAGCGCACGTCCGTCGGGCGGCCGCTGCCGCCCGACGCCGCAGGCACCCGCGCGCGACCCGTTCGCGCCCGCGCAATGACCTCTAGGATTTCACCGTGTTGCGTTATCTCTTGAATCGGCTGGTCGGGCTGGTGGCCGTGATGTTCATCGTCGCGACGATCGTGTTCGTGATCATTCGCCTGACGCCCGGCGACCCGGCCGCCGTGATGCTCGGACCGCAGGCCAGCCAGCAGGACATCGCCGCCCTGCGCGCGCAGCTCGGGCTGGACCAGCCCGTGGCGGTGCAGTACGTGTCGTGGCTGGGCAAGCTGCTGCAGGGCGACCTGGGCCAGTCCATCTTCATGAACAAGCCGGTTCTGGCGGCGCTGGCCGACCGCGCCGAGCCGACGATCCTCCTGACGCTGATGTCGCTCTTGATCGCCAGCGCCATCGCGCTGCCGGTCGGCATTCTTTCCGCGGTCAAGCGCGGCACCACGCTGGACCAATCGGTGCTGTCGTTCTCGATGTTCACGTCCAGTGTGCCGAGCTTTTGGCTGGGGCTGCTGCTGATGCAGGTGTTCTCCGTGAAGCTGGGCTGGCTGCCGGTGGCCGGTTATGGCGGCCCGGACGCTTCGCTGGCCACGCGGCTGTCGCACTTGATCCTGCCTGCGGTCGTGCTGGGCCTGGTGAATTCGGCCCTGATTACCCGCTTCATCCGCGCCAGCATGCTGGACGTGCTGCGCGACGACTATGTCCGCACGGCGCGGGCCAAGGGCCTGCCGG
Source organism: Achromobacter mucicolens (assembly GCF_902859725.1). GTDB lineage: Bacteria > Pseudomonadota > Gammaproteobacteria > Burkholderiales > Burkholderiaceae_B > Achromobacter > Achromobacter mucicolens. The sequence continues at coordinate 182,932 of NZ_CADIJP010000002.1, read as the reverse complement.
AACGCAAGGTCATCCTGAAGCACGCGGTGCGCAACGCGTTGATCCCGATTTTGACGGTGCTGGGCTTGACCACGGCGTTGCTCATCAGCGGCGCCGTCGTGACCGAGACCGTGTTCGGCCTGCCTGGTGTCGGCAGCCTGGTGGTGTCGGCGGTGCTGCGCCGCGACTATCCGGTCATCCAGGGCGCGCTGCTGATCATCGCGGCGATCTACGTGCTGATCAATCTGCTGATCGACCTGCTGTACCTCGTGGTCGACCCCCGCGTGCGTTACTGAGCCATCGACATGACGACTGCAACTTCCATGAATCCCGGCGCGGACCGCTGGCAGGTCCTGCGCCTGCTGGTGGCGCGCAAGACAGTGCTGATCAGCCTCATCGTGATCGTGGTGCTGGCGGCCGCCGCGCTGCTGGCGCCGTGGATCAGCCCCTACGACCCCTTCAAGCTGTCCATCATGAACCGCCTGAAGGCGCCGGGCGCCGCGCACTGGTTCGGCACCGACGACTTCGGCCGCGACGTTTTCAGCCGCGTCATCCACGGCGGACGGCTGTCGCTGATGGTCGGCTTTTCCGTGGTCATCCTGTCCAGCGTGCTGGGCATTGCGCTGGGGCTGGTCGCGGGGTTCTTCCGCACGGCCGACAAGTTCGTGTCGCGGCTGATCGACGCGATGATGGCGTTCCCCGACATCCTGCTGGCCATTTCGCTGGTGGCCGCGCTGGGCCCGTCGCTGGTCAACGTGGTGATCGCGCTGGGCATCGTGTACACGCCGCGCCTTGCCCGCATCGTGCGGGCCTCGACGCTGGTGATCCGCGAACTGCCCTTCGTGGAAGCCGCCCGCGCGCTGGGCGTGCCCACCTGGCGCATCGTCACCGTGCATGTGCTGCGCAACCTGGTGTCGCCCATCCTGGTGCAGGGCACGTTCATCTTCGCGTACGCCATCCTGGCCGAGGCGGGCCTGTCGTTCCTGGGCGTGGGCGTGTCGCCCGACATCCCGACCTGGGGCACCATGATCAACGCCGGCCAGCAGTACATGGGGTCGGCGGACTGGATCATGATCTTTCCCGGCATCGCCATCGTGCTGTCCGTGCTGTCGCTGCAACTGGTGGGCGACGGCCTGCGCGACGTCCTCGATCCGCGCCTGCGCAAGGAGCTGTAAACATGACCGCAAGCACCCGAGACATCGTGCTGTCGGTGCAAGGCCTGAAGACCTGGTTCCACAGCCGCGACGGCATCGCCAAGTCGGTGGACGGCGTCACCTTCGACCTTGCCCGCGGCGAGACGCTGGCCATCGTCGGTGAATCCGGCTCCGGCAAATCCGTGACCAGCCTGTCCATCATGGGCCTGTTGCCCAAGCCGGCGGGCCGCATCGAGGCCGGCAAGATCCTGTTCCGCGACCGCCAGGGCGTGCAGCACGACCTGGCGCACGCCACGCCCGCCACGCTGCAACGCATCCGCGGCGCCGAGATCGCGATGATCTTCCAGGAGCCCATGACCAGCCTGAATCCGCTGTACACCGTGGGCGATCAGATCGCCGAGGCGGTGCTGCAGCATGAGGGCGGCTCGCGCGCCGCGGCGCTCAAGCGCGCCCGCGAGATGCTGGAGCGCGTGGAGATCCCGGCCGCCGACCGGCGCGTGAACGAGTATCCGCACCAGATGTCGGGCGGCATGCGCCAGCGCGTGATGATCGCGCTGGCCCTGGCCTGCAATCCCGCCGTGCTGATCGCCGACGAGCCCACCACGGCGCTGGACGTGACCGTGCAGGCGCAGATCCTGGACCTGCTGCGCCGCCTGCAGGCCGAGATGAACATGAGCATCCTGTTCATCACGCACAACCTGGGCGTGGTCGCCGAGATCGCGCATCGCGTGGCCGTCATGTATGCCGGCCGCGTGGTCGAGGACGCCGGCGTGTACGACCTGTTCGAAAAGCCCACGCATCCTTACACGCGCGGTCTGCTGTCCTGCCTGCCGACCGCTGCGCTGCTCGCGTCCGGCGAGCGCCTTCGCGCCATTCCCGGCAACGTGCCCAGCGTGCTGGCGCTGCCGCCCGGCTGCACGTTCGCGCCGCGCTGTCCGCTGGCGGCGGACGACTGCCGCGCCGGCGTCCCCGATCTGGTGACGGTGCAGGCCGAACACCGTGCGCGCTGCATCAAGGTAAATCCGCTATGACGATCCCATCCACTCCCCGCGCCGCCGCGCCGCTGGTGCGCATCGACGACCTGAAGGTCCATTTTCCGACCTCGCAGGCGCGCAACGCCCCTGTCGTGCGCGCCGTGGACGGCGTGAGCTTCGACGTGCCGCGCAACACCATCGTGGGCCTGGTCGGCGAATCCGGTTCGGGCAAGACCACGACCGGCCGCGCCCTGCTGCGCCTGTTCGCGCCCACCGCCGGACGCATCGTGTTCGACGGGCAGGACATCACGACGCTCAATGAAAATCAGATGCTGCCGTGGCGCCGCCGCATGCAGATCGTGTTCCAGGACCCGTACGCCAGTCTCAACCCGCGCATGACGGTGGCCGAGATCCTGGGCGAAGCCCTGGACACCCACAAGCTGGCGCAGCACCGCCGCGCCGAGCGGATCGGCGAATTGCTCGAACGCGTCGGCCTGAACGCGGACCACAGCCGCCGCTATCCGCATGAGTTCTCCGGCGGGCAACGTCAGCGCATCGGCATTGCGCGCGCGCTGGCGGTGGAGCCGGATTTCATCGTGGCCGACGAGCCCGTATCCGCGCTGGACGTCTCGGTGCAGGCGCAGGTGCTGAACCTGCTGCAGGACCTGCAGCGCGACCTGGGCCTGACCATGCTCTTCGTCGCCCACGACCTGGCGGTGGTGGATTACCTGTGCGACGACGTCGTGGTGATGTACCTGGGCCGCGTCATGGAGCGCGGGCCGACCAGCGAGGTCTATGCGCGCCCCCGCCATCCCTACACCCGCGCGCTGCTGTCCGCCGCCCCCGTGCCGGATCCGCGTGCCCCGCGTTCGCGTATCCTCCTGAAGGGCGACATCCCGAGCCCGGTCAACCCGCCTTCCGGCTGCGTGTTCCGCACGCGCTGCCCCCATGCCATCGACGCCTGTGCGGCGGCGGTGCCGCCGGCCGTCGGCGTGAGCGCGGACCACTACGTGTCCTGCATCCGCCTCGACGATCCCGCGCTCTCGGCATGAGTCCGCCCGAATTGATCCAGGAACCACACATGAACATCATCCGCGACATCGTCTTCCAGATACGCAGTCGGCGGGACGCATTGAGCGTGACAGAACGCAAGGTTGCCGACGCCATCCTGGACGACATCATCTGGAGCGCCAGCGCCACGGTGGACCAGCTTGCCGCCAAGGCCGGCGTCAGCATCGCCACCATCTCGCGGTTTGCGCGCACCGTCGGCTGCGACGACACGCGCGACCTGAAGATGAAGCTGGCGCAGGCCAGCACAGTGGGCAGCCGCTTCCTGGACCCCAGCGCCCCGGCCGAGGAAAGCACGTTCTACGCGCGCATCTACGCCGACATCGAGAGCACCCTGCGCGCGCATCTGCCGACGTTCACCGAGCCGCTGTTCGAAGCCGCCGCGTCCATCGTGGACGGCGCGCGCATGATCTACGTCTTCGGCATGGGCGGCGCGTCGGCGGTGCTGGCGCAGGAAGTACAGTCGCGCCTGGTGCGGCTGGGCTATCCCATCGCGGTCTACAGCGACGCCGTGCTGCTGCGCATGGTGGCGGCCACGCTTGACGAGCGCGACGCCGTGCTGGTGCTGTCGGCATCGGGCCTGACGCCCGAAATCGTCGGCGCCGCGCGCATCGTGAAGCAATACCGCGCGCGCATCGTCGCCATCACCGACGCGTCGTCTGAACTGGCGAAGCTGGCCGACGTGGTGCTGCCCATCCGCACCGACGAGACCGACTTCATCTACAAGCCTTCGGCCTCGCGCTACGCGATGATGCTGGCCATCGACCTGCTGTCGACCGAACTGGCCATGCTGAACCAGGAAGAAAACCGCGAACGCCTGCGCCGCATCAAGCTGGCGCTGGACGAACACCGCGGCGGGCCGAACCGCCTGCCGCTGGGCGATTGATCGGGAAACCACGATGTACGACACCCTTATTGGCAACGTCCGGATCCTGGACGGCTCCGGCGGCCCCGAATACCGCGCCAGCGTGGCGCTGGACGGCGGCCGCATTGCCGCGATCGGCGAGCTGCCCGGCGCGCCGGCGCGCCAGCTCATCGACGGCACCGATCTCGCGCTGGCCCCCGGCTTCATCGACGTCCACACCCACGACGACACCAACGTCATCCGCACGCCGGACATGCTGCCCAAGCTGTCGCAGGGCGTGACGACCGTCGTGGTGGGCAATTGCGGCATCAGCGCCTCGCCGGTCACACTGCGCGGCGAGCCGCCCGATCCGATGAACCTGCTGGGCAAGCGCGAGGACTTCCGCTACGCCACCTTTGCCGACTACACCCGCGCAATCGAAGCCGCGCGGCCTGCCGTGAACGTCGCCGCCCTGGTGGGGCATACGGCCTTGCGCAGCAACCACATGGACCGGCTGGACCGCGCCGCGACACGCGACGAGGTGCTGGCAATGCGCGCCCAACTGCGCGACGCCCTGGCGCACGGCGCGATCGGCCTGAGCACCGGCCTGGCCTATGCCTCGGCGTTCGAAGCGGACACGGCCGAGGTCAAACTGCTGGCCGAGGCGCTGGACGAATTCGGCGGGCTGTACACGACTCACCTGCGTTCGGAATTCGCCGCCATCCTGGAAGCCATGCAGGAGGCCTTCGACATCGGCCTGCACGCGCGCGTGCCGGTGGTGGTGTCGCACCTGAAGTGCGCAGGCGCCGGCAACTGGGGCCGCACGAAAGAGGTGCTGTTCGCGCTGGAAAACGCGGGACGCATGCAGCATGTGGGCTGCGACTGCTATCCGTATTCCGCCAGTTCGTCGACGCTGGATCTGAAGCAGGTCACGGACGAATTCGATATCGACATCACCTGGTCCGAGCCGCATCCGGAACAGGCGCGCCGCAAGCTGGCCGCCATCGCGGCGGACTGGGGCGTCACGCTGCTGGAGGCCGCCAAACGGCTGCAACCAGCCGGCGCGGTGTATCACAACATGCACGAGGACGACGTGCGCCGCGTGCTGTCGCACCGGCTCACGATGGTGGGGTCGGACGGACTGCCCAACGATCCCATGCCGCATCCGCGGCTGTGGGGCGCCTTTCCGCGCGTGCTGGGCCATTACAGCCGGGACGTGGGCCTGCTTCCGCTGGCGCAAGCCGTGCACAAGATGACGGGGCTGTCCGCCGCGCGCTTCGGCCTGGCCGAGCGCGGTTTCGTGCGCGAGGGCCACCACGCGGATCTGGTGCTGTTCAACCCCGATACCGTCATTGACCGCGCGACCTTTGCCGCACCCGTGCAGACCGCAGCGGGCATCGAGGCCGTTTGGGTCAATGGCGTCCTGTCGTACCGCAAGGGCCAGGCCACCGGCGAGCGCGCCGGCCGCTGGCTGCCGCGCAGCGGCGACCTGCGCGCGTCCTATCCCGCCATTCCGGCTGCGTCGTAGCGGCCGCCCCCGGACCACTTCAAGGAGAATCCTTCATGAACGCTACCCCCACTGCCGACAACAACGGCATCACCCGCTACGGCGTGGCCGGCGGCACCGGCCAGGGCGGCTCGCACATGCCCTTCGCCCGCGCGGTCGCCGCCGATGGCTGGCTGTATGTTTCCGGCCAGGTGCCGATGGAAAACGGCGAGGTCATCGAAGGCGGCATCGTGACGCAAAGCCACAAGGCCATCCAGCAGGTGCTGGCCATCCTGCAGGAAGCCGGCTACGGCCCCGAGCACGTCGTGCGGTGCGGCGTCTGGCTGGATGACGCGCGTGACTTTGCGTCGTTCAACAAGGTGTTCAAGGAGTACTTCGGCGCAAATCCGCCGGCGCGTGCCTGCGTGCAGTCGAGTTTGGTGGTGGATGCAAAAGTGGAAGTCGATTGCGTGGCGTATAAGCGCCCCCACGCCGCGCCCGCTAACGCGGGCTAGCTGCCCCCCGAGGGGGCTGCCCCGCCTTGGGGCGGCCCGGCGGCGGGGCGGCCCCCACGCCGCGGAAGGTGTCTGACACCCTTGCGGCGCCGGCTCAAGCTGACGACCGTCTCACACGGGTGTCAGACACCGGGTTCAATGCGCGGCTACCGCCAGACCGGCATGCAAAATAAAAAATGCCCGGTTTCCCGGGCATTCTGCATTGGGCCAACTCCGCCGCTACATCTTCACCACATCCACGCCCTTGGGCGCGGTGAACTGGAATTCCTTGGCGGGCAGTTGCGGGTTGGGCTGGATGGCCGACAGGTCGACGCGGGTGGTCTGGCCGAACGAGTCCAGCAATTCCACGCGCACCGGCAGGTTGTTCTTCATGCCGATGTCCACGCGCGAGAAACCGGCGTCGGCCGTGCGCGGCTTGGCGCGCAGCCAGTCGACGCCATCCTTGGCCGGCAGCGCGCTGACGTCGAAGGACTGTTCCAGCGAGCCCGAGCCGAAAAGAATGGCCGCGGGCGACGTGCCGATGGCGGCGTCGACCTTGCGCTCGGTGACCTGAGCCAGATCGGGGTCGAACTGGAAGACCTGGCGGCCGTCGGAAATGACCAGCTGCTCGTAGGGCTTTTGCACGGCCCACTTGAATTTGCCGGGGCGCTGGAACGAGAACACGCCGGTCTGCGCGGGCTGGGTGCGGCCCTGGTCGTTGACGGTGTACTGCGAAAAAGACCCGGTGGCCGACGTGACCGAGGCCACGAAGGCGCGCAATTGCTCTTGCGCGCTGGCGGCCAACGCCAGGGCGGGGACCAGGGCCGAAGTCAGGCCCAGAACCGCAACGGCGGCCAGGCGTTGAAACGTCTTCATCATGCTTCCTCTCGTGCGGCGGCTGCGGGAACCAGGATCTCGCGGTTCCCGTTGGATTGCATCGCCGACACCATACCCGATTGCTCCATCTGCTCGAGTAACCGGGCCGCACGGTTGTAACCAATCCGCAGATGACGCTGCACCAGCGAAATGGACGCGCGGCGGTGCTTGAGCACGACTTCGCAAGCCTGGTCGTACATCGGGTCGGATTCCGCGTCCCCGCCGATGCCCGTGACGCTACTGGCGCCCTCGGCGCCGTCGCCGTCCAGGCCGCCTTCCAGGAGGCCCTCGACGTAATTGGGTTCGCCCTGCGACTTCAGGCTTTCGACCACGCGATGGACTTCGTCGTCGCTGCAGAACGCCCCGTGCACGCGCACCGGCAGGCCAGTGCCGGGCGGCATGTAGAGCATGTCGCCCTGACCGAGCAGCGTTTCCGCGCCCATCTGGTCAAGAATGGTGCGCGAGTCGATCTTGGACGACACCTGGAACGCGATGCGCGTCGGGATGTTGGCCTTGATGAGGCCGGTAATCACGTCCACGCTGGGGCGCTGCGTGGCCAGGATGAGGTGGATGCCCGCCGCCCGCGCCTTCTGCGCCAGCCGGGCGATGAGTTCTTCGATCTTCTTGCCCACGACCATCATCAGGTCGGCCAGCTCGTCGATGACAACCACGATGGTGGGCAGCGGCGACAGCGGCTCGGGCTGGTCCGGCGTGAGCGAGAACGGATTGGGGATCGGTTCCTCGCGCTTGATCGCGTCGCGGATCTTGGTGTTGTAGCCAGCCAGGTTGCGCACGCCCATCTTGCTCATGAGGCGATAGCGCTTTTCCATTTCGCCCACGCACCAGTTCAGCGCGTTGGACGCCTGGCGCATGTCGGTGACCACCGGCGCCAGCAGATGCGGGATGCCTTCATAGACGCTCATCTCGAGCATCTTGGGGTCGATCAGGATCAGGCGGGTGTGCGAGGCGTCGGCCTTGTAGAGCAGCGACAGGATCATGGCGTTGATCCCGACCGACTTGCCCGAACCGGTGGTGCCCGCCACCAGCAGGTGGGGCATCTTGGCCAGGTCGGCCACCACCGGGTTGCCGGCGATGTCCTTGCCCAGCGCCATGGTCACGACCGAATGGCTGGCGTGGTAGGTCTGCGAACCCAGGATTTCGGACAGGCGCACCATCTGGCGGCGCGGGTTGGGCAGCTCCAGCCCCATCAGGTTCTTGCCCGGAATGGTTTCGACCACCCGGATGCTGACCAGGCTGAGCGCGCGCGCCAGGTCCTTGGCCAGGTTGACGATCTGGCTGCCCTTCACGCCGGTGGCCGGCTCGATTTCGTAGCGGGTGATGACGGGGCCGGCCTGCGCCGCGACCACGGTGACCGACACGCCAAAGTCGGCCAGCTTCTTTTCGATCAGGCGCGAGGTGAATTCGATGGTCTCGGCCGACACGGTTTCCTGGTTGTTCAGGGGCGGGTCAAGCAGGCCAAGGGTGGGCAGATCGCCTTCGGCGCCGCCGGTGGGCGGGAAGAACAGCGATTGCTGCTTTTCCTTTTCGACGCGCTCGGACTTGGGCACCACGGTGATGGCCGGTTCGATGCGGACCGGCTGCTCGTGCACCAGTTTTTCCTGCTTGGCCACCACCTGTTCGGTGCGCACGGCCTTGGCGACTTCGCCGACCTTGCGGTCCTGGCGCGCGGTGTAGGAATTGCGCATCTTGCGGACCAGGCCCTCCAGCCAGGAACCGACGCGCTCGGCGACCGCCAGCCACGAAAACGAGAAGAACAGACTGAGTCCGATGGCCAGCATGACCAGGAAAGCCAGCGTGGCGCCGGTAAAGCCGATGCTGCTGCCGATGAGGTCCGCCAGCATCTGGCCGATGACGCCGCCCGCGCCGCTTGCCGTTTCCGACGCGCCGGGCAGATGCGTGCCGCGGCTGGCCAGGCGCAGGGCTTCCATGCCCAGCGAGCCCATCATCAGCAGAAAAAAGCCAATGCCCTCTTCCCAGTGGACGCGCGGCAGCACTTCGGGTTGCTTGCTGTTGGCCACGCGCAACTGCGCGGCCAGGCGCCGGTAGCCAGCCCGCACGCGATGCAGCAGCAGGACGACCCACCACCAGGCGGAGAAACCAAAGAGATAGAGGAGGATGTCCGCCAGGTAGGCGCCCAGGCGTCCGCCCTGGTTGCGCACGACATCGCCCGGAACCGAGTGCGACCAGCCAGGGTCGGACGCGCTCCAGGTGGCGAGCACCAGGGTAAGCCAGGCCGCCAGGGCGGCAAAGAGGATCCAGCGGGCTTCACGCAGCAACGCGGAAATGCGCGTTTGCAGCGGCGAGGGTCCGTTGCGGGTGTTGCGCGAGGCGCGCGGAGAAGCAGTCGAGATACGCGGCATGCGGCTCATTATAATTGGGCGTTACCCTAAAGATACCTGCCCATGTCCACGCCTACGCACGCTAAAGTTTTGATACTCGGTTCCGGCCCCGCCGGTTACACGGCGGCCGTCTATGCGGCACGCGCCAATCTTAACCCTGTTCTTGTTACAGGTTTGGCCCAAGGCGGCCAGCTCATGACCACCACGGACGTCGACAATTGGCCGGCCGACGCGGATGGCGTGCAGGGTCCGGACCTGATGCAGCGCTTCCAGAAGCACGCCGAACGCTTCAACACGGAAATGCTGTTCGACCACATCGCCAAGGTCGACCTCTCCAAGCGCCCCTTCACCCTGACCGGCGACACCGGCAAGGTCTACACCTGCGACGCGCTCATCATCGCCACGGGCGCCTCGGCCAAGTACCTGGGACTGCCGTCCGAGCAGTCCTTCATGGGCCGCGGCGTGTCCGGCTGCGCCACCTGCGACGGTTTCTTCTATCGCAACCAGGACGTGGTGGTGGTCGGCGGCGGCAATACCGCTGTCGAGGAAGCCCTGTACCTGTCCAACATCTGCCGCAAGGTCACGCTGATCCACCGTCGCGACAAGTTCCGCGCCGAGCCGATCCTGGTCGACAAGCTGATGAGCAAGGTCGAAAACGGCAACATGGAACTCAAGCTGTTCCACACGCTGGACGAAGTCCTGGGCGACGACAGCGGCGTGACCGGCGTGCGTGTTCGCCACGTGGACACCGGCGCCACCGAAGACATGGCCGTCACGGGCGCCTTCATCGCCATCGGTCACCAGCCCAACACGGAAATCTTCCAGGGCCAGCTCGAGATGAAGGACGGCTACATCGTCACCAAGAGCGGCCTGTCCGGCATGGCCACCATGACGTCGGTGCCCGGCGTGTTCGCCGCCGGCGACGTGCAGGACCACGTCTACCGCCAGGCCATCACCAGCGCCGGCACGGGCTGCATGGCCGCCCTGGACGCCCAACGGTGGCTGGAGAATGCGGGGCAGTAAGGTCGGCCTGGCCGACCTGAAACGCCTGAAGAAGGACCTGCAGGAAGAACGCGAGCGCGCCGCCCTTGCCCCGCAACGGGCGGCGGCGGCGGCCGCGCGCCCCGCGTCGCCCCCCGAGGACGACCTGGCGGCGTTCAAGCGCTCGATGAAGTCCGTCACGCCGATCCGGCACGCGCAACGCGTCGAGCACAAGCCCGCCCCCGAACCCGCGCCGGCCCTGCGCCGCGCCAACGCGCTGGGCGAAACGCCCAACCGTGCCGACGCCGGCGTCTCGGACGGCGGCGAGATCACTCACCTGCTGTCCGAAGGCGGCACCGCCTTCGTGCGCGGCGACGTGGCGCCCGACACCGCGCGCAACCTGCGCCGCGGCCAATGGCGCGCCGGCGCGGAACTCGATCTGCACGGGCTGCGCGTCGAGCAGGCGCGCCATGCCCTGCTGTCGTTCCTGGACGAGTGCCAGGAACACGGCATCCGCTGCGTGCGCATCGTGCACGGCAAGGGCTACAACTCGGAAGGCCTGGAGCCGGTGCTGAAAGACAAGGCCCGGACGTGGCTGGTGCAGAAGGCCGAAGTCATGGCGTTTTCCGAGGCGCCCGAGCGCGAAGGAGGCGCGGGCGCCCTGTTGGTGCTGCTGCGCCAGTCCGAGGGGCCGCGCAAATGAAGTGGCTTTATCTGGCGGTGGCGATCGTCGCAGAGATCTTCGCCACCAGCGCCCTCAAAGGCTCCGAAGGTTTCACGCGGCTCGTGCCGTCGGTCATCACCGTCTTCGGCTACCTGATTTCGTTCTACTTCCTGTCGCTGACGCTGCGCGAGATTCCTGTGGGCATCGCCTACGCGATCTGGTCCGGCGTCGGCATCGTGCTGATCTCCATCGTGGGCGCGGTGCTGTTCAAGCAGCACCTGGACACACCCGCGCTTATCGGCATTGGCCTCATCATCGCCGGCGTGGTGGTGATGAACGTCTTCTCCAAATCCGTCTCGCATTGACGACGCTCGCTCCGCCGGGCGGCCCGTCGCGCACCTAACTGTTGTCCGGCTGCGGATGCCGCGCATCCGGATTGCGCAGGTAATCGACCAGCGCCAGCGTGGCCCGGTCGGGCGGCGGGGTCAGCAGCGACACCACCACGATCGTCAGGAACGCCACCGGCGCACCGAATACGCCCGCCGCGATGGGCTGGATGCCCCACCACAGGTCCACCGGCTGCGTGCGCGCGATGCCGAGCACCGATTCCCGCAGCCACGGGTGCGTGTGCGTCATGTAGGCAAACGTCACGGCAAGGCCAGCGGCCATCCCCAGCGTGGCGCCCCATTTATTGGCGCGCCGCCAGAACACCCCCATGACGAGCGCCGGGAAGAACGACGAGGCCGCGAACGAAAACGCGGCCGACACCATGAACAGGATGTCCGCGGGCTTGCGGGCCGCGACCCAGGCCGCGCCAAACGCGACCACCAGCAGCAGGATCTTGGACACCATCACCCTGCGCGCGGCCGACATGCGCGGCGACACGACCCGGTACCACATGTCGTGAGAAAGCGAGTTGGACAGCGTCAGCAGCAACCCGTCGGCCGTGGACAGCGCGGCCGCCAGCCCGCCGGCCGCGACCAGCCCGGAGATCACGTAGGGCAAGCCGCCGATTTCGGGCATGGCCAGCACCACCACATCCGCGCCCATGCTGATTTCGCTCAGCTGCACGACGCCGTCGCGGTTGATGTCGGTGACGTCGAGCAGGTTGGTGTCGACCGCGCTCCAGGCGTGCACCCAGTTGGGCAGGCTGAGGAAGTTCGAGCCCACGACCTGGGTATAGATCTCGAACTTGACCAGCAGCGCCAGCGCGGGCGCCATGAAGTACAGCAGCAGGATGAACAGCAGCGACCAGCACACCGACTTGCGCGCCTCGATGACGGACGGCGTGGTGTATGAGCGCATCAGGATGTGCGGCATGCCGGCGGTGCCCAGCATCAGGCACAGCACCATCGCCAGGAAGTTGATGCGCATGTTGCTGCGTTCCTCGGGGTCCTTGGCCGGGAACGGTTCCGCATGCGGCGTGGGCGGCGCGGCGCGGGCCTCGAAGGTCGCCTTGGCCTGCGACCACGTGGTGCGCGCATCGTCGACAGTCGGCGGGTAGGCGGCCAGTTCGCGTTCGGCCGAGCGGATCTCTACCATGGGCGCGTCGCCCGCGTTCAACTGGGCCAGCCGGCTGCGCAGCTTGTCCTTTTCCAGCGTCCACGATTCGGGCAGCGTCTGCAGGCGGCGCGCCATCTCGTCGGCGCGCTGCTGCCAGATCGTGCGCACCTCGATCTCGGACGGATCGTTCTGCAGGTAGACCTCTTTTTCGGTCACCTGCTGCAGCACGGCCCCGCCCGACAGTTGCGGCAACGGCATGTTGGTGTGCTTGACCGACAGCCAGATCACCGGCACGAGGTACGCAATGACCAGGATGATGTATTGCCCGACCTGCGTCCACGTGACCGCGCGCATGCCCCCCAGAAACGAACACACCAGCATGCCGCCCAGCGCAACGAAGATGCCCAGCTCGAATGAAATGCCCGTCATCCGCGTGGTGATGATGCCCACCCCGTAGATCTGGGCGACCAGATACGTGAACGAGCAGAGAACGGCGCAGAAGACCCCGGCCAGGCGCGGAAGGTTGCCGCCATAACGCGCGCCCATGAAATCGGGAATGGTGTACTGGCCGAAGCGGCGCAGGTACGGCGCCAGCAGCATCGCCACCAGCACGTACCCGCCCGTCCAGCCCATGATGTAGGCCAGGCCGCCATAGCCGGTCAGATACAGCGTGCCCGCCACACCGATGAAGGACGCCACCGACATCCAGTCCGCCGCGGTCGCCATGCCGTTGTAGATGGCCGGCACGCGCCTGCCGGCGACGTAGTACTCCACCTGATCGGACGTGCGGCAGACAATGCCGATGCCGGCGTACAGGCTGACGGTGACCAGCAGGAACACATAGCCGATCCAGTTGCGCGGCATGCCCAGGATTTCGGCCAGCGCCATCAGCAGGATCATCAGCGCAAAGCCTGCCGTGTACAGCACATAGATGCGCCGCAGGCGGATGCGGAACTCCTGGGGGGTGTCTCCCGTGAAAAACGGCATCAGCGCGGCTCCCCGGTTTCGTCGGCGCGCTCATCGGCGCGATTCATGACCCGGGCGTAGACGGCGATGATGATCAGGTAGGCCAGCGGGGCGCCATAGGCGGCCATCCAGAAGGCGAAGGGCCAGCCGATGAAGTCGAACGAGAGCCGGCGGGCGAAAAACGAGGGAATGAAGGTCAGCGCCGCCCAGATGGCGAGCAGCAGCAGGATCAGCCGCAGATTGCGGCGCCAGTAAGGCGTGACGGATGTCCGTGAGGGAGTAAGGCGCGTTTGCGGCATAGCGTGGATGAGCAGGTCCCATCTAAATATCGCCAAACGCAGCGCTTGAAAAGCCCTGAAGCTTGATTTGCCGGCTTTTTATGCGACAACGGCTGGCACTTCCTGGTGCCAGCCGTTGTGCGTTTGCTTTTTTTGAGTACTGCTTTACTTTTTTTATTTACCGGTGCCGCCGGTATTTGCCCATGCAGGGCTTTGTCTCCTCACCTGCATGGGAAGAGATTCTGCACCAGATGCGGGATTGCCACACTAGGGGAATGCCCTAAGACGGAGCATTCATTTACATATTCCCTGCACCATATAAGTGCATTTTGGCCCTGCCGTTCTAAATATTGGGATTTTTTCGCCCAAACCATCCCGCGCACGGCCTAATTCTTGAGCACTGCTCAGTTCATGAGCATGACCGATGGCGCCCGGTGTCCGAACCCGTGCACGCCAGGATGCCCGATTCCGGGCACGACAGCCACAAGCTTGCCAGCCGCTCTTTACACGGCGTTTACACCCCGCACGCCAAGCTATACCCCGTTTTTACCCCCCGCTCCGTAACCTGCCGGTGTCTTCAATGGTCACCTCGCCTGCCCGGCACGCATCCACCTTTTGCCGCGCAGGCCTGTTCGAAGGGAGCAAGCCTCCCGGGGAGAAAAAACGTGGATCTCGTCTATATCGGGCTCTTTGCCGCGATGGCCGGGCTGACCTGGGCTCTCGTCCGGTTCTGCGACGCCTTGTCGGCCGGAGGGCGGTCATGAGCTGGCTCTACTGGCTAAGCGGCCTGACGGCCGCATTCCTGTTCGTGTACCTGCTGGTCGCGCTGTTCAAACCGGAGAAATTCTGATGACCCCCGAATTCGTCGGGCTGCTGGTCCTGTACCTCGCAGTCCTCCTTGCGATCGCGCCCGTCTTGGGCCGCTACATCCGCGTCGCCATGGAAGACGGCCGGTCCCGCCTGACGGCCTGGGGACGGCCGCTCGAACGCGGCATCTACCGGCTGGCGGGCATCGACCCCCAGGCGGAAATGGGCTGGAAGCGCTATGCCGCCGCCGTGCTGGTCTTCAACCTGGTCGGCATCGCCGCCGTCTACGCCCTGCAGCGCGTGCAGGGGCTGCTGCCGCTGAACCCCGCCGGCCTGGGCGCCGTGTCGCCCGATTCCGCCCTCAATACGGCCATCAGCTTCGTCTCGAACACCAACTGGCAGGGTTACGGGGGCGAGTCCACGATGAGCTACCTGACGCAGATGCTGGCGCTGACGGTGCAGAACTTCATGTCGGCGGCGACCGGCATCACCGTGGTGTTTGCGCTGATCCGCGGACTGGCTCGGCATTGCTCGGCCACCGTGGGCAATTTCTGGGCCGACATGGTCCGCTGCACGCTGTATGTGCTGTTGCCGCTGTCGCTCGTGCTGGCGCTCGCGCTGGTCAGCCAGGGCGTGATCCAGAACATCAGCCCCTACCAGGACGTGCAGACGGTCGAGACCGTGCACTACGACCAGCCCCGCATGGACGCGCAAGGCCAGCCCGTGCTGGACGCGGCCGGCGCGCCGGTCACCGACCCGGCCGCCACGCGCACGCAGACCATCGCCATGGGGCCGGTCGCGTCCCAGGAAGCGATCAAGCTGCTGGGCACCAACGGCGGCGGCTTCTTCAACGCCAATTCGGCGCACCCCTTCGAAAACGCCACGCCGCTGTCGAACTTCCTGCAGATGCTGGCCATCCTGGCGATACCCGCCGCGCTGTGCTTTTCCTTTGGCGAGATGGTGGGCAGCCGGCGCCAGGGCATCGCCATCCTGGCCGCGATGACGGCGCTATTCGCCGTCTTTGCGCTGTCCACCGCCTATTTCGAGCAGCAGCCCAATCCCATGGCCGTCCAAGCCGGCGCCGCGACGTTCGGCGGCAACATGGAGGGCAAGGAAACGCGCTTCGGCATCGCGGCCACGTCGCTGTTTGCCACGGTCACCACGGCGGCGTCCTGCGGCGCGGTGAACGGCATGCACGATTCGTTCTCCGCGATGGGCGGCTTGTCGCCGATGCTGCTCATGCAGCTGGGCGAAGTCGTGTTCGGCGGCGTGGGCTCAGGCCTGTACGGCATGCTGGCCTTTGCCATCCTGGGCGTCTTCATCGCCGGGCTGATGATCGGGCGCACCCCCGAATACCTGGGCAAGAAGATCGAGGCCTATGACATGAAGATGGTTTCCATCGTCATCCTGACCACGCCGCTGCTGGTGCTGGGCGGCACGGCGCTGGCCGTGTCGGTGACGGCGGGCCAGGCCGGCGTGCTCAATCCCGGCATTCACGGTTTCTCGGAAATCCTGTACGCGCTCTCGTCGGCCGGCAACAACAACGGCAGCGCCTTCGCGGGGCTGTCAGCCAACACGCCCTTCTACAACGTCCTGTTGGGGATCGCGATGTGGTTCGGCCGGTTCGCCGTGATCGTCGCGGTGCTGGCCATGGCCGGCTCGCTGGCGGCCAAGCGCCGGCTGCCCGCCGGCCCCGGCAGCATGCCGACCACCGGCCCGCTTTTCGTGACGCTCCTGATCGGCGCCGTGCTGCTGGTCGGCGCCCTCACCTATGTGCCCGCGCTGGCTCTCGGCCCGGTCGCGGAACACCTGCAACCCTGATGCAAGAAGGCTAGGAAAGAACATGGCCAAGATTGAAATGCAAACCATCGGCTCGGACGGCAGCACCGCCGGCCAGGCGTCCGCGCCCGGCGAACCGGGTCAACTGAATGCGGGCAAGCAGAGCGCGGCCCGGCCTGACGCGGCACGACCCTTTGGCCTCTGGACGCGGGCGCTGGTGGGTCCCGCGCTTCTGGACAGCCTGCGCAAGCTGTCGCCCGCCGCGCAGATCAAGAACCCTGTGATGTTCGTGGTCTATGTGGGCAGCCTGCTCACCACCGTCCTGTGGATCATGGCCCTGGGCGGCCAGGCCGAAGCGCCGGCGGGATTCATCCTGGGCATTGCCGTGTGGCTGTGGTTCACCGTGCTGTTCGCCAACTTCGCCGAGGCGCTGGCCGAAGGCCGCGGCAAGCAGCAGGCGGCCACGCTGCGCGGCCTGCGCACCACCATCGACGCGCACCTGCTCAAGGGTTTTCGTGACGAGGACGCGTTGGATGCGGACCCGGCGCACTGGCGCGGCCAAGCCGTCAACCAGCCATCGGGCCTGCTGCGCCGCGGCGACGTCGTGCTGGTCGAAGCCGGCGCCACGGTGCCCGGCGACGGCCAGGTCATCGCCGGCGTGGCCTCCGTCGACGAAAGCGCCATCACGGGCGAGTCCGCGCCCGTCATCCGCGAGTCGGGCGGCGATTTCTCGTCCGTCACCGGCGGCACGCGCGTGCTGTCCGACTGGATCTTCGTGCGCATCGCCGCCGATCCCGGCGAGAGCTTCCTGGACCGCATGATCTCGATGGTCGAAGGCGCCCGGCGCCAGAAGACGCCCAACGAGCTGGCGCTGACCATCCTGCTGGTGGGGCTGACCGTGGTGTTCCTGCTGGTCGTCGTCACGCTGATGCCCTTTTCGCTCTACGCCGTCGCGGCGGCGGGCGGCGGCGCGGCGGTCACGGTGACCGTGCTGGTGGCGTTGCTGGTCTGCCTGATACCCACCACCATCGGCGGCCTGCTGTCGGCCATCGGCGTGGCGGGCATGAGCCGCATGATGAGCGCCAACGTAATCGCAACCTCCGGCCGCGCGGTCGAAGCCGCGGGCGACGTCGACGTGCTGCTGTTGGACAAGACCGGCACCATCACCTTCGGCAACCGCCAGGCGTCCACCTTCCTGCCGGCGCCCGGCGTGTCCGCGCGCGAACTCGCGGATGCCGCGCGCCTGGCCTCGCTGGCCGACGAAACGCCGGAAGGCCGCAGCATCGTGGCGTTGGCGGACAAGGCCATCCATGCGCCCGCGCCGCGCATCGCGGGCATCGAGTTCGTGCCGTTCACCGCGCAATCGCGCATGAGCGGCGCGGACCTGGGCGAGCGCAAGATCCGCAAGGGCGCGGTCGACGCGATCCAGGCCTGGCTGGCCGCGCAGGACGCCACGGTGCCCGCCGAGGCGCTGCGCCTGGCCGAAGACGTGGCGCGGCGCGGCAGCACGCCGCTGATGGTCAGCGACGGCAATCGCGCATTGGGGGTCGTCGAGCTCAAGGACATCGTCAAGCCCGGCATCCAGTCGCGCTTTGCCGAGCTGCGCCGCATGGGCATCAAGACCGTGATGATCACCGGCGACAACAAGCTGACGGCCGCCTCCATCGCGGCGGAGGCTGGCGTCGACGACTTCCTGGCCGAAGCCACGCCCGAGGCCAAGCTCAAGCTCATCCGCGACTACCAGTCGCAGGGCCGCCTGGTCGCCATGACGGGCGACGGCACCAACGACGCGCCCGCGCTGGCGCAGGCCGACGTGGCGGTGGCGATGAATTCGGGGACGCAGGCCGCCAAGGAAGCGGGCAACATGGTGGACCTGGATTCCAACCCGACCAAGCTCATCGAGATCGTCGAGATCGGCAAGCAGATGCTGATGACGCGCGGCGCGCTCACCACGTTCAGCGTGGCCAACGACGTGGCCAAGTACTTCGCCATCATCCCGGCCGCCTTCGCCACCGTCTATCCGCAGCTTGGCGTGCTGAACATCATGGACCTGGCGACGCCGTCCTCGGCCATCATGTCGGCCGTGATCTTCAACGCGCTGATCATCGTGGTGCTGATTCCGCTGGCCTTGAAGGGCGTGCGCTACCGCCCGCTGGGCGCCTCGGTGCTGCTGCGCCGCAACCTTCTCATCTATGGCCTGGGCGGCCTCATCGTGCCCTTTGCCGGCATCAAGCTCATCGACATGGTGCTGGCCGCGCTGGGCTGGGCGTGACGGCCGCCATCCCCGCTACTGCCTCCCAAGCCATTACGCAAAGGAATTCCTCATGAACACCGCAACTTCCACGCCGCGCCAAGGCGGCATCCTGCGCCCCGCGCTGACCGTCTTCGCCGCGCTGTCGCTCATCACCGGCCTGGCCTACCCCTTTCTGACCACCGGCATCGCGTCTGCCGTGTTCCCGAGCCAGGCCGCCGGCTCGCTGATCGAGCAGGACGGCAAGGTGGTCGGCTCTGCATTGATCGGCCAATCGTTCTCCTCGCCGCAATATTTCTGGGGCCGCCCGTCGGCCACGGCGCCCATGCCCTACAACGCGGCAGCCTCCGGCGGCTCCAATCTCGGCCCGCGCAACCCGGCGCTGGCCGAGGCCGTCCAGGCGCGCATCGCGGCCTTGAAGGCGGCCGATCCGGACAACGCCGCGCCGATTCCGGCCGACCTTGTCACCGCCTCGGGCAGCGGGCTGGATCCGCACATCAGTCCGGCCGCCGCAGCCTATCAGGCGGACCGGGTGGCGCGGGCCCGCAATCTGCCGCGCAGCGAGGTCGATGCGCTGATCCAGGCCCACACCGCCACGCCCTGGCTAGGCGTGCTGGGCAGCCCCGCGGTCAACGTGCTGACGCTGAACCTGGCGCTGGACAAGCTGCGCGGGCCGCGCTGATGGGGCGGCGTATAGTATTGCCAGCCGTTTCCCTCCCTTCCTTGCGCGTTCATGGCTGACATCACTGGCGAGCGTCCCGATCCGGACGCGCTCTTGAAGACCCTGGACGCCGCCGAGCGGCAGGCGGTGCGCGGCAAGCTGCGCGTGTATTTCGGGTCGTCGGCCGGCGTGGGCAAGACCTACGCCATGCTGGCGGCGGCGCGCGCGCAGGCTGCGCAGGGCACGGACGTGCTTGCCGGCATCGTCGAAACCCACGGCCGCCGCGAGACCGCGACGCTGCTCGATGGCCTGCCGGTCTTGCCGCTTCGGGACGTTGCCTACCGCGGCCACGTGCTCAAGGAATTCGACCTGGACGGTGCGTTGCGCCGCCGTCCGGCGCTGGTGCTGGTCGACGAACTGGCCCACTCCAACGCGCCCGGCTCGCGCCACGCCAAGCGGTGGCAGGACATCCAGGAGCTGCTCGCGGCCGGCATCGACGTCTGGACCACGCTGAACGTACAGCACCTGGACAGCCTGAACGAGGCCGTGGGCAGCATCACCGGCGTGCGCGTCTGGGAAACGGTGCCCGACGACGTGTTCGACGCGGCCGACGAGGTCATGCTGGTCGACCTGTCGGCCGACGAACTGCTGCGCCGCCTGAAGGAAGGCAAGGTCTACCTGCCCGAACAGGCCCGGCACGCCTCCCGCAATTTCTTTCGCAAGGGCAATCTGATCGCGCTGCGCGAGCTGGCGCTGCGGCGCACGGCCGAGCACGTGGACGACGATGTGCAGGCCTACCGCCGCGACCGTGCCATCGAGTCCGTTTGGCGCACGCGCGAAGCCATCGTGGCCTGCATCGGGTCCGATGCCGACGCCGAATACGTGATCCGCAGCGCCCATCGCATGAGCCAGCAGCTCGATTGCGATCTGCACGTCGTCACCATCGACACGCCGCGCGCCGCGCCGCCCGCCGCCGCCGAAACCGAGCGCCTGCAGCACGGCCTGGCGCTCGCCGACGCGCTGGGCGCGCGCACCGAGACGCTGGCCGGCGGCGACATGGTCGACGCCGTCGTGCGCTATGTCCGCCGCCACAACATCACCAAGGTGATCGTGGGCCGCACCCGCGCCGGCGGATGGCAGCGCCTGCGCCTGTCGCTGACGGCGTTGCTGACCGCCGGCATGTCGCACGGTTGGTTGTGGCGCAGGCACAGCTTCGCCGACCAGCTGGCCGCCGGGTGCCCGGAGATCGACATCATCCGGCTGGGCGCGCCGCCCGTGCCCCAGCACGCGCCCGCCAAACGCGACCCGCTCACGCTGGCCCGCCGCGCGCGCGCAGCCGACGACGAACGCGCCGCCCGGCCACTGGTGGGGTACTTTTGGGCGCTGTGCTACTGCGCCGTTGCCACGGCGCTGTCCTCACTCGTCTTCCCCGCGCTGCACCAGACCAACATCGTCATGCTGTTCCTGCTGGCGGTTGCCGCGGTGGCGCTGCGCCACGGACGCGGGCCGGCCGCGCTCGCGTCCGTCGTCAGCGTCGGGCTGTTCGACTTCTTCTTCGTGCAGCCCTTGTCTTCGTTCGCCGTGTCGGACGTGCAGTATCTGCTGACCTTCGGCGTGCTGCTTGGCGTGGGCTTGCTGATCGGCCAGCTTACCGCCGGCCTGCGCTTGCAGGCGCAGGCGTCGGTCAAGCGCGAGGCCGACGCGCGCAGCCTGTACGAATTCGCGCGCGAACTATCGTCCGCCCTGCTGCCCGAACAGATCGTCGCGCTGGCCGGCTCGTTCGTGCATGCCACCTTTGGCGCGCGTTGCGCGCTTTACATCCTGGGCCTGGACGACCGCCTGAAACTGGCCATGCCCGCCGACAGCGACATGTCCGCGCCCGAAGCGGCGCTGGCGCAGTGGGTGTACGACCACGGCCAGCCTGCGGGCGCGGGCACCGCCACCCTGTCCAACAGCGCGTTGCTGTACCTGCCATTGAAGGCGCCGATGCGCACCCGCGGCGTGCTGGTGCTGGACGCGCCCCGCCGCAGCCTCTACGCCAATCCGGACACGCGCCGCCAGGTCGAGGCCTACGCCACCCTGATCGCCATTGCGCTCGAACGCCTGCACTACGTCGAGGTCGCGCAGCAGGCCGTGGTCAGCATGGAATCCGAAAAACTGCGCAACTCGCTGCTGGCCGCGGTCTCGCACGACCTGCGCACGCCGCTCACCAGCCTGGTGGGCATGACCGACACACTGATGCGCGAGCGGCAGGCGCTGCCCGCTGGCGTGCAGGACACGGTGCGCGCCATGCGCGATCAGGCGCAGCGCATGCACGCGCTGGTGGTCAACCTGCTGGACATGGCGCGGCTGCAAAACCGCGACACGCCGCTGCGCCTGGAGTGGCAGTCCATCGAAGAGCTGGTCGGCGCCGCGCTGGCGGCCATGCGCGAACCGCTGGCCGGCCACGAGATCCTGGTCGCGCCGCTGTCGGCGCTGCCGCTGGTGGAGTGCGACGGCGTGCTGATCGAACGCGTGCTGTGCAACCTGCTGGAGAATGCGGCCAAGTACACGCCTGCCGGCAGCACGCTGCGCATTCACGCCTTCGTACATGAGGCCGAAACGCCGGGAGCCCCAACGCAAGGGCGCGAAATGCGCGTGGCCATCGCCGACAACGGCCCCGGCGTGGCGCCCGGCGCCGAACGCCGCATCTTCGAAAAATTCACGCGTGGCGAACGCGAGTCCGCCACGCCTGGCGTCGGCCTGGGACTGGCGGTGTGCGAAGCCATCATCGCCGCCCACCACGGCCGCATCTGGGTCGAACACGCGCCCGGCCAGGCCAGCGGCGCGCAGTTCGTCTTCACCCTGCCGCTGGGCGTCCCGCCCGAAATCCAACCCGAAACCGCCTGAGTACCCCATGTTCGATTTCCAGCCCATAGTCCTCATCATCGAAGACGACGCCAACATCCGGCGGTTCGTGCGCCAGGCCCTGGAAAGCGAAGGTTGCGTGGTGCACGAGGCCGACACCGTCAAACGCGGACTGATCGAGGCGGGCACCCGCCAGCCCGACGCGATCGTGCTGGACCTGGGTCTGCCCGACGAGGACGGCATGACGCTGATCCGCGAGCTGCGCGGCTGGACCGAAGTGCCCGTGCTGGTGCTGTCCGCGCGCAGCGCAGAAGCCGACAAGGTCGCGGCGCTGGACGCGGGCGCCGACGACTACCTTGCCAAGCCTTTCGGCGTCAGTGAGCTGCTGGCGCGTTTGCGCGTGCTGCTGCGCAGGCATGGGCGGGGCGGCGCGGGCAATGCGGCCGAGATTGCGTTTGGCGACGTGCGCGTCGACTTCTCGCGGCGCGTCGTCGAACGCGCCGGCCAGCACGTGCACCTGACCGCGATGGAGTACCGCCTGCTGGCGGCGCTGCTGGCCCATCGGGGCAAGGTCATGACTCACCGCGAATTGCTGCGGCAAGTGTGGGGGCCGTCTCATGTCGAGAGCAATCACTACTTGCGGATCTACATGGGCCATCTGCGCCAGAAGCTCGAGGCCGACCCGGCGCAGCCCGTGTTCCTGCTGACCGAGATCGGCGTGGGCTACCGCTTTGCGGGCTGAGCTTTCGCGCGCGCAGCCATTTTGACGCGCGCTTTACGCGCAGGGTGCGAGTCTTGTCTCGCGCTTTATGCCGGTCCTCCTATTGTTGCGGTCCGCTCAACACCAGGAGGCTTCCCATG
Organism: Achromobacter mucicolens; assembly: GCF_902859725.1. Taxonomy (GTDB): domain Bacteria; phylum Pseudomonadota; class Gammaproteobacteria; order Burkholderiales; family Burkholderiaceae_B; genus Achromobacter; species Achromobacter mucicolens. The sequence goes on along the minus strand of NZ_CADIJP010000002.1, from coordinate 160,099 downwards.
CCCCGCAACACCCTCGCCGCAGTGGCGCTGCTTTCCCTCGTTCCCCTGGCGCAAGCCGCCGACGCCCCCGTCGCCGCCGATGCCGTGTCGCCGTATTCCCTGACGGCCAACGTCACGCTCGCCAGCCAGTACCGCTATCGCGGCCTCATGCAGACCAACAACCAGCCCGCCATCCAAGGCGGCTTCGACCTCGTGCACGCCAGCGGCTTTTACCTGGGCAACTGGAACTCCAGCATCAGCTGGCTGAACGACAGCGACAGCGACGTCTCCGCGCCTGTGGAAATGGACTTCTACGGCGGCTACAAGGGCAATCTTACGGACAATGTGCCCGTGGACCTGGGCGTGCTGCAGTATTACTACCCGGGCGACTATCCATCCGGCTACACCAGCCCCGACACCACAGAACTCTACGCCGGCATCGGCTACGGCCCGGTAATGTTCAAGTATTCCCTTGCGCTGACCAACCTGTTCGGCTTTGCCGACAGCAAGTACAGCCAATACTTCGACCTGTCGGGCAACTTCGACACCGGCATCTGGGGCCTCGTCATCAACGCCCATGCGGGCCACCAGATCGTGCGCAACGTCGACAACGGGTCCTACACCGACTGGAAGCTGGGCCTGACCAAGGACTTCGGCCAGGGCCTGTCCGTCTCGCTGGCCTATCTGGACACCAACGCCGACCGCGCCGTCTACACCAATACCCGGGGTCGCGACATGGGACGCGCCACCGGTCTCCTATCGGTCACCAAGACGTTCTGAACGGCGCCTGCCGTTGACGCGGTTTTTACGCGGCACACGCGCATTTATCGGCAGGTTTTACGGCGCGATTCCTATAGTGGAATCGTCATCAACCCACCGGATACGCGGGACGCCCTCAACGGCCCCCGCCCCTCAAACCGCCATGATTCCCCGACCGCGCCTTCGCCAGGTTCCGATAGCCGCCCCCGTTGCCGCCTCGCCCTCGCCGCAGCCGCAATGCCGCCTGATCTCGCTGACCGTGCGCATCGATACGCTGGACGCCCTGAACGTGCGGCTGGCCCTGCACCGCGCATTGGGCGACCGCATTGGCGTCTACCTGCTGTCGGTGGACCACGCGCACGCCCAAAGCACGCTGGAACTGCAATGCGAACGCGGCGAACTGGACGCCATGATGTCCGCGGTCATGCGCGGTCTGCCCAGTGCGGAATTCGGGCCGGCGCGCCCGGCAACTGCCATCACGGAGCGCTGAGCCATGCACCCGAGTGCCAAACCCATGTTCGAGGGCCTGTGGCTGCCGATGGTGACGCCCATGCGGGGCGGCCACGTGGATCTGGACGCCGCGCAGGCGTTGGCCCGCTACTATCGCAACGCCGGCATCGCCGGCCTGGTGCTCTTTGGCTCCACCGGCGAGGGCAACCTCTTGAGCATGCCGGAGAAGATCGAGATGATCGAGGCCATCAACAGCGACTCGCACGCGCTGCCGATGGTCCTGGGCGTGGGCGGCGTCGACACCCGGGGCGTGGCCACGGCGGTGCGCCGGCTGGACCGGTACGCGCCGGCCGGCTACCTGGTCCCGCCGCCGTATTACCTGGGTCCGTCGCAGGCCGGAATTCTGTGGCACTACCGGCAGATCGCGTGGGCGACAGAGCGCCCCATCATCCTGTACAACATCCCCAAGCGCGCGGGCGTCGCCATGACGGTCGAAACCATGGAGGCGCTGGCGGTGCTGCCCAACTTCGGCGCGGTCAAGGAATGCAATCCGACCGTGCTGGCCGCCTTGAATGCGCGGGACAGGCTGACTGCCCTGTGCGGCGAAGACCTGGCCTTGCTGGACCACTTCCTGGCTGGCGGACGCGGCGCCATTCCCGCGGCCGCGCATCTCTTTCCCGAGCGCTTTGTCGCGCTGATGGCGCTGGCGCAAGCAGGTGATACGCAGGCCGCGCGCGAATGCTTCGACCCCTTGCGCCCCCTGATCCGGCTGCTGTTCAGCGAGCCCAATCCCGCGCCGGTCAAGCGCGCGCTGGCCATGCAGGGCCTCATCGCCGACGAGCTGCGCCTGCCCATGATGCCCGCCAGCCGCGAGCTGAGCGCGCGGCTGCGGCGAGCCCTGGACCTCATCCCGGCATCGGCTGACCGGTTGCAGACAGCCTGAAGATCGACACGGCGCGCGCCAGGTCGCCCGCCTGTGCGTGCAGCGTGGCGGCCAAGGCCGCGAACTCCTGCACCAGCGCCGCGTTCTGCTGCGTGGCGCCATCCAGATGCGTCACGGTCACATTGATCTGCTCGATGCCCGCGCTTTGCTCGCCGGACGCCGTGGCGATTTCGCCCATCAGCGGCGCGCTGGTGGCCGCCGATTCCAGCACGCTGCCCATCGTGGCGCTGGCCTGCTCCACGCGTTGGCTGCCGCGCGCCACGGAGGCGGACGAGGCTTCGATCAGCGTCTTGATCTCTTTGGCGGCGGTGGCCGAGCGCTGGGCCAACGCCCGGACTTCGCCCGCCACCACGGCAAAGCCGCGGCCCTGCTCGCCGGCCCGCGCGGCTTCGACGGCGGCGTTCAGTGCCAGGATATTGGTCTGGAACGCAATCTCGTCGATCAGCCGGATGATCTCGTCGATGCGCTGCGAACTGTGAGAGATCTCGCGCATGGCGTCGATGGCGTGCTGCGTCTCGTCGCTGCCCTGCCGGGCCAGGCGCGCGGCCTCGGCGGCCAACGCGCTGACCTCGCGCACGTGCTCGGCGCTTTGCCGGGCCGTGGCGGTGATCTCTTCCACGCTGGCCGCGGTCTGTTCCAAGGCGGCCGCCTGCTGTTCCGTGCGGTCCGACAGGTCCACGCTGCCTGCGGCGATCTGGCGCGAGGCGGCCGCAATGGACGCGGTGGAATGCACGATGGTGCGCACCGCCGCGTCCAGCCGCTGCTGCATCCGCGCCATTGCGCCGAACAGCCGGCCGATTTCGCCGCGATGATGGTGCGAGATGGCGCTGGACAGATCGCCGTTGGCCACCCGCTCGCACACGGCCACCGCCTCATCGAGCGGCCGCAGGATGTGCGTGCTGAAAAAGCGCAGCGCCGCCGCCAGCACCAGAGCCAGCAAGACCAGCGTCACGCTGCCCTGCCGCCACAGCGTGCCGTAGAACGCCGCGTCGACGTCGTCGACATACAGGCCCGTGAACATCAGCCAGCCCCATTCCGGGTCGTAGGCTGCGTAGGTCAGCTTGGGCAGCGGATCCTCGGCGCCCGGCCGCGGGAACAGGTAGCGCACGTAGCCGCCCCCCGCCTTGCCCTGAGCGTAAAGGTTTTCAAATAGCGGCTGCCCGTCGCTGTCGCGCGTGGCGCGCACGTTCGTGCCCACCCGCTTCGCGTCAGGATGCACCAATAGATCGTAGTCGTCGCCAAACGCGCCCACATAACCATCTGCACCGTACCGCATTGCCGACAGCTGGCGCGCCACGTCGCGCTTGGCCTCGGCCAGCGGCACGCCTTCCTGCACGCGCCGCTTGCCCCCGCTGACGACGCCCGCAGCCATGTCGATCACATGGCGAAGCTCCGTCTTGCGGTCCTCCATCATCTCGGCACGCCGCTGCCAGGCGTCCCAAACTCCCAACGCCAGGACAGCGGCGCCAATGGCAAACACGAACCACAACAGTTCCCTGCGCAAGCTGGAATGACTCATCGACTTCCTTCTGCATGACCGCGGACTCGAAACAAAAATCAGCGGATTGTGACTTTTTATATAGATTGGCCGACGAGCATACCGTTTCAAACTTCGTTTGAATTCGATTTGACTAGTCACTTTGATCTAGCTCAATTCCCATAAAAAAAACGCAAGGCGACTCGCGCCTTGCGTTCTGCTTCAAACCGGACGGCGGGACGAGGCCCGCCCGTGCCCTAAGCCCCGGGCGGGGAAATGCGTTGCGGCCGCGCCGTCGTCAGGGCAATCAGCGCCACCATGATGAGGGCATAGGTGGGCACGCTGCGCATATTGCGGAACATCATCTCGGTCATGCTGAAGGCGCAGTAGCTCAGGCAGAACAAGAGCCCCATCTGCGCGCCCACCCGGATCACCCGGTCGTCGCTGGCCAGGCGCCGGAAGAACACGCCCGCCGGCACCAGATACAGCGCCAGCATGCTCAACAGACCCAGCAGGCCGTATCCCGCCATGGCGGCCAGCAGGTCGTTGTGCGGCTCGCCAAAACCATCAACCACTTCCTGCGTCACGATGCCCTGCTTCTGCAGCTCGCGCAGTTCCTCGCGGAACCTGCTAGGGCCGATGCCCACGATCGGGCTCTTTTCAAACATCAGAATCGAAGCGTGCCACAACTGGAGGCGAATGCCGAACGACGTATCGCGGTTGGACGACGTGACGAATCCCCTTACGTCATGAGTAATTTCCTGCATGCGGCTGCTGAATGTCCAGAGGGCGGCCGCGCTGGCGACCAGCGCCAGACTAATTGCCAGAGCACAATACACCTTTTGGCGGCGTTTCCAGTTTCGCAGCCCCAGCAGAAACACGATGCCCAAAATGGGCAGCACCATCCAGCTGCTGCGTGTCTCGGACTTCCAGGTCGCATACACCGTTAGCGCCACCGCTAAGAGCTTTATGCCAGTTTCAAGACGCGGCCAGCGCGTGCTGGGCCCCCATCCGAGGGACAGGAGGGTCATGCAGCCAAACAGCAGCGTCATGTTGGCAAATGCGACCGCGTTATAACGCCCGCCGACCTCAACCACGGCATTGCGCCCTGCCATCATCGTGATCACAATCAACACTACCGCGCCGGCAAGCGCGCCAGCCAGAGCGCTCCATTGGATATGCTTGAGCCAGCGCCGGGGCGCGCGAAGAAGCAACCACAACGTCGGCAACGCGAGGGAAAATCGCAAGAGCTTTTCCAGTTCAGAGCCGCTCATTACACCGATCACCGCGTAGGTGATGAACATACAGGCGAGTGGCGACAGCAACGCCAAGTATATTGGCGACAGATCGCGCAGATTCATGGCCTCGTAACGTTTGATTGCGTTTAACGCCATCGCGGCGACCGCCATCAAAGCGCTCAGGTAAAGAATCACCGGCCCGCCCACTGGACTGGTCAACGCCAAGGCTGGAACCAAAAGGACCAGCCAGGTGGCTACAGATACATAAACTTGGGGCACAACAATCAACTCAGAAAGACCCGCGCACGCCAGTCGTGTCGGTCGGTGGTTAGAGAAAACCCGCCGGCCATGAAGGCGGGCGGGTTTGGCGAAAGAGCGGGAGCCGGGCCATGCGCGGCAGACAGCCTTGCGGCAGGCCCTTTTCGCGGCTTACATGTTTTCGATCATCACCTGGCCAAAGCCGGAGCACGACACCTGCGTCGCGCCTTCAAGCAGACGGGCAAAGTCGTACGTGACCTTCTTGGACTGGATCGACTTTTCCATGCTGGAGATGATCAGGTCCGCGGCTTCGGTCCAGCCCATGTGGCGCAGCATCATCTCGGCGGACAGGATTTCGGAACCAGGGTTCACGTAGTCCTTGCCGGCATACTTGGGCGCCGTGCCGTGGGTGGCCTCGAACATGGCCACGGAATCGGACATGTTGGCGCCCGGGGCAATGCCGATGCCGCCCACTTGCGCGGCCAGCGCGTCCGAAATGTAGTCGCCGTTCAGGTTCAGGGTGGCGATGACGTCGTATTCCGCGGGACGCAGCAGGATCTGCTGCAGGAACGCGTCGGCAATCACGTCCTTGACGATGATCTCGCGGCCCGTCTTGGGATTCTTGAACTTGCACCACGGGCCGCCGTCGATCAGCTGCGCGCCGAACTCCTTCTGCAGGAGCTCGTAGCCCCAATCGCGGAAGCCGCCTTCGGTGAACTTCATGATGTTGCCCTTGTGCACCAGCGTCAGCGACGTGCGGTCGTTGTCGATGACGTACTGGGCGGCCTTGCGCACCAGGCGCTCGGTGCCTTCGCGCGACACCGGCTTGATGCCGATGGACGAGGTGTTCGGGAAACGGATCTTCTTGACGCCGAGCTTGGTCTGCAGGAACTGGATCAGTTCCTTGGCCTGCTCGCTTTCGGCCATGTATTCGATGCCGGCGTAGATGTCTTCCGAGTTCTCGCGGAAGATCACCATGTTGGTCTTTTCGGGCTCGCGCACCGGGGACGGCACGCCCTTGAAGTACGCCACGGGGCGCAGGCACACGTACAGGTCCAGCTGCTGGCGCAGGGCCACGTTCAGCGACCGGATGCCGCCGCCGACCGGCGTGGTCAGCGGGCCCTTGATGGAAACCACGTAGTCTTTGACGACTTCCAGGGTTTCGTCGGGCAGCCACACGTCCGGGCCGTAGACCTTGGTGGCCTTTTCGCCGGCGTAGACCTCCATCCAATGGATCTTGCGCTTGCCGCCATACGCCTTCTGCACTGCCGCGTCGACGACCTTGATCATGACGGGGGTGATGTCGGCGCCCGTGCCGTCGCCTTCGATGAAAGGGATGACGGGCTGGTCAGGCACATTCAGCGAGAAATCGGCGTTGACCGTGATTTTCTGGCCGCCGGCGGGAACCTTGATATGTTGGTAGGACATGAATGCTCCATTTGCTCCGGGTGGTTTTTCTGCACGCGCCAGGATCGGACAACGTCCGATTCCGCGGGTCATACCGCCTCCTGCGAACCGCACACCGGATGGCGGATAGCAGCCCATTCTATATCGCAAAGCGCCGGGCGAAACCTGAGCTGCGTCGTGGGGCGGTAAAATAAAGCGACTCCATCCTGCTTTTGGCCCCCTCCCGATGTTCAATCCCTCCCGCGACCAAGTTCGCGAATTCTTTATCGAAACCTGGCGCAAGCACCGCGCCAACGAGGTCCTGACCCCGCTGGAGGCGATCGCGCTGGACTGGATCATCGAGCACCCGGAATACCACGCAGACCTCGAAAGCCCCGAGGCCATGACGACCGAATACGCGGTGGAAAAAGGCCGGACCAATCCGTTCCTGCACCTGTCCATGCACCTGGCGATCGCGGAGCAACTGTCCATCGACCATCCGCCCGGCATCCGCCAGGCCTACCAGCAGCTGACGGCGCGCTCGGACGCGCACCACGCCGCCCATGAAATCATGGAATGCCTGGGCCAGGTCGTCTGGGAAGCGCAGCGCCTGGGCACGCCGCTGGACAGCGACACCTACATCGACCTGATCCGCCGCCGCGCCAGCCTCTGACCCAAACAAAAAAACCCTCGCTCGCGAGGGTTTTTTGCTTGCATACCCGCCGCAGCGGGCGCGTCTTAACGCCGGACGCCCAGGTCGCTCGGCAACGACGCCAGCCACGCCGACACGTTGGAGATGTCCTGGTCGGACAGCTGCGTGGCAAAGGCGCCCATGATCGGGTTCTTGCGCACATTGGCCGTGGCCGCGCTGCCGGAGGCGCCGCGCTTGTAGGCCTTCAGGGCATGCACCAGGTAATCGGCGTGCTGCCCGGCCAGCGTCGGATAGGCGGGATCCACCGCCGTCTTGGCGTCGGCGCCGTGGCACGAGGCGCAGTTGAATTTGTCGAAGACGGCCTTGCCGGCCGCCAGGTCCTGCGCCTGGGCGGCTGCGCCCGAAATGGCCAGGGTCGCGCCCGCAAGGGCAAGCATGGTGCGGTTCATGGTGTTGCCCCCTTACTTGAGATTCGAGTAGTACGCGGCCAGGTCGGCAATATCCTGGTCGGTCAAGCTGCCGGCGATGGCATCCATCGTGGGATGGCTGCGCGCGCCTTTCTTGTACTCGTTGAGGGCCGTTTCGATGTACTTGGCGTTTTGGCCAGCAATCATCGGAACATGGTAAAGCTCGGGAAACGATGCCTTGTAGCCTGGGATGCCATGGCAACCGATGCACATCGAAACCTTGTCGCGGGCATTCTGGACATTACCGACCGGCGCTGCGTCTGCAGCAACAGCCTGGCCGGCGATCGCACAGGACGCCATCGTGGCCAACACGGAAACCGTGTACTTCAGAGAGGTTCGCAACTTCATTGGAATGACTCTTCTTGGTATGGCTAAGGACTAGGGCCTGCTCACACGAAAAGGCCCTCTGCAAACACGTTGCGGGTGGAACCCAAAGCAAAACCGCCTGATTGTACGATAATTGCTCAGGATTAATACCTTGCGTTAGTGTTGATCCCAATCAAACCACAGAAGCCATCAGATCATGCCCGCAGCCCAGACCGCCTCCTCCGCCAAGCCAGTCCGCTTCGATGGCACCGACAGCTACGTCGCCACCGACGATCTCAAGCTCGCCGTGAACGCCGCCCTCACCCTGCAGCGCCCGCTTCTCATCAAGGGCGAACCCGGCACCGGCAAGACGATGCTGGCCGAGGAAGTGGCCCGCGCGCTGGGACGGCCGCTGCTGCAGTGGCACATCAAGTCCACCACCAAGGCGCACCAGGGCCTGTATGAATACGACGCCGTCTCGCGGCTGCGCGATTCGCAGCTGGGCGACGAGAAAGTCCGCGATATCCGCAACTACATCGTGCAGGGCACGCTGTGGCAGGCGTTCCAGTCGCACGAGCCGGTGGTGCTGCTGATCGACGAGATCGACAAGGCCGACATCGAGTTCCCCAATGACCTGTTGCGCGAACTGGACCGCATGGAGTTCCATGTGTACGAGACGCGCGAGACCATCTCCGCGCGCCACCGTCCGCTCGTCATCATCACGTCCAACAATGAAAAGGACCTGCCCGACGCGTTCCTGCGCCGCTGCTTCTTTCATTACATCCGCTTTCCCGATCGCGACACGATGCGCGACATCGTGGCTGTCCACTATCCGGATCTGAAGCAGGACGTGCTGCGCGCCGCGCTGGACACGTTCTTCGCGCTGCGCGATGCGCCCGGCCTGAAGAAAAAGCCGTCCACATCTGAACTGCTGGATTGGCTGCGCCTGCTGCTGGCCGAGGACGTCTCGGCCGCGCAGATCGACGCGCACACCGCCACCGCCGTGCCGCTGATGGCCGGCGCGCTGCTCAAGAACGAGCAGGACGTGCATCTTCTTGAACGCCTGGCGGCCATGACGCGCGGCGGCCAGCGCCGCTGATCCCGCATCCAAGGGCGGCACGCACATGCTGATCGACTTCTTCTATCACCTCCGGGCGCACAAGCTGCCGGTCTCGGTCAAGGAATACCTGACGCTGGTGGACGCCTTGCGCCAGGACCTGATGTCGCCCACGCTGGACGAGTTCTACTTCCTGGCGCGCGCCACGCTGGTCAAGGACGAATCGCTCTACGACCGCTACGACAAGGCGTTTGGCGCGTACTACCGCGGCATCGAGGCCGCGTTGCCCGCAGGCAAGGAGATCCCGCTCGACTGGCTCATCAAGCAGTTCGAAAAAAGCCTGTCGCCCGAAGAAAAGGCCGCCATCGAAAAGCACGGCTGGGACAAGCTCATGGAGCTCTTCAAGGAGCGCATGGATGAGCAGAAGGAGCGCCACGCAGGCGGCAGCAAATGGATCGGCACCGGCGGCACGTCGCCCTTCGGCAACGGCGGCTATCACCCCGAAGGCATCCGCGTGGGCGGCGCATCGGCCGGCAACCGCACGGCGGTCAAAGTCTGGGACATGCGCCAGTTCAAGGACTACGACGACCAGGTCGAGCTGGGCACGCGCAACTTCAAGGTGGCGCTGCGCCGCCTGCGCCGCTTCGCGCGCCAAGGCGCCGATCTGGAACTGGACCTGGACGACACCATCGCCAGCACCGCGCGCAACGCCGGCCATCTGGACCTGCGCATGGTTCCGGAACGCCACAACACGGTAAAAGTGCTGATGCTGCTGGACGTGGGCGGCAGCATGGACGACCACATCGGCCGCGTCGAGGAACTGTTCTCGGCGGCCCGCAGCGAGTTCCGCAACCTCGAGGTCTATTACTTCCACAACTGCCCGTACGAAAGCCTGTGGCAGAGCAACCGCCGGCGCCAGAACGAGCGCTTCGACACCTGGGACGTGCTGCGCAAGTACAACCCGGACTGGCGCCTGATCATCGTCGGCGACGCCACCATGAGTCCCTACGAGATCCTGCAGCCCGGGGGCTCTGTCGAACACTACAACAAGGAGCCCGGCGCAGAATGGATGCGCCGGCTGCTGGACGCCTGGCCCAAGTCGGTGTGGCTGAACCCCGAGCCCACGGCTTCCTGGCAGTACCGCCAGTCCATTGCGTTGATGCGCGACATCATGCAGGACCGCATGTATCCCGTGACCGTCGCCGGGCTGGAGCAGGCGATGCGGATGCTGTCGAAGTAGAGGCCGCGGGCGTTAGCCGTCGACCGGGTTTGCCGGCGTGTTCAGCGTCAGCTGATAAAAGGCCAGGTCGAGCCAGCGGCCGAATTTGAAGCCGGCCTCGCGGATGGTGCCGGCATGCACGAACCCCAGCTTTTCATGCAGGCGGATGCTGCCCTGATTGGAAGCATCGATGCCGCCGACCATGACGTGCACGCCGTCGGCGCGCGCCCGTTCTATCAGGAGGCCCATCATCGCCTCGCCCAGGCCGCGTCCGCGAAAACGTCCGTCCACGTAGACGGAATGCTCGACCGAATACTTGAACGCCGGAAACGCGCGGAACGTGCCGTAGCTCGCGAACGCCATCAATTCGCCGTCTTCGTTTTCCAGTCCCAAGACCGGAAAACCGCCCTGCTCCTTGGCCTGGAACCAGCCCTGCATGGCCTCGCGCGGCCGCGGCTTGTAGTCGTACAGCGCGGTGGAGTTCGCGATGGCGTCATTGAAAATGGCCAGGATCTGGTCGGCGTGGCGCGCGTGCGAGCACTGGACCAGGGTGGAGCCTTGCGGGGCGCGGAGTTCGGCGGGCGTCGTCATGGCCAGGATTTTAGCGACCGGGCCGCGCGCCGCCTACCGGCGTGAACAGGGCACGGGGCGAAAAAAAACCGGCGATGACGCCGGTTCAGTGAAACGTTGCCGCTTCTGGCCACTCTCAGGCGGCGCGGCTCTCCACAGATCGATGCGCGCCGTTTCCCGCATGGCGCAAACCGGGGCACTGCCGCCATGCCAATTCGTCGGCGTCCATGTCCAGGTCGAACAAATCTTGCGCGGCGGGCCACGGATGGGAGCGCGCGGTGGCGCCCTCCATTTCAAGCACATGGCCGGCAAATCCGCGAGGCGATCCGCCGCACTCCGCGAAATACCGCTGGGAACTCAGGTCCACCACGTAGGTGGTCATGTCATGGGTCAATATGGCCACGTATTGGCCGTCATCACTGGCATAAGCGTACTGAAACTGTCCTTTGATGCCGTCGCCGTTCAAGGCATTGCCGGTCAGTTGGGACAAGGCACGCGTGACGATCTCGGTCAGCATGGGTCGTTCCTCCGTAGAATGCGCCAGCAGGATGCCGGCGGCGAAGGCGCGAACGACAAGCACCGGCGCCGCGCTGCGGCGGCGTCTGGCGTTGGACGGGAAGCCGGTAAAACGGCTGTCGCGCATCCCGTCGGCAACAGCGAATGCGTGCTTAAAAGCTTACACCCGCGACCGGAACCGATTCAAATCCCCAGGGAAATCAGCGTTGCCGCACCGCAGCATCAACCCGGATGCGGCTTCGCGCCGCTTATGCCGCCGCAAACACCGCAGCGTCTGGAGCGCCCCCCGCATCGCGCCGGCGGCGCCAGGCGTCCCGCCCGATGCGATACAGCACATGGGCGCGCAAAGGATGGCCTGGCGGGACGGCCGGGTGGTCGAAGGGCTGCGGGTCGGCCGACATGCCCAGGCGGTCCATCACCGCGCGGGACCGCTGGTTGTCCGTGGCGGTGAAGGCGACGATCTCGTCCAGCGCGACCTGCTCGAAGCCCACGCCGAGGGCCGCGCCGGCCGCCTCGCTGGCATAGCCCCGTCCCCAGAATGACTGCGCGAGACGCCAGCCGATTTCCACGCCGGGCGCAAAAGGCAAGGCAGGCGCCAGCGGCTTGATGCCCACGAAGCCGATGAAGGGCGCCACGCCGGGCGCTTCCACCGCCCAGAAGCCCCAACCGTGCTCGTCGATGCCCGCAGCCAGCCTGTCGGCCAGGGCATCGCTTTCCTGTGACGTGAGCGGCAGCAGGAACTGCGTCACTTTCGGATCCGCGTTCAGGGCCGCAAAGGGCTTGCGATCGGCGGCCCGCCATTGCCGCAGCACCAGGCGGGGCGTTTGGACTTCGACGGTCAGGGACATAGGGATTTCCTCGGCATTGCGGCTGGCGCTGAAGCGATGCGGCGGCTTTGGCCGGGGGCCCGCCGCAGCGCCTGAACCATTGCCAACGTATACACTCCAACGGATTCTGCCATGCCAAAGGAATGATCCGCCATGCGCTTGTCCCTGTCGAAGCTGCCGCGCCCCCTGGGCGTGCTGCTGTTTTCCTCCTTCCTGGCCTTTCAGGCCGGAGCCGCCAGCCTGCCAGCCGGCGTCACGGAGGCCGCCTCGATCGAAGGCATCACCGAATATCGCCTGGCCAATGGTCTGCGGGTGCTCCTGGTACCCGACGAATCCAAGCCGTCCACCACGGTCAACATGACCTACCTGGTGGGCTCGCGCAACGAAAACTACGGCCAGACCGGCATGGCGCACCTCTTGGAGCACATGCTGTTCAAGGGCACGTCCACCACGCGCAACGCGATGGGCGAGTTCTCGCGCCGCGGCCTGCAGGCCAACGGGTCGACTTCCAGCGACCGCACCAATTATTTCGCCAGCTTCGCGGCCAACCCCGAGACGCTGAAGTGGTATCTCGGCTGGCAGGCCGATGCGATGGTCAATTCGCTGATCGCAAAGGAAGACCTGGACTCGGAAATGACCGTGGTCCGCAATGAAATGGAAAGCGGCGAGAACAATCCTTTCCGCATCCTGATGCAGAAGATGCAGTCGGCGGCCTACCAGTGGCACAGCTACGGCAAGAACACGATCGGCGCCCGCTCGGACGTTGAAAACGTGGACATCGCGCAGCTGCGCGCCTTCTACCACGAGTACTACCAGCCCGATAACGCCGTGCTGATCGTGGCGGGCAAGTTCGACCCGCAGACGACGCTGGCGGACATCGAGGCCACGCTGGGCAAGCTGCCCAAGCCCGACCGCAAGCTGCCGCCGGAATACACGGTGGAGCCGGCGCAGGACGGCGAGCGGTCGGTGACGCTGCGCCGCACGGGCGGCACGCCGCTGGTCGCGGCGATGTATCACATCCCCGCCGGCGCCAGCGCGGACTTCGTGCCGTTCGACCTGGCCACCACGATCCTGGCCGACACGCCGTCGGGCCGTCTGTACCATGCCCTGGTTCCGACCAAGCTGGCCTCGGGCGTGTTCGGTTTCACGATGGAAAATCTGGATCCGGGACTGGCGATGTTCGCCGCGCAACTGACGCCGGGCAAGGACCTGGACGCGGCCATGACGGCGCTGACGGGTACGCTGGAGTCGCTCGACAAAAAGCCGTTCACGCAGCAGGAGCTGGACCGCGCGCGCAGCAAGTGGCTGACTTCGTGGGAACAGACCTACAGCGACCCCGAACAAGTGGGCGTGGCGCTGTCCGAAGCGATCGCCGCGGGCGACTGGCGTCTCTTTTTCCTGCAGCGCGACCGCGCGCGCCAGGCCACGCTGGCCGAAGTGCAAAAGGCCGCGACGACCTATCTGGTGCAGAGCAATCGCATCGAAGGCCGCTACATCCCGACCGAAAAGCCGGTGCGCGCGCCGCAGACGCAGCGCGTGGACCTCACGGCGGTGTTCAAGGACTACAAGGGCGACCCGGACTTCAAGGCCGCCTCGGCGTTCGATCCCTCGCCAGCCAACATCGACAAGCTGACGAAGCGCACGACGCTTGACCTGCCCAATGGGCCGGTGAAACTGGCGCTGTTGCCCAAGGCCACGCGCGGCAGCCGCGTGCAGGCGCAGATGCTGATTCAATTCGGCAACGAAAAGGACCTGCTGGGCCAACGCGTGAATTCCAGCGCAGCCGCCGACCTGCTGCTGCGCGGCACGGACAAGCTGACGCGCCAGGACATCCAGGACCGCCTGGACAAGCTGCAGGCCGAGCTGGGCTTTAGCGGCGGCGGCACGACGCTGAAGGTAGCGATGTCGACCAAGGGCGAAAATCTGCCCGAGCTGACGGCGCTGGCGCTGGAGATCATCCGCAACGCCAGCTTCCCGAAGGAACAAGTCGAGGAATACCAGCGTCAGCTCGAGACCTCGATCCAGAACGCGATGACGGAGCCGTCGGCCCTGGCCGGCCGTACGCTGGCCCGCCACGACAATCCGTGGCCTGCCGATGACCTGCGTTACGTGCCGACGTTCGAAGAGTCGCTGGCCAGCGTGCGCGCGCTGAATCGAGAGGCGCTGGCCAAGTTCCACGCGACGTTCTACGGCGCGGGCGACATCGAGTTCTCGGCGGTGGGCGATTTCGAGCCGGAAGCGGTGGAAAAATCGCTGCGCGCGGGACTTGCCGGCTGGAAGAAGGCGCCGGCCTATACCCGCGTGCCGAACCCGTATCGCGACGTGCCGGCCAAGCAGTTCGACATCAATACGCCGGACAAGGCCAACGCGTTCTATCTGTCGCGCATGCCGCTGAAGCTGCAGGACACGGACGCGGATTATGCGGCGCTGTATCTGGCCAACTATCTGTTCGGCGCGTCGGAAACGTCTCGGCTGTGGAACCGGGTGCGCGAGACCGAAGGTCTGTCGTACAACGTGCGCAGCTCGCTGTCGGTATCGTCGTTCGAACCTGCCGCAAGCTGGAGCATCTATGCGATCTACGCACCGCAGAATCGCGAGCGCCTCGAAAAGGCAATCAATGAGGAACTGGCGCGGGTCCTGAAGGATGGCTTCTCGGACAAGGAAATCTCGGAGGGCATCACGGCGCTGCTGAACTACCGCAATTTGGCGCGCGCGCAGGACGATGTGTTGGCCAGCACCTGGCTGGACTATCTGGAGCGCGGTCGCACGTTTGCGTGGTCAGCCGAGATGGACAAGAAGATCTCGGCCTTGACGCCAGAGGCGGTGAACGCCGCGCTGCGCAAGTACGTGCGTCCGGACGGATTCAGCACGGCGCTGGCGGGTGACTTCAAGAAGCCCTGACGCATTGCCGCATGGAAAGCCCCTGCTTCGGCAGGGGTTTTTTTTGCATAGTCGATCTGTTCCGGTGGAGCGGGCAGGCGGGAAACGGATTCAAC
The DNA here is from genome assembly GCF_902859725.1 of Achromobacter mucicolens. GTDB lineage: Bacteria > Pseudomonadota > Gammaproteobacteria > Burkholderiales > Burkholderiaceae_B > Achromobacter > Achromobacter mucicolens. Next base: position 144,999 of record NZ_CADIJP010000002.1, on the reverse strand, counting down.
CATTCCATTGATGGGGATAATCCGTAGCCCTGCATCTATTACTCGGTTATTTGGAAAGATGTTTTCAAGGAATAAGGGTTTATCCCAGGTAGGATGACGAGGACAATTCAGTTCATCGGGAACAGCAAACGAACACGACGGAGCGCCGCCGGATTCGGTCCCCATTTACGACGAATTGGAGGTCTCAATATGAAAACCCTAGCCACTACCCTTTTCCTATCCCTGGCCCTGGCCGGTGTCGGCGCACAAGCCGCCGGCGTCGAGCAAGCAAAGAGCAGCGCCCAGGTGGCGACTGAACTGCATGAAGCGAAAGTCAGCGGCCAGTACACCTTCGGCGAGCTGGACTATCCGCCCGCCCTGCCCCAAAAGACCAGCCTGAGCTCGCAGGAAGTGCAAGCCCAGCTGCAACAAGCCAAGGTCAGCGGCCAATACACGTTCGGCGAATTGCAGTACCCGCCGGTCGTCGCCGCCACGGGCGCCGCGAAGTCGCGTGCCGATGTCCAGCAGGAACTGGCGCAAGCGAAGGCCAGCGGTCAATACACGTTCGGCGAGCTCGAATACCCGCCGATCAGCCGGTGAGCTGCTTGCTGTAGCCCGGCCGGCCTCGGGTGGCATCATGGCCTGAGGCCGGTATTTTCGGCACACAGCGGCGGTGGAAGTAGCAGTAGTAGTTGTTGTAGTTGAAGTTGCAGTAGTTGCAGTTGAGGTAGCAGTTGTAGTTGAAGTTGCTGTGATGTAGTTGCAGTCAGCAGTTGAAGTTCGCAGTTGAAGTTCGCAGTTGAAGTTCGCAGTTGAAGTTTGAAGTTGCTGTATTAGTAGTTGCAGTAGCAGTAGCGAAGAGGCCGTGGCGATGCGTCACGGTCTCTTTTTCTTTGGCGGTTCATGCCTGGCGAGGATCTGGGTTCTTGTGGCGCCCGGCGCGGCCACGGCGCCCGGCGCGTGGGGCCACGATTGCGGTCCGGAGCCTTCGCTCCGGACTTCCCCTGCCTCATCCTCGTCATCGCCTACGGCGATTCCTTCGGATTCCGTTGGGCTTATCGACGCCCCACGCACCGGGCGCCGCAGCCACACCGGGCTCGCGCCGTGGAGAACACGACGGGCCTCGGGGCGGGTGGTTTGCTTGGCGTTTTTTTCGCGGTTTTGGTGGTTCGGAAGATCTTGCCGGCCCGCGCTGCGTCGGCCGCGCGGGCGGCCTCGCAGCGCTTACGCGATGTGGTTCGGTTTCGGGTGCTCGCTGCGCGCGGATGGCAAGCCGCGGGAAGCCGGATCTGAGTACGGGTGGCTGTATCTCGTGGTAGTGGCAAGTGAACGCAGCGGGTTGGCAGCGGGTGGCTCCGGCATCCGCATTCCGCATATCCGTAATTTTTAGAAACCCTTCGATTTCTTGGCTATTTGGAAGGTGGTTTCATGCGTGCGGGTTTATTCGAGTTTCTTACGGTACGCCGCATCGGCCCACCTGATATGTACTGGGTCGTGATGCAGGGACGCGGGACTCGATCTCTCTTAAAACAAACTGGAGCTCTCACACATGAAAATCCTGGCCACCACGCTGTTCTTTTCCCTGGCCCTGGCCAGCACCGGCGCGCATGCGGCGGGCGCTGAACACGGGAAGTCCGGCTCTCAGGTCGCGGCCGAGTTGCAGGAAGCCAAGCTGACCGGCCAGTACACGTTTGGCGAAATGGACTATCCCGCCGCTTTGCCCCGCACCTCCGGCCTGACCGAACAGGAAGTGCAAGCCGAGCTTCAACAAGCCAAGGCCAATGGCGAATACACCTTTGGCGAACTGGATTACCCGCCGGTCGCTCGATAAGCAGCCGGATGTGGGCGGGCCGATATTGAAAGGCCCGAAAAAAAAGCCGCGACTCTCGTCGCGGCTTTTTGCTGAAGCTTGGCGTGATCAGCTGAAGAATTCCTTGACGCGGTCCGTCCAGGATTTGCTTTGCGGCGAGTGGCGGTCGCCGCCGTCGTTCAACGACGCTTCGAACTGGCGCAGGATGTTCTTCTGGTCTTCGCTCAAGCGCACCGGCGTTTCCACCACGACGTGGCAGTAGAGGTCGCCGGGGTAGCTGCCGCGCACGCCGCGGATACCCTTGCCGCGCAGGCGGAAGGTCTTGCCGGACTGGGTGCCTTCAGGGATGGAGATCTCGGCCTTGCCGCCCAGCGTCGGTACCTGGAGTTCGCCGCCCAATGCCGCGGTGGTGAACGGGATGGTCAGCTCGCAGTGCAGGTCGTCGCCGTCGCGCTGGAAGATCTTGTGCTGCTTGATGTGGATTTCCACATACAAGTCGCCCGGAGGGCCGCCATTGATGCCGGGTTCGCCATTGCCGCTGGAGCGGATGCGCATGCCGTCGTCGATGCCGGCCGGGATCTTGACCTGGAGGGTCTTGTTGCGGCGGATGCGGCCGACCCCGTCGCAGGACGGGCACGGGTCCGTGATTTCCTTGCCGTTGCCGTGGCAGGTCGGGCAGGTTTGCTGGACGCTGAAGAAACCTTGCTGCATGCGCACGGCGCCCGAGCCGCCGCAGGTGCGGCAGGTCTTGGGCGAGGTGCCGGGCTTGGCGCCGGAGCCGTGGCAGGTGTCGCAGTTTTCCCAGCTGGGGACGCGGATTTCCGTGTCGAAACCGGCGGCTGCCTGTTCGAGGGTGATTTCCAGCGCGTATTTGAGGTCGGCGCCGCGGTACACCTGGGGACCGCCGCCACGACGGCCACCGCCGCCGCCGCCGCCGAAGATTTCGCCAAAGATGTCGCCGAACGCGTCGGCGAAACCGCCGCCCATGCCCGCGCCGCCCATGCCGGCGGCGTTGGGGTCGACGCCGGCGTGACCGTAGCGGTCGTACGCGGCGCGCTTTTGCTCATCGCCCAGGACCTCGTAGGCTTCCTTGGCTTCCTTGAACTTCTCTTCGGCTTCTTTGCTGTCCGGATTGCGGTCCGGATGGTATTTCATGGCCAGCTTTCGATAGGCCTTCTTGAGATCGTCGTCCGAGGCGTTTTTCGCCACGCCCAAGACGTCGTAATAGTCGCGTTTTGCCATGATCCGTGGGCTCGAAACCGAGCCTTCTTTTCAGTGCTACAGAATGAGTTCGCCCGGTAGGCGGATTTCTCCGGCTACCGGGCGGCAGAGGCAGGTCAGCGCCCGGCCATTATTGGTCGCGCTTGACTTCCTTGAAGTCGGCGTCGACGACGTTGTCGTCCACCGGCTTCGCGTTGTCGGCCGCTTGCTGCTGGCCGGCGGCTTGCTGCGCCTGCATGTCGGCGTACATCTTTTCGCCGAGCTTTTGCGATGCGGTCGACAGGGCTTCCACCTTGGCGTCGATCGCGGCCTTGTCGCCTTCCTTCAGCGTGTCTTCCAGGTCCTTGATGGCGGCTTCGATGCTTTCCTTTTCGGAAGCTTCGAGCTTGTCGCCGTACTCGGTCAACGACTTGCGGGTGGCATGCACCAGCGCATCGGCCTGGTTACGCGATTGGGCCAGTTCGGCAACGCGGTGATCTTCCTCGGCGTTGGCCTCGGCATCCTTGACCATGCGCTGGATCTCGTCTTCCGACAGACCCGAGTTGGCCTTGATGGTGATCTTGTTTTCCTTGCCGGTGCCCTTGTCCTTGGCGGACACGTGCAGGATGCCGTTGGCGTCGATGTCGAAGGTGACTTCGATCTGCGGCATGCCGCGCGGCGACGGCGGGATACCTTCGAGGTTGAACTCGCCCAGGGCCTTGTTGCCCGCAGCGATTTCGCGCTCGCCCTGGAACACCTTGATCGTCACGGCCGGCTGGTTGTCGTCGGCGGTCGAGAACGTCTGCGAGAACCGGGTCGGGATCGTGGTGTTCTTCTGGATCATCTTGGTCATGACGCCGCCCAGGGTTTCGATACCCAGGGACAACGGCGTGACGTCCAGCAGCAGCACGTCCTTGCGGTCGCCCGACAGCACGGAGCCCTGAATGGCGGCGCCAGCGGCGACGGCTTCATCGGGGTTCACGTCCTTGCGCGGATCCTTGCCGAAGAATTCCTTCACCTTTTCCTGAACCTTGGGCATGCGGGTCATGCCGCCGACCAGGATCACGTCGTCGATGTCGGAGACCTTCACGCCGGCGTCCTTGATGGCGACGCGGCACGGCTCGATCGTGCGTTCGATCAGTTCTTCGACCAGCGCTTCCAGCTTGGCGCGCGTGATCTTCAGGTTCAAGTGCTTGGGACCGGAGGCATCGGCCGTGATGTACGGCAGGTTGATTTCGGTCTGCTGCGCGGACGACAGTTCGATCTTGGCCTTTTCGGCGGCTTCCTTCAGGCGTTGCAGCGCCAGCACGTCCTTGGACAGGTCAACGCCTTGTTCCTTCTTGAACTCGGCAATGATGTAGTCGATGATGCGCTGGTCGAAGTCTTCGCCGCCCAGGAAGGTGTCGCCGTTGGTCGACAGCACTTCGAACTGCTTTTCGCCGTCCACGTCGGCGATCTCGATGATGGACACGTCGAACGTGCCGCCGCCCAGGTCATAGACAGCGATCTTGCGATCGCCCTTTTCGGTCTTGTCCAGGCCGAACGCCAGCGCCGCGGCGGTGGGTTCGTTGATGATGCGCTTGACTTCCAGGCCCGCGATACGGCCGGCGTCCTTGGTGGCCTGGCGCTGGCTGTCGTTGAAGTAGGCGGGCACGGTGATGACGGCCTCGGTCACTTCTTCGCCCAGGTAGTCCTCGGCGGTCTTCTTCATCTTGCGCAGCACGTCGGCCGACACTTGGGGAGGCGCCATCTTCTTGCCGCGCACTTCAACCCAGGCGTCGCCGTTGTCGGCCTTGACGATGGCGTAGGGCATCAGGTTGATGTCCTTCTGCACTGCCTTTTCTTCGAACTTGCGGCCGATCAGGCGCTTCACGGCGTAGAGCGTGTTGCGCGGGTTGGTCACGGCCTGGCGCTTGGCAGGCGCGCCGACCAGAGTCTCGCCGTCATCCATGTAGGCAACGATGGAGGGGGTGGTGCGAGCACCTTCGGCGTTTTCGATGATCTTGACCTGCCCGCCGTCCATGACAGCCACGCAGCTGTTGGTCGTTCCCAGGTCAATGCCAATAATCTTGCTCATGGTGGGTTACCTTGATTATTAAATCTATGAAAAATTGGGGAAAACTGCTTGTCCCCCCATAACTGGGGCTGCCCAAAGGGTTTTTCAAGACGCCGGGCTGGAATTTTCGGCGCCCGATTCCTGCAGGCGGTGTATCGCCGCTGTGAACTGGGGCAATCCGGGCCAGCCGGTGATGCGCCCCAGGCGCTTGCCGGACCGGTACAGCACAAAAGTGGGGACGCCATGCAACGAAAAGCGGCGTCCCAGCGGCTCATCCGCATAGACATCGGCCTCGAACCACGTCAGGCCAAGCCCCACCAGCGTTTCCTGGTGCAGCAGCGCCGCCTGTTTGAACAGATTGCAGTTGTAGCAATCCTGGCCCCACAGGAAGACACAGCGCAGGTCCGCCCCGGGCGCTTGCACCACGGCCGCATCGAATCCCGCGGTGTCGACATGGCGCATGCCGAACACCTGGAATACCTGGGCCGGGTCAAAGCGCGGGTCGGTCATGGTGGGACGCGGTTCAGCCCTGCCCGGCCGACACGACCACCAGCGCGGGGCGCAAGGTACGGTCGGCAATCACATAGCCCTTCTGCAGCAGTTGCACCACCGTGTTGGCGGGCTGCTCGTTGGGAATGGACGAAATGGCTTGGTGCTGGTGCGGATCGAACTTGTCGCCCTGGGCGGGCGCGATTTCCTTGAGCAGGTTGCGCTCGAACGCGGCGGCAAGCTGCTTGAGGGTGACTTCGACGCCTTCGCGCAGGGTTTCAACCGTCTGATCGGGCTGGGCCAGGGCAGCTTCCAGGCTGTCCTTGACCGGAACCAGGCTTTCGGCGAACGACTCTATGCCGAACTTGCGCGCCTTGGACACTTCTTCCTGGGCGCGGCGGCGCACGTTTTCGGCTTCAGCTTGCACACGCAGAAGCTGGTCGTGCTGCTCGTTGACGGTAGCCTGGGCGGCGTCCAATTGGGCGCGCAACTCGTTCAGCTCGGCCTGCGCGGCGTCCTGGGCGGCGGGAGCCGCATCGGCGCTCTGGCCGACTTCGGGCGCCTGGTCAGCAGGCTCGTGGGGTGCCGTCATGGGGAATCCTCCAAAAAGAATGGCTTTCGCAGACATGAATGGGGGCCAATACCCCTAATTCAAGCCCGGTTAAGCGAAATATTCCCCGGGCGCGGCCCGAAGGCCGGCCGCCCGCTGACCGAACGGCTACTTCTTGCTGGGCTGGGCGGGGGCCACGGGGTCGCTGGCCGGAAAACTTTCCTTCAGCGCGCGGTCCACGCGCTTGTCATCGGCATCCGGATCCGACGGAATCGCGACCGGGTCGCTGGCCGGGAAGGTATCGGCCAGGGCCTCGTCCAGGTCATGTTCGACGCGGTCCTCGTCGACGGGAGTGGTGACTTTGCCCTTCTTGACCGTCTTTCCAGTCTTGGGATCATGGTGCATGCGCCTTCTCCTTCAAGTCCGTGGCTGCTGGTATCCACCCCTGCAAGTTTCGTTCCACCAGACCGGACAGCCCCGCGATCCAGGCCGGGTCGTCATTGATGGCAGGAATGTAACGGAACTGTCTGCCCCCCGCCTCGAGAAAGGCGTCGCGGCATTCCAGGCTGATTTCTTCCAGGGTTTCCAGACAGTCTGCCACAAATCCCGGGCACACCACATCGACCTCGGTGACGCCGGAGGCGGCCAGGGCCTTCAGGGTCGGCTCCGTGTAGGGCTCCAGCCAGCGGGCCGAGCCGAACCGGCTCTGGAAGGTCACTTCGATCTGGTCGCGGGGCAGGGACAGCCGCTGCGCCAGGAGCCGGGCCGTTTCCATGCAGTCGCGGTAGTAGGGATCGCCCAGTTCGATGGAGTAGCGCGGCAGGCCATGAAAGCTCATGACGAGCTTCTGCGGCTTGCCGTGTTCGGCCCAGTAGCGCTCGATGCGCGCGGCGAGCGGGTCCAGGTAGGCGGGCTCGTCGTGAAAGCGCTTGATGAAGCGCATCTCCGGCTGATCGCGCAGCTTGCCCATGTAGCGGGTGACCGCGTCGACCACGGTGGCGGTGGTGCTGGCGGCGTACTGGGGATATAGCGGCACCGTCAGGATGCGCTCGCAGCCCTGCTTGCGCATGTTTGCGATCACCTGGGGGATGGAGGGGTTGCCATAGCGCATGCCCAGCTCGACCACGGCATCCACGCCGGCCGCCTGCAGGGCGGCGCGAACGCCATCGGTCTGGCGTTGGCTGTAGACCATCAGGGGCGAGCCGTCCTTCATCCAGATGCCGGCGTAGCGCGGCTCCAGCCGCTTGGGCCGGCGCACGAGCACGATGCCGTGCAGGATGGGCTTCCAGAGGTAGCGGGGGATTTCGATGACGCGCGGGTCGGACAGGAATTCGCCGAGATACTTGCGGATGTCCTTGGGCGACGTCGTGTCGGGCGTGCCCAGGTTGACCAGCAGCACGCCGACCTTGCCGGGCACGCGCGGCGGCGGGTCCTCGTTGAAGGGGTCTTCTTGGTGGGGCTCAGGAAGGTAGCGCTCAGGCCAGAGATACTTGAACAGGCGAAGAAACACAAAAACTCCCCTTCCTCCGCAAGGAGGATGTAGCTTTGAATGGGACTACTGGTTGTGGCTGAGGGCGTTGGACAGCAGGCGCGCCGTGATGTCCACGATGGGTATGACCCGCTCGTAGGCCATGCGGGTCGGACCGATGACACCCAGGGTGCCGACCACCTTGCCGTCCACGCCGTAAGGCGCCGTGATGACGGAGACGTCTTCGAGGGGCACCAGTTGCGAATCGCCGCCGATGTAGATCTGCACGCCCTGCGCGCGGCTCGACACGTCCAGCAACTGCAGCAGATCGGTCTTTTTCTCGAACAGCGAAAACATCTTGCGCAGCCTGTCCATGTCGGACGCGATGTCAGTGACGTCCAGCAGCTTGCGCTCGCCCGAGATGACCACGGCGTCGCCGTCCTCGGCCGCTTCGGCGCTGGCCTCGACGGCGGCCTGCATCAGGCGCGAGATGTCTTCGCGCAACTGGGCCAGCTCGGTCGACAGGGTCTGCCGCACGGCATTGAACGACTTGCCGGCAAAGTGCATGTTGAAGAAGTTGCCCGCTTCCAGGAGTTCGGATTCGGCGTAATCCCGCTGGACGAAAAGGATGCGGTTCTGCACGTCGCCATCGGGCGTCACGATGATGAGCAGGACGCGCTTGTCGGACAGGCGGATGAATTCGATCTGCCGGAACACCTGCGCCCGCTTGGGCGTGAGGACCACGCCGGCGAACTGCGTCAGGTTGGACAGCAGCGCCGCGGCCGCATTGACCGCGCGGGTGGGTTCGGCGGCCGAGAGCATTTCACCCATGTTGTGCGGCTGCAGCTGGTACGACTGCACCGACAGCAGCGAATCGACGAACATGCGGTATCCGCGCGGCGTGGGAACTCGGCCGGCGGAGGTGTGCGGACTGTGGATCAGTCCCAGCTCTTCCAGGTCCGCCATGACGTTGCGGATGGTGGCCGGAGACAAGTCAAAGACTTTAGATAGCGTCCGCGAGCCGACTGGCTGCCCATCGGCGATGTAGCGTTCTATCAACGCTTTCAGTAAAGCGCGTGCGCGGTCATCCATAGCGGCTATTTTAGGGAATCTTTTCAGGTTGAGGCGATTTTTGTCCCGCAACACAATATACGGCCCCATATAATCGGCTAATTGGCCCATTCTGGGCACGTTCAGCTTTGCGGTTTCGCCCTTTTCATTCTTACGCAGCCATGCATTTTCCTATAGTCGCCCTGATCGGCAGATACCAGGACACCGGCCTGGACACACCGCTGAGAGCACTTGCGCACGCGCTGACGCAGGCGGGCCGCCATGTGCTGATCGATGCGGACACGGCGCGCAATACCGGGCTGACCGAATACCCCATCGCCACGCTCGAGGAAATCGGCAAGACCGCCTCGCTCACCGTGGTCATGGGCGGCGACGGCACCGTGCTGGGCGCCAGCCGCCATCTCGCGCCTTATGGCATGCCGCTGATCGGCATCAACCACGGGCGCCTGGGCTTCATCACCGACATCGCCCTGCAGGACGCGCACGCCGCGCTCGCCCGGGTGCTCGAAGGCAGCTTCCAGATCGAAGACCGCATGCTGCTCGAAGGCAGCGTGTGGCGCGGCGACCAGAAGATGTATTCCGCGTCGGCCCTGAACGACGTGGTCCTGAACCGCGCGGGCCGCGGCGGCATGATCGAGGTCCGGGTCGAACTGGACGGCGCCTTCATGTATACGCAGCGCGCCGACGGCCTGATCATCGCCACGCCTACCGGCTCCACCGCCTATGCGCTGTCGGCCAATGGCCCCATCCTGCACCCGGGCATGAACGCCATGGTGCTGGTGCCGGTGGCGCCGCAAACGCTCTCGAACCGGCCCATCGTCATCCCGGACACCGGCGTGCTCAACATGACGCTCACGGCCATGGGCCGCGTCGAAGTCGGCGCCAGCGTGCACTTCGACATGCAGACCTGGTCCGACCTGCAACCGGGCGACCGCATCGTCGTGCAGCGCGCGCCCTACACCATCCGATTCGTGCATCCCGAAGGCTATAGCTTCTTTTCCACCCTGCGCCGCAAGCTGCACTGGAACCTGATGCCCGAAGCCTCCGACAACGTAGAGTAGTTAGCGCCCCTTATGCTGCGCACCCTGCACATCCGCGACTTCGTCATCGTCGAACAGACCGAGATCCACTTTGGCCCCGGCTTCACCGTCTTTTCGGGAGAAACCGGCGCCGGCAAATCCATCCTGGTCGATGCGCTGGCGCTCACCCTCGGAGAGCGCGGCGATGCCAGCATGTTGCGCGAAGGCGCGGCCCGTGCCGACATCACCGCGGTGTTCGACACCCCGGCGGCGCTGCAAGCGTGGCTGGCCGAACGCGAAATCGACGCCGACGACGAACTCTCGCTGCGCCGCGTCATCGATGCGCAAGGCCGCAGCCGCGCCTACATCAACGGCACCCCGGCCACCGTGGCGCAACTGCGCGAACTGGGCAACAGCCTGGTCGACATCCACGGCCAGCACGCGCACCAGAGCCTGATGCGTCCCGACGCCCAACGCGACCTGCTGGACGCGCACGGCGGCCACGGCGACCTCCGCCACGCGGTTGGCCAGGCGTGGAAGCAGTGGCGCGCCTTGGCCCGTCAGCTGGAATCGGCCGAAAAAGACGCCGAAAGCCTGGCCTCTGAGCGTGAACGCCTGCAATGGCAGGTCGACGAACTGGACCGGCTGAACCTCGGGCCGGACGAATGGGACGCCCTGCAATCCGAGCACACGCGCCTGTCGCATGCGCAATCGCTGCTGGATGGCGCCTCACAAATCCTTGAAACGCTGGACGGCGAAGGCGATTCGGCGCATCACCGCCTGACGGCCGCGAACCAGCGCCTGCAGCAGATGCTGCGGCATGATCCTGGCCTCAAGGGCGTCCATGACGAACTGGAATCGGCACGCATCGCCATCAGCGAAGCCGTGTCCGACCTGAACAACTATGTCAGCCGGGTCGACCTGGACCCCAAGCGACTCGCCGACGTGGAAGCGCGGCTGGGGCTGGTGTTCGAGACCGCCCGCAAATTCCGCACCGACCCCGATGCCCTGTGCGAGCTGCGCGAATCGCTGCATTCGGAGCTTGCAGCCTTGCAGGCCGCCGGCGACATCGACGCGCTGCGCGCCCAAGCAGCCTCGGCGCAGGCGCAATACGACACGGCCGCCGCCAAGCTGACCACCGCCCGGCGCAAGGTCGCCAAGGATCTGGGCAAGCAGGTCACCCAGGCGATGCAGACGCTCGCGATGCAGGGTGGCCGCTTTGAACCGGCGCTCGCCCCGTCCGCGCCGTCCGCGCACGGCAACGAACAGGTCGAATTCCTGGTGGCCGGCCACGCCGGCACCACGCCGCGTCCGCTGGCCAAGGTCGCCTCGGGCGGCGAACTGTCGCGTATCTCGCTCGCGCTGTCGGTCATCGCCAGCCGCGCGGCGCGTGTGCCCACGCTGATCTTCGACGAAGTGGACAGCGGCGTGGGCGGCGCGGTGGCCGAATCCGTCGGCAAGCTGCTGCGCGAACTGGGCGAACGCCATCAGGTGCTGTGCGTCACCCACTTGCCCCAGGTGGCCGCGTGCGCCAACAACCAGTTTCTGGTCAGCAAGGCCGAGTCCCGAGGCACCACCCGGTCCAGCATCGAACCGCTGGACGCCCCGGCCCGCGTCGAGGAAATCGCGCGGATGCTGGGCGGCATGAAGCTCACGGCCACCACGCGCGAACACGCGCGCGAAATGCTGGAAGGGTTCGGCCAGACGACGCCTTGAGTCTGCGGCCTGCCGGCGCCACTGGCCCCAGCATGCAAAAAGCCCCTTCATTCAGAAGGGGCTTTTGTTTTTGGCTACGCAGCCGGATGTACCGGCCTCACGGCTGCCCGCCCAGGCTTAGCGGCCTTTGAGGCAGCTGCCGCAGATGCCGTACAGCACCATCGCGTGGCTTTCCAGCGCGAAGGCGTTGTCCTTGGCGATCTTTTGCTGGCGCTTTTCGATCTCGGGATCCGAGAACTCGACGACCTTTCCGCAGTTGGTGCAGATCAGGTGGTCGTGGTGGTCGCCGTCGTTGAGCTCGAAAACGGCCTTGCCGCTGTCGAATTGGCTGCGCGCCAGGATGCCGGCCTGCTCGAACTGCGTCAGCACCCGGTAGACGGTAGCCAGGCCGATTTCGACGTTTTCGCCGATCAGGGCGCGGTAGACGTCTTCGGCGCTCAGGTGCCGTTCACCCGATTTGCGGAAAATATCAAGAATCTTCAGGCGCGGGAAAGTCGCCTTCAAACCCATGTTTTTCAGTTCGCTTTGGTCGCTCATGGTGTAATCGCTCTCCGTCCGCGTTGGCATGGGCAAGGACTGGGGTCACCGCAAGCCGGCTCGCCGAATTCATGCCGCCTCGCGGAACTATCCTTATGAAACCTTTATGATAACGGTTTTGCTTGCTTCCAAATAATAGGGGCGCGTAGTGTCCATGTTTGCACGTATTCCCTCCCGCTCTCTGAAGACCGGTTTGGCCGTTGCCGCCCTGGCCGTTGCCTTGGCGGGCTGCACCTCGAACAAATGGGGCTTCCCGTACAAGGCGCCGGTCCAGCAGGGTAACTGGATCACGCAGGAACAGGTTGCGCTGCTCCAGCCCGGCATGACCCGTGAACAAGTCCGCTTCGCGCTCGGCAGCCCCACGCTCACCAGCGTGCTGCACGCCAATCGCTGGGACTACCCGTACTACTTCAAGCCGGGCTACGGCAACCCGCAAGAGCGCAAGTTCACCGTCTGGTTCGAAAACGACCGTCTCACGCGCTGGGAAGGCGATAAGCAGCCCGATCTGCAGCCTTACCAGATCAACACGCCGGACGCCGTTGCCGACGAAAAGGCCGACGAGCGCCTGGCCCGGGACGAAGCCCGCGTCGGGCAAGAGCAGGACGAACAGAAGCGCGACGCCGATGCACCCGCCAGCCCGCTCAACCAGTACCCGGGCCAGCCCGGCATCGCACCCGAGCCGCTGCGTTAACTCCAAGGATTTTTTTATGCGTATTGCTATCGCCGGCGCAAACGGCCGCATGGGCCAGATGTTGATCGAGGCCATCCTGAAGGCCGACGGCCTGAAACTGGCCGTTGCGCTGGACGTGCCGGGCTCGGCCGCGCTGGGCCGCGATGCCGGCGCCACGCTGGGCAAGCAGACCGGGGTTGCCCTCACCGACGACCTGGACGCGCTTGCGGGCGCTGACTGCCTCATCGATTTCACCCGTCCGGAAGGCACGCTCAAGCATCTGCAGGCTTGCGTGAAGCACGGCGTGAAGGCCGTCATCGGCACCACCGGCTTTGACGATAATGGCCGCGCCGCGATCGAAGTTGCCGCGCAAAAGACCGCCATCGTGTTCGCACCCAACATGAGCGTGGGCGTCAACGCAACGCTCAAGCTGCTGGACATGGCGGCCCGCATCCTGAACGCCGGCTACGACGTCGAAGTGTTCGAAGCCCATCACCGCAACAAGGTCGATGCGCCTTCCGGCACGGCGCTGAAGATGGGCGAGACCATCGCGTCGGCCTGGGACGTCGCGCTGCCCGACGTTGCCACCTGGAGCCGCCACGGCGACACCGGCGTGCGCAAGCCCGGCACCATCGGTTTTTCGGTGCTGCGCGGCGGCGATATCGTTGGCGATCACACGGTGTCGTTCTGCGGCATCGGCGAGCGCATCGAGATCACGCACCGCTCGTCCAGCCGGGCCACTTACGCCGAAGGCGCGCTGCGCGCTGCGCGCTTCCTCGATGACAAGACCAACGGACTTTACGACATGCAGTCCGTGCTGGGGCTGTGATTTCCGGCGCCAAAAGCTAAGGACCCCGCGGGGTCCTTTTTTCATGCCTGCAAGCCTGCCCGGTCACACCACGACCGGCTCGGGCTCCAGGCGCACGCCATAGCGATCGGCCACAGCATCCTGCACCGCGCGCGCCAATCCCATGATGTCCGCGGCGGTGGCGCCGCCGCGATTGACGAGCACGAGCGCCTGGCGGTCATGCACGCCCGCCGCCCCCAGCGCCCTTCCCTTCCAGCCGCACTGATCGATCAGCCAGCCTGCGGCCAGCTTGAAGCGGCCGTCAGCCTGCGCGTACGACACCAGGCCAGGAAAGCGCTGCGCCAACGCGTCACGCTGCGCGGCCGGCACGATGGGATTCTTGAAGAAGCTGCCGGCATTGCCCGTGACCGCGGGATCGGGCAGCTTGGCGCGCCGGATCTCGCACACCGCATCGAAGACATCGCGCGCGCTGGGCGATGCGCCCGACAGCCGCGGATGGCGTTGCAGATCGGGATACGCCAGCACCGGCCGCCACGGCCGCGGCAAGGCAAAGCGCACGCTCACGATGATCCACCGCCCGGGCGCATCATGCTTGAACACGCTGTCGCGGTACGAGAACCGGCAATCGGCGGCCTGCATTTCCACAAAGCGCGCCTCGCGCACATCCCAGGCCGTCAGGCTGTGAAGGCGTTCCTGCAGCTCGACGCCATAGGCACCGATGTTCTGCACGGGCGCCGCCCCCACGGTGCCGGGGATCAACGCCAGATTTTCCAGGCCATCCCATCCCTGCGCGACGCAGGCCGACACGAATCCATGCCAGCTCTCGCCGCCTGCCGCTTCAACGATCCACGCGTCCGGCCGCGACTCCAGCAGCCGCACACCTTCGAAGGCAACGCGCGCAACCAGGCCGGGCACGCGCTCGGGCAGCACCACGTTGCTGCCGCCGCCCAGCACGAGCAACGACGGCGCCGTTTGCGCCAGGGCGGACAAGGCGGGCAATTGCGCGGGCTCGTGCAGCGCGACGAACGCATCGGCCCGGGATGCCAGTCCCAACGTATTCAGACCAGTGAGGTCATGCTCGGACGGAGACAAGGAATCGGGCGCGGATCCCGCGAAGGAATTTGACATGAGTGCTACGAGGTATGCTATAGTTTCTGTCTTCGCTCAGTTTACTTGATTGAGTGCTTGACCCGATTTACAGCGTAAATCGCAGCCAGCCAGACCGGCTCAGGACAAGCTCAAAAAATCGTGCTAGACTGCGCGCCTTCTGATCGATAACCAAGTTGATCAGAGTGAATAAGAAAAGCGGTTCTGGGCAGTTTACGGAACCAATGCGGGAGTAGCTCAGTTGGTAGAGCGCAACCTTGCCAAGGTTGAGGTCGCGAGTTCGAGACTCGTCTCCCGCTCCAGATTTTGATCTGCAGCGCTTTTTCAAATCGCTGCAGACCGTTGAAGCAAGGGCCGAAAGGCCCTTTTTTCATGCCTGAAGCACCGGGTTCGCCAACGCAGGCGCATCGGCTTGATGGATGAAAAAATTAATGTATACTCTCGCCTCGCTGATCGGCCAGCCGCCAGAATTCTCAAGATTCAAACGGACCCTCAGCGTTGCGGTCAGTGTGCAAATGCGGGAGTAGCTCAGTTGGTAGAGCGCAACCTTGCCAAGGTTGAGGTCGCGAGTTCGAGACTCGTCTCCCGCTCCAGATTTCGGTCTGCAGTGCAAAGACCCTTAAAAGCATGTACAATCGCTTTCTTTGCTGAACAGCCCTGATACCAATACAGGCTTTCACTAAAAGCAAATAAAGCAGTAGTAAAGCTGTACCGCAAAGCAGTACGGCAAAGCAGTACCCCAAGCGGGAGTAGCTCAGTTGGTAGAGCGCAACCTTGCCAAGGTTGAGGTCGCGAGTTCGAGACTCGTCTCCCGCTCCAAATACAAAGAGGAAGCAACGGCACACACCGCGCTTCCTTTTTTCTTGCAAGTGCTGGCGCAATGGCAGAGTGGTTATGCAGCGGATTGCAAATCCGTGTACGTCGGTTCGATTCCGGCTTGCGCCTCCAGCATCTTTTTCCCTCCCCCCTGCATCTCGTTACCCATCCCTACGCCCGGTTAGCCGGATGATTGTTATGGTGACCCCGTTTTCATTTGAACGATGAGTCCATGCACAACATCCCGGAATCGCACCCGCGCCGCTTTGCTACCCGCCCCGCTTTCCTGAGCCTGTCCGCCGCCGCGTTGATCGCATTTGCGCCCCTTGCCGCGGAGGCTGGCGACAAGCACCATCACCACCGCCACAAGGGCGGCGAGTACAAGGAAAAGTATTGGGATGGCGCCTGTAAGGTCGAGCGCAAGTGGAAGCGCAATGGCGACTACAGCGAAAAGCGCAAATGCCGCGACGACTATGCGTATGGCTACGCGCCGCAGCCCGTGGCCGTGCCTGTGATGCCTGTTCAGCCCGGCATCGTCATCTCGCCCACCATCGTCATCCGCCCATAACACCATGGATCAATCGGTGAAAGACGCCCTCGCCCGCTGGCCGAATGTGCCGGCGGTCTACGGCTGGCTGTCGCTCGATGTGCGCGGGCGCTGGCGCCTTCATCCGCAAGGTCAGGCCAATGAAGGCGGGCCGGGCGAGCCGATCTCCAACACGCAGATCCTGGAATTCATCGGCCGCAATTACGACCATGACGATGTGGGCCGCTGGTTTTTCCAGAACGGGCCGCAACGCGTGTTTGTGCGGTTGGACGCGGCGCCTTATGTGTTGCGCCTGGCCGATGACAATCGCGGCCTCATCACGCATACCGATGCGGCCGTCGGCGCAGTCAGCGGGTGGTGGCTGGATGACGAAGGCCGGCTCTTCGCATCGACGCCCCTGGGCGCCGGCATCGTGCTGGACCGCGATCTGCAGCCGCTGCTCGAAACCATGCAGACGGCTGCGGGCGCGCCCCTGATGGACGCGCTGGCGGGCTTGACGCCCGGCCAGTCGATCAGCGTGGCGTGGCCAGACGTTTATGTGGACGCGCCGCTGCATTCGATTGCGCAGGGGGACATTGCCGATCGCCTGGCATTCGACCCCGCGCCGCACGCCGGCGCGGGCTGAAAAGGCGCGTTCAGCGCCGGCCGCTCTTGACCAGAGCGAACTTGCCGTCGCCCAGCAGCGCCAGCACGGCAGCTGCGACGGTCAGGAAGATGGGATATTCCCAGCCGCCGCCCGGGTTGCCGAATCCCCAGCCGTTGCCAAAGTGGACCGTCGACGCAGCGAAGAGCTGCACAACGGCAATGGCAGCCACCCAGCGCGGCACCACGCCCAGGATCAGCAGAATGCCGCCCGCCACCTCAAAGAACGTCACGGGATAGGCCAGCCAGCCGGCAAAGCCGATCTTCGTGAAAAACTGCGCCGTGCCGGGCAGAGTGAAGACCAGCAGCTTGGTCAGGCCGTGGGCCAGGAACATCACGCCCAGCGCCACGCGCAGGAGCAGTGCCGCATACGGCGCGGTACGGGAATCAATCATTGCAGTCATCCTTGTGCAGAAACGGATCGCTCAAAACGGGGCGAACCTTCATGAAGCCGTATTCTTGCGATTCCAAAAACAAAGATAAACATGCAGAATTGCAAATTATTGTTCCTCGATAGGAAACAATCTTGGACACCCACACCGCCATGCAGACCTACGCCAAGGTCGTTGAACTAGGTTCATTCGCGGCGGCCGCCGACAAAATGGGCCAGGCGCGCTCCGTGGTCACGCGGCAGATTGCCTATCTGGAGCAGAAGTATGGGGTCCGCCTGCTCAACCGCACCACCCGCAAGCTGAGCATGACCGATGCCGGGCGCGCCTTCTACGAGCGGGTGCGGCCCATCCTGGCCGAGGTCGCCGACCTGGAACTGTCGCTGCAGGCGGAAGGCCAGCGGCCCAGCGGGCGGTTGCGGGTCAGCGCCCCCGTATCCTTCGGCATCCTGCATCTGGGACCGGCGATTGCCGAGTATCTGCAGCGCTATCCGGATGTGGTGATCGACCTGGACCTGAACGATCGCGTGGTGGATCTGGTCGAGGACGGCTACGACGTCGCGGTGCGCATCGGCCCGCTGGTGGATTCATCGCTGGTGGCCCGGCCGCTGGCCCCGCAGCAACTGCTGGTGTGCGCGGCGCCCTCGTACCTGCAACGCCACGGCGCCCCTGCCGTGCCTGAAGACCTGAAGCAGCATCGCTGCCTGCACTACGCCTACGCAAGCACAGGCAACGAATGGCATTTCGAAAAGGATGGCGTGACGCACCTGGTGCGCGTGAATGCGGCGCTGCGGGCCAATAATGGCGACGTGCTGCGCACCGCCGCGCTGGCCGGCCACGGGATCATCCTGCAACCGGAATTCCTGGTGGGCGACGACATTCGCGCCGGCCGCCTTACCGCCTTGCTGACCGGCTACGCGCACACCCCAATCTCCATGGTCGCCGTCTACCCGCACCGCCGCTTCCTGTCGCCCAAGGTGCGGTCGTTCGTGGAACACCTGGAAGCCCGTTTCGGCAGCCCCGCGCCCACGCCGCCGGGACGGCGCGCCACGACCCGCCGCAGCCGTTAGAATCGTACCCATGACCGCCAAATCGCCCCTCGTATACTTTCCCGCCCCGCGCCGTTCCCTCTTTTGCAGCCAATGCGGCACGCCGGTAAACCGCCGCGTGCCGGAAGGCGACAACCGCGAGCGCGACATCTGCGATCACTGCGGGGCGATCCATTACCAGAATCCTCGGCTGGTGGTCGGCACCGTGCCCGTCTGGGAAAACCGCGTGCTGCTCTGCCTGCGCGCGATCGAGCCGCGCTACAACACGTGGACGCTGCCCGCCGGCTTCATGGAGCTGGGCGAGAGCACCGCGCAGGGCGCCGCGCGCGAAACGCTGGAAGAATCCGGCGCCAAGATCCAGCTGGGCGACATCTACACCATCATCGACGTGCCGCAGATCGAGCAGGTGCACGTGTTCTATCTGGCGCAGGCGGTGGGTCCCGAACTGGACCCCGGCCCGGAGAGCCTTGAAGCCCGATGGTACGACGAAGCCGAGATCCCCTGGGACGATTTGGCGTTTCGCACCGTGGCAAGCACCCTGCGCCTGTTTTTCGAGGACCGCAAACGCGGCACGTTCGGTCCTCATCACTACACCCTCGAATCTCACCGTTGAAACTGCCCTGGCTGGCCGCCGACACCCCGTTTCCCCCTGCGGAATTCGCGCTGACGGATCCGGATGGCCTGCTGGCCGCAGGCGCGGATCTGTCCCCGGAACGGCTTACCCAGGCGTATTCCAACGGCATCTTTCCGTGGTACTCGGAAGGCGAACCCGTCCTGTGGTGGAGCCCGGATCCGCGGATGGTGCTGCGCGTGAAGGATTTCGCGCCGTCGCACTCGCTGCGCAAGCTGCTGCGGCAGATCGCCGCGCGCGAGCAAGACCCGGTGCCGAGGGTGCAGGTGCGGGTCGACACCGTGTTTGCGCAGGTCATGGCGGCCTGCGCCGCGCCGCGCGACGGACAGCCGGGCACCTGGATCACGGCGGCCATGCAAGAGGCTTACCGGCAATGGCATGAGGCCGGGGTCGTGCACAGTATCGAAACCTGGATCGACGGCGAGTTGGCGGGCGGACTGTACGGCATCAGCCTGGGTCGCATGTTCTTTGGCGAATCCATGTTCACCCGTGTCCCGAACGCCTCCAAGATCGCGCTGGCGCATCTGGTTCGCTACCTGGAGGCGCAGGGCGTCGAGTGGATCGACTGCCAGCAGCAGACGCGCCACCTGGCCAGCATGGGCGCACGCCCCCTGCCGCGCGAACGCTTTCTGCGGCATGTCCGCCAGGCCACGATGCAACCCGGCATCGCGTGGTCCCGCGGCAGGCTGGATACGCAGGGAACGCTGCATCCGGACACACCCGAGGGGACGGATTGCCGCCCGAGTTAAGCGTTAATATGGAGCGATTCCTGTCCCGGGCCCGCCGCCGTCAAGGGATATACCATGCGACAGCGCCAATGAGCCAGCTCCCATGAGCCAGCTGAAAGAACTTCCCTTCTCCACGCTGCAGTTCTATGCAACCGCTCCCTACCCGTGCAGTTATCTGCCGGGTCGCCAGGCCCGGTCGCAGGTTGCCGCGCCCGGTCATCTGATCAACGCGGGCACGTATTCGCAACTGGTGGAACAGGGCTTTCGCCGCAGCGGACTCTTTACCTATCGTCCCCATTGCGACAACTGCCAGGCCTGTGTCCCCGTGCGCGTGGACGCGGCCGCCTTCGCCCCCAATCGCAGCCAGCGCCGCGCGTGGCGCAATCATCAGCATCTGCAGTCGTTCGTGGCCGAACTTGCATGGTCGCCCGAGCACTACCGGCTCTATACGCGGTACCAGCAGGGCCGGCACCCGGGCGGCGGCATGGACGAAGACAGCCGCACCCAGTACGCGCAGTTCCTGCTCACCAGCCGCGTCAACACCCGGCTGGTCGAGTTCCGGAGCGCCGAAGGGGTGCTGGTGATGGTGTCCATCATCGACGTGCTGGACGACGGCCTGTCCTCGGTCTACACGTTCTATGACCCGGACATTGCCGACGGCCTGGGCACCTACAGCATCCTCTGGCAGGTCGAACAGTGCCGCGCGCTGAACCTGCCCTGGCTCTATCTGGGGTACTGGATCGCGGACAGCCGGAAAATGTCCTATAAATCGGCCTTCCGTCCGGCGCAGTTCCTGGTCGATGGGCAATGGCGCGACACGCCCGAGCGGCCGCCCGTCTGAATAGACCTTCCGGTTGGGTCCATGAGCGGCGGGGACACATAAAATCGCTCTACAATTCCGCCCCATGTCTATCCTCTTTCACGCCTACCCCCTGGCCCGCCCGGCGCTGTTCGCCATGGACGCGGAAACCGCCCACGAAGTCACCTTGTCGGGCCTGCAGCGCGCCTATGAGTGCGGCGCCACGCGCAAGCTCATGCACGCGCAGCCCAAGGCGCCCTGCACGCTGATGGGGATGCAGCTGGCCAACCCGATCGGGCTGGCCGCCGGCCTGGACAAGAACGGCGCCTATATCGACGCGCTGGGCAACCTGGGCTTCGGCTTCATCGAGGTCGGCACGGTCACGCCGCGCGCGCAGCCCGGCAACCCCAAGCCCCGCATGTTCCGCCTGCCGCGCGCCAATGCGCTGATCAACCGGCTGGGCTTCAACAACCAGGGACTGGAAGCGTTCCTGGCCAACGTGCAACGCAGCTCGTGGCGCAAGCAGGGCGGGATCCTGGGCCTGAACATCGGCAAGAACGCGGATACCCCCATCGAACGCGCGGCGGACGACTACCTGATCGGACTGGACGGGGTGTACCCCCATGCCGACTACGTCACCGTGAACATCTCGTCGCCCAATACCAAGAACCTGCGCGCCCTGCAAAGCGGCGACGAGCTCTCTGCCTTGCTCGGGCAGTTGGCCGACAAGCGCCGCGCGTTGGAGGACCGGCACCAGCGTCGTGTGCCGATGGCCGTGAAAATTGCGCCGGACCTGACGCAGGAGCAGATCGACGCCATCGCCGAGATCCTGCCGCGCCACGGCATCGATGGCGTCATTGCCACCAACACCACGCTGTCGCGCGACGCGGTGCAAGGCCAGGCCCACGCGCAAGAGGCAGGCGGCCTGTCCGGCGCGCCCGTGCATGAATTGTCGCTGGCGGTGATCCGCCGCCTGAAGGAGCGGCTGGGCAATAGCCTTGCCATCATCGGCGTGGGCGGCGTGCTGTCTGGCCGGCAAGCCCGCGAAAAGATGGACGCCGGCGCCGATGCGGTGCAGCTCTACACGGGCCTGATCTACCGCGGCCCGGGGCTGGTCGGCGAATGCGTGCGCGCCGTGGCGCGCCGCTGACCGCGGAACCTGCCCGACAAACCGGCCTCACAAAACGCAGGCAAAAAAAGGGGCCACCCTGTGGGTGGCCCTAATTCCAGCTCTGCTCTGTCACTCAACAGTACTACATTACTGCGATTCGCGCAGCACCGTGCGCCAAATACTTAAGCGCTGCGGCGGCTGCGGCTGGCGACCTTGGTGGCGGCATCGGCAGCGTCCGTGGCAGCCTTGAAGGTCGCGTTGGCGGCGGCATTCAGGTTCGACTCGGCGACTTCGGCGGCCTGCTTGGCGGCCTTGGTCATCGAATCGTAGGCGCTGGTCGCGGTGGCCAGCGAGGACTTGATCAGGGCAACGGCGCTTTCGGAACCGGTCGGCGCGTTCTTGGAGAACTGGTCGACGGCTTCGCTCAGCTGCTGCTGGCTTTCGGCGATCTGTTCTTCGGTCAGCTTGACCAGGCTGCCTTGCACGCCGGCAACGATGTCATACACGTGCTTGGTGTAGGCCAGGGCCTTTTCGGCGCCCGGTTGCAGCAGGCCGGTGGCAAACGCGGCGGCTTCCTGCGGATCCTTCACTTCGGAAGCTTGCTGCGACTTCTGGGCGACTTCGTCCAGCGTGGCCTTCACGACCTTCAGGTTCAGTTCGACCAGCTTTTCAAAGCCGGCGAAAACGGCGGACTGGGCAGCCACGATGGTGTTGATGCTGGCCTTCTGGCGGTCCAGGACTTGTTGCGGGATTGCGCTCATAGAATGCTCCTCTAAGGGTAGCCGGAGGCTGTCCGGCAATAAGGATGGTTGTCTGCGACGAAATAAGAAACGTGCGCGGAAACTGGTACTACAAGCTACCGCCGGCCCGTTTGATGCACTGCACAATTGCCATTCTAGACTCGGTAAAAAACTTGTCAAGCGCTTTTTGTGCGGCGCAACAAGTGTTTGCACTTTATCGGTGCGGCGCTCTGCCCGGCTTGATTGCGCTCAATGATTTCCCAGAACTCGGGAAATACCGGACATGACGCGGTATCAATTCTTTTCTACACTGCTTTCACGCTGATGACAGACAAATACCAAATACATGTCAGCGGTTGATAACTAAATCGCAGCAAGCAAAACCCTGCAATCGGAGACCTCATGACCCTGATCCCCCGCACGCTTTCGGCCCTGCTCGCGGCCGGTGCCCTGTTCGCGGCCGGCGCCGCGCACGCGGAATACCCGGAACGCCCCATCAACATGGTGGTGCCGTTCGCTGCAGGCGGCCCGACCGACAACGTCGCCCGCTCTCTCGCGGAAGCCATGCGCACCAGCCTGGGCCAGACGGTCGTGGTCGAAAACAAGGGCGGCGCCGGCGGCACCATCGGCACCACCCAGGTCGCCCGCGCGCAGCCGGACGGCTATTCCATCCTGTTGATGCACGCCGGCTTCTCGACCGCGCCTTCGCTCTACAAGAATCCGGGGTACGACCCCTTCACCAGCTTCGAGCCTATCGGCCTGGTGGTCGACGTGCCGATGACGATCGTCGCGCGCTCGGACTTCCCGCCCAACAACATCGCCGAGCTGGCGGACTACGTCAAAAAGAACAAGGACAAGGTGTCGCTGGCCAACGCGGGCATCGGCGCCGCCAGCCACCTGTGCGGCACCATGCTGGTGGAAGCGCTTGGCGTTCAACTGCTGACGATCCCGTACAAGGGCACCGCGCCCGCCATGAACGACCTGCTGGGCAAGCAGGTCGACCTGATGTGCGACCAGACCACCAACACGACGCAACAGATCGAGGGCGGCAAGGTGAAGGCCTACGCCGTGACCAGCCTGAAGCGCGTTCCCACCCTGCCCAAGCTGCCGACCATGGACGAATCCGGCTACAAGGGCTTCGAAGTGGGCATCTGGCATGGCATGTGGGTGCCGAAGGGCACGCCCAAGCCCGTCGTGGACAAGCTGGTCAAGAGCCTGCAGGCAGGCCTGGCCGATCCCAAGTTCCAGGAGCGCATGAAGCAGCTCGGCGCCACCGTGCTGACTTCGGAAGCCAACCCCGACGCCCTGACCGCCAAGGTCAAGCAGCAAGTCCCGCAATGGGCCGAGCTGTTCAAGAAGGCCGGCATCGAAAAGCAATAAGCGCAGCCCAAGGGGTCGTCCACGTCCGTGGCGGCCTTGGGCGGCAACGCCTGAAAAACAAAAGCCCCCTCGCGGGGGCTTTTGTTTTTCAGGCCAGGCACTACAACGCTACGGGCGCATTGCTTCGGCCGCCATGCCCAGGCCGTTGAAGCCGGTGGAAACCGAGGGCTCGTAGCCCAAGGCCTCGGAAATGCTGGCAGCCGTATCGACCAGCGCCTTGATCCAGTCGTCCTGCAAGCGTTCGGCCGGCGCGGAAATGGACAGCCCCGCCACCAGTTTGCCGGTGTCATCGAAGATGCCCGCGGCGATGCAGCGCACCCCGAGTTCGAGTTCTTCGTTGTCGCGCGCATAGCCATGGCGGCGCACCAGGGCGAGTTCGCGTTCGAGCTTGTCCAGATCGGTCAGGCTGTTGCGCGTGTGGCCGGCAAGCCCCGTGCGCAGCGCATAGGCCCGCACCTGGCGCGTGTCGCCCGTGGACAGGAACAGCTTGCCGGTGGACGTCAGGTGCAGCGGCGCGCGGCCGCCGATGGCCCGCACCACCTGCATGCCGGACCGTTCGCTCCAGGCACGGTCGATATAGACGATCTCGTCGCCCTGCTGGACGGAAAGATTGATGGTCTGCCCCGTCAGCTTGTGAAGCGACCGCATGGCGGGAATGGCGGCCTCGCGCACGTTCAGGCGTCCCTTCACCAACGAGCCCAGCTCCAGGAGGCGCATGCCGAGCTGGTACAGGCCGTTGTCGACCCGCTCGACGTAGCGGCCCACCACGAGGTCATTCAGGATGCGGTGCGCGGTGGACGCGTGCAGGCCCGTGGTCGCCGACAGCTCTTTGAGCGTGACCGGATCGGGCTGCGCGGCCAGGGCGTCGAGCAGCCGCATGGCGCGTTCGATGACCTGGATGGCGATCGGATGGGGGGACGCGCCTTCTGTTTCGGCGTCCAGGGGATTGCGGGGCGTTGGAAGACGGGCCATGGAAGATTTGGGCTGGCGCCGCCGCGCACGGGGGTGCGTTGCGGCACTGCAGCAAGCGGTTCTTTCCCGTATTGTGAAATTTACGAGCCGGTTTTGCAATCAGAATTTGATCGGGCAGTGCAACCGGCGGTGTCCCGCCGGCACCCCGGTCAGGCGGCCGCCGGCGGCGCCAGCTTACCGCCCAGGCGCAGCACTTCCGCCCGCAAAAACTCCAGTGCCTCGGCCGCTGCCTCGGGATCGCCCTTCACGCCGAGTTCGATGTGGGGCATTCCGCCCGCCTCGCCGACGCTGGGCAGGCTGAACGCGCGCACGCCCGGCCAACGGGATTCCACGCTGACCATGGACGGCGTGATGCGTGATTCAGGCATGCTGAAAACCAGGAACGAGTGTTCGGCGTGAACGCGCACATGCTGCAGCGCACGATAGCGCGTGTCCAGGGTCCATTCCAGCATCGGCCACGCCATGACGGGAAAGCCCGGCACGAAGGTGTGGTCCTTGATGAAAAAGCCGGGGATCCGGTTGTAAGGGTTGGGAACGATCTCGCAGCCCTCGGGGAACATGCCCATCTGCAGGCGCTGCTGATTTTCGGGCGCGCTCATGTCGGCGGTGCCTTGGCCTTTCTCGGCCATTTCCCGGGTGCGCAGCGCGATGGCGGCTTCGGCTTCCGGGTGCAGCGCCAGCGGCAGGCCCAGCGCGGCGGCCGCGGCCTGGCGGGTATGGTCGTCCGGCGTGCCGCCGATGCCGCCGCACGAAAACACGACATCGCCGCTGGCAAAGCTGCGCTTGTAGGCGTCCACCAGGCGGTCGCGCTCGTCAGGCAGGAATTCGGCCCAGCTCAGGTGCATGCCGCGCGCGCCCAGCATCTCGACGATCTTGGAAAAATGCTTGTCCTGACGTCGTCCCGACAGGATTTCATCGCCGACGATGATGAGACCGATACGGCGGGCGGTGGATTCTGCAGCCATGTCCAATTCCAAAGGTGAGAAATGACGCCGGTCAGACGTCGATGACGCGGTCCTGCCGCAGGCGCTTCAGAGCTTCCAGGCCGTAATGCGCATAGACCAGGGCGGAAAACACCGGCAGGATAATCCACGCGGGCGGCAGCAGGTTCAAGAGCGAGCAAATCAGGCCGATGCTCCAGAAGCCGCCGTTGTTCCGTTCCAGGATCAGCTTGCGTTCCTCCGGGCTGGCGTGTTCGACGATGGCGTCCACGCGCATCATGCGCGAGAACGCGAAGGCCCACCAGAAGATCGACAGCACCACGGCCATGGGCGGCACCAGCCAGAGGGGCAGCGTCAACACCCAGCCGGCAGCAAAGGCGGCGGACACCCACACCGCGTTCCACACGCTGACCGCCGTCGAATACTTGCCGCGGCGGGCGACAGTGGAATATTCACGCTGGCCGACGTGGCGCAGCACCAGCGGCATGACGAACACGGCAGCGATGGCCAACCCCAGGATGCCGGACACCGGCAGCAGGATGGCTGCGGCGATGACGGGAATCAGCCAGATCTTGAGCGAGAACAGGCCCACCGCGACCAGCCATTCGTCAACGCGATTGACGACATCCCAGTGCGAGACCTCGGCGCGCAGCCAGTCGGTCAGGGGCGTCCAGAAAAACCAGAGCAGCAGGATCGCGCCAACCAGCGCGATCAGAAAGGGCAGCAACACCGCGAACAGCATGGTTGGGTGGCACTGCGACACGAGCGCGCGCTTGAAAGCCTGGCCCACGCTTACCGCGCCCGCGCCGGCGCCGGACAGGCGGCCGTTCCCGGGGGTGGGAGGATCAGTACGCAGAGCGGTCATGGCAGTCGAAGTGAGGGGTGAACAACCCGGGTATCATAGTCAAACCCGCTCCGATCCGCTCACATGTCACTGCTCACCCCCGGTACCGATCTTGCGCCGCTGCGCGCGCGGCTGGTTGCCACGCCCGGCGCCTGGCTCATCGCCTGCTTCTGCGCCGCCTGGTGCGACACCTGCGAAGAATACAAGCCCAAGCTGCAAGCCTTGGCCGACGCATTGCCGCAGCATGTCTTTGCGTGGATCGACATCGAGGACCACGCCGAACTGCTGGGCGACGTGGACGTCGAGAACTTCCCGACGCTCATGGTGCAGATCGGCGATCGCGTCGTGTTCTACGGCCCCATGCTGCCGCACATCGGCCATCTGGAGCGTCTTCTGGCAAGCCTGAACGCAGAGAGCGCGGCTGTGAACACCGCCCTGCCCGATCTGCCCCGGATGCTGGCCGCCTGACGCGCGTCGCGCCCAACAAAAAACCCGCAACGCCGGCTGGCCTTGCGGGTTTTTTCATGGGCCGGAACCCGATTATTGCGATCAGGGCTTGCGGCTGCCGCCAAGCAGAACGGCCAGTTGGCGCTTGGGCGCGGACGACGGCGCGGCGTTGCTGCGCGATTCCTGTTCTTCGGCCGGCGAGACGGGCGCCGAGGGCTCGTAGGGCTTGAAGAAGAAGTCATCCACGGGCTGGCGCGAGCCGCCGGAATGATGGCTGGAACGGCGCTCGGAAGAACGGCCCCGGTCGCCGCGGCTTTCGCGGCCGCCATCGCGCCCTTCGCGCGAATGTGAGCTGCTGTCGCTGCGGCGATGGCTGCGCGCGATCAGGTCGGCCGGCACGTCGAGCGTGCCGCGCGGCACTTCGCGCTTGATGAGCTTTTCGATGTCGAGCAAGAAACGCTCTTCGTCGGCGGTAAATAGCGCAATGGCTTCGCCCGATGCGCCCGCGCGGCCGGTACGGCCGATGCGGTGCACGTAGTCTTCGGCGTTGTACGGCAGGTCGTAGTTGATGACGCAGGGCACGCCCGCCACGTCCAGGCCGCGCGCGGCCACGTCGGTGGCGACCAGCACTTCGAGTTCACCGGCCTTGAAGGCCTCGAGGGCCTTCATGCGGTCGGCCTGGGTCTTGTCGCCGTGGATCGATTCGGCCTTGACGCCATCACGTTCCAGGTCGCGCGCCAGACGTGCGGTGCCGATCTTGGTGTTCGAGAAGACGATGACCTGATTGAGGCCGCGCGACTTCACCAGATGCACGACGGCGGCGCGCTTGGCGTCGCTGGTCATCTTGTAGGCGATCTGCGTGATGGTCGTGGCGGTGGCATTGCGCGCCGCCACTTCGATTTCGACGGGGTGGTTCAGGTACGACCGGCCGAGCTTGCGGATTTCGTTGCTGAACGTGGCCGAGAACAGGAGGCCCTGACGCTGCGCGGGCAGCAGGCGGATGATGCGTTCCAGATCGGGCAGGAAGCCCATGTCGAGCATGCGGTCCGCTTCGTCCAGCACCAGGATGCCGACCTGGCTGAGGTTCACGTTCTTCTGTTCAACGTGATCGAGCAGACGGCCCGGCGTGGCGACCAGCACTTCGCAGCCGCGGCGCAGCGCTTCTTTTTGCGGACCGATATCCACGCCGCCGAACACCACGGCCGAGCGCAGCGGCGTCTTCTTGCTGTAGCGCTTGACGCTCTCGAAGACCTGGTCCGCGAGTTCGCGCGTAGGGGCCAGGATCAGCGCGCGCACCGGATGCCGGGCGGGCGAGGCGCTGGTGTTGGCCAGCGGCATGAGGCGATGCAGGATCGGGACCGTGAACGCCGCCGTCTTGCCGGTGCCGGTCTGGGCGGCGCCCATGACGTCGCGGCCCGACACCACCACGGGAATGGCTTGCGCCTGGATGGGCGTCGGGGTGGTGTAGCCGGTTTCGGCGATGGACTGCAACAACAGGGGGTGCAACCCGAAATCGTCGAACGTCGGCGCGGGCGCGTCAGCGGTGGGTGCTACGGTTTGAGTGGATTCAGTCATCAGGGTTAGGCAAGTACCGGGACCAGTGAAAAAGAACAAAACGAGAGTGCTGCATGCACTGCACTACATAAGCATCGGGGCAACCATGCTGGAGTCGATACTTATGTGGGCAGTACCAGGCCCGGATTGCTGTGGATTGATGAATTTTAGCGCAGCCGCCTTACCACACGGTCAAACCGTCCCTTCAAGAGCCGGTTGGCCGCGCGTTCGAAGCGTCCGCCGAGGTGAAAAAGGCACTGCGAGCGTCCATCAGGTGGACATATCGGCGGGGAAGTCGTGGCAGTCAGCCGGCCAGCCAGCGCAAACCCCAGAGCACCAGCATGCCAACCACGATGACCAATACGGCACTGCGCGTGCGCAGAAAGACCAGAATGGCGACCAGACCGGCGACCAGTTTGTAATCGAACACGGGGCCGAGTCCGGCTTTCCAGGGCAGCAGATCCGGAACCACGATGGCGGTGAGCGCGGCGGCGGGCGCATAGCGCAAGGCGCGCCGAACATTGTCGGACAACGGAATGTAGTCGCCAAACAGCATGAAGCCGGCCCGCGTCAGGACGCTGCACAGCGCGAGCAGCAGAATGGCGGAATAGACGTAGAGTTCCCAGGACCAATTCGTCATGCACGCGCCTTGAAGAAGCGTTCGGCCCACATGCCGGCGATGACGCCGGAGATGACCGCCGCGGCCAGTCCGAGGCGCAAAGGCATGGCTTGCCCCACCCAGGCGACGACGCCGGCCGCCAGCATGGACACCAGCATGGGCTTGGAGCTGGCCAGCGGTACCGTGATGGCCAGCAACGCCAGCACGGCGGCGAAATCCAGGGACCAATTGGTCGGCACCTGGGCGCCCAGATAAATCCCGATGATCGACGAGGACTGCCAGACCAGCCAGCCCGGCACGATGGAGCCCAGGAAGAACCAGAGCTGCTCACGCGTGCCGCGCTCGACCGAGTCGCCAAAGCGCGGCATGAAGAGCACGAAGCCCATGTCGGTTGTGAAATAGCCGAGTCCCAGGCGCTTGGGCCAGGACAGATGGCGGAAGTACGGCTGCAACGCCGCGCCGAAGATGATGAACCGCAGATTCACGACGCAGCCGGCGGCAAAAATCAGCCACAGCGGCGCGCCCGCCGCGATCAGGGGCAACGAGGTGAGCTGGGCCGAGCCGGCGTACAGCAGCAGCGTCATGGCGAGCGCCATGGATTCGGTCAATCCGGACTTGACCATGGCCACGCCGGTCACCAGGCCCCAGGTCGCGGTGGCGATGAGGGCGGGCACGATGGCGTGGACGCCGGCGCGAAAGGCGGTCAGGCGTTCCTGGCGAACCAGGCCTGGGTCTTCGGATTCAGGAAGCGCGGATTCAGAGGACAACGGCTGGCCCCTGGCGATGCAGACAGGACGACATGGAAACTCTATGGAATGAACACGCGACGGCCCGTTCGCCCGCCGGCATCATGCTGCAGGGGCGTTGGCCCCAGACCGGTGCGCGAATAGGCGCGTATTGTAACCTCGCTGCTTGATACAATAACGCCCTCAAGATTCTTGACCCCTTGGGGCCTGGCGCGCGGCGGCAGGTCTGGCGCGCACTGTGTGGAGAAGACCATGTCGATGGCTGACCGCGACGGTTTCATCTGGTATGACGGCAAGCTCGTTCCATGGCGAGACGCGACCACGCATGTCCTGACGCATTCGCTGCACTATGGGCTGTCCGTGTTCGAAGGCGTGCGCGCCTATCGCTCCACGCTCGGCACCGCCATCTTCCGCCTCGAAGACCACACCAACCGGCTCTTCAATTCGGCGCACATCTACCAGATACCCATGCCGTTCGATCGCGACACGATCAACGAAGCCCAACGGATGGTCGTGCGAGAAAACCAGCTGGAATCCGGCTACCTGCGTCCCATCGTGTTCTACGGTCCCGAAAAGATGGGCGTGTCGCCCAAGGGCGCGCGGGTGCACGTGGCCATCGCAGCCTGGCCGTGGGGCGCCTATCTGGGCGAAGAGGCGCTGTCCAACGGTATCCGCGTGAAGGTGTCGTCGTTTGCACGCCAGCATGTGAATGTCACCATGCCGCGCGCCAAGGTCGCCACCACGTACGCCAATTCCATCCTGGCCAACACCGAAGCCCTGCAGGACGGCTACGACGAGGCCTTGCTGCTGGACACCGACGGCTTTGTCGCCGAAGGCTCCGGCGAGAACCTGTTCATCGTCAAGGACGGAGTGCTCTGCGAGCCCGAGATCGCCTCGGCGCTGACGGGCATCACGCGTTCGACCATCCACGCCCTGGCGGCCGACCTGGGCCTGCGCGTGTTGACCAAGCGCCTGACGCGCGACGACGTGTACATCGCGGACGAGGCCTTCTTCACCGGCACGGCCGCCGAAGTCACGCCCATCCGCGAAGTCGACAACCGCCGAATCGGCTCGGGCCGGCGCGGTCCCGTCACCGAACAATTGCAGAACGCGTTTTTTGACGTGGTGAATGGCCGCAACCCGAAGTACCATCACTGGCTAAGTAAAGTCTGATTTTCAATTCTGATTGGCGCGCTTTTGCCCAGCAAGACCGCATCATTGTTTCAACCTGCCGTTCATCGGTTCTTTTTTCAGGAATATTCATGACCGCTGCTGCCCCGGCCGCCGTCTCCCGCGCTCACGAAGTCATCGAGGTCGGCGCTGAAGACCTGCCCGTGTTCTGTCCCGGCCCCAAGGCCCCGCTCTGGAGCATGCACCCCCGCGTCTTCCTGGATGTGGCCCGCACGGGTTCCGCAAGCTGCGCCTACTGTGGCGCCGAGTACCGCCTGAAGGCGGGCACGGTGCTGCACGGCCACCACTGACCTCGCCGCCCCACAACACGCTTAACCGTTTCAGCAGCCATGTTCGCCACGCCCGAAGAAGCAGAACACGCGTTCTACGAAGCCCTTGAGCAGGCGGACGCCGTCCGCCTGATGCAGGTCTGGGCCGACGACGAGGAAGTCGTATGCATCCATCCGGGGGGCCTGCGCGTCGTCGGTCATTCCGCGGTGCACGAGTCCTGGCAACAGGTGCTGTCCAACGGTCCGCTGCATGTGCGTCCGCTGCGCCCGCTCGTCATGCTCAGCATGATGTGCGCGGTGCACGTCCTGGTCGAACAGGTGGCGGTGCGCACGCGTGAGGGCACGCAGTTCGCCAACTGCTACGCCACCAACATCTACCACAAGGGCCCCACCGGCTGGCGCATGGTCATGCACCATGCCTCGCAGGCGCCCTCGGAAGCCGGGGTGCTCGACCTGCACGACGTGCCCGACATGCTTCATTGACCCGGGTGGATTCCCAGTTGGCCCCTGCTCGTCTTGATACAACGCCCTGCCCCGTCCCGCCCTGGCTTCCCGGGGGCGACAGCCAGACGGTCTACGCCGCCCTGTTCGCGCAGTATCACCGCATCGCGTTCGTGCGCGACCGCGTCGACACGCCGGACACAGACTTCGTCGATTTCGACTGGACCGGCCCTGGGCTGTTTCCGCACAAGGCCGCCGACGGCGCGCCGGTAAGCGGGCAACGCCCGGTCGGCAACGGCAAGACCGCCGCGGCACGCTGGATGACGGACGCCGACTGGAAGTCGCTGCCGCAAACCCCCGACACCCCTGCCCTGATCCTGTTCCACGGCCTGGAAGGCGGCAGCAACAGCCGCTATGCGCAGTCCATCGCGCATTACTTCCGGGCACGCGGCTGGATCGTGGTGATCGCGCACTTTCGGGGTTGCTCGGGCGTGCCCAACCGCCTGGCCCGCGCGTATTACTCCGGCGACTCGGCCGAGGTCGGCTTCCTGCTGAACACCGTGCGCCAGCGCATTCCGCACGCGCGCTGGCACGCCGTCGGCGTGTCATTGGGCGGCAATGCGCTCCTGAAGTATCTGGGAGAACACCAGGAAGACACCACCTGGCTGACCGCCTGCGCCGGCGTGTCGGCGCCGATGGATCTGGTTGCCTGCGGCAAGACGCTGTCGACCGGCATCTTCAACCGGCGCGTGTACACGGCGCACTTCCTGAAGACGCTCAAGCACAAGGTGCTGGAAAAGGCGCATCGTTTTCCCGGTTCCATCGATGTCATGCGGATCGCGCACGCACACGACCTGCGCGAGTTCGACGACACCTACACCGCGCCGATGCACGGCTTTCGCAATGCGCTGGATTACTGGACGCGCGCGTCCAGCAAGCCGTGGCTGCCGAAGATCGCCGTGCCGACGCTGGTGCTCAATGCGCGCAACGACCCGTTCATCCCGGCCGCCTCGCTGCCCAAGCCAGAAGACTGCGCGCCGGGCATCCTGCTGCATCAACCTTCCGATGGCGGGCACGCGGGCTTTCCCACGGGCAGCTTTCCGGGGCACCTGAACTGGCTGCCCCAGCGCCTGGGACGGTTCTTCGAAACCGGGCTGTAAAGGCGCGGCCAGCTCAGAAAGTGTCTGACACCCGCGAGAGTCAACCGCGGCTTGCGACGCTGCCTCAAGGGTGTCAGACACCTTGTATCAACCTGACTTGAAGCGCTCGAGCAGCCGGCGCTCTTCGGCCAGCTTGTCCTTGACTTCCTTGATCTGCACGTCGATCTGCGACTGCTCGTAGAAGTCGTTGGACAGGCCGCGCGCCTGTTGCAGCTGCGACTCCGCGGCGGCGTACGCACCCGTCATGACGTAGTAGCGGGCCAGGTCGCGGCGCGCCTGCACCGGCTTGCCGTTGCGCTCTTCGCTTTGCGCCAGCATTTGATAAAGGCTCGGTTCGTCGCTGCCCCACTGCTTGATCTTCTCGCGCAGGTAATCCTGCGCCTCGGCATGCCGGCCGTTGGCCTGCAGCGCCTGGGCGTAGGCGATGCCCAGCGCGCGATGATCGGGATAGCGCTTGGTGCCCGCCTGGGCAAGCGACATCGCCTGCGGATAATCCTTGCGCGCCAGCGCGATATCCACGGCAAGCTTTGCCAGCTGCGGCGAACTGCGTCCATTGGCGGAAGCCAGGTTCCAGTAGCGTTCCGCTTCCGGAAGGTTATTGCGCTGAAAGTTCTGCAGGGCCAGCCCGTAATACGCGGCGGACTGCCGCACGCCCGAAAGGGCCTGGGCCTCGTCCTGCAACTGCTGCCCGGCCGTGCGCAGGCCGACCGTGTCGCGGCCCTGCACCACGCGCATCTTGGCGCGGATGTACCAGAAGTCGTCGCTATCCAGGTGCCGCGAGGCCGGCAGCGCGCGGGCGCGGTTCTGCACGTCCGACATACGCTCGATCGACAGCGGGTGAGTGCTGGCCCACGAGCCGCCGCCCGCGCCTTCGTTCAGGCGCGATGCGTTCATCAGGCGCGCGAACATCTGAGACATGCCGTCGGCGTCGTAGCCAGCCTTCGTCAGCATCTGCAAGCCCGCGCGGTCGGCCTCGCGTTCCGCGTCGCGCGAGAATCCCAACTGGCGATTGATGGCCGCCGCCTGCCCGAAGGCGGCCACGCCCATCGACAGGTTGCCGCCCCCGCCCGCCAAAGCCGCCAGCAGCGCGCCCGCAAGGCTGGCCAGCATCAGCATGCCGTTCTGGTTCTGCTGGGTCATGCCACGCGCAATGTGGCGCTGCACGACGTGTCCGATTTCGTGGGCCACCACGGCGGCCAGCTCGGATTCGCTGGCCGACGACACGATCAGGCCCGTATTGATCCCGATGAAGCCGCCCGGCATCGCGAATGCGTTGATCTCGGGATCCCGCACGCCGAACATCTCGACCTCGGGCACGCCGCCCGGCGCAAACGCCGCAAGCTTGCGCCCCATCGTCGTGAGGTATTGGCTAAGTTCGGAATCGTCGATATAGGAAGGGTCGCGGCGGCCCTGCGCCATGATCGCTTCGCCCAGCGTGCGCTCCAGCATGGGCGACAGGTCGGACGACGAGGCGGCGCCCATGGAAGGCAGCCCGACCGGCTGCGCCCATGCGGTGACGGGAGCAACGGGCATGGCGAGCGCCGCGCATAGGCTCGCGATCGCGCCCCGTTTCGCAATCGAGCAAATGGATGGCATTTTCCTGCGGTTCATAAGCCTATGATAGCGATGAGCTTAAAATGTTTCATCGAATCCTCAACGAGGTCTCAATGCGTCCCGTCCGTAAAGCCGTTTTCCCTGTCGCCGGCATGGGCACCCGCTTCCTGCCCGCCACCAAGGCGATGCCCAAGGAAATGCTGCCCGTGGTCGACAAGCCCCTCATTCAGTACGCGGTGGAAGAAGCCGTCGCCGCGGGGATTACCGATCTCATATTCGTGACTGGCCGAAACAAGCGCGCCATCGAAGATCATTTCGACTCCGCGCCCGAGCTGGAATCCGACCTGGAAAGCAAGGGCAAGCATGAACTGCTGGCGATGGTGCGGGGCATTCTACCCGCGCACGTCAATTGCCTCTATATTCGTCAATCGGCCCCGCTGGGCCTGGGCCATGCCGTGCTGTCGGCCGCCCCCGCCGTGGGCGACGAGCCCTTTGCGGTGCTGCTGGCCGACGACCTGATCGACGCCGATACGCCCGCGATGAAGCAGCTGGTGGACGTCGCCGTGGCGCGCAACGCCAGCGTGCTGGGTGTGCAGGACGTGCCGCGTGCCGACACCCGCAAGTACGGCATCGTGGCCACGCATACGGGCGACACGCAGGCGGATGGCCGCACCGAACGCGTCACGCACATCGTTGAAAAGCCGGATCCCGAAGCCGCGCCGTCGACGCTGGCCGTGGTGGGCCGCTATGTGCTGGAAGCGGCGATCTTCGACCATCTGCGCTCGACCAAGATGGGCGCGGGCAATGAAATCCAGTTGACCGACGGCATCGCCTCGCTGATGCGCGAGCGCGAGGTCTATGCGCACCGCTTCGATGGCGTGCGCTACGACTGCGGCAACAAGGCGGGGATGTTCCAGGCCACCGTGGCGCTGGGCAGGAAGTATCACGGCCTGCTGCCGGAATGACCGGCGCGGCTTGGCGGGAATGGGCACATCAGTGCCGCGTTCACCGCCGGGTTCAGGAAGACAGCGCCGCGCCCGACTTGGCGCGCGCGCGCGCATCGCGGTCCGCCTTACGCAGCCGCCCCTTGGCCGACAGGCGCATCAGCGTGCCCAACGCCACCATCAGCCCGATCACCTCAACGAGCGCGGCAGGAATCCACATCGTCAGGCCGCCGATCGTCTGATCGGTCTGCGCCGACATCGCGATCGCCCGCCCGCATAGCTCAAAGAGCGGATAGATGTCGCTTTCCGTGAAAGCGATGACGGCGCCCGCCACCATTTGCGGCAGCATGGTCGCCACCGGCGAAATGACGCGCCCGCCGGGCGACATGGCCGCGGGGGGCGCGGGACGGCGGTCCAGGATCAGGTTCCAGTACATGAACCCGCTGATCACGACCGACCAGTTCATGAGACGGTAAAGACGCCAGTCGAGCATCGAGTAGAACTGCACCGACGGAATCAGCCAGATCAGCACCAGGAACACGAAAAGCGCCGGCACGAAGATCTTGTGGGTCAGCACCGCCACCGTGGCCCGGCCCGTGCCGGTGCGCAGGAAATCACGCAGCCGCACGCGCCACCGCATCGGCAATCCCGCCCGCATCACCTGCCCCGGGAAGGCCGCCATGACGAGCAGCGGCCCAAGATGGTGCAGCACCAGATGCTGGATGCGATGGATGAAGAACATGCGCTCGGCGTAATAGTCGAGCCGGGTGTGCAGGGACAGGTACAGGAGGACCATCCCCGTCCAGAAAAGGATCTGACGCGCGCGCGTGACGTGGTGGACCCGCTGGCCGCGTACGAACAGCACGATGGCCACCAGGAAGGAAGCCACCAGCGTGGGAGAGAACTCCCAGGGTACGAGCCATTCGAGACTATCCATGCGTGCCATCCGAGAAACGACGCGAAGACAAGGGCCGGCGCCCGGCGCCGTCTTTCGGCGATTGTAGTAGACCCCGCCATCGCGCGCTGCCGGGCGCCGGCCCGGGCTGGAACGTGTCAGAAACGGTGTGACACGCCCGTGCCGATGCGCGTGGTGTGGGCGTTGCCGGGGTCGAACTGGTTATCCAGCGTGTAGTTCGACGCGTAGCCGGCGAAGGCGTAGAGCGTCGTGCGCGGGGACAGGTCGTAGGTATAGCCCAGCGTCGCAACCTGCGCATTGCGCGCCGTCATGCCGTTGTCCCAACGCCAGTCGGGCCGGGCCAGCGACCATTGCACCAGGACGGCGCCCGGTCCGGCCGGAACACTGACCCCGACCAGCCAGGCGTCGACCGTGCCGCCCTGCACGAAGGCCGCGGGTCCCAGCCCGAGGCCCAGTCCGTCGGGGTCGCCGCCGTCCAGCCCCACATATCCGTTGCGCTGGCGCGACCAGGCAAGCGACACCTTGACCACCTCGAAGTCATACGAGGCGCCCACCTGGAATGCCTGCGGACGCCCGCCCGCCTGCGCGGGCGGGGTGGCCAGCCGCAATTGTTCCCAGGTGGCCACGGCCAGGAGCGGCCCGTCCTCATACTTCAGGCCGAGACTGATCGCACGAGTGTTCTGGTTGGCGCGAAATTGGTCCTGTCCATCCGCGTCGAAGGCATAGCCGACCCCGGCCTGGAACCCCTGCCATTGCGGGGAATACCAGTTCACCATGTTGCTGAATTGGTAATTGTCGGACGCCTTGAAGGTCGCACCCATGCCCATGTCTTTCCATGAGGCGATTTCAAGCGCGTTGCCATAGGTCTGGCCGACCGTGTACTGGCGGCCAAGGCGCAGGTCGCCGTAGCTGGCATGGGCCAAGCCTACCCAGGCGCCATAATTGAAGAGCCGGCTGCTGTCGGCCGCGGTGCCGCTGGACGGGTCAAAGCCGCTTTCAAGCTGGAAGCTGGCGGCCCACCCGGAGCCCAGGTCTTCCGTCCCCTGCAGGCCCCACAGCGAGTCCGTCAGGCCGCCGTTCAGCAGGCCGCTTTGGCTGCCCTGCCCCGACACCCGGGTCACGGCAACGCCGGCGTCCACAATGCCGTACAGCTGCACGCTGGTGCCGCCATCCGCGGCCACCGCCGCGCAGGAAGGCATCAGGCCGGCCGCCGTCAAGGCGGCGAAAAATGCAATTCTCATGATCTTTCCTTGCGTTGGCGGCGGGCGCGGAGCCCGCCGCCGGTTGCATCAGCCTACTGCCAGCCGTAGCGGCGGACCCAGAAATGCTTGAGCGTCTGCGTCAGCACGCAATATCCCAGGAGGATGCCGACGAGCCAGGGGAAGTAGCTCCAGGGCAGCGCCTGCAACTGGAAGTACTCCGCCAGCGGCGAGAACGGCAGCACCAGCCCCAACGTGATCACCATCAGCGTCATTCCCATCAGGGGCCAGGACGCGCGGCTTTGCAGGAAAGGAATCCGGCGAGTGCGGATCATATGCACGATCAGCGTCTGCGACAACAGGCCCTCGACAAACCAGCCGGACTGGAACAGCGTCTGATGCTCGGGCGAATTGGCCTGGAACACGAACCACATGACGGCGTACATCGCGATATCGAAGATCGAGCTGATCGGGCCGAAGAACACCATGAAGCGGCCCAGGCCTTCCGGATCCCAGCGCTGCGGCTGCTTCAGCAATTCTTCGTCGACATTGTCAAACGGAATTGCCGTCTGCGAGATGTCGTACATCAGGTTCTGCAGCAGCAGATGGATGGGCAGCATCGGCAGAAAGGGCAGGAAGGCGCTGGCGACCAGCACCGAAAACACGTTGCCGAAATTCGAGCTGGCCGTCATCTTCAAGTACTTGAGCATGTTGCAGAAGGTCTTGCGGCCTTCGATCACGCCGTCCTCCAGTACCATCAGGCTCTTCTCCAGCAGGATGATGTCGGCGGCCTCCTTCGAGATATCCACCGCGGAATCCACCGAAATACCCACGTCCGCCGCGCGCAGCGCCGGGGCATCGTTGATGCCGTCTCCCATGAAGCCCACCGTGTCGCCCTGCGCGCGCAGGCTGCGAACGATGCGTTCCTTGTGAATCGGCGCCAGCCGGGCAAACACGTTGGCCTCGCGCACGGCGACCGCCAGCTCGGCGTCGTCCATCGCCTCGATCTCGGCGCCCAGGTACACCTTGCGCACGTCCAGTCCCACCTCGCGGCAGACCTTGCGCGTGACGAGTTCGACGTCGCCGGTCAGCACCTTGACCTCGATGCCCGAGTCCTTCAACGCGGCCAGCGCGGGCCCCGTCGATTCCTTGGGCGGATCCAGGAACGCGATGTATCCCACCAGCACCAGGTCGGATTCGTCCGCCACGCCGTAGGCCTGCTGCGTGGGCGGCAATTCCTTCACGGCGACCGCAATGACGCGCAGGCCTTCCCGGTTCAGACCAGCCGTCACGTGACGGATGTCGGCGCGGCGCGTGTCGGTCAGCGGATGCACTTCGCTGCCCACGCGCAGCCGCGTGCAGGCTTCCAGCATTTCCTCCAGCGCTCCCTTGCAGATCAGTTCGTGGTGGTCGCGGCCGTTTTCGGTCTCGTTCACCACGACGGACATGCGGCGGCGCGAGAAGTCGAACGGAATCTCGTCGATCTTGCGGTAGCGGCCCGCCAGGTCCAGGCTGCGCGCCACTTCCGCATGCTCCAGCACGGCCACGTCCAGCAGGTTCTTCAGTCCCGTCTGGTAGTAGCTGTTCAGGTAGGCATAGGCCAGCACGTCGTCGCTGGCCGCGCCATAGACGTCGGTGTGGCGCTCGAGCACGATGCGGTCCTGCGTCAGCGTGCCGGTCTTGTCGGTGCACAGCACGTTCATGGCGCCCAGATTCTGGATCGCGTCCAGACGCTTGACGACGACCTTGCGGCGGGACATGCGCACGGCTCCCTTGGCAAGCGTGGCCGTTACGATCATGGGCAGCATTTCGGGCGTCAGACCCACGGCGATGGCCAGCGCGAACAGTAGCGCCTCCAGCCAGTCGCCCTTGGTGAAGCCGTTGATCAGCATCACCACCGGCGCCATCACCAGCATGAAGCGGATCAGGATCCAGCTCACGCGGTTGATGCCTTGCTGGAATTGCGTGGGCGCGCGCGAGGTCTGCGTGACGCGGCCCGCCAACTGGCCGAAGTACGTGTCCGAGCCGGTCGCCACCACCAGTGCGCTGCCCGCGCCGCTGACCACGTTGGTGCCCATGAAGGCCATGTTCTCCAGTTCGAGCGGGTTGGCCGACTGCACGCGCGGGGACATGTGCTTTTCAACAGGCAGCGATTCACCCGTCAGCGCGGCCTGCGCCACGAAGAGGTCCTTGGCGTTCAGAATGCGGCAGTCGGCGGGGACCATGTCGCCGGCGGAGAGCAGCACGACGTCGCCGGGCACCAGATCGGCCAGCGGCACTTCGCGCTGTTGCGACCCGGTGGCGTGCAAGGCTGCGCCGAAGAAGCGCCGGCCATTGTCCGCGTCGGGCGATCCGGCATCGCTGCGCAGAACCGTCGCGGTGTTACGCACCATCGCCTTCAGGGCTTCGGCGGCGCGGTTCGAACGCTGCTCCTGCACAAAGCGCAGCACGGTCGAGATCAGCACCATCGAGCCGATGATCGCAACGGCCGTCCACGACTGGTCCTCGGGCGCCGCCATGCGCACGTCGGTCAGCCATGACAGGACCGCCAGCGCGGTCAGCAGCAGGTTGAACGGATTGCGATAGGACAGCCACAGGTGATGCGGCCAGGAAAGCGGCTTCTCGTGGTCGACTTCATTGGCGCCATGCCGTTCGCGGGCGGCCTGCGCCTGGGCGTCGGACAGTCCGCCCCAGCCGCTGCCGAACCGCTCGAACAGGGAATCGAAGCCGAGCCGGGAGGTCTCGACCATGCGCTGGCTGGCGCGGCGGGCGGCTTCGGAGGAAACCGCGGCGTTGTCCGCGCCTTGTTCAAGGATGGGGGCGCGGCGAAAGTGCCGGCCGGTGCGGCGCAGACGCGCAGCGGAAGAAAAAAAGGATTTCAGGAAAGCAAACATGGGAGTGCTCCGCATTTATTGGTGTTGTTGCGGGAGACACGGACGACCCTGCCGGTGGCGGCCGCGCGCAGGCAGCAGCGGACCGCGGCGTTTCCTGGGAAATGCCGTGAGGCCGCCGGTGACGGGCGTGCGAAGGCGCCGGAGCAATGTTGCCGGTGTCCGGATCGCGTCTATGGCGCGCCGGGTGCGAAAAACGGAAGGGAAGCGGGCTGTGGAACCGGGACCGGACGCCGATGCTCGCAGGACGCGGGCGGGGCCGGGGATTCCAGGCTGCGGGTTCCGTACGGACCGGGATGTCTATCCGGCCAGTCGGCTCGCAGTGAGTGACGGGTCAGATAGGCATGCCGGAGCCGCGCACAGGGCGCAATCGAGGCTCTGGGTCTAAGGCGCTAGGCATGATTTCTCCGGGGGAAGGAAATGTTTGGGGGGATCAGGCCATCGCGGCCTGCGCGCCGAAATGCACGTGGCGCACAGCGGGATTGGCGCTCAAACGGCGCGCTTGCGTCATCAATTCAGCCCGCAGTTCGGGCGGGCAATTGATCGTGATGCAAGCCGACGCGAGATCGGGATCTTGGCCTTGGTCGACCTGCACTTGGGCGACATCCAGGCCAGCGGCGCTGAAGTCCAGGCAGATCTGCTTGCGCAGTGCGCCGAGCTCGCCACGCGGACAGATCACCGTCAGCCGGGAAGTGCCGCGGCGGCGGCCCAGGGCGGTGGCGCGGTCCACGCCGGCACGGCGCAGGAACAAGTCGAAGAAACGCATAACGACCTCCATGACAAGAAGGCGGAGCGTGATCGCGAACACGTGCGCAGCCGGACAGCGCCCTGGCGGCGGACACGACGAACGTGCACGAACGCTGGCGCTGCGACTAGCGGCGGTTCTGGCGGTTTACGTTGGGGAGGGTCCCGGCAGGCCGAGGGCCTGCGTTACTGGCCGGGCTGAAGCCTGGCGCCTGGGATACACCGCAACCTGCTGAATGACAGGATGCGGCAGACGGAGTTCTGCGTGGATCCTGTCAGACAGCGACGTCGATGCAAGATCGACAACTTTCGCCGGAATCGGTATTCACGAAGACTGCTCCTGGGATGGAAAACAGCGAAATTTTACGCGGGTTTGTACTGATGGACAAGGGTTGGGTGCATTTTTGACGCAGAAAAGCGCCAAAGCCGGACAGGTGCGCACGCCTGCCCGGCCTGCCCGTCGTTACCCGTAGAAGTGCCAGCCCAGGTAGCCCGCGAAAATCGCGTACAGCCCGCCCACCGCCGACAGCGCCGGCACGCTCATGGCCGACCGGCGGAAACGCAGCCACAGCAGCCCAATGGACAGCATCGTGAAACAGCCCGCCGCCAGCAGCGGCTCATCCAGCAGCCACGGCGTCATGAAGATGCCAAGCGCGCTGGGGATCGTCGCCTGGATCATCATGGCGCCCGAAATGTTGGCCAGCGCCAGGCGCTCCTTGCCCTGGCGCACCCAGATCAGCGCATTCATGATCTCCGGCAGCTCGGTGGCCACCGGGGCCAGCAGCAGCGCTGCCACGTGGGGCGAGGCTCCCATGGCGATGCCCAGCAGTTCGATCTGGTTCACGAACACGTGCGAGGCGCCGGCGATCACGACCAGCGCCATGACGGTCTGCGTGACGGCCCAGAACATGGAGGGGTCCTCGTCGCGCGGCCGCAGCTTCAGGGGTTCGAGGTCATCGCTGTCCAGGGATGCCTCGTCGTTGCTGAGTTCACGCTTGATGTAGAGCGCATAGGTGACCAGGAACACGAAGCCCAGCCAGGGCTTCCAGGCAAAGGCCAGCAGGCCCAGGCCCACCTTGAAGATGAAGATGCCCATGAACCAGGCCTGGTCGCGGGCCAGCCGGCGCTGGTCCGCGTTGATACAGTTCGCCTGCGTGGGCTTGCCGCGGCGGGCGCGCCACAGAGCCAGGCCGACGACCGCATAGGCCAGCGTGGCAAGCACCAGGGGACCGCCCATCGCGGCGCCGACGCCGATGTCCTTTTGTTCGGGGGTATCGCCGAAGACCACGGCCATGAAGGTGACGGCGCTTTCCGGCAGCGCGGTGCCGAAGGCGGCGAGTACGGTGCCGGTGGCGGTGGCGCCCAGCTGGAAGCGGTGACCGACCCATTCGACGCCATTGACGAAGAACTCGCACGCGAAGTAGATCACTGCCGCGGACAGGAAGAACAGAAAAAGGGTGAGCAACATGGGAATGCGGCCGGACGAGCGGATACCATTGGCGCGACGCAGCGGCTCGCCCGGCCAAGGGTGAACGCTACGCGGCCAAAGGTCTCGCCTGGCTGATCCACGCGGCTGCAAGCCGGACGTGGGTGCCGTCAGCGCCATGGGGTTCTAGCGGCTGCTCCGCAGCACTGAACCACCAAGTCTGTTGACGCTGACTCCTTTGGGGACAAAGGATGGCTACTCCCCAATGACAGAGCGGCGATTGTAGCAGCGGCCGGCACGTTGTCCAGTCATCACCGCACGGCCAACGCGGATACGCCACGGGGTGTTGCATTCGCGGGATGGCAGGTAAAGTAGCCCCATCTTCCGCCCTTGCCGGGGCTGCGCGCCCGGCCCGCCCGACATGAGCCTGCCTCCCGACGACCTCGCCCCTTTCGCCGCGCGGCGCCAGCGCCTGATGGATCGCATGCGCGCGGAAGGCGGCGGCATCGCCATCCTGGCGACCGCAACGGAAGCCATCCGCAACCGCGATGCGGAATTTCCTTACCGGCACGACAGCGATTTCTTCTACCTGACGGGCTTTACCGAACCCGACGCCTGGGTGGTGCTGGTGGCGGGTTCGACCGACCGCGCCGTACTGTTCTGCCGGCCACGTCACGTGGAGCATGAATTGTGGGAGGGCAAGCGCTTCGGCCCCGAGGCCGCGGCCGCCCATTTCGGATTCGACGACGCCCATCCCATCGACGCGCTGGACGAACTGGTGCCCGCGCTGATGCTGGACCACCCCACCCTGTACGCCCCGCTGGCCGGGGACAAGCGCACGGACGGCCGCCTGCACCGCTGGCTGGCGGCGGCGCGCGAGAAAAGCCGCGGCGGGCGCCAGCCGCCCAGCCGGCAGCAGGACGTGCGGCCGCTGCTGGCCGACATGCGGCTCATCAAGGACGCCTCGGAAATCGCCGCCATGCGGCGCGCGGCCAAGATTTCGGCCGGCGCCCACGCGCGCGCCATGCGCGTGGCGCGGCCCGGCATGCGCGAGTACGAGATCGAGGCCGAGCTGCTTTATGAATTCCGCCGCCACGGCGCCCAGTCCGTGGCCTACAACAGCATCGTCGCGGCCGGGGCCAACGCCTGTGTCCTGCACTACCCGGCGGGCGAGGCAGTGCTGCGCGACGGCGATCTGGTGCTGGTCGATGCGGGCTGCGAAGTGGACAGCTACGCCAGCGACATCACCCGCACCTTTCCGGCGAACGGCCGCTACAGCGGCCCGCAGCGCGCGCTTTATGACCTGACCGTCGCGGCGCAGGACGCGGCCGCCCAGGCCACCGCGCCCGGCCGCAGCTTCAACGATGCGCACGAAGCCGCCCTGCGCGTCCTGGCGCAAGGCATGCTGGACCTGAAACTGCTGAAGGGATCGCTGGACGGCGTGCTGGAATCGGGCGACTACAGCCGCTTCTACATGCACCGCACCGGGCACTGGCTGGGCCTGGACGTGCATGATGTCGGCGACTACCGCCAGCCCGGCGCGCCCGGCACCGATCGGCCGTGGCGCACGCTGCAAACCGGGATGATGCTGACCATCGAGCCGGGCATCTACGTGCGCCCCGCGGACGATGTGCCCGAGGCCTACTGGAACATCGGCATCCGCACGGAAGACGATGCGCTGGTCACGGACGAAGGATGCGAACTGATCACCCGCGGCGTGCCGGTGCAGGCCAGCGAGATCGAGGCGCTGATGCGCGAATGACGCGGCCGGCGGCCTACAGCACGTAGCCGTCCAGCCAGCCCATGGCCACCCAGACGTAGACCACCACCATCGCGATGGCGAACATGGTGACGATGGCGCCGACCAGGCACGCCAGAATGGCGACCAGCACCGGCCCCCAGCCTGTCGAAGACACCTTGCCCAGGCCCGGATTGCAGATCCGGTCGAACTTCTCGTCGGGCATCAGGGAATAGACCGCGCTTTCGATGAACCCGTCGATCATGGGAATGAACAGCAGGAAGAACGCGGGGTTGTCGTACCAGACCGGGTAGAAGCGCATGGCGCAGAACAGGCACACGGCGGCGAACACGGTCACCAGCCAG
The DNA here is from genome assembly GCF_902859725.1 of Achromobacter mucicolens. GTDB lineage: Bacteria > Pseudomonadota > Gammaproteobacteria > Burkholderiales > Burkholderiaceae_B > Achromobacter > Achromobacter mucicolens. Next base: position 100,726 of record NZ_CADIJP010000002.1, on the reverse strand, counting down.
GCGTGGCGCCGGCCCAGATACCACCAGTGCGCGCCAAACGCGCCGAACAGGCAGGCCAAGAGTCCCACCGCGACCTTGCTGAGGGGGCGGCGCGCGGAGACGGCGGATAGCGAAGAGGAAGCCTGAGCCTGCGTCATGTCAATCAACCGGAAAAGGGGCGTAGGCGCCAAGCGGCGGCGGCTGCCGCGATTGTAGTGGACGGTTAAAATCCGGGCATGACTTCCTCCGCCTTCGACATTGCGATTCTTGGCGCCGGCCCCGTGGGCCGCGTATTGGCCCTGATGCTGGCGCGCGTGGCGCCGGACCCGGCGCGCATCGCCCTGCTCGCGGGCAGCGCACCGGCGCCCGTCACCCCGGCCGCGGCCGTGCCCGCCGCCGATCCGCGCGTGCTGGCCATGAACCACGGCAGCCGGGTGCTGCTGGAGTCGCTGCATGCCTGGCCTGAACGCTCGGCCGACATTCGCAACATCCACGTGTCGCAGCGCGGCCGGCTGGGCCGAACGCTCATCCAGAACACCGATTTTGGCGTGCCCCAGCTGGGCAGCGTGGTGGCCTATTCCGGCCTGTACGCCAAGCTGGACGAATGCGTGGCCGCTTGCGGCGTCTCCGTGCTGGCCGGCCCCCCGGCGCAGATCGGCATGCAGGACGCCGACGGCGTGCGCATCCAGCAGGGCGACACGGAAATCCTTTGCGGCGTCGCCGTGCAGTCCGACGGCGCCGGCGCCACGGATGTGCGGCGCGATTACGACCAGCACGCCGTGCTGACCACCGCCCACGCCACCCTGCCGCGGCGCGGCTGGGCCTGGGAGCGCTTCACCTCCGAAGGTCCGCTGGCGCTGCTGCCGCACCCGCAGACCCCGGATGCCTATTCCGTCGTCTGGTGCAGCGCGCCGGACCGCGCGGCCGAACTCGCTGCCCTGGACAACGTCGCGTTCTCGCATGCGCTGACGCAGGCCTTTGGCGACCGCCTGGGCCGACTGACCAGCCATGCGCCGCGCCATGTCTTTCCGCTGGCCCTGTCCGCCCGGCGCGCCCAGGTGCACGGCCGGGTCGCGGCCATCGGCAACGCCGCGCAGACCCTGCACCCGGTGGCGGGCCAAGGATTGAACCTCGGCCTGCGCGATGCGGCGCGCCTTGCTCAGACGCTGACCGGCTGGCTGGCCCGTCCCGGCGCCAATCCCGGACCGGCCCTGGCCGAGTTCGCCAGCGCGCGCCACCTCGACCGCTTCATCACGGCCGGACTTACCGATTTCATGCCGCGCATCTTCGCCACGGGGCTGGCGCCCGTGGAACACGCCTGCGGCGCCGCCCTGCTGGGGATGGATCTGGCCTCCCCCATGCGCGCCCCGCTCGCCCAGCACCTGCTCCAAGGATTCCGGGCGTAAATCCCCGTCGGCTCCGGCCCCGTTCAGGGGCCGGCTTCCCCTCGTTCCCCCCCATCTGTTACCAGGCCATCGTCCCTCCAAAAATGGGGGTTCGATCGAGCCGGTTAAAATGTGAGCATGCGCATAGGCCAGTGGACCCTTCCCAACAACGTTCTTGTCGCGCCCATGGCGGGCGTGACGGACCGTCCTTTCCGCCAGCTTTGCAAGAAGCTGGGGGCGGGTTACGCGGTGTCCGAGATGGCCGCCAGCAACCCCAAACTGTGGGATAGCGTCAAGACATCGCGCCGCCTGAACCACGACGGCGAGATCGCCCCCATTTCCGTGCAGATTGCGGGGGCGGATCCGGCCATGATGGCTGAGGCCGCGGCGTTCAACGCCAACAAGGGCGCCCGGATCATCGACATCAACATGGGCTGTCCGGTCAAGAAAGTGTGCAACGTGGCGTCCGGGTCGGCGCTGTTGCGCCACGAAGACCTGATCGTCCGCATCCTGGACGCCGTGGTGGCCGCCTGCGCACCGCTTGGCGTGCCCGTCACCCTGAAGACCCGGACCGGCTGGGACCGCAGCAGCCGCAATGCGCTGCGCGTGGCCAAGCTGGCCGAAAACGCGGGCATCGCCGCCCTGACCCTGCACGGCCGCACGCGGGCCGACCTCTATACGGGCGAGGCGGAATATGACACCATCCGCGCCGTCAAGGCTGAAATCGGCATCCCCGTGATCGCGAACGGAGATATCGACTCGCCCGCCAAAGCCAGGCACGTCCTGGATTACACTGGCGCCGATGCGGTCATGATTGGCCGGGCGGCCCAGGGCCGCCCGTGGATCTTCCGCGAAATCGACCACTACCTGCGCACGGGCGAAACACTGGCCCCTCCCTCTTACGGGGAAATGCGCGAGCTGCTGCTCGAACATCTCGACGACCACTACCGTTTCTATGGCGAGCACACCGGCGTACGTACCGCGCGCAAGCACATAGGCTGGTATGTGGACGGCCTGCCGGGCGCGGATTCGTTTTGCGCCCGCATGAACCTGATCGACAACACCCGCGACCAATGGCGGGCGGTGGCGGACTGGTTCGACACCCTCTCAAGCGACGGCAGCTGTACCCCGGCGCCGGCCGCGCAAGCCCTGCTGGCGGCATGACCGCCTCAACACCAACATAAAAATATCTGTACTCAAATGAGCAAGAAAGATGTCCTGGAAGAATGCGTGCGCGCCAGCCTGGAGCGCTATTTCGAAGACTTGGGCGAGTCCGAGCCCCACGATATGTGGGACATGGTCATGCGCTGCGTGGAGCGCCCGGTGCTTGAAGTAGCGTTGGAGCGGTCGGGCGGCAATCAGTCCCGGGCGTCCGAAATGCTGGGCATCACCCGCAACACCCTGCGCAAGAAGTTGCTGGCGCACAATATCCAGGTATAGATTTCCCTCGCGCGGGCGGCGCATGCGTCGCGCCGCCGCCGCTTCCAGATTTCCCATCCGACCAGAACGAGAAAGGCGCTCCCGCCCCACTCCGTCCCATCATGAAAATCGAAACCGCCCTGCTTTCGGTGTCCGACAAGACCGGCATCGTTGAATTTGCCCGCGCCCTGGCCGCGCGTGGCGTGCGCCTGCTCTCGACCGGCGGCACCGCCAAGCTGCTCGCCGACTCCGGCCTGACCGTCACCGAAGTGGCCGCTCACACCGGTTCGCCCGAGATCCTGGACGGCCGCGTGAAGACGCTGCACCCCAAGATCCACGGCGGCCTGCTGGCCCGCCGCGACAGCGCCGAGCACATGGACACCATCAAGGCGGCTGGCATCGATCGCATCGACATGCTGGTGGTCAACCTGTATCCGTTCCGTGAGACCGTCGCCAAGCCCGATTGCACGTTTGCCGACGCCGTCGAGAACATCGACATCGGCGGGCCCGCCATGCTGCGCGCCGCCGCCAAGAACCACGGCACCGAAGCCGGCGGCGTCACGGTCGTGATCGACCCGGTCGACTATTCGCGCGTCCTGGCCGAAATGGACAAGGGCGGCGCCACCTCCTACGGCCTGCGCCTCGCCCTGGCCGCCAAGGTCTACGCGCACACGGCCGCCTACGACGGCGCCATCGCCGCCTACCTGACCAGCCTGACCGCGGCCGAGCCCGAGCAGGACGCCGTGCCCGCCCGTAACGAATGGCCCGGCACGCTGACCCTGCAGGTCAAGCAGGAGCAGGCGCTGCGCTACGGCGAGAACCCCCACCAGAGCGCCGCCTTCTACGTGGACGCGCAGCGTCCGGCCGGCTTGCTGGGCAACTACCGCCAGCTGCAGGGCAAGGAACTGTCCTACAACAACATCGCCGACGCCGACGCGGCGTGGGAATGCGCGCGCAGCTTCGAAGCGCCCGCCTGCGTCATCGTCAAGCATGCCAACCCCTGCGGCGTGGCCGTTGCGGCCGACACGCTGGGCGCGTACCAGCAGGCCTTCAAGACCGACCCGACGTCGGCCTTCGGCGGCATCATCGCCTTCAACCGTCCGGTCGACGCCGCGACGGCCGAGGCTGTGAGCGCGCAGTTCCTGGAAGTGCTGCTCGCCCCCGCCTACGACGGCGCCGCGCTGGCCATCCTGGCCGCCAAGAAGAACGTGCGCGTGCTGGAAGTGCCGATGGGCACCGGCCAGAACGCCTTCGACATCAAGCGCGTGGGCGGTGGCTGGCTGGTGCAGACGCCGGACGCCTACAACGTGCCGCGCGACGCCCTGAAGGTCGTCACCAAGCGCCAACCCACCGAGCAGGAAATGAACGACCTGTCGTTCGCCTGGAAGGTCGCCAAGTACGTCAAGTCCAACGCCATCGTGTTCGTGGGCGGCGGCATGACGCTGGGCGTGGGCGCGGGCCAGATGAGCCGCATCGATTCGGCGCGCATCGCGTCCATCAAGGCGGAAAACGCCGGCCTGACCCTGAAGGGCTCGGCCGTGGCATCCGACGCGTTCTTCCCGTTCCGTGACGGCCTGGACGTGGTGGTGGCGGCGGGCGCAACCTGCGTGATCCAGCCCGGCGGCAGCGTGCGCGATGACGAAGTCATCGCCGCCGCCGACGAGCACGGCATCGCCATGGTGCTGACCGGCACCCGCCACTTCCGCCACTGATGCGCGTCCTCGGCATCGATCCCGGCCTGCGCCGCACCGGCTTCGGTGTGATCGATGCCGAAGGCTCGCGGCTGCGTTACGTGGCCAGCGGGACCATCGTGGTCCCGCCGGCGCTGACGCTGTCCGAACGCCTGAAGGTCATCCTGGACAACCTGCGCCAGGTGGCCCGCGACACGCAACCTGACGTGGCCGCGCTGGAAATCGTCTTTCTGAACACCAATCCCGCTTCCACCCTGCTGCTGGGCCAGGCCCGCGGCGCGGCGCTTTGCGCGCTGGCCGACAGTTCGCTGGACGTGCACGAGTACACCGCGCTGCAGATCAAGAAGGCCGTGGTCGGCACTGGCCGCGCCGCGAAAGAGCAGGTGCAGATGATGGTGCAGCACCTGCTGGCGCTGGATGGCATGCCGGCCCCCGACTCGGCCGACGCGCTGGCCTGCGCGATCTGCCACGCGCACGTGGGACCGCTGCAGGACAAGCTGGAACGTCTGGGCAGCGCGCTGCGGATGGGCGGCAAGACCCGCATCCGCAATGGCCGGCTGATCGGCTGAGCGCAGCCCGGGCAGCCACAACCTGGGTGGCCCTCCCCGGGCGGCCCGACCCGCTGCCAGGCCCTCCCGTATAGAATCCCCGCATTCGCCGCGCGTTCCGCGGCCGCCACCATTGCAGGCCTCTCACCATGATCGGAAGAATCACCGGAACCCTGATCGAAAAACTGCCCCCCACGATCTGCGTGGATGTGGGCGGAATCGGGTATGACATCGACGTGCCCATGAGCACGCTGTATTCGCTGCCCGAGACGGGCGCGCGCGTCACGCTCTACACGCACCTGACCGTGCGTGAAGACGCCCACATCCTGTATGGCTTTGCCTCGGCCGGCGAGCGCAGCGCGTTCCGTGAACTCATCAAGGTCAGCGGCATCGGCGCGCGCACGGCGCTGTCTGTGCTGTCCGGCCTGTCGGTCGCGGACCTGGCGCAGGCCATCACGCTGCAGGAGTCCGGCCGCCTGACCCGCGTGCCCGGCATCGGCAAGAAGACCGCGGAACGGCTGCTGCTGGAGATGCGCGGCAAGCTGGGCGCGGACATCGGCGCAGCGGCGCACGTCACGCACGACAACCAGTCCGACATCCTGAATGCCCTGCTGGCGCTGGGTTACTCCGAGAAGGAATCGCTGTCGGCGCTGAAGACGCTGCCCGAAGGCGTGGGCGTGTCCGACGGCATCAAACAGGCGCTGAAGGCGCTGGTGCGCTAACTGGCGCTAGACCGCCTTGCCGTGCTGCAGGTAGCGCGGCGCCACGGCCTCCAGGCCCGTGGGCACCACGTGCAACTCGGGGGCGATGGGCCCGCCGCAGACGTTGTCGCGGCGCAGGGAGTCCAGGTTGTCGCGCGACATCAGCGGCGTGCCCGGCATGCATTCGAACAACCGGGCCTGCATGCGCCCCACCCCCATCGGCATGCTGATGACGGGGCGCGGATGCCCGCTCCAGGCGGCGCACAGCCGCGCGATCTCGCCCAGCGTGTAGACCTGCGGCCCGCCCAGTTCGTAGGTCTTGCCGCAGGTGTGGGTGTCGGCCAGCGCGTTGACCATGGCGGTCACCACATCGCCCACATAGATGGGCTGCATGCGCGCATCGGCGCCCGCCAGCGGCAGCACCGGCAGCCAACGCGCCAGGGACGCGAACATATTGGTGAAGTTGTCGTCGGGTCCGAAAAGCACCGACGGGCGGAAGATGGTCCAGCAGATGTCGCGCCGGTCCTGGTAGGCCGCTTTGATGGCGGCCTCGCCGTCGCCCTTGGAACGCTGGTACATGCTGTCGCCGCTGGAGTCGGCGCCCAGCGCGCTGACGTGAAGCAGGCGCCGCACGCCATGGCGCACACAGGCCTGCGCGATGCGCTGCGGCAGATGCACGTGAGCGCGCGCGAAATCAGACCCATACGGCCGGCCCACGTTGCCGTGCAGGATGCCCACCAGGTTCACGACGGCATCGCACCCTTGCACCATGCCATCGAGCGCGGCGTCGTCGTGGATGTCAGCCTGAAGCAGCGTGACGGTGGGAAGTAATTGCAGGTCGCGTCCGCGGGCAAGGAGCCGCGTGGGCACGACGATCTGATGCGGGTCCGCGCAAAGCCGTGCTACCAAGTGGCGGCCGATGAAGCCCGTGCCGCCAATGACAAGGATACGCATGGCGTAGCCTCCGGTTCGTCAGGATCGAGGTTCGATTCTGCCCTGCAAGGTCGGCATGCGCAAGCGCGCGCGAGCGGGGCGCCGCGCGCGCCGCTTGATGCGCGTCAGCCGGCCAGCAGCTTTGCGTAGGCCGGAAGATCGACGTTGCCGCCGCTGATGATGACGCCTACCCGGGCCCCGCGCACCGGCACCACGTTCTGCATGACGGCCGCCGCCGCCAGGCAGCCCGTGGGTTCCACGACCATCTTCATGCGTTCGGCGAAGAACTTCATGGTCGTCACGAGCTGTTCATCCGTCACCGTGACGATGTCGCGCACGTACTTTTGAATGAGGGGGAAGGTGATATTGCCCAGATGCGTGGTGGCGGCGCCGTCCGCCAAGGTCTTGGGCGCGGGGATTCGGACGATTTCACCCTTGCGCAAGGACTGCTGCCCGTCATTGCCGGCTTCGGGCTCCACGCCATAAACCAGGCAGCGCGGGCTGAGCGCGAAGGCGGACAGGGCCGAGCCCGACAGCAGGCCGCCGCCGCCCAGGCACACGAAAAGGTAATCGAGCTCGCCGACTTCCTCGAACAATTCCTTGGCGGCCGTGCCCTGCCCCGCGATCACGTCCTCGTGGTCGTACGGCGGGATCAGCGTGGCGCCGGTTTCGGCCTGGATGCGCCGGGCGATGGTCTCGCGGTCTTCGGTGTAGCGGTCGTACGTGACGATCTTGCCGCCGTAGCCTTCTGTTGCCGCGCGTTTGGCCGCGGGCGCGTCCAGCGGCATGATGATGGTGGCCTGGACCCCTTGCAGCCGGGAGGCCAGCGCGATGGCCTGCGCGTGATTGCCCGACGAGAAGGTCACGACGCCTGCGGCCCGTTGCTCGGGCGTGAGGCGCGCGATCGCGTTGTAGCCGCCCCGGAACTTGAAGGCGCCCATGCGCTGGAAGTTCTCGCACTTGAAGAACAGCGACGCGCCGGCGATGGCGTCGGCGGTGGCCGAGGTCAGGACGGGCGTGCGGTGTGCGTTGCCGGCCAGGCGCTCGCTGGCGCGCGCGACATCATCATAGGAGGGCAATTCGGGCTGCATGGAATGAGGTCCTTAGATCGCGAGGGGGAAACGAAACCCTCGGATCATAAACCCGCCGGCGCGATTTGCGCGCCGCCCGAAGGCATGACGGCGCGAGGGAGGACTATTTGCCGAAAAGGTCGCCGCTGCCGCCCGTGGTGCCTGCGGGCGGCGCAAGACCCAGGTGGCGCCACGTGGTCAGCGTGGCCGTGCGGCCGCGCGGCGTGCGTTGCAGATAACCGTGCTGGATCAGATACGGCTCGATGACGTCCTCGATCGTGTCGCGCTCTTCGCCGATGGCCGCGGCCAGGCTGTCCACGCCGACCGGACCGCCATCGAACTTGTGGACGATGGCTTCGAGCAGCTTGCGGTCCATCAGGTCCAGGCCCTGCGGATCGACTTCCAGCATGGCGAGCGCACGGCCCGCCACGTCGGCGTCGATGGTGCCCCCCGCCTTCACTTCGGCGTAGTCGCGCACGCGGCGCAGCAGGCGGTTGGCGATACGCGGCGTGCCGCGGGCGCGGCGCGCCACCTCGGCCGCGCCGTCCGGCGTGATGACGGCATTGAGCAGGCCCGCGCTGCGCGTCACGATGCGGCCCAGATCCGCGGCGTTGTAGAACTCGAGCCGCGACACGATGCCGAAGCGGTCGCGCAGCGGATTGGTCAGCATGCCCGCGCGGGTCGTGGCGCCGACCAGCGTGAAGGGCTGCAGGTCCAGCTTCACGCTGCGCGCGGCCGGCCCCTCGCCGATCAGGATGTCGATCTGGAAGTCTTCGAGCGCGGGGTAAAGGATTTCCTCGACCACGGGCGACAGGCGGTGGATCTCGTCGATGAAGAGGACGTCGTTCTTTTCCAGGTTGGTCAGCAGCGCGGCCAGGTCGCCCGGGCGTTCGAGAACGGGGCCGGACGTCTGACGCAATTGCACGCCCATTTCGTGCGCAATGATGTGCGCCAGCGTGGTCTTGCCCAGGCCCGGGGGGCCGAACAGCAGGACGTGGTCCAGCGCCTCGCCCCGCTTTCTGGCCGCGGCGATGAAGATCTCGAGCTGTTCGCGGGCGCGCTGCTGCCCGACATATTCTTCCAGCGCCTTGGGCCGCAACGCGCGTTCGATCGACTCCTCGTTGGGCGACACCGGCTGCGGCGTCACGATGCGGGGGGCGTCGGGACGGGAGGAAAGCGAATCGGACTGGATGGCCATGGTGCGGGGAACGGGCAAAGGACGAAGCAGGATGAATCGTACCGTAGCGCGGGCTGCCCCGGGGCCGTCCCCGGGGCCAGGTCGGTCAGGCGGCCTGGGAAAGCGGCAGCCGCACGCGCACGCACAACCCGCCGGACGGGGCCTCGCGCAATTCGAGCGATCCGCCATGCGCCCGCGCAATGGCCTCGGCCAGCGCCAGGCCCAGGCCCACGCTGCCGGTGCGGGTGCGCGCGTCGTCAAGCCGGCTGAAGGGCCGCAAGGCCTCCTGGCGGCGTTCCGGCACGATGCCCGGCCCGTGATCGGCCACATCCAGCACCGCGTAGCCTTCCTCGCGCCGCAGCGCGACGTCCACCGGCGGCGCGCCGTGGTTCAGCGCGTTGCCGATCAGGTTGTCCAGCAGGCGCCCCAACGCCACGGCGTCGGCCTGTACCACGGCGCCGCTGGCCTGGGCATCGGTGTTCAGGCCGATCGCGGTGCCGGCGCCCTGCCAGGCGCCCACGCGCTCGGTCAGCCATTCGGACAGCACGATGGGCGCATAGCGGTAGGCCGCCGGATCGGTGCCGCGCACGAAACCGATGAACTGGTCCACCATGTGCTGCATGTCGCGCAGGTCGGTGCGCAGCCCTTCCTTCAGCGTCGAATCGTCGGCCATCTCGACGCGCAGCCACATGCGCGACAACGGCCCTTTCAGGTCGTGCGGCAGTCCGGAAAGCAGCGTGCGCCGCACGGAATCGGACTCGGACAAGGCGTCCAGCATGGCATTGAAGCGTTCGCCCAGCACGCGGGTTTCGTGCGGACCCGAGGGTTCCACGCGCTGGGGCTGGCCCGCGGCAAGCTGGTCCGCGGCGTCGGCCAGCCGCGTAATCGGGCGCGTGATGTGCCACGAAAAACCCACGGCCAACAGCAGCAGCAATCCCAACCCGCCCAGCCAGGCGGCGATGAAGGGCGTGGCGACGGGCGGATCCAGCCGGTCCAGCGGAATGACCAGCCACTCGCGCAGCCTCGGCGCGTCTTCGGTGGCCGGGTTGGGCGCCAGCGAAATGAAGATTTCCGGCGTGGGGCCGCGCGACAGCGCCACGCGCGTGCCGTCGTTCAGGCGTTCGTTGAGCTGCTGGACCAGCACGCGCAGGTCGCGGCGAATATCGTCGGGCTCGGGCTCGGACTTGTGCCGGCGCGCGTGCTCCTCGCGGGCACGGTCGCCCTCGCGCTGGGCATCGCTGCGAGCGTCTGCTTGCGCCGCGTCGGTTTCGCGCTCGTCGACGTGCACCTCGGGCGGGGGCGGCGGAGGCGGACCGTGCAATTGCGAATCCGGGGCGGGCGGGGGTGCGGGAGGCGGCGGGCGCGGCGCGGCACGCGGCGGCGGACGGCGGCCATTGAAGCGCTGCAGCTTGGCTTCGGCGGGCAACACGCGTGACCACAACCGCCACTGGTTCTGCGATGCGGCGCGCACGAAGTCGGCGCGGTCCTCGGCCGGCACCTGGGACACGGCGGCGCGCAGCGTGCGGATGGTGGTGACGATATAGCCGATGGCCACGTCTTCCATGAACTTGTGCCGGAAGTACGACACCGTCACCAGCGTGGCGGCCTGCGTCAGCAGGACCGATCCGAGGATCAGCAGGATCAGCCGCGCCCGCAGCGAGCGGGGCACGAGAATGCCGGGGGAAAAGCGCATCAGGGAGAGAACCGGTAACCGATGCCCCAGACGGTCTGGATCCAGCGCGGCTGCTTGGGATCGTCCTCGATCACGCGGCGCAGGCGCAGGATCGCGATGTCGATGGCGCGGTCGTTGCGCTCGCCGGCGTCGTCGTCGCGGGCCAGCGCCAGCAGGCGTTCGCGCGACAGCGGCTTGCCCGCGTTGCGCACCAGGGCTTCAAGCAGGTTGATTTCGCCGCCGGTCAGCTTGACCACGGTGCCCTCGCGGGAGAGCTGACGCGTGGAGGGGTCAAAAACAAACGGGCCGAAAGCGACCGGCGCGTCCTTGGTGAGCGCGGACGGGCCGCGCTTGCGGCGCAGCACGGCCTCGATGCGGGCCAGCAGTTCGCGGGGGTCGAAGGGCTTGCCGACGTAATCGTCGGCGCCGGCCTCCAGGCCGATGATGCGGTCCACGGCTTCGTCACGCGCGGTCAGCAGGATGACGGGGATGTCCTCGCCCTGCTCGCGCAGGCGGCGGCAGGCATCGGCGCCGTCGCCGCCCGGCAGCATGCGGTCCAGCACCAGCAGATCGGGCGCGTAACGGGTGATGCGCGAGGAGAGGTCGGTCGCGTCCGGGGCCAGCAGCGTGTCGTAGCCATGCCGGTTCAGGTAGTCGGCCAGCAGCTGGCGCAGCGCCGGATCATCGTCGACGACCAGCAGCTTGGTGTGGGAATTGTCCATGGGCGTGATAGTGCGGCGCGGCGCGCTCGCCCGCAAGGGGCGGGAAATCATCTGAAATATACCCGTTGCACGATGTTGGCCGGATGTTTCGGGCTTTTCGCGATTGGACGTGCCCCGGGCCCGCGACTGCCCTAGAATGGCGCTTCGCCTGCCGCCCCCCGTGGACTTTGCTAAAGATCGTTTACAGATGCGCGGCAGCGCGCTCTCTACACTGTCCCCATGGTCGCCACAGCTAACATCTGGCGCAGAGGGCTGTTGCACGCGGCATTGACGGCGGGCCTTGCCTGGCCGATGGCGCCTGCGTTTGGCGACGAGCCCGACGTGTCCCCGTTTACCTTGACGCCGCCCCCGGCGGGCGAGGTCACGCGCGTGGCGCGCGGCATTGGCGTGCTCTCGCCGGTTCAATCCCTGCCGGTGCGCCCCGCCCCGTCGCTCGACGACCGGGCCGTGCCGCTGGACCCCACGCCCTGCGACCTGCACGCGACCGAACCCGGCATGGACACCTCGGTGCGCGACGGCGGCCCGGATACGGCCGATGGGTTCATCCCCGGCACGGGCCTGGACCTGACCGGCAGCGCGCCGCCGGTTCCGCTGACGTGCGATCCGCTGGCGGCGCCCGCGTCCGCGGCGGACATCCCGCCGGATTATTCCTTTGCGCTTGAAGACGGCGACCTGCCGAGCGTGCCGGTCGTGGTGATCTCCGGCGTCTCCCGCCCCTCGCGCCCCTGGTTTTCGTCCGTGAGCGGACAGGATGGCCTGCGCTATGGCGGGAGCCGCAACTGGGTGTACCGCAATACCTCGGGCCCGTCGCTCACGGTGGGCAACGTCAACCCCAATGCGCCCGCCTGGGGCAGCGGCGCACCGGTGGGCGGGCTGCAGATCGCCAACTGGGGCGGCAGCGGCGCCACGTTGCCGGAAGGCAGCTTCGGTTATTCGTCGTCGTTGGGCAAGCTCAACCTCATGGACCCGGCCGCCCAGTCCGGGGCCGTGGACTACGGCGCGTCGGTCGGCAGCGGCAGCGTGCGCTACGGGCTCACGCCGGTGCTGACGGTGGAAGGCCAGATGCAGAGCGCGCCGTCGCTCACCACGCGCGGCGTGGGCACCACGTACAACGCCGGCGAATTCGGCACCTTCCGGGCAGGCGCCACGCAAAGTTCGTTCGACGCGGCCAGCGGCTACCGCTACCGCTTCGGCTACAGCGTCGATGTGGCCGACACCGTGACGCTGGGCTACACCAACGAACAGATCGGCGCGGGCTATGGCGACCTGTCGACCTATTCCGACGGCGTCGCGTCCGCCCCGCAGACCCGTAATACGGTCTCTGCGGGCGTGCCGCTGTCGGGCTGGGGCACGTTGAGCGGCACGTATTCGGGCCTGCGCGAAGGGTCGGTGCTGGCCGAGCAGCGCGTGGGCCTGTCCCACAGCATGTTCGTCGCCCCAAAGGTCAAGCTGGCCGTGGGCGCGGACCGCGACATCGTGACGGGCGACTATGGCTGGCGCGCCAACCTGAGCATGCCCGTGGACACCTTCATGCGCGGTACCTGGCTCAGCTGGTAGGCGCCGGCAACGCGGACCAAAAAATCCCCCTAGGGTGGGACCGGCCGGAATTGGGGCTTAAAATCCCTGCCATGATGCTTCCGGCCTACCCCCATGTCTGACGCGCGCGCCCTCGGCGTGTTGCAGCGCGTTTTCGGTTACGAATCCTTCCGCGGCGACCAGCAAGCCATTGTCGATCAAGTGATCGGCGGTGGCGACGCGCTCGTCCTCATGCCCACCGGCGGCGGCAAGTCGCTGTGTTACCAGATTCCCTCGCTGGTGCGCGAAGGCACGGGCATTGTCGTGTCGCCCCTGATCGCGCTGATGCAGGACCAGGTCGACGCCCTGACGGAACTGGGCGTGCGCGCGGCGTTCCTGAATTCGACGCAGGAATGGCGGGTGGCCCGCGACGTGGAGCAGGCGTTCCTGGATGGCGAGCTCGACCTGCTGTATGTCGCGCCCGAACGCCTCCTGACCGACCGCTGCCTGCAGTTGCTCGACCGCGGCCGCATCGCGCTGTTCGCCATCGACGAAGCGCATTGCGTGTCCCAATGGGGTCACGATTTCCGCCCCGAATACCTGGGCCTGTCCATGCTGCACGAGCGCTGGCCGGACGTGCCGCGCATCGCGCTCACGGCCACCGCCACCGCCGTCACCCGTACCGAGATCGCGCAGCGCCTGTCGCTGGACGAAGCGCGCCATTTCGTCTCGAGCTTCGACCGCCCCAACATCCGCTACCGCATCGTCGAGAAAAACGAGGTGCGCAAGCAGCTGCTGGACATGATCCGCACCGAGCACGAAGGCGAGTCCGGCGTGGTGTACTGCCTGTCGCGCGCCCGGGTGGAAGAGACCGCCGAATTCCTGTGCAACCAGGGCATCGATGCGATGCCGTACCACGCGGGCCTGAGCGCCCAGGTGCGGGCGGCCAACCAGTCGCGCTTCCTGCGCGAGGACGGCGTGGTGATGGTCGCCACCATTGCGTTCGGCATGGGCATCGACAAGCCGGACGTGCGCTTCGTGGCGCACATCGACCTGCCCAAGTCGGTCGAAGGCTACTACCAGGAAACCGGCCGCGCCGGCCGCGACGGTCTGCCCGCCACCGCATGGCTGGCCTACGGCTTGCAGGACGTCGTGCAGCAGCGCCGCATGATCGACGAATCGCCTGGCGACGAGTCCTATCGCCGGCGCCTGGGCCAGCAGCTCGACGCCATGCTGGGCCTGTGCGAAACCGTGGAATGCCGGCGCGTGCGCCTGCTGGCGTACTTTGGCCAGCAGATCACCGCGTGCGGCAACTGCGACGTCTGCCTGGACCCGCCGCAGGCGTGGGACGGCACCGTCGCGGCGCAGAAGGTGCTGTCGGCGGTGTACCGGCTCTGGAAGGAACGCGGCCAGCGCTACGGCGCTGGCCACATCATCGACATCCTGCGCGGCAAGGTCACCGACCGCACCCAGCAGCATGGCCACGAGACGCTCAGCGTATTCGGCGTGGGCGCCGACCTGTCCGACACCGCCTGGCGCGGCGTGTTGCGCCAGCTATTGGCGCAGGGCCTCTTGACGGTGGACAACGAAGGCTTCGGCACGCTGGCCCTGACCGAAGGCAGCCGCGCCGTGCTCAAGGGCGAACGCCAGCTCATGCTGCGGCGCGAGTCCGAAAAGAAACCGCGGTCCGGCAAGACGGGTAGCGGACGGCCCAAGGCGGCGGCGATCGACCTGCCGGCCGAATTGCAGCCCGTGTTCGAAGCCCTGCGCGCGTGGCGCGGCGAAGTCGCCAAGAGCCACGGCGTGCCCGCCTACGTGATCTTTCACGACGCCACGCTTCGCGAGATCGCGCTGGCGCAGCCCGAGTCCATGGACGACCTGAGCCACATCAACGGCGTGGGGGCCCGCAAGCTGGAAGCCTACGGCGAAGAAATCCTGCAGCGGGTGGCGCGGCCGGTGCTGTAGCGCCGGCCCGGGCGTCACGCCTTTGCGGCATGGCGCCCGGCCCGCAAGACCCTTACTTAGTAAGACGGCGGCGGCAGCAGCGGCACGCGGCGACGTTCCTTGCCGAACACGGACCGGTACGCCAGGATGTTGAACACCAGCACCACCGGTATCCCCACCACGGCGCCGGCCATCACGAGCCGCATCGAGCCCAGCGCGCCCGCACCGTCCCACAGCGTCATGTCGTCCAGGATCAGGTACGGGAACAGGCTGTAGGCCAGTCCGCTCAGCATCAGCAGGAACAGCGCGACCGTCAGCACGAACGGCAGCCAGCTGAAGCGGTCGGCGCGGCCGGGCAGCCGCGCCAGCAGCATTTCCGCGGCCACGAACCCGGCCAGCATCAGCACCCACACCGACGCCGCGAGGCTCAGGTGCGCGATGTTGCTCCATTTGTAGAAGATGCCGGCATTGGCCAGGCCCAGCGTGACCGCGATCGACACCATGCCCACGGCGGTCCAGCGGATCGCGTGGCGCGCCCAGTTGGCCGCGCGGCGCTGCAGGTCGCCATCGACGCGCATGACCAGCCACGCGGCGCCCAGCAGCACGTAGGCCGCCACCGCGCACAGGCCCACGAACATCGCGAACCAGCCATAGCCCGCATCGGACTGGTAGCCCGTGGCAATGCGGCCAAGCAGTACCCCCTGGCCAAAGGCGGTGATGAGCGAGCCCGCCCAGAAAGCGAAGATCCAGCGCGGCTTCATTTCGTTGCGGGCGCGGATGCGGAATTCGAACGCAACGCTGCGCAGCACCACCCCCAGCACCATGAGCGTCAGCGGTCCGTAGAGTTTGCCCAGGACGGCGCCCCAGGCAAATGGAAACGCCGCCGCGAACAATCCCATGCCCAGCAGCAGCCAGAATTCATTGGCGTCGCGCCACGGGCTGAGCAAGCTCATCATGCGGCCGCGCTCGTGCTCCGGCGCGATCTGCAGCAGGATGCCCACGCCGAGGTCGAAGCCGTCCAGGACCATGCCCGCGGCAATCACGACGAACAGCAGCGCCATGAAGGCGAGCGGCATCCAGAAAGAAGGATCGTCGGGGCTCAGGCCCTGGGAGGCCGCCAGCATGGCGATCATGGCGCACCTCCGCTCAGCTTGCGCACGGGCACGACGCCGTAGCGCGCGGCATGGAACAGCATGCCGGCGAACGCGGCGAGCAGCAGCGTGTAAAGCACCCCGTAGCCGGCCAGCCCATACAGCACGGTGCTGGACGGCATGGAGCCCAGGACTTCGGATTGCGTGACCGTGCCGTTCACGACGAAGGGTTGCAGTCCGATGATGGACACCCACCAGCCCGCCACGACGGCAATGCCGCCGGAAAACATCATGCCGCACAGGACCCGCTGCCACCACGGCGGCAAGACCGACGGGTCCATGCCGCGGCGAAACGTCCACAGGAAAGTCACGCAAGCCACGGCCAGCATCAGCAGGCCCAGGCCCACGGCCACGCGCACCGACCAGAAAGTCAGGGCCACCGGCGGCAGCATGCCCGAGTACTTGTCCAGACCCTGATAGGTGCCGTCCGCATTACGGTGCAGCCACATGCCGCCCGCGTTGTTGAAGGTAAGGTCGCCGACGTTGACGTGCGCCCGGGCGTCCGGCCAGCCGAACAGCACCAGCTGCGGCACGGGACCGCTCTGCCAGAAGCCCGCCGCAGCGGCGGCCTTGGCCGGCTGCAGCTTGGCCATCATCTGGCCCGCGCCGGTCGCGACCGGCACTTGCAGGAAGGCGGCCACGACGGCCACCACCAGCGCCGTCTTGAACGCGCTGCGCTCGCCCTCGCCCAGCGGCCGGCGCAACGCCTGCAGCGCGGTCACGCCCATCATCAGGAACGAGGCGGCGAGCGCCGCGCCGACCATCACCACGGCCATGCGCCAGCCGACCGAGGGATTGAGCACCACTTTCATCCAGTCGTAGACCTGATAGCGGCCATCGACCAGCAGCGCGCCATCGGGCGTCTGCATCCAGGATTGCAGGGCCAGCACCCAGAACACGGCAACGACCTGCCCCACCGCCACCATCAGGACGGCCAGCGTGTGCGCGCCATCGGACACGCGGCGCTGGCCGAACAGCATGACGCCCAGGAAACAGGATTTGAGAATGAAGACCGACAGGATGCCGTAGCCCAGCAGCGGACCGGCCACGTTGCCGATCTTGTCCATCAGCCCCGCCCACAGGCTGCCGATCTGGATCAGGACGGGCACGCTGGCGGCCAGCGTCAGCACGAAGGACAGGGCGAAGATGCGGACCCAGAAGCGGTAGGCCCCCGTCCAGCCGCCATGGCTGGACCACCGCGCGCGGATCTTGAAGAACAGCAGCACCCAGGCCAGGGCCAGGGAGACGGCGAGAAACAGCGCCAGGAAGCTAAGACTGGCCACGAACTGCGCCCGGGCCAGGGATAGGGTCGAGATATCCATAATGGCCCGTAGTGTAGAGCCAGTTACACGACTATGGGGGCGGATTGAAACCGGTTGCAGGCGTGACGAAAAGGGGCGCGGTGCGGAACGTGGCAAAATTGACGCTTTGTCGCTGCTTTTTCCTATTCTTTCAAGAATGACCTCCGCCACGACGCCGACCCCCGCCGCATCAAACTTCCTGCTCAACATCGTCCAAGACGACCTCGAAGCCAACCGCTTCCAGGGCAAGCGCTGGGCGGGCAAGCCTGGCCCGGCGGCCTTGCAGCAGCAGGGGGAAGCGGACCCGGCCCGCATCCGCACGCGCTTTCCGCCGGAGCCCAACGGCTACCTGCACATCGGCCACGCCAAGAGCATCTGCGTGAACTTCGGCCTGGCGCGCGACTTCGGCGGTGTCTGCCACCTGCGCTTTGATGACACCAACCCCGAGAAGGAAGACCAGGAATACGTCGACGCCATCATCGAGGCCGTCCACTGGCTGGGCTTCGACTGGAAGGCCGACGGCCGCGAGAACCTGTATTTCGCCAGCGATTACTTCGGCTATATGTATGAGTTCGCCGAAGCCCTGGTCGAAGCCGGCCATGCCTACGTCGACGAGCAAAGCGCCGACGAGATCCGCGCCAATCGCGGCACCCTGACCGAACCCGGCACGGATTCGCCCTGGCGCAACCGCCCGGCCGCCGAGTCCATCGCGCTGTTGCGCGAGATGCGCGACGGCAAGCATCCGGACGGCAGCCTGGTGCTGCGCGCGAAGATCAACATGGCTTCGCCCAACATCAACCTGCGCGACCCGGTCATGTACCGCGTGCGCCACGCCACGCACCACCGCACCGGCGACCAGTGGTGCATCTACCCGATGTACAGCTGGGCGCACCCGGTGGAAGACGCGCTGGAAGGCATCACGCACAGCGTGTGCACGCTGGAATTCGAAGACCAGCGTCCGTTCTACGACTGGATCCTGGCGCGCCTGGCCGAACTGGGCAAGCTGGCCCAGCCGCTGCCGCACCAATACGAATTCGCCCGCCTGAACCTGAGCTACGTGGTCACCAGCAAGCGCAAGCTGCTGCAACTGGTGAAGGAAGGCCACGTGGACGGCTGGGACGATCCGCGCATGCCCACCATCTTCGGCCTGCGCCGCCGCGGCTACACGCCCGCGTCGATCCGCCTGTTCTGCGACCGCACCGCGGTGTCCAAGTCCGACTCGCGCATCGACTACAGCCTGCTGGAGCAGGCCGTGCGCGACGACCTGGACCCCATCGCCCCGCGTTCGGTCGCCGTGCTGGACCCGATCAAGCTGGTCATCACCAACTACCCGGAAGGCCAGACCGAGACCTGCACCGCGCCGCGTAATCCGCACGACCCCGAGGCCGGTGTGCGCGAATTCCCGCTTTCGCGCGAACTGTGGATCGAACGCGACGACTTCCGCGAGGAAGCGCCCAAGAAGTATTTCCGCCTGTTCCCCGGCAATACTGTGCGCCTGAAATACGGCTACGTCGTGCGCTGCACCGGCTTTACCAAGAATGAAGCCGGCGAGGTCGTCGAAGTGCAGGCCGAATACCTGCCCGACACCAAGAGCGGCACGCCGGGCGCGGACAGCGTCAAGGTCAAGGGCAACATCACGTGGGTGAGCGCGGCGCACGCGGTGCCTGCCCAGATTCACCTGTACGACCGCCTCTTTGCCGATCCGCGTCCGGACGGCGGCGACAAGGACTTCCTGGCCTGCCTGAACCCCAACTCCAAGCAGACCGTCACGGCCTGGCTGGAGCCCGGCACCGTGGCCACGCCCGGCGCCACCTGGCAATTCGAGCGCCTGGGCTATTTCACGGCCGACCTGAAGGATTCGACGCCTGACGCGCCGGTGCTCAACCGCATCGTGACCCTGCGCGATTCCTGGGCCCAGGGTTGACGCGCCCACGCGCGCAATACCGGGAAAAGGCGCCTTGCGGCGCCTTTTTCTTTCGCCGTGCGCCCGGCGCAGGCCGTCCCGGGCGGGTTATCATCCCCGACATCCCGCAGCCGGTCGAGGACGCCGTTTTCCGGCGTCCAGACCGCCAGCCAAAATCAAGATGAACACTGAATCGCTAGCCCTGGACTTCAAGAGCGCCACCCTTTATGCCATCCGGGTGGTTTTGCATAGTGCCGATCCCGAACGCCTGAACGCTGCGCTCGCCAAACGCATGGCCGATGCCGGCAGCTTCTTTGAAAACGAGCCCGTCGTCATCGACGCCAGCCGCGTCGAAGAAAAGATCGATTGGACGGCATTGGTGGCGGCGCTGCGCGGCCACAACCTGCCCCCGATCGGCGTGGTGGCCGAAGGCGCCAACCTGCAGGCCGCGCGCGAGGCCGGCCTGACGCCCGTCGAACTGTCCACGCCGGCAGCGCGCCCCGCCCCCGTGGTGGACACCGCACCGCCCAACGATGTCGCCACGCCGGTGCCGTCCGTGCCCGCGGCCGCGGTCGAAATCGCGCCCGCGCCCACCGACACCTCGGCCCAGGCCGCGCCGGCGCCTGCGTCCGATGCGACCGCGCAAGACAAGCCCGCGGCCGATGAAGCCGCCGATGCGCAGGCTGCCGCCCCCGCCGCGGCGCCCGATGCGGATCCCCTGCCCGCCCGCGCGGCCAGCAGCACCACGTCCGCGCCCAGCCCGACGGCCGCAGCGCCGCACTCGTCTTCGGCGCTGGTGATCACGCGCCCGCTGCGTTCGGGGCAACGCGTCTATGCCCGCCACACGGACCTGGTGGTGATCGGCATGGTCAGCCAGGGCGCCGAGGTCATCGCCGACGGCAACGTGCACGTCTACGGTCCGCTGCGCGGCAAGGCCATGGCCGGCGCGCGCGGCGATACGTCGGCGCGCATCTTCACGACGCATCTGGATGCGGAACTGCTGGCAGTGGCGGGCGTGTATCGCGTGGTCGAGGACAAGCTCGACCGCACGCTGCAGAACCAGCCCGCGCTGGTCCGGCTGGATGGCGACACGCTGCGCATCGAAGCGCTGAAGGCCTGATGCCGCGCGCTGTGTGCGGCATCTTGCGAGACGGCGGCCCGGCAGCGGCCCGCTCAAATCTCAACACATCCTGTAAGAAGCCTTACACGGGCTTTTTGCTTTACGATAACGCGATTTATTCGAACATAAGGGTTTGATCGTCATGACACGCATTGTTGTGGTGACTTCCGGCAAAGGCGGCGTGGGCAAAACCACGACGAGCGCCAGTTTTTCCGCGGGCCTCGCGATGCGGGGCCACAAGACCGCTGTCATCGACTTCGACGTCGGCCTGCGCAACCTCGACCTCATCATGGGTTGCGAGCGTCGCGTGGTGTATGACTTCGTCAATGTGATCCAGGGCGAGGCGACCCTCAAGCAAGCGCTCATCAAGGACAAGCAGCTCGAAAACCTTTTCATCCTGCCGGCTTCGCAAACGCGCGACAAGGATGCGCTGACGCAGGAAGGCGTGGAAAAGGTCATCAACGACCTGAAGGAAATGGGTTTCGACTACATCGTCTGCGACTCCCCCGCGGGCATCGAGACCGGCGCGCTGATGGCGGCCTACTTCGCAGACGACGCGCTGGTGGTCACCAACCCCGAAGTCTCGTCGGTGCGCGACTCCGACCGCATCCTGGGCATCCTGGCCGCCAAGTCCAAGCGCGCCGTCGAGGGTGACGAGCCGGTCAAGGAATACCTGCTGCTCACGCGCTACAACCCCAAGCGCGTGTCCGACGGCGAAATGCTGTCGCTGACCGACATCGAAGACATCCTGCGCATCAAGCTCATCGGTGTGATTCCCGAATCGGAAGCCGTGCTGCAGGCCTCGAACCAGGGCTTGCCGGCCATCCACCTGAAAGACACCGACGTCTCGGAAGCCTACAAGGACGTCGTCAGCCGTTACCTTGGCGAAGACAAGGCCCTGCGCTTTACCGACTACGAAAAGCCGGGTTTCCTGAAACGCCTGTTCGGAGGCAAGTAAGCGATGTCCTTCCTGTCGTTTCTGCTCGGTCAAAAGAAGACCTCCGCGTCCGTCGCCAAAGAACGGTTGCAGATCATCCTTGCCCACGAGCGTGGCCGCGGGGATTCCCCCGATTACCTGCCGCAACTCCAGCAGGAACTGATCGCGGTCATTTCCAAGTACGTGAAGATCAATCCCGAAGACATCAAGGTGCACCTGGAACGCCAGGACACGCTCGAGGTGTTGGAAGTGAAGATCGAAATGCCGCAAAACGAGACCTGACGTCTCTGCTGTGCGCCGGTCTTGCCGGCGCACGTTGCGCATAAAAAAAAACGCCCGGCATTGCCGGGCGTTGCTTTTGGGACGACGAAGGCTTAGCGCTTGCCCACCTGGTCGCCGATCACACCGCCGATCGCCGCGCCGCCGACCGTGCCGAGCACGCCGCCGTTGGTGATGACGGCGCCCGCCACGCCGCCCAGTGCGGCGCCGCCCACGGTACTCTTCTGGCGATGGCTCATGCCATCCCACGATGAACAACCCGCCATGGTGGCAGCCAGCGCCACGGCGGCACAGATCTTGGAAAGCGATGCGATTTTCATGATGAAGCTCCTGTTCTTTTACCCGGGGCCGCACCGGTGAACCCAAACGCGAGCGCGCGGACCTTTTTGGGGTTAGGAGCCTTCAGGATCGCAAAATATCCGGGGACATGGTGTTAGGTTTGCCCAGGAATTGTGTCAAAGGGAGAGCAAATCGTTGCGCTCTCCTGGGGACGATGTTGCAGGAGCGGGCCGCTATTTGACCAGACGTAACACGTCGCGAAAGCGCGGGTGCTCGCAGGTCTCCATCCACTCGAAAATCGCCATTTCCGACGTGACGATTTCCGCGCCGTGCGCGCGGGCGCGGCGCAACGCGGCATGATGGTCCGACGGCTTGCGCGAGCCAGCCGCGTCCGCGACCAGCACGGCCTTGTAGCCCAACTCCACGAGGCCGATGACGGTTTGCAGCACGCAGATGTGCGCCTCGCAGCCGGCCACCAGCACCGTGCGGCGCGAGGCCGGCAGCCAGCCGTCGAAACCCGGTTCTCGGGCCGAGGAAAAGTGCATCTTCTGGAAGGTGGCCTGGATTAGTTCGCGCAACGGGTCGACCGTGACCCCGAGCATCTTGCTGTGATGCTCCGTGGCCACCACGGGCACGTCGAGCAGCCGAGCCGCCTGGGCCAGCTTGTGCGCGGCGTTGAGCACGGCCTCGCCGTCGTGGATGACAGGCATCAGGCGGCCCTGCATGTCGACGATCAGCAGGGTGGAATCGGTGGCGGACAGCAGCATGGTGAAAGACTCCCAGGACAAGCTGTCAGGATAACGCCTGGCCGAAAAAAATCCCGGCGCTTGGCCGGGATGCTTGGCGGGGTGTTCCTACTGGCTGGTGTCTGACACCCTCGCGGCAGCGTCTCGAATTGACGGCTGTGCCACCTGGGTGTCAGTCACCAGAGGAATCGTCTTTTTACTTCAGCGCCTTGTAGCGCAGGCGCTTGGGCTTGGCGCCCTCTTCGCCCAGGCGGCGCTTCTTGTCGGCTTCGTATTCCTGGTAGTTGCCGTCAAAGAACACGACTTGCGAATCGCCTTCGAACGCGAGGATGTGCGTGGCGATACGGTCCAGGAACCAGCGATCGTGGCTGATGACCATGACGCTGCCGGGGAACTCGAGCAACGCGTCTTCCAGGGCGCGCAGCGTTTCGACGTCGAGGTCGTTGGACGGTTCGTCAAGCAAGAGGACGTTGCCGCCGGCGATCAGCGTCTTGGCCATGTGCAGGCGGCCGCGTTCGCCGCCCGAGAGCTGGCCCACGACCTTGTTCTGGTCGCCGCCCTTGAAGTTGAAGCGGCCCAGATAGGCGCGCGACGACATTTCGAACTTGCCCACGGTCAAGAGGTCGGCGCCGTCAGCCACCGCGTCGAATACCGTCTTCTTGTCTTCCAGCGCGTCGCGCGACTGGTCGACGTACGCCAGCTTGACGGTCTGGCCGATCTTCACTTCGCCCGAATCCGGCTGCTCGCGGCCGGCGATCATGCGGAACAGCGTGGACTTACCGGCGCCGTTCGCGCCGATGATGCCCACGATGGCGCCCGGCGGCACCTTGAAGCTGAGGTTGTCGATCAGCAGGCGGTCGCCGTAGGCCTTGCTGACGTTGTTGAACTCGATGACCTCGTTGCCCAGGCGCTCGCCCACGGGAATGAAGATTTCCTGGGTTTCGTTGCGCTTCTGGTATTCGTAGGAAGACAGTTCCTCGAAACGCGCCAGACGCGCCTTGGCCTTGGCCTGGCGGCCCTTCGGGTTCTGGCGCACCCACTCCAGTTCCTTCTTGATGGTCTTCTGGCGCGCGGACTCGGAGGACTCTTCCTGCTTGAGGCGGTCTTCCTTCTGTTCTAGCCACGAGCTGTAGTTGCCCTTCCAGGGGATGCCGTAGCCGCGGTCCAGTTCCAGGATCCATTCGGCCGCGTTGTCCAGGAAGTAGCGATCGTGGGTCACGCCCACGACGGTGCCGGGGAACTTGTGCAGGAATTGCTCCAGCCACTCCACGCTCTCGGCGTCCAAGTGGTTGGTGGGCTCGTCCAGCAGCAGCATGTCGGGCTTG
This sequence comes from Achromobacter mucicolens, assembly GCF_902859725.1. Taxonomy (GTDB): domain Bacteria; phylum Pseudomonadota; class Gammaproteobacteria; order Burkholderiales; family Burkholderiaceae_B; genus Achromobacter; species Achromobacter mucicolens. The sequence continues at coordinate 76,929 of NZ_CADIJP010000002.1, read as the reverse complement.
GACAGCAGCAGGCGGCACAGGGCCACGCGGCGCTTTTCACCGCCGGACAGCTTGCCGACGATGGCGTCCCAGGGCGGCAGGCGCAGCGCGTCGGCGGCGATTTCCATCTGGTGTTCGATGTCGTCAGCGCCGCTGGAAGCGGCGGCGGCGATGATGGCTTCGAGTTCGGCCTGTTCAGCGGCCAGCGCATCGAAGTCGGCGTCGGGTTCCGCGTACGCGGCGTAGACCTCGTCCAGGCGCTTCTTGGCGGTGACGACAGCGCCCAGGCCTTCCTCGACCGCCTGGCGGACGGTGTGCTCGGGATTGAGCTGCGGTTCCTGCGGCAGGTAACCGATGTTCAGGCCGGGCATGGGCACGGCTTCGCCTTCGATCTCGCGGTCGACGCCCGCCATGATCTTCAGCAGCGTCGACTTGCCCGAGCCGTTCAGGCCCAGCACGCCGATCTTGGCGCCAGGAAAAAACGAAAGCGAGATATCGCGCAGGATCTGCCGCTTGGGCGGCACGATCTTGCCGACGCGGTTCATGGTGTAGACGTATTGGGCCATGGGCTCGTAGGTGAGATATAGCTGAGAAACCGTTGATTGTAGGCCGGAACCCTGACCGGCGTGCGGCAGCCGTGATCCGGCCCCGTGCCGCCTCAGCTGGTTTTCGCCGCGCGCCCCGGCATGCCCGGCGTGCGCATCTGCGCCAGCATCACGCCGGCCAGCGCCAGCGCGCCGCCGGCGATGTGAAAGAGGTGCGGCTTTTCATCAAGGAACAGCGCCGCGATGGCCACCGTGAACACGGGCATGACGTTCAGGAAGATGCTGGCGCGGTTGGGCCCCAGATGGCGCACGCCCTGCATCCACAGATAGGGCGCGAACAGCGACGGGAATACCGCGGCATACAGCACAAGGGGCACGTTGGCGGCATTGAGCGGCGACGGCGCGGCCATCAGGAAGGCGGGAAGCTGGAACAGGATGCCGAACGCAACCTGCACGTACAGCGACTGCCACGGCCCCACCGGCAGCGCCCAGCGCCGCAGCAGCACGCCGTACAGCGCATAGGCCAGCGCGCCCAGCCCCATCAGCACGTCGCCATGGTTGGCGCCCACCGACAGCAGCCGGGCCGGATCGCCCTCGCCGATCAGCAGCGCCAGCCCGGCCAGCGAGACCAGGCTGCCCAGCACGGCCATCGTCGAGGGCCGCTCACGCATGATGACCGCCATGACGGCGATGGTCATGAGCGGAATCATCGCGGTGATGAAACCCATGTTGGTGGCGGTGGTCGAGGCGGCCGCCACGTACGCGAGGCCCTGGTACAGCGCCATGCCCAGTCCGCCCAGCACCGCGAACTTCGGCAGATGCGCCAGCACCTGGCGTCGCTGCGCCCAGACGCCAGGCAACGCAAAGGGGGTCAGCACGATGCCCGCCAGCGCCCAGCGGTAAAAGCCGATGGCGGCAGGCGCGATCACGCCGGCGGCCATCTTGGTCACGATCATGTTGACCGACCAGATCAAGGCGGCCAGCAGGGGAAACAGGAAAAAGCGGAGGGGAAGCTGCGGGGCGTCGGAGCGCATGTTTGAAACGGCAAGGCAGGAAGACGAAAGTTGGCCAGTGTAGGCCTCGTCCGACTTGATGTATATGTCACGGATATGCCGCCGCCCCAGCACGCCATCCGGATACCACACACGTTTCTTCGTAATCCAAGCGCCCGATGCAACGCAGCGCCGTTCGCGCGACAATAGCGCCTGACGTATCTGCCGTGCCGTCGCGGCTTCATCGCGCCCAGGAACCAACATGTCCGCCTCTGCCACTCCACCCGCTTCCTTGACCCATTTCAGTGCGCCCGAACTGGACATGCTGGCCAAGACCGCGGACGCCCTCAGCGCCTATCTGGGCAAGCCCGTGCTGGCGGAAGTGGTGCTTGGCGACGAAGGCACCGAATGGGTGACCTACGGCGTCCCAATGGACGAGAAAGCCGAGGCCGACGAGGAACAGACGCACGTGCAGATGGGCGGGCCGGGCGCGCGCCTGCTCGGCAACCGCGGCGGCCTGCCGCAGTCCGATGACGACACCTACGACTGCCTGTACCTGTGGGCGATCCAGATCTCGCTGAACGACGGCGAGCGGTTCATCAAGCTGGACCACGACGGCGAAGAGTCCGCCTGGTCCGACAACCTTGAGGAAGTGCTGCCTTTCGCGCTGACCGAGGAACCGCAGCCCGATCCGGACGAAGAAGACGAGGAAGAGGACGACGACGCGGACGACGAGGACGACGACACGCCCTACGACGACGTCCACAACCACCGCCATTGAATGCCGCGCGCCGCAGCCCGGGCTGGCGCCCGGTCCGCGGCGGCGGCAGGATCACACGGTGATCCTGCCTTCCTCGACGGCATGGCAGGCCACGATCGACACCCCCGCCAGCTTCGCGGCCGGCGCCTCGGCCTTGCATCGGTCATTGGCGTGCGGGCAGCGCGGATGGAAGGTGCAGCCGGACGGCGGATTCAGGGGATTGGGCACCTCGCCCGCCACCGCCGTGCGCGGCTTGCCTGCGCCGTTGATGTCCGGAATCGCCTCGAGCAGCATCCGCGTGTAGGGATGCCGCGGCCGCGCAAAAAGTTCGTCGCGCGGCGCCACTTCCACCATGCGCCCCAGGTACATAACCCCCACGCGGTCGGCCACGTGGTGCACGACCGCCAGGTTGTGGGAAATGAACAGGTACGTCAGCCCCAGCTTGCGTTGCAGGTCCTTCATCAGGTTCAGCACCTGCGCTTGCACCGACACGTCCAGCGCCGAGGTGGGCTCGTCGCAGACCAGGAACTCCGGATTGACCGCCAGCGCCCGCGCAATCGAGATGCGCTGGCGCTGGCCGCCCGAAAACTGGTGCGGATAGCGGCCCTGGTCCGCCGGGTCCAGCCCCACCTGCCGGAGCAGATCGCCCACGCGCGCGACGCGCTCGTCTTGCGTCATCTGCGTGTGGGTCAGCATCGGCTCGGCGATGATGCGGCCCACGCGCCAGCGCGGATTCAGGCTGGCATAGGGATCCTGGAAGATCATCTGCAGACGCTTGCGCAAGGCGCGGCCGCCCGACTCGGACATGCGCGACAGCGGCTGGCCATCGAACTGGATGTCGCCGCGGGTCAGCCCGTACAGCCCCACCAGCATGCGCGCGACCGTCGATTTTCCGCAGCCGGATTCGCCCACCAATGCGAGCGTCTCGCCGCGGGCGATGTCGAACGACACCCCGTCCACCGCGCGCAGCATCACTTTGGGCTTGCGCGCCAGCGTGCGCTCCAGCCAGGGCGGCGACACGTCGAACCAGCGCGCCGCATCCTTTACTTGAACCAAGGGCGTGCTCATGCGGCCACCTCCAACGTATTGCCTTTGTCATGCAGCCAACAGGCCGCGCGCGACGTGCCTGCGGGCATCAGCTCGGGGCGGTCGTGCGCGCAGCGCGGCAGGCGCTGGCCGCAGCGCGGGTTGAACGCACAGCCCGGCGGAATGGCGTTCAGCCGCGGCATGCTGCCGTCGATCTGCACCAGCCGCTCGGTGTGGCCTTCGAGCGTGGGAATGGACCCCATCAGCCCCGCCGTGTAGGGGTGGCGCGGCTTGTGGATCACGTCGGCCACCGGCCCGATCTCGGCCACGCGGCCGGCGTACATCACCGCCACGCGGTCGGCGGTCTCGGCGATCACGCCCATGTCGTGCGTGATCAGCATGACGGCCGTGCCGTGCTCGCGGCAAAGGCGCTTGAGCAGTTCGATGATCTGCGCCTGGATCGACACGTCCAGCGCGGTGGTGGGTTCGTCGGCCACAACCAGCTTGGGCTCGGCGGCCAGGGCCAGCGCGATCACCACGCGCTGGCGCATGCCGCCGGAAAACTGGTGCGGGTAGTGGTCGATGCGCTCGCGCGCGGCGGGAATGCCGGTGGACGCCAGCAGTTCCACCGCGCGGTTGCGCGCCTGCGACCACGTCATGTCCAGATGCGTGACGATGGTTTCGGCCAACTGCCTGCCCACCGTGTACAGCGGGTTCAGGGAGGTCAGCGGGTCCTGGAATACCGCGCCGATCTCGCGGCCGCGCACGCGGCGCATCTGTTCGTCGGGCAGGTTGTCGATGCGCCGGCCCGCCAGCAGGATCTCGCCGGCGGCGATGCGGCCCGGCGGTTCGAGCAGGCCGATGATGGAAGCGCCGGTCAGCGATTTGCCGGCGCCGGATTCACCCACCACGCCCAGGACTTCGCCGGCCTGGATGGAAAAGGACACATCGTCCAGGGCGCGTAGCGTGCCGCGGCGCGTGGGAAATTCCACGCGCAGGTTGCGGACTTCGAGTAATGCGCTCATGGTTACCCTCAATTCAGACGCGGGTTGAGTGCGTCGCGCAGCCAGTCACCCAGCAGGTTGACCGACAGCACCAGCAGCACCAGCGCCGCGCCCGGGAAAATGGTGATCCACCACTCTCCGGAAAACAGGAAATCGTTGCCGATCCGGATCAGCGTGCCCAGCGACGGCGCGGTCGGCGGCACCCCCACCCCCAGAAACGACAGCGTCGCCTCGGTGATGATGGCGGTGGCCAGGTGCACCGTGGCCAGCACCAGCACGGGACCCAGCACGTTGGGCAGCACGTGGCGGAACATGATGACGGGCGAGGCCACGCCGATCACGCGTGCGGCCTGCACGTATTCGCGGTTCTTTTCGACCAGCGTCGAACCACGCACCGTGCGGGCGTACTGCGGCCAGCCGGCCAGCGCGATGGCGCCGATCAGCACCGGGAAGGCGATGATCTCGTGCATCTCGCGCGGCACCGCCGCCCGCGCCACGCCGTCGATCAGGAGCGCGATCAGAATGGCAGGGAACGAGAGCTGCACGTCGGCGACACGCATGATGAAGGCGTCGATGCGGCCGCCGGCATAACCCGACACCAGCCCGAGCACGATGCCGATCAGCATGGACAGCAGCACCGAGGCCAGGCCGATCAGCAGCGACACGCGCGTGCCGTACAGGATGGCCGAGTACAGGTCGCGGCCCTGGCTGTCGGTGCCCAGCAGGTAAGTGGCCTGCCCGTTGGGTTCCCAGGCCGGCGGCAGCAGCGCGTCCAGCAGTTCGACCTTGGTCAGGTCGAACGGATTGTGCGGCGCGACCCAGCCGGCCCCGAAGGAACCGATCAGGAGGGCCGCGAGCAACAGGGTGGCCACGATCGCCACGGGCGCCCGGCGCCAGGCCCAGGCAATGTCGCTGTCCCACCAGCGTTTGAGTACGGCGCGCATCAGTGAGCCCCCCCGCCGCGGGTCAGCCCGGAACGCAGCCGCGGGTCCACGACGAAATACAGAAGATCGACGATCAGGTTGATGACCACGAACACCAGCGCGATCAGGCACAGGTACGCGGCCATCACCGGCACGTCGGCGAATTGGACGGCCTGGATGAAGAGCAGGCCCATGCCCGGCCACTGGAACACGGTCTCGGTCACGATGGCGAAGGCGATGATGCCGCCCAGCTGCAGGCCGGTGATGGTGATGACGGGCACCATCGTGTTCTTGAGCGCGTGGCCGAAGTGGATGGCGCGGCGCTTCAGGCCCCGGGCGCGCGCGAACTTGATGTAGTCCGAGCGCAGGACCTCCAGCATTTCGGAGCGCACCAGCCGCAGCACCAGCGTCATCTGGAAGAGCGACAGCGTGATGGACGGCAGGATGAGATGCTTCCAGCCCGTGGCGGTGAACAGGCCCGAGGTCCACCAGCCCAGGCTGACGGTATCGCCGCGCCCATAGCTGGGCAGCCAGCCCAGTTGCACCGAGAACACCAGGATCAGCAGGATGCCGATCAGGAAGGTCGGCAGCGACACGCCCAGCAGCGACCCGGCCAGCAGCATCTGCGAGACCAGGCTGTTGCGCTTGAGCGCGGTATACACGCCCAGCGGCACGCCCACGACCAGCGCCAGCAAGGCAGCCACCATGGACAGCTCAAGCGTGGCGGGCAGGCGGGATTTGAGCAGGGTGGAAACGGGTTCGCTCTGGCGCAGGGAGATGCCGAAATTGCCCTGCACCGCATTGGCCACGAAATGGCCGAATTGAACGATGGCGGGCTCGTTCAGGCCCAGGCGTTCACGCAGTTCGATGCGCTCGGCATCGGTGGCGTCCTGTCCCAGCATGATGGTGACAGGGTCGCCGACGTATTGAAAAAGCACGAAGGCCAGTAGCGCGACGGTGAGCATCACCGCTACGGCCTGCAACAGGCGACGCAGTATGAAAGCGAACATAGGCGGAGAAAAGCAAGACGGCGGAACCGGGTAGGTCCCGCCGTCTGGTTAGCCTGGATCAGTCAACCTTGACCCAATCGGCAACGAGGCGGTTGTCGGCACGGTGGATGACCGTGACGTTCTTGCGCATGGCCCAGGGGATGACCTGGTCATGCAGCGGGATGTGCCCGAAGTCCTTGGCGTGCCCTTCCAGCACGGTGATGATGTCGGCGTCGCGCTTCTTCGGATCGGTCTCGGTCTTGATCCGGTCGATGATGACGTCCAGTTCCTTGTTGCTGTAGTTGCCCAGGTTGTACATGCCGTCCGCGCCCTCGCCCTTGGTGCGGATCAGGTTCTGCAGCGTGTACATGGCGTCGAACGTGGGCACGCCCCAGCCGAACAGGTAGGCACTGGTGTCGAACGACTGCACCTTCGGGAAGTAGGTGGACCGCGGCATGGCGTTCATGGTGGCCTTGACGCCGACCTTGGCCCACATGCCGACGACGGCCTGACAGATGGCTTCATCGTTGATGTAGCGGTTGTTCGGGCAGTCCAGCGTGAAATTCAGCGTGCCGTCGTAGCCGGCCTCCTTCAGCAGGGCGCGGGCCTTTTCGGGATCGTAAGGCACGCGCTTGTGCAGCGATTCGGTCCAGCCATGCACCTGCGGCGCGATCATCGTGCCGGTGGGCGCCGACAGGCCGCGCATCACGGCGCGCTTGATGGCGTCGACGTCGATGGCGCGGTACAGCGCTTCGCGCACGCGGACGTCCTGGAACGGGTTCTTGCCCTTGATGTTGGAGTACTGCAGCTCCGGACGCTTCTGGTCCAGGCCCAGGTAGATGGTGCGGTATTCGTTGCCCTCGACGACCTTCTGCGACTGGCGCAGGCGGTCCAGGTCTTGCGCGGCCGGATCCAGCACGAAGTCGATCTCGCCGGACAACAGCGCGGCGGTGCGCGTGGCGTTCTGCTTGATCGGCGTGAAGACGACTTCGGTCACGTTGCCGACCTTGCCGGCCTTGTTCCACCAGTCCTTGTTTTCCTCGAAGACCGTGCGCACGTCGACTTCGCGGCTCTTGAGCTTGTAGGGACCGGTGCCGTTGGTGTTGCGCGCGCCGTAGGTTTCTTCCTTGTTGACGAAATCCTGCGGCTTGGCGATGTTGTTCTTTTCGGACCAGGCCTTGTTCATGATGAACACGTTGGTCAGCTGGCGCAGCAGCACGGGGTTGGGCGCAGAGGTTTCGATCTCGACCGTCAGGTCGTCGATCTTGCGCGCTTCCTTGATGCCGGTGGTGTAGGCCTTGTAGTTGGACGTGGGCGCCATGGCGCGGTGAATCGAGAACACCACGTCGTCGGCGGTGAACGCGGCGCCGTCATGGAACTTGACGTTGGGGCGCAGCTTGAAGCGATACAGCGTGGGCGACACCTGCTCCCATTCCGTGGCCAGACGCGGCGACACCTTGAAGGACTTGTCGTAGTCGACCAGCGGCTCGTAGATGTAGCTGTTGGCGGCGATCGTCATGCCCTCGTTTTGCGAGTGCGGATCGAACGTGAGGATGTCGCCCTGAGCGGCCCAACGGAAGGTCTTGGCTTGCCCGATCGAGGGCACTGCCACGGCGGCGGCGATCGCGATAGCAATCAAAGTGCGGCGCATAAGTGTCAACTCCTGACAGTAGTCTGAATACCGGCGCGAGTGTGCCTACCGGCGAGACCCGCGTCAATTCAGGGTTTGTGCGTACCGGAGGGGGTTTTCAGAGGGAGCGGGCAATCAGGGACGCATAAGCATGTAACGAAATAATCGGACCGAACGATGTTCGAGTGCGTGCTTGCAACGGAAGGAGTCATTCGTCCGTGTCGATGGGCAGTTCCAGCGGCACGTGCTCGGTCATCAGGACATCGAGCATTTCGATCAGCATCGCGGCCTTGGCTTCGCCGAAGGGCGCGAGCACGGCCTTTTGATGCTGCAAGGCCTGTTCGCACAGCCCGCCGATGAGGTTTGAACCCTTGGCCGTGATGCAGACGCGCGTCTGGCGTCGGTCGGCGCGAACGCCGGTGCGGGCCACCAGCCCGTCGGCTTCCATGCGCTGCACGACCTTGCTGAGCGTGGGCTGCTTGGTGATGGCCAGCACCGCCAGGCTGCCGATGGTTTCGCCGGCGCTGCCCTGAAGACTGGCCAGCACGCGCCATTCGGTCACGGACAATCCGGCGGCCTTGACCTGTTGATGGAATTCCGCCGAGATGCGCTGGCTGGCCTGCGCGAGCAAGTAGGCCAGGTAGCCGTCGACGAACCGCGGGCCCGCCGCTGCCGCGCGCGCCCCGCGTGGATTATCTGGCCGCATGTTGGTTTGCTCCCACGCACCGGTTTCCAAGACCCGCCCCTTCACCGAAAGGCGCATTGCACCACGACGGCGCAGCCGCGCGCCATGATGTACCGCAATGCTGTTGCGCAGCACAGGGTATACCCCAAATCGCAACCCGTTTTTGCACCATTACAGCGCTCCGAATCCGTCAAAAACCTAGAGAACAACCAGTATATACACCCTTGTTTTAGCGTGATATTTTTTGATTTCCATGAAATTTCATCTTTTTTATTGACAGCTAAAACGTTGACTCCTAAAGTATTTTTCAGGCGATGTTTTCGTGGCAGGACGATGCTGCACGGCAGCACGGATTAAGGACCCGACCGGGTCCGCGTAAGGGATCCAGATGGCGGAAAGATCTTTCAAGAAAGAAGTCCAGCAGCTGCGCATCGGCGCGGGCGAGGAATTTCGCGGCGAAGGGATTCTTGCCGTCACGAAGGCGCTGCTGCAATCGGGCGTGGGCTACGTGGCCGGCTATCAGGGGTCGCCGATCTCGCATCTGATGGACGTGCTGGCCGACGCCAACGACATCCTGCAGGAACTGGGTGTGCACTTCGAGGCCAGCGCCTCGGAAGCCACGGCCGCGGCCACGCTGTCGGCCTCCGTCATGTACCCTATCCGCGGCGCCGTCACCTGGAAATCCACGGTGGGCACCAACGTCGCGTCCGACGCGCTGGCCAACCTGGCCTCGGGCGGCGTCACGGGCGGCGCGCTGGTCATCGTGGGCGAAGACTACGGTGAAGGCTCGTCGATCATGCAGGAACGGTCGCACGCATTCGCCATGAAGTCGCAGATCTGGCTGCTGGACCCGCGTCCAAATCTGGAAAGCATGGTCAAGGCGGTGGAAGACGGCTTTGCGCTGTCCGAGGCCAGCAAGACGCCCGTGATGCTGCAACTGCGCATTCGCGGCTGCCATGTGCACGGGCGCTTCATCGCCAAGGAAAACAAGCGCCCGGCCTTCAGCCTGGCCGAGGCGCTGGAAAACCCGGCGCGCGACACAAGCCGTATCGTGCTGCCGCCGGCGTCGTTCCTGCACGAACAGGAAAAGATCAAGGAGCGCTGGCCCGCGGCCATCCGCTACATCAAGGAACACCGGCTCAACGAACACTTCGACGGCGAGCAGGACGATATCGGACTGATCCTGCAGGGCGGCCTGTACAACGGCGTGATTCGCGCGCTGCAGCTCCTGGGCCTGGCGGACAACTTCGGCAACAGCCGCATCCCGCTGTACGTCATGAATGTGACCTACCCCGTCATCGAGGATGAGGTCATCGACTTCTGCCGCGGCAAGCGCGCCGTGCTGCTGCTAGAGGAAGGCCAGCCCGACTACATCGAGCAGAACCTGCACGCGGTGCTGCGCCGCGCGGGGGTGGACACACGCTTGTCCGGCAAGGACGTCTTGCCGATGGCCGGGGAATACACGACGCAGGTCATGCGCGACGGCCTGCGCGAATTCCTCAAGCGCAACCGGCCGGAATCGCTGCAGACGCATCCGGCGGCGGCGGCGGATGACCAGGCGCAAGCCCCGGCTGAACCGCAGCTCACGATCACCGAAGTATCGCGGCCCAAACCCGCACGCCCCGCCGAGCAGCCCATCACCTTCCACAAGCACGTCGAAGGCCTGGCGGCCGTGGTGCCGCCGCGGCCTGCTGGCTTCTGTACGGGCTGTCCGGAGCGGCCGATCTTTTCGGCGCTGACGCTGGCGCAGGAAACGCTGGGCCAGCACCATATCTCGTGCGACATCGGCTGCCACCTGTTTTCCATCCTGCCGCCCTTCAACCTGGGCGCCACGACGATGGGCTACGGCCTGGGCGCCTCCAGCGCGGCCGCGTTCAACGTGCCGGCCGCCAAGCGGCCCATATCCATCATGGGCGACGGCGGCTTCTGGCATAACGGGCTGGCGTCCGGCATCGGCAACGCCGTGTTCAACAAATACGACGGCGTCATCGTCATCGTCGACAACTTCTACGCTTCGGCCACCGGCGGGCAGGACATCCTGTCCTCGCGCGCCGACAACCCAGACCGCTCGACCAACAACCCGATCGATCAGGCCGTGCGCGGCGTGGGCGTGAAGTGGGTGCGCACGCTGGACAGGACCTACGACGTCGCCAAGGTGCGCGCCACCATCGAAGAGGCGCTGACCACCGACATCAAGGGTCCCAAGGTCATCATCGCGCAGTCCGAATGCATGCTGAACAAGCAGCGGCGCGTGAAGCCGCTCTTCAACAAGGCGGTCAAGGAGGGCAAGCGGGTCGTGAAGGAACGCTTTGGCGTGGACCCGGATGTCTGCACGGGCGACCACGCCTGTATCCGGCTGTCCGGCTGCCCGTCGCTGACGGTCAAGGACAGCGGCGACCCGCTCAAGGAAGATCCGGTCGCGCACGTGGAAAGCAGCTGCGTGGGCTGCGGCAACTGTGGCGAGGTCGCGCATGCGGCCGTGCTGTGCCCGTCGTTCTACCGCGCCGACATCATCCACAACCCGACCGGCGCCGACCGCTTCGTGGCGCGCCTGCGCGGCGCGGTGATCGGCTTTCTGCAACGGCGCCGCGCGGCGCGCCTGGCGCACGACGCCCTTTGAGGAACCCAGCACCATGAACGCGGCGGTGATGCAACCAGGCAACCCCATCAAGATCGCCATCCTGGCCATGGGCGGCCAGGGCGGCGGCGTGCTGGCCGACTGGATCGTCGACATGGCCGAGCACGCGGGCTGGTGGGCGCAGACTACCTCGGTGCCGGGCGTGGCGCAGCGCACCGGCGCCACGATCTACTACCTGGAGCTGCTGCCCGAGGCCGACGTGCAGCGCGCGGGCCGCCAGCCGGCGCTGGCGCTGATGCCCACGCCGGGCGACGTGGACCTGGTGGTTGCCGCCGAACTGATGGAAGGCGGCCGCGCCATCCAGCGCGGTCTCGTGACGCCCGAACGCACGGTCCTGATCGCGTCTTCGCACCGCAGCTTTGCGGTCAGCGAAAAGTCCGCGCCCGGCAACGGGATCGCGGACCCGAACAAGGTGCTGGAAGCGGGACGCGCCGCATCGCGCCGCTTCCTGTGCTTCGATCTGCAGGATCTGGCCGACCGCGCCGGCAGCGTCATCAGCGCCAGCCTTTTTGGCGCGGTGGCCGGCAGCGGCGCCCTGCCCTTTACCCGTGACGACTTCGAGGCCACCGTGCGGCGCGCGGGTCTGGGCGTGGACGCCAGCCTGCGCGCCTTCGCGCTGGGCTTCGAGTCGGCCGACAAGGCGCCGGATGCGCCCGCCGCCATCGACCTCGCGCGTCCCGTTCCGCCCGTGCCCGAGCGCGCCGCCAGTCCGCGCGCGCAGGCCTTGCTGGACGCCATCCGCCGCGACTTTCCGGCCTGTGCGCAGCCCATGCTGACCGCGGGCGTGCGCCGCCAGATCGAGTTCCAGGACCTGGCCTACGCCGAAGACTACCTGCGCCGGATGAAGGCGATCCGCGACCTGGACGCACAGCACGGCGGCGACGCCCGCCAATGGGCGTTGACTTGTGCCGCCGCGCGCTACGTGGCCACGGCCATGGCGTACGACGACGTGATCCGCGTGGCGGACCTGAAGACCCGCGGCGCGCGCTTTGACCGCGTGCGTTCGGAAGTCGGCGCGCGTCCCGGCCAGCTCGTGGACACGACCGAATTCATGCACCCCCGGCTGGAAGAGATCTGCGGCACGCTGCCGGCGCGGCTGGGCCGCTGGCTGGAGGGCTCCAAGGCCTTCGGCGGTTTCGTGGAGCGCCGGCTCGGCAAGGGCCGCCGCCTGCGCAGCGGCACGCTGGGCGGATTCCTGATGCTGTACACGCTGGCCGGCATGCGGCGCTTCCGGCGCGGCACGCTGCGCCACCAGATCGAAGCCGAATCACTGGAAACGTGGCTGGCGCTGGTGGCCCGGCTGGCGCCTCGCGACTACGCGCTGGCGGTCGAGACCATCAACTGCCGCCGCCTGGTCAAGGGCTACAGCGATACCCATGTGCGTGGCGGCGGCAAATACCGGCAGCTCATCGCGGCGGCGGACCAGCTGGCCGGCCGTCCCGATGCCGCCGACGCGCTGCGCGCGCTGCGCGACACGGCGCTTGCCAACGTGAAGTGCGAGCCCATGGAACGCCAGATTGCGGAAAAACTGGCCGCCTGAGGCCGCCAACAGAAAGAGACAGACATCGTGCAGACACTCAAACTGATCGTCCGGGAAGTCCGGCAGGAATCGCCGCTGATCCGCTCGTTCCGGCTGGCGCGCGAAGACGGCGGCGCGCTGCCCGCCTTCGGCCCCGGCGCGCACCTGAAGGTGACGATCCCCAGCCTGCGCGATCCGCGCTGCTATTCGCTGGTGCAGCTGGCGCCCGAGGCCGGACGCTTTGCCGAACCAGCCGAGTACCGCCTGGGCGTGCGGCTGGAAGAAACCAGCCAGGGCGGATCGCGCCACATGCACGCGCTGTCGGCGGGCGACGTGCTGACCGTGGAAGGCCCGAAGAACGACTTTCCGCTGCACGAATCGCCCGCCGGCGACGAGCCGGTCATTCTGATTGCGGGCGGCATCGGCATCACGCCGATTGCGTCCATGGCCGCCGCGCTCAAGTCCGCCGGCCGCGCGTTCCATCTGCATTACTGCGGCCGCAGCAAGGACCAGCTTGCCTTCCTGCCCGAGCTGCAGGCGCTGGCTGGCGACGACCTGACGCTGCACGCCGACGACGATCCCGCGAGCCGGTTCGACCTGCAGGCGCTGCTGGCGTCGGCCACCCCGCGCCAGCACCTCTACGTCTGCGGACCCAAGGGGCTGATCGACGCCGTCATCCAGGGCGCGCACGCGCGCCACTGGCCAGACGCCCACATCCATTTCGAGCTTTTTGCGACGGCCGCGCCGCAGGCCGGCGACCAGGCCTTCGAGGTCGAACTGCGCCAGTCCGGCCGCGTGCTGACGATTCCCGCCGACAAGACCATCGTCGAGGTCATGGAGGAAGAAGGCTGCGACCCGATGGTCGACTGCAAGCGCGGCGAATGCGGCGTGTGCCAGGCCACCGTGCTGGAAGGCGAGCCCGACCACCGCGACTATTACCTTTCCGACACCGAGAAGGCGAGCGGCAAGATCATCCAGATCTGCATCTCGCGCGCCAAGTCCGCGCGCCTGGTGCTGGACCTGTAGTCCCCGACAAGGAAGCGACCATGGGCAAATACCGCGACAATCCCGACGCCATCCGCGCGCTGCTCCGCGACACCGAGGTGCACAAGGACCTTTTCATCGACCAGGAACTGTTCGACCTGGAAATGGAACGCCTGTACGCCAACACCTGGGTCTATGTCGGCCATGACAGCCAGGTGCCCAACCCGGGCGACTACATCACCACCACCGTCGGCAACCAGCCCGTGGTGATGGTCCGCCACAGCGACAAAAGCGTGCGCGTGCTGCACAACCGCTGCCCGCACAAGGGCACCATGGTCGCGGGCGAGGCCTGCGGCAACACGGGCAAGTTCTTTCGCTGCCCTTATCACGCCTGGACGTTCAAGACGGACGGCAGCCTGCTGTCGATCCCGCTGAAAAAAGGCTACGAGAACACCGGCCTGGAAAACTGCGAAGCCAGCCAGGGCATGGCCGCCGTGAAAGATGTGCGCAACCATCGCGGCTTCGTCTTCTGCCGCCTGAACCCCGAGGGCCAGTCGTTCGAGGAATTCTTCGGCGATTCGCTATCGACGCTGGACAACATGGTCGACCGCTCGCCCGAAGGCCGCCTTGAAGTCGCCGGCGGCGTGCTGCGCTACATGCACCGCTGCAACTGGAAGATGCTGGTCGACAACCAGACCGACACCTGCCATCCGATGGTCGCGCACGAATCCTCGGCGGGCACGGCGGTCAAGGTCTGGGAACAGGCGCCCGAAGGCACGCCCAAGCCGATGGCGGTCGAGCTGTTCGCGCCGTTCATCTCGCCCTACGAGTTCTTCGAGAACATGGGCATCCGCGTCTGGGAAAACGGGCACGGTCACACCGGGGTTTCCGACTCCATCCACGCGTCGTACTCGGGCGTCCCGGGCTATTGGGATTCGATGGTGCAGGCGTACGGCGAAGACCGCGCCAAGGCGATCCTGGGCGACGTGCGCCACAACACGGTGTACTTCCCCAACATCATGGTCAAGGGGCCGATCCAGACGCTTCGGATCTTCAAGCCGATCGCCGCCGACCGCACGCTGGTCGAGTCCTGGACGTTCCGCCTGGTGGGCGCGCCGGACCTGCTGCTGGAGCGCACGCTGATGTACAACCGGCTCATCAACGCGCCGACCTCGGTGGTGGGCCACGACGACCTGGAAATGTACGAACGCGCGCAGGACGGCCTGCACTCGCGCGCACGCGACTGGGTCAACGTGGGACGGCTCTACGCGCCCGGCGAAGCCGACCAGAAGAACGTCGTCACCAATGGCACCAACGAATGGCAGATGCGCAACCAGTACCGCGCATGGGGCCGCTACATGACCGGACCGGAGTCGGTATGAGCGCAAGCGACCGCGAGTTGATCGATTTTGTCTACGCCGAGGCGCGCATGCTGGACGAACTGCGCTTCGAGGACTGGCTGAACCTGTACACGGACGACGGCTATTACTGGATGCCGCTGGCGCACGGCCAGACCGATGCGAAGCTGCACGCCTCGCTGATGTACGAGGACAAGCTGCTGCTGCGCGTGCGCGTCGAGCGGCTGGCGGGCCAGCGCACGTTCTCGCAGCAGCCCAAGAGCCGCTGCCATCATCTGCTGCAGGCGCCCACGGTCGAACATGGCCATCCCGAATCCGCGCCTGCCGAAGGGCGACACGTGGTGCGCACCGCCTTCCATTACGTCGAAACGCGGCAGGACACGCAGACTCTTTTTGCGGGCTGGGCAACGCATCACCTGGTGGAACAGGACGGCGCGCTGCGCATCCGCCTGAAACGCGTGGACCTCGTCAACTGTGACGCGGCCTTCGGCAACATCCAACTGTTCATGTAGGAGCGGACCGTGACCGCCACCGTCCACCAGGCCTTTGCCGACACCGCATCCCGCCACGGCGGCCAGCCGTTCCTGTGCATCCTGCCCGAAACGGCGGATGCCTATGGCATCGAGGCCGGCGAACTGACCTACGGCAAGGCGGCCGACGCCATCGAGACGCTGCGCGCCGCGTATGAAAAGGCGGGCTATGGCCACGGCCACCGCGCAGGCCTGCTGCTGGAAAACCGGCCCGCGTTCTTCCTGCACTGGTTTGCGCTCAATGCGCTGGGCGTGTCCGTCGTGCCGATCAATCCGGACCTGCGCGCCGCCGAACTGGAGTATCTGGCCGGCCATTCCGAGATCGCGCTGGCGGTCGCGCTGCCGGGACGCCACGCGGACCTGCTGGCGGCAGCGGCCCGCGCGGGCCGGGAACTGCGCGTGATGGGTCCGGACGACGCGCCGCCCGCCGCGCCCTTCCCCGCGCCCCAGCAAGGCACGCCGCCTTCCGAACTGACCGAGTGCGCGCTGCTCTATACGTCCGGCACCACCGGCCGACCCAAGGGCTGCATCCTGCCCAACCGTTATTTCCTGCACGCGGGCGGCTGGTACGCCCGCATCGGCGGCCTGGCCGCGCTGCAGCCCGGCCAGGAACGCATGCTGACGCCGCTGCCGCTGGTGCACATGAACGCCATGGCCTATTCCGCGATGGCGATGGTGCTGACGGGCGGCTGCCTGATCCCGCTGGACCGCTTTCACCCGCGCTCGTGGTGGGACAGCGTGCGCGAATCGCGCGCCACGGTGCTGCACTACCTGGGCGTCATGCCCGCCATCCTGATGAAGGCCGAGCCTTCCCCGCAGGACCTGCAGCCGGCCATCCGCTTCGGCTTCGGCGCGGGCGTGGACCGCAAGCTGCATGCGCCTTTCGAGGCGCGCTTCGGCTTTCCGCTGCTGGAGGCCTGGGCCATGACCGAGACCGGCGCGGGCGCCGTCGTAATCGCCAACCAGGAACCGCGCCACGTCGGCACCAGCAGCTTCGGCAGCGAGGAAGCTGACGTAGAGGTGCGCATCGTGACCGACGCGGGCGAACCGGCCGCCATTGGCGAACCGGGCGAGCTGCTGGTGCGCCATGCCGGGGAGGATCCGCGCTATGGCTTTTTTGCCGGCTACCTGAAGGACGAGGCGGCCACCAACGAAGCCTGGGAAGGCGGCTGGTTCCACACGGGCGACATCGTGCGCCGCGAGGCCGACGGCGCCCTGCGCTTTGTCGACCGCAAGAAGAACGTCATCCGCCGCAGCGGCGAGAACATCTCGGCCGTGGAAGTGGAAAGCGTGCTGATGCAGCATCCGCTGGTGAAGGCCGTGGCGGTGGCCGCCGTGCCGGACGCCGTGCGCGGCGATGAGGTGCTGGCGTGCGTCGTGCCGGAAACGCTGCCCGCCGACGCGGACGCGATGGCCGAGGCCGCGCGCAGCATCGTGCAATGGTCGCTGTCGCAGTTGGCGTATTACAAGGCGCCCGGGTATGTCGCGTTCGTGGACAGCCTGCCGCTCACGACCACCAACAAGATCCAGCGCGGCGAGATGAAGGCCCTGGCGCCCACCCTGCCGGGCACGGCGCGCTGCGTGGACACGTGCCACATGAAGAAGCGCCCGCCCGAGGGGACTCGCCCATGACCCGCCTGGGCTACGACGGCGTCGTGGCGGCCCTGCCCGTCACCATTCCCTATGAACGCTATTCCACGCACGCCGCGCATTGGTGGCTGGGACGCGCGCTGGGCGCGTTGATCCGGCAATCCGGGCTGGCCAAGACCGACGTCGACGGCCTGTGCGTGTCCAGCTTCACGCTGGCGCCGGATACGGCGGTCGGCCTGGTCCAGCACCTGGGCATGACGCCGCGCTGGCTCGATCACATTCCGATGGGCGGGGCGAGCGGCGTGGCCGCGCTGCGCCGCGCCGCGCGCGCCGTGCAGGCGGGCGATGCCGACGTCGTGGCCTGCCTGGCCGGCGACACCAACCACGTGGACTCGTTTCGCAACACGGTCAGCCAGTTCTCGCGCTTTGCGCAGGACGCCGTCTACCCGTATGGCGCCGGCGGCCCGAACGCGAGCTTTGCGCTGCTGACCGCCAACTACATGCGCCAGACCGGCGCCACGCGCGAGGACTTCGGCAAGCTTTGCGTGGCGCAACGCGACAACGCCCTGCGCTATCCGCACGCGCTGATGAAAAAGCCGCTGACGCTCGCCCAATACCTGGACGCGCGCGTCATCACCGAACCGATCCACCTGTTCGATTGCGTCATGCCGTGCGCGGGCGCCGACGCGTTCCTGGTCATGCGAGAGGACCGGGCACGCGCGCTGAACCTGCCTTATGCGCGCATCCTGTCCACCATCGAGCGCCACAACGCGTGGATCGACGATCCCATCCAGACCCGGGGCGGCTGGACGCTGGACATCGATGAACTGTATGGGCAGGCCAATGCTGGCCCCTCGGACATGGACTTCCTGCAGGCCTATGACGACTATCCCGTCATCAACCTGATGCAGATGGAAGACCTGGGGTTCTGCGAGAAGGGCGCCGCGCCGCAGTTCGTGCGGGACAACACCTTCACCGTGGACGGCAGCTTTCCGTTCAACACCAACGGCGGCCAGCTGTCGGTGGGCCAGGCCGGCGCGGCCGGCGGCTACCTGGGCATGGTCGAGGCCTTGCGCCAGTTGACGGGCACGGCCGGCGGCACGCAGGTGCGCGAGGCGCGCATGGGGCTGGTCAGCGGCTTTGGCATGATCAATTACGACCGCGGGCTGTGCACCGCCGCGGCCATCCTGGCAAGGAGCGACGCATGACCGAGCCGCTGGCCAAGCCGCCTCGCAAGAATCCCGTCGCCCGGACGCGGCAGCCCACGCTGCCGCCCGGCTCGCGCAGCCGCGCCGCGCTGGGCCTGACCGCCGCCGCCGCCGAGGGACGCTTCGATCTGCAGACCTGCGCCGACTGCGGCACGGTGCAGTACCCGCCGCGCGAAGTCTGCGGCCATTGCCTGTCCGAGCACCTGCCCTGGCGGCCCGCCGACCCGAACGGCGTGCTGCTCGTCAGCACGACGCTGCATCACAGCAACGACCTGTACTTCCGCGAACGCCTGCCGTGGCGCGTGGGCACGGTGCGGATGGACGCCGGTCCCTCCGTCGTGGCGCACGTCCACCAGGACTGCACCGACGGCGCGCGCGTGCGCCTGGCCCTGAAGCTGGACCGCAGCGGCCAGGCCGTGATGATCGCCCTGCCCGAAAGGAATACGCCGAACATGGAAGACGACAAGACACTGCGCGAGACCTCGTGCGATCCGAAATTCCGCCGCGCGCTGGTCACCGACGGCAAGTCGGCCGTGGGCCAGGCCGTGGCGCGCGCGCTGCTCGATGCGGGCAGCCCGCTCGTCTTCCTGGGCGATCCGCAGGCGTGGCGGCGCGATGCCGCGTTCGACGCCCTGGCGGCGGATCCGCGCGTGCAGGCCGTGACGCTGGACGTGACCGACACCGATTCCGTGGAGCGCGTGGCCGCGTCCATCGGCGGCAAGGTCGAGATCCTGGTCAACACGGCCGACCTGGAACGCGAGGGCGGGCTGCTGAGCCGCAAGGACGTGAACACCGCGCGCGATGCCATGGACGTCAATGTGCTGGGGCTGATGCGGCTGGCGCAGAGCTTCGGCCCGGCGCTGTGCGGCCGCGCCGCCGACGGCGTGAACAGCGCCGCCGCGTGGGTCAACGTGCTGTCGATCTACGCGCACATGAACCTGCCGGCGCGCGGCATGTGGTCGGCATCCAAGGCCGCCGCGCTGTCGCTGGCGCAATGCCTGCGCGCGGAAATGCGCGGCGCGGGCGTGCGGGTGGTGAACGTGTTTCCCGGCCCCGTCGACCACGAATGGGAACAACGCACCCCGCCCCCGCGAGTTGCGCCAGCGGCCATCGCCGCCGCCATCGTGCGCGCGCTGAAGGATGGCATCGAAGACGTGTACGTGGGCGACGTCGCGCAGGAATTCCGGGCGCGGCTGGCTGAGAACCCGAAGGGACTGGAACGGGAGCTGGGCGCCGGCTGACCGCTGGATCACGCGGTGTCAGACACCTACGCAGCAGAAGAACCCGGTGTCTGACACCCTGGGGAGACAGCCGGCAACTTGGCACGGCGTCTCAAAGGGTGTCAGACACCTACGAAGCAAAGGGTGTCCGACACCCGCAGGAACCAACAGGAGAGCGCATCGTGAGTCAACCTATCCTTGCCCAGTTCATGACCGAGCTGGTCTCCGGGCGCATCCGCCTGGTGGACCTGACCGAAACGCTGACGCCGGAGTTTCCCACCATCGTGCTGCCGCCGGAGTTCGGGCAGGCCTGGCCGTTCCGGATCGAGGAAATCTCGCGCTACGACGAGCGCGGTCCGGCCTGGTACTGGAACAACTTCTCGTGCTCGGAACACACCGGCACGCACTTCGATGCGCCCGCGCACTGGGTCACGGGCAAGGACCAGCCGGACAACACGGTGGACACGATTCCCATCGACGCCTTCATCGCCAGCGCCTGCGTGATCGACTGTTCCGCGCAAGCGGCCGGCAACCCGGACTTCCTCCTGACCATCGACTTCATCAAGAAATGGGAAGAACAGCACGGCCGCATCCCCGCGCGGTCCTGGGTGCTGATGCGCACCGACTGGTCCAAGCGCGCCAAGCCCGCCGAATACCTGAACATGCAGGCCGACGGCGCGCATTCGCCCGGCCCCGACGCCGAGGTCGTGCCCTGGCTCATCAAGGAACGCGACGTGCACGGGTTCGGCACCGAATCGGTGGGCACGGACGCCGGGCAGGCCCAGCATCTGGATCCGCCCTATCCCTGCCACTACTACATGCACGGCAACAACCGCTACGGCTTGCAGTGCCTGACCAACCTGGACCAGTTGCCGGCCACCGGCGCGGTGATCTTCTCGGCGCCGCTCAAGATCCGCAGCGGCTCGGGCAGCCCGCTGCGCGTGCTGGCGCTGGCGCCCACGGCCTGACGCCGTTCCGCCCACACCAATAATCAAAGGGGGAAACCATGACGCAAACCCATGTGGCCATCGTGACCGGCGGCAGCGCTGGCATCGGCGCGGAAATCTGCCGCAGCATGCTCGACGCGGGCTACGAGGTGATCTCGATGGCGCGCCGCGCGGCGGATTTCTCGCATCCGCGGCTGCACAACGTGCAGGTGGACCTGCTGGACGCCGCCGCCACCGCGCAGGCGGGCGCCGAAGTCGCCGCGAAGTTTCCGGTCAGCCACGTTATCCACAACGCCGGCGTGATCTGGCCAAACCTGCTGCCGCAGGTCACGCAGGAAGAACTGCATGGCTTGACGCAGATCCACCTGGGCGCGGCGATCAGCCTGGTCCAGGCGGCCCTGCCCGGCATGCAGGAACGCAAGTTCGGCCGCATCGTGATGATGTCCTCGCGCGGCGCGCTGGGCCTGCCCACGCGCACCGCCTACTCGGCCACCAAGGCCGGCATGATCGGCATGGCGCGCACCTGGTCGCTGGAGCTTGCGCCTTACGGCATCACGGTCAACGTGGTGGCGCCCGGCCCCATCCAGACCGACATGTTCTACGAGGTGATCGAGGCCGGCAGCGAACGCGAACGGCAGCTTGCCGAGGGCATCCCGGTCAAGCGGCTGGGCCGTTCGGACGACGTGGCGCGCGCCGTCATGTTCTTTGCCGATCCCGCCAACAGCTTCGTGACCGGCCAGACGCTGTTCGTCTGCGGCGGCGCTAGCGTCAGCTCAATCACCATCTGACCGTCGCTTCGGGTTTTGACGGATAGGTAAGCACCGGGACCCGGGTCTACAGTGCTGATCCTTGAAGGTAAGAAACTTTAAGCAACAAGTATTCCCGCAGTTCCCGTTTTCTCCGCTTTCCAGCCGCACTCCCACTCTGCTCCCTACCCCGGAGGTTTTGCCATGCTGTCGAAGAAACTCCCCCTGGTCGCTGCCGCCGCTGCCGTCGCCGCCCTGTTCGCCCTGCCCGCCCTGGCCCAAGTCAAGGTCGGCGTGGTCACCTCGTCCACCGGCCCCACCGCGCTGGTCGGGATTCCGCAAAAGAACACGGTGCCGTTGCTGCCCAAGAAGATCGGCGACCTGACCGTGGAATACATCTCGCTGGATGACGCCAGCGACTCGACCAACTCGGTCACGGCCTTCAAGAAACTGATCACGGAGCAGAACGTGGACGCGCTGATCGGCCCGTCGGGTTCGCCCAACGCCATGGGCGTGATCCAGTTCGCCGCCGAGGCCGGCGTGCCGATGCTGGCGCCGGTGGGCACCGCCGCGGTGGTGCTGCCGATGAACGACCAGAAGAAGTGGGTGTTCAAGACCACGCAGAACGACGACATCATCGCGCGCGCGCTGGTGGACCACATGGCCAAGACCGGCATCAAGACCGTCGGCTTCATCGGCCTGAACGACCCGTACGGCGAGAACTGGTACAAGGTTTTCTCGGGACTGGCCGCGGAAAAGGGCATCAAGATCACCGCCAACGAACGCTACCTGCGCTTTGACAGCTCGGTCACGGGCCAGGCGCTGAAGATCCTGGCCGCCAAGCCGGACGCCGTGCTGGTGGCCGCGCCGGGCGCCGCCAGCGTGCTGCCGCAGACGACGCTGTTCGACCAGGGCTACAAGGGCAAGTTCTACCAGACCCACGGCGCCGCGCTGCCCGACTTCCTGAAACTGGGCGGCAAGAAGGTCGAAGGCACGGTGCTGGCCGCCAGCCTGATGCTGGTCCTGCCGGAAATGCCGGACAGCAATCCCTCCAAGAAGGTCGCGGCCGACTACATCGCCGCCTACGAAAAGCTCAACGGCTCCAAGCCCGCCACCTTCGGCGCCAACGTCTACGACGCCGGCCTGCTGCTGGAGAAGGCCGTGCCGATCGCCGAAAAAGCTGGCAAGCCGGGCACCAAGGAGTTCCGCAGCGCGCTGCGCGATGCGCTGGAGCAGACCAAGGAGCTGGTCGGCACGCAAGGCGTCTACAACATGAGCGCGGCAGACCACAGCGGCTTTGACGAACGCGGCCGCGAGCTCATCACCGTCAAGGACGGCAACTGGACGCTAGTCAAGTAAAAGGATCTCCCCCCACGCTCACATGCGCTGCGGGCGTCGCCAGAAAGCAGGCTCTGCGCGTCCCATCGGGATGCCGCGGATCCGGGCTCCGCCGGTCCGCAGGCATGCCCCCTGGGGGGAAGCGCGCAGCGCTTCGGGGGGGGACATCCGCTTATTGGAATTCTGTATGAATGCTCAGATTGCCTTGATACTCGGGCAGGACGGCATCACCAATGGCGCCATCTATGCGCTCTTGGCGTTGTCCATCCTGCTGGTCTTCACCGTCACCCGCGTCCTGTTCATCCCGCAGGGCGAGTTCGTCGCCTTCGGCGCGCTCACCATGGCCGCCATGCAGGCTGGCAAGCCCATCCTGCTGGTGTGGCTGCTGCTCGCGTTCGCGCTGGCCGAGACCGCCGCCGACCTGATGGCGCGCCGCAAACGGCCCGCCCGGCGCGGCGCCCACTGGCGCATGGCGGCCAAGGTGATCTATCCGCTGGCGCTCGCGTTGCTGCTGTACCGCCTGCCGCTGGCGCAGCTGCCGATGGCGGCGCAGGCGCTCCTGACATTGCTGCTGCTGGTGCCGATGGGACCGCAGCTCTATCGCTTGTTCTATCAGCCGATCGCGTCGGCCTCGACGCTGGTGCTGCTGATCGTGTCCATCGCGGTCCACCTGGCGCTCGTCGGCCTGGGGCTGCTGGCCTTCGGCGCGGAAGGCGCGCGCACGGCCCCCTTCAGCGACGCCAGCCTGACACTGGGCCCGGTCAACGTGAACAGCCAGGCGCTGTGGGTCGTGGCGGTGTCGGTGGTGCTGATCGTCGTGCTGTACCAGTTCTTTGAACGCTCGATGTACGGCAAGGCGCTGCGCGCCGCGGCGTTCAACCGGATAGGAGCGCGCCTGATGGGCATCTCGCCCGTGTTCGCGGGCAAGGCCACATTCTTTCTGGCGGCGCTGATCGGCACCGTGTCCGGCATTCTCATCGCACCGATCACGACCATGTATTTCGATTCGGGCTTCATGGTCAGCCTGAAGGGCTTCGTCGGCGCCATCATCGGCGGGCTGGTGAGCTACCCGCTGGCCGCGGCGGGCGCCGTGCTGGTCGGCCTGATCGAAGCGTTCTCGTCGTTCTGGGCCAGCGCCTACAAGGAGATCATCGTGTTCACGCTGATCATCCCCGTGCTGCTCTGGCGTTCACTCAACAGCCATCACGTCGAGGAAGAAGACGAATGACCCCGCGCCACATCCTCCTCGCCTTCCTGGCTCTGCTGGCGCTCGGCCCCCTGGTGCTGCCGCCCTTCTACGTGACGCTGCTGAACTACATCGGCCTGTATGCGCTGGTGGCGCTGGGCCTGGTGCTGCTGACCGGCGTGGGCGGCCTGACCAGCTTCGGGCAGGCCGCCTTCGTGGGCGTGGGCGCCTATACGACGGCGCTCCTGACCACCCGCGCGGACACGCTGCCCTCGTGGCTCGGCTGGCTGGGCGCGTCTCCCTGGCTCACGCTGCTGGCCGGCCTGGCCCTGACGCTGGCGCTTGCGTATTTGCTGGGCGCCATCACGCTGAAGCTGTCCGGCCACTTCCTGCCGCTGGGCACCATCGCCTGGGGCCTGTCGCTGTATTTCGTGTTCGGCTCCGTCGAAGGTCTGGGCGGTCACACCGGCATCCCCGACATTCCTGCCATCAGCCTGTTCGGCTGGACGCTCAACCAGGGCGGCAACATCTACTACCTGATCTGGGCCTTCCTGCTGGTCGCCATCTGGTCCACGCAGAATCTCCTGGACTCGCGCGAAGGCCGCGCGATCCGCGCGCTCAAGGGCGGACGCGTGATGGCCGAATCGATGGGCGTGGACACGGCGCGCTCGCGCATGGTGATCTTCGTCATCGCGGCCTTGCAGGCCTGCGCGTCGGGCTGGCTGTACGCGCACATGCAGCGCTTCGTGAACCCCAATCCCTTCGGCCTGCAGATGGGCATCGAATACCTGTTCATGACCGTCATCGGCGGCGCCGGGCAGGTGTGGGGCGCGCTGGTGGGCGCTGGCGTCTTCACGGTGCTCAAGCAGTGGCTGCAGGACCTCTTGCCCAAGGTGCTGGGTCAGACCGGCAACTTCGAAGTGATCGTCTTCGGCTTCGGCATGGTGCTGCTGCTGCACCGCGCCCGAAGCGGCCTGTGGCCCGTGCTGACGCGCTGGGTGCCGGTCAAGCGCAAGCCGCGCACCGTCGACATGACCGCCGAGCCGCTGCCCCGGCGCACCATGCCGCCGCGCGGCGAGGTGGTGCTCAAAGCCGTGGACGTGACCCGCAAGTTTGGCGGCCTGGTGGCCAACAACGCCATGAACCTGGAGATCCGGGCGGGCGAAGTGCTGGCGCTGATCGGCCCCAATGGCGCGGGCAAGAGCACGATGTTCAACCAGATATCCGGCGTGGACACGCCGACCTCGGGACAGGTCACGCTGCTCGGCCAGCCGGTGGCCGGCGTGGGCGCGCGCAAGATCGCGCGCCTGGGGCTGTCGCGCACCTTCCAGCACGTGCGGCTGCTGGGCCGCATGAGCGTGCTGGAAAACGTGGCCATCGGCGCGCATCTGCGCGGGCATCGCGGCGTGTTGCCGGCCGCCTGGCGGCTGGACCGTCCGGAAGAGGCCCGCCTGCTGGCCGAGGCCGCGCGCCAGGTCGAGCGCGTGGGACTGGGCAAGCATCTGCACGACGAAGCGGGCTCGCTGGCGTTGGGTCAGCAGCGCATCCTGGAAATCGCGCGCGCCCTGGCCTCGGACCCGTGCATCCTGCTGCTGGACGAGCCCGCGGCCGGCCTGCGCTACCAGGAGAAATGCGAGCTGGCCGAATTGCTGAAACGTCTGCGCGCCGAAGGCATGGCCATCCTGCTTGTCGAACATGACATGGATTTCGTGATGGGTCTGGTGGATCGCGTGGTGGTCATGGACTTTGGCGAGAAGATCGCCGAAGGCCTGCCGGCCGAGATCCAGCAGAATCCCGCAGTGCTTGAAGCCTATCTGGGCGGAGTGGAATGATGAGCGCCAAACTGCTGCAAGTGCGCGACCTGCGCGTGGCCTACGACAAGGTGGAAGCGATCTCGGGCGTCAGCCTGGAAGTGGGCGAAGGCCAGATCGTGACCGTGATCGGTCCCAACGGCGCGGGCAAGACCACGCTGCTGTCGGCCATCATGGGCGTGCTGCCCTCGCAGGGCGGCATCGTCTTTGGCGGCAAGACGCAAGAGCACGCCGAGATCGAGGAAATGGTCGCCGCCGGCATGAACCTGGTGCCGGAAAAGCGCGAGCTCTTTGCCGAGATGACAGTCGAGGACAACCTGATGCTGGGCGCTTTCGACCGCTACCGCCGCGGCCTGCGCGACCAGGACCAGACGCTGGC
This sequence comes from Achromobacter mucicolens, assembly GCF_902859725.1. GTDB lineage: Bacteria > Pseudomonadota > Gammaproteobacteria > Burkholderiales > Burkholderiaceae_B > Achromobacter > Achromobacter mucicolens. Next base: position 50,942 of record NZ_CADIJP010000002.1, on the reverse strand, counting down.
CGAGGTCTATGACCTGTTTCCGCGGCTGCGCGAACGGCGGGTCCAACTGGCCGGCACGCTGTCCGGCGGCGAGCGCCAGATGCTGGCCGTTGGCCGCGCGCTGATGGCCAAGCCCCGCCTGCTGATGCTGGACGAACCCAGCCTGGGGCTCGCGCCGCGCATCGTGCGCGAGGTCTTTCGCATCGTGGCGCGGCTGCGCGAGATGGGCGTGTCCATCCTGCTGATCGAACAGAACGCGCGCGCCGCGCTGCAAGTCGCCGATTACGCCTACGTGCTGGAAACCGGCGCCGTCACACTGGAAGGCCCCGCGGCCGAAGTGGCGCAGGATCCGCGCGTGGTGGAGGTCTATCTGGGATTAGGCCACGCCGCGCCGCCGGTCGCGGCGGTATAGCGCGTAGCCCAGCGGGTACATGACGGCCACGAGGAACGTCGCGACCGGGTGGGTAAGGCGGTAAGCCTGGACGGCCGTGGGCACGCCTGAATGTTTCAGGTGCAGCCTAAAGCGCGTGTAGCGCGCCGCGGCCATCATGAATTCGCGCGGACGATAGCGGAAGAATTCCAGGTGATGCTGCAGCATGTCCCAAGCCAGCAGATACAGCCCCTGGGCGTTGTTCGCCACCGATACCGCCCCCTGGCTCAGCCCGCCGGGCGTGTCGTGATACGTGCGCACGACGCGGTTGATGAAGCGGCTGAGATAGCCGGCGCGGGCGACGGCCCACCACACCAGGCTTTCGGGCACGAAGCCCGCCACGTCCTCGGGAAACGGATATTTGCGCAGGATGTCGGTGCGCATGCAGCCGAATTTCTCGCCCTTGATGCGATAGCGGAAATACACGTCCACCGCCGTGCTGTCGAAGACGTCCTGCGGATAGCGGTCGCCCACGATGCTGCCGTCGGGTCGCGCGCACAGGCCGGTGATGGCGAAATACGAGTCGCGGCGCGCGGGCGGAATGGCGTTCCAGGCTTCATGGAAGATGGCGAGCGCGTCGGGGGGCATCTCGTCGTCGCTGTCCAGGCCAACGATCATCTGGCCGCGCGCCTCGCGCACGCCACGGTTGAAGGCGGTCTTCTTGTGCTGGTTGTTCTGCCAGACATAGCGGATCGGAAAATCCGCCAGCGACTGCCAGTGCAGGATGGACTCGTGCGTGTTGTCGGTGGAGCCATCGTCCACGACGACCCATTCGAAATCCCGGAAAGTCTGCCGGCAGAGCGATTCGTAGACGCGGTGCAGGGTCCCTGCCCGGTTGTAGGTCGGCGTCAGAACAGTGAAAAAAATCGGTGTATCGGTCATGCCTGCTGTGCCCCTTGCGATCTTCCAGAAACCGCTGCGGTCTTGGTTCTTATGATTTCGCCTGAAGTGTAGGGGATATGCCTGCGCCAACCGATGGCACGTCTTTGGAATTTGCAATCAAATCTGACAAACCGTGCGGTTTTTTTGATAACGCGTCCGGCCGCAGCCGTTGGGGCGCGCGGCGGACTGGCGTAAACTCGGGCGGCCCAATTCGGAACGCCTATGGAAGCCTCGCCCGTCCAGCTCAATGACATCGCCTTGTTCGTCGAAGTGGCCAAGCGCAAGAGCTTCAGCCAGGCGGCGCGCGCGCTGGACATGCCCACCTCCACGCTTTCCCGCCGGATCAACGAACTGGAGCGCGCCATCGGCCTGCGGCTCATCAACCGCAACACGCGCCGGCTCGATCTGACGGATGCGGGCGCGGCCTACATGCGCCGTTGCCAAGGCCTTATCGACGAAGCGCGCCTGGCGCACGAGCAGCTGCTCTCGCTGTCGGGCGGCCCGTCGGGCAATCTGCGCGTGTCCATGCCATATAGCCTGGCCATCTGGCTGCTGCCCGAGACCATCAGCGATTTCACCGATCGCTATCCCGATGTGGAGTGCGAGTTCGACCTGAGCATGATGACGGCGTCGGACGCGCAGGGCACGCCATTCGACGTGGTGCTGCGGTTTGGCCGCGAGGCCGACTACCCGGGCGCCTCCGCCGGGGACGGCAACGGCAACGGCACGCCGCATCGCGCCATCGAGGGCGCGGTCGTGCATGAGCTGGTTTCGCTGGAAACGCACCTGTATGCGTCCGACCGCTATATCGAACGTCATGGCATGCCGCAGACGCCGGCCGACCTGTCGCAGCATCAATGCCTGCGCACGACGATCGACGAGGAGCACTCGTTCTGGACGTTGAACAACGGCGCGATCTCGCAGCGCGTCGCGGTCGCGGGGCACCTGGCCGCCAACAACATGAGCATCGCCGGCACGCTGGCCGGCCTGGACCTGGCCATCACGCGGATGCCGCACTGCCATGCCCTGGAGCCCATCATCCAGCGCAATTCGCTGCGGCGGGTGCTGCCCGGCTGGTCGGTGGACCCGATCTCGATCTACGTGGTGTACCCGTCCAGCATTCAGCCGGCCAAGACCCGCGCTTTCATGGATTTCATCCGCCCCAAGCTCGGCCCCCCGCAAGGCTGACGCGCCGCGCAGACGAAAAAAAACCGCAAGGCTCGCACCCTGCGGTTTTTTTTGATCGGGCCCGGCCAGTCTTGACGACCGCCGAACCGGACGCGTCAATTAGACGCGCTTGATCTTTTCCAGCATCTTGAACACACCCTTGGGCGACTTGACGAACAAGCGCTTGAAAGCCTTGCCCAGGCAACGGCGTTCCAGGGTGTTACGACGCACGCGTTTGCGTTCAGCCATGTTGATTTCTCCTGTTGAATTCGCGGAAATTGGCCCGCACAACCGGAAATCGGGCTGGCGGAAAAAAATTCGGATAACTTGGCATTTTAGCCTGAAATCCGGAAAGGACGCCAACCGGCTGGTTTTTGGCTAGGTTGAGGCGGCTTTCAGCCGTTCCCAGACCTGCTCGGCCCGCGGTAGCGGATCGACCGCGCCATAGCCCAGGGTGGACAGCGCCGCCGCCGCGTTGGCGTAGCGCACGGCGTCTTCCCAGGAGTCGCCCTGGCAACGGCGCGCCAGCAGGCTGCCGGCAAAGCAATCCCCCGCGCCCGTCGCGTCGACGGCCTGCACGCGCAGCGCCGGCATCGGGGTGCGGGTGCGGCCGTCGTCGATGATGGAGCCGTCCTTGCCCAGCTTAAGCACCACCACGCCCGGCGCGCCGCCATCGCGGATCCAGTCCAGCGTGCGCTCCGGATCGTCGTTGCCAGTGAGATGCTGCATGTCGTCCATGCTGGGCAGAAACACGTCCGCGGCGCGCATCGCCTCGCGCAGAATGGCGCGGGCCCGGTCCACGGGCCACAGGCGCAGCCGCAGATTCGAATCCAGGCTGACCTGCACGCCGGCGGCATGCGCCCGCGCGATGGCGGCAAACGCCGTGTCGCAGGCGGTGGTGCTGATGGCCATGCTGATGCCCGAGACATGCAGGAACCGGGCGCGCTCGATCAGGCCGGCGTCCAGGCTGGCGGGCGTCATCAGGCTGGCGGCCGAACCGCGCCGCAGATAGCTGAAGGCATGGCCGTCCGGTCCGTGCTGCACGAAATACAGGCCGGTGTGGGCATCGTCGTCGACCTCGACGCCGGTGGTGTCCACGCCCTCGGCCTGCCACAGGTCCAGGAACTGCTTGCCGAAGGCGTCATTGCCGACCCGGGTCAGATACGCGCAGCGCGCGCCCTGCCGGGCGGCCGCGATGACCGCGTTGGAGGTGTCGCCCCCGAAACCCTGCAGGTATTGCCGCTGGCCCTTGTGCGTCTGGTTCAGTTCGACCAGCGGCTCGCCCAGCGCCACGATATCGAAATCAGCCATGGGCGGCCTCGCGTGTCTGGGTGATCTGCGCCACCAGCGCGGCGGTGTCGCGCGACGCGAAGGCGGCCTTGTCGTAAAGATTGCTGCCGATGCCCACGAGCCCCGCGCCCGCGGCGAAGTACGTGCCCATGTTTTCCTGCGTAATGCCGCCCGTGGGGCAGAAGATCGTGTCCGGAAACACCGACTTCAGCGCGGCCAGATGCTTGGGGCCGCCCGTGTCGGCCGGGAACACCTTCACCACGTCCACGCCCGCGCGGCGCGCGGCCAGGACTTCGGTCGGGGTGAAGGCGCCCAGCATGCACAGCGCGTCGGCGGCGTGGGCCATGTCCACGATCTCGTGCGCCAGGGCGGGCGAGACCAGGAAGTCCGCGCCCGCCACTAGCGCCTCGCGCGCCTGGGCCTCGTCCAGCACCGTCCCCACGCCCAGCAGCAGGCTGGCCCCGTGCTTGTCGCGCAGGGCGCGCACCAGGTCGGTGACGTTGGGGATGGTCCAGGTCAGTTCCAGCGTGGTGCAGCCGGCCGAAACCGCGACTTCCGCGGCATAGGCGGCGGCCGCCGCGTCGGTGTAGCGCAGCACGGGCACGACGCGGGCAGCCAGCAGGGCGGCGAGCTTGGAGGCGATGGGAGCAGCGGTTGCGGTCATGGATTTCCTCTGGAGCGAGCGGTCAGTTGCCGCCGGACGATACCGGCAGGACGGCGAGTTTGGCCGCGGCGGCGTCGCGCAGCCGCAGCAAGGGGTCGATGTAGGCGGACTGCGGGTCGCCGGCCCGGCGGAACAGCAGCGTGCTGACGCTGACGCCCGCGACCGGCCGGCCAGCGCCGTCGCACAAGGCGACGCCGTAGCAGACGATGCCGGGTTCGTTTTCCTCGTTGTCGATAGCGTAGCCCTGCTCGGCCGCCGCGCCCAGCGCCTCGCGCAACGCAGGCAGGCTGGTCAGCGTGGCCGGCAGCCGCGACGGCAGGGGCAGTTCGTGCAGCAGGCGCTCCCGCGAGGTCTCATCCAGCGCGGCCAGGTAGGCCTTGCCGACGGCGCTGGAATGCAACGCCACGGACGCCCCCACGCGCGACACCATGCGTACGGGGCCGGGGCTTTCCAGCTTGTCGATGTAAATCATTTCGTGGCCCGCGGGAACCGCAAGATGGACCGTTTCGCCGGTCTGGTCGCGCAGCGCCTGAAGTTCCGGCGCCAGCGCGGCGCGCAGGTCGAACTGGGACCAGGCCTTGCTGGCCAGCGACATCAGGCGCGTGCCCAGGCGATAGGCGCCGCTGCTTTCCGCGACCATCCCCTGCTCTGCAAGCGCCGCCAGGATGCGGTAGACGGTGGGACGGGGATAGCCGCAGGTGCGGGCCAGCTCGGCGGCCGTGGGGGGCTGCGGCGCATCGGCCACCGCTTGCAGCACCGCCATGAATTTTCCGAACGCCGCCGCGCCGGCCACCTTGGATTCCTGCACACATGTCCCCAAATAAAGGCGATAGCCCAGGCAGATGCGCAACGCGACGAGCGCGATTTTCAGACGAATCTGCGATACTGTTTATTTGTACAGCTACCGAGGCACTCATGTCCATATTATGGACAAGCGCCTCACAATATAGTCAATTATTCCATATCGACGCGCCCGGAACCAGCGATGGATCGCCGCGCCGGCATGCTCCCACCGTCAGGCTACGATACCGTCCATGAGCTCCCATATCCGCATCGTTGGCGCCCGCCAGAACAATCTCAAGAACCTGGATCTGACCATCGCCACCGGCGAGCTGGTCGTCGTCACCGGGGTGTCGGGGTCCGGCAAAAGTTCGCTGGCATTCGACACCCTGTACGCCGAGGGGCAGCGGCGTTACGTGGAAACCTTCTCGCCCTATGCGCGCCAGTTCCTGGACCGCATGGACAAGCCGCAGGTGGACCGCATCGAAGGCATCCTGCCGGCCATCGCCATCGACCAGACCAATCCGGTGCGCAGCTCGCGCAGCACGGTCGGCACGATGACCGAACTGAACGATCACCTGAAACTCTTGTTCGCGCGCGGCGCCAAGCTCTATTGCCGCGGTTGCGGCAAGCTGGTGCGGCGCGACACGCCCGAATCCGTCTATCACTCGCTGGCCGAGCGCGCCGCGCAAGCGGGCGATCCGCGCCTGGTCGTGACCTTCCCGATCGCCGTGCCGGCCAACTTCACCGAAGACGAAGTGCGCGGCTTCCTTGAGCAGCAGGGCTACACCCGCGTGCACGCCGAGGAAACCGCCGTGGCGCGCGCCGCCGCCCCCGCCAAGGGCGCCAAGAAGGCCAAGACCACGAAGACCGCCAAGGCCGCCCCCGAGGAACGCCGCATCCTGCACGTCATCCAGGATCGCTTCCGCTTTGCCGGCACCGAGCGCGAACGCATCATGGAAGCGCTGGACACGGCGCTGCGCATGGGCGCCGGCCACATCGCCGTCTACGTCATGGACGCCGAAGGCGGCAACGCGCACATCTGGAAATACAGCGACCGGCTGCACTGCGCCGACTGCGACATCGAATACACCGATCCGCTGCCCAGCAGCTTCTCGTTCAACTCGCCGCTGGGCGCCTGCGAGGCCTGCCGCGGCTTTGGCCGCGTCATCGGCATCGACTTCGGCCTGGTCATCCCCGACGAGAAAAAGACCCTGCTCGAAGGCGCCATCAAGCCCTGGACCACGCCGTCCTACAAGGAATGCCAGGACGACCTGCAAAAGTACGCGCCGCGCGCCGGCGTGCCGCTGGGCGTGCCCTGGAAGGACATGAGCGACGAGCACAAGCGCTGGGTCCTGTACGGTACGCCTGACTGGAAGGGCGGCAACGACGCCTGGAAGCACCAGTGGTACGGCGTGCAGCGCTTCTTCGACTGGCTGGAAACCAAGGCCTACAAGATGCACGTGCGCGTGCTGCTGTCCAAGTACCGCAGCTACACGCCCTGCCCGTCCTGCAACGGCGCGCGCCTGAAGCCCGATGCCCTGCTCTGGCGCCTGGGCAACAAGGAGGAAGCCGACGCCGTGCTGCCGCCCGAAGACGGCCGCTACAAGCGCTTCATGCCCGTCGGCACCACCTGGAGCCGCGAACAGCTCAACGGCCTGGACGGGCTGTCGCTGCACGACGTGATGCTGCTGCCCATCGAGCGCGTGCGCAAATTCTTCGACACGCTGTCCTTCTCCGGCGCGCTGGACGCGGCCACCGACCTGCTCATGACCGAGGTGCGCGCGCGCCTGAAGTTCCTGTGCGACGTGGGCCTGGGCTACCTGACGCTGGACCGCCAGAGCCGCACGCTGTCCGGCGGCGAGGTCCAGCGGATCAACCTGACCACGGCGCTGGGCACCTCGCTGGTGAACACGCTGTTCGTGTTGGACGAGCCCTCCATCGGCCTGCACCCGCGCGACATGCACCGCGTGGTGGAAGTCATGCACCGCCTGCGCAACGCCGGCAACACGCTGGTCGTCGTGGAACACGATCCGCAGGTCATGGTGGCCGCGGACCGCATCATCGACATCGGCCCGGGCCCCGGCGAACGCGGCGGGCGCATCGTCTTCGACGGCACGCCCGCGCAACTGCGCGCCGCGCCCTCGCTGACGGGCGACTACCTGGGCGGCCGCCTGCGCGTGGAAGCGCCGCGCCCCATGCCGGTGGCGGCCAACACGCCGCGCCTGCTGCTCGAAGGCGTCAATGCGCACAACCTGAAGAATGTGTCGGTCGAGCTGCCGCTCGGCCGCCTGGTCTGCGTGACCGGCGTGTCCGGCTCGGGCAAGTCCACGTTGGTGCAGGACGTGCTCTACCCCGCGCTGCTCAAGCAGAAGGGCAAGCCGTCGGAAGCGCCGGGCGCGTTCGACCGCCTGCTGGGCGCCGAGCAGATTGCCGACGTCGTGATGGTGGACCAGACGCCCATCGGCAAGACCGCGCGCTCCAATCCGGCCAGCTACGTCGGGGCGTTCGACGCCATCCGCAAGCTGTTCGCCCAGGCCCCGCTGGCGCGCGAGCGCGCCTACACGGCCGGCACGTTCAGCTTCAACGGCGGCGACGGCCGCTGCCCGACCTGCGGCGGCACCGGGTTCGAACACGTCGAAATGCAGTTCCTGTCCGACGTCTACCTGCGCTGCCCGGATTGCGACGGCAAGCGCTTTCGCCCCGAAGTCCTGGAAGTGCGCGTCGAGCACCTGGGCAAGAGCGCGTCCATCGACGAAGTGCTGGAGATGACCGTCAGCGAGGCGCTGGACTTCTTCAAGGGCCTGCGCGATGTGCAGACCGGTCTTGCGCCGCTGGCGGACGTGGGCCTGGAATACGTGCGGCTGGGCCAGCCCGTGCCGACTCTTTCAGGCGGCGAGGCGCAGCGCCTGAAGCTGGCCGGCCACCTGGCCGAGGCCGCCCGCAGCGGCATCTCCACCGCCAAGGTCGCCAAGAAGGGCAGCCTGTTCCTGTTCGACGAGCCCACCACCGGCCTGCACTTTGACGACGTCGCGCGCCTGATGCGTGCGTTCCGCAAGCTGCTGGCCGCGGGCCATACGCTGCTCGTCATCGAACACAACCTTGACGTGATCCGCGCGGCCGACTGGCTGATCGACCTGGGACCGGAAGGCGGCGACGCCGGCGGCCTGGTCATCGGCACCGGCACGCCGCAGGACCTGATGGACAATCCCAAGTCGCACACGGGCGCCGCCCTGCGCGACTACGAGATCAGCATCCTGCCGACCGGCGCCGTCGCCGGCGGCGCGGCCGACGTGGTGGTCAGCAGCGACGCCGACGCGCAGATAGCCGAGCAGGCGGGCCTGACCGCGCGCATCGCCGAGCCGCAAGCCGAGTACGGCGCGGGCGTGGGCACGCCGCTGCAATCCTTGGTGCGCGAACGCCGCCAGGGCAGCATGGCCATCGAGATCCGCAATGCGCGCGAACACAACCTGAAGAACATCAGCGTCGAGATCCCACACGACAAGTTCACCGTCATCACCGGCGTGTCCGGGTCGGGCAAGTCCACGCTGGCGTTCGACATCCTGTTCAACGAAGGCCAGCGGCGCTATCTGGAGTCCCTGAACGCTTACGCGCGCGCCATCGTGCAGCCGGCGGGCAAGCCGGACGTGGACGCCATTTTCGGCATCCCGCCCACCGTGGCGATCGAACAGCGCACCAGCCGCGGCGGCCGCAAGTCCACCGTGGCCACGATGACGGAAATCCATCACTTCCTGCGCCTTCTGTACGTGAAGCTGGGCACGCAGTACTGCCCGGACTGCAACGTGGCGGTCGAGCCGCAAAACACCGACCAGATCGTGGCGCGCCTCTTGCGCGAGCACAAGGGCGTGCATATCGGCCTCCTGGCGCCGCTGGTCACCGCGCGCAAGGGTTACTACACGGATCTTGCCAAGTGGGCCGGATCCAAGGGCCATTCCCATCTGCGCGTGGACGGCGAATTCATTCCCGTGGCCCCGTGGCCGCGCCTGGACCGCTACAAGGAACACACGATCGAACTGCCGGTGGCGGACGTGGTCGTGGACCCGGCCAACGAGGCCGAGCTGCGCGCGGCCGTCAAGAGCGCGCTGGAAAACGGCCAGGGCGTGATGTCGGTGGTCTGGCCGGTCAACAAGCTGCACGAGGCGCTGAACAGCGAACTGCAGCAGCAGCACTTCTCGGTCAAGCGCGCGTGCCCGTCCTGCGGCACGAGCTTCCCCGAACCCGATCCGCGCCTCTTCTCGTACAACTCCAAGCACGGCTGGTGCACGGGCTGCTACGGCACGGGCCTGCAATTGCAGGGGTTTGACGAAGAACAGACCGGCGAGGAAACCGCCTGGAACGCGTGGTACGAAGGCGAGGCCAAGACCTGCACGCAGTGCGACGGCCAGCGGCTGAACCGCGTGGCGCGCGCCGTGCGCTGGCGCGACAAGTCGATTGCCGAACTGGCCTCGCTGCCAGTGTCGGACGCGCACACCTTCTTTACCGGCCTGGTGGCGCGCGGCCGCGAAGGCGAGATCGCCCGCGACATCCTGGCCGAAATCCGAGGCCGCCTGAACTTCATGCAGGAAGTCGGCCTGAACTACCTGGCGCTGGACCGCGCCGCGCCCACGCTGTCTGGCGGCGAGGCGCAGCGCATCCGGCTGGCGGCGCAGCTGGGCTCCAACCTGCAGGGTGTCTGCTACGTGCTGGACGAACCCACCATCGGCCTGCATCCGCGCGACAACCGCATCCTGCTGGACGCGCTGGCGCGCCTGGAAGGCAACGGCAACACGCTGGTGGTGGTCGAGCACGACGACGACACCATCCGCCGCGCCTCGCACGTCATCGACATCGGGCCGGGCGCGGGCATCCGCGGCGGCCGCGTGGTGGCGCAAGGCACGGTGCAGGACGTAATCGACGCGCCCGAATCCGTGACCGGCCGCTACCTGAAGACGCCGCTGGCGCATCCGCTGCAGGGCCGCCGCCCGGTCGAGGCCGACACGCCCATGATCGAGATCCGTGGCGCGCGCCTGCACAACCTGCGCAGCGTGGACGCGCGCATTCCGGTGGGCCGCCTGAGCGTGGTGACCGGCGTGTCCGGTTCCGGCAAGTCCACGCTGGCGCGCGAGGTCCTGCTGGACAACCTGACCCAGGCCGTCTCGCAGGGCAAGGCGCCCGGCTGGGCGGGCTGCGAAAGCATCAAGGGCTGGGAAGCCATCGACCGCGTGCTGGAAGTGGACCAGACGCCCATCGGCAAGACGCCGCGTTCGTGCCCGGCCACCTACGTGGGCTTCTGGGACGACGTGCGCAAGCAGTTCGCCGACACCCGCGAGGCCCGCATGCGCGGCTGGACGGCGGCGCGCTTCTCGTTCAATACCGGCGACGGCCGCTGCCCGATCTGCGAAGGCCAGGGCATGCGCACCATCGAAATGAACTTCCTGCCCGACGTGAAGGTGCCGTGCGACGCCTGCAACGGCGCGCGCTTCAACAACGACACGCTCAGCGTGCAGATGCGCGGCAAGAACGCCGGCGAACTGCTGTCCATGGAAGTGGACGACGCCATCGGCTACTTCGCGGCGCATCCCAAGATCCATCGTCCGCTGCAGCTGATGCAGGACGTGGGGCTGGGCTACCTGACGCTGGGCCAGCCGTCGCCGACGCTGTCGGGCGGCGAGGCGCAGCGCATCAAGCTGGTGACCGAGCTGTCCAAGGCCCGTCTGACCGACGGCCTGATAAAGACCGGCCGCGCCTCGCGCATCCCGCACACGCTGTACGTGCTGGACGAGCCGACGGTCGGCCTGTCGATGGCGGACGTCGAAAAGCTGATCCACGTATTGCACCGCCTGGTCGAGGCGGGCAACACAGTGGTGGTGATCGAACACAACCTGGACGTCATCGCCGAGGCCGACTGGCTGCTGGACCTGGGTCCCGAGGGCGGCACGGGCGGCGGCCAGCTGGTGGGCGAAGGATCGCCCGAGCACGTGATGACGCTGGCCGACCATTCCCATACGGGCCGCGTCCTGACGGAGTTCCTTGCGCAACAACAGCCGTAAGCCATCATGGATTGTCGTTTTGAAGACCGGCTGGCCGGGCGCGCCCTGCGCCTGGACGGCTTTCGCGCCCGGATCGAAGCGCGCTCGGCCGCCGAGGTCGCGCCCGCGCTGGCCGCCATCGAGGCCGCGCGGCGCGAAGGCCGCTGGATCGCGCTGCTGCTGGATTACGAGCTGGGCGAATGGCTGCTGCCCGAAGCCACCCGGCCCGCCCCGGCCGGACCCTGGACGCCGCCGCGCCAAGACGGGCCGCCCCGCCTGACCGCGCTGGTGTTCGACCGCAAGATCGACGAGACGCCGTGGGAAGCGCCGGCCGCAGATGCCCCCGCCGCCTCCATCAGTCTGCCCGCGCCGCGCATGACCGAGGCCGCCTACGTGCGCCAGATCGACGCCATCCGCGGCCTTATCCAGGACGGCGAGCTGTACCAGGTCAATTTCACGCAACCGCTCGACGTGGGCTTTCAGGGCGACCCGGCCACGCTGTACCGCCGCATCGCGGCGCGCAATCCGGTCGCCCATGGCGCCTACATCCAGGACGGCGCCCGCACCGTGCTGTCGTTTTCGCCCGAGCTTTTCGTCCGGCGCGACGGCCCGCGACTCACGACCCGGCCCATGAAAGGCACCGCGCCGCGCCATCCCGACCCGGCCGAAGACGAACGCCTGGGCCAGGAACTGCTGGCCAGCGACAAGAACCGCGCCGAAAACCTGATGATCGTGGACCTGCTGCGCAACGACCTGGGCCGCCTGGCCGACCCCGGATCGGTCAAGGTCGACGCGCTCTTTTCGCTGGAGCGCTATCCCACGGTCTGGACCATGACGTCCACCGTATCGGCCACCGCGCCGCATGCCACGCTGTCGGACGTACTGCACGCCCTGTTTCCCTGCGGGTCGATCACCGGCGCCCCGAAAGTCGCGGCCATGCGCCGCATTCGCCAAATGGAGGCCGCGCCGCGCGGCCTGTATTGCGGCAGCATCGGATGGCTGGCGCCAAACGGCGACTTCTCGTTGAACGTCGCGATCCGCACACTGGTCCTGGACCAGCAAGGCCACGGCGTCTACAGCGTCGGCGGCGGCATCGTTTACGATTCGGACCCCGCCGGCGAATGGCAGGAATGCCACTGGAAGGCCCGCATCCTGCGCGCCTGACGGCGCAAATCCCCTTGCCGGTAGTAGCATAGAGCGCGGCTTGGCCCGGCCATGACCGGCTTATTCCAGGAGAGTCCCATGCAACCCGAATTGATCGAGACCATCCTGGTGGAATCGTCCGGCAACGTGCCCCTGCTGGCGCGCCACCTTCATCGCCTGGAAGCGTCCTGCAAGGCGCTGGGTTACGTCTGGGGCGGCCGCGACGTCGAAGGCGACATCCTTCTCGCCGTCATGGCCCTGTCCTCCGCCGGACCGCATCGCCTGCGCCTGCTGGTCGCACGCGACGGCAGCCGCCACATCCAGACCGCCGTCCTGCCGCCCCTGCCCGCGCACCAGGAAGTGATGCTCGCGCCCGAGGCGCTGCGGTCCTCGGAACCCCTGCTGCGCTACAAAACCACGCACCGCCCCTGGTACACCAAGACGATCGAATGGCTGCCCTCGCATCCGCACATCTTCGACCTGATCTACCTGAACGAGCGCGGCGAACTCTGCGAAGGCAGCCGCAGCAACGTCTACCTGCGCATGGACGACGATTGGTACACCCCGCCCGTCGACAGCGGCTGCCTGCCCGGCGTGCAGCGCGCGCAACTGCTCGATGCCGGCAAGGCGAAAGAACGCGTCCTGACCCTGGCCGACCTGCACGCGGCCGACGAGATCCGGTTGTCGAACGCGCTGCGCGGGTGGTTCACGGTGTCGCTGCGCGACGCGTAGCGCAGCCCCCGGCCCGCCGCGGCATCAATCAGCAAACACGTCCACCACCACCTGCCGCAGCCACTGGTTGGCGGCCTCGCGGTGGTTGCGGGCGTGCCAGAACACGTTGATGACGGATTCCGGGATCTTCACCGGACAGGGCGCGGATGCCAGGCCAAAGGGGCCGCAGGCGCAGTCGGCAAAGCGCTGCGGCACCACCGCGATCATGTCGGTGGCCTGCAGCACCGGTCCCACCGCCATGAAGTGCGGCACCGTCAGCCGCAGCCGCCGGCGGATGCCCGCGCGCGCGATCACCTCGTCGACCACGCCGTGGCCGGTGCCTTCGGACACGATGGCCACGTGCTCGGCCGCGCGGAACTGCCGCGCCGACACCCCCGAGCGCGCCAGCGGATGGTCCTGCCGGAAGATGCAGACGTACGGCTGACGGAACAGCCGGCGCTGGAAGAATCCACCTTTCAGCCCGGGCAGAAAGCCCATCGCCAGGTCCATGCGGCCCCGCTCCATCTCGTCCCGCACGTCGATCGACGTCGTGCGCACCGTGCGGATGGTCACGCCCGGCGCCACCTGGTCCAGCGCCCGCATCAGGCGCGGCAGGAAGTAGGTTTCGCCCACGTCGTTAACCCCGATCACAAACGCGCGCTCGCTGCGCGCCGGATCGAACGCCACGCGCGCGTTCAACGTGCCGTGCAGCGCGGCAAGCGCATCGGCAATCGGCTGGGCCAGGCTTTCGGCATAGGGCGTCGGCACCATCCCGCGCGACGTCCGCAGGAACAATTCGTCGCCCAGCAGCTTGCGCAAGCGGGCGAGCGCATTGCTGACGCCCGGCTGCGAAATCCCCAGGCTTTCCGCCGCCGCCGACACCCGGCCATGCTTGTGCAATTCATTGAAGACGACGAGCAGATTCAGATCCACGTCTTTCAGATTCATGCGCTTGTCTCCACCAATATTGATTTTGGTGATTTATGTAATAAGCCAGATTCTATTTATTAATCTCACGGCGTGCCCGATGATGCAGAAAAATGCCTGCGCCCATGCCGCGCACGGCCCTGCCCGGCCGCCGCGCGGCCAGCTGAAAATGGAGACAAATCATGCGCATCCGCACGCATCGCCGCCTCACGTCCTGTCGCAGGGGCCGTCCATGAACGCCCCCGAACATCCCATCCATATCGTCCCGCCCTGGCAAGGCGACGGCTCGCATCGCATCCCGTTCGGCGTCTACACCGACGCGGCGCTGCACCAGCGGGAACTGGAACGCTTCTTCTACCGCGGCCACTGGAGCTACGTGGGCCTTGAAGCCGAGATCCCCCATCCCGGCGACTTCAAGCGCACGGTCGTGGGCGATCGCTCCGTCATCCTCCTGCGCGACAACGACGGCCAGGTGCGCGTCGTGGAAAACGTCTGCGCCCATCGCGGCGTGCAGTTCTGCCGCGAACGCGCCGGCAACCGCACCGAGTTCGTCTGCCCGTACCACCAATGGAATTACGACCTGCAAGGCAACCTGATCGGCGTGCCCTTCCGCCGCGGCGTCAAGCAGGACGGCAAGATCAACGGCGGCATGCCGCCCGACTTCAAGCCCGAGGAACACGGCCTGACCAAGCTGGCGGTGGCCGCGCGCAACGGCGTCGTCTTCGCGTCCTTCGACCATGACGTCGAACCGCTGGAAGACTACCTGGGGCCCGACATCGCGCATTACTTCGACCGCGTCTTCGACGGCCGCGAACTGGTGATCCACGGCTACAGCCGCCAGCGCATTCCGGGCAACTGGAAGCTGATGCAGGAGAACATCAAAGACCCCTACCATCCCGGCCTCCTGCACACCTGGTTCGTCACCTTCGGGCTATGGCGCGCGGACAACCGGTCCGAACTGAAGATGGACCGCCACTTCCGCCACGCCGCCATGATTTCCACGCGCGGCCAGGGCGGCAAAAGCACCGTCACCAGCGGCGTGTCCAGCTTCAAGGAGCAAATGTCGCTGAACGACGACCGCTTCCTGGACATCGTGCAGGAACCCTGGTGGAACGGCCCCACGGCCGTGCTCATGACGCTGTTTCCCAGCGTCATCATCCAGCAACAGGTCAACTCGCTATCCACCCGCCACATCCAGCCCGTCGGCCATGACGCCTTCGACTTCGTCTGGACCCATTTTGGATTTGCCGACGACACCCCCGGCATGACCCAACGCCGCCTGCGCCAGGCCAACCTGTTCGGGCCCGCCGGTTTCGTGTCCGCCGACGACGGCGAGGTCATCGAATTCTCGCAATCCGGCTTCGAACAGAAACCGTGGCACCGCAGCGTCGCCGAATTGGGCGGCAAGACCGCCGAAAACACCGACCACATGGTCACCGAAACGCTCATACGCGGCATGTACGCGTACTGGCGCCGCGTCATGGAGGCGTGACATGCTGGACTTTCCGCTTTATTACCAGCTCACCCGCCTCTACACCGACTACGCCGCCGCGCTGGACGCCGGCGAATGGGAGAAATGGCCCGACTTCTTCGTGGAGGATTGCGTCTACAAGGTGCTGCCGCGCGAGAACTACGAACGCGGATTTCCGCTCGCGACCATGGCCTTCGAGAGCCGCGGGATGCTGAAGGACCGCATCTACGGCGCCACCGAAACCATCTTCCACGATCCCTACTACCAGCGCCACGTCGTCGGCGCCCCACGCGTGCTGCTGGTGCAGGACGGCCGCATCGAATCCGAGGCCAACTACGCCATCTTCCGCACCAAACCCAGCCAGCTCACCACCGTCTTCAACGTCGGCCGCTATCTGGACGTCATCCGACGGACGCCCGACGGCCTGAAATTCGAATCGCGGCTATGCATCTTCGACAGCGAGCTGATCCCGAACTCGCTGATCTACCCCATCTGACCAGGAGACGAATCATGAGTGTGCAATGGATCAAGGCCATCGGACGCGATGACGTGCCCGAAGAAGACGTCATCGCCGTCGAGGCGGGCGGCAAGGAGATCGCGCTATATGGCGTCGACGGCGAGGTCTACGCCACCGACAACCTCTGTACGCACGGCAACGCCAGACTCTGCGACGGATTCCTCACCGGCCACGAAATCGAATGCCCCCTGCACCAGGGCCGCTTCGACATCCGCGACGGCCGCGCCCTGTGTTCCCCGCTGCGGGAAAACGTCGCGACGTATCCCGTGCGGATTGAGGATGGCGTGGTGTTTGTGGCGATTTAAGGGGTCACACCGTCAGGCGCAAAGCCTCGTTCGCCGCCGCCATGCCCATGGCGGCGGTCACGGTAACCACCGACCCATAACCCGCGCACGACAGACCCTGCGGCGCCAGGTTCAGCCCCGACGCGCCCATGTCATCTTCACCTTCACGAGGGCGGGTCCACGCATCCGGCAAAATCGCCGGCTGGTCGAACCACAACGCGTGCACGCCCATCTTCGGCACCCGCTTGAGCGCCTTGCCGTTCTTGTCCGACGCCCGCGGAAACCCATGCTCGCGCCGCAACTTGTTGCGCAGCTTCGAGAGCAGCGCATCATTGACCGCCCCCGACAGATCCCCCGCCCGCAACGCCAACGGATCCGTCTTCCCGCCCGCGCCGCCGCACAGCAACATCGGCACCCCAAGCGCCCGCGCATGCAAAATCATCGCAATCTTCGCGGCCGCCTGATCCGTGCAATCGATGATGACCGTATAAGGGCCCGGCAACACCTCGCCCACGTTTTCCGGCGACACAAAGTCGTCCACCCGTGTAATGCGGCATTCGGGATTGATCGCCAACACCCGCTCGGCCATCGCGTCGACCTTGGATTGCCCAAGCGTCGAACTCAACGCATGGATCTGCCGATTGACATTGGATTCGGCAATGTGATCCAGATCGATCAGCGTCAACGCCCCCACCCCGCAACGAGCAAGCGCCTCCACCGTCCACGACCCCACGCCGCCAAGCCCGGCAACGGCAACATGGGCATTACGGATACGCGAAGGCGCCTCAGGACCATAGAGGCGCGACAGCGCGCCAAAACGACGGTCGAGATCGGCGGGTTCAGGAATGAGTTCGGGCGAGTTCATGGACCGCATTTTATGGCAGCGGCCGCCAACCCACGCTCCCCATTCCTGCAGACAAGGTGACAAGGTGTCTGACACCCTGCAGAGACTGCCGTCATACCAAGGATGTGCCCCAAGGGTGTCAGACACCGGAAGCAGCGGCGTCCGCCCCCCACCGCAAGCGCGAAGCGTCATCTTCGGACGCAAGACACCGCGTAAGCGCCCGGAGGCCGCCCGCGCGGCCAACCGGGCGCGGGCCCCGCAAAATGCTTCAAAGCCGCGCAAACCCAGGCAAGAACCTTAAGAACTCCCCCCGCCCCGGCGTCCGCCAAGCTCAATCCACCCGAGCCCGGCGCGGCGGCGGCCTGGGGTGCGCGGGGCGTGTAGATGCGCCCGAGGGAATCGGAAGGCAGTCGCCGGAGGCGACAACGACGATGACGACGGGGCAGTCCGGAGCGAAGGCTCCGGACCGCAATCGTAGCCCCGCGCGCCCCAGGCCGCCGACGCGCCGGGCGTCAAAAGAACCGCGATCGATGCCTGACACCAGCTTCGAATTCAACCCGATCCTCGGATCGCCAGACAACCTCACCTCCGCAGCCCATCCCCGTCAACAGCCACCACATCATCCCCCCCCAACGCCTGATAAACCGTCACCTGATTCACCAGCCGGTTCAGCATATTCTCGTCCCGCGCCACCTCAGCCACCCGGCGCTTTTCCTGCGCATCCAGCCAATCCCGCAGCGGCACCGCCCCCGCCCGGTACCGTACTTCGTACAGCCGCTCAGCCTCCCGAGCCGCCCGCAACGACAGATCCAGCTGCTGCGCCCGCACCGACAACTGCGTGCGATTCGACAGCGCGTTCTCCACGTCTGCCATCGCCTGATACAGCGCCTGCCGGAACGTCACCACCCGTTCCTCGTAATCCGTCTTCGAGATCTTGATGTTCAGCTGCATCTGATTCCACTGCAGGAATGGCAGCGTCAACCCCGCCCCCAACGTCCCGATCGGGTTTTTCAGCACATCCGACAACGTCGGGCTCGAACTGCCCAGCGCCCCCGTCAACGTCACCGGCGGATAAAAGCTTGCCCGTGTCGCGTCAACGTTTGCCAGCGACTCCCGCAACCGCAGTTCCGCCGCGCGCAGGTCCGGACGGCGCCCCAGCAGCTCCGCCGGCACACCCGCCCGCGCCTCGGGCAATGCGCTGGACGGCAGCCGCGCCGGATCCGCCGTGATGCGATCCGGCGGGCCATCGAAAAGAATCGTCAGCGCATTGATGTATTCCACCCGCTGCTGCACCAGCAGCGCATGCGCCGCCTGCTGGCTTGCCACCGTCTGCTCCGCCTCGGCAAGCTCCAGGGCCGACGCCCCGCCCGCCGCGTACTGCGCCCGCACCAGATCCTGCGTGCGGCGCGCGTAGGCAATGCTCTCCTCGCTGCTCGCGAGGCGCTGATTGATGAAGGCCGTCTGCCAATACAGCGTCGCCGTCGTGCCCACCAGCGACAGGGCCGCGCTCTGGCGGTCCTGTTCCGTCGCCAGCGCCTCCCACTGCGCCGCGTCGCGCTGGCGCGCCAGCTTGCCCCAAAGGTCGACTTGATAGCTCACCGTCAGCTCGGCCGAATTGGCTCGCGTGATCGTGCGGTCGCCATACAGATTGCGCACCCGCGACACGTTCGCGTCGCCACCGAACTGCGGCATCAGCTGGTCGTCCGCCAATCCCGCCTGATACTGCGCCCGGCGCACGCGAATCGCCGCCGCCGCCAGATCGTTGTTGCGCGCAAGTGCCGCCTCCACCAGCCCGTTCAACACCGGATCGTCGAAATTGCGCCACCAGGCCCCGCCCTCCGCCAGCCAGACCGCTGCGCCGGCATCGGAAGCCGGACGCGCGTGGGTCCAGGACGCCGGCACGCCTGCAGCCGGCGGCTCGTAATCGGTGCGCAGCAGGCCGCCGCAGCCGCCCAGCGCCAGCAGCAGCGCCACGCCCAGCGGTTTGCAAAAAAAAGAAACTGCTCTCATCGTCTTCATTCCCGGGCCAACGCCTCGACGGGATCCAGGCGCGCCGCATTGCGCGCCGGCAGATAGCCAAAAATCACACCGATCAGCGTCGAGCACGTGAATGCCGCCACCATCGATGCCGTGGAATAGATCATCTGGAACGAGCCGCCCGTGGCCTTGCTGACCAGCACGCCCAATCCCAGCGACAGCAGGATGCCGACCGCGCCGCCGATCAGGCACACCAGCACCGCCTCGATCAGGAACTGCTGCATGATGTCGCTGCGCCGCGCGCCCACCGCCATGCGCACCCCGATCTCGCGCGTGCGCTCGGTGACCGACACCAGCATGATGTTCATCACCCCGATGCCGCCCACCATCAGCGAAATCAGCGCAATCAGCGACACCAGCAGCGTCATCGTCGCCGTCGTGCGTTCGATCGTCTTGCGCACCGCGTCCGTGTTGAACACGAAGAAGTCCTTCACCACGTGCCGGCGCGTCAGCACCCGCACGATGGCCTGCTCGGCCGCGGCCGGCGGCGTCGCGTCGTTCACGCGCACCGTGATGCTCTTCAGGTGCTGCTGCCCCAGCACCCGCGACAGCGCCGTCGTGTACGGGATCCACACGTTCAGCGAATCATTGTTGCCGAACACCGTGTCCTTCTTTTGCGTCACCCCGATCACCCGCGCCGGCATCGACCCCAGGAAGATCACCTGCCCGATCGGTTCGGTGTGCGATCCGAACAGCGCGCGCCGCGTGCCCTCGTCGATCACCACTTCCTGCGCGCGGCGCGCCACGCTGGTCTCGTCGAAGAACTTTCCTTCGGCCAGCTTGATCGCGCGCACGCGGAAGTACTGTTCGCCCACGCCCTGGATCGAACCGTTCACCGATACATTGCGGTAGCGCAGCGTATTGCTCGTGCCCACTTCCGGCGTCACGCTGTCCACATATGACTCGCGCGCCAGCGCATCGGCATCGGCCGGCACCAGCGTGCGGATGTTCACCGCCTTTTCATCGCCGAAGTCCTTGCCAGGAAAGACCTCGACCGTGTTCGTGCCGATGGCGCTGATGTCTTCCAGGATCTTGCGCCGCGAGCCCTCGCCCAGCGCCACCACCGACACCACGGCGGCGATGCCGATGATGATGCCCAGCATCGTCAGCGACGTGCGCAGGCGGTGCGCGTTCATGGCCAGCAAGGCCATGCGCAGCGCCTCGCCGCAGCGATCCAGATAGGCCTGCCACGCCGGTCGCTGGGCCATTTCCGGAGTTTCGTCCCGCGCCATCTGATGGCGCGGCGCGTCGGGGTTGCGCTTGTCCGCGACGATCTCGCCGTCGCTGATCTCGATGATGCGCTGGGCGTGGCGCGCCACGTTCATATCGTGCGTGACGATGATGATCGTGTGCCCCGCCGCGTTCAGTTCCTCCAGGATGCGCAGCACTTCCTGGCCGGTATGCGTGTCCAGCGCGCCAGTGGGCTCGTCGGCCAGGATGATGTCGCCGCCGTTCATCAGCGCCCGCGCGATACTCACCCGCTGCTGCTGGCCGCCCGACAGCTGGCCGGGCCGATGGCCGGTACGATCGGCCAGCCCCAGCCGCGCCAGCAGCGCCGAGGCGCGTTCCAGCCGCGCCTCGCGGCGCTTGCCCGCGTAGACGGCCGGCACCTCCACGTTGCCCTGCGCGCTCAGGTCCGCCAGCAGGTGGTAACGCTGGAAAATGAATCCGAAGTGCTCACGGCGCAGTTCGGCCAGTTCGTCGGGGTCTAGTTCGCCGGTGCTGCGGCCGTCGACCTTGTAGTCGCCGCGCGTGGGCCGGTCCAGGCAGCCCAGGATGTTCATCAGCGTGGACTTGCCCGAGCCGGACGCCCCCACGATGGCGACCATCTCGCCCGCCTCGATCGACAGGTTGACGTCCTTCAGGACCGCAATCGTCTGGTCGCCCGCGGGAAACTCGCGGCGCACGCCAGACAGGGAAATGAGCGGGCCGCCCATGTCAGGCTCCCGGCTTGGCGACGGCCGGCGAGGAATCCGCCGACACGACGCGTTCGCCCACCTCCAGGCCTTCCAGCACCTGCGCCTGCACATTGTTGTTCATGCCGATGCGCACCTGCCGCGTCTCGGTCTTGTTGCCGTCCAGCACCACGCGCACCTCGTAGCGCCCGTCCTTGCCGCGCTTGCCCAGCGCCGAGGCGGGCACCACCACGGCGTCCTTGGCCTCGCCCAGCACGATGAAGACCTGCGCCGTCATCGAGATGCGCAGCTTCTCGTCGGGATTGGGCACGTCGAAAAGGCCGTTGTAATAGACCGCGGCGCTGGTGGAGGTGCTGGATGAGGTCGTCAGCGACGACGCCGCGTCTTCCTTCTGGATGGAATCCGGGGCCGGTTCCACCGCGCGCAGCGTGGCGCGGTAGCGCTCGTCGGGTTCGCCGAGAATGGTGAAGTAGACCGGCAGGCCGGGCTTGACCCGCGTCACGTCCGCCTCGGATATCTGCGCCTTGATCGTCATGGTGTCCACCTGCGCCACCTTGATGATGGTGGGCGCGCTCTGGATGGAGTTGACGGTCTGGCCTTCCTTGGTGACCACCGCCACCACCATGCCGTCGATCGGCGAGACGATCCGCGTGTAGCCCAGGTTGACCTGGGCGGTGTCGACCTGGATCTCGGCTTGGGCGATCTGCGCGTCCAGCGAGGCGATCTCGGCGCGGGTCACGGCCAGCGTGGCCTCGGCCGTTTCATAGGCCTCGCGCGAGCTGGCGTCGGCCGCCAGCATCTGGCGCTGGCGCTTGAACGCCAGTTCCGCCTGTTTCAGCGTGGCCACCTTGGCGGCACGCTCGGCGCGCCGGGTCTGCAGCGCGGCTTGCGCGTTGCGCAGCTCGTTCTGCTGGGTCAGGTCGTCGATCTCGGCCACCAACTGGCCCTTCTTCACACGGTCGCCCAGTTCCACCTTCAGGGACTTCAACTGACCGGTGGCCTGCGCGCCAACGCTGACCCGCTCAATGGCATCGATGGTGCCGCTGGCCAGAACGCTGTCCTCCAGGTCGGCGCGCGACACCTCGGCCACGGCGAACGTGGGCGGCGGCGGGGCCGAAAAAAACGCGGCGCGCGCGCCAAAAACGAGAAGCAGGAGGATGGCGGCTATCAGGGCGTAGCGCTTGAACTTGCTGCGGGACTTTTTCATTGAACCTGGACGATGGGAACGGCGGGCGCCATCTGCGGCGCCGGTAATACGGCAAAAAAGCGGCGAAAACCAGAGACGGATTGCACCGTGCGGAGGGTTCCGTTGCGTGAACGATACAACGATCCCTGGGAGGTTGCGGAACCGTTTTACCGCACCTGCCTTGAACGTGCCGTCATCTTGCCGAATAAGCGCGGGACTTGTCCGCTAGAGACTGTTAACTCCGCAGAGTGACTAGTCACCCCATGACGCAGCGCAAAAAAGCGTCGCCTCGACATAGACGGATGTTACGAACAGAATGAATGCAGTTAAGCCGTGTCTACCTCCAACAGATCCCCCTCCTCGCCATCCAGTTCCCCGGAATTTTCCGGGGCGGTGCTTTTGTGCCTGCTGGCAATGATGAATCATGTGGCGCTGACCGGGGGACGGATCACCGTTTCCCTGACGGCGCTGCAGATGGGACTGTCCACGTTCACGGTCGGCACGCTGGTCGCCGTGTTTGCGGTGCTGCCGATGCTGTTCTCGGTGCGCGCGGGACGCTGGGTGGACCGCGTCGGCATCGTGCGTCCGCTCGTCATCGGCACGACTTTGGTCGCTTTCGGCACGCTACTGCCCTCTATCTCGCAAACCCAGTCCGCGCTGTTGGTGGCGTCCTGCGCCATCGGGATCGGCTTCATGCTGCACCAGGTGGCCACACAGGATCTGCTGGGGCACGCCGAGCCCGAGCAGCGGCTGCGCAACTTCTCCTTCATGTCACTGGCGCTGGCCGGGTCGGGCTTCTCTGGCCCGCTGATTGCCGGACTGGCGATCGACCACCTGGGCACGCGGACGGCATTCGGCCTTCTGGCGGTCGGCCCGCTGTTGTCGGCGGTCGGCCTGTACAGCCTGCGTCATCAATTGAAGGCCGTGGATGCGGCCATCACCGGCGTGCGCGAGGCCCAGCGCCGCCGCGTGACCGAATTGCTGGCCGTGCCCGCGCTGCGCCGCATTCTCATGGTCAACACGATTTTGTCCGGCGCCTGGGACACCCATCTGTTCGTCGTGCCGATTTTCGGCGTGGCGATCGGTCTGTCCGCCACCACCATCGGCCTCATTCTTGCTTCCTTCGCGGCGGCAACGTTCGTCATCCGCCTGATTCTGCCCCTTATCCAGCGCAGGGTCCGGTCCTGGACCCTGGTGCGCGTGGCGATGGCGACCGCGGCCATCGATTTCATGCTTTACCCGCTGTTCACCGACGTTACCGTCCTGATCGTGCTGTCTTTCATCCTGGGCCTGGCCCTGGGCTGCTGTCAGCCCAGCATGCTGGCCCTGCTGCACCAGCACTCGCCCCCCGGCCGCGCGGCCGAGGCAGTGGGCCTGCGCATGGCGCTCATCAACGGTTCGCAGGTCTCCCTGCCGTTGACCTTCGGGGCGCTGGGTGCGGTAATTGGCGTTGCCCCGCTTTTCTGGGCCTACTCCGTGGCGCTGATGGCCGGGGGCTGGGCCAATCGCAACCCTCCGCACGAGTCTGAACGGAATACGTAGTCGTGAACAAGCAGTCATCCCACTCTGACCTCTCCGGCGCCACGCTGCCCTTCCGGCTCTGGACGCCCGAGGAACGGCAAGCCTCGCTCGACGACGCGCTGCGGCACTGGCCGGCTGGGGAAGATGTATGGGTATTCGGGTACGGATCGCTTATCTGGCGCCCGGATTTCGACTTCATGGAACGCCGCCTGGCCACGCTGCGCGGCCACCACCGGGCGCTTTGCCTGTGGTCGCGGGTGAACCGGGGCACGCCCGAGTGCCCGGGACTGGTGTTCGGCCTGGACCGCGGCGGTTCCTGCCGGGGCGTGGTGTACCGCCTGGCCGGCGAACAGGTCCCCCATTACTTTCCCGCCCTCTGGGAGCGCGAGATGTCCACCGGCGCCTATCTGCCCCGCTGGATCAACTGCGCCACGGACGAAGGCGTCGTCCGGGCGCTGGTCTTCATCATGAACCGCGACAATCCCGCCTATATCCGGGCCCTGCCCGAGGCGGAACTGCTGGCCATCGTGCGCCGAGCGGCGGGACGCTACGGTCCCTGCACGGATTACGTGGTGCAGACGGCCCAGGCCTTGCGGTCCGCCGGCATCCACGATGCCCGGCTCGACGCAATTGCCCGCCGGCTGGAGCTGGATGGCCACCCGCTGCCCGAGGGCCCCTGACGCGCCCCCCCGCGGCTGGAGGCGGCAAACTTGTCCGGGGCCTGCGCGGGGTCAATGAGGGGCCGGTCTCCCAGGCGGTATAAACTCCGTGTTATCAACGCTGAACCCCCAAGACCATGTCCGTCTCTGATCTGCGTCAAAGCTACGAAAAGAATGTGCTGCTGGAAAGCCAGGCAGCCTCCTCGCCATTCGAGCAATTCACCCGTTGGTTCGACGAGGCCCTGGCCGCCAAGGTGCCCGAACCCAACGCCATGACCCTGGCCACCGTGGACGCCAGCGGCCAGCCCAGCGCCCGCATCGTCCTCATCAAGGGGTTCGACGAGCAGGGTTTCACGTTCTTCACCAATTACGAATCGCGCAAGGGCCTGGACCTGCAAGCCGAGCCCCGCGCCAGCCTGCTGTTCTTCTGGCAGCCGCTGGAACGCCAGGTCCGCATCGAGGGCGTGGTCGAAAAGGTGGCGGCCGAAGAGTCGGACGCCTACTATCACAGCCGCCCGGCCGGCTCGCGCATCGGCGCCTGGGCTTCGCGCCAGAGCCAGCCCATCACCCGTGAAGAGCTGGAAGCTCGCGAAAAGGAATTCCGCGAGCGTTTCGGCGAACAGCCGCCGCGTCCGCCGCACTGGGGCGGCTATCGCCTCAAGCCCACGGCCTTTGAATTCTGGCAGGGCCGCCCGTCCCGCCTGCACGACCGCCTGCGCTACGTGGCGGACGGGGCGGGCTGGAAAATCGAACGCCTGTCTCCCTGATACGGGGCGCCCCGACGCGGGGCGTCCATCCGCCGGGCGCCTCCTGCGCCCGACCGAACTGTCTATTGCATGTCCGCCTCCTCCCCTGATTTCGACTCCGTCTTCTTTCGCACCGCCTTGGGCCGATACGCCACCGGCGTGACGGTCGTGACGACCACCGGCCTGGACGGCGCCCCCATCGGCCTGACCGTCAGTTCGTTCAACTCGGTCTCGCTGAATCCGCCGCTGGTGTTGTGGAGCCTGTCGCTGGGTTCGTCGTCGCTGGAAGTCTTCGAACAGTGCGAGCGCTACGTCGTGAACGTGCTGAGCGCCGACCAGATCGCGCTGGCCCGCCGCTTCGCGACGGGCAAGACGCGGGACCGCTATGCCGGGCTGCAGGTGCACCATGCCCCGGGCGGCACGCCGATGCTGGACGGCCACTGCGCCGCCTGGTTCGAATGCCGCAACCGCAGCCGCTACGTCGAGGGAGATCACGTCATCATGGTCGGAGAAGTCGAACGTTGCGGACATAGCGGCGAACCGCCGCTGGTCTTTCACGCCGGCGGGTTCGACCTGACCCCGGCCGGCACGCGCGCCGAAAAGGCCAAGCCATGAGCGCCGACGTCGATTGCGTCGTCATCGGCGCCGGCGTCGTCGGCCTGGCCATCGCCCGGGCGCTGGCCCAATCGGGCCGCGAAGTCCTGGTGGCCGAAGCCACCGAGGCTATCGGCACCGGCACCAGCTCGCGCAACTCCGAAGTCATCCACGCAGGCATCTACTACCCCGCCGGCAGCCTGAAGGCGCGCCTGTGCGTGCGCGGCAAGCACCTGCTGTACGCGTACTGCGCCGAACGCGGCGTGCCGCACAGCCGGCTGGGCAAACTCATCGTGGCCACCAGCCCCGAGCAAGCCACCCAGCTTGAAGGCATCGCCCAGCGTGCCCGCGCCAACGGCGTGGACGACCTGCAATTCATTTCGGGCGAAGAAGCCATGCGCCTGGAGCCCGCGCTGCATTGCACCGCCGCGCTGGTGTCGCCATCGACCGGCATCGTCGACAGCCATGCGTTGATGCTGTCGTTCCAGGGCGACGCCGAGAATGCCGGCGCCCAGTGCGTCTTCCATACGCCGCTCGCGTCGGGCCGCGCCCGGCCGGAAGGCGGCTTCGAGCTGCAATTCGGGGGCGACGACGCCATGAGCCTGACCTGCAACGTCCTGATCAATTCGGCCGGCCTGCAGGCGCCCGCGCTGGCGCGCCGCATCGAGGGCGTGCCGGCGGACAGCATTCCCACCGATTACCTGTGCAAGGGCAGCTATTTCACGCTGTCCGGCCGCGCGCCGTTCTCGCGCCTGATCTACCCTGTGCCGCAACATGCCGGATTGGGGGTGCACCTGACGCTGGACATGGGCGGCCAGGCCAAGTTCGGCCCCGACACCGAATGGGTGGACACCGAGGACTACACCCTCGATCCCTCCCGCGCCGATGTGTTCTACGAAGCCGTGCGCAGCTATTGGCCCGCCCTGCCCGACGGCGCGCTGGCGCCCGGCTACACGGGCATTCGCCCCAAGATCTCCGGTCCGCACGAACCGGCCGCGGACTTCGTCATCGCGGGGCCCGCCGTTCACGGTGTGCCCGGCCTGGTGAACCTGTTCGGCATCGAATCCCCCGGGCTGACCTCCAGCCTGGCCCTGGCGGAAGAAACCCTGGCGCGCCTGTCCGCCTGACCCCGCCCGCTTCCTTTTTTCTCATTCAGCCATTCCTGCCATGCAGCACAACGACTACATCCTGACCCTGTCCTGCCCCGACCGCACCGGCATCGTCTACCGCGTCAGCGGCCTGTTGTTCGAACTGGGTTGCAACATCCTGGATTCGCAGCAGTTCGGCGACGAAGAGACGGGCCGCTTCTTCCTGCGCGTGCACTTCGACCTGCCGGTCAGCGCGTCCGCCGACGACCTGCGCGCCCGCCTGGACGCGATGTCCGCCGACTACGGCATGGAGCTCAAGCTGCACGACGCGCGCCGCAAGGAGCGCCTGCTCATCATGGTCAGCAAGCAGGGCCACTGCCTGAACGACCTGCTGTTCCGCGTGCACAGCGGCCATCTGCATGCCGAAGTGGCGGCCATCGTCTCGAACCACAACGACTACGCCAGCCTGGCCGCGACCTACAACATTCCGTTCCACTACCTGCCGGTCACGCCCGACACCAAGTTGGAACAGGAAAAGCAGGTGCTCAAGATCGTCGACGAGGCAAACATCGACCTGGTCGTGCTGGCCCGCTACATGCAGATCCTGTCGGCCGACATGTGCCGCGCCCTGACCGGCCGCGCGATCAACATTCACCACAGCTTCCTGCCCAGCTTCAAGGGCGCGCGCCCTTACCACCAGGCGCATGCGCGCGGCGTGAAGATCATTGGCGCCACGGCTCACTACGTGACGTCGGACCTGGACGAAGGCCCGATCATCGATCAGGACATCGAACGCGTCGACCACACAATGACGGCGCAGGACCTGACCCAGGTGGGCAGCGACATCGAATCCCTGGTGCTCTCGCGCGCGGTGCGCAGCCACGTCGAACACCGCATCCTCCTGAACCGCAACAAGACCGTCGTGTTCCGCTGATCCTCAGGCCCTTGCAGGGGCGGGTTGTAACGGCGCAAACGCCTGCGCCACCAGCGCCACCGCGCGCTCCTGCAAGGGCGAGCGCGCCGCATCCGGCCAGATCACCTGGCTGATCGATCGCGCCTCGTGCTCGAACGCGATGAACCGCGTGCCCGCCAGCCCGCTGCGCGACAGGCAGGCCGGCACGATCGACACCCCCAAACCCTGCGACACCAGCGAGGCCACGCTCAGCCAGTGGCGCACCTCGTGCCGGATCGCCGGCATGAAGCCGGCCGACACGCACATCGCCAATACCGTCTCGTAATAGCTGGGCGACGCCGCGCGCGCAAAAAAGACGAAATCGTCCCGCGCCAGTTCTGTCAGCCGCAGGGTCTGGCGATCTGCCAGCGGATGCGCGTCGGGCAGGCACACCACGAAGGGCTCGGCCATCAGGTCGCGCGCCTGCACGCCTTCAGGCACCGGATTGGCATGGATGAAGCCCAGGTCCTGCTCGCCGCGCCGCACCGCCTCGATCTGGTCGTGCGAATTCAGTTCGGTCAGCACGTGTTCCACGTCGGGCAATTCCTTGCGCATGACGTTCAAGAGCGCGGGCAGTCCGCGATACAGCATGGACCCCACGAAGCCGATGCGCAGCCGGCCGCGCAGGCCCGCGTCCACCTGGCGCACCAGCATGCGGACCTCCTCGGCTTGGCGCAGCAGGATCACCGCTTCGTGGTACAGCGCCTGGCCGGCGTCGGTCAGTTCGACGTGCCGGCTGGTGCGGGCCAGCAGGCGCGCGCCGATGTTCTCTTCCAGTTGGCGGATCGCGTAGCTGAGTGGCGGCTGTGAAATATGCAGGCGCGCCGCCGCCCGGCTGAAATGGCGCTCTTCGGCCACGGCGATGAAGTAGCGCAGCAGACGCGGTTCGAGATCCATGCGTCCCTCCTTTGGGTATATCTATATTTATTTTGGATTGATCTACATCAAAACAGTATTTGAGTAGATGAATCAACCCCCGCAACATAGGGCATCTCCCCGTCCCGACCCGGATGCCGCCATGGATACGCCCGTCTTGCCTGTTGCCGCCACCGCCACGCCCGTACCGGACTCCCGGGGGCTGAACCTGTTCGATGCCGACCCCTACGCCGAGGCGCTGAGCCGACGCTACCTGCCGGCCGAGCTGCATGCGCATCTGCTGCCGCATCTGAGCCGGCTTGGCGAACTGGCCGGCGGCGTCATGGACGAACTGGCGTCGGTCGCCGACAAGCACCCGCCCACGCTATCGGTGCGCAGCCGCGCCGGCACGGACGAATCGCGCATCGACAAGCATCCCGCGTACGTCGAACTTGAACGCCTGGCCTACAGCGAGTTCGGCCTGGCGGCGCTGTCCCACCGGGGCGGCGTGCTGGGCTGGCCCGAGCCCATGCCCGCCGCGGCCAAGTACGCGCTCAGCCATCTTTTCGTGCAGGCCGAATTCGGCTTGTGCTGCCCCGTCAGCATGACCGACTCGCTGGCGCGCACCCTGCGCAAGTTCGGCGATCCCGCGCTGGTCGAGCGCGTGTTGCCGCAGGTGACTTCGCAGGATTTCGACACGCTGCGCCAAGGCGCCATGTTCATGACCGAACAGGGCGCGGGCTCGGACGTCAGCGCCACCGAGGTCACGGCCCAGCAGCAGGATGACGGCACCTGGCGCATCCACGGCGACAAGTGGTTCTGCTCGAACCCTGACGCCGGTTTTGCGATGGTGCTGGCGCGTAGCGAACCGGTCTCGGGACTGAAGGGCGTGTCGCTCTTTCTGCTGCCGCGCGACCTGGCCGACGGCACGCACAACCACTACCGCATCCTGCGCCTGAAGGACAAGCTGGGCACGCGCTCGATGGCCAGCGGCGAGATCCGCCTGGAGGGCGCCGTCGCCTGGCTGGTCGGTGAACGCGGCCGCGGCTTCAAGCACATGGCCGACATGATCAACAACTCGCGCCTGTCCAACGGCATGCGCGCCGCGGGCCTGATGCGCCGCGCGGTCACCGAGGCCATCTACGTGTCGCAGCACCGCCGCGCGTTCGGCAAGCGCCTGATCGACATGCCGCTCATGCAGCGCCAGCTGGTCAAGATGATCGTGTGGGCGGAACAGGCGCGCAGCGTCATGTTCCAGACGGCGCGTGCGCTGGCCGATGCCGACCAGGGCGCGGCCGACCCCGCGCTGGCCCGGATCCTGACGCCGCTGATCAAGTTCCGCGCGTGCCGCGACGCGCGCAAGGTCACCGGCGACGCGATGGAAGTGCGCGGCGGCTGCGGCTATATCGAGGAATGGACCGAGCCGCGCCTGGTGCGCGACGCGCATCTGGGCTCGATCTGGGAAGGCACCAGCAACATCGTCGCGCTGGACGTGCTGCGCGCCATCAAGAAAGAAAACTCACTGCCGGCGCTGCGCAGCCACATCGACCGCCTGCTGGCGGACGGCGCGCCCTGCCCGCCCGAGCTGGCCGGCATGCAGGCCAGCGCCCTGGAAAAGACCTATGCGCTGGCGGAACACGCCGCGCAGGGCGACCATGCGCAGCTGGCCCGCCAGGCCGCGTCGCTGCTTTATCACGCCGTATCCATGGCCGCGCTGCGGTGGGAAGCCACCGGCGCGGGATTGGAAACCCGCGCACGGCTGGCCAACCAGGTGCTGCTGCACCGCCTGGCGCCGCGCGACCCCTACGCCATCCCGCCTGACGAAAGCGCGGCCTGCCAGGCCATCCTGCACTACGCGCTGTAGCACCTGTCAGGGCTTTCGCTGCAACCCGACGCCGGCGGCACAGCCGGCGCGTCATCCACTGGAGACACACATGAAGCGCTATTTTGCCCCTCTGTTCCTGGCGGCCGCCGCCATCGCCGCCACGCCCGTCGTGGCGGCAGACGCCTTCCCCACGGCCCGGCCGGTCACGCTGGTGGTGCCCTTTCCGCCAGGCGGCCCCACCGACGCGCTGGCGCGCCGCCTGGCCGAAAAGCTGCGCGAACCGCTCAAGCAGAACGTCATCGTCGAAAACCGCAGTGGCGCGGGCGGCAACATCGGCTCCGAATATGTCGCCTCGGCCAAACCCGACGGCTACACCATCCTGTTCGGCACGTCCGGCCCGCTGGCCATCAACGTTAGCCTGTACAAGAAGCAGAACTACAACCCCGAGACCAGCTTCGCGCCCATCATCCGCATCGGCCACCTGCCCAACATCCTGGTGGTGAACCCGTCGGTGCCCGCCAACAACCTGCAGGAACTGATCGCCTACGCCCAGAAGAACCCGGACAAGCTGAGCTACGCCTCGTCCGGCAATGGCGCGTCGTCGCACCTGGCCGGCATCCTGTTCAACCGCATGGCCGGCACCAAGATCATGCACATCCCGTACAAGGGCACTGGACCCGCGCTGAACGACCTGCTGGGCGGACAGGTGTCGATGTCGTTCACCGACATCCTGACCGCGCTGCCCTACATCAAGGCGGGCAAGCTGCGCCCCATCGGGCTGGCCAGCGCCCAGCGTTCGGATGCGCTGCCCGACCTGCCCACGCTGTCCGAGCAAGGCCTGAAAGGCTATGACGTCAGCGTCTTCTTCGGCATCGTCGCCCCCAAGGACACGCCCGCCGATGTGGTGAACACGCTGAACCAGGCCTTCAAGACCGCCCTCGCCGATCCCACGATCGAGCAGACGCTGCGCATGCAGGGCATCGTCGAGGCGCAGGACAAGACGCCGCAGGGCCTGTCCAGCTTCATCACCACCGAAGTCCCCAAGTGGCGCGAACTGATCCAGAGCGCCAACGTTTCCATCGACTGACGCGAAGCATAGCCATGGCCCAAACCCTACCCAATGCCGGCGCCCTCGCGGGCTGCAAGGTGATCGATCTGTCGCGCGTGCTGGGCGGCCCGTACTGCACCCAGATCCTGGCCGACCACGGCGCCGACGTGCTGAAGATCGAGCCGCCCGGCGGCGACGAGACGCGCGGCTGGGGCCCGCCCTTCCTGGGCGAGACCGCCTCGTATTTCGTCGGCGTGAACCGCAACAAGGACGGCATGACCTTGGACCTGTCGCAGGCCGCGGGCCAGGAACTGTTGCGCCACCTGCTGGCCGACGCCGACGTGCTGGTCGAGAACTTCAAGCCTGGCACGCTGGAAAAGTGGGGCCTGGGCTACGACGACCTGAAGCAGGCCTTCCCCGCGCTCATCCATTGCCGTGTCAGCGGCTTCGGCTCGGATGGCCCGCTGGGCGGCCTGCCGGGTTACGACGCCTGCGCGCAGGCCATGTGCGGCCTGATGAGCGTGAACGGCGAGGCGGACGGCGAGGCAACCCGGGTGGGACTGCCGGTCGTGGACATGGTGACGGGCCTGAACGCGGCCGTGGCCATCCTGCTGGCGCTCAATGAGCGCACGCGCAGCGGGCTGGGTCAATTCCTGGACATCACGCTGTACGACTGCGCGCTGTCGCTGCTGCACCCGCATGCGCCGAACTACTTCTACAGCGGCAAGGTGCCGCAGCGCAGCGGCAATGCGCACCCCAACATCGCCCCCTACGAAACGCTGCCCACCGCGAGCGGCCCGATCTTCCTGGCCGTCGGCAACAACCGCCAGTTTGCAATGCTGGCCCGAACGCTGGATGCCCCCGCGCTGTCCGAGGACCCGCGCTACGCCACCAACGCGGACCGCCTGCGCAACCGCCAGGCACTGCGCGATGACCTTGCCGACCTGCTGGCCCGCCATGAGGCGGCCACGCTAGCGGACCAGCTGCTGCGCGCCGGTGTGCCTGCCGCGGCCGTGCAGACGGTGGACCAGGCGCTCGCCCATCCACACACCCTGCACCGCGGCATGGTGCTGGAACAGGGCGACTACAAGGGCGTGGGATCGCCCATCAAGCTGTCGCGCACGCCCGCCACGCTGCGCAAGCTGCCGCCGGACCTGGCGCCGCCATCCGGGCAGGACTGATCCCGCATCGATGACCCGCCCGGCGCCCGCCGGGCTTTTTTTCCCCAAGAGAGCCGCCGCCCCGCGCGCAACAACTTAGACATTTGGTTTCAGCACGCCGCCCGATTGCCGCCTTAGACTTTTTTCCGCATCTCGCGTTGCTCCCCGCACGCTTTCCCCGAGCCACATAAGAGGAAATAAAAGACTATGGCCACGAACGACTCACAAGACCTCGGCCAGCTGAAACGGGTGATGGGCCCGAAACTGCTGCTGCTATTCATTGTTGGCGACATCCTGGGCACCGGCGTGTATGCGCTGACCGGGCAGGTGGCCGCCGAAGTCGGCGGCGCGGCCTGGCTGCCATTCCTGGTGGCCTTCGGAGTGGCCCTGCTGACCGCGCTTTCCTACCTTGAACTGGTCACCAAGTACCCGCGCGCCGCCGGCGCCGCGCTCTACGTCCACAAGGCGTTCGGCGTGCACTTCCTGACGTTCATCGTCTGCTTTACCGTCATGTGTTCCGGCCTGACGTCGGCCGCCACCGCCTCGCAGGCCTTCGCCGCCAACCTGTTCGCCGCGATGGGCATCGAGGCCGAAAAGCACTGGATCACGATTGGCGCGCTGGGCTTCATGACGCTGGTCATGCTGGTCAATTTTCGTGGCGCGACTGAAAGCGTGCGCGCCAACGTCGTGCTCACGCTGATCGAGCTGTCGGGCCTGCTGATGGTCATCCTGCTGGGCTTTTACGCCATCTCCAACGGCCAGGCGGATTTCTCGCGCGTCGTCGCGTTCGATACGCCCGAGGACAAGAGCGTGTTCCTGGCGGTGACCTCGGCCACCGCGCTCGCGTTCTTCGCCATGGTCGGCTTCGAGGACTCGGTCAACATGGCCGAGGAAACGCACGATCCCAGCCGCATCTTCCCGAAGGTCATGCTGACCGGCCTGGGCATCACGGCGCTCATCTATGTGCTGGTGTCCATCTGCGCAGTTGCGCTGGTGCCGGTGGGCGAACTGGCCAAGAGCAGCACGCCGCTGGTGCTGGTGGTCAAGCGCGCCGCGCCGGATCTGCCGGTGGAGTACATCATGCCGATCATCTCGATGTTCGCCGTGGCGAACTCGGCGCTCATCAACATGATGATGGCCAGCCGTCTGCTGTACGGCATGTCGCGCCAGGGGGTGCTGCCGTCGTTTCTGGCGCACGTGCACCGCAAGAACCAGACGCCGTGGACGGCCATCCTGTTCACGACGGCGCTGGCCTTCGGCCTCATCATCCTGGTCTCGCTGACCGACTCGCAGGCGATCCGCGCGCTGGGCGGCACCACCGCGTTGCTGCTGCTGGGCGTGTTCGCCTTCGTGAACGTCGCGGTGCTGGTCCTGCGGCGCGACAAGGTGGCGCATCGCCACTTCTCCATCAACCGCCTCGTCCCGTGGGTGGGCGCCGCGGCCTGCCTGTTCCTGGTCACCCCGCTGACCGGCCGTGACGTGATCCAGTACCAGGTGGCCGGCTGGCTGCTGCTGCTGGGCGTGGTGATGTGGTTCGTGACCTGGCTGGCGCGGCGCCGCGAGTCCAGGATGGAACTGGACCCGGCGTCGCTGGAGTGATGGCGCGCTTCAGCCGCCCACCGCAAGCCCTTCGCGGCGCGGATCCGCGCCGCCTTCCAGTCCCTTGGCGTCAATGACGATGCCGTGGATGCCGCTGGGAAACTCGGTGATGCGCACCGGGTGTCCCATGCGCTCCAGCGCCGGCGCCAGCGCTTCCAGCGCCGTGCCCTTCTCCAGTTCGGTTTCCTTGTTGCGGCTGCCCATGTTGGGCAGGTCGATCGCCGACTGGATGTCCAGATTCCAGTCCAGCACGCCCACCAGCGTCTTGGCGACGTAGTTGATGATGGCGCTGCCGCCCGGCGAGCCCACCAGCAGGTAGGGCTTGCCCTCCTTGAGCACCATCATCGGCGCCATCGAGCTGCGCGGCCGCTTGCCCGGTTCGATGCGATTGGCCACGAGCCGGCCTTCGGGGTCCTTGAACGACGACGAAAAATCGGTCATCTCGTTGTTGAGCAGAAAGCCCCGCACGAAGATCTTGCTGCCGAATTCGCTTTCGATCGTGGTCGTCATGGTCAGGGCGTTGCCCTGCGCGTCGACCGCCACCAGGTGGCTGGTGGACGGCAGCTCCAGCGCGTTGTCCTTGCCCAGCGACAGCAGCTTGCCTTCGGGATCGCCGGGCAGCGCCACCTTCATGCTGCGATCCGGCTGAATCAAAGCGCCGCGCGCGCGCAAATACGCCGGGTCCAGCAAGGCGCGCACCGGCACGCGCACGAAGTCGGGGTCCGCCACGTAGAAATCGCGGTCGGCAAAGGCCAGCCGGCCCGCTTCCGAGAAATAGTGCACGGCCTGCACCGTGCCGGGCGCATACCGGCTGAGCGGGAACTGCTCCAGCTCGCCCAGCATCTGCAACACGGCGATGGGCCCGCTGCTGGGCGGCCCCATGCCGCAGAGCTGATAACCGCGGTAAGCGCCGCACACCGGATCGCGCGTCTTGGCGCGATAGTTCGCCAGGTCCGCCAGGGCCAGGTCGCCGGGCTTCTCGTGGCCCTGCACCGCTGCCACGATGTCGCGCGCGATGTCGCCCTGGTAGAAGGCGTCGGCGCCCTGCGAGGCGACGGCGCGCAGGGTGCGCGCGAACGCCGGATTCTTCAGCACGTGGCCCACGGGCCACGGCGTGCCGTCCGGCGCATAGAAGTACGCGGCGGCGGCGGCCTGTTGCGGCAGCGCCTTGTTGCCGGCCAGCAGCGCGTGCAGGCGCGGCGACACCGCAAAACCCGATTCCGCCAATTCGATGGCCGCCTGGAACAGATCGGCCCAGGGCAGCTTGCCCTGCGCCTTGTGCGCCAGTTCCAGCCCGCGCAAGAGGCCGGGCACGGCGACCGACATGCCGTTGTTGACGGCCTGTGCAAAGGGCAGCGGTTTGCCATCCGCATCCAGGAAGCGGTCGGGCCGCGCCGCCGCGGGCGCGGTCTCGCGGCTGTCGTACGTGCGGATCTGGCCGTCCGCCGCCGAATACACCACCATGAAGGCGCCGCCGCCGATGCCCGACGATTGCGGCTCGACCAGGTTGAGCACCAGTTGCGTGGCGATGGCCGCGTCGACCACGCTGCCCCCGCGCCGCAGCATAGCTTCGCCCGCACGGCTGGCAAGGGGGTTGGCGGACACCATCATGAAATGCGGCGCGCGCACGAGCTCGCGCTTCTGGACGCCGCTGGCGGCTTCGGGATTCAGGTCTTCCGCCGCGGGCGTGCGCGCCCAGCTGGCGGATGCGAACGGCAGGCCGGCGATGGCGGCGGCGAGCAGCAGGGCGGCGTGGCGGCGTAGGCGCATGGAAAGCTCCGGTGATCGCCGGACGTCCGGCAGGCGTCCATGATAGTCAAAGGTCTGCGCCGCTGCCCATGCGCGCCTTCCGGCTTAGAATCGCGGTTTACGGATCACCTGAGCCCCCGTTTGCGCCATGCGCCTGCGCCACATCGAGATATTCGAAGCGATCCGCCGCACCGGATCCCTGACCGAAGCCGCCGCCGCGCTGCACATTTCCCAGCCCGCCGCCAGCAAGCTGCTGGCGCATGCCGAAAGCCAGCTTGGCTTCAAGCTGTTTGACCGGGTGAAGGGCCGGCTGGTCGCCACGCGTGAGGCAGAGATCCTGACGCCCGAGATCGCGCGGCTGAGCCAGGACCTGAGCAGTGTGCGCCGGCTGGCGTCCAACCTGCGAGACCGGCCCAACGGCCATCTGCGCCTGGGCTGCGCGCCCGCGCTGGGACTTGGCCTGCTGCCCGGCGTCGTGCGCGACAGCCGCGACGCGCAGCCCGGCATCACGTTCGATATCCACACGCATCACAGCGCCGAGCTGGTGCAGGGGCTGCTGACGCGCGAACTGGATCTGGCCATCACGTTCGACACCAACGATTATCCCGGCCTCACGCGCATGGGGCTGGGGCACACCGAGCTCGTGCACCTGAGCCGCCGAGCCGCGCAGGGTCCACTGCGATTGTCGGAGCTGTCGGAAGCGAGAGGCGTAGAAGCGTCGCGCGCCGCTGCGTCGGGCGCCGGTGCGTCGGGTTCCCCCACGGCAGCCGACACGCTGATCGTGCTGGACGCCAGCGACGCCTCCGGCGCATTGCTGCAATTGGCGCTGGACGCCCAGGGCCTGGCGCCGCAAGTCGCCATCCAGGTGCAGACGCATTACGTGGCGTGCGCGCTGGTGGACGCGGGTTGCGGCGACGCGATCGTCGACGCCATCACCGCGCAAGCCATGTTGCGCCCCGGCATGACCCTGCGCCGCCTGGAACCCGCGCTGCGGGTGCCCATCAGCATCATGACGCGCAACCAGGATCCGCTTTCCGCGCTACACCGCGACCTGATCGAGCGCCTGCGCGCCGCCTGCGCCGCACTGCTGGAAGGACTGGACGCGCGGGTCTGATTTCCGGGTCTGAACCTGGATTCTGAACGCCGGGTCCGACTCCGGGTCCACGCCCCGGCGCTTAAACGCCCGCAGTCCGGCCGCAAAGCACAACGGGCGCCCGAAGGCGCCCGCTGCAATGTCGATCGGGGCAGACCTGCCTGCCCCGCGAAGCATCAGTCCAGCTTGATGTTCTGCTTCTTCACCACGTCCTGGGCCCAGTCGAACTGTTCCTGGATTTCCTTGGCGAACTCTTCCGGCGTGTTGCCCGACGGCGCCGAGCCTTGCTCGTCCAGCGCCTTGATGACCTTCGGGTCCTTCAAGGCCACGACGGCGGCATCACGCAGCTTGTTCACGACTTCCATCGGCGTGCCCTTGGGCGCCAAGAGGCCATACCAGACGGGCTGGTTCAGCACCGGGTAGCCGGCTTCCTTGAAGGTCGGAACGCCCTTGACCGCGGCGATCTGCTCGGGCCAGGCGATGGCCATGGCGTTCAGCTTGCCGGCCTGGATCTGCGGCATCGACGACGGCAGGTTGTCGAACAGGATTTCGATCTGGCCGCCAACGGCATCGGCCAGCGCCGGGCCCGAACCCTTGTAGGGCACGTGCACGATGTCGGTGCCGGTGGCCATCTTGAAGGATTCGCCCATCAGGTGCAGCACGCCGCAAGTGCCCGAGCTGCCGTACGAGTACTTGCCCGGATTCTTCTTCAGCTCTTCGATGAAGCCCTTGAAGTCCTTGGCGGGGAACTTGGGGTTCACGGCCACGACGTTGGCGGTGTTGGCGAAGTTGGTGACCGGCTGGAAGTCCTTGATCGGATCGTACGGCAGGTCCTTCGGACGGCAAGCGGGGTTCACGGCCATCGTGGAGACGGTGGCGATGGACAGCGTGTAGCCGTCGGCCGGCGCGCGCGCGGCTTCGGCCGCACCGATGGCGCCGCCCGCGCCGCCCTTGTTCTCAACGACCATGGGCTGGCCGAGTTCCTGGCTCATGCGCTGCGTCACGAGACGCGCAATGATGTCGGTGGAACCGCCAGGCGCGAACGGAACGATCACGCGGATGGCCTTGCTGGGGTAC
This sequence comes from Achromobacter mucicolens, assembly GCF_902859725.1. GTDB lineage: Bacteria > Pseudomonadota > Gammaproteobacteria > Burkholderiales > Burkholderiaceae_B > Achromobacter > Achromobacter mucicolens. The sequence continues at coordinate 12,719 of NZ_CADIJP010000002.1, read as the reverse complement.
TTGTCTGCGGCGTGCGCGACCGAAGCGCCCAACGTGCCGGCTGCGCCGGTAGCAAGAGCGATGGCCACGGCCAGAGAGCGGACCTTATTCATAGATGTGTTTCCTCCAAGAGTGCGAGCCCGTTTGTAGACGGCCCGTTGTGTGTTGTGTCCGCCTGTAGACGGACCAGCAGATAACGGTGCGGGCGCATTGCTTGTGCGCAGCGTGTCGGCGCTGCATTTATGAGTTGCTTGTGGCACAAGCGCCCGCCAGAATGTCGGAGAATAGCAGCAAACGCTTACACCCGCATAGCGCGCCGACCACTGCCCGGCGCCAGGCAAAAACCTCTTCTCCCATGTCTGTTGCCCTCCTGGTTTTCCCCGATTTCATGCTGGTCGCGCTGGGTTGGGCGCTACGTCACAAACTGGGTTTTTCACGCGAATTCTTCGCCGGAACGGAACGCCTCGTCTACTTCGTGCTGTTCCCCGCCTTGCTGTTCCAGGCGATCGTGCGCACGCCCATCACGGCGGGCAACGCGGCGCTGCTGCTGCAGGCTTCTGCCGCGGTCGTAGCCGCGGGCGTGGCGATGGCGTGGCTGGCGGGCCTGGTCCTGCGGCCCTCGTCCCTCGGGCTGGCCTCATCGGCGCAATGCGGCTACCGCTTCAACACCTACATCGGCCTGGCCTTGTCGGCCAGTCTGGCGGGCACCCAGGGCCAGACCGTCATGGCGCTGATCGTCGGCTTTGCGGTGCCCATGGCCAACATCGCGGCCGTGTACGGCCTGGCGCGGCACAACGGCGGCAACCTGCTGCGCGAACTGGCGCGCAATCCGCTCGTGGTCTCCACGCTGCTGGGCCTGGCCTGCAATCTCGCGGGACTGCAACTGCCCGGCGCCGTCGACACCGTGCTTGCGCGGCTGGGCGCGGCGGCGATCGCGCTGGGCATCCTCTGCGTGGGGGCCAGCCTGGCATGGGAAGGCGGCAAGGGCTACGGATCGCTGATCGCCTGGATGCTGGCGGTCAAGCTCGTCGCGCTGCCCGCGGTCGCGCTGCTGGTGGCGCATCTGCTCGGCCTGCCGCCGCTGGAAGCACGCATGCTGCTGCTCTTCGCGGCGCTGCCCACGGCATCGGCGGCCTACGTGCTGGCGATGCGCATGGGCGGCGATGGCCGCATGGTGGCCGTGCTGATCTCGCTGGGCACCTTGTTCTCGGCCGTCACGATCCCGATGTGGCTGCTGCTGGCCGGCGGCTGATCTTCCCCCCAAAAAAATGGCCGCCCCGGCAAGGGCGGCCATCTCACGCGGGTGGCGCAAGCCGGTTCAAGAAGCCTTGTGCGCGTTCGTCATCGAGCCCGGCACGACCCATTCGGCAAACTGCGCTTCGGTCACATAACCCAGCGCCAGCGCCGATTCCTTCAGCGACAGGCCTTCCTTGTGCGCCTTCTTGGCGATCTGCGCGGCCTTGTCGTAGCCAATGTGCGGATTCAGCGCGGTCACCAGCATCAGCGAACGGTCCACGAGTTCGGCAATGCGCTCGTGGTTGGGCTCGATGCCCGCGGCGCAATGCTTGTCGAAGCTGGCCATGCCGTCCGTCAAGAGGCGCACCGATTGCAGGAAGTTGTGGATCACCAGCGGCTTGTAGACGTTCAGCTCGAAGTTGCCGCTGGCGCCGCCGATGTTGATCGCCACGTCGTTACCCAGGACCTGCGCGGCCAGCATCGTGATGGCTTCGCACTGCGTCGGGTTGACCTTGCCCGGCATGATCGAGCTGCCCGGTTCGTTCTCGGGGATGCTGATCTCGCCCAGGCCCGACCGCGGACCGCTCGACAGCCAGCGCACGTCGTTGGCGATCTTCATGAGGCCGGCCGCCAGAGACTTCAGTGCGCCGTGGGCAAACAGCAGCGCTTCGTGCGAGGCCAGCGCCTGGAATTTGTTGGGCGCCGAGACGAACGCCGTGCCCGTGGCATGGGCCAGATCGGCCGACACCTTCGCGCTGAATTGCGGATGCGCGTTCAAGCCCGTGCCCACCGCAGTGCCGCCGATGGCCAGCTGGTGCAGGCCCGGCAGCGTGGCGCGGATCTGCTGTTCGGCCAGATCGAGCTGGGCCACGTAGCCCGAGAGTTCCTGGCCCAGCGTCAGCGGCGTGGCGTCCTGCAGGTGGGTGCGGCCGATCTTGACGATGTCGTAGAACGCGGCGCTCTTTTCCGCCAGCGTGGCGCGCAGCGCCTTCAGTGACGGCAGCAGGCGATGCTCGACCTCGACGGCCGCCGCCACGTGCATGGCGGTCGGGAACGTGTCGTTGGACGACTGCCCGCGGTTGACGTGATCGTTCGGATGCACCTTGCGCGCTTCGCCGCGCTCGCCGCCCAGGAGCTCCGAGGCGCGGTTGGCCAGCACCTCGTTCATGTTCATGTTGCTCTGCGTGCCCGAGCCGGTCTGCCAGACGGACAGCGGAAATTCATTGGGCCACTTGCCAGCGATGACTTCGTCGGCGGCGCGCATGATCGCGTCCGCGATCTGCGCATCCAGCTCACCCAGGTCGGCATTAACCTTGGCCGCCGAACGCTTTAGCCGCGCCATCGCATTGACCAGCGGCTCCGGCATCTTTTCGGTGGAGATCGCGAAGAAATGCAGCGAGCGCTGCGTCTGGGCTCCCCACAGATGGTCTTGCGGCACCTCGATGGGGCCAAAGGTGTCTTTTTCGATGCGGGTCTTCATGGCGCGTACAACTCCGTGGCGGCGTCAGTCGCGGGCGGCGGGAGGCCGTCGGTCACGACATATTGAGAATAAAAATCAGTTATAGGTTAGCAGAAACCCGCATTCCTATAATTGCTCCAAACTGTGCTCCGATCCTCGTTTTTTACCACTCGCCCAGCGCCATGTCCGCCCCCCTTGCCACCCTGACTCTGCACCTGCCCGACGAAGCCGCCACCGAGACGCTGGCGCGCCAGCTGGCGCCGATGGTCACGGGCGCCAAAACCGGCCTGCCAGGCGCGTGTATTCATCTCCAAGGTGACCTCGGAGCAGGAAAAACGGCCTTCTCCAGGGCATTGTTGCGCGAAAGCGGCATCACAGGCCGAATCAAGAGTCCAAGCTACGCCCTGCTTGAATCCTATAAACTTTCTAACTTATACTTCTATCACCTTGATTTTTATAGATTTAGTGATTCGCGCGAATGGTTGGACGCAGGATTTCGGGATTTACTGCGTGACGATGCGGTCGTTTTGATCGAATGGCCGGAGCGGGCAGAAGGCCTTTTGCCCCCGCCGGACCTGCTGATCTGCCTTGCCTATGCAGGCGACGGACGTGACGCCACCCTGACCGCGTACACCGCCCGAGGACAAACATGGTTGAACGCGATTGTCCCCCCGCCCCTGACGGCGCCCTCCCCTCGGCAGGCGCCACCCGCCGACGCCTGATCAGCGTCGCCGCCACGCTGCTCGTCCTGCCGGTCGTGCCGCGGCTGGCGCAGGCCGCCACGATCCTGGCCGTACGGACTTGGCCTGCCGACGAATACACCCGCGTCACGCTGGAACTGGACAGCGAACTCAAGGCTGAACAGTTCACGCTGGAAAACCCCCACCGCCTGGTGGTCGACATCGAGGGACTGACCCTCAGCGCGGCCTTGAACGACCTTGTCTCCAAGGTCCGGCCCGGCGATCCCTACATCCAGAGCCTGCGCGTGGCGCAGAACCGCCCGAACGTCGTGCGACTGGTGTTCGATCTGAAGCAGCCCGTGGCACCGCAGGTGTTCACGCTCAAACCCGTTGCCGACTACCAGTACCGTCTGGTGCTGGACCTGTACCCCAAGATTGCCCAGGATCCGCTGATCGCGATCCTGAACAAGTCCAGCGGTCCCGATGTGGACGATCCGCTGGCGCGCATCCTGGAAGACATCCAGCGCAACCCGGTGACCCGTGCGGATCCGCCCGAGCCGCCCCGCGTGCGCGGCCAGCAGCCGGCGCCCGCCCTGCCGACCCCGCCCAAGCCCCCTGCCACCGCCAGCCGCGGCAAGCCGCGCATGCTGACCATCGCGCTGGACCCCGGCCACGGCGGCGAAGACCCGGGCGCCATCGGCAAATCCGGCCTGCGCGAAAAAGACGTGGTGCTGCGCATTGCGCGGCGCCTGAAGTCGCTGATCGACAGCCAGCCGTACATGCGCGCCTACCTGACGCGGGACGACGATTACTTCGTGCCGCTGCACGTGCGCGTGCAGAAGGCGCGCCGTGTGCATGCGGACCTGTTCATCTCCATCCACGCGGACGCCTGGGTCAAGCCCTCCGCCAACGGCTCGTCGGTCTTCGCGCTGTCCCAGCGCGGCGCCACCAGCGCGCAGGCCCGGTGGATGGCCGACAAGGAAAACGCGGCCGACCTGATCGGCGGCGTCAACCTGGGCAGCCACGACCGCCAGGTCGCGAAAGTGCTGCTGGACCTGTCCACCACGGCTCAGATCAACGACTCGCTCAAGGTCGGCAACGCCTTCCTGGACGAGATCAAGAAGATCAACCGCCTGCACAAGAACAGCGTTGAACAGGCCGGCTTTGCCGTGCTGAAGGCGCCGGACATTCCGTCGGTGCTGGTCGAGACCGCCTTCATCAGCAATCCCCAGGAAGAAGCCCTTTTGCGCAGCGCAGGACATCAGGACAAGCTGGCGCAGGCCATGATGACCGGCATCCAGCGCTACTTCACGGCCAACCCGCCGCTGGCTCGCCTGGGTGACGTGAGCTAGGTTTTACGCGCGATCCCGGGCCCTTTGGCCGGGCCCATGAAAAAAGGCTATGCACCCTTTGGCGCATAGCCTTTTTGTTTGGGCGCGGCGCGCCGCCCTAGTGCGCCCGGCGCGCGCGCACCAGTTTGACCAGGCCGGCCCCCACGACCGGCACGACGGCCGCCGCCAGGCCCACCAGGACGATGGTGTTCAGGTGATCGCGGATGATCGGGATATTGCCGAAGAAGTAGCCCGCCGCGACCAGGCTGATCACCCACAGCAGCGCGCCCATGATGTTGAACATCTGGAAGCGCGCCATCGACATCTCGGCCACGCCCGCCACGAAGGGCGCAAAGGTGCGCACCACCGGGATGAAGCGCGACATGACGATCGTCTTGCCGCCGTGCTTTTCGTAAAAGGCATGCGTGCGCATCAGCGCGCCGCGGTCCAGGAAGCGCAGGTTCATCGAGAACACCCTCGGTCCGATGTAGCGGCCGATCGCGTAGTTCAGCGAGTTGCCGGTCACGGCCGCCACGATGAGCAGCACCGACATCAGGATGGGGTCGATATGGCCCGTGGCGCCAAAGGCGCCGGCGATGAACAAGAGCGAGTCGCCCGGCAGGAAAGGCAGCACGACCAGTCCCGTCTCGGCAAAGACGATGAGAAACAGCACCAGGTACACCCACACGCCGTATTGCTCGACCCAGAGACCCAGCGTCTGGTCGATGTGGAGCACCATATTGAAAAACTCGAGCATTGAAGCGGCCCTGATATCCGATGTGAATTTGTCAGCGACTATAGCCCACCGGGGCATGACGCTAAAATCGTCCGCACTGCTACATAAGATCTGGGCCTCATGACCGAACGTCGTTCCATCCTTGCGCTTCCCGACCTGCTGATCAGCCAGATAGCCGCTGGCGAGGTCATCGAGCGCCCCGCGTCCGTGCTCAAGGAAATCCTTGAAAACGCCATCGACGCGGGCGGGCGCGCCATCGAGGTCCGTCTCGAAGGCGGCGGCATCCGGCGTATTGCGGTGACGGATGACGGCGGCGGCATCCCGCCCGAGGAACTGCCGCTGGCGCTGGCCCGCCACGCCACCAGCAAGATCCGCTCGCTGAACGAGCTGGAATCCGTGGCATCCATGGGGTTTCGCGGCGAGGCCCTGGCCTCGATTGCGTCGGTGGCCCAGGTGTCCATCATTTCGCGCACCCGCGACGGCGACCATGCCTGGCAGATCGACGCGGGCAGCATGCAGGTCAGCCCCGCCTCCGGCCCGCCCGGCACCACCGTAGACGTGCGCCAGCTGTTCGACGCGGTGCCCGCGCGCCGCAAGTTCCTGCGCTCCGAAGCCACCGAATTCGGCCATTGCGTCGACGCCATGGAGCGCATCGCGCTGGCGCATCCGCAGATTGCCTTCCGCCTGTTCCACCACGACCGCGCGCAGCGCCAGTGGCTGCCCGCCGAACCGCCGCAGCGCATCCGCGACGTGCTGGGCGCCGAATTCGCCGAGCACGGCCTGCTGCTGTCGCATTCGGTCGGCACGGTCAGCCTGGCCGGCATGATTACCCGGCCGACCGCCGCCCGCGCCCGCGCCGACCGTCAGTACCTCTACGTGAACGGCCGCTACGTGCGGGACCGCACCGTCAGCCACGCGCTGCGCGCGGCCTACGCCGACGTGCTGCACGGCGACCGCCAGCCTGCTTATGTGCTGTTCCTGGACATCGATCCGGCCGCCGTGGACGTGAACGTTCACCCGGCCAAGCACGAGGTGCGCTTCCGCGACAGCGGCGCCGTGCACCGCTTCGTCTCGCACGCGGTCAGCCAGACGCTGGCGCAGACCGGCGGCTCGTCGGCCGTGGCGCCCGCGGCACAGGCCGATGACGACGGATTCGAAACCGTCGCGCGACCGGCGGGCGACGCTGCCCCCGACGCCCCCGCCTACCGCCCAGCGATGCCGGCCCCGGCCGAATCGCCGCGCCCGGGCTATGGGGGCATGAATGGCGGCACCGCAGGCAGCACAGCGGGCGGCGCGCATGCAGGTGCGCATCCCGGCTCGGGCAACGGCTCTGGCAACGGCGCCGCCTATGGCCTGCGACCGTCGCCCGCCCCGCAGCGCCCGCATACCCAGGTGCCCTTCCGCCTGCACGCCGAACCGGCCGGCATTCCCGCGGCCGACTGGCAATCGCTCTACCGCCCCCTGACCGACGACACCGCCGCCCGGGCCGCGCCCCTGCGTGAACCGGCGCCCGCGCCCGCCGGGCTGCCCGCCGACGAAGAACACCCGCTGGGCATGGCGGTGGCGCAGTTGCACGGCGTGTACATCCTGGCGCAGAACCGCCGCGGCATGGTGCTGGTCGACATGCACGCCGCCCACGAGCGTGTGGTCTACGAACAGCTCAAGCAGGCCCTGGACGCGCGCAGCCTGCCGCGCCAGGACCTGCTGGTGCCCGTGGTGTTCCATGCCCAGGAAAAGGACGTGGCGCTGGTCGAGGAATTCGAGGAACAGTTGAACGACCTGGGCTTTGAGATGCGCCCTTCCGGCCCCACCTCGATCGCGGTCCGATCGGTGCCGGCCATCCTGGCCCGTGGGGACATCGAAACCCTGGCCCGCGCCGTGTTGCGCGATCTGGGCGCGGTGGGCGTCTCGCGCCTCTTGACCGAACAGCGCAACGAACTGCTCTCGACCATGGCCTGCCACGGCTCCGTGCGCGCCAACCGCAAGCTCACCCTCGAAGAGATGAACGGCCTGCTGCGCCAGATGGAATCCACGGAACGGGCCGACCAGTGCAATCACGGCCGTCCCACCTGGGTGCAATGGTCCATGTCCGACCTGGACAAGCTTTTCCTGCGCGGACAATAGCTTGCCGGCATCCCACTCCCCCGTTTTGCCCCCGGTCATCTGCCTGGCGGGCCCTACCGCGGCCGGCAAGAGCGCCTCGACGCTGGCCCTGGCCGAACGCTGGCCGCTCGAGATCGTCAACGTGGACTCGGCCACGATCTACCGCGGCATGGATATCGGCACCGCCAAGCCTTCTCTTGAAGAACAGGCCCGCGTTCCGCAGCACCTGCTCGACATCCTGGACCCGGCGCAGTCGTATTCGGCCGCGGAATTCCGCGCCGACGCGCTGCGCCTGATCGCCGGCATTCGCGCGCGCGGCCGCATCCCGCTGCTGGCGGGCGGCACGATGATGTACTACAAGGCGCTGCGCGACGGCCTGGACGACCTGCCGCAGGCCGATCCCGCGCTGCGCGCCGAACTGGAAGCGCGCGCCGCCCTGCTGGGCTGGCCTGCGCTGCACGCCGAGCTGGCGAAGCTGGACCCCGTCACGGCCGCGCGCCTGGCGCCCAACGACAGCCAGCGCATCCAGCGCGCGCTCGAAATCTGCCAACTTTCCGGCCAACCCATGTCGGCCCTGCTGCAACGCGCGCAGCGCAAGCCCGACGACGACGGCAACCGCTACGTGACGATCAGCCTGGAGCCCTCGGACCGCGCCGCGCTGCACGCCCGCATCGAGCAGCGCTTTGACGCCATGCTGCGCCAGGGACTGCTGGACGAGGTGCGCGGCCTGCACGCCCGCGCCGACCTGCACCCGGGCCTGCCCTCCGTGCGCTGCGTGGGCTACCGCCAGATGTGGGCGCACCTGGACGGCCAGATCGACCTGGACACCGCCCGCGAACAGGGCATCGCTGCGACGCGGCAGTTGGCCAAGCGCCAGATCACCTGGCTGCGCGCGCAGCCCGATCGCGTCATCGTCGACTGCCTGGCCGCCGACGCGGTCGCGCAGACCATTGACGCCGTGGCGCTGGCGCTGGCGGACTGATGAGCGGTATTCAAGGTGTCTGACACCCCCTGAGACGGCATCGCAGGATGAAGTCGATCTCGTTGGGGTGTCAGACACCTTTGAATACCGCCCAGGCGCCCTCACGCGGCGCCAAAAAAAATGACCGCCATCACGGCGGTCATCTTCATTGCAGCGCGATCGCCGCGGCGTCACACCACGAAGGTCTGCGCCATGCCGGCTTCCTGGGGCACGATCTCGCCCAGCTTGCTGACGGTCTCGCCCTGCTCGCGCAGCGTGGCGGCAATGGCGTCGGCCTGGGCCGGATCCACCACCAGCACCATGCCGATGCCGCAGTTGAAGACGCGGTACATCTCGGTGTCCTCGACGCCGCCTTGCTCTTGCAGCCACTGGAACAGCTTGGGCATTTCCCAGGCGTCGCGGTGCAGCTTGGCAGCCAGGCCGTCCTGCAGGATGCGCGGCACGTTGTCCAGCAGGCCGCCGCCGGTGATGTGGGCCAGGCCCTTGATGTCGGTGCCGTGCTTGGCCAGGGCGGCCAGCACCTGCTTCACGTAGATGCGGGTCGGGGCCATGACCACGTCGACCATTTTCTGGCCGTGGAAATCGTCATCGGGCTTGGCGCCCGCGCGTTCCAGGATCTTGCGCAGCAGCGAGTAGCCGTTCGAGTGCGCGCCGCTGGAAGCCAGGCCCAGCACCACGTCGCCCGCCTTGATGGACTTGCCGTCGATGATCTTGGACTTTTCCACCGCGCCCACCGCGAAACCGGCCAGGTCGTATTCGCCGTCCGGGTACATGCCCGGCATCTCGGCGGTCTCGCCGCCGATCAGCGCGCAACCCGACAATTCGCAGCCCTTGGCAATGCCGCCCACCACCGCCGCCGCCGTGTCCACCGACAACTTGCCGCAACCGAAGTAATCCAGGAAGAAGAGCGGCTCGGCGCCCTGCACCAGGATGTCGTTGACGCTCATGGCGACCAGGTCGATGCCCACCGTGTCGTGGCGGTTCCAGTCGAACGCCAGGCGCAGCTTGGTGCCCACGCCGTCCGTGCCGGACACCAGCACGGGCTCCTTGTAGGTCTTGGGCACTTCGAACAGGCCGCCAAAGCCGCCGATACCGGCCAGCACCCCGGGGCGCATCGTGCGCGCGGCAAGGGGTTTGATTCGGTCGACCAGGGCGTCGCCTGCGTCGATGTCGACACCGGCGTCGCGGTAGGTCAGGGGGGCTTTAGGTTGGTTCGTCATGAGAAATGCCGTGGGGTATGTAACAATTGCTGGGATTTTGGTGGAACGCCCTGCATTTTACGATGACCCGGCCGCGGACAGGCGCTGAAGGGCGCAAACCCCCGCCAGGCCAAGCGTTCGGACGCGACACCATCGCCTCAGGTGGTTTAAAGTGTAGGGTTGGCCGGTATTGATTTTGCCAGTTTCTACATGGCCCTTGTATCACCGATTTTTCTTGGCTTTTTGCGGCGACCCGGCCCGGACTTTCCGGCGCCCCCGAAAACGCCTGATTGCTAACTCTCATGAACCGCCAGCTGCTGCTCGACGTTCTCCCCGCGCCAGCGCCATCGCTGAACAACTACATCGCCGGCCCCAACGGAGAAGCGGTGGCAGCCGTGCGTGCGCTCAAGCCCGGCCGTGCCCTGTACATCTGGGGCGCCGCCGGCTGCGGCCGCACCCATCTGCTGCGCGCCCTGACCGCGCGCCCGGATGCCGTCTACATCGACCCGGCCAACGGCGAAAACATGCTGCGCCGCCTGGCCGAGGCCGATTCCAAATCGCCGATGCCCCACTTCGTGGCCGTCGACGACGTGCACCGCATGGACGACAGCCGCCAGGCCGCCCTGTTTGCGCTGTACAACCGCTGGCGCGAATCGGCCGCCACGCAGCGCGCCTTTGCGCTGGCGCTGGCCGGCGACCGCGCACCGCTGTCGATGCCGCTGCGCGAAGACCTGCGCACGCGCCTGGGCTGGGACCTGGTGTTCCGGCTGGATCCGCTGTCCGACGCCGACAAGCTGGCCGCGCTGTCGGCGCAGGCCGCCGAACGCGGGCTGCACCTGGCGCCCGAAATCATCAACTGGATGCTCACGCACCACGAGCGCGACATCCGCAAGCTTGCGGCGTTGCTCGACGCGCTGGATCGTTATTCCCTGGCCACCGGCCGCCCCATCACCCTCCCCCTGCTGCGCGCCATGCTCGCAGACCCTGATTCACAACGCACATGACCACCCGACGTCTCGCCCTGTTCGACCTGGATCACACCTTGCTGCCGCTCGACAGCGACTATCAATGGGCCGACTATCTGGCGCGCACGGGCCGGGCGGGCGATCCCGTCGAGGCCCGCCGCCTGAATGACGATCTGATGGAGCGCTACAACCGCGGCGAACTGACGGCCGAACAGGCCGCCGAATTCATGCTCGGCCTGCTGGCCGCGCATGCGCCCCACGACCTGGCCGTGTGGCACGAAACCTTCATGGGCGAAGTCATCCGCCCGTCCATCACCCCCGCCGCGCGCGACCTGGTGGACGGCCACCTGGAAGCCGGGGACCTCTGCGCCATCGTCACGGCCACCAACAGTTTCGTCACCGCCCCGATCGCCCGCGCGTTCGGTGTGCCCCATCTGGTCGCAACCGATGCCGAGTACCTGCGCGGCCGCTACACGGGCCGCATCCTGGGCACGCCAAGCTTCAAGGAAGGCAAGGTGGTGCGCGTGAACGACTGGCTGGGCAGCATGGGCTTGGGGCTTGCGGATTTCTCCGAATCGTTTTTCTATAGCGATTCGGTCAATGATGTGCCGCTCCTCGAAAAAGTGACCCGTCCGATTGCCGCCAACCCCAGCCCCGCCCTGCGCGCCATTGCGCAGGAACGCGGCTGGCAAGTGATCGACCTGTTCGACCACATGGAAGATTCGAAGTCCTAAATGATCACTGAAACCATAAAAAAATTCGTCGGCCGGCTATTCGCGCCGACACCCAGGGGGCCGTTGCGCATCGGGCGCGACAAACACGGCATCGACCGCCGCAACGTGTCGCGCCACGCCATCAAGGTGTGCGAGGTACTGCGCCAGCATGGCTACGAAGCCTATATCGTCGGCGGCGCGGTGCGCGACCTGATCGTCGGGCTCGAGCCCAAGGACTTCGACGTGGCCACCAACGCCACGCCCGAACAGATCCGTCCGCTGTTCCGCCGCGCACGCATCATCGGCCGGCGCTTTCAGCTGGTGCACGTGGTGTTCGGCCAGGAGATCATCGAGACCTCCACCTTCCGCGCGCCCGCCTCGGAAGACCAGGAAACCGACGAACACGGCCGCATCCTGCGCGACAACGTGTTCGGATCGCAGGAAGAAGACGCCAAGCGCCGCGACTTCACCATGAATGCGCTGTACTACGACCCGCACAACGAGGAAGTCATCGACTACCACAATGGCGTGGCCGACCTGAAGAAGCGCCAGATCCGCATCATCGGCGATCCCGTCAAGCGCTACCGCGAAGATCCGGTCCGCATGCTGCGCGCGGTGCGCTTTGCCGCCAAGCTGAACGGCACGATCGATCCGGCCACGCGCGAACCCATCAGCACCATGGCCGACCTCATCGAGAACGTGCCGGCCTCGCGCCTGTTCGACGAGATGCTCAAGCTGCTGACTTGCGGCCATGCGATGGACTGCCTGCGCCAGCTGCGCGCCGATGGTCTGCACAACGGCCTGCTGCCGCTGCTGGACGTGGTGCTTGAACAACCCGGCGGCGAACACTTCGTGGAACTGGCGCTGGAACGCACCGATGCGCGCGTGCGCGCCGGCAAGACCATCAGCCCCAGCTTCCTGTTTGCCGCGCTGCTGTGGCAGCAGGTCGAAGTGCGCTGGAAGCAGTTGCGCGCGCAGGGCGAGCACACCATTCCGGCCCTGTCGTCAGCCGCGGACTCCGTGCTGGACGAACAGACCGAGAAGCTCGCGATTCAGCGCCGCTTCTCGTCCGACATGCGCGAGATCTGGTTCATGCAACCGCGTTTTGAACGGCGCATGGGCAAGACCATCTACCGCATGATCGAGCAGCCGCGTTTCCGCGCCGCCTGCGACTTCCTGCAGCTGCGCGCCGCCGCCGGCGAGTTCGACAGCGTGCTGGCGCAGTGGTGGATGGATCTGGCCAATGCCGACGACGCCACCCGTGCCGACATGATCGAAGAAGTGTCGCGCCAGCCGCGCGAAGCCAGCGACGCCGCCGCGCCCGCGCGCCGGCGCC
>NZ_CADIJP010000001.1 GCF_902859725.1 Achromobacter mucicolens | reverse complement strand
AGACATGTCGAGCACGTCGGGAGCAAACGAGCAGCTGCTGGCGATTTCCTTGATGTCGAATGCCTGCAGCTTGTTGCGCAACGAATCGGTATCGCGCAACTTGTCGAGCATCCGCCCGGTAAGGACGTCCGGAGTGAACAGCAGGCGCGCTTCCTGGATGTCTTCCGGGGCCTTGAACAGAATGGTCCAGCCGCCATATCCGAGCAGCCGGCGCGGTTCGGGCGCGTACTGCAAATCTGGCGAGTAAGGCCAGAATGGGGCGAACACCCCTGTCCCTGTCGCTCGCCATGCGCTTTCGCAATTCCATTTTCCGAAGCGCTTGATGAACGCGTACAGGTAACCCTGGCGCATGGCGCGCACGGCGTAGCGGACGCCTTTGGCTTGCAACGCGGGCAACCCCAGGCCGAGATTGCGAGGCAGTTCCGGCGCCAGCGCGGCAAGCGTTTCCGGATCTTCGCTGGTCACCACGGCATAGCGCAGCGGAAGAATGGCAACTTCGGACTTGCAGTCGACGCACGGGCTGGGCGCCTCGTCCCGTCGAGTACTGCGCGCGACATCGACTGCCTGCGATAGCAACTCTTCCAATGAAACCTGGTTCATGACTGCACGTCCTTAACGCTTGCCCGCGCCAGAGCGGCGAGTGATTCGTTCAACGTCTCGGCACCCGTCACGGCGCGATCCAACGCGTTCTGCCATCGACGGTCCTGCACGCGTTGACTCCAGGAACGATTCATACCGACGATCACGTAGGTCGTAAGATCTTCGTGGCGCGTCAGCCCTGACCGGCGTCCAGCGTTGAGTTGCGCCTCGACCTGAGCAAGCCTGACGCCGCCACAAGCGCTATCGAAAACGTGAGGCAATTGCGCTTCCAGGGTGTGCAGCAGGCGGTGAGGGAGGGGGTCGGATTCCAACACTTGCCACAGAGCGGTGTTCAGGTGCAGCGGCTGCGCAGGCGACGAGCCATCGCTTCGACCTCTGCCACGGATCCGGCGCCACAACGAGGACGCTTGCGTCGCGTCCTGGAACCACCAGGACAGGACCGGCCCAAAGAACCGGGACACCCATTCGCGGTCGGCATGCGCATACAGAAGCGGCGTGATTGCCGGATCGTAGTAGCGCAGCAAATACTGCTGATTCGACTCGCCGATGGCGTAAGTTGCTCCGCTAAAGTGCAACGCAAGCTCCTGCGGCGGAACAACGCTGGAGATCCAGGAATTCACGTACGCGGCGCAGCGGGCTCCGACTTTCGCCAGCACGGCTTCATACTGCGCTGGCCCAAATCCGTTTGCGCCAATAAGCATCGGGCCCAGCGGCTTCAGTGCATCCAACTGCGGATCAATGAGTAATGGATGAGCATCACCGGCGATATGCTCGGCGATTTCTTGCCGCTGGTCTTCCGGCACAAATGCCATGTCGATCAATGCCATGAGGTGGCACGACCGTGAACCCTCGCCGTCATGGATCTCTTGGTTCAGCGCCCTGATCAAGTCATTGGAGATCATGCGCCCATCCTCATCAATGCCTTGCGTTCCCGGGCGGCCTTCAACCAACAACTGACGCAAATCGGCTCACCCTGTTCGGGCGCGCTTGCCAATGAGAGGAAGGCGCCACCCCCGTTTGCTTGCTGGCTTATGGGAGCTTTGAGATGTATTGCCACGCCGCTGAGCGTGATGCCAGACCGGTTGATATGCAACGACCCGCCCGGCCCCTCCAGCACAATTTCATCCTCCACCTGAACCTTGTAGACCTTGGTCAGGTTCCGGATTTCCTGGCCCGCCTGCAGATGCGCGTGCCCTTCGATGCGCTGCTCCAGGTGCCCTCCGATTTCCGTCCAATGATTCGCGGCGGTCTTGTCGCGCCGGTGGTTGCCAACCTCCTCGATGCGGTCTTTGACGATAGAGATGGTGTGGTCACGTCCCACGGCAAGCAAGGCGTCCCGGCCGATGTCATGGCGCCGGTCGCGCGCGACGGTGACCCGCTCGTCGTTGCCGATGGTTTCCGTGCGGTCGTGGCCGATGACGATGGCTTCATCGTTCTCGACCCGCTCCCTGCGGTCGTGTCCGACAAACGTACTCTCGTCGTTGTTGACGTGGATATTCTGGTCCTTCTGCGCATGGAGGTAGATCTCCTCTCGTCCCGCCTCATCCTCGAAGCGCATTTCATTGAAACCGTCTCCCTTGTGGGTCTGGCTCTTGATGGTCATGCGCGTTTTGTGCGCCGGAAGATCGTACGGCGGCAACTGGTGTGCGTTGTAGCTCCTTCCCGTGATGACCGGCTGATCCGGATCGCCATCGAAGTTGCTGACGATGACCTCCTGCCCGATGCGGGGGATGGCGATGTGGCCCCACAGGGCGCCGGCCACGTTCTGCGACACGCGTATCCAGCAGGAACTGTGTTCGTCCAGCTTGCCTTCCCTGTCCCAGGGAAACTGCACTTTCACGCGTCCGTAGTTGTCGCAGTAGATCTCCTCGCCCGGCGGCCCCACCACTGTCGCTTGTTGAGGGCCATCGATGCGCGGCTTGGGCAGCGGTTCCGCGCGCCACTCGACATCGTCGGGTACCAGAGTGGCGGTGCAGTGGTAGTGAGTGCCTTGCTCGGCGTCTGCGCTGTCTTCAGCCTGGCTTGTGTACTGCTTGCCGTGGTGCGCCAGGCGGATCGGCCGCCAACCGCGATTCATGTCCTCGCGCGGGTGGCCCACGAGGTCGAAGGAAACGCCTGGCGTCAGTCGCGCATCATCGCCTTGGGCGACCGCCATGCAAGCCCCGCCCCGCAGGCCGCGCAGGCGGTCTCGGGTGAACTGCACCCCCGAGATGTTCTTGTAGCGCCCCGGGTAGTCGTAACGTTCATAGTCGAGCGACTGGTGTGCCCCTTTTTCTACTGCTCGTTCGGTGTGTTGGTCGTAGCGCGGGTTCTTGAAGTCGTAATCACGCTGGGCATGACGCGCCGTGCGTACCTGTTCCGTGTACAGAAAACTGTGAAGCGCGGGCGTTGGGCGGTCTCCGCCGGGCATGGGGTTGTATTCGACGGGCGGGCCGTCGGCTCTGCCGAATACCCATAGACGGTCACAGTGGATCAGGCGGTGGCCATCAGCGGTGTGCATGAAACCGTAGAAAAATCCTTCTTCGCGCATGATGCGTTCGACAAAGGTGTAATCGCTGTCGCCTGCCTGGACGCAATACTCCCGCGGAAGATGGGATTCGGTGCTCCATTGCTCGTAAGCTTGCGTGATGCGGTGTTTGCCGAGGACGGCTTTGGCAATGTCGGGAACAGCAAGCGCCTGGAATATGCGCCAGTCTGAAGCTAGTTTCAGACGCGCCAGGCGAGGTTCCACCGTGGCGCGATAGCGCGTCCGCCTAAAGCCGGTGTCACCTTGCTGAAACGAAGACACCAGCCCATGGACAAGCCTGACGGCACGTCCGCCCGCCCAGATCGTGAACAAGGCGGGCTGGTCCAGTATCCCGCCAAAGTCGACTTCGGCACTCGCGCAGCTCAGGTCCACCTCGAGCAGAAAGGTCTCGGACAGCGCTTCAACTAGACGAAACTCGATGACATCGAACTCGTCGGCACCAGCAGTAAACGTAAAACGCAGATCAGATTGGACGGGCACGGGGCGCTCCTGCGGCTACGGCTCGCACCAACCACTTGGGTGCAGACCGAGATGGGTTCTAAGTCCACGGCACAGGGGCCGGAAGTGGACATAACACACCGTCAGGATCGTGCCCGTCGCGTCGACAGGCGTATATAGGAAGCTTCTTATTTGCGACCTGATCGAGCCGCGGAAAAAAAATGAGCCCACGAAGTGGGCTCATTGATGGCGCAAGTTGGCACGCGTTGCATCGCGCGCCCCAGCATGCTTGGCTACCGCCGAAGCCTGTCCAGGTCTCGCGGGTAAATCACACGTTAAACAAGAAATTCATCACATCGCCATCCTGCACGATGTATTCCTTGCCTTCCGCGCGCATCTTCCCCGCTTCCTTGGCGCCCTGCTCGCCCTTGTACGTGATGTAGTCCTCGTACGAGATCGTTTGCGCGCGGATGAAGCCGCGTTCGAAGTCGGTGTGGATGACGCCGGCGGCCTGGGGCGCGGTGGCGCCGATGGGCACGGTCCAGGCGCGCACTTCCTTCACGCCGGCGGTGAAGTAGGTTTGCAGGCCCAGCAGCTTGAAGGCGGCGCGGATCAGGCGGTTCAGGCCCGGTTCTTCCATGCCCATGTCCTTCAGGAAGGCTTCGCGGTCGGCGTCGTCGAGGTCGACGATTTCGGATTCGATGGCGGCGCAAATGGCGACGACGGGCGCGTTGCGGGCGGCGGCGAATTCGGTCAGGCGGTCGAGCAGCGGGTTGTTGGTGAAGCCGTCGTCAGCGACGTTGCCCACGTACATCGCGCGCTTGGCGGTGATGAAGCAGAGCTGGGCGATGTCGGCCTTTTCTTCGGTCGTCAGGTCCAGCGAGCGGATGGGCTTGGCTTCGTTGAGCTGGGCGACGCACTTTTCCAGCACGGCCACGAGGCGTTGCGATTCCTTGTCGCCCGAACGCGCGGTCTTCTGGTGGCGTTGCAGCGCCTTTTCGGCGGTCTGCAGGTCGGCCAGGGCCAGTTCGGTTTCGATGACTTCGATGTCGGCGATCGGGTCGACCTTGCCGGCGACGTGGATCACGTTGGGATCTTCGAAGCAGCGCACGACGTTGACGATGGCGTCGGTTTCGCGGATGTGCGAGAGGAACTGGTTGCCCAGGCCTTCGCCCTTGCTCGCGCCGGCGACCAGGCCCGCGATGTCGACGAATTCGACGGTGGCGGACAGGATGCGTTCGGGCTTGACGATTTCGGCCAGCTTCTGCAGGCGCGGATCCGGCACTTCGACGACGCCGACGTTGGGCTCGATGGTGCAGAACGGATAGTTCTCGGCGGCGATGCCGGCGCGGGTCAGAGCGTTGAAGAGTGTCGATTTGCCAACGTTGGGCAGGCCGACGATGCCGCATTGCAGAGCCATGGGAATCCTGTGTAAGTACGGTATTGAGCGTTAACGGCGTAGTTTACCCCGGCGGGGTGAAACGACGCCCTCCTGGCGGACGTGATGCGGCCCCGAGGACGCCGCCGGCGAAACGCAGCCGACATGGCTACCGGGCATGCGCCCTTGCCTTCAGACCGCGCGCCCCGGCCCGAAGCCTTAACCGGCCACGGCCGGCGCGTAGCGCATGACCAGCCAGATCATCAGGATGGGGCCGGCGTTGAACACGGAATGCAGCAGGATCGCGGCTCCGATGCCGCGGCGCACGCGCATCCAGCCCAGCACGAGGCCGGTCAGCCATTGCGGCAGCACCAGCAGCGGCAGCAGCCAGTACGGCGTCTTGTTGTAGACAAAGTTGGTCAGATGCACCGCGGCAAACGTCAGCGCGACCAGATGGAACACGACGCCGAAGTGCTGCAGGTAATACCTGCGCCAGTTGGTGTCCCAGCCTTTGAGCGGCTCAGGACGTGCGCGCAGCCCCCACACCGCCAGCAAAATGAACGCGGCCAGCAGCAGCCCCGTCCAGAGCTTGGGCCCCCACAGCACGACCGGCACCAGCGCAGGTATCAACCACAGGGCCTGGCGCGGCCGGCGAAGTCCGTAGCGGAACAGCATTTCCTCGACCAGCGGCGCCCACAGCACCGCGGTGAGCCAGGGAATGTTGTGCGGATCGAGACGATGCGTCACGCCGCCCAGCCCTGCGGCGGCCACGGCCACGGGGCCCAGCGCGAAGAGGTTGATCACCCACAGCACGGCGGCCCAGGCCAGAAGTCGCCCCGGCCCGATGCCCGGCCACCAGTCGGCGGCGAGCCCGCTGCCGCAGGCGCGACGCGGCAGCCGCGCCACCGGGTGCGGATGGCGGATGAAGCGCCAGAAGTCGGCGATCTCGCTGCGAAAGCGCAGCTTCCGGGTGGGCTGGCCTTGGCTCATCAGGACTCGTTGCCGCTATGCAGCTGGCGTGTGGCCAACGCGAAGTCGCCCGACAGCATGGCGGGCACGACGGCGCGGCAGCGGTCGATGACGGCTTCGATTTCCTTTTGTTCCTCGCGGCGGGGGGGGTGCAGCACGAAGTCGGCGACCTGTTGGGCCAGGCCCAGCGTGCGCGGATGGCCGATGCCGATCCGAAGGCGCCAGAAGTTGGGGCTGCCCAGCGCGGCCTGGATGTCCTTCAGGCCGTTGTGGCCGGCGTGGCCGCCGCCCTGCTTGAGCTTGACCTGTCCGGGCATGAGGTCCAGTTCGTCGTGCAGCACCAGCACTTCTTCCGGCGTCAGCTTGTAAAAGCGGGCCAGCGCGCCGACCGCCTGGCCGGAACGGTTCATGTAGGTGTTGGGCTTGAGCAGCAGGATGTTGTCCGCGTCCTGGCGTGACTTGGCCACCATGCCGAAAAAAGACTTCTCGAGCGCAAAAGAAGTGCGCAGATCGTCCGCCAGATGGTCGGCCAGCCAGAAGCCGGCGTTGTGCCGGGTGGTTTCGTAGTCGGGACCTGGATTACCCAGTCCCACGATGAGGCGTATGGGAGTAGACATGATGGGGGTGTTTAAACCAAAAAACCCTGCGCATGCAAATGCACACGCAGGGTTTCGGGCGTAAGCCGCGGGAAAGCCGCAAGGGCTTTCCGGCAGGACTTAGGCGGCCGGAGCAGCTTCTTCGGCTTCGTCGGCAGCGGCAGCGCCACCCTTGGTGACCGCGGCGGCCAGCAGGGGGTTGTCTTCACCGCCGTGGGGGACGTAGGTCACGCCCATGGGCAGCTTGATGTCGGCCAGGTGGATCGAACCGCCGGCCAGCACGTCAGCCAGGTTCACTTCGATGAACTGGGGCAGCGCCGACGGCAGGCAGGTGATTTCCAGTTCGGTCGTCACGTGGCTGATGATCGCACCGCTCAGCTTCACGGCCGGCGAGATTTCAGCGTTCACGAAGTGCAGCGGCACCTTGGTGCGCAGGGCTTGGTTGGCGTCGACGCGCTGGAAGTCCACGTGCAGGACTTGCGGCTTGTAGGCGTGCCATTGAACCGAACGCAGCAGAACTTGCTCATCCTTGGCGCCTTCGAGCTGCATTTGCAGGATCGATGCGTGGAATTCTTCCTTGCGCAGCGCGTGGTAGATCTCGTTGTGGTCGAGTTCGATGTTCAGGGGGGCAGCCGTACCACCATAAACAATGGCGGGAACGCGGCCCGCGCGGCGCAGGCGGCGGCTCGCACTCGAACCCTGGACGCTACGCGCAGTGGCAGTAAATTTCATGGATAACTCCGAAACAATAAAGGTGAAGAGACTTCACCGGTTGAAATCACGGCGCGCAAAGGGCGCGCCGTGCTTGTTTGCACCTTGCCGCGACCAGCAAGGCGCAAATAACTGGAAATTCGGGCTGTGATCCGATCGACGCGAACGCGTCAATCGACAAACAGCGAGCTGACCGATTCGGCGTTGGAAATACGCAGGATGGTCTCGCCCAGCAGCGCGGCGCACGACAGCTGGCGGATCTTGCTGCTGGCCTGGCCTTGCTCGGAGAGCGGAATGGTGTCGGTGACGACGAGTTCGTCGAGTTCCGACGCTTCGATGCGGTCGATGGCGCCGCCCGACAGCACGGGGTGCGTGCAATAGGCGTAAACGGCGCCGGCGCCGCGGTCTTTCAGGGCCTGGGCCGCCTTGCACAGCGTGCCGGCGGTGTCGACCATGTCGTCCATGATGATGCAGGTGCGGCCGTCGACTTCACCGATGATGTTCATCACTTCCGACACGTTGGCGCGCGGACGGCGCTTGTCGATGATGGCCAGATCGGCTTCGAGCTGCTTGGCCAGCGCGCGTGCGCGAACCACGCCGCCGATGTCCGGAGACACCACGACCAGGTTCGAGAAATTGCGGCGCCAGATGTCGCCCAGCAGGATCGGACCGGCGTAGATGTTGTCCACGGGAATGTCGAAGAAACCCTGGATCTGGTCGGCGTGCAGGTCCATGGTCAGGACGCGGTCAACGCCAGCGACCTGCAGCATGTTGGCCACGACCTTGGCCGAGATGGCCACACGCGCCGAACGCGGACGGCGGTCCTGGCGGGCATAGCCGAAGTAGGGAATCGCGGCGGTGATGCGGCCGGCCGACGCGCGGCGCAGGGCATCGACCATCACCATGATTTCCATCAGGTTGTCGTTGGTGGGCGCACAGGTGGGCTGCAGGACGAAGACGTCCTTGCCGCGCACGTTCTCGTTGATCTCGACCATCACCTCGCCGTCCGAAAAACGACCGACGGTCATCTTTCCCAGGGACATATCGAGGTGGTTGACTACGTCCACGGCCAGCCGAGTGTTGGCGGTGCCCGTGAAAATCATGAAGCTATCGTTTGCCATGATGGATGATGCGATGGTCGTTTGAGACACTAACGAGTGATGCGGGGTGGTACCTGCGGGTGAGACCTAGTGCAGCACAATCAACTTGCACCAGCGAATCCGGAAAATAAAAAAGCTGCTGAACCCGGGCCAGTGTCTTACAGGCGTGTTCAACAGCTTTTTTATGTATTCGGTTGGCTGGGGAGGAAGGATTCGAACCTTCGCATGCCGGAATCAAAATCCGGTGCCTTAACCAGCTTGGCGACTCCCCAACTATCTTGCAATCCAATTCCGCAACGGATGTTCAGCTAATCCAGTACATGCCTGCACTAACCGAAACCGTGGATGCGTTTGGCTGAATGTTTTATCAGCGCCGCGCATTATAGCGGTTATTTCTTGTTCTGCCAAAACGGCCTGCGATGTTTCGGAAAATTCGGCGAATAAACATGCGCCTGATCCCGACATGCGAACAGGGAAACCCCGCTCAGCAAGCCACCGCGATGCCCCAAGTACTTCAGGATAAAGACGGTAGACCACCGGCTCCAAATCATTTCTTCCGTAAAGCGCGCATCCTTTGGCAAATTCACCGCTGGCAAATTTACCGCTGGATTCGCTAGGCAAAAATGTTTGCGAAGCAAGAAAGTCCGCTATTGTGATGTAAGAAGAATTCCTTGTCAAATCGGGTGCGGAAAAAATGCCAACGGTCGGCACGCTGGCATCCGGTTGCGCCACCAGATAGGCGCGTTCGGGCAGGGTCACAGCCGTGAGATCTTCGCCAATTCCCTGCGCGAATGCCGACTGGCCGAAGACGAAGACGGGCACGTCCGCGCCCAGCGGCAGCGCCAGCGCCATGAGCTCGCGGCGCGTCAGCCCCGTGTTCCACAGCTTGTTCAATGCGATCAGAACTGATGCCGCATCGCTGGACCCGCCGCCCAATCCGCCGCCTTGCGGGATGCGTTTTTCAAGGCTGATCTGCGCGCCCTGGCGCGTGCCCGTGGCCTTTTGCAGCGCGCGCGCGGCGCGCACGGTGAGGTCCTCATCTTCCGGGACACCCGGCAGGTCAGTGGCGCGGCTGATGACGCCATCGGCGCGCACCTCGAAGTGCAGCGTGTCGCACAGATCGATGAAGCGGAACACCGTCTGAAGCAGGTGGTAGCCGTCGGCGCGGCGGCCCACGACGTGCAGAAAGAGATTCAGCTTGGCGGGAGCGGGAACGTCGTAGAGAGTCACGAAAGACAACCGGTGCGAAAGGATTCCGTCATTCTAGCGAGACGGGCCGGCGCGCCAGGAAAACTGGCGGGCCGGCCCGTGCGCCCAACGCGTGCGGACACGCACTGATGGCGGAACTGCGAGGTGACGTTACGCGAGTTGCGGCGTCATGCTGGCGCCCAGCCTGGCGGCGGGCGCGTCGATGACCTGACCGTCGGGCAGCTTGAAGACCGACACGGCGCCGGCCAGCTGGCGAGCCTGCTCTTCCAGCGCGCCGGCCGCGGCGGCCGCCTCTTCGACGAGCGCGGCGTTTTGCTGCGTCACGCTATCCATCTGCGACACGGCGCGGTTGACCTGGTCGATGCCGGTGGCCTGCTCTTCGGAAGCGGCCGAGATCTCGGCCATCAAGCTGGTCACGCGCTGCACGGACTCGACGATCTCGCGCATCGTGGCGCCTGCGTTTTCAACCTGCTCCGAACCCACGCCGACCTTCTGCGCGGAGTCCTCGATGAGCTGCTTGATTTCCTTGGCGGCCGCGGCGCTGCGTTGCGCCAGCGTGCGCACTTCGCTGGCAACGACGGCAAAGCCCTTGCCCTGCTCGCCCGCGCGTGCGGCTTCCACCGCCGCGTTGAGCGCCAGGATGTTGGTCTGGAATGCAATGCCGTCGATCACGCCCACGATGTCGGCGATGCGCGACGAGCTGCCCGAAATGGCGCGCATCGTTTCGACCACGCTGGAGACAGCTTGCCCGCCGCGCTGCGCGACGGCCTCGGAGGCGGCGACCATGCGGTTGGCTTCACGCGCGGTGTCGGCGTTCTGCTTCACGGTGGTGGCCAGCTCTTCCATGCTGGCCGCGGTTTCCTCGAGGGAGGCGGCCTGCTCTTCGGTGCGGCTGGAAAGATCGGTGTTGCCCGAGGAGATCTCGCGCGCGCCGACGTTGATTTCGTCGACGCCGCGGCGCACTGCCGACACGGTGCGCACCAGGCTGTCCTGCATGCCCTTGAGCGCGCTGAGCAGCGCGCCGATTTCGTTCTTGCCGAAGTCGGCGACGCGGCGCGTCAGGTCGCCTTCGGCGATGCGACGAAAGACCTCGCCGGCCTCGACCAGCGGACGCACGATCATGCGGCGGATCAGCACGTGTGCACCCACGGCCACCAGCAGGCCCAGCGCAAGAATACCGGCGAGCAGCCCGGTGAAGAGCGAGTTGAACATGGAGATTTCGTCCATGACCGCCTGGCCGGTTGCCTCGGCGCGCTGGATGAACGCATCGCGCTCACTCACCAGGCGCTCTTGCACCGACTGCGTGCCTTGCTTGAAGTAGGCCTCCATGTCGCCCGCTTCAAGGACGCGGCCCACGTTTTGCAGGTTGGTGCTGAGCTTGGTGTAGGCGTCGATGATGGCGGCCGATTCCGCTTTTTCCTCGGCGGTCAGGCCGCTGGAAAAGCCCTGGAAGGCCCGGTCGGCCGACACGATGCGCTGGCGCGCCGCGACGAGCGAGGTCTTGTCGTCGGTGTTGCCTTGCGCGACGCGGGTGGCGTAGCGGCTGAGGTCGGTGCGCGCCGCGACCAGCGACAGCGAAGCGGCGTTCACCGCGTTGACCTGCTGCTGCGACAGGCGATAGAGCTGCGCGACATCCTGGTTGGTCTGGCGCAGGGCGGCAAAGCCCATTGCGCCGATCACCAGCTGGAAGGTGAAAAAGATCGCGATGATTCCCAATAGCACCGTCGCGATGCGGGTGTTCCTGAACATGGCCATTCTCCAAAAGGGTGGGCGGCAGACTCGCGTCGACCCCGATTGCTGCTGCGCGTAAGTACCTCGCGCTAAGGCAGGGAGAATTATTCAGTCAAGGCAATATATTTCAAGCGGTAACACGCCCCGATTTGCGGCGCTTATTCGCTTGATTGGAAATCCGGGGGTGTGATAAGGGTTAACCCGTATTCGATGACGCTGGATGCACCGTGCGGCCGTGAAGCCGCACGGGATCAGGATTGATTGACGACCAGCCGAACGAGGATCCGGCGGCCCGGCTCCAGACGCTCCAGCACGAGAAGCTGGGGCCCTTTTTCGTCGTAGCGGGAGAGATTGGCGCGCCAGCCGCCCTGCTCGAAGGCGATGGGGCGGCCCAATTCGTCGCGCTTGACGTCAGAGGCCTGCGGATCTGCCGCCAGCTTGCCGCGCAGCCAGTCGCGCAAGCCCGACACGGGCATGCTGCTGCCCAGGGCGTCCTCGGCGAGCGCATCGGGGTTGTCGGCGACCAGGCGGGTGCCGTCCGCCTTGGTGAGGCTGGCGGCGCCGGGACGGCCTTCCACGCGGGCTTCGGTCGACCCCAACGGGTTGGTCAGGTCCAGCACATAGCGGCGCCCATCGTCGGACCACGAGAAGCCGCCCTGCACTGCATTCTGTTTGCCGCCTTCTTCGTTGACGGTGATGGCAAAGCGGCCAATGCGCGAGAACGCGTCGTCGCTGGCCCCTTCGATGGGTTTGGGCAAGGACGTGCAGGCGGCAAGCGTGAAGGCAAGCAGCGCCAGCGCCACCCAGCGCAAGCCGGACGCCGCGCCGCGAAATCCTGCAAAGACTGCCGTCACAGGTTGACCCCCAGACGCTTCACGACGTCCTGGACCGTCTTGTTCTTGGGATCCTTCTGCAAGGCGGCGCGCAGCAGGTCCGTGGCCTGATCGCGCTTGCCCTGCGCCCAAAGCACCTCGGCCAGATGGGCCGCGATGTCGGCTTCGGGACGCACACTGTAGGCCCGGCGCAGATAGTCCGCCGCCGCAATGGTGTCGCCCATGCGGAACTTGACCCAGCCCATGCTATCGAGGATGAACGGATCGTTGGGCGAGAGTTCCAGCGCCTGCGTGATGAGATCGAGGGCTTCGGGCAGGCGTTGGTTGTGGTCGGCCAGCGTGTAGCCCAGCGCGTTGTACGCGTGGGCATGGTCCGGATCCAGCGCGATGACCTGACGCAGCATGCGCTCCAGGTCTGCCAGACGGTTCTGGCGTTCGTACAGCATCGCCAGTTCGTATTTGATCTCGACCGTGTCCGGCAGCGCCTGGTCCGCGGCTTCCAGGGCAGCGACCGCCTGACCGATGCGGTCGGCATCGCGCAGGATCTGCGCCTTGGTCAGCGAGCCCAGGGCGCGTTCTTCTTCGTCCTGCGGGCCGGCCGAGTCGATCATGGCCAGCGCGTCGTCCACGCGGCCGCTCTTGGCGCGCAGCGCGGCCTGGCGCATGCGCACGGAATAGCGCAGCGTGGGATCGTCGATACGGCCGAGTTCGGCGATGGCTTCGTCGTAGCGGCCCTGGTCTTCGGCGATGCGCGCGAGCAGCACGTGCGCATCGGCGGCAGCCGCCCCGGCGTCGGTGGCGCCGGGCACCGTGGCCCGCTGGCGCTGGTTCTGAACGTCCAGATACTGCTGCAGCAGGGTCTTGGCCTGCGCGAGTTGTCCGGACTTGTAGGCCAGCTGGGCCTGCATGAAGAGCAGGTCGAAATCCTCGGGCGAGCGGCGCGACATGGCCTGAAGCTCGGCCAGGGCGGCGTCGTAGTCGCCGCTGTCGGCCAACTGGCCGGCCAGCATCAGGCGGACCTTGCGCGCGCCGGGATTGCGGTTGATGAAGGCGCGGGCCTCGGTCTGAGCGCGCTTGGGATCGACCTTGGAGCCGTACTCCAGCACGCGCTGGGCGGCGCCTTCGGATTTGGGGTCGGCGGCCAGCGCGGCGCGCGATTCCTGGGCGGCGCGCTCGTAGTCGCCGGCGGCGGAAGCCACGTCGGCCAGCGCGAGGTGCGCGGCAGGCAGCTTGCGCACGCTGTCGCTCAGGGATTCGTCCAGGATGCGCAGCGCAAGGCGGCGGTCGTTCAGGCGGCTGAGCACGGCAAGCGCCTGGCCGATGGCGGCCGGCTTGTCGCGCGAGGAATCGATGCGTTTGCGCAGCGCTTGGGCCAGGCCCTTGGTCTGGCCATTGGCGGCGGCCAGCGCCAGTTCGGTGGAGCTGGCTTCGATGTCGTTGGGGGCCAGACGGGCCCAGACGCGGGCGGCATCCAGCGCCCCGGGCAGATTGCCCCCGGCAAGCTGGAACTCGAGGCCGCGGCGGGCAAGGCGGGGATCGCCAGTGTCGCGGGCCAGACCGACCATGGTGGTGGCGGCCGTGCCGTACATACCGCGCTGGGCGGCGATCTCGGAAGCCAGTACGCGGTAGAAGATATCGCCGGTCAGCGACACATAAGGCAGTTGACCTGGGCGCAGGCGGATGACTTCGGTTTCAGGCTGGCGGCTTTGGGGAGCCATCCGTGGACCCGTCGCGTCACGCGTCCGGCCGTCGGCGGCCTGGGCCGGCGGGGCCATGATTGCTGCCAGCGCAAGCCCCAACGCGGCGATCCCGATATTCATTTGTTTAAAAGACGACTTCACGCGGCCCGTCCGGTTGATGGCACAATCTTCGTACACGCAATTGATGATCTTACACTGGCTCATGCCGGAACTGCCTGAAGTCGAAACCACGCGCCGAGGAATCGACGCCATCATCACCGGCCAGACGCTGTCGCGACTGGTCGTTCACGAACCCCGCATGCGTTGGCCCATCCCGCCGGAACTACCGTCCCTGATCGGCGGACGCACCGTGCTGGAATGCGCGCGGCGCGGCAAGTATCTGCTCCTGCGCTTCGAACATGGCACCCAGATCGTGCATCTGGGCATGTCGGGCTCCCTGCGCAGCGTGGCGCCCGGTGAATTCCTGCGCAAGCACGATCATGTCGAATGGATCTTCGACGGCGCCGTCCTGCGCCTGCACGATCCGCGCCGATTCGGCGCCGTGCTGTGGCACGACGACGCTGATGGCCCCCTCGAAGCCCACCCGCTGCTGGCCAAGCTGGGCATCGAGCCCTTCGACCCGCGCTTTGACGGCGCCTGGCTGCACCGGCACTTCAAGAACCACGGCGCCGCGGTCAAGCAGGTGCTGCTGGCCGGCATGGCGGTCGTGGGGGTGGGCAACATCTATGCGTCGGAAAGCCTCTTTCGCGCGCGCATCAACCCGAAGACCCCGGCCAACAAGCTGTCACTGGCCCGCTGCGAGCGCCTGGCCGACATGGTGCGGGCCACGCTGGCCGACGCCCTCACCTCCGGCGGCAGCACCCTGCGCGACTACGTGGGCGCCAGCGGCGAACCGGGCGCCTACTTCGAGATCCACGCGGCCGTGTACGAGCGCGAAGGGCTGCCCTGCCGGGTCTGCGGCACGCCGATCCGCCGCTTTGTCCAGGGGCAGCGCGCCACCTACTACTGCCCAAAATGCCAACGGAACTGATCGGCGACGTGACGACGCGCCTGGCGAAATCGCCGTTACAACTCGGGAATTCGTTTATAGCAAACGTATTGCACGAAAACTAACGCGGGACTATATTTCCTTCCACACACCCTATTCCTAGAAAAGTGGAAGGAGCCTCCATGAGCAAGCAATTCGCCTCGCACGCGGACATGGACGACAAGGTCGTCTCGTTCGAAAAGCTGTCCGACAACGCCTATGCCTACACGGCCGAAGGCGACCCCAACACGGGCGTGATCATCGGCGACGAGGCCGTCATGGTGATCGACACCCAAGCCACGCCGGTGATGGCCGAGGACGTGATCCGCCGCATCCGCGAAGTGACGGACAAGCCCATCAAGTACATCCTGCTGTCGCACTATCACGCCGTGCGCGTGTTTGGCGCCTCGGCCTACAACGCCCAGGAAATCCTGGCCAGCCGCGACACCTACGACCTGATCGCCGAACGCGGCGAGCAGGACAAGGCCAGCGAGATCGGCCGGTTCCCGCGCCTGTTCCGCAACGCCGAGTCGATTCCGCCGGGCCTGGTCTGGCCGACCATGACGTTCAAGGGCGAAATGACGGTCAACCTGGGCAACCTGGAAGTCAAGCTGCTGCAGGTCGGCCGCGGCCACACCAAGGGCGACACCATTGCCTGGCTGCCCGAACAGAAGATCCTGTTCGCCGGCGACCTGGTCGAATACCAGTCCACGCCCTACTGCGGCGACGCCTACTTCCGCGATTGGCCCACCACGCTGGACGCGCTGGCGGGCTTTGAAGCCGAAAAGATGGTGCCGGGCCGCGGCCCCGCCCTCAAGAACGCCACCGAAGTGCGCCAGGGCCTGGCCGGCACGCGCGCCTTCCTGACGGACCTGTACGGCGCCGTGAACCGCGGCGTGGCCGAAGGCAAGGACCTGAAGACGATCTACCGCGAGGTCTACGACTTCATGAAGCCGCGCTACAGCGACTGGGTGATCTTCGACCACTGCATGCCGTTCGACGTGTCCCGCGCCTACGACGAAGCCACGGGCTACACGCACCCGCGCATCTGGACCGACAAGCGCGACCTGGAAATGTGGGCGCAGCTGGAAGGCTGATCCCCCAACCCTGCCTCGACAAGCAAGAACCGGACACGCGCGACCCCTTGCGGCGCAGCGTGTCCGCATAACTAGAAAATGACCCACACAGGAGACAACCGTGGGAGACATCGACTTTCAGGCGATGGAGTTCGCCTATGAAAAGCACGCGGACCAGACGGCGGCCAGCCTGGCGCGTCATCAGGTCGTGGTGGTGGGCGCCGGCCCCGTCGGCCTGACGACGGCGCTGGACCTGGCGCGCCAGGGCGTGCACGTGGTGGTGCTGGACGACGACTACCGACTGTCCACCGGATCGCGCGCCATCTGCTTTTCCAAGCGCACGCTGGAAATCTGGGACCGCCTGGGCGTGGGCCAGCGCATGATCGACAAGGGCGTGTCGTGGAACGTGGGCAAGGTGTTTTTCCGCGAGCAGGAAGTGTGGCGTTTTGACCTGCTGCCCGAGCCCGGCCACCGGCGCCCGGCGTTCATCAATCTGCAGCAGTACTACGCCGAAGGCTATCTGTACGAAGCGGCCCGCCAGCAGCCCAACATCGAGCTGCGCTGGAAGAACAAGGTCGCCGGCGTCATGCAAGGCGCCGATGGCGTGACGCTGACCGTGGAAACGCCGGAAGGCCCGTACTCGCTGCATGCCGATTGGCTGATCGCCTGCGACGGCGCGCGCTCGCCCGTGCGCAAGCTCATCGGCCAGGAAAGCCACGGCCGCATCTTCCGCGACCGGTTCCTGATTGCCGACGTCAAGATGACGGCGGATTTCCCGTCCGAGCGCTGGTTCTGGTTCGACCCGCCCTTTCACCCCAACCAATCGGTGCTGTTGCACCGGCAGCCCGACAATGTCTGGCGCATCGACTTTCAGCTGGGCTGGAATGCGGACCCCGTCGAAGCCGTCAAGCCGGAGAACGTGCTGCCCCGCATCCGTGCGCTGCTCGGGCCGGACGCGCAGTTCGAGCTGGAATGGGTCAGCGTCTACACCTTTGCGTGCGAACGCATGGACAAGTTCCGCCACGGCCGCATCGTCTTCGCGGGCGACTCCGCGCACCGCGTGTCGCCGTTCGGCGCGCGCGGCGCCAACAGTGGCGTGCAGGATGCCGAGAACCTGGCCTGGAAGCTCAAGCTGGTGCTGGCGGGGCTTGCGCCCGACACGCTGATCGACAGCTACAGCGCCGAACGCGAGTTCGCCGCCGACGAAAACATCCTGAACTCATCGCGCGCCACCGACTTCATCACGCCCAAGAGCGAGATCAGCCGCAGCTTCCGCAATGCGGTGCTGAATCTGGCAAAGGACCATCCGTTCGCGCGATCGCTGGTGAACAGCGGCCGCCTGTCGCTGCCGGCCACCTACGCCGGATCGCCGCTGAACACGCCGGACGCCGACGCATTCACCGGCCGCATGGTGCCGGGCGCGGTGGCGCTGGATGCGCCGGTGCTGATCCGGGGCGAACCGGGCTGGTGGCTGTCGCAGCTGGATGGCGAGTTCGTGCTGGCGGTGTTCTGCGGCGCCACGCTGCCCGCCCGCGAAACGCTGGCCGCGTTGCGGGCGCTACGCATGGCGCCGGTGCCCGTCAAGGCCGTGCTGGTGGCTGATGCGCAGTGCGACGTGACCGCGCTGCCCGCCGAGGTGGCGGTGGTGCGGGACAGCGAAGGCTGCCTGGCCAAGCGCTATGACGCGCAGGCGGGCACCGCCTACCTGATCCGCCCCGATCAGCACATCGCCGCGCGCTGGCGCGACTTCGATCCCAACGCGGTCGCCGCCGCCGTTCATCGCGCGACAGGCCGCGCGTGATTTCAGAGGTTATCCCCATGCTTATCACCGACACCAACCTCGCCGCGCCGGACGACTTCTACGAAGCGCTGATCGATGCCCACCGCGACCTGTCCAACGAGCAGAGCCAGGAGCTGAATGCGGCGCTGATCCTGCTCTTGGCCAACCACCTGGGCGATCTGGCCCTGCTCAAGGAAGCCTTGCACCACGCACGCGCTTCCGTGACGCAGACGGCCTGAAACGCCGGCCCCGCCATCACGGCGCGGCGCCGCGCAGGCCGCTAGGAACCGACCGCGAAGGTATTGACGATCAGGGCGCGCAGCCACTGATTGCCGCCGTCGCGGTCCACCCGGCGCTGCCAGTACATGTTGGTTTGCAGCGCCGGCACCTTGAGCGGCGGCATCATGAAGCGCAGGCCAAAGGGCGCGGCGGCGCTGGCCGCCAGCTTTTCCGGCACGGTCGCCAAGAGGTCGGTAGCGCTGACGATGTAGGGCACCGCGGAAAAATGCGGCACGCTGAAATGCTCGGCCAGATCCACCCCCGCCCGCTCCATCGACTGGTTGACCTGCCCATAGGGCGCCGCGCGCGACACGATGAGGTGACGCTCCGCGCGAAACGCCTTGATCCCCATTCCCGCATGCGCGGTGGGATGCGCCTGGCGAAAGAGCGTGGCGTAGCCCTGGCGAAACAGCATCCGCTGAAGCGTGCCCGCCCCCATGTCATCGAACGCCCCGATCGCCAGATCCACCCGGCCCGACTCCATCTCGCGCGGCAGGTCCGGACCCAGCACGCGCACGGAGTCGATCCGGACCAGCGGCGCCTTCTGGACGCAGACCTCCATGAGGCGCGGCATGAAGTGGATTTCGCCGACGTCCGTCATGGCCACGCGAAAGCGCCGGTTGCTGGTGGCCGCATCGAACACGTCCTGGTCCTGCAACGCCTGCGATAGCAGGCCCAGCGCTTCGCTGACGGGTCCGGCCAGCCGCTGGGCCCGCGGCGTGGGCAGCATGCCCTGCGCCGTGCGCACAAAGAGTTCGTCGCCGAACGCCGTGCGCAGGCGCCGCAGGGCATTGCTGACCGCCGGCTGCGACAGATCCATGCGCCGCGCCACCGCCGACAGGTTGCGGTCTTCGAGCAGGTGTTGAAACAGCAGCAACAGGTTCAAATCCACGTCGCGCAACTCGGCCATTTGGCCTCCCTACTATTCACAAAATTTATAGTCGCTATTTTTGCATTCCCGTAGCCGCAACAGGGATTTTTTCCGACAATGGCACATCGGCTCGGGCAACGCCCGCGCCGGCCACCACACCAAGCCGCGCGGCCAAGCACCGCGCCCGCCGCCCCAGGAGGATTCCATGGAACTGCAATACCAGACCGGCTTCGGCAACGATTGCGCCACCGAGGCCTTGCCCGGCGCCCTGCCCATCGGCCGCAATTCGCCGCAGCAATGTCCCTACGGCCTGTACGCCGAGCAGCTTTCCGGCACCGCCTTCACCGCGCCCCGCGCCGAGAACCGCCGCTCATGGCTGTACCGGATCCGTCCGGGCGCGCAGCACAAGCCCTTTGAAGCCTTCGACGGCGCCACCGGCTGGCTGAGCACGTTCGGCCACGGCCCGGTCACGCCGAATCAACTGCGCTGGAGCCCGATGCCGATTCCGGACGCGCCCACGGATTTCCTGGAAGGCGTGAAGACGTGGGGCGGCAATGGCGGCCCCGACGAACAGGGCGGCGTGGGCATCCATCTGTACGCGGCCAACCGCTCGATGCAGGGCCGTTACTTCTACAACGCCGACGGCGAACTGCTGCTGGTGCCGCAAGAGGGCCGGCTGCGCCTGGCCACCGAGTTGGGGCTGATCGACCTGGAACCGCTGGAGATTGCCGTCATTCCGCGCGGCGTGCGGTTCCGCGTGGAGCTGCTGGACGGCACGGCGCGCGGCTACATGCTCGAGAACTTTGGCGCGGCGCTGCGCCTGCCGGAACTGGGCCCGATCGGCTCGAACTGTCTGGCCAACGCACGCGACTTCAAGACGCCCGTGGCCTGGTACGAAGACGTGGACGGCGACTTTGAACTGATCGCCAAGTTCACGGGCGGCTTCTGGCGTGCCTCGATCGATCATTCGCCGCTGAACGTGGTGGCCTGGCATGGCACGCACGCCCCCTACAAATACGACCTGCGCAACTTCAACACCGTCGGTTCGATCAGCTTCGACCATCCGGATCCGTCGATCTTCACGGTGCTGACGGCGCCGTCGGACACCCCGGGCACGGCCAACATGGACTTCGCGATCTTCCCGCCGCGCATCCTGGCCATGGAGAACACGTTCCGTCCGCCCTGGTTCCACCGCAATATCGCCAGCGAATTCATGGGCCTGATCCAGGGCGTGTACGACGCCAAGGCCGATGGCTTCGCGCCGGGCGGCGCCAGCCTGCACAACTGCATGAGCGGCCACGGCCCCGATGCCGAGACCTTCGAGAAGGCCTCGCATGCGGACACCAGCAAGGCGCATTACATCCGCGACACGATGGCGTTCATGTTCGAGACCCGCCGCGTGATCCGCCCGACGGAGCAGGCGCTGGCGTCGGTAGAATTGCAGGGCGATTACTACCGGTGCTGGCAGGGCATCGCAAAGCACTTCGATCCCAAGAAGGCGTGACGCGTCCGCGTCAGCCTTCATTGCCGGCGGCGATGCGCGAGGAGCGTATCGCCGTTTGGCGTTTCATGCATCCGGCGCGCGGCAGGCCCGTGCGCCCGGCCGGCTCCCATAACCACACTGACCGAGACACGCAGCCATGACCACCATCAACGAAACCCACGACCCGTCCTTGAAGAGCTGGGTCGCCAGCGCCAATTCGGACACGTCGGATTTCCCCGTGCAGAACCTGCCCTACGGCGCTTTCCGCCGCAAGGGCACGCAAGAATCCTTCCGGCCCGGCGTGGCCATCGGCGACCAGATCCTGGACCTGGCCGCGCTGGCCGGCAAGCAGCCGTTCGAAGGCCTGGCCGCTGAAGCCCTGGCCGCCTGCGCCACCGACAGCCTGAATGCGTTGATGGCCCTGGGCCAATCGCACTGGAGCGCGCTGCGCCTGGCCCTGTCGCGCGCGCTGCGCGAAGGCGCCGCCCTGCGCGCCACCGTGGAGCCGCTGCTGGTCGCGCAGGCCGACGCCGAATACACCACGCCCGCCCGCATCGGCGACTACACCGACTTCTATATCTCGGTGCATCACGCCACCGCCGTGGGCAAGCAGTTCCGTCCCGACAATCCCCTGCTGCCGAACTACAAGTGGGTGCCCATCGGCTATCACGGCCGCGCCTCCAGCATCGGCGTGAATCAGAAATTCCCGCGTCCCGTCGGCCAGACGCGCCCCGCCAACGAGGGCGAAACGCCGCAATTCGGCCCCTGCGCGCGCCTGGACTATGAACTGGAACTGGGGATTTTCGTGGGCACGGGCAACGCCCAGGGTGAACGCATCGAACTGGCCGATGCCGATTCGCACGTGTTCGGCCTGTGCATCCTGAACGACTGGTCGGCGCGCGACATCCAGGCTTGGGAATACCAGCCGCTCGGCCCCTTCCTGTCCAAGAACTTCGCGTCCACGATCTCGCCGTGGATCGTCACGATGGAAGCGCTGGAGCCGTTCCGCACGCAATGGAACCGCGGCGCGGGCGAACCCCAGCCGATGCCGTACCTGTCGTCGGACGCCAACCGCGCCAAGGGCGCCTATGACGTGCAGATGCAAGTGCTGATGACCACCGAGCAATCCCGCGCCGCAAGCACGCCGCCGGTGCAGCTGTCCAGCAGCAACTTCCGCGATGCGTACTGGAACGTGGCGCAGCTCATCACGCATCACACGGTCAATGGCTGCAATCTGCAACCGGGCGACATGCTGGGCACCGGCACGCTGTCCGGACCGCGTCCGGCGGAAGCGGGTTCGCTCTTGGAACTGAGCAATGGCGGCAAGGCGCCGATCGAACTGCCGTGGGGCGAAAAGCGCACGTTCCTGCAGGACGGCGACCAGATCATCATCCGCGCCGAATGCGTGAAGGCGGGTTATCCGCGCATCGGCTTCGGGGAATGCTCGGGCGTCGTGCTGCCCGCGCGCGTCTAAGGCTGCGCCCCCCGCAAACCCGCTAACTGGCGGGTGGGTTTGCGGGGGCCGGCCTTCCGGCGGCCGGCGATCCGGGGGCCGGCATCCCAGCCGCCGGCATTCCCGAGGCAGACGTACCCGGCCGCGCGACAAGCGCCTCGATCTCGTCGTCCTTGGCCTGCCACTGCTGGCCGAGCCATTGGTGGAACGTGGTGCGAAACGCCTTGTCGCGCGAGTAATCGGCTTCGCAGAAGGCTGGCGGCACCGGCAACTGCCGCATCCGCACCACCACCTGCCCTGCGCGTCCGCAGGCAAAATCCCAGAAGCTGGGCACGCCGTCCGGATAGGCGATGGTCGCGTCGATCATCGAACGGAACCGCGCGCCCATCGCATTCAAAGACACCGCCAACCCGCCCGCCTTGGGCTTGAGCAGATGGCGGTACGGGGAACCCTGCGCCGCGCGCTTGGCTGGGCTGAAACGCGTGCCTTCGGCAAATACCATCACGCTGGTGGGCACCAGCGAAAACTTGGCGCAGGCGCGGCGTGCGGCTTCCTGGTCCTGGCGCCCCAGATCCGGGTTCTTGCGCAGGGCCGCCTTGCCGTGCCGCTTCATGAAGGGAAAGTCCAGCGCCCACCACGCCAGTCCGATGACGGGAACATAGATGAGCTGCTGCTTGAGGAAGAACTTGAGCAGCGGGATGCGCCGGTTCAGCGCGTACTGCAGTACGAAGATGTCGACCCACGACTGATGGTTGCAATTGACCAAATACCAGTCCGCATAGCGCAGGCCCTGATTGCCCTGGATATCCCAGGCTTGGGGCTGAATGCGCATGAACCAGCCCGTATTGCACGATACCCACGCCGTGGCAATGCCGTTGAGAATGGGATCGATGCGCCGCCTGACCGCGGCAAACGGCAACGCCAGCTTCAGCAGCGAGACCGGGAACAGCAGCAGGCACCAGAACAGCGTGTTGGCGGCCAGCCAAATGGTGCTGAGCACGCCGGTTATCCACGCCAGCCGGCCGCGCGGCACGGGGATGGCCAGGCGGCGCCGCGGTTGCGGCGCCGCGGGTTGGGCGTGCGAAAGCGCCGGGGATGCGGCGCGGGAGGCTCCCGTGGAGGGGTTCGGCGTTGTCATGGCCGCCAGTGTGCTATCGGCCCGCGGAATGAGGCTTGAGTAGGATCAAGGCAGGCGGTACTTCTCTTCGCGGTACGCCCAGCTTGCCCACAGCGCGTGCGCCAGCGCCTCCTGGGTCAGGGCCGGGTCCGCCGGCTCGACCGGCGCGTACGTTTCATCCTGCCCCACCGGCGCCGCCTTGTAGCTGAACTGCCGGGGCGCCTTGGCGGGCTCCAGCACCAGCAGCTGATCGCCCTTCAGATAGCCGAAGTTGTCCGCGTACTGCATCATCGCGCGGTTGGGATCACGCTGCGTCAGGTCCACGCCCAGCATGGGATTCACATTGTCCAGGCCGATCAGCGACAGCAGCGTCGGGGCCATGTCGATCTGGCTGACCAGGCGATCGTCCTGCCGCGGCGCGATGCCCGCGCCCAGGATCAGCGCGGGGATCTGGAAGTGCCGCACCGGCACGGGAATGGACCCGTACACGCGAGAATCGTGGTCGGCGATGACGAGGAAAACCGTGTTGTCCCAATACGGCGCCTTGCGCGCCTTCTCGAAGAACTGGCCCAGCGCCCAGTCCGCATAGCGCACCGTGTTGTCCACCGTGGCCGGATCGCCCACGGGCTGGATGCGCCCGGACGGATATTCCCAGGGCGAATGGTTGGTCACCGAGAACGCCAGCGTGAAGACCGGCTTGTCGCCATCGGCGCGCAGCAGACGGTCGACCTGATTGAACATGTCTTCGTCCGAGGCGCCCCACGATCCTTCGAATACGGGGTCGACGAACTTGGGCCGGTCCACGATCTCGTCAAAGCCGTTGCCCAGGAAGAAGGCGCGCATGTTGTCGAAGTGGGACTCGCCGCCGTACACGAAGCGCGAGTGATAGCCATGCTTGCCCAACAGCTGCGCCAGCGTGAAAAAGCCCGTCTGCGAACGCGGCAGCTTGACCACGGCGTCGGCCACGCTGGGCAAAAAGCCCGCCGTCACGGCTTCGATGCCGCGCACCGACCGCGTGCCGGTGGCGTAGGCGCGGTGGAACATCCAGCCCTCCTTGCCCAAGCGGTCGATGTTGGGGGTGAGGTCGCGCCCGCCCAGGCTGCCGACGTACTGCGCGCCCAGGCTTTCCTGCAGGATGATCACCACGTTCAGCGGCTTGTCCCGCCGCACGGTCGCTTTCTGTTCATGCAGGCTGGGCAGCTTGGGATCCATGGGCGCGCCGGTCATGCCGGCCTTCTCGCGCACGATGGCGTTCATCTCGTCCACGGCCATCTTGGGATACATCGCGGCCGACGAGCGCTCGTCCCGCATGCGGTACGCCGCATCGAACACGCTGTACAACGAATTGAGCGCCAGCGCGTTCACCATGGCGTCCGAGCTGAACGCCACCTTGGCCGGATTGATGGGGCGGTGTTCCAGCGTGCCGCGCGCGCCCAGGAACACCAGCGCCAGGATCACGAAGGACGCGATGGGCCGCTTCCACCACGCCATGAAGGAATCGCGCGAGCGCGTCGGGAAGAACTTGACCGCCAGCCACGCCGCAAGGACCAGCACCACGAACGCGGCAAGCAGCACGCCCTTGTAGCCCTGCCACAGCATCGAGCCCACTTCCTTCGGATTGAGCAGGTAGATGAAGTAAAGGCGGTTGGGCCGCGTGTCGTATTCGGCGATGAACTGCGGGGTCGATACCTCCAGCAGCACATACAGCATCCACCAGACGCGGAACCACCATGCGGTGATGCGCACGGCAAGCGGCCGGTGACCGAACCACGGCGAAAACACCGCCGGCAGCGCGATCACCATCGACAAAAGGCACACGTCGATGCGCAGTCCGCCAAAGAGAAGCGGGCCGAGGCCTCCGGCCGCTTCGACGCGGTCCCACATCCAGAAGGCCAGCCCCAAGCGCGACAGCGTCAGGAGCGCCAGGACGGCAATGATGAATCGAAGGGTCAGGCGACGCATGCCAGCCCCTCGCGCGCGTGGGGCAATGCGTGCCCCCATGAAGAATGCGTACTGCCGTGTGTGCCGCGCAAAACCATGCCGTTTCGATGATCAAAAAAATAACCGCGCCAAGAGTAACGCGGTTTTGGATTTATCGACGGCGGCCCGTACCGTTCAAACGTTGTACGACATCACACTTGCGGCAAGCAAGGCCACGAGCGCGCTACTGCGCGCGGCGCAGGCGCTCGCGGCTGTTGCTCAGGTGCGTGCGCATGGCCGCGCGGGCCGCCTCGGGGTCCTGCCGCGTGATCGCGCTGAAGATGTCTTCGTGCTCGAGATTCACGCGCGCCAGATACGCTGCGCGGTCTTCGTGGGCAAACTTGGCCGAGTTGATGCGGGTGCGGGGAATGATGGCGGACCCCAGATGCGCCATGAGGTCCGCGAAGTAGCGATTGTCGGTGGACTGGGCCACCAGCAGATGGAACTGGAAATCCGGCGTGATGGTGTCGCCGCCGCTGTCCAGCGCCAGCTTGAAGGCATCGAGCGCCCGCCGCATCGCCTGCAACTGGTCTTCGCTGCGGCGGATGGCCGCCAGGCCCGCGGCCTCGCTTTCCAGGCAGATACGCAGTTCCAGCAGGACCAGCACGTCGCGCACGGTGGCGATGTCGGCCGGGTCCACGCGGAAATCGCCGCCCCCGCTGGGTTCCAGTGCATACGTGCCGACGCCGTGATGCGTTTCAACTAGGCCCGAGGCCTGCAACCGCGACAGCGCCTCGCGCACGACCGTGCGGCTGACGCCGAACTGACGCATGATGGCCGATTCGGTGGGAAGCTTGTCGCCGGGACGGATTTCACCGCTGCGGATGCGTTCGGAAATGTTCTCGACCAGGCCTTGCGCCAGGTTGCGGGGACGACGCTGCGGCAGGACAGGGGTATCGACAGGAGCGTTCATCAGGGATTATCCGAAGACGGTTGCGCAGCGCTTGACGCTGGAAAATGGCGATCATTATACTTCGCGACAGTTGTACGATAACGTACCAGACAAGTCCACTCCACCGCGCCATTCACAGAGCGTTGCGTCATGAGCCGAGCTGTCAACAACATGCCTGCATCTTCCCGGTGTCATCGTTTGTTATTGACCGGCGCCGCCGGCAACCTGGGCCTGGTCCTGCGTCCCCGATTGAAAGCCCATGCGGACATCCTGCGCGTGTCGGACGTGGTCGCCATGGCGCCCGCGCAGCCGGGCGAGGAAGTCGTCCCCTGCAACCTGGCCGACGCCGCCGCCGTGTCGGAACTGGTGCGCGGCGTGGACGCCATCGTGCATCTGGGCGGCGTCTCGGTGGAACGCCCGTTCGAGGAAATCCTTCCCGCCAACATCCAGGGCGTCTACAACGTCTACGAAGCCGCCCGCCTGCATGGCGTGCAGCGCGTGGTGTTCGCCAGTTCCAACCACGTCATCGGCTTTTACGAGCAGGGCCAGACGCTGGACGCGGACGTGCCCCTGCGGCCCGACGGCTATTACGGCCTGAGCAAGGCCTACGGCGAAAACCTCTCCCGCTTCTATTTCGACCGCTACGGCATCCAGACCGTGTGCCTGCGCATCGGTTCGTCGTTTCCCGAACCCAAGGACCGGCGCATGCTGGTCACCTGGCTCAGCCATGACGACCTGACCGACCTCGTCGTCCGCGCTCTGTTCACGCCGGACGTCGGCCACCTCATCGTGTATGGCGCATCGGCCAACCGCGACAGCTGGTGGGACAACAGCGGCGCGGCGGTGCTGGGCTTTGCGCCCAAGGATTCGTCGGAACCATTCCGCGCAAAGGTCGAAGCGCAGCCCGCGCTGGCCGCGGACGACCCCGCCGCGCGGTATCAGGGCGGCGCCTTCGTCAAGGCCGGCCCCTTCCCTTTCCCGAACGCCTGAAGCCTCCCATGTCCACCACCGCCGAACGTCTGGGAACTGTGTTGTGCGGCGTCGGAGAAAGCCCAATCTGGCGCCGGGCCGACCAGGCGTTCTACTGGACCGACATTCCCGGCAAGACCCTGTGGCGCTGGTCGCCGGAAACCGGCGCATTCGCGCAGTGGGCACTGCCGCAGATGGCGGGCAGCATCGCCATGCGGGGGGACGGCTGGCTGCTGGCGATGGAAGATGGCTTTTATGCTTGCGACGCACTGCGTGAAGGCCAGGCCTGCGCCGCTCGCCCGCTCGCATCCGTTGCCCATGCCGCGCCCGGCATGCGGTTCAACGACGGCCGCTGCGATCGGCAAGGCCGGTTTCTGGCGGGCACCATGGTCATGGACATGGCCCTGGCCTCGCCCGCCGGCGCGCTGTACCGGCATGACGCGCGCGGCGTTACCGTCCTGCTCGACGGCCTGATCGTGCCCAATGGACTGGCGTTCAGCCCGCAGGGCCGGACGATGTACCTGTCCGATTCGCACCCGTCGCGCGCCACCGTATGGGCGTTCGACTACGACACCGAGACAGGTGTGCCGGCCAACCGCCGCGTCTTCATTGACGCCCTGCCCGCCGGCCGTCCCGACGGCGCCGCGGTGGACGCGGCGGGCTGCTACTGGATTTGCGGCAACGACGCCGGCAAGGTGTATCGCTACACCCCCGACGGCCGGCTGGACCGCACCCTGGACGTGCCCGCCGCCAAGGTCGCCATGTGCGCCTTCGGCGGCTCCCGCATGGACACGCTTTTCGTGACGTCTATCCGCCCGGGCAATGCCGCGCCCGGCGCGCTGGACGGCGCCGTGTTCGCCCTGCACCCCGGCGTGCAGGGCCTGGAGGAAACCGCCAGCGCCGGTTAGCACCCGACGGGCGCGCCCCTTTGCGCCCACCCCGAGCAGGTCAGTGCATATCAAAGAGCTTCGGGGCCGTCCCGGCCCTCAACGAAACGCCGTACCCCATCCGGAGGTAGACATGCTGCACCCTCACCTGAGCCGCGCCATTCTGGCCGCGGCCGCCTTGCTGACGCTGATTCCCGCCACTCACGCCGCCGAGCTGCGCTCCGCGGACATCCATCCCGACGACTACCCCACTGTGCAGGCCGTGCGCCACTTCGGCGATCTGGTCAAGCAACGGACCAACGGCCGCATCACCGTGAAGGTGTTCTCTGGCGGCGCGCTTGGCAACGAAGACGATTCGATCGAACAGGTGAAACTGGGCGCGCTGGCCATGGCCCGCGTGTCGAGCGCGGCGATGCACAACATCTGCCAGACCACCCGCGTGCCCTCGCTGCCGTTCCTGTTCCGTTCCAAGGAGCATCTGCACAAGGTGCTGGACAGCGAGATCGGCGATCAGATCCTGCGCTCGTGCGAGGGTGCCGGCTTTGTGGGCCTGGCCTGGTACGACAGCGGTTCGCGCTCGATGTACACGACCAAGAAGCCGATCAAGACGCTGGCCGACGCCAAGGGCCTGAAGATCCGCGTGCAGCAGTCGGACCTGTCCGTGGCGATGGTCGAGGCGATGGGCGGCAACGCCACGCCGATGCCGATGGGCGAGGTGTACACGTCGCTCAAGACCGGGCTGGTCGATGCGGCCGAGAACAATTTTCCCAGCTACGAAAGCGCGCATCACTACGAGGTCGCCAAGTTCTATTCGCTGACCGAGCACACGATGACGCCCGAGATCCTGATCTTCTCCAAGCGCCAGTGGGACAAGCTGCCGCCCGACGACCAGAAGATCCTGCGCGAAGCGGCGCGCGAATCGGTGCCCTACATGCGCAAGCTGTGGGACGAGCGCGAGCAGAAGTCGCGCGCGGTGGTCGAGAAGGCGGGCTCGCAGATCTCGCAGGTCGACAAACCCTCGTTCCAGGGCGCGATGAAGCCGGTGTACGAACGCTTCGTCACCACGCCTGAAATGAAAGACCTGGTCGCCAAGATCCAGGCCGTGCAGTGAGGACATCATGTTGGCCACACCCACGAATGAACCAGATGTCGCCGCGGGGGGCCGGGAAGAAGCCCTGGCTGCCCCGCTGGATGCCTACTCCCGCGCCTGCGCCCGATTGGCGCGGATCTGCATGTGGACGAGCGTATTCGGGCTGATCTGCCTGATCGTCGCCGTCTCGCTGCAGATCTTCGGCCGCCATGTGCTGAACAGCACGCCGACCTGGGCGGAAAGCCTGGCGCTCCTGCTGGTGCTGTACGTCACCATGCTGGGCGCGGCGGTGGGCGTGCGCGACGCCGGGCATATCGGCTTCGAGTCCCTGCTCGACGCCCTGCCCCCCGCCGGGCAACGGCGGCTGCGCATCTTCATCCATCTGCTCGTGCTGCTGTTCGGCGTGCTGATGGCCTGGAACTGCGGCGTGCTGGCCGAGTCCGTCGCGGCCTACAAGATCCCCAACCTGGGCATCTCCAACGCGTGGAAGTACGTTCCTGCAACCCTGTCGGGCACCTTGATCGCGCTCTTTTCCGTCGAGCACATCATCGCGATCCTGCGCAACCAGAAGGTGGTACCGGCATGGCGCTGACACTACTGTCCTTCACCTTCATGGGGTTCCTCGTGATCGGCGTGCCGGTGGCCTTCGCCATCGGGCTGTCGTCCATCACGGCCATCATGTACGAAGACCTGCCGCTGGCAGTGGCCTTCCAGCAGATGACCTCGGGCATGAACGCGTTTTCGTTCCTGGCCATCCCCTTCTTCATCTTCACCGGCGAGCTGATGCTGTACGGCGGCATTGCCGACCGCATCGTGGCGTTCGCCAAGTCGCTGGTGGGCCATGTGCGGGGCGGCCTGGGCATGTCCAACGTGGTGGCCTGCACGCTGTTCGGCGGCGTGTCGGGATCGCCGGTGGCGGACGTGTCGGCGATGGGGTCGGTGATGATCCCGATGATGAAGCGCGAGGGTTATCACGCCGACTACGCGGTAAACGTCACGACCCACGCGGCGCTGGTGGGCGCGCTGATGCCGACCAGCCACAACATCATCATCTACACGCTGGCCGCGGGCGGCAAGGTATCCATCGCGGCGCTGATCGCGGCAGGCGTCGTGCCCGCCCTGATCCTGACCGCGTGCAACCTTGCCGCCGCCTACTTCGTGGCGCGCAGCCGGGGCTACCCGGCAGGCACGTTCCCGGGCTGGCACATCGTGTTCCGCTCGCTGGTGGCCGCGGCGCCGGGGCTGTTCGTGGTGGTGCTGATCATCGCAGGCATCCTGAGCGGCGTCTTCACCGCGACGGAATCCGCGGCGGTGGCGGTGCTGTATGCGCTGGCGCTGACGATCTTCGTCTACCGCTCGCTGACCTGGGACCAGTTCGTGCGCGCGGCCAGCAAGGCGGTGAAAACCACGGGCGTGGTGCTGCTGCTGATCGGCATCTCCGCCACGTTCGGCTACCTGATCAGCTTCTATGGCGTGGCCGAAAAGACCGGGCAGCTGATGGCGTCGATTTCCACGGAACCGTGGGCCATCTTCCTGATGGTCAACATCATCCTGTTCGTGCTGGGCACCTTCCTGGACATGGCCGCCACCATCCTGATCTGCACGCCGATCTTCCTGCCGATCTGCATGCAGTACGGCATGGGGCCCGTGCAGTTCGGCATGGTGCTGCTGCTGAACTGCGCGCTGGGGCTGAACACGCCGCCGGTGGGCACCACGCAGTTCGTGGGATGCGCCATCGGCGGGGTATCGGTGGGAACGGTGATGCGCACCATCTGGCCGTTCTACGGCGCGCTGCTGGCCGCGCTGGCGCTGGTGACCTACGTGCCGGCGTTCTCGCTGTGGCTGCCGGGCGTGCTGCTCAACTGACGCGCGGCGCGCGGGACGGGCCGTGCGCGGTCCGTCCCACGATCACCGGATAGAAGAAGATCGCGGCCAGCAGCCACATCAGCGCGGCGGACCACAGCGTCTGGCTGAGAAAGTGCGCGCCCTGCAGGATGCGCACGACGGAAAAGCCCGCGCCCGCCGCCACCCCGATCGCCAGCCCGCCCCAGCGCCACGCAGGCCGGCCCAGCGCCCATCCCGCAAAGTACAGGCTGAGCAGCGCGTAGCCCGCGCCGGCATGGCCGCTGGGCAAGGCGCCGCCGGCGCGCGCACGCGCCCAGGTCCACCAGTGCACCGGATACGGCGTGTAGCCGCCCAGCGTCTCCAGATCGTAGGGACGCGGCAGCGTCGTGTGATGCTTGAGCTGGTTGATGAGCACTTGCCCGGTCAGGCACGATGCCGCCACGGCGATCGCCGCGCCGCGCCAGCGGCGCCATGCGGGGATGCGGTAGCTGGCGGCCGCGATGGCGGCCGCGGCCAGACCCACGCCGATCGGCAGGGCGAGCACAATGCGGTGGCCCAGCAACTCCAGCCACCGGCTGCCGTGCAGCGGAAAATCGTCGATCACCGGGTCAAAGAGCGCACGCGCGATGTACATGTCCAGCCCCGATTCCTTGGCCCACCACGCCAGACAGGCAAGCAGCAGCGTCACGGCTCCGACATGGGTGAGCAGGTAAAAGGCTCTCGTCGGCGCGTGCGGCGCCGGCAGTAATGGGGACGGCATGATCGGGATTTTCCGGACGATTCGGGCCAGCGCACTTTACGGGCCCGACAGTCGAAAATTCGTCAAATTCGCGTGGTAGGCGCTGCCGTCTCGGCCTGCCGGAATCGCAATAGGAAGCGGGTGCCGCGCGCGGGCCCCTCTTGCGAGGACTCGACCGTGAGCGACCAGCCCTGCATGTCGCATACGCGCTTGGCGATCGCCAGTCCCAACCCGCGCGCCGCCTCGTCGCTGCCCGCCGCGCCCGAATCGCGCATGCGGCCGCTGAAATACCGGCGGAACAGGAACGGCAGGTCGCTGGCGGCGATGCCCTTGCCGTCGTCGCGCAGTTCCAGCCCGCCCTGCGCATCCAGCGACGCGGTCAGCGTGGCCGGCGCGGCGTGCTCGATGGCGTTGCGCACGAGGTTGCGCAGGACGGTGAGCAGGGCGTAGCGGTCCAGCGTCAGCACCTGGCTTGCCGGGATCTGGTTATCGAAGCGCAGGTCCGCCTGCCTGGCTTGGGCGGCGTAGCCGCGCCAGGCGTCCTCCATGCAGGCGGCAATGTCGACGGGCTCCGGCTCGCGCAACTGGTCGCGCGCCATCGCGCGCGCGCTTTCCAGGCTGACGATCACGTGGTCCACGTTGTCGACCACGCGCGTCAGGCG
Source organism: Achromobacter mucicolens (assembly GCF_902859725.1). Lineage (GTDB taxonomy): Bacteria > Pseudomonadota > Gammaproteobacteria > Burkholderiales > Burkholderiaceae_B > Achromobacter > Achromobacter mucicolens. Next base: position 380,245 of record NZ_CADIJP010000001.1, on the reverse strand, counting down.
CTGCTGCTGGTCCGGCGTCAGCGCCTGCGTCAGCAGCATGAGCTCGCTGTCGGACCGGATCGCGGCCAGCGGCGTACGGACTTCGTGGCTGAGATTGCCGGCAAACTCCCGTTCGCGGGCGATCGACCGGTCGACCTGGCCCTGCACGCGGTTAAAGGCTTCGATGAGCCGCCCGGCCTCGTCGTCGCGCGTGACCGCCATGTCGGGCGACCCGGGCGCCCATGTCGACAGCCGGTCTGTCAGGTCCAGCAGCGGCCCGACCGCCACTGCTGCCACACGGCGCGACAGCGCGTAGGCCAACACCACGCACAGCGCGCCCACGCCCAGCACGATCAGACCGAAGTCGTGCACCCGCTCTTCGTTGTCGGTGGCGTCGTAAAGCAGATACACCTTGCCGCGGTCGGTCTCGGCCACCATCACGTGCCACGTGTACGCGCCCGGTTCGATGAGGTGCAGTCCGTTCTCCAGCGATAGCAGCTCGGGCGGCATGCCGACGGGCGGCTGGCCGTCCACGCTGAGCCACGCGCGCATGGACCCGCCCAGTTCACGCGGGCCGCGACGCGGCAGGAACTCGTCACTGCTGCGTGCATGCTGGACCAGGCGATCCATTTCGGTGTTGAGGATGTCGTTGACCAGATCGTCCTCCATCTGGTCGAACGTCAGGTAGGCCAGAAGCGCGAGCGCCGTGACAAACAGCGCCACCGCGCCCGTCAGCGCCCAGACGACGCGCTGGGTCAAGGTGCCGGAGGAAGCGCGGCTCATGATGCGGCGCCGGGCAACGCCAGGCGCCAGCCCGTGCCGTGCACGGTCTCGATGCCGTCAAAGCCCGCGTCGGCCAGCGCGCGGCGCAAGAGGTGCACCTGGCTGCGCAGCGCATCGGACGAAGGCGGCTCGTTGCCCCACAACACGGATTCGAGTTCCTCGCGCGTGACCACGCGGCCCGGATCGCGCAGCAGCACTTCGATGATGAGGCTTGCCTTGCGGGTCAGATGGACCGGCACGCCGCTGACCGACACCACACGGCTGCGCGCGTCGAACTGAAGCGGGCCGAACGTGCGCTCGGCGTCCACCGTCGACCCTTTGGCGCGCTGGATCAGCGCCAGCAGCCGGGCCTCGACCTCGAGCAACGCGAACGGCTTGGTCAGGTAGTCGTCGGCGCCGTGCGAAAAGCCCGCCAGCTTGTCTTCGAGACTGTCGCGCGCGGTCAGCATCAGCACCGGCACGGCCAGCCGCCGTTCCGTGCGCATGGCGTGCAGCACGGCGTTGCCGTCCATGCCGGGCAGGCCGATATCCAGCAGCACGGCGTCAAAGCGTTGCGTCTGCAACTGCTGCAAGGCGGCGGGTCCGCTGTAGGCCACGTCGGGAAGAAAGCCGCGCGCCTCCAGGAAGCTGTACAGATTGCCGGCGATGATGTGGTCGTCCTCGACGATCAGCACCCGGTGATTCGCGCCCGCTGCGGGAGGGGTTGCCATGTTCTGCGATCCTGGCCGCGTTACGTGGAAAGCACCTTGCCGGGGTTCATGAGCCCCTGCGGATCCAGCGCGCGCTTGATCCGGCGCATCAGGGCGAGCTCCACGGGATTCTTGTAGCGCGGCAGCTCGTCACGCTTGAGCTGGCCCACGCCGTGTTCGGCGCTGATCGAGCCCTTGTGCGCGTGCACGCTGTCATGCACCACGCCGTAGATCTCGCCCTGCAACGCCAGCAGCTCGGCTTCGCTCTGCCCCGGCGCATGCGCCACGTTGTAGTGCAGGTTGCCGTCGCCCAGATGGCCGAAGATCACATGGCGCACGCCCGGAAAGCGCGCCTGCAGCAAGGCGTTGGTCTTGTGCACGAATCCGGCAATGGACGAGATGGGAATGGAGACGTCATGCTTGACCGACTTGCCCAGTTCAGCTTCGGCCAGCGGGATGCTTTCGCGCAGGTGCCACAGCGCCTTGCTCTGCGAGACGTTCGCGGCGATGGCGGCGTCGTTCACCAGGCCCGCCTCGATGGCCTCGCCCAGCACGGCCTCGAAACGCTCGCGGGCGTGGGTCTCGCTCTCGCTGTCGGACAGCTCCAGCAAGGCGAACCACGGCGAGGCCGCCGATTCGCCTTCGAAGGGCAGGCGCTGCTGCGGAAAGAGGCGCACCACGCCTTGCAGGCAGGCGCCGCTCATGAGTTCGAAACCGGTCAGCGAGGCGCCGAACCCCGCGCGGGCGCGCGACAGCACTTCCACGGCGTTATCGATGCTGTCCAGCGTCAGTAGTGCCGTGCACGACGCCACGGGGCGCGGGTACAGCTTGAGGGTGGCGGCCGTGATGATGCCCAGCGTGCCTTCGCTGCCGATGTACAGGTCGCGAAGGTCGTAGCCGGTGTTGTCCTTGCGCAGGCCGCGCAGGCCGTCCCAGATCTCGCCTTCGGCGGTCACGACCTCCAGGCCCAGCGTGAGGTCGCGCGTGTTGCCATAGCGCAGCACCTGCGTCCCGCCCGCGTTGGTGGCCAGGTTGCCGCCGATGGTGCAGCTGCCTTCGGCCGCCAGGCTCAGCGGGAACAGGCGGTTCGCGGCCGCCGCGGCCTCTTGTACGGCCTGCAGGATGCACCCGGCCTCCACGGTGATGGTGTCGTTGTCGGTGTCCAGCGCGCGCACGGCGGTGAGCCGGGCGGTGGACAGGACGATGGCTGTGCCGGAATCGTCCGGCGTGGCGCCGCCGCACAGGCCCGTGTTGCCGCCTTGCGGCACCACCGGCACGCCATGCTGGGCGCACAGCTTGATGGCGGCCGCCACGTCGGCGGTGGAGCCGGGGCGGATCACCGCCAGCGCCGCGCCGCGATAGCGGCGGCGCCAATCCAGCACATAGGAATCCGCGTCCGCGCCCGTCAGCACGTGGGAGTCGCCCAGGAGGGCCTGTAGATCGCTCAGCAATGTCATGGATGCCGCACTTGAAATCGGCCCGGCCGCTGGGGCCGGGCGCAGTTCATCGGATGTGCGGACTATTGTAGGGGCTGGACGGCGCCCGCCGAAGCCCCGCCTGGCGGGCCAATCAGCCGACCGCCTGGTCCAGCCGGGTGCCCGTCATGCCCGAGCAAAAGGCGCGGGAGGCAATGCGCTCCATCAGGAAGGCGCGGTCCACGCCGGCGGGGCCGGGCAGTTCGGACAAGGCGCGGTAGGCGCGGCGCAGGACCTCGCCGCGGGTGGCGCCGCAGACCATCAAATGGGTGCACGGCAGGCGGCGGTCGCCGCAGCCGTCGATGCGCACTTCCAGCACGTGCGGCGCAATGGGATCGTGTTCGGCAAGCGGCACGTCGTGCCCGCGTGCCTGCGTCTGCGCGTCGATGACGCGGAAGACGCCGCTGCGGTCGTCCAGCGAAAACGACACGGTGCCGGCGGCCTGCCAGCCGCGGTCGCGCGCCACGCTGGCGGCCACCGTGCGCAACGCGCTTTCCATCGAGGCTGCCAGATGCGGCGCGGGGCACTCCGCGATGAGGACGCGCGCGTCGCGCCAGACGCTGCGTTCCCAGGCGCGGCCGGTGGCCAATTGGCCTGTCGCGGCGGCAGACACGTGGATATCAAGCCGGCGCTCGCGGCCCGCGGCCGGGCCGGCAAAGTCCGTGGGCGGTCCCCGCCTGCTTGTGGCGCCGCCCGATGACATGACTGTGGATACTTTGGCGCCCATGGCCCCTCCTGGTCTTTCTGCTTGCCCGGCAAGCGTATCACCTTCGGATGACGAGCAACTTTTGTGCCATGCGCGGCGGCCCGGGAGCAGGCCTTTGCGCCCGCCGCCGTGCACCGCAAACAGGCGGCGGCGCGCCGGGCGCCGCACCAAGGCGGGGCAGGCCGCACCGGGTAAATGCCCTACTCCGCCCGAAGGATGAAGCCCCCCGCGCCGATGGGGGATAATCCAACTTTGACCCCTGCCATAGCGGCTTGGATGTACGGGTTTACCATTACCCGGCAGCCGCCGCGCTGTCCCCCTCAACAAGGAACCGTCGTGGGCAACAATACACAATTTCCGGCCTCTGTTTTCAAGGCATATGACATTCGCGGCACCGTGCCGGACCTGATCGACGCAACCTTTGCCCGTTCGCTCGGCGTGGCGCTTGCCGCCCGCGCCCGCGAGCAGGGCGTGCAGACGCTGGTGGTCGGGCGCGACGGCCGCCTCAGCAGCGACATGCTGTCGCTGGCCCTGCAGGAAGGCATGCTGGAAGGCGGCGTCGACACGCTGGACATTGGCATGGTGCCCACGCCGCTCGTCTACTTTGCCGCGAACATCATGCAGACCGGCTCGGGCGTGGCCATTACCGGCAGCCACAATCCCCCCAAGTACAACGGATTCAAGATGATGATGGGCGGCCGCGCGCTGTTCGGCGACGACGTCCAGCAACTGGCGCAGACCATGAACGGGCAAGCCCCGGCCCCCGCCCCTGAACCCGGCACGCGCCGCCAGCTCGATCTGGCGCAGACCTACATCGCGCGCGTGGCCTCCGGCGTCAAGCTGGCGCGTCCCATGAAAATCGCCATCGATTGCGGCAACGGCGTGGCCGGCGCAGTGGCGCCGCAGCTCTTTCGCGCGCTGGGCTGCGAGGTCGACGAACTGTTCTGCGACGTGGACGGCAACTTTCCCAACCATCACCCCGATCCCGCCGAACCCAAGAACCTGCAGGACCTGATCAAGCACGTCGCCGAGACCGATTGCGAACTCGGCCTGGCCTTCGACGGCGACGGCGACCGCCTGGGCGTGGTCACCAAATCCGGCCAGATCATCTGGCCCGACCGCCAGCTCGTCCTCTTTGCCCGCGACGTGCTCGAACGCAATCCCGGCGCGACCATCATCTATGACGTCAAGTGCAGCCGCCACGTGGGCCTGTCGGTCGAAGCCGCCGGCGGCGCCGCGCTGATGTGGAAGACGGGCCATTCGCTGGTCAAGGCCAAGCTGGCCGAGACCGGCGCGCCGCTGGCCGGCGAAATGAGCGGCCACATTTTCTTCAAGGAACGCTGGTACGGGTTTGACGACGGCCTGTACACGGGCGCCCGCCTGCTGGAAATCGTGTCGCGCTCCGCCGACGCCTGCGCCCCGCTGGAAGCCCTGCCGCAAGACGTGTCCACGCCTGAGCTCAAGCTGGAAATGGAAGAAGGCCAGCCGTTCACGCTGGTCAAGTCCTTGCAGGAGCAAGGCCAGTTTCCCGACGCCAAGCGCGTGATCACGATCGATGGCGTGCGTGCCGAGTACGCCGACGGCTTCGGTCTGGCGCGGCCGTCCAACACCACGCCGGTCGTCGTGCTGCGGTTCGAGGCGCAAAGCGAAGCGGCCCTCGCGCGCATCCAGGCCGACTTCCGCCGCGAACTGGGCAAGCTCGCCCCGAACGCCACTCTGCCATTCTGATCCGCCCATGTCGTTAGCCAACAGCCCCGCGTGGCAGCAGTTCACCGCCGCAACACGCACGGCATCCCGGGATGGCCAGAAGCTGCGCGTCATCAATGCGCCCGGGCTGCGCCTGGACCTGAGCGCACAGGCGCAATCGCCCGAACTACTCGCCGCCTCACGGGCTCTGCTGGCGCAGCAGGACTTCGATACCTGGCGCGCGCGCCTGTTCGATGGCGGTCAGGCCAATTGGACGGAAGGACGCGCCGCCTGGCATACCGCCTTGCGCGCGGCCGAGCCCCCCGCAATGGTGGCCAAGGCGGTGCTTGCCGAGCGCGAACGCCTGCGCGAATTCGTGCGCGCCGCCGACGCGGCCGGCCGCTACAGCGGCGTGCTGCATCTGGGCATTGGCGGCAGCGATTGGGGACCGCGCCTGGTCACCCGCGCGCTGCGCCACGAGGGCGCGCGCCGCGACGTGCGGTTTGCGTCCAACGTGGACTCGCATTCGGTTGCCGAAGCGATGAGCCACCTGGATCCGCACAACACGCTGGTCATCGTCGCCTCCAAGTCGTTCACCACCACCGAACCGCTGGCCAACGCCGAGGTCGCGATGAACTGGCTGCGCGAAGCCGGCGTCGCCGATCCGATCAAGCAGGTCGTGGCGATCACCTGCAACGTCGAGGCGGCGCTCAACCTGGGCATCCTGCCCGACCACATCTTCCAGATCTGGGACTGGGTCGGCGGGCGCTATTCGCTGTGGTCCGCCATCGGCTTGCCGGTCGCGCTGGCGTTCGGCAACGACACCTTCGACCGGCTGCTGGCGGGCGCGGCGGCCATGGACGACCATTTCCGCAACGCGCCGCCGGACGAGAACGCGCCCGTGCAGCTGGCCCTGGCCGGCGTGGCCAACCGCAGCGTGCTGGGCTATGACTCGCTGGTGATCGCGCCCTACGATTCGCGGCTGCATCACATCGTGCCGTGGGCCCAGCAGCTTGAAATGGAATCGCTGGGCAAGGTAGCGACGGCCGACGGCAGTCCGGCCGGCGTGCCGACCGGTCCCGCGGTGTGGGGGATGCCGGGCACGGATTGCCAGCACACGTTCTTCCAGTGGCTGCATCAGGATGCGGCCGGCGCGCCGGTGGAATTCATCCTGTGCGAACAGCCGGACCATGCGTACGCCCGGCACCACGAACTGCTGGTCGCCAACTGCCTGGCGCAGCGTTCGGCGCTCTTGCGCGGCAAGACCTTTGAAGAAGCCTTGGCGGAAACCTCCGCCACGGAACGCGATCCGGCACGCGCGCGCCTGCTGGCGCAACACCGCGTGCACCCGGGCGGACGGCCGTCGTCGCTGATCGTGCTGCCGCGCCTGGAAGCCTATACGCTGGGCGCGCTGCTGGCCCTGTACGAGCACAAGGTGTTCACGCAAGGCGTGATCTGGGGCATCAACCCCTTCGATCAGTGGGGCGTGGAGTTTGGCAAGGTGTTGGCCAAGAACATCATGCGCGAGCTGGACGCGCCCCAGCCCAGCCAGCAGGACCCATCCACGCGCTTCTGGATCGACGCGATCAGGCGCTAAGCGCGTCGTACAGCGCGACGTGAATGCGCGCGACCTGGTTGATGTCGAACTCGCGCTCGGCGAGCGCCCTGCCCGCCGCGCCCATCGCCTGGCGCAATGCCGCGTCCTTGGCCAGGCGGGCAATGGCGTCGGCCAGGGCGGCGGCGTCCCGCACCGGCACCAGGAGGCCGGTGACGTTAGGCTCGATCGCGTCACGGCAGCCCGGCACGTCGGTCGTCACGACCGCGCGTCCGCAAGCGGCGGCCTCGATCAAGGATTTCGGCAGGCCTTCGCGGTAGGACGGCAGCACCGCGATGTGCGCGGCCGCATACAGCGCCGCCACATCCGATCGCTCGCCCAGCGCCTGCACGCAGCCATCCTGCTGCCACGCGTCGACATCGGCCTGCGTGGCGGAAGCCGGGTTGCCGGCATCCAGGCCGCCCACCAGTTGCATCGTCACCGGCACGCCACGTTCGCGCAGCAGCCTTGCCGCCTGCACGAACTCCTGCACGCCCTTGTCGCGCAGCAGGCGCGCCACCATCGTGACGACCACGGGCGGCGCAGGCGGCTCGGGCGTGGGACGGAAGGCGTCAAGGTCCACCCCCGCGCCGCGGATGATGACCACCTGCTCCTCGCGTACCGCGCCCAGCGACTTGAGCAGGTCGCGGTCGTTGGCGTTCTGGAAGATCACCCGGCTGTTCGGATGGCCCAGCGCGATGCGATACAGGCGCGCCACCACCGCCCGCACCAGCCGCATCTTCAGCGAATTGGACAGGAACACGAATCCCAATCCGGAAATCGCCGCCACCATGCCCGGCACACGCGCCAGCCGCGCGGCGATGCCGCCGTACAGCACGGGCTTGATGGTGACCAGGTGCACCACGTCGGGCCGCAGCCGGCGGAACAGGCGGACCAGCGCCAGCAACGTGCCCAGCTCCTGCAGGGGGTGCTTGCCGCTACGCGTCATGGGAATGGCGTGATGGGTCATGCCCAGCGCCTGGATGTCGGCCACGGCGGGGCCGTCCATCGTCGCGACGTGGACGTCGTAGCCCGCCTTCTGCGCGGCCAACGCGACCGGCACGCGGTGCGACATGAAGAACGCCGGGTTGTTGACGACAAACAGCAGGCAGCGTCCGGCGCTCATGCTTGGACTCCAGAAATGCGGCGCCAGACGGCGATATAGCTTTGCACCATGCGTGCAAGATCGAAATGTTCCAGGACGCGCGCGCGTCCTGCCTCGCCCGCGCGCTCGCGGCCTCGCGCGGCCACGTCGCACAGCGCGGACTCGATGCCGCGGGCCAGGGCCTCGGCCTGCTCGGGCGGCACTACCACGCCAGTATCGCCGACGATGTAGGCGGCGTCGCCCACGTCCGTCACCACGCAATACACGCCGCACGCCATGGCCTCGGCCACCACGTTGGGAAAGCCCTCTGCGCAGCTGGACAGCACGTGCAGGTCCAGTCCGTTCATGACGGCGGGCACGTCGTCGCTGGGGCCATTGAGCACCACGCGGTCGCGCAGATCCAGCTTGTCGAGCAAGGCGCCAAGCTGCGCGTTGCCTTCGGTCATGTCGCGGCCGATCAGCACGCAGCGCAGCCCCGCGTCGCGGCCATCGCGCACCAGCGCGGCCACGGCGCGCAGCAGGTTGGCGTGGTCCTTGAGCGGATCCCAGCGCGCCACGCAGCCGATCACGGGCACGTCCTCGGACAGGCCCCATGCGGCGCGCACGCGCGAGCGCGCCTGCGGGTCCGGCGCGTAGCGCGACAGGTCATAGCCGTTGGCGATCACGACCATGCGGTCGCGGCGGTAGCCTTTTTCAGCGTGGCGCTGCGCGGCATTCTGCGCGGCGCACACAATGGCGCGCGGGACGATGCCCGACAGCATGGCGCATGCGCGCAGCACCAGCCGCGCCGAGCGGCTGCTGCGTTCAAGGTGTGCCCCGGAATTGCGGATGCCCCAGGCGATGGCGCGCACGCCCGCCGTGCGGGCGGCCAGGCCGCCGATCAGGTCGGCGTGGTACATCCAGGTCTGCACGGCGTCCGGACGGGCCGAGGCGATCAGACGCCGAAGCGCCAAAAAACCGCCCAGACTGACCCGCCCGCGTTTCATGCCCAGCGTGTGCACCGTGACGCCAGCGGCGCGCAGGCGTTCGCCGTAAAGGCCTTCATCGGTCAGCGAGACGACCGTGTGCTCGACGTCCGCCTGCGGCCAGGTCGTCAGGCGGAACAGCACGGATTCGGCGCCCCCCTGCCCCAGCCCGGTGATGACGTGCAGAATGCGCAGCGGCCGGGTGCTCATCGCCCCTCCCGCACCGCTTCGAACAGTTCATCCCATTCGGTCAGCACGCTGGCCAGCGCGTAACGCTGGCGCACGGCCGCGGCGGCGCGCGCGCCCAGTTGAGCGCGCAGGGACGCGTCGCTCATCAGGCGATGCAAGGCATCGGTCATTGCGACCCGGTCGCCCGCCGGCACCAGCAGCGCATCCTGGCCGTCGCGCGTCATCTCGCGCGGACCGCTGGGACAATCGAACGCCGCGCAGGGCAGCCCCAGCGACATGGCTTCCAGCAACACATTGGGAAAGCCCTCGACGAGCGAACTGAGCACGAAGGCCTGGCCGCGCGCCAGTTCTTCCCACGGCGCTTCCGTGCGGCCGGGCAGGCTGACGCGCGACTGCAGGCGCAAGCGCGCCACCTGCTGTTCAAGCGCGCCGCGCTCGGGGCCTTCGCCCCAGATGCGCAGGTTCCAGTCCGGAAACTCCGGCGCAAGCTGCGCGAAGATGTCGATCAGGAGATTGAATTGCTTGTCGGGCACCAGCCGTCCCATCGCGATCAGCTCGCGCGGACCGGCGTCCTGGCGCTGCTGCACCAGCGGCGCATCCAGCAGGGGCGCGGGAAGCGGATTGGGAATGACGGCAAGTCGCCGGATGCCGGGCACCTGGCGCGCGAATGGACCGGCGGTGTCTTCCGCCTGCACGGTCACCATGTCGGCGCGCGGATACAGCACACGGCGCAGCTTGCGCCAGACAGAGCCGGTGGTGGTCTCGGCGACTGGATTGGTGCGCTCGCAGACGATCAGCGGCACATCCAGGCCTCGCGTGGCCAGGATGGCGGCCACGTTGACGTTGGTGAGAAAGGACACAACCACGTCAGGCCGGGAATCGCGGATGTGCTTGCGCAGGACCAGCAATCGCTTGAACGCCGCCATCGCGCCCGTCGCCCGGGTGCCGGCCAGATCCGCCAGCCACGCGAGCTGGACCTTGTCCGACAGGGGATAGAAGCAGGTGCCCTTGGATGAGTAGGTGGGCGTCAGGATGACGGTGTCTCCGCGCTCGGACCATGCGTTGACCAGGGTCGCCGCGACGCGTTCCGCGCCGCCGGCGTGCATGGAGCTGACCAGCATCAGTATTTTCATTCCTCAACGGTCCTCAATCGGTCCCCCTTGATCCATCCCCGCCCGGTAGCGGTCCAGCCAGGCCTGCATCATCAGCACGCCCCACAGATGGCTGTCCCAATTGCGATGCCCCGACGAGTGCTCGCGCCATTTGCGCAGGATGGGCTCGGGTTCGAACCAGCCTTCCTGGCGCAGGCGCGACGGATTCAGCAGCGCGTCGGCCCATTCCCGCAAGGGACCGCGCAACCACGCGGCCAGCGGCACGGCAAAGCCGCGCTTGGGCCGGTCGACCAGCGCCTGCGGCACGTGGCGGTGCAGGACCTGCCGCAACAGCCACTTGCCCGTATTGCCGCGCACCTTGTATTGGTGTGGCAGGCTCCAGGCAAATTCATAGACACGGTGGTCGATGAGGGGCACGCGGGTTTCCAGGCTGACGGCCATCGCCGCGCGGTCCACCTTGACCAGGATGTCGTCGGGCAGGTAGGTCACCGTGTCCAGCTTCATCATCGATTCGAAGAACGACCCCTGCATGGCGCGTTCGAACACCGACTCGGGTTCAACGCCGCCCTTCACCACACGGGCGGGGTCTGACCAATACGACACGAACAGGCGGTAGAACTCGCCTTGCGTGTCCGCGCGCAGCAGTTCGCCCAGCTTACCGACCTTGCCGCGCCAGGCGCCGCGGCCGGGCAGATGGGTGGAGGCGCTGAGCACCGCGCCGGCCGGCTTGCGCAGCAGGCCGGGCACGCGCTCGAACTGGCGCCACCAGTTGTCCACCCGGAAGTAGCGCGAATAGCCGCCGAAGAGTTCGTCGCCGCCGTCGCCGGACAAGGCCACCGTGACGTGCTGGCGCGCCATGCGCGTGACGAGCGACGTGGGGATCTGCGACGAGTCGGCAAAGGGTTCGTCATACATGTCGGCCAGCGTCGGCACGACCGCCAACGCGTCGTCCGCGGTGACGTAGAGTTCGGTGTGATCGGTGCCCAGGTGCGTGGCCACGGCCTTCGCGTGCTGCGCCTCGTCGTAGCCCTTCTCGTGAAAGCCGATGGCAAAGGTGCGCACCGGCTGCGAGCTCTGCGCCTGCATCAACGCCACGATGGTTGACGAATCGATGCCGCCGGACAGGAAGGCGCCCAGGCTTACGTCGGACAGCATCTGTCCGCCGACGGCCTTGGACAGCACCCCTTCCAGCGCCTCGGTGGCTTGCGCGTCCGAATCGAACGACAGGCGGTGCTGCGCAGCCGTGTCCGCGGCCTCGCGCGCCGACCAGTACACGCGCGGCTCCGGCATGCGGCGGCTGCGGGTGTCGTCCGCCGAGAACTCGACCCACGTGCCGGGCGGCAGCTTGGCGATGCCTTCGTAGATAGACTGCGGCGCGGGGATGTAGTTGTGCCGCATGAACGATGCGAGCGCGTTGCGGTTCAGGTTGCGCCCGAATCCCGGAATCGGCATCAGGCCCTTGAGCTCCGAGGCGAACACCAGTTCGGCATTGGAGTAGCCGTAGTAGAGCGGCTTCTCACCCATGCGATCGCGCGCCAGCACGAGCTTGCGCGCGGCCTTGTCCCACAGCGCGATGGCGAACATGCCGACCGCGGCCTGCAACGTGGCTTCGATGCCCAGCGCGGAAAAGCCCGCGAGCAGGGTCTCGGTGTCCGAATGGCCGCGCCAGGCCGGCGCCCGCGCCGAGTCCTCGAGCTGCTTGCGGATGTCCAGATGGTTGTAGACCTCGCCGTTGAACACCATCACGTATCGCCCGCACGCGGACGTCATCGGCTGATGGCCGGCTTCGGTCAGGTCCAGGATCGCCAGGCGCACATGCGCCAGCGCGATGCCGGCGTCAGTATCTTCCCAGAACCCGTTGCTGTCGGGCCCACGGTGGCGGATGCGCCGGCAGCTGTCCGCCAGCACCTGTTCCTTGTTCCCCAGGGGGCCCCAAATTCCGACTATTCCACACATGATGAGATTCTCGTGGTCACCGTAGCAACGGCGCGCGCGGGGCCCTAGCGGCCCTTCGCCCGCACGCCGTCAAAAAGTTCCTGCCATTTCCGCAGCACGCGCACGGCCGAGAATCGGTCGCGCACGTCGGTTGCCGCCTGCGCCAGGCGCGCGCGGCCATTGTCATCGCCCATGACCACGCCAAGCGCCTCGCACAGCGCCGGCACGTCGCCGTTGGGCCGCACCAGCACGCCATCGATGCCGTGGCGGATGATCTCTCGCGGACCCGTGTCGCAATCGAACGAGACCGCCGCCAGACCGCTTGCCATGGACTCTAGCAACGTGTTGGACAGCCCTTCGAAGCGCGAAGTCAGCACGTAAAGATCGGCGCTGTCGTACCAATCGCCGACATTGCCGGCACGTCCCGGCAACGAGATGCGCGATTCGAGCCCGGCTTCGCGCACCTGCGCTTCCAACGACTGGCGTTCGCTGCCCTCGCCCAGAATAACCAGATCCCAGCCGGGATGCGACGGCGCCAGCTGCGCGAACGCCTGGATCAGCAGGTCGAAACCCTTGTCGCCGTGCAGACGCCCGACCGCCAGGAGCCGTTTGCGGCCATCCCGGGGAGCCGGCTGCAAGAGCGGTTCGGCGCGCGGCAGCGGGAAGTGTACCGGGTTGGGAATGACTGCCAACCGCGAGCCCGGCACATGCTGTTCCAGCCACTGCGCGGTGCCGCGGGTCAGCGCGACCACGCGCGCGGCGCGCGGATAGGTCAGCCGGCGCAGCCGCTGCCAGAAGCCCGACAACGTCTGGGACGGCGGATGGGTGTGTTCGGTTGCAATGACCTGGCAGTTCAGGCCCGCAGAGGCCAGCACGGACAGCACCGACGCCGTGGTCATCATGCCCAGCACGATGTCGGGCCGGAACGACTTGATCACGCGGCGCAGCGCGCGCACGCGCTGCAGGTTGCCGAGAATGCCGCGCAGCCCGCCGCCCTCGCCCGCCGTGTGCAGGACCTCGCGGCGCACCTTGGGGTGCAGCGCATAGACATCGCCGTCGGCGCTGGCCTGCGTAACCACCATGACATCGCTGCCCTCGGACGCCCAGTGGGCGCTCAGGTCGGCGGCGACGCGCTCAGCGCCCCCGCCGTGCAGGGAATGGATGAACAGCAACACGCGCGCCGGACGGGCGGGGTCGGCTACGGACATTCAATCGGCCTCCTTGGGTTCGGCCTTGCGCATCGCCACGGCCAGGTAGCAGGCGAAGGACAGCACATACATGAGGCTGGTGGCCAGCATGATGCCGGCCGCGCCCATGCGGGGCGCCAGCACGGTGTTCAGCACGGCCTTCAGCGCAAAATTGGCGACCGCGATGGCGGCCATGATGCGGTAGCGGTTCTGGCTGGCCAGGAGTTGCACCAGGATCAGCACGCCGAAGTAGAACGGCAGCTGCAGCAAGCCCCAGCGCAGCACGTGCGCGACGGCTTCGGTGTTTTCGGCGGTAAAGGCGCCGCGCTGGAACAGCACCGACACGCCCCAGGGCGCCAGGACCCAGCCCAGCGCCACGGCGCCGGCGCCGGCGGCGACCATCAGCAACGACCATTTGAGCGCCATGCTGCGCGCGCGCGCCGTGTCGCCGCGCGCCTGCACATCGGCCAGCACGGGAAGCGCGGCGCGGCCCACGGACACGGCTCCGATGCCCAGCAAGAGGGACAGCAGCCGGCTGGCATAGCCGAGCGTGGCGTTGGCATTGGCGCCCAGGTTGGCGGCCGCGTACTGGTCCAGCGGACCCACAAAGCTCATGGCGACCTGGCCGATCAGCATCACGCCGGCCGCGCCCATCAGTTCAGGCCAATGCGGCGACTTCAGTGTCAGTGACGGCGCGCCCCAGAAGCCGCCGTCGGCGCGCGCGGCCAGCCAGGCCAGCCAGACGGTCTGGATGGCGTAGCCGACCAGCGTGCCCCACAGCAGCGGTCCCACGCCCTCGGCGCTGGCGGCCAGCATGACCCAGGCCAGCGTTGCCACGGCAGGCACACTGTCCAGCAGCGTGTTGACGTGGCGTTCCTGCGCGCGCAGCCGCGCGGCGCTGATGCCGGCGATCAGCAGCAACGCCGCCACGGGGGCAAAGGCGATCAGCAGGTCGCCCGTCATGGCGCGCACTTGCGCCGACAGGCCCTGCCCCAGCCAATCCACCACATACGGCCAGGCGAACCACGTCAACAGGGCCAGTGCGACGCCGGCGGCGGCGACCCAGCCCTGAAGTTCGCGAATGAAGAGTTCTTTCTCGGCCCCGCCGGTGCGCGCCAGGCGCACCAGCACCGGGATCAGCACCACCGACAGCACGCCCACGATCGTGACGGGCAGCCAGGTGCCCATGGTCATCGTGAACTGGTAGGCGTCTACGGCGTCGCTGACGCCGTAGCGGTACGCCACCGCCATCTCCTTGATGGCGCCGGCAGCCTTGCCCAGCAGCAGAAACACCGCCACCCGGAACGCGCCTTTGAAGATGCGCTGATGATCCGGGTGGATGTTGCCGAGTTTTCGGACGAGTGCTTTCAACGCAGGAACTGCGTGTACCAGGGCATGGCGACTTCCAGGCCTTGCAGCACCGTGTGCGTGGGCGCGTAGCCCAGCAGGCGGCCGGCCTTGCCGATGTCGGCCTGCGAGTGGCGCACATCGCCCGCGCGGAAGTCAGCGTAGACCGGCTGCTTGGCGTAGTTCACGCCCTGGTTGCCCAGGGCCTGTACCAGGAAGCTGAACAGCTGGTTCAGGGTGCTGCGGCCGCTGACGGCCACGTTGTAGACCTGGTTGCGCGCCTCGGGCGCGGCCAGCGCGCCCAGGATGTTGGCCTGCACCGCGTTTTCCACAAAGCAGAAGTCGCGGCTGGTCTCGCCGTCGCCATTGATGGTGACGTCCTTGCCCTGGATCATCGCGGCGGTCCACTTCGGGATCACGGCGGCGTAGGCGCCGTCCGGATCCTGGCGCTTGCCGAACACGTTGAAGTAACGCAGGCCCACCGTCTCGAAGCCGTAGGAGCGCGCGAAGACGTCGGCATAGAGCTCGTTGACGTACTTGGTCACGGCGTAGGGCGACAGCGGCTTGCCGATGTTTTCCTCGACCTTGGGCAGCGCCGGATGGTCGCCGTAAGTGGAGCTGGACGCCGCATAGACGAACGACTTCACCTTGGCGTCGCGCGCCGCGACCAGCATGTTCAGGAAACCGCCGATGTTGACTTCGTTGGTCGTGATGGGGTCATTGAGCGAGCGCGGCACCGAGCCCAGCGCGGCCTGGTGCAGCACGTAGTCCACGCCTTCGGCCGCGCGGCGGCAGGCGTCCAAGTCACGGATGTCGCCTTCGATGAAGGTGAAGCGCGCCCACTGCTGCGGCGAAACCGAAGCCTGGACTTCGTCCAGATTGCGCTGGTGGCCGGTCGCGAAGTTGTCCAGGCCGGTCACGGTCTGGTCAAGCTTGAGCAAGGTTTCGAGCAGGTTCGAGCCGATGAAGCCGGCGCAGCCGGTCACCAGCCACTTGCGCGGCGCGGCGGACAGTTCCTGGGTGACAGTATCGAATCGTGTGGTCATGGCGAAATCCTTTACAGACGCAGGTCGGATTCAGCGGGCGACAGCACGTACTTCAGGTCGTACAGGATGTGTTGCGGCTTGCCGAGCTTGCGGATGCCTTCGGCGCCCATGTCCTTGAACTGGTTGTGCGCCACGGCGAGGATCACGGCGTCGTACTTGCCTTCCTCGGGCTTGGCCACCGGCGTCAGGCCGTATTCGTGCATGGCTTCGTCGGCGTCCACCCACGGATCGTAGATGTCCACGTCGACGTTGTAGTCGCCCAGTTCACGGACGATGTCCACGATGCGCGTGTTGCGCAGGTCGGGGCAGTTTTCCTTGAAGGCCAGGCCCATCACCAGCACGCGGGCGCCCTGCACGTGAATGCGGCGCTTGGTCATGCACTTGACCAGCTGCGACACGACGTAGCTGCCCATGGAGTCGTTCAGGCGGCGGCCCGCCAGGATGATCTCGGGGTGGTAGCCGATGGATTGCGCCTTGTGCGTCAGGTAGTACGGGTCCACGCCAATGCAGTGACCGCCCACCAGGCCCGGACGGAACGGCAGGAAGTTCCACTTGGTGCCGGCGGCTTGCAGCACGGCTTCGGTGTCGATGCCCATCTTGTTGAAGATCAGGGCCAGTTCGTTGATGAGCGCGATGTTCACGTCGCGCTGGGTGTTCTCGATCACCTTGGCGGCTTCGGCCACGCGGATGCTGGACGCCTTGTGCGTGCCGGCGGTGATGATTTCCTTGTAGAGCTTGTCGACCAGGTCGGCGACTTCCGGCGTGGAGCCCGAGGTGACCTTCTTGATCGTGCTGACGCGGTGTTCCTTGTCGCCCGGGTTGATGCGCTCGGGGCTGTAGCCGGCGAAGAAGTCCTCGTTGAACTTCAGGCCCGACACGCGCTCCAGCACCGGCACGCAGTCTTCTTCGGTGGCGCCGGGATAGACGGTGGATTCATAGATGACGATGTCGCCGCGCTTGAGCACCGCGCCGATGGTTTCGCTGGCCTTGACCAGCGGGGTCAGGTCCGGCTGCTTGTATTCGTCGATGGGGGTGGGCACGGTCACGATGAACACGTTGGCCTCGCCCAGTTCGGCGCGATCGGCGGTGTAGCTCAGCTGCTTGGCTTCGGCCAGCTCGGCGTCGCTGACTTCCAGCGTGTGGTCGTGGCCCGCCTTCAGCGCGTCGATGCGGCGCGTGTTGATGTCAAAGCCAATGACCGGGCGCTTCTTGCCGAATTCCACGGCCAGGGGCAGACCGACGTAGCCGAGGCCGACGACAGCGAGTTTCACATCCTGGATTCGCAACATAACTCTCCCTTCACCGTAGAACGTTTACGGCATTTTAAAGATGGTCTGGTGATGGATACCGAGCCCCCGGCGGCTGCCGCCGGGGCACTCAAACTAATCGGTGGTTCGCAGCACGGACGGCAGCAAGAGCCACCCCGGGCGGCGCCAGGAGACCAGGCGCGCGTACAGCCAGATATAGACGCTGGCAAAGACAACCAGGCTGGCGCTCAGGGCCCAGGCGTTGTCCCACCAGATCGTGGCTGGCACCAGCCCGATCAGCGCCAGGACCCACATGTACGGGGACGCCAGCGCATTGCAAAGCGCGGGGACGGCGTGGCGCCGGCCGCGGCTGAAGGTGACCCGGACCAGCCGGCGGAACACGAGCTGGTGCAAGTGCAGCGCATCGGGCTGATCCACCGGCACGCCGCGCTTGAAGCGGCGGCGCCAGATCGAGAAACCGGTTTCGAAGACGGGGTAGAACAGGACCGCCAGCGCGTAGAACGGCGACACGGACGGGTTGCGCACAACCAGCAGCACGGCCAGTTCGGCCAGCATGAAGCCCAGGAAGTACGCGCCGCCATCGCCCAGGAAGACCCGGCCAAACGGGAAGTTCCACACGAGAAAGCCCAGGGTGGCCGACGCCAGCGCCGCGGCCACCAGGAAGATCGGCACATCGCCGACCTGCAGGGCAACCAGGCTGATCGACACCGCCATCAGCGTGGCGACCATGCCGGCCAGGCCGTTCATGCCGTCCACGATATTCAAGGCATGGGTACAGCCGCCCACCGCGAACATGGTGAACAGCAGCGAAACAGGCCAGAACGAAAGCACGTAATCCACAGGGGCCATGCCGACACGGCTGACGCCGCCCAGCAGCCACCACGCGATGGCCGCGGATAGAAAAGCGGCCAGCAAACGCTTGCTGGCGCCGATGTCCTTGGTGATGTCTTCAAGCAGGCCGGCCACGAAAACGGGCAACGCCGCGACGAACAGCGCGGGCCACAGCCAGGTAAGGGTCATGTTGCTGGGTCCGAGGACCAGCAGGCCAGCCAGCGTACCGGCAAGCACCGCCAGACCGCCGACGCGGGGCGTCGCGCGGGAATGATTGGCTTGGGGCTTGTTGAGGTCGCTATCGCCGGTAAACGCGCCATGCCAGCGCTCGGACGCCACGATGAGTCCCCCCACCATGAACGCGACCACGCATATGTACAGCCAGGTCACTGGATCACCTCTGGTTGGTCTATCGAGACAGGCCCGCCATTATCGGAGGCAGGTGTAACGCCCATATATGGGAGGGATAAAGAAGTGCAATTCCGCGGCACAGAACGTAACGCGCGCAGGCGGGCAATCCGTCCGCCGCGCATGTGACTGGAACGCGCTGGCGCGCGAGCGCCCGGCAGTACTGGTTTCATGTGGGAGATTGTAGAGCGTTCCGCCTCTGGGCACGCGAATTATCCGAGGGAAAACGCGGGGCCCTGAGAGCATCCGCGCGGCGCGGCGACTCGCGGGAATTGCCGCGATCGCTTACAAATAGGGACGCAACGATTCGGGGCAAAAAAAAGCCCGAGATCGTGAGATCTCGGGCTAAATCCACCAAAGGAGGAGGGTGGAGGAGACAACCGTGGCATGTTGGGAGCTGGCTTTCTGCTCGCTACGCTTCCGGGGTTTTCACCGCGCCGTCTGCGTTTCAACATCCGATGTGTGAATAGTACCTACGTTTTTTGTGCGTTGCAAGATTTTTTTTGATCTATTTTCGAGGGCCCGGAACGCGTTGCTTTTTTGCTGCAAATTTTTCGCGGCCCTCTCGCAAAGCCGCGCCAATCAACGACCTTGCCCAAAACCGGGTTTTTGCGAAACGGGTTTACCCCTTGCGGAATAACCCTGAATCATCGCGGGTAATCCCACCCTGGCCACCGCACCAAAATGGTGCCTCAGGCACCATGAGGCGGCGGAATTTGCGCATTGCAACATTTTTTGCAGGCGCGGTTTCAGATCCAATAGGCGGTGGTCGTCATTACCTTGGACATGGCGCGCATGGCCATTTTCACGGGTGCGGGCAACGGAACGCCCCCTGCCTGCTCGGCGCTGGCGCGGTGCTGCGCCTCGTCGTCCTTCATCTTCTGGACGATCTGGCGGGAACGCTCATCCTGCACCGGCAAGGTGCGCAGGTGTTCGTCCAGATGGGCCTCGACCTGCTTTTCGGTTTCGGCCATGAAGCCCAGATTGCGGGGCACGCCCGCCACGCTGGCCATCACGCCCAAGGCAAACGAGCCCGCGTACCAGACGGGATTGAGCAAGCTGGGCCGGCTGCCCAGCTCGTTCAGGCGCTCGTTGCACCAGACCAGATGGTCGACTTCCTCGGCGGCGGCGTTCAGCAGCAGCGCGCGCGGCGCGGGCTCCTTGCAGACCGACGCCTGGCCACGGTAGAGCGCCTGGGCGCAGACCTCGCCGACATGATTGACCCGCATGAGCCCCGCGGCGTGGCGTTTTTCCTGTGCTGAGAGGGTCTGGGGCGATTCCTGTGCGGTGGCGGGATAGGCCCGGCCGGCGCTGGCGTTGCCGGACAGCACACGCAACGCCCGGTCGGTCTCGGCCAGCAGGGCATCCAGGGGACCGTGGCGTCGGCGCAGGGAAACAGGACCGGTTTGGGACAACGTGGGGGACATGGCATCTCCTGGCAAATCGGACACCCCGCACCCCTGATGCGAGGCGGGGTTCTCATGCCCGGGATTGTACGCAACGGGTATCATCAGCCATTGACTGCGCTCAAGCTCAAGGACTCACCAAAATGGAATGCACGATCGACTGGGGCGGCCCAAGCGGCATGCTCTTTACCGCCAGCACGGGTAGCGGCCACGTGGCCGTGATGGACGGCGCCGTGGACGGCGGCGGCCACAACCTGGCGCCCCGCCCCATGGAAATGCTGCTGGCGGGCACGGGCGGCTGCACCGCCTACGACGTGGTGCTGATCCTCAAGCGCGGCCGCCACGCGGTCACCGGTTGCAGCGTCAAGCTGCAGGCCGAGCGCGCCGACACCGACCCCAAGGTCTTTACCCGCATTCACTTCGCCTTCACCGTCACCGGCCGCAATCTGCCGCGCGCGGCCGTCGAGCGCGCCGTGCAGCTTTCCCACGAAAAGTACTGCTCGGCCTCGGCCATGCTGGAAAAGACGGCCGCCATGACATTTTCCGTCGACATCGTCGACACGCAGGAAGCCGCCGCCACCACCTGAGCCGCCTCGCGCGGCCGTGGTGTAATTCGGCATTCACTATATATAGGCGCCGCCGCGACGCGTTCGTGGCGGCGCGCTTGCTTCCCGGACTGGGACAGCAGGCACAAGGATCGCCATGAAACAATACCTGGACCTCGTTCAATCCATCCTCGACACCGGCTCGTGGCAGGAAAACCGGACCGGCATCCGCACCCTCAGCATGCCGGGCGCCTCGCTGCGCTTTGACCTGCAGCAGGGCTTTCCCGCCGTCACCACCAAAAAGCTGGCGTTCAAGTCGGCCATCGGCGAAATGGTGGGTTTTCTGCGCGCCTCGCGCAGCGCGGCGGAATTCCGCGATTTGGGTTGCAAGGTCTGGGACCAGAATGCCAACGAGAACGCCCAGTGGCTGGCGAACCCCTATCGCGAAGGCCCGGACGACCTGGGGCCCGTGTACGGCGTGCAGTGGCGCCAATGGCCGGCCTACAAGATGCTGGACGCCAGCCGCCCCGCCCAGATCGAGGATGCGTTGTCGCGCGGGTACGCCAAGGTGGCCGACTTGATTCAGGACGGCGAGCCGAAGGTGCTGCTGTACAAGGCGGTCGACCAATTGCGGCAATGCCTGGACACCATCCACGAACGCCCGGGCGACCGGCGCATCCTGTTCCATGGCTGGAACTGGGCGCAGATCGAGGAAATGGCGCTGCCCCCCTGCCACCTGCTCTACCAGTTCCTGCCCAACGCGACGACCCGCGAGATCTCGCTGTGCCTGTACATCCGCTCCAACGATGTGGGCCTGGGCACGCCGTTCAATCTGACCGAAGGCGCGGCGCTGCTGCACCTGGTCGGCCGCCTGACCGGCTATACCCCGCGCTGGTTCACCTATTTCATCGGCGATGCGCACATCTACGAGAACCATCTGCCGATGCTGCGCGAGCAACTGACGCGAACGCCATATGAGTCACCCCGCCTCGTGCTGTCGGACCGCATTCCCGACTTCGCCGTGACCGGCCGCTACGAGCCCGAGTGGCTCGAGAAGGTCGAACCTGGCGATTTCTCATTGTCGGGCTACACGCACCACGCGCCCCTCACGGCCGCAATGGCCGTCTGACCCCGGCGCCGGCCTGGCCCGGCGCCCGCCTTTCAGGGCTGATCCGCAACCCGCCGGACGACCATCCGGCGCCCCATTCCTTGCACGTCCCGCAGCAGGTGAAGATTGGTGAGCTTCTGGAAGCGTGATTTCGGTATAACCCATCCCTTAGCCTCGGACGCGCGTCCAGCATGCCGCGCGCCCCGTCGCTATCGACCGGCCCTCGCGGCGCGCCATGCCGAACGCCCGAACCGCGCCGACCGCTGGCGTTGCCCCGCCCAATCCCCCATCCCTATAAAGAGAGTGTGAGAATCGCCAGCGACGAGAGCAGGATCCTCCTTGCGACCGTAATGCAACTGTTGACTACCAATTGAATTGAAAATCGTGCCCCGCGCCGCCGCCGCATGCGCTTAGGACAGGACCCCACAAATGCTCGTTGGAACTTATAACCCTTCGCTCGTCCTCGTATCCTTAGGGGTCGCCATCCTGGCGTCGTATACGGCGCTGGGCATGGCCAACCGCGTGAAGGCATCGAGCGGCCTGCCTGCCGCGAAGTTCTGGCTGGCGGGTGGCGCGTTCGCGATGGGCATCGGGATCTGGTCCATGCACTTTGTGGGCATGCTGGCCTTCAGCCTGCCCATCCCGATGGGGTACGACCTGCCGCTGACCGTGCTGTCGCTCGCCATCGCGATCGCCTGCTCGGCCTTCGCGCTGTGGATGGTCTGCAAGGACGAGCTGCCGTGGCGCAGGCTGGCGGCCGGCGCGCTGCTGATGGGATCGGGCATCGCGGCGATGCACTACGTCGGCATGGCGGCCATGCGCATGGCGCCCGGCATCGATTACGACCCGACATGGTTCGCGCTGTCCGTGGTGATTGCCGTCGCCGCGTCGGGCGCGGCCCTGTGGATCACCTACCGTCTTCGGCAGGACGGGCCGCGCGTGGCGCTGTCGCGCCCGGCGGCCGCGGGTGTCATGGGGCTGGCGATCGTCGGCATGCACTACACCGGCATGGAAGCCGCGGGGTTCCCGGCCGGCAGCATCTGCATGGCGGCCGACGCCGGCATCTCGGCCGGCTGGCTGGCCATCGCCGTGACCGCGGTCACGCTGAGCGTGCTGGCCATCGCCCTGGTCGTGGCCGTGCTGGACAACCGTCTTGAGGCGCGCACGTCCGCCCTGGCCTCGTCCCTGGCCGAAGCCAATGAAGAACTGGTGCAACTGGCGCTGCACGACACCCTGACCAAACTGCCCAACCGCATCCTGCTCGAAGACCGGATGGAACAGGCCATCGAAAGCGCGACCCGCCGCCGCGGCCATTTCGCGGTGCTGTTCTTCGACCTGGACGGTTTCAAGGCCGTCAACGACGCCTACGGCCACCATACCGGCGACGCGCTGCTGATCGATCTGGCGCAGCGCATCCGCCAGGCGCTGCGCACGCAGGACACCGTCGCTCGGCTGGGCGGCGACGAGTTCATCGTGCTGAGCGAGGTCATTGAACCGACCGACGCGGCCAACGTGGCGGACCGGCTGATCGAGGCCATCGGCCGTCCGGTCACGGTGTACGGCCACGACGTGCTGGTGACCTCCAGCGTGGGCATCGCGGTCTTCCCGAACGATGGCGAGGACACCCACTCCTTGCTGACCAATGCCGATGCGGCGATGTACCACGCCAAGCGGCTGGGCGGCACCGGCTACAGCTTCTTCGAGCCGTCCATGAACGCGGACGCGCACGAGCAGATCGAGCTGCTGCACGACCTGCGCCTGGCGCAGGAGCGCGGCCAGTTCGTCCTGCACTACCAGCCCAAGTACGAGGCGCCGGCCGGCCCGATCATGGGCGCCGAGGCGCTGCTGCGCTGGAACCATCCCACGCGCGGTCTGGTGGGCCCGGACCAGTTCATTCCGACGGCGGAAAAGACCGGCCTCATCCTCTCCATCGGCGAATGGGTCATCAACGAGGCCTGCCGCCAGATGCGCGAGTGGATCGACGTCGGCCAGGGGCACTGGACCATCGCCGTGAACATCTCAGCGCTGCAGTTCTCGCATTCGAGCTTGGTGGAAACGGTGCGGTCGGCGCTGGCGCGCCATGGCGTGCCGCCTGCGTGCCTGACCATCGAAGTGACCGAATCGACCGCCATGCGCGACGCCGAGACGAGCCTGACGGTGCTCAAGCGCCTGTCCGAACTGGGCGTCACGATCTCCATCGACGACTTCGGCACGGGTTACTCCAGCCTGCTCTACCTGAAGCGGCTGCCGGCGACCGAGCTGAAGATCGACCGGGGCTTCGTGAACCAGCTGGACAACGACAATGAAGATGCGGCCGTCGTGTCGGCCATCATCGCGCTGGCGCAGCAGCTGAACCTGCGCATCGTGGCCGAAGGCGTCGAGACCGCCGCGCAACAGAAATTCCTGACCGGGCTGGGCTGCGACTCGCTGCAGGGCTTCCTGCTGGGCAAGCCCATGCCGGCCACCGAGTTCCTGGAACACGCGGAAAACTGACAGGGCGGGCGCCGCAATTTGCTACGCTTACGGCATTCTTCCGGCTCAATCCTTACCCGTTCACAGCACGCATGCCCGCCAGCCTTACCCTGATCGTCGCCTATTCCACCAACCGCGCCATCGGCCGCGACAACGCCCTGCCCTGGAAACTGCCGGGCGACCTGGCGCATTTCAAGCGCAGCACGCTGGGCCATCCGATCATCATGGGCCGTAAGACGTGGGATTCGCTGGGCCGTCCCCTGCCCGGCCGCAGCAACATCGTCATCAGCCGCAATCCCGATTTCAGCGCCGCCGGCGCCATCCTTGCGCCCACCCTTGAGGCGGCGGTGGCCGCGTGCGGCGACATCGACGAAGCCTTCGTGATCGGCGGCGCGCAGATCTACGCGCAGGCCCTGCCGCTGGCCCGGCGCGTTCTGGCCACCGAAGTCCATGCCGACGTCGAGGGCGATGCGTTCTTTCCGCTGCTGCCCTCGTTCCAATGGAAGGAAACGGCGCGCGAACCGCAGCCCGCCGAAAACGGCTACGACTACGACTTCGTCACGTACGAACGCGCCTGACGACTCCCCCCTAGGCCGCGCCCGCATTGCGCATGAAGCGCCACAGCGCGGGCGCCGCCGAGTACGCCACGTTAAAGCGCACCCACGCCGTGTCGGCCTCGTCCGCTTCGAAGTAGGAGCCGGGCGCCAGCCAGATGCCGTCCTTGAGCGCCAGCTCCGCCAGGCCATTGGCGCCGCGTTCGCGCCACTGCCCCGCCACCTTCGCCCACAGGAACAGGCCGCCCTGCGGCCTGCCATGGATTTCAAAGCCGTGCTGACGCATCTGCTCGGCCACTTCCGTATGCGCCTCGGCCAGCCGCTCGCGGGTACGCGCAATATGCGCGCGGTAGCGGCCCTCCCGGATGACCTGGTGCACGATGCGCTCCATGATCTCGGGTGTGGTCAGGCCCACCGCCATCTTGGTGCGGGCGATGTCGCGCACCAGATCGCGGTGCGCCACCACATAGCCCACACGCACGGACGGACTGATGACCTTTGAGTAGCCGCCCAGGTAGACGACCCGGCGCGCGCCATCCAGCGCCGCCAGCATGGGCGTGACACCCGGCGCCAGCTCGCGCGAGATGTCGTCTTCCACCACCCACAGCCCGTGCCGCTCGGCCGCTTGCAGGATGCGGAACGCATTGGCCATGGTGATGCTGGCGCCCGACGGATTTTGCAGCGCGGTGTTGATGAAGAGCGCGCGCGGCCGGTGCTGGGCCGCCACCTGCTCAAGGGCGTCGCAGTCCAGGCCGTCGGCCGTCCTGGGAACCGCGATGACGCGCAGGCCGGCCAGGCGCAGCATCTGCAAGAGATTGGCGTAGGCCGGCTGCTCGACAATCACCGTGTCGCCCGGCCGCAGTAGCGTGCGGATCACCGTGTCCAGCCCATGGGTCACGCCCTGCGTCAGCAGCACCTGCGACGCCTCGACTTCCATGCCCTGCGCGCTCAGGCTGGCCGCGATGGTCTCGCGCAGCGGCGCGTAGCCATAGGGATGCCCGTAATTGGCGATCCGCATCGCGGGCACGCGCCCCATGTGGCGCAGCGCCACGTGCAGGCCTTCTTCGTTCAGCCATTCGCCGGGCAGCCACCCGCACCCCGATTTGATGGGGATGGAGTGGTCGGCAAAGATGTCCGACAGCAGCCACCCCGCGTTCAGGCGCGGCGGCTCCCAGGAGAGCGGTTCGGCGCGGCGCGTGGGCGCGTCGGGCGATGCCACCCGGTAGCCCGCGCCGGGCCGCGCGGCCAGCCAGCCCTGCGACACCAGCCGGCTGTAGGCGCTGGCCACGGTGAAGGTGCTGACGCCGTACTGGCGCGCGAACTCCCGGACCGAGGGTAGGGACATACCCGGACGCAGGGTCTGTGCCTCCACGGCGCGCAGGATCGCCGCGACCAGCTGTTCGACGAGGGTGGGCGCGGCCCCGCGGCCGCGGACGGGTTGGAAGTCGATCACAAGCAAACTGTACAGTTGTGGTGCCGACAACTATACAGTTAGCGGCAAATGCGCGGATCGTATATTTTCATTCCCGGCGGGACGTTCCAGAATCGTCCGAATCCCGCTGGCCGCGCGCGTGTTGCGGCGGCCACGGTTGTCCCTCTTCTGGAGTCACCATGAACGCCCCCGCCCAGTTGCCCGACCTGTCCCATCTCTGGATGCCCTTCACTGCCAACAAGCAGTTCAAGGCCCAGCCGCGCATGCTGGCAAAGGCCAAAGGCATGTATTACACGTCCACCGACGGCCGCCAGATCCTGGACGGCACGGCCGGACTGTGGTGCGTCAATGCCGGGCACGGCCGCGAGGAAATCGTCGAGGCCATCGCCCGCCAGGCCGGCGTCATGGACTACGCGCCGGGCTTCCAGCTGGGCCACCCGCTCGCCTTCGAGGCTGCCACCGCGGTCGCAGGCCTGATGCCGCAGGGCCTGGACCGCGTGTTCTTCACCAACTCCGGCTCCGAATCCGTCGACACCACGCTCAAGATCGCCCTGGCCTATCACCGCGCGCGCGGCGAAGGCCAGCGCACGCGCCTCATCGGCCGTGAACGCGGCTATCACGGCGTGGGCTTTGGCGGCATCTCGGTGGGCGGCATCTCGGCCAACCGCAAGACGTTCTCCGGTGCGCTGCTTCCCGCCGTGGACCACCTGCCCCACACCCATAATCTTGAGCAGAACGCCTACTCGAAGGGCCAACCCGCGTGGGGTGCGCACCTGGCCGAAGAACTTGAGCGCATCATCGCCCTGCACGACGCCTCGACCATCGCCGCCGTGATCGTCGAGCCGATGGCCGGCTCCACGGGCGTGCTGATTCCGCCCAAGGGCTATCTGGAAAAGCTGCGCGAAATTACCGCCAAGCATGGCATCCTGCTGATTTTCGATGAGGTCATCACCGCCTACGGCCGCCTGGGCGCCGCCACAGCATCCGAATTCTTCGGCGTGACGCCCGACATCATCGCCATGGCCAAGGGCGTCAGCAACGCGGCCGTGCCGGCCGGCGCGGTCGCCGTCAAACGCGAGGTACACGACGCCATCGTCAACGGCCCGGCGGGCGGCATCGAGTTCTTCCACGGCTACACGTATTCGGCGCACCCGCTGGCGGCCGCCGCCATCCTGGCCACGCTGGACATCTACCGCCGCGAAGACCTGTTCGGCCGTGCCCGCAAGCTGTCGGGCGCATTCCAGGAAGCCGCGCACAGCCTGAAGGGCGCGCCCAACGTCATCGACGTGCGCAACCTGGGCCTGGTGTCCGGCATCGAACTGGCGCCGCGCGCGGGCGCCCCGGGCGCACGCGCCGCCGAAGTCTTCCAGCGCTGCTTCGACAGCGGCCTGATGGTGCGCTACACCGGCGACATCATCGCCGTCTCTCCCCCGCTGATCATCGACGAGGCCCAGATCGGCCAGATCTTCGAGCAGATCGGCAAGATCCTGAAAGAGGTTGCCTGAGTTCCCATCCTGTCGCGCGCCCGCGGCGGCGTGCCATCCGCACACGGGCGGCCGCCGGCCGCCCCGCTGCATTTTCTGACGTATTCCCGCATCGAGCCTTGCACCCATGAAGAAGATTCCGCATTTCATCAACGGCCAGCCCTACGACGGCGGCAGCAGCCGCTACGCCGACGGCTTCAACCCGGCCACCGGCGAGATCTCCTCGTCCATCCCGCTGGCATCGAACGACGACGTGGCGATGGCCGTGGCCGCCGCCAAGGCCGCCTTTCCCGCCTGGTCGGAAACCCCGGCGCTCAAGCGCGCCCGCATCCTCTTCAACTTCAAGGCGCTGCTGGACCAGCACCAGGATGAACTGGCCGAACTCATTACCCGCGAACACGGCAAGGTGTTCTCGGACGCCAAGGGCGAAGTGATGCGCGGCATCGAGATCGTCGAGTTCGCCTGCGGCATTCCGCAACTGCTCAAGGGCCAGTATTCCGACCAGATCGGCGGCGGCATCGACAACTGGAGCATGCGCCAGGCGCTGGGCGTGGTGGCCGGCGTCACGCCGTTCAACTTCCCGATGATGGTGCCGTGCTGGATGTTCCCGGTGGCCATCGCCTGCGGCAACACCTTCGTGCTCAAGCCGTCCGAGCGCGATCCGTCCGCGTCCGTGCGCCTGGCCGAACTGCTAACCGAAGCGGGCCTGCCGCCCGGCGTCTTCAACGTGGTCCACGGCGACAAGCAGGCGGTCGACGCCCTGATCGCGCACCCCGACGTTGAAGCCCTGTCCTTTGTCGGCTCCACGCCGATCGCCGAATACATCTACGCCGAAGGCACCAAGCGCGGCAAGCGCGTGCAGGCCTTGGGCGGCGCCAAGAACCACCTGGTGGTCATGCCCGACGCGGACCTGGATCAGGTGACCGACGCACTCATGGGCGCGGCCTATGGTTCCGCGGGCGAGCGCTGCATGGCCATTTCGGTGGCCGTGGCGGTGGGCGACGTGGCCGACAAGGTGGTCGAACGCCTGACGCCGCGCGTCAAGGCGCTGGTGGTCAAGGACGGGATGCAACCGGACGCCGAGATGGGTCCGCTGGTCACCGCGCAGCATCGCAAGAAGGTGATGGGCTACATCGAGGATGGCATCGCCTGCGGCGCCGACCTGGTGGTGGACGGCCGCGACCTCACGGTGCCGGGCAACGAAAAGGGATTTTTCCTGGGCGGCACGCTGTTCGACAACGTCAAGCCCGCCATGAACATCTATCGCGAAGAGATTTTCGGGCCGGTGCTGTGCATCGTGCGCGTGCCGGACTTCGCCAGCGCGGTGGACCTCATCAATGCGCACGAGTTCGGCAACGGCGTGGCCTGCTTCACGTCCGACGGCGGCGTAGCGCGCGCGTTCGCGCGGCAGATCAAGGTCGGGATGGTGGGCATCAACGTGCCGATCCCCGTGCCCATGGCGTGGCATTCGTTTGGCGGCTGGAAGCGTTCGCTGTTCGGCGACCACCATGCGTATGGCGAGGAAGGCATCCGCTTTTACTCGCGCTACAAGAGCGTGATGCAGCGCTGGCCCGACAGCATCGCCAAGGGCGCCGAATTCACGATGCCTGTAGCGAAGTGACGCCCCCCCCGAGGCGCGTAGCGCCTCCCCCCAGGGGGCGTCGCAGCGGACCGGCAGAGCCCGGATCCGCGCGACCCCGCTTGGGAAGCAATGCTTGATTGAGGCGCGTCATTGTTGCCTTGAACTTAAGGGGCGCGCCTTCCGAATATCTGTACGACAGGGGGAAACCTGATGCGCATCGGGATCGGCGGCTTTCAGCATGAGACCAATACGTTCGCGCCGTCGCGCGCGGCGTGGGAGGATTTTGCGGACAAGGGTGGAGGATGGCCGAAGCTGGTCAGCGGACCCGCAATGTTCGAGGCGGTGGCGGGGGCCAATATTCCGGTGGCGGGATTTATCGAGGCCATGGGGCAGCATGCGTTGATACCCACGACGTGGGCCGCGGCCAGTCCCTCCGGGCATGTGACCCGCGATGCGTTCGAGCGCATCAGCGCGATGATTCTGCAAGGGCTGTCGCAGGCGATGCCGCTGGACGGCGTGTATCTGGATCTGCACGGAGCGATGGTCACCGAGCATCTGGACGACGGCGAAGGCGAACTGCTCAAGCGCGTGCGTGAACTGGTCGGCCCCAATGTGCCCATCGTCGCCAGCCTGGACCTGCACGCCAACGTGACTCGCGCGATGGTGCGCCATGCCGATGCGCTGGTCTGCTATCGCACCTATCCCCATATCGACATGGCCGAGACCGGCCAGCGCGCCGCAAACCTGCTGGCGCAGCGGCTGGGAGGCATGCCGCGCCATTACGTTGCGCTGCGCAGCCTGCCCTTCCTGATTCCGCTGTGCTGGCAGTCCACCGACATCGAGCCGGCCCGCAGCCTGTATCAGCTGCTCGGCGATCTGGAGGCGCGTGGCGCGGCCAGCAGCATCTCCTTTGCGACCGGGTTTCCGGCCGCGGATTTTCCCGAATGCGCACCCACGGTCTGGGCCTACGGCATGACGCAAGCCGAAGCCGACGCCGCCGCCGACGAGATGGCGCGCGCGGTCGAGAATGCGGAACAGGACTTCGGCGGCAAGCTCTACACGCCGGACGAAGCCGTGCAGGAAGCGTTGCGCCTGGCGCGCGATGCGTCCAAGCCCGTGGTCATTGCCGATGCGCAGGACAACCCGGGCGCTGGCGGCAGTTCCGACACCACCGGCGTGCTGCGCGCGCTCATCCGCCACGATGCGCGCGATACGGCGATTGGTCTGATTGTGGACCCGGCCGCCGCGCTGGCCGCGCACCGCGCCGGCGCTGGAAATACCCTTCGGATTGCACTGGGTGGACATTCGGGTATTCCCCACGACGAACCCCTGGACACCGAGTTCATCGTCGAGAAAACTTCCGATGGACGCTTCGATACGCATGGTGCGTTCTATCGCGGCTTTCACATGGATCTGGGCCCCAGCGCGTGCCTGCGCATCGGCGGCGTGCGCATCATCCTGGCCTCCAACAAGGTGCAGATGGCCGACCAGGAGATGTTCCGGTTCGCTGGCGTGGAACCCACGCGCGCCGCGATCCTGGTGGTCAAGAGTTCGGCGCACTTTCGCGCCGATTTCACCCCGATCGCGCACACGATCCTGGTGTGCGCGGCGCCCGGTTCCATGCTGATGGATGCGGCAAAACAATCATGGACACGGTTGCGTCCCGGCATCAGAATGGCGCCTTGCGGGCCGGTGTTCGACGGCCGGTCTGCAGCGACAGCCTGACCCTCGCGCGCCGCTTCACCGCGGCGCGTCAACGACGTAGCGGCCCATGCGCCGCTCACAACGCTTCAAGGGGAAATACATGCTCAAGTTTGTCCGAGCGGCCGCGCTGGCCGGCGTCACTCTCGCGATGGCTCACGGAGCCTACGCCGAGACCGTCATCAAGTCGGTGATGCACTCGCCACTGCGCCTGACCGATCCGCACGCCACCACCGCCTACATCACGACGTGGCACGGCTACATGATCTACGACACCTTGCTGGCCACCGACGCCGACAACAAGGTGCAGCCGCAGATGCTTGAGAAGTGGGAAGTCTCGCCCGACGGCAAGACCTACACCATGACGCTGCGCCCCGGCCAGAAATGGCATGACGGCCAGCCGGTGACCGCCGAGGATTGCGTGGCGTCGATCAAGCGCTGGGCCGCCGGCGACGGCATGGGCCGCACGCTGCTCAAGTTCACCGACAAGATCGAAGTCATCGACGACAAGAGCTTTCGCATCGTCATGAAGGAACCCACGGACCTGGCGCTGCGCGCCCTGTCCAAGCCCACCGGCACCGCGCCGTTCATGATGCCCAAGCGCATCGCCGAACAAGCCATCGGCAAGCCCATCACCGACATGACGGGCTCTGGCCCGTTCAAGGTCGCCGAGTTCAAGCCGGGCGTGAAGACCGTCTACGTCAAGAACACCGACTACGTGCCGCGCAAAGAGCCCGTCAGCGGCCTGGCTGGCGGCAAGGTCGTGCACGTCGACAAGGTCGAGTGGGACGTGATGCCCGACGCCCTGACCACCGCCAACGCGCTGCTGGGCGGCGAGATCGATTTCGTCGAGCAGTTCCCGTATGACCTCTTGCCGATGATTGAAGGCAATCCGGATCTGAAGGAAGAGTCGCTCAGCCCGGTCGGCTACTTCACGATGTACCGCTTCAACTTCAAGTACCCGCCCTTCAACAACAAGAAGATCCGCCAGGCCGCCATGTACGCGATCGGCCAGGAAGACGTGATGAAGGCGCTGGTCGGCAATCCCAAGTACTGGAAGACCTGCGCCTCGCTGTGGGGCTGCGGCACGCCGCTGGAAAGCGATATCGGCAAGGACATGATCGTCCCGTCCAACATCGAGAAGGCCAAGGCGCTGCTCAAGGAAGCGGGTTACGACAACACGCCCATCCTGGTCATGCACGCCACCGACGTGGGCACGCTGTCGGCGCAACCGGTCGTGATGGCCGCGGCGCTGCGCAAGGCGGGCTTCAACGTCAACCTGGCGGCGATGGACTGGCAAAGCGTGGCCACGCGCCGCGCCTCGAAGGCCGCACCGGCCGAAGGCGGCTGGAACATCCACAACACCAACTGGTACGCCACCGACGTGATGGACCCGGTGCGCTCCGCCCCCGCGGCCGCCAACGGCGACAACGCGTGGTTCGGCTGGCCCGACTTCCCGCAGATCGAAGAACTGCGCACGAAGATGGCGCTGACCTCGGACCCGGCGGCACAAAAGAAGATCTCCGAGGAAGTGCAGCGCATCGGCATCGACGAAGGCCTGTACGTGCCGCTGGGCCAGATGTCCGTGCCCACCGTCTACTCGACCAAGCTGTCGGGCCTGGTGCACGCGCCGGTCTTCGCGTTCTGGAACGTCAAAAAGGCCCCTTGATGGGCTCGGGGCCTGCGCGCCGCAGCAAGCAGTCCGCGCAGGCCTAATTGGTACAGGGGGAAATACATGCTGGCATTTGTCTCACGCCGGCTCCTCGCGACCATCCCAGTCCTGGTGATGGTCGCGGTGGTGGTCTTTGCGATATTGCGTTTCAGCCCCGGAGATCCGGCCATCATCATGGCGGGCGACGGCGCCACGCCCGAACGTATCGTCCAGATACGGCAGACGATGGGCCTGGACCAGCCGGTGGTCAAGCAGTTCTTCATCTGGGGCGGCAAGCTTCTGCAGGGCGATCTGGGCACCTCGCTGATGTCCGGCGTGCCGGTCACCAAGCTCATCGTGCAACGCCTTGAACCGTCGCTCAGCCTGGCCGTGCTCACGCTGGTGTTCACGCTGCTCGTCGCCATTCCGCTTGGCGTGCTGGCGGCATGGCGACAGGGCAAGCTGCTGGACCGCGCCGTCATGGGTTTCTCGGTGCTGGGCTTTTCCGTGCCGGTGTTCGTGACCGGCTACCTGCTGATCTGGGCCTTCGCCATCAAGCTGGGCTGGTTCAACGTGCAGGGCTATGTGCCGCTGGAAAAGGGATTCTGGCCGTTCCTGCATCGGCTCATCCTGCCTTCGCTGGCACTGTCCACGGTCTACGTGGCGCTGATCGCGCGCATCACGCGCACCAGCGTCATCGAGGTCATGGGCGAGGACTTCATCCGCACCGCCCGCTCCAAGGGCCTGGGCGAAACCGGGGTGCTGCTTGGCCATGCGCTGCGTAACGCGGCCGTGCCCATCGCCACCGTCGTGGGCGTGGGCATCGCGCTCCTGATCAGCGGTGTCGTCGTCACCGAGTCGGTGTTCAACATCCCGGGCCTTGGCCGGCTGGTGGTCGAAGCCGTGCTGGCGCGCGACTACCCCGTCATCCAGGGCCTGACGCTTTTCTTCGCGTTCGTCTACGTGTTCATCAATCTTGTTGTCGATTGCGCCTATACGGTGTTCGACCCGCGGATCAGGTACTGACACCATGAGCATGCAAACGCCAACCGACGCCGCCGCGCAGGCGGCCGCCGACCTCCCCGGAGGCGGCACCCCGCACACCACCGCCTGGCGGCAGATCCGCCAGGGGCTCAAGAGCTGGCCCGTCATGCTCGCGCTGGTGGTGCTGGCGGCGATCGTCTTCGTCGCCGTGTTCGCGCCGCTCCTGGGCACGGTCGATCCCACCCTCCTCAATCCGGGCGCGCGGCTCAAGCAGCCCTTTACCGACTATCTGCTGGGCACGGACGCGTTCGGCCGCGACGTGTGGTCGCGCGTCGCCTACGGCGCGCGCATCTCGCTGATCGCGGGGCTGGGCGCCGCCGTGGTCAGCGTGGTCATCGGACTGGTCATCGGCGTCATCGCCGGCTGGTTCCGGTCGCTGGACGGTCCGATCATGCGCACCATGGACGCCATCATGGCGATCCCCGGCATTCTGCTGGCGATCGCGCTGGTGTCGGTCACGGGCGCCAGCATCACGACCGTGCTCGTGGCCATCACCATCCCGGAAATCCCGCGGGTGGTGCGCCTGGTGCGCGGCCAGATCCTCAGCGTGCGCGGCGAGCCCTACGTCGAGGCCGCGCTGGCGCTGGGCACGCCGCTGCCGCTGCTCTTGTGGCGGCACATGGTGCCCAGCACGATCGCACCGCTGACGGTGCAGGGCACCTACGTCTTTGCGTCCGCCATGCTGACCGAGGCCATCCTGAGCTTCCTGGGCGCGGGCATCCCGCCCGAGATCGCGTCCTGGGGCAACATCATGTCCGAAGGCCGCATGTACTTCCGCATGCTGCCCGGCCTGATCCTGTTCCCCGGACTGTTCCTGTCGCTGACCGTGCTCAGCGTGAACATCCTGGGCGACGCCTTGCGCGACGCGCTGGACCCGAAAATGGTGCGCAGGATCTGATGCCGATGAACTATTCCCCCAATCCCCCCGCGGGCGATACCTCGTCCGCCATCCTGGCCATCCGCAACCTGTCTGTCGAAGTCGCCGGCGCGGGCAACCGCGTCGTGCGCAACCTGAGCCTGGACGTGCATGCCGGCGAAACGGTGTGCGTGGTCGGCGAGTCCGGTTCGGGCAAGTCCGTCACGTCGCTGGCCGTCATGGGCCTCTTGCCGCAAGGCATCCTGGGCATCAGCGCGGGCTCGATCCGCGTCGAGGGCGAGGACGTGGCCACGGCCACGCAGCGCCGGCTGCGCGAGCTGCGGGCCACCCGCATGGCGATGGTCTTTCAGGAACCCATGACCGCCCTGAACCCCGTGCACACGGTGGGCAAGCAGGTCGACGAGGTGCTGCGCCTGCACCGCAAGAACATGTCGGCGGCCGAGCGCCGCGCCAAGGTGCTGGACATGTTCCAGTCCGTGCACCTGCCCGACATCGAGCGCATCTACGACGCCTATCCGCACCAGCTTTCCGGCGGGCAGCGCCAGCGCATCGTCATCGCGATGGCGCTGATCCTGGAACCCAAGCTGCTGATCGCCGACGAGCCGACCACGGCGCTGGATGTCACCACGCAAAAGCAGATCCTCGCGCTCATCAAGGAGCTGCAGGTCAAGCACCGGACGGCAGTGCTGTTCATCACGCACGACTTCGGCGTGGTGGCCGAGATCGCGGACCGCATCGTCGTCATGAACCGCGGCGACCTGATCGAAAGCGGCTCGCGCCACGAGATCCTGGCCGAGCCCAAGCAGTCCTACACGCGCCGGCTGGTGTCGTCGGTACCCAGCCTGGTGCCCTCGCGCCGCGAGCCGCCCGGCGGCACGCCGGTGCTGCACGTCAAGGGCCTGGGCCGCACTTATGGCGCCAAGGGCTCGCTGTTCTCGCGCAAGGCGGCGCAGCACGTCATTGCCGCCACCGACGTCAACCTGACCCTGCGCAAGGGCGAGATCCTGGGCATCGTCGGCGAATCGGGGTCGGGAAAGTCGACGGTCGCGCGCTGTATCGTGCGGCTCATCGAGCCCACCGCCGGCCACATGATGATGGGCGGCGAAGACCTCAGCACGCTGTCCGGCTCGGCGCTGCGTCCCGTGCGCCGCCGCATCCAGATCGTGTTCCAGGATCCGTACCGGTCGCTCAACCCGCGCCGCACGGTCGGCGAATCCATCATCGAAGGCCTGCTGAATTTCGGCGTGCCGCGCGACGAGGCGCTAAAGCGCGCCAGCGAAACCCTCAGCGTGGTGGGCCTGAGCCCCGACGCGATGCGGCGCTATCCCCACCAGTTCTCCGGCGGCCAGCGCCAGCGCATCTGCATCGCGCGCGCCCTGGTCATGGATCCGGAAATCCTGGTGGCCGACGAAGCCGTCTCGGCGCTGGACGTGTCGGTGCAGGCCCAGGTGCTGGAGCTGCTGGAACAGGTGCGCGAGCGCACCGGCGTGGGCGTGCTATTCATCACGCACGACCTGCGCGTGGCCGCGCAGATCTGCGACACCATCATGGTGATGCAGCGCGGGCAGGTGGTGGAAACCGGCTCGGCAGAAACCGTGCTGACCGAACCCCGCCACCCGTACACCCGCGCCCTGATCGATGCCGCCCCGGGGCGCGACTGGGACTTCCGCAACTTCCGGCCGATCGCGCCTGGCCTATTGCCTGTCGCTCCCCCAGCCGCCTCCCCGGCCGCCTGAGGCCTTTTTCGCATCACTGGAACCGAGATGCCGCAACCGCATGAAATGTCCGCCCAGGAACTCCTGCAGGCGTATCGCAGCAAAACCCTGTCGCCCGTCGAGGCCACGCGTGCCGTGCTCGATCACATCGAGCGCTGGGAGCCTCGGCTGCACGCGACTTATGCGCTGGATCCGGAAGGCGCGCTGGCCATGGCCCGCGCGTCGGAAGCCCGCTGGATGAAGGGCGAGCCGCAGTCCTGCGGCGGATTTTCGCTGGATGGCGTGCCCGCCACCATCAAGGAGAACATCGCCACCCGTGGCGTGCCCGTGCCGCTGGGCACCGCGGCCACCGACCTCACCCCGGCGGCGGCCGACGCCCCGCCGGCGGCGCGCATGCGCGAGGCGGGCGCCGTCCTGCTGGGCAAGACCACCATGCCCGACTACGGCATGCTGTCCTCCGGACTGTCGAGCTTTCATGAACTGACGCGCAACCCCTGGGACCTGACCAAGAATCCGGGCGGCTCCAGCGCGGGCGCCGGGGCGGCGGCCGCCGCCGGCTATGGCCCCCTGCATATCGGCACCGACATCGGCGGCTCGGTGCGTCTGCCCGCCGCCTGGTGCGGCATCGCCACGCTCAAGCCCAGTCTGGGCCGCATTCCCATCGATCCGCCCTTCATGGGCCGCTGCGCTGGCCCCATGACGCGCACCATCACCGATATGGCCCTGATGATGGGCGTGCTGTCGCAGCCGGACGCCCGCGACCACATGAGCCTGCCCTTCCAGGAGATCGACTGGCTGAACCTGGACCAGGACGTGCGCGGCCTGCGCATCGGCCTTTTGCTGGACGCGGGCTGCGGTCTGCCGCTGGATCCGGAAACCCGCGATGCGGTCGAAGCCGCCGCGCGCGCCTTCGAAGCGGCGGGCGCCATCGTCACGCCCATGCAACCCTGGATGACGCCCGGCATGCTGGACGGCGTGGACCGCTTCTGGCGCACCCGTTCGGCCATCGACCTGGCGGCGCTGTCCGAAGAACGCCGCGCGAAGATCCTGCCCTTCATCCGCGCCTGGGCCGAAAGCGGCGGCGGCCACAGCGGCGAAGACGTTTTTCGCAGCTACTACGAAACGCTGAATGTGCGGGCGCGCACGGTCGCCGCCTGCGCGCCGTTCGATTACGTGCTGTCGCCGGTGGCGCCGGTGGTGGCCTACAACGCCGAGTGGCCCTCGCCCACCAACGAGGTCGCCACCACGATGCACCACATCGGGTTCACGCTGCCCTTCAACATGAGCGAGCAGCCCGCGGCTTCGGTCAATTGCGGCTACACGAAGGCGGGCCTGCCGATCGGCCTGCAGATCGCCGGCGCGCGCTTTGACGACCTGGGCGTGCTGCGCGTGGCGCGCGCGTGGGAACGGATGCGTCCCGCGCAGCGCCCCTGGCCGCAGCCGGTGTCGGCCCACTGACTTTCCACGGCAACCCACAGGAACATCCCATGCGTTGGCTTCTGGCAATGATCAAGCACGAGACGAACACGTTTTCGCCCGTGCCCACCCCCCTTGAGCGCTTCTTTCGCGGCAGTCCCGAGATCCTGGCCGGCGAGCGCGCCATCAAGGCCTACGAGAACACCGACAGCGGCCTGGGCGGCTACATCGAGGTCGCCCGCCGCGAAGGCGCGGAAATGGTCGTGCCGGTCGCGGCCGAGTCCTGGCCCAGCGGTCCCGCCAGCGCGCAGACGCATGAGCGCCTGTGCACGCTGATCCTGGACGAGGTCAAGCGCGGCGGTTTCGACGCCATCCTGCTGGACCTGCACGGCGCGATG
Source organism: Achromobacter mucicolens (assembly GCF_902859725.1). Classification (GTDB taxonomy): domain Bacteria; phylum Pseudomonadota; class Gammaproteobacteria; order Burkholderiales; family Burkholderiaceae_B; genus Achromobacter; species Achromobacter mucicolens. Next base: position 342,555 of record NZ_CADIJP010000001.1, on the reverse strand, counting down.
GTCGCCGAGGGCGTCGAGGATGCCGAGGGCGACCTGCTGCGCCGCCTGCGCGAGATCGACCCCACGACGCCCGTCGCCGTGACGCTGGACATGCACGCCAACATCTACGACGACATCGTGCGCAACGCCACGGTGATCAGCGGCTTTCATACGTACCCGCACGTGGACATCCGCGATGCGGGCGTGCGCGCGGCGAACGTCATCGTCCGCACGCTCAAGGGCGAGATCAAGCCGGTGATGACCTGGGCCAACAAGCCCATGCTGCCGCACATCATGTGCCAAGGCACGCATGCCGCGCCCAACAAGCCGCTGCAGGAGCGGTGCAAGGAACTGGAAGCCGGCGGCGTGCTGGCGGCCTCGGTTTTCGTGGGCTTTCCCCACGCGGACATCCGCGAGGCGGGCCTGAGCGCCGTCGTCTGTACCGACGGCAACCTGGCCGAAGCCGAACAGCATCGCGACGAATTGCTGGACCGCGCGTGGCGCGGCCGCGCCGACTGGGTGTTCCATTCCGAGCCGCTGGCGCCCACCATCGCGCGCGCCAAGGCCATCGAACAAGGCCCGGTCGTGCTGCTGGACCACTACGACAACACGGGCTCGGGCGGGACAATGGACACGACGGCCGTGCTGGCCGAGGTGCTGCGCCAGGAACTGGACAACGTCGTCTTCTACGCCATCTGCGATCCGCAGGCCGCGCGCGAGGCCGCCGCTGCGGGCGTGGGCAACACCGTCACGCTCAAGCTGGGCGGCAAGCTGCCCATGCCGGCCATCAAGCAGCCCAGTGAACCGCTGGAGGTCACCGGCCGCGTCAAGCTGGTGTTCGACGGCGTCTACCTGAACCGCGGCCCCATGTATCGCGGCGTGCGCAACGACACGGGCCTGACGGTGGTCATCGACACCGGCCGGGTGGAGATCGTGGTGGTGTCCCGCCACCAGGAGCCCTTCGACATCAACTGCCTCCTATCGGCGGGCATCGATCCGCTGCAGAAGCGGTATGTGGTGCTCAAGAGCCGCATCCACTGGCGCGCGGGATTCTCGGAGATGGCCACCGAGATCATCGAATGCACCGGCGTGGGCGTCACGACCTCCGACTATGCCCAGCTTGATTTCAAGCACGTTCGACGTCCGATCTATCCGCTGGACTCCATCTGAGCCCTGGCACTTTGTCGACAAAAAAGCCGGCGCACCCGCGCCGGCTTTCATTTTGAAATCTTCGGTAACTGCGCGCGGGTTTGCGGGACACGTGTCTCGGTATACTCCGCCGCGGGCCTGACAGGCCGATGAACACGCGTATCCAGGAACGGTTCCGCTCGCGCGGACGCGAGTGGCGCAGTTGGCCGCCGCTGCCGGATATGACTCGACAATCAACGATATAAGCAGAGCGATGAAAAAGAGCGTAGCGATCACCCTGGGCGTGGTCATAGTGGGAGCGGGAAGCTGGGTCGGCGCCACGTGGTACACCGGCAAGCGCATCGAAGAAGACACGCAGCGTTACCTGGCGCAGGCCAACGAGAAGCTGGCCAAGGTCACGCCCCTGTTCGGTCTGCGCATCGACCAGCTCAAGTACGAGCGCGGCCTGTTCTCCACGCAAGCGCGCTATGGCGTGTCGTTCATCAAGAACGACAAGGGCCTGGACGACCTGCCCGGCGGCATGATCGAATTCGACGCGAACGTCGAGCACGGCCCCTTCCCCAAGAGCGCCCTGGCGCGCGGCGCCATTGCGCCCAAGCTGGCGTTCATCCACGCCGAGATCGCCAAGACGGACAACATCAAGCCCGTCTTCGAGCTGACCAAGGACGTGTCCCCGCTGATGAGCGACGCGATCGTCAGCTACAGCGGCAACGCAGTGACGACCGCCGCGGTCGCCCCCGTTACCGTCACGCACGACGGCAACGCGCTGGACTTCAGCGGCATGCGCATCGAAGGCACCTTCGACCGCGCCACCCAGGCGGTCACCGCGCACGGCGTGATGGACAAGCTGGCCGTCGACGGCACCAAGAGCAGCGACCCCGTGAAGATGACCGTGGCGGGCCTGACCATGGACGTCGACAGCCGCATGGGCAAGTTCGGCATTTCCATGGGCAATTCGGACCTGAAGATCAAGCGCGTGGACGTCCTGCGCCCCACCGACGACATGAAGGTGGCGCTGGACAACTTCAGCTATGGCGTGAAGCTGTCCGAGGACGACAAGGCGATCAATGTGCAGGCCGCCTATCAGACGGGCGACCTTACCGTGAACGACGTCGTGCTGGGCAACGGCCAGGCCGTGGTGAAGCTTGCCCGCCTGGACGGCCAGGCCGTCAAGCAACTGTCGGACACCTACAACCAGCTGATGCGCCAGTACATGCTGGGCGCCAGCGACGAAGGCCTGAAGGACGAACAGTTCGACGTCCTGCTGGACAACGCCGGCAAGCTGCTGGCCGGCAATCCTTCGTTCAGCATCGATCCGCTGAGCTGGAAAACGGCCAAAGGCGAAAGCAAGCTGACGTTCACGCTTGAAATGGCCAACCCGGCCAACGCCAAGGACCTGACCCCGCAGGAAATCGCGGTGCAGGCGATCAAGAAGATCGACGCCTCGCTGGTGATCTCCAAGCCGATGGTGCAGGACCTGATGGTGCAGTACGCCATGAAGAAGGAAGGCCTGACCGCCGAGAAGGCCGCGGCCGACGCCGACGAGAGCATCCGTCAGATGGCCGGCATGGCCGAAATGATGAACGTCGGCAAGAACGACGGCGACAACATCGTCGGCAAGTTCACGTTCGCCGATGGCATGGGCGATCTGAACGGGCAGAAGATCCCCGCCGATGAACTGTTCAGCGGCCTGCTGGGCGCCACGGGCATGAACGGCATGGACGATGACGATGAGCTGTCGGGCATCGGCATGGATTCCGACGAGGAATCCACCGCCGCCGCCGCACCGGTGGCGGGCGTCATGCAGGACTTCAACCTGGACGACGTCGCCAACATGCTGGACGACATGGGCTACACCGTCACCCGCACCGATGGCACCGACGGTCCCGTGCTGGTCCTGAACCCGGGCACCACCGGCGCCACCGACCTGCGCCTGGAGTTCCTGTGCAACGACTTCACGGAAAAGTGCCTGGACCTCGTGGCGACCGCCACGTATGCCACCAAGAAGCCGATGTCGCTCAAGGCGATCAACGCTTGGAACCAGGAATACCGCTGGAGCCGCGCCTACCTGGATGACAAGAACCAGGCCGTGCTGCAGATGGACATGAACGCCGAAGGCGGTCTGGGCAAGGACAACCTGCAGATTCTGCTCAACACCTTCATCAGCATCGCCGAAGACTTCGGCGCCGCGGCGAAAGCGCCCGCGAAGTAATGCGCGGCCGGCCTGGCGCCGGCCCCAAACAAAAGCCCCCGCCTGCGAAGGACGGGGGCTTTTTTATGCTGCCAAGGACTATGCGTAAGCTTCGATCGGCAGGCAGGCGCAGACCAGGTTGCGATCGCCGTAGGCGTTGTCCACGCGGGCGACCGGCGGCCAGTACTTGCCGTCGCGCAGCGTTGCCACCGGGTAGGCGGCCTGCTGGCGCGGGTAGTCGTGCAGCCATTCCTCGGCCAGCAGCATCTGGGCGGTGTGCGGTGCGTTCTTCAGGACGTTGTCGTCACGGTCGCGTTCACCGCGTTCGACCTGCGCGATCTCTTCGCGGATGGCGATCATCGCGTCGATGAAACGGTCCAGTTCGGCCACGCCTTCGGATTCGGTCGGCTCGACCATCAGCGTGCCGGCCACCGGGAAGCTCATCGTGGGCGCATGGAAGCCGTAATCCATCAGGCGCTTGGCGATGTCTTCGGCGCTGATGCCGCTGGTTTCCTTGAGCGGGCGCACGTCCAGGATGCACTCGTGCGCCACGCGGCCGTTGCGGCCAGCGTACAGGACCGGGTAGTGGTCGCGCAGGCGGGTGGCAATGTAGTTGGCGTTCAGGATGGCGACTTCGGTGGCGCGGCGCAGGCCGTCCGCGCCCATCAGCGCGATGTACACAAACGGAATCGGCAGGATGCCGGCCGAGCCGAACGGGGCGGCCGAGACCGGGCCGACTTTGGCGTCGCCCGGCAGCTTGCCCTGTTCGTTCACGACGCCCGGCAGATAGGGCGCCAGGTGCGCGCGCACCGCCACGGGGCCCACGCCGGGGCCGCCGCCGCCGTGCGGGATGCAGAAGGTCTTGTGCAGGTTCAGGTGAGACACGTCCGAGCCGAACTTGCCCGGCTTGGCCACGCCGACCATTGCGTTCATGTTGGCGCCGTCCAGGTACACCTGGCCGCCGGCCTGGTGGACCAGATCGCAGATTTCGGTCACGGCTTCTTCGAACACGCCGTGCGTGGACGGGTACGTGATCATCAGCGCGGCCAGCTTGTCGCCGACCTGCGCGATCTTGGCGCGCAGGTCCGTGAGGTCCACGTTGCCGTTGGCGTCCGAGGCCACCACCACCACGTCCATGCCGGCCAGCTGCGCCGAGGCGGGGTTGGTGCCGTGCGCCGACGACGGGATCAGGCAGATGTTGCGCTGGTGCTGGCCGTTGGCCTGGTGGTAACCGCGAATGGCGAGCAGGCCCGCGTATTCGCCCTGCGCGCCCGAGTTGGGCTGCAGGCTGATGTTGTCGTAGCCGGTGATTTCGCACAGCGCGGCCGACAGGCGGTCGATCAGTTCGACGTAACCCTGGCTTTGCGAGGCGGGCGCGAACGGGTGGATCAGCGCGAATTCGGGCCAGGTGATGGGGATCATCTCGGCCGTGGCGTTCAGCTTCATGGTGCACGAACCCAGCGGGATCATCGTGCGGTCCAGGGCCAGGTCCTTGTCGGCCAGCTTGCGCAGATAGCGCAGCATGTCGGTTTCGGACTGGACGCTGGAGAAGATGGGATGCGTCAGGATGGCGCTTTCGCGTGCCACCGAGGCGGGGATGCCACTGGGGGCCGCGGCGTCGAGCGCGTCGATGTCGAGTTCGACGTCATCGCGCTCCAGGCCGGCGGCGAACACATTGACCAACGCCTGCAGGTCGGCCACGGTGACGGTTTCGTCCAGCGAAACCGCCAGGCGCGCGCCGTCGACGCGGCGCAGGTTGATGTGGGCGCAGTCGGCGGCCGTCAGGATGGCAGGCGTTGCGGCGCCGGTTTCCAGCAGCAGCGTGTCGAAGAAGGTGTCGTTGACGACCTTGACGTCCAGCTTGATGAGTTCGGCGCGCAGGATCGCGGTGGCGCGCTGCACGCGCTCGGCGATGCGGCGGATGCCGGCGGGACCGTGCCACACGGCGTACATGCCGGCCATCACGGCCAGCAGCACCTGCGCCGTGCAGATGTTGGAGGTGGCCTTCTCGCGGCGGATGTGCTGTTCGCGCGTCTGCAGCGCCAGGCGCAGCGCGGGGTTGCCCTGCGCGTCCTTGGACACGCCGACCAGGCGGCCGGCCATGTTGCGCTTGAAGGCGTCCTTGCAGGCCATGAAGCCCGCGTGCGGACCGCCAAAACCGAACGGCACGCCGAAGCGCTGAGCCGAACCGACGGCGATGTCGGCGCCCCACTCGCCCGGGGCGGCCAGCACGGCCAGCGCCAGCAGGTCCGTCGCGCACGCCACCACGGCGCCTTGCGCATGGGCGGCTTCGGCCAGCTTGCGGTAGTCGGACACGGCGCCCGTGCTGTGCGGGTATTGCAGCAGCACGCCGAAGCACTCGGGCAGGCCTTCGGCTTCGTCGCCGATGCGGATCTCGATGTCCAGGCCTTCGGCGCGCGTGCGCACGACTTCGATGGTCTGCGGATGCACGTGGCGCGAGATGAAGAACACCGGGCTCTTGGACTTGGCGCTGCGGCGCGCGAGCGTCATCGCTTCGGCGGCGGCCGTGCTTTCGTCCAGCAGCGAGGCGTTGGAGATGTCCAGGCCGGTGAGGTCGGCGACCATGGTCTGGTAGTTCAGCAGGGCCTCCAGGCGGCCCTGCGAGATCTCGGGCTGGTACGGCGTGTAGGCCGTGTACCAGGCGGGATTTTCAAGAATGTTGCGCAACACCACGTTGGGCGTCTGCGTGCCGTAGTACCCCTGCCCGATGTAGCTGCGGTAGACCTTGTTGCGGCCCGCCACCTGCTTCAGTTCGGCCAGCACGTCGGCTTCGCTGCGCGAGGCGGGCAGCGCCAGCGGCGCCTGGCTGCGGATCTTGGGAGGCACGACTTCTTCGATCAGGGCGTCCAGGCTGTCGCTGCCGATCACGGCAAGCATGGCGGCCTGGTCGGCGTCGGATGGGCCGATATGGCGGGGAATGAAGTCGGTATGGGTGTCTAGGGCGCGCGACATGGGGAGATCTCGGGGTAGCGGGTGTCGTCCTGAGGACGGACGGTATTGCGTCTGGCGAGGGCGGCGGCGCCAAGACGGCCCGCCTCCCTCGCGGGCGGCATCAGCCGTTGGCGACGGCTTCGTAGCCGGCGGCGTCCAGCAGCTTGTCGGCGTCGGCCGCATTGTCCGGCTTGATCTTGAAGATCCAGGCGGTGAAGGCCGATTCGTTGATCAGGTTGGGGTTGCTTTCCAGTTCTTCGTTGAAGGCAACGATTTCGCCGGACACAGGCGCGTAGATGTCCGAGGCGGCCTTGACCGACTCGACCACGCCAGCGGTTTCGCCCGCGTTCAGCTTTGCGCCGACGTTCACGTCGCCGACGAAGACCAGATCGCCCAGTTGATCCTGGGCGGTGTCGGTGATGCCGACGACGAACACGTCGCCCTCGGCTTTGACCCATTCATGGGACTCGGTGTACTTGCGATCGGTGGGCAGACTCATGGGAACTCCTGAGGGAATACGGGTAGATGAATGGTGTTGCGCGCCTCGCGCGGGCGGCCGTCGCCCAGTCCGGGGCGGCGCACGCGCGAAGCTTCGAGTTTACGAGTGTTCGACGGCTTTGCCGTTACGCACGAAGGGCAGCTTGCACGCCACGGCGGGCACCCACTTGCCGCGGATATCGACCTCGACCGTATCGCCCGGCGCCACGCCTTGCGGCAGGCGGGCAAAGCCGATCGACACGCCCAGCGTGGGCGACATGGTGCCGCTGGTGAGTTCGCCCATGCCTTGCGGGGTGCGCACGGCCATGTGCGCGCGCATGACGCCGCGGTCCTTGAGCTTTAAGCCGATGAACGTGGCGGGCGTAGCGAATTGCTCGAGCGCATCGCGGCCGATGAAGCGGCGCTCGGCGTTCTTGAAGGACACGGTCCAGGTCAGGCCGGCCTGGCCGGGCTGGGTGAGTTCGTCCATGTCCTGGCCGTACAGGTTCATGCCGGCTTCCAGGCGCAGCGTGTCGCGCGCGCCCAGGCCTGCCGGACGCACGCCCTGGGCGGTCAGGTCGCGCCAGAGCTGGACCACGTCGGCGGCGGGCAGGACGATTTCAAAGCCGTCCTCGCCGGTGTAGCCCGTTCGGGCGACCAGCGTGTCGTCGCCCAGGCGGGCGGCGACGAAGGGGGTCAGCGGTTCGGTGGCGGCTTGCCAGGCCGGGCGGGCCGCCCAGACCTTGGCGCGGGCGTTGGGGCCCTGCACGGCCACCATGGCCAGATCGCGGCGCGGCGTGATGGCGACGTCGAACACGCCGGCCTGCTTGACGCGCTGCATCCAGGCCACGTCCTTGTCGGCCGTGCCGGCGTTGACCACCACACGCCATTCGTCGGCGGCGAAGAAATAGATGATGAGGTCGTCGATGACGCCGCCCTGCGGGTTCAGCATGCAGCTGTAGAGGGCCTTGCCCGGCACCGTCAGCTTGGACACGTCGTTGGCGACCAGGCGCTGCAGGAAGGCGAACGCGTCCGGACCCTTCACGTCGACGTTGAGCATGTGCGAGACGTCGAACATGCCGGCGTCCTGGCGCACCGCGTGATGCTCTTCGAGCTGCGAGCCGTAGGCAAGCGGCATGTCCCAGCCGCCGAAATCAACCATGCGGGCGCCGGCGGCGATGTGTTCTTCGGCCAGCGGGGTGCGTTTGAGGGGTGCGGACATGCGGGGAACTCCGGGACGGCGTGATGCCAGGGTTACGGAATGCCGCTGATTGCGGGCGGACGGCGCCCGCGCAACGGCTGAATCTTCCGCCCCTCTGTCCTTTTGCCTGAGAGTTGCCCCGCGTGGCGGGTTTGCACCTTCGGCGCCTGGGCTGCTCGCCATGTCCCTGTTTCAGGGGCGGCGCCAGGTCTCTCCAGAGTACTGTTTTGCCGCATCCGCATGGCCATGAGGCAACAAATGCGGGACGGGGCAAGCCTGCGCGGTATCGGTTACCTGAGCGATTCTGGGCGAATTGCGCCTTCGGCGGCGGCCGGGCTTGGTGCCTTCGGCCACTCTCTCCCGCAGCATGCGTGACAGCGCCGAAAGCATACAACGAAAGCCCGGGGTAAGCCTAGGCCTGTCGCGCGCGGGGCGGCGCTATCCCAGCGCCGTGTCCAGCAGCATCATCAGGACGAAACCCAGCATCAACCCGCAGGTGGCGTAGACCTCGTGCCCCTTGCGGTGCGATTCCGGGATGATCTCGTGGCTGATGACGAACAGCATGGCGCCCGCGGCAAAGCCCAATCCCCACGGCAGCAGCGGCGCGGACCACCCGACGACCGCGGCGCCCAGCAACGCGCCCACGGGCTCGATCAGCCCGGACAGCATGCCCAGCGCCACGGCGAAGGTCCGCTTGTAGCCGGCGGCCAGCAAGGCCACCGCCACCACCAGTCCTTCGGGGATGTCCTGGATTGCGATGCCGGTGGCCAGCGCCGTGCCGCGCACCGGGTCGCCCGCGGCATAGCCCACGCCGATCGCCAGCCCCTCGGGCAGGTTGTGCAGCATGATCGCGAACACGAACAGCCAGGTGCGGCGCAGACGGTGCGCCTCCATCCCTTCCCTGCCCTTGATGAAATGCTCGTGCGGCAGCGTCCGGTCCATGAGCAGCAGCACGCCCCCGCCCAGCAGGATCGCGGCGCCCACGGTCAGGCCCGCGCCCCACGGGCCGTAACCCAGGTCCTCGCCCGCGGCGATGCCCGGCGCCACCAGCGAAAACGCGCTGGCGGCCAGCATGACGCCGGCGCCAAAGCCGAACATGCTGTCCTGCGCCTTTTGCGGAATGGTGCGGGCAAAGAGAATGGGCAACGTGCCGAGCGCGGTGGCGCCGGCCGCGACAAGCCCGCCAAGCAGCGCGTCCGCCACGTGCGGCGCCCGCACGTCCAGGTAAACCCAGAGCTGGTAGAGGGCCAGGCAGGACACCATCACAGCCAGCGTCCAGACGCTGATGCTGGTGGCTGCCGGCCGCACGCGATGACGGCTGAAGGTATTCATAGGCGGCTGCGCTCCTTCGTGAAGATGCGCTCAGCCCTGTGCTGCGGCGTAGCGGCGCGAGACCTCGGGCCAGTTCACCACGTTGTAGAAAGCGCCGATGTATTCCGGCCGGCGGTTCTGGTACTTCAGATAATAAGCGTGTTCCCAGACATCCAGCCCCAGGATGGGCGTGTTGCCATCCATCAGCGGGCTGTCCTGGTTGGCGCTGCTCTCGACCACCAGCTTGCCGGCGGGCGTCACGCTCAGCCAGGCCCAGCCGCTGCCAAAGCGCGTCAGGGCCGCCTTGGTGAAGGCTTCCTTGAAGGCGGGCAGTCCGCCCAGGTCGGCGTCGATGGCCGCGGCCAGCGCGCCGTCCGGCTCGCCCCCGCCCTGCGGCGACATGACGGACCAGAAAAGGCTGTGGTTGGCATGGCCGCCGCCGTGGTTGCGCACCGCGCCGCGCACGGCGTCGGGCAATTCCTTGATGCGGGCGACCAGCGCTTCGACCGGCTCGTCCGTGTTGATGCCGGCGCCTTCCAGCGCGGCATTCAAGCCGTTGACGTAGGTCTGGTGATGCTTGGTGTAGTGGATCTCCATCGTCATCGCGTCGATGTGGGGTTCCAGCGCGTCATAGGCATACGGCAAGGGGGGAAGGGTGTAGGCCATGCGAGTCTCCGGCTGATCCGTCCCGGGCGGGACGGGCTTGATAAAGATCAAAACATAAATGATATGTATTTTTATTTGATATCACAATGCCGGATTGGCGATGCGTGCCGCAGTGGTGTCCGCAGCAGCGGAATGCGCGTCGCAGATTGGCGCTAACCGCGCCGCGAAATCAAAGCGCCTGTCCGCAGGCCACGCCGGACGCCCACGCCCATTGGAAGTTGTAGCCGCCCAGCCAGCCGGTGACGTCCACGGCTTCGCCGATGAAGTACAGGCCGGGAACCGACTTGGCCTGCATCGACTTCTGATCTAGGCCGCGCGTGTCCACGCCGCCGCGCATGACTTCGGCCTTCTTGTAGCCCGCCGTGCCGCTGGGCACGAGCGTCCACTGATGGATGTCCTGCGCCAGTGCGCGCAGCGTCTTGTCGGGCGCGTCGGCCAGGCGCAGGGCCGCCAGGCCGGGCTTGCCGCCCTGCTCGGCAAGATGCAGCCAGCGATCGGCCAGGCGCTTGGGCCACAATCCCCCCAGCACCGTGTGCAACTGTTGGCGGTTGCCGGACTTGGAGGCCAGCAGTTCCTGCGCCAGGTCACGCCCCGGCGCCAGGTCGATCACGATGGGTTCGCCCGGCTTCCAGTAGCTGGAGATCTGCAGGATCGCCGGACCGGACAGCCCCCGATGCGTGAACAACAGGTCTTCCAGGAACTCGCCGCGCGCCTTGCCCTGCCCGGTTTGCAGATTGACTTCCAGCGCCACGCCGGACAGCTCGGACAGCGGCTGCCACTGGGTGGGGTCGAAGGTCAATGGAACGAGCGCAGGCCGTGGCTCCACAACCTTCAGGCCGAACTGGCGGGCAATCTTCAGCCCGAAGTCCGTTGCGCCCAACTGGGGAATCGCCATGCCGCCGGTCGCGATGACCAGCTTGGCGGCCCGGATGACGCCCTGGCTGGTGCGCAGTTCGAAGCCGGCCTCGCCCTGCGCGATCTCGGTCACCGAACAGCCCATGCGCCATTGCACGTTGCCCGCGCCGCACTCGGCGCGCAGCATGTCGATGATGTTTTCGCTGGAGTCGTCGCAGAACAACTGGCCGCGATGTTTCTCGTGCCAGGCGATGCGGTGGCGCTTGATGAGCGCCAGAAAGTCCTGCGGCGTGTAGGCCGACAGCGCCGAACGGCAGAAATGCGGGTTTTCCGACAGGAAGTTGGCAGGGCCGGCGCCGATGTTCGTGAAGTTGCAGCGCCCGCCGCCGGAGATGCGGATCTTCTCGGCCAGGCGCTGCGCGTGGTCGACCAGCACCACACGCAGGCCGCGTTGGCCGGCGACCGCCGCGCACATCATGCCCGCGGCGCCCGCGCCCAGTACTGCAACATCGAACATCAAGATTTCCGGCCCGCCCGTGCTTACTCTTCGATCAGGCAATCAACGTAGTAACGCTTTTCGCCGTCCGGACCCACTTCGTCGGCCAGGCCGTGGATGTAGGTTTCGAAACCGGGGAAGCGTTCGTTGAACTCGCGCGCGAACTGCAGGTACTGCACGATGGTGCGGTTGAAGCGTTCGCCCGGGATCAGCAGCGGAATGCCCGGGGGGTACGGCGTCAGCAGCACGCCCGTCACGCGGCCTTCGAGCTTGTCGATGTCGACGCGCTCGACCTCGCGGTGCGCCATGCGGGCAAACGCGTCCGACGGCTTGAGCGCGGGCACCATGTCGCTCAGGTACATCTCGGTCGTCAGGCGGGCCACGTCGCGTTCACGGTAGGCCTCATGGATCTGCTGGCAGAGATCACGCAGGCCCATGCGCTCGTAGCGGCGATGGTCGCGGCAGAACTCCGGCAGGATGCGCCACAGGGGCTGGTTGCGGTCGTAGTCGTCCTTGAATTGCTGCAAGGCGGTCAACAGCGTGTTCCAGCGGCCCTTGGTGATGCCGATGGTGAACAGGATGAAGAACGAATACAGGCCGGTCTTTTCAACCACCACGCCGTGCTCGGTCAGGTACTTGGAGACCAGCGCCGCGGGAATGCCGGTCTCACCGAAGCTGCCCGACATGTCCAGCCCCGGCGTGATGACCGTGGCCTTGATCGGGTCCAGCATGTTGAAGCCTTCGGCCATTTCGCCGAAGCCGTGCCAGTGGTCGTTGGCTTCCAGGATCCATTCGTCGCGATTGCCGATGCCTTCGGCCACCAGGCGGTTCGGGCCCCAGACCTTGAACCACCAGTCGTTCTTGCCGAACTCGGATTCCACCTTGCGCATGGCGCGGCGGAAGTCCAGGGCTTCGCGGATGCTTTCCTCGACCAGCGCGGTGCCGCCCGGCGGCTCCATCATGGCGGCCGCCACGTCGCAGGACGCGATGATCGCGTACTGGGGCGAGGTGGACGTGTGCATCAGGTACGCCTCGTTGAAGACGTTGCGGTCCAGCTTGCGGGTCTCGGACTCCTGCACGATGATCTGCGAGGCCTGCGAAATGCCGGCCAGCAGCTTGTGCGTGGAGTGCGTGGCAAAAACCATCGCGTCCTGGCTGCGCGGGCGATCCTGGCCGATGGCGTGCATGTCCTGGTAGAACTCGTGGAACGACGCGTGCGGCAGCCAGGCTTCGTCAAAGTGCAGCGTGTCGACATAGCTGCCAAGCTGCTGCTTGATCATTTCGACGTTATAGATGACGCCGTCGTACGTGCTCTGCGTCAGCGTCAGGATGCGCGGATTTTTGTTCACCGCTTCGCGCGCGAAGGGGTTGGCTTCGATCTTCTTGCGGATGTTGTCCGGGTGGAACTCTTCCAGCGGGATCGGGCCGATGATGCCGAGGTGGTTGCGCGTGGGACGCAGGAACACAGGGATCGCGCCCGTCATCGTGATGGCGTGCAGGATCGACTTGTGACAGTTGCGGTCCACCACCACCACGTCGCCGGCCGCGACGTTGGCGTGCCACACGACCTTGTTCGAGGTCGACGTGCCGTTGGTCACGAAGAAACAGTGGTCCGCGTGGAAGATGCGCGCGGCGTTCAGCTCGGACTCGGCCACCGGGCCGGTGTGGTCCAGCAGCTGGCCCAGTTCGTCCACGGCGTTGCAGACGTCGGCGCGCAGCATGTTCTCGCCAAAAAACTGGTGGAACATCCGGCCCACCGGGCTCTTCAGGAACGCCACCCCGCCCGAGTGCCCCGGGCAGTGCCACGAATACGAACCGTCCTGCGCGTACTTCACCAGCTCGCGGAAGAACGGCGGCGGCAGGCTGTCGACGTAGCTGCGAGCCTCGCGGATGATGTGGCGCGCCACGAACTCGGGCGTGTCCTCGAACATGTGGATGAAGCCGTGCAGCTCGCGCAGGATGTCGTTCGGAATGTGTTCCGACGTGCGGGTTTCGCCGTACAGGTAGATGGGAATGTCCGCGTTGCGAAAGCGCAGTTCGCCGATGAAGGCGCGCAGGTTCTTGATCGCGCTGGCCACGTCCTCGGGCGAGTCCACGTCGAACTCTTCATCGTCGATCGACAGGATGAAGGCGCTGGCGCGGCTCTGCTGCTGCGCGAACGAACTCAGGTCGCCGTAACTGGTCACCCCGATCACCTCGACGCCCTCGGCCTCGATTGCTGCGGACAAGGCACGGATACCCAAACCGGACGCGTTCTCGGAACGGTAGTCCTCGTCGATGATGAAGATGGGGAAGCGGAATTTCATGCAGGCGCTCCTGGGGGCATGGCGAATCGGACGCGTATCGCGGCGCGAATGTACTGCGAGTAAAAAACCGTCCGAAGTCAGACGGCGCGAGCACCCGCCGGCGGCGGGAATTGCGGAATTGTAGGGCTGTTTTTCTTACAGCCCTAAGGGAAATCCCCAGAAGCGCCGGATCGGCCTATCGGATGGTCCGGGCTTCGCCCGTTTGCAGGGCTGTCATGAACATTTCAAAGTAGGCCGGTATGGCCTCGGCGGCCCCGTAGCGGATGCGCCGTTCGACCTTGGCAATGGCGCCAAAGCAGACTTCCGAGCCCGGTTCTCCGCAGACGAGAACCACCGGATCTTCGTCGTCGCAGACCTCGTAGAGCCCGCCGTGCGCACGGCGGCCGACTTCGTAGAGATAGGCGGCGGCGCCGACGGTTTGCATGGGGGTCAGAGGCAGCGTGCCCAGATGGGCGGCCTCCAGCGCGTCGTCCAGCGCATGGACGCTGGACGGGGAGTAGTCCAGGACGGCGCCGGTGGCTTCGGCTGCCTCTACAAAGTCCTGCGCGGCACCCGCGACACGTGCCACGAACTCTTCCTGCACCTCATGGCGCGTCGCATCCTGGTTTGTCTTGAGGAAACCGAACATCAGTGGCTCCTTGTTCAAAACCGCAAGCGGCGATGGGGCCATTATAGGCAAGCCCGTCCTCCTATACTGCCCAAACGTTCCCTATTCCCAACACTTTGATTCCGCCATGACCGCCCCTGCCGTCCGCCGCCTGACCGCCCCCGATGCCGCCGCCCTGCGGCAATTGCGTCTGAACGCGTTGGTCGAAACGCCCGAGTCCTTCGGATCGAGTTACGAAGAGGAACACACGCTGACATTGGCGGACATCCGCGGGTGGATCTCGCCGGCCGACGACGGCGCCATGTATGGGGTGTTCCTGGCGGACACGCTGGCCGGCATCGTGGGCGTCAGCCGCCAGCGCAAGCTGAAGCTGCGCCACAAGGCGCAAATCTGGAGCATGTATGTGGCGCCCGCTCATCGCGGACAGGGGCTGGGCCGGCTGCTCATGCGCGCGGCGATCGACCACGCGGCAACCATGCGCGGCATCCGGCAGGTGCAGCTGAGCGTGACCGCCAACAACACGGCGGCGTCCGCGCTCTACGCCAGCCTGGGGTTCACGGTGTATGGCCACGAACCCGAAGCGCTTTGCGTGAACGGACAGCTCTACGATGAAACGCTGATGGCGATGCCGTTGCCGGACGGATGACCCGGCGGGTCAGCCCGCGCCTGCCCGGCGCCGCGCGCCGAACGCGCATACCTGATTGCGCCCGCCGTCCTTGGCCTTGTAGAGCGCCTGGTCGGCCGCCTTGATGACGGCGTCGGGCGCGCGCAGGGCATCGCTGCGCTCGGCCACGCCGATGCTGACCGTGACGCGCAATGGCCGGGCGCCACGCCCTCCCCGTCCGCCACGCCGGCGCTGGCCGATCTGGTCCGCCTTGGGACGGGCCGGCTTGTCGCGCAGGCGCATCTGGTAGGCCTCGATGGCGCGCCGGACCGTTTCCAGATGCGGCATGGCTTCGGCCGCGGTCTTGCCGGGAAATACCAGCGTGAATTCCTCGCCGCCGTAACGATAGGCTTGGCCGCCGCCCGGTACGCGCCGCAGCTGCGAGGCCACCATGCGCAGCACCTGGTCGCCCACGTCGTGGCCGTGCGTGTCGTTGAACGCCTTGAAATGGTCGACGTCGGCCATCGCCAGCGTGTAGACGCGGCCCATGCGTTGCAGCCGTTCGTTCAGCGCGCGGCGGCCCGGCAGGCCGGTGAGCTCGTCGCGAAACGCCATGTGAAAGCCTTCATGCGCCAGCGAGATGCACAGGGACGTCAGCGCCGCGGCGGACATGAGGGCCAGTTCGAGCGGCTGGGCCGCCCCGCGGGGCAGCGCCCACGCCATGCAGACAAAACCCAGCCACTGCCCCGCCTGCTGCGGCCGCCCATAGCGCAACAGCAGGAGCGTCAACATCAGGCCGGTGGCCAGCAGCGCAATCAGCGCCTCGGCCGGTACGCCCATGCGCGCCAGGGTGCCCTGCAGCGCAATGGTGCTGAACAGTTCGTCCACGCCGTCCTTGCCGGCCAGCGCGATGATCGCCGCGCCCGCGGCCATCAGGCCGACGCGCAGCGCCACGTCGATCAGCATGCTGGACCGTTCGGACCACATGGCGTTGATGGTGTACACGAGCGACCACCAGGCCAGCACAGGCCCCATCGCCCACGGCGCGTCCCGAACCAGCGTGGGCCATGCCGCCGTGACGGCCAGCACGCACAGCATCAGCGCCATCGTTTGAGAGCGCTGATACATCAGGCAGATCGCCGAGCCGATCAGCGCCATCACCCACGGCACGAACGGCACGATCAGGCTTAACGCCGGCGGCCATTCCCGCCAGAACAGCAGTCCGATCGCGGCGGCCACCGGCAACGCGGGATAGAACAACAGGGGCAGCCAGGGGATATGGGGGTAACGCACGGATTGGGCCTTGCTAACGCTTGCAGAAATGACGTCGCCAAATCGGCAAACACATGTAATCTTTTTACGGACGCGGCAGGAGGTTCTTTAGCGCAGGCCGCGTAACGACGCGGCGCTCCACCATCAAAAGGCCTCCATGAGAATCCTGGTCAATATTGATGTTCCCGATCTCGAACACGCCATCGGCTTTTATCAGGCAGCCTTCGGTTTGACGCTGACCCGCCGGCTGGGTGCGACGGGCGCCGAACTGCTGGGCGCCGACGCCCCCATCTACCTGCTCGAGAAGGCCGCCGGCACGCCGGCGGCCGGCGCAGTGCGCCAACCGCGCGACTACGCGCGGCACTGGACGCCCGTGCATCTGGACGTGGTGGTGGACGACGTGGACAGCGCGGTCGCCCGCGCGGTGGCCGCCGGGGCGCGCCTGGAGGATCCGCCCGCCACGCACGCCTGGGGCCGCATCGCGCATCTGGCGGACCCTTACGGCCACGGCATCTGCATCCTGCAATTCCTGGGGCGCGGTTACGACGAACTGGCCAGCGAAACGCAGGCCGGCGCCGCGCCGCTGCGCTTTACGCCCGCAACGCAGGCGGATTTCGAGGCGCTGCTGGCCTTGCGGATCGACGCCATGCGCGACAGCCTGGAGCGGCTGGGCCGCTTCGATCCGGAGCGGGCGCGTGAGCGGCTGCGCGGCACGTTCCGCCCCGAGTGCACCTGGCACATCGAGGCAGACGGCGATCGCATCGGGTTTTATTGCCTGCGCCCGGACGGCGAAGGGTTGCGGCTGGATCATCTGTACGTGCATCCCTGTGCGCAAGGACGAGGCGTGGGCGGCCAGGTGCTGCGCCGGATCTTGCGGGACGCCGACCGCGACCGCCAGGCAGTGACCCTGAGCGCGTTGCGGGGCAGCGATTCAAACCGCTTCTATCGCCGGCACGGCTTCGTGCAGACCGGCGAAGGAGAGTGGGACATCGAATACCTGCGGCCGCCGGCCGCAGGCTGAGGGATCAGGTGCGCGGCAGCGTGACGCCGCGCTGGCCTTGATACTTGCCGCCACGATCGCGGTACGAGGTCTCGCAGACCTCGTCGCTTTCCAGGAACAGCATCTGCGCGCAGCCTTCGCCGGCGTAGATCTTGGCAGGCAGCGGCGTGGTGTTGGAGAACTCGAGCGTGACGTGGCCTTCCCATTCGGGTTCCAGCGGCGTCACGTTGACGATGATGCCGCAGCGCGCGTAGGTGCTCTTGCCCAGGCAGACCGTCAGGACGCTGCGCGGAATGCGGAAGTATTCCACCGTGCGCGCCAGCGCGAACGAGTTGGGCGGAATGATGCAGACGTCGCCCTTGAAATCCACGAACGAGCCTTCGTCGAAATTCTTGGGATCGACGATCGTGGAATTGATGTTGGTGAAGATCTTGAATTCGTCGGCGCAGCGCACGTCGTAGCCGTAGCTGCTGGTGCCGTAGCTGACGATGCGCCCGCCATTGGCCGTACGGACCTGACCCGGTTCGAAGGGTTCGATCATGCCGGCTTCGGCCTGGCGGCGGATCCAGCGGTCGCTCTTGATGCTCATGGTGGGTGTGGTGCTAGGGATTTGAATGGGCGTCATTTTATCCCGACCGCGCCGGCCGCCTTGATTTGAGGCGGGACAGGCTTGTCCCGCCTCAAGGTTGGGCGTCTGCTCAATTGCCGAACAGCGTGCGATAGACCAGCGAAATCCCGTTGACCGAGCCGCCCTTCAAATCCAGGGACAGACCACGCGCCAGCCGGTAACTTGCCCGGCCCACGGTGTCGCTGCCCGAGAGCGCCTGTTCGACGCTCAGCGTGATGCCATTGGCGAAGTTCTTGCTGGCCACCAGAAATTGCGTGGACAGGTCGCTGCCGATATCGCGGTTCACGTTGCCGGCCACCGTGCGGTCGGGCAGGATGCTGCCCGAGCTGCCCATGTTGCCGGTGCGCACGGCCACGTCGTCCAGGCCGAACTGCTTGTAGAACGGCTGCCCGCCGCCCAGCAGCGCCGTGCCGATCGACACGAGCAGGGCCGCGTCGCCCCCGCTTTCGTCCGGCCCCCGGCCCAGCAGCAGCCACGACAGCTTTTCGACGTCGCTGACTTCGGGATAGGACACCAGATCGATGCGCGGCCGCTGAGCCGTGCCCACCACCCGCACGCCGGCCTCGACCAGTTCGCCCGTGCGCAGGGCCTCGATGTCCAGGATGGGATTGTCCAGCCGGCCCTGGAAGGTCAGCGTGCCGCGGCTCAGGCGCAGCCGCTGGCCATAGGCCTCGATTCCGCCTCCGCGCGTGCGCAATTGTCCCCAGCCCGTCAGCCGGCCGTCATTCAGGCGGATCTGGATGGAGCCGAGCAGACCGGCGTCCAGCCCCATGCCGGTGATGTAGAAGCGCGGCCCCATGTCGAACTTCAGGTCCATGCTGGTCTGCAGGGGAGTGGACACCTTGCCGGGTTCGTCGCCCGCGCGGATCACGCGCACGTCATCGTCCAGCGTCGGCACGCCCTGCAGGATTTCCAGGCTGAACCAGCCGGCATCTGCGCTCAGGTCGCCCACGATTTCCAGGCGCGGCATGGCCGCCCGCACGTCGACCGTGCCGGACACCATGGCGTAGCGGTCCGAGCGCTGCAATGCCGGGAAGCGGAACAGCGTCAGCCGGATTGCGCCGCCGCCGTCCATGATGTTCCAGTCGCCCTTGGCCTCCGCGTACCCGCCCTTCGCGCCCGGGTTCGTGGTGATCCATTCCTTGGTGCGCCATTCGGCCGGCATGACGCGCAGCGACGCCGGAAAGCGCAGGCTGTCCAGGATCAACCGCTGGCCGTCCAGACGCGCGGACAGGGTGCCGTCGATCAGCCGCACGCCGTCGTCGATGCGGACCAGCCGCAGCTTGTCGCCCCGGATGGCGCCCGTCGCGCCCCATTGGCCCGCCAGCGTGCCCTGCACGTCGATGTTGGCCTTGAGCGTGCCGCCGACTTCCATGGCGTCGCCCACGAAAAGGCCCACCCAGGCGAGGTCCGCGATATCCGCGTTCAGCCGCGCCCGCAGCGGCTGGCGCGTATCCAGCGCCATGCCGCCTTGTGCGTCCACCAGCAATACCGCCGTGCCGGTGCCGTTGATCGAGCCCATCTTGTCCGTCGACAGATCCAGGCGGGCATCCAGCCGGCTGGCGTTGGCCGACGTGGGCGTGGCGGTCACGTCGACGACCAGCGTCTTCACCCCCAAGGGGATGGGCGGGTCGCCCGGGATCAGCAGATCGCCCGTACGGCGCGCGATCCGGGCGCGCCCCGCCAGGCGCCCGTCGAATTTCAGATCCCACAGCAGGTCGATCGCAATGCGGCGCTGGCCGTCGGGCACCATCGCGTTCACGCGGCCGGCATTGCGGCCCAGCTTGGCTGCGGCTTCCGGGTCGAACGCGCCGATCACCTGGCGCGCCACGGTCGCGGTGATGACCAGATTGTCGGACTGCCCGGCGGTTTCCCAGCGCTTGCCGCCGCCGCGCGAACCCTGATGCGCCACGGTGAGGCGCTCCTTGCCCGGCAGGACAAGGCTCAGCGCGGTCTGGCCCACCTGCCATTGCCACTGCGGCGCCACCGCCGCAGGCAGGAAGGACAACGTGACCGGCCGGTCCACGGAGACGGCGAACCCGGCGGTATCCGCGCCCAGCCGCGAGAACGTGCCGCGCCAGCCCACCAGCGCCGCATCCGGCTGGCCCGCAGGTCCCCTGCCCCAGCCGCCGTTGAAGGTCAGGTTGGCCTGCGCGCGCGATTGCCCGATGATGCCCGGCCGGGGCCGGGGCGGCGTATAGCTGGCGGTGATCTCGCCGCGGTGCGCGGCCACCGTGCCATCGATGCGGGCGCGCACATCCGCGCCGCCCGGCACATCCGGCCAGAAGGCGTCCAGTTGCGGGGCCTGGGCGTCCAGCGTGATCGCGCCGTTTGCCGCGCCCAATTCGCCCGTCGCGCGCACGCGGTTGCGGCCCAGCCGCAAATCCACGTCCAGGTCGTGGATCCGCAGGCCGGCCAGCGGGTCTGCCGACGGATCCGGCGCGGCGCCTGTCGCCGCGGCATTGGTCGCAGCAGCGGCTGCCGCAGCTCCGGCTGCCGCAGCATCGGCTGCCGCAGCATCGGCTGCCGCGGCGACGTCCACCTGCGCCTTCAGATTCCCGCTCAGCGCTTGCCGGTTCCAGCGGCTGCCTTCTTCAAACCGCAGACTGACGGCGGCATGGCGCAGTTCGCTCAGGTTCTCGATATCGGCCTGTACATCGGCGCGTACGGTAAGCAGCGCCGGCGGTATGGCAGGGCCCGTCCAGGGCGCAAGATCGAGCCGCTGCGCGTCCAGCGAGCCGACGATCCGGTTGCGCCCGGGCGCGTCGCCCGCCTGCAGGTCAAACTGCGCGGCCAGCGTGGACTTGTCCGGCAACTGCGCGCGCGCCCGGGCGCTGCGCAGCACCAGCGCCGTGCGCGGCGCCAGGTCGGCCACCACGTCCAGCACCAAATTCGAACCGGTGCCGTCCACCTTCGCCTGAATGCCGTCGAGCGATCCGGCGGCGTCGGCGCGCAGCACGACAAGGCACGTGGGCGCGGGCGGGCCCATCGCCGCCGCCGCGGGCTCCGTTTTGTCCTTGTTGCCCTTGTCGCCTTCCGCGGCGTCGGCGGGGGCCTTGGCCGCCGCTGCCGGCTTGACGGCAGTTGCGCCCTTCGCGCCCTTGCCTCCCGCATCCGCCGCACGCGCGCCTGCGCGCTTCGCGGCGTTCTGGGCCTTGGGCGCTTCAGCCTTTTTCACCGGTTCGCCGGCCTTGGCGCCGGGCTGCGCCTGCCCCGCCACCGGCCCGAACACGCCGCTCAACCGGTCGGCCTGGCACAAGGGGGACTCGGGTCCCGCGCCGCGCGCCGTCACGTCCAGGCGCGCCGCAAACGGCCACGGGTCGGCCAGGTCCTGCAATTGCGCCTGGCCCGTCACATCGGCCTCGCCCACTTCGTGTCCGACCCGCAAGCTGGCGATACGCAACTGCGCGCCCTGCTGGCCCGCGGCGAACGTGGCGCTCAGGTCGTTCAGCGTGACGGGCAGCGCCTGGCCATCCTGGGTGAACTGGAAATCGCCCAACGCCAGCCGGTCCACGGCGATGGTCACCGGCAGCTTGGGCAGGGTGAAGGGTCCGCCGTTGTCTTCGGCAGGCGGCGCCTCGGGCGAGGACACCATGTCCACGCGCACCGAACTGGCCGACAGGTTGCGCACGTGCAGCAGCCGGTCGCCCAGGGCGCGCCAATGCACGGCCAGGTCCAGATCATGGATATCGATGTGCGTGCCGCCGGCCGTCAGCGTCAGCTGGCCCACGGTCACCCCGCGCAGGAGCGAGCCATTCACGTCCAGCGCCTGGCCGTCCAGCTGCTGCGCGGCCGTCGTCAGCAAGAGTCGCGTGCCGTTCTGCGAGGCCACGAGCCAGAAGATGAATCCGGCCGCCAACGCGGCCAGCATGGCAAGCCCGGGCAGCCACCACACCAGCACATGGCGCAGGAATTTACGCACGAACTTCAAAACGCGATCCCCAACGAGAAATGCAGGCGCAGGTCGCGTTCGCGCTGGCCGTAGGCCACGTCCAGGAACAACGGGCCGGCCGGCGTGCGCACGCGCGCGCCGACGCCGTAGCCCACGGACATTTTCATGTCGCCGAACGATTCGGCGGCATCGCCCGCATCCACGAACACGCCCATGCCCCAGCGCTCGTCAAAATAGTGGTCGTATTCAATGCTGCCCACCAGCAGCGTGGGCGCGCCCACCACAGCGTTGTCGCGGTGCACGCCAATGCTCTGGTAACGGTAGCCGCGGATGGTGCGCGCCCCGCCCGTCCGAAAGCCGAAGTCGTCCGGAACCTGCACGTCGCCGTTGGACCACACGCGGCCGACTTCGCCGCGGATCGTCAGCACGTCCAGCTTGCCGATCGGCCACCACTTCTGGCCGCGCAGCCGCAGGCGCGTGTAGGGCTCGCCTGTATCCAGCGTAATGCCCACGCCGCCGCCCACGGCAATCAGGTTGCCTTCGCGCGGATCGTATTTGTTGTCCACGTCGCGTCGCAGCCATTCGGCCGTGGTGGTCACGGTGGGCAACGTGTAGCTGTCGCCGCCGTCGATCTTGACGTGGTCCTGCGCCAGCAGCACGCCGTAGCGCGTTTCGTATTCGACCCGGCTGTCGCCCGCGCCCTTGCGTTCCTGCGTTCGCGTGGCGCCCAGCGCGTAGCGGGTCACTTCCAGCCCCTGGATGTCGGAGCGGTCCGCCAGGATCCCGAAGGAATCGCGATAGCCGCGCTCGGAAGGCGGCAGCAGGATGTCCATGAAGGCGCGCTGGCGCAGCCGGTCCACGCCAAAGCCGGTTTCCATCGTGACGGGCTGGCCGAACACGACGTTCTGGCGATACAGGGACTCCACCCGCACGCCGGCCTCGTCGTCCACGCCGATCGACGCGGAAAAGCGCTTGGGCGGCGCCTCGACCACGCGCACCTGCACGGGCAGCGTGATTTCGCCGTCCGAATCGAACTGCGCGGGCGGCGGGGGCAGGCCGCCCGACACCGTGGGATCGCCTGCCGGCGCGGCCGCGGCGGCGTCTTCGGCGCCAGGCCCGCGGGCGCGGTCCGAGATCGGGTCCGTGGGCTGATCGGTCTGGCTGGGCGGCTCCTGCAGCGAAACGAACGCGCCGCGGAAGAAGGCGGTCGATTGCAGGTCCTGCTGCCACTGATCGAGCCGGTTCTGGTCGAACGCGGCCCCCACGTTGTAGCGGACGTAGCGATCGATCAGCGTTTCGGGCACCCGTTTCAAGCCCTGCGTGTTCAGTTCGCCCATGCGCACCTGCGGGCCGCTGTCGATGGTGACGTACAGATGCGCGACCGCGTTGTCGGCGTCGATGTCGGCGCGCGAGGACGTCATGCGCGCCAGCAGGAAATCGCGCGTGGAAATCTCGTCCAGCAGCGTGGCCTTGGCGCGGTTCCAGTCGCTGTTGATAAAGGGCTGCCCTTTGCGCAAGCTCCAGTCGTCGCGCAGCCGCTGCACGCGCTGCGCGTACTCGGGACGCGTGATGCGGCCCGTGAACGCCAGGTTCACGGATTCGACGGTCGTGCGTTTGCCGGGCACGATGGCGATGTCCCAGGTTTCGCCGCCGATATCGGTGCCGGCCTCGAGCGTGACCTTGGGCGAAAAATAACCCTGGGTGGCCAGCGCGGCCAGCGTCGCATCGCGCGCGCGCCGGCGCAGACGGTTGATTTCACCGCCGTCCTGGTCTTCGGCCAGCCGCGCAATCGCATCGACCGCCTGGGTGATCGCCTGCAGCGCGGCCGGGGGCACACCCCCCGGGTCCACAATGACTTCGGGGCGCTTGGCCAACGCCTCGCCCGCCAGCATGCACAGTCCTGCCAAAAAGGCGCGGGCAGCCCACCGCATGCTTCAGGTCGGTTGTTGGACGACGATGGAGGGAAACTTTCCGGCCATGTCGCGCGGAAGCGCCGCAACGCCCGCGGCCAGCTTTCGAGCGATCGCGCGGTACAGCGACGCGGCCTCGCTGCCGGCGTCGGACACCACCGTCGGCGTGCCGGCGTCGGTCTGCTCGCGAATCGCAAGCGTCAGCGGCAGGCTGCCCAGCCACGGCGTCTGGTATTGCTCGGCCATGCGCTGGCCGCCGCCTTCACCGAAGATGTGCTCGGCGTGACCGCACTGCGAGCAGATGTGGATGGCCATGTTCTCGACCACGCCCAGAATCGGCACTTCGACCTTCTGGAACATCTTCAGGCCCTTGCGCGCGTCCAGCAGCGCCACGTCCTGCGGCGTGGTGACGATGACCGCGCCCACGACGGGCACCTTCTGCGCCAGCGTCAGGGCCACGTCGCCCGTGCCGGGCGGCATGTCGACGATCAGGTAATCCAGGTCGCGCCAGTTGGTCTGGCGCAGCAGCTGCTCCAGCGCCTGCGTGACCATCGGACCGCGCCAGATGGCGGGGGAATCGGCGTCGATCAGGAAACCGATGGAGTTGGCCTGCAGGCCGTGGCCGGTCAGGGGCTCCATGCTCTTGTTGTCCAGGCTTTCGGGACGCCCGGAGATGCCCAGCATCGTCGGCACGCTGGGGCCGTAGATATCGGCGTCCAGCAGGCCGACCTTTGCGCCCTCGGCCGCCAGGGCCAGCGCCAGGTTCACGGCGGTGGTGCTCTTGCCCACGCCGCCCTTGCCGGAAGCGACCGCAATAATGTTTCGCACGTTGGGCAGCGGCTTCAGGCCCTTCTGCACCGCGTGGGCGGCAACCTTCCAGGTGACGTTGACCTGCGCATCGGGCGCGCCGGCTTGCGCCAGCGCGCGCACGGCGATGTCGCGGACTTGTTCGCGGACGGCGTCGGCGGGATATCCCAGCTCCAGCGTCAACGCGACACGGCCGCCAGCCAGTTGAATGTCACGATCTTTTACAGAAACACCCAAATCCAAACCGGTATTCGGGTCTTGCGCGGCGCGCAGTGCGGCGCGGATGTTTTCTATCGTTATACTCATGTCACTATGGTTCCGTAGGCAGCGCGGCGTCTGCGGGCCGCCATCCCCTAAAGGATAGCGGATACACGGGAACCTTTCGCTGCGTTTTGCATCCGACATTCATGACCAACACACTTATCCGCTTCTTTCGTGCCGTCCTATTCGCCGCCCTGGCCTTGATCGGCATGGCGATGGCGCTGGTGTTCATGCTTTCCACGGCATTCGCCGTGGCGATCCTTTATGTGGTCGCCAAGGTGCGCGGCAAGCCCTTCGGCGTTCGCGCCTATTGGAGCCAGCGCCAAGGCGCCCGCCCGGGACCCTTCCAGTCCGCCACCGCTCCGTTTGCCACGCAACCGCGTGGCGACGTGATCGACGTCGAGGCCCGCGAAATCCGCTGACGGCGGTTTTCCACTGGCTTGCGCGTCATTGCGCGCAAGCTGACCGTTGCGTGTTGCGCAAGGTCGCACCAGACGCCACGGCCACTCTTCCCTCAACCCGCCTGATTCGCATTGATGCGATGGGCGGGTTGTGTGCTTTCCGGGCCCCGCTGCGGGCAGGCCTGCGCGCTTGCCCTAAAATGGCCGCCAAATCCCTTTTCCCCTCAACCTCAGTCGACAACCATGTCTCGCACCCTCTTTGTCACCACTGCGCTGCCCTACGCCAACGGATCCTTCCACATCGGCCACATCATGGAGTACATCCAGGCCGATATCTGGGTTCGTTCGATGCGAATGGCGGGCCACACGGTGCACTTTGTGGGCGCGGACGATGCGCACGGCGCGCCGATCATGCTGAAGGCCGAAAAGGAAGGCATCACGCCGCAGGCGCTGGTTGCGCGCTACGCGGCCGAACGCCCCCAGTATCTGAACGGCTTTCACATCCGCTTTGACCACTGGCACTCGACCGACTCGGCGGAAAACGTCGCGCTGTCGCAGGACATCTACCGCGCGCTGAAAGCCCAGGACCTGATCGAAACGCGCTCCATCGAGCAGTTCTACGATCCGGTCAAGGGCATGTTCCTGGCCGACCGCTACATCAAGGGCGAGTGCCCCAAGTGCCACGCCAAGGACCAGTACGGCGACTCCTGCGAGGTCTGCGGCGCGGTCTACGCGCCCACCGAACTGATCAACCCGTACTCCGCGCTGACGGGCGCCACGCCCGTCCTGAAGTCGTCCGACCATTTCTTCTTCAAGCTGTCCGACCCGCGCTGCGTCGAGTTCCTGCAGCAGTGGACCACGGGCGCGAACCGGCACGGCGGCAAGCATCTGCAGCCCGAAATGCTGGCGAAGACGCGCGAGTGGCTGGGTGGCGAAGACGGCGAGGCCAAGCTGGGCGACTGGGACATTTCCCGCGATGCGCCCTACTTCGGCATCGAAATCCCCGATGCGCCGGGTAAGTATTTCTATGTCTGGCTGGACGCGCCGGTGGGCTACCTGGCGTCGCTCAAGTCGTATTGCGCGGTCAAGGGCATGGACTTCGACGCCCTGCTCGACCCCAACGGCGACACCGAACAGGTTCACTTCATCGGCAAGGACATCGTGTACTTCCACGCACTGTTCTGGCCCGCCATGCTGAAGTTCGCCGGCCGCAAGACGCCGGACGCCATCAACGTGCACGGCTTCATCACCGTCAGCGGCGAAAAGATGTCCAAGAGCCGCGGCACCGGCATTTCGCCGCTGCGCTACCTGGAACTCGGCATGAATGCCGAATGGATGCGCTACTACATCGCCGCCAAGCTGAACGCGCGCGTCGAAGACGTGGACTTCAATCCCGAGGACTTCATCGCGCGGGTGAACAGCGACCTGGTCGGCAAGTACGTCAACATCGCCAGCCGCGCCGCCAGCTTCATCACCAAGCACTTTGACGGCGTGCTGGGTTATTCGGGCGACACGGCCGCGCTGTCCGCCGAATACGCCGAACAGGCCGAGTCGATCCGCGCCGCGTTCGAGGCCCGCGAATACAACCGCGCCATCCGCGAAATCATGGCCTACGCCGACCGCATCAACCAGGCGTTCGACACGGCGCAGCCGTGGGTGCTGGCCAAGGGGCTGGCCACGGCCGAAGACGCGCAGAAGGCCGCGCTGCAGGACATCTGCTCGCGCTCGCTGGCCGGCTTCAAGGCCCTGTCGGTGATGCTGGCCCCGGTGCTGCCCCAGCTCGCCGAACGCGTTGCCCTGGAATTGTTCGGCGCGCAGGCGCCGTTCACGTGGGCCGATGCCGCGGTGCTGCCGCAGCGCGTCGCGCCGTTCAAGCATTTGATGCAGCGTGTCGAGCCGCAGATGCTGGAAGACCTGTTCGAGCCGCCCGCCGCGCCCGTCGTGGTGCCCGGCGGCGAGCCGCTGGCCGAGACCATCTCCATCGACGACTTCGCGCGCGTCGACCTGCGCATCGCGCAGATCGTCAATTGCGAACACGTCGAAGGCTCGACCAAGCTGTTGCGCCTGACCCTGGACGTGGGCGAAGGCCGCCACCGCAACGTGTTCTCGGGCATCAAGTCGGCCTACAAGCCCGAAGACCTGATTGGCAAGCTGACCGTCATGGTCGCCAACCTGGCCCCGCGCAAGATGAAGTTCGGCGTGTCCGAAGGCATGGTGCTGGCTGCCAGCCATGCGGATGAAGCCGTGGACGCCGGCATCTACGTGCTGGAACCGTTCCCCGGCGCCAAGCCCGGCATGCGCGTGCGCTAAGCGGCGTTCCCCCATGCAAAGAGCCCGCAAACGCGGGCTCTTTTTCGTTGCAGCGCCGGATCGGATCAGGCGTTGCTGGGCGCAAGCGCCGGATCCAGCGAGATGCGCTCGTCGAAAACGAAGCATTTGCCTTCGTAGCCGGGCCCGCCCGTTTCCTCGAAATACTTGAGAATGCCGCCGTCGAGCTGATAGACGTTTTCGATGCCGGCCTCGTTCATGAAGATGGCGGCCTTTTCGCACCGGATGCCGCCCGTGCAGAAACTGACGACGGTCTTGCCCTCGAGCTGGGCGCGGTTCGCCTGCACCGCCGCAGGAAACTGCGTGAAGCGGTCGATGCGCCAGTCGATGGCGTTCTTGAACGTGCCCTCGTCCACCTCGAAGGCGTTGCGCGTGTCCAGCATGACCACGGGACGGCCCTCGTCGTCCACGCCTGCCTCCAGCCAGCGCGCCAGCGTGTGGGCGTCGACACCGGGCGCGCGGCCCGCCGCCGGACGGATGGCGGGGTGGTTCATGCGGATGATCTCGCGCTTGATCTTGACCAGCAGCTTGCGGAACGGGATTTCGGTGCTGTGGCTGAACTTGACCTCCAGGTCCGCGAAGCGCGGATCGGCACGCAGACTCTGCAAAAAGGTGTCGATGCCGTTGGCCGCCCCCGCGAGGAACAGGTTGATGCCTTCCTCGGCCAGCAGGATCGTTCCCTTGAGCCCGGCGGCTGCGGCCTCGGCAAGCAAGCGTGCGCGAAGGTCGGGCAGGTCATCCAGCGAAACGAATTTGTAAGCGGCGATATTGACGACGGCAGTCATGGCAAAGCAGTGAAGATGGGCGATGAAGCCCGTAATAGTAATCGCTGGGCGGCGCACGCCGTCCGGGCCGCTGCCCCGGCCGCTGCCATCAAGGGCTGACGACCTGCTGCTCCACGACGGCGTCCAGCACCCAGCGGAGCGGGGACGCCCCCATCGGCGGATTCGGATCCTCGATTTCCACCACACGCAGTCGATACCGCACCCCGGGCTGGAAGTTGAAACCGGTGATCTCGCCGTGCCAGACCTGCCAGGGTTGCGATGCGCTGTCGCGAACCTGATAGCACAGGGCGCGGCCAGCGCCGGTCTCGCAAGGCACGCGCTCGGCGTTCACGTAGACCAGTTTGGCGGCGCCCAGCTGGCCACCCGCCACGGGATCCACGCGCCGTCCGAAATCCAGCGTGTCGCCGGTATTGAGCTTCCACGTCATGCGCTGCGGGTTATTGGTGTTGTCGAACGACGTGGCGGTGATGCGGGTGAGCGCCGCCAGATACGCGTGCTCGATCTGCATGACATCCGGGGCACAGACCATCCGGGTGGATACGGGATCGGCGCGCACGATCAACAGTCCGTTGGCGATGGTGTAGGGAGCGTTGTAGGCATTGCAGCCGGCAAAACCCATGAGGCGTGGCGAGCCCCGGTCATGGATGAACGCGGCCGAGATGGGGCGTTGCGATGCCGAGGGATGCGGCACGGGGCGCAGCGCGCCCCCCGGCAGCGTCCAGCGCGCCAGCTCCCAATTCGTCTGCACCAGAATGTCGGATGCCGAGGCCGGTTGGAACCGTGGATCCTGGCCATCGGCCGCGCGCATCGGCGGCGACGAGCAGGCCACGAGACTGGCGCACAGCAGGCCGGGCGCCAGTCGGCGCAGAAAAGAGGGGTTGCGCATGCAGGTTCTCGAATCGCGCCTGGGCGTCGGGTCAGGGTGTCGGCGGATCCTGGCGGCGCTCGAACTCCAGCACGTCGCCGCCACGCAGGTTGAACGTCAGGTGGCGGGGCGCGCCACCGCTATCCAGCGTGAATGTGTCGATGGCGCGCAGCGCGCGCAGGTAATCGGCTTCCAGCTTCGCGCGCTCGGCGGGCGCGCAGGCCATGCGCGTGGAGGCAGGCGCGTCGATGACGAGCTTGTTGCGCTCGAGCTTGTACGTGCCGGTGTAACGGTTGCAGCCGGAGAATCCGTTCACCTGGTATTGCTTGCCCTGCGCGAGAAAGGTCAGGCGGATGGGTTCGCCGTTGTCGCCGTGCGGAATGTCGCGCAGCGCCCCGCCGGGCTGCGCCCAGCGGACCAGTTCCCAACTCGTCTGCGCCAGCGAATCCTTGCTGGTGGCGGCGCTGGCGGCTGCGGCGCCTTCAGGGCGCGCACCGCCGGTGCCGGCGCAACCGGCCAACGCCGCGGTAAGCAGCGCGAGGCAGAGCAATCTGCCGTGCGGGGACAGGATGGTGGGCATGGACGGGACTCCAATGGTTCGTACCGTCGTACTGTAACCGGCCTCGCCCAGAGACGCGATTTTCTCCGTCCGACAGCGGTATCCAAAAGATGCACGGTTGAGCCGGAGGTTCTAACGCTGATGATCTCCGGTTCTGCATCGAATGCCGCATGGCGAGGGGTCAGGCCGACGCGCAGAATCGATGACAGTTGATGACTCCGGCCTAAAAAGTAATACAGGGAAAGAGGAGCGGAGCCCGCGACGACCGCATGCGCAGTGTCCGGCCCATCGGGCCTGAGAACAATATCCAACGGGGAGATGCGCGATGGGCTTTTTGAGAACCTTACTGGCACTGTCAGTGGTGGTGGACCATCTGGGTGGCGGCTACGCGGACCATCTGGTCGGCGGCAGGCTTGCCGTGCAGCTCTTCTATGTCATCTCCGGCTTTCTGATCTCGTACGTGCTGACGGCCACGGATCACTACCAGGGCGCCACCGGCAAATTCTACGCAAACCGCTTCCTGCGGCTTTTCCCCATCTACCTGTCGGTGGCGGCGTTGACGCTCACGGCCCACATCGTGAGCGGCGGCTCGTTCTTTCGCATCTACGAAGCCCTGCCCTTCAGCGCCGAAGTCTTCCTGTTCCTGTCGAACCTTTTCATCTTCGGCCAGGACTGGCTGATGTTCTTCGGCATCCGCGACTCGGCCCTGGCCTTCACAGGCAGCTTCGCAAACAGCGACGTGCCGCTGTACAAGGGCCTGCTGGTGCCGCAGGCCTGGACGCTGGGCGTCGAAATGAGCTTCTACCTGGTGGCGCCGTTCATCCTGCGTTCGCCGCGCAAGCTGCTGGCGTTGCTGGCGGCATCGCTCGCCCTGCGCGCCATCCTCATCTGGACCGGGGTCGGGCGTTCCGATCCCTGGACCTACCGATTCTTCCCCACGGAGCTGGCGCTGTTCCTGATCGGCTCGCTGTCGCACCAGGTGGTGTTGCCGCGAATGAAGGCGTGGACACAGCGCGTCAAGCGCCTGCCCGAGCTGGGCACGGGCATCCTGTTTCTCTACGTGGTGGCGCATTTCTCGATCGGGATCAATCCGACCGTGCGCGATGGCCTGGCTGTCCTGCTGTTTGCCGCGCTGCTGCCGCTGGCGTTCCTGTTCCAGTCGCGCCACCGGCTGGACAAGGCAATTGGCGAGTTGAGCTATCCGCTCTACATCTGTCACATGCTGGTGATCATGGCGTTCAGCTGGCTGATGCACGACGTGCAGGAACACCAGCCCATGCTGTTTGCGGCCATGTCGATCACGGGTTGCATCGGATTCTCGGCAGTCTTGAACTACCTGATCGCGGATCCGGTGGAGCGCCTGCGCAGCCGTCTACGTACCGACCCTGTGGGCGTCACCGCGCCCGCGGATGCCTCGCGGCGCCCGCAGGCGCCCGCGCAGCCGATAGGGACTATTCACCGCGTGCCTTGATGTAGGCGCTGAGCACCAGCTCGATCTGCCGCCTTTCCTGTTGGCTGAGGCGGGCGTAGGCTGAATACGAGATCGTCTCGAAGGGCCAGGCGGCGGGGTTGGGGGTCTCGGCGGCGAAACCCGCTGCAGTCTGCCCGTGCGGTGCGTCCACCATGGGGCCTTCGCCGGTACTCAGCCACAAGGGATTGACGCGCAGCGCGCGCGTCAGCTTGATGAGCGCCTCGCTGGAGGGCTGCTGACGCTGCCCGCTTTCGTAGTTGCCGATGGCGCTTTGCGACAGGTTGCTTGCGACCGCCAAGTCTTTTTGAGTCCATCCCTGAAGCATTCTTGCGTTGCGCAGACGATGGCTAAACGTGTCCAATCGATCAACCCGAGACATTAATTGTTTGGTTTTATTTGATTAAAGCATTTCAGTTCCGCGGCCAAATAAACGGATTAGGCCCCTATTTCCGGGCTAATCCATAAATCGCCGTGAGGCCCCCTGGCTCCGCGTACAAGCTGCTGCGTACGCGCCCCTTCCGATGCAAGCCGCCCTTAAAAAATTCATATATTTCATCGGCTTGCAATACTGCGCCAGTCATCGCGCCGGCCCCGCGAGCGAGCCTGCGACAAGAGCGGTGAGCAAAAAAGACGAATGAGTTTATGAGCGCAGCCGTTGGCAGAAGAGAAAATAATGTATCGGTAATACATAATACTTTTCTGATGCAAATTGGGGATCAAACGCCGTTTCAATGGATGCAGGCGGATTCCCCCCCGGACGGACTGTTACCGTCCGAAACCATAGAAACGTATCTTCACAAAAAAACACGCCCGTGTTTAAATGAAACACAGGCGTGCCTCCCATGAGGACTCGCGCCCACAACGGCCGGCAACGGCATGGCTTGAGCCAGGCGTCCGGCATTTTCCTGGCGCCCACGGCCTGCCCGCGCCGCCTCATTGGAAGCATCAATGAACAACACGCTGGATGTCATTTTTCTTGGCAGCGACGACGCCAGGCATGCCAGACTGGTCGAGTCCCTGTCCCATCTGGGATTCAACGTCCGCCGCTGCCCCGATCTGGTGGACGTCTACGACAGATTTTCCCGCCGGCCCAGCCCGCTGGTGGTCCTGGAAGCGCCGCTTCCCGATGTGCACAACGCCGCCGTGCGCCTGCGCGCGATCGACCGCAGCCTGGGCATCGTGGCCATCGCCCCATTCCTCGACGCCGAAAGTCGCATCCGCACCCTGCTGTGCGGGGCGGACGCGTGTCTGCCGCCGGATGTCACGGGCCTGGAACTCGCAGCCGTCCTGCAGGCGCTGGTGCGTCGCGCGGTCGGGCTGGATGGCCTGGAGACGGGCGCGGATCCGCACTCGGCCGAGGAATCGGCCCAAGAAGGCTGGCGGCTGGCGAACAAGGGGTGGACCCTCATCAGTCCCAAGGGCAGGACGCTGGGGCTGACGACGGGCGAACGCGACTTCCTGTCCAGACTGGTGAACGCGCCGGACCGCAAGGTCAGCCGCGATGCATTTCTTGCCGATGGGGCGGACGAAGCCGACAGCGGCATCACCCGCCGGCGCTTCGTGGATGTGATGATCAGCCGATTGCGGCGCAAGGCCGCGGCCAACCAGATGACGCTGCCGATCCGCGCGGTGCACGGATGGGGCTACATGTTTGCGGCCGACATCACGCTGGATCTGGAATACCGGGTCACGGCGCCGACCCCGCGCGCTGACGGGCGAGAAGCCTGGCGCAGCGAAGAAGCGGACGCGAACGCGTCCGTGTAACCGAAGCAGCGGACGCGCCACGCGTGCCTGCAAGGGTAGCCCGGCACGAATCGCCGGGCGAAAAAAACGCGGCGCTGCCCCCGAAGGGTAAGACGCCGCGCTAAAACAACACGTGAACCCGGAGTCATCGGCCGGCACCGATGCCTTCTACCTGGATCACGCGATTCCAACATTCGTGCCTCATACTACTCACGCACGGTCCAACCGTTGCCCGCGCCGGGTCTCTAGTCCCTGCACTGGCTGCAACGTGATCAACGCCTGGCAATGCGTCCACCCTGACTGCTGGTAGGCTTTACTGCCATATCGGCGGTGTTCCTTCCGGATAGCCGCCTGATGAGGAAAGTTTATGACCTCGGACGCGTTTGCAGTAATTCTTTGTTGATAGTCTTCCATACCATATTGATATAGGAAGCTTGTGCCCTCGATGCCCCTGCCCCAGCCTCCCCTGCGCCATCGGCTCCGTAAGATATTGGCGTTCTTCCCGCCGAACTGGTGCCTCGCCTTCCTGGTGGCGCTGGATGGATACGCCTTCATGCACCCGGTGCTGCGCGAAGTCCGCGCTCGCGAATATTCGTTCTGGCTTGCGCTGGACAACTGGCACGAGATCATGCGCGTGGTCGGGTTGCTGGAGATTCCCCGCCTGGTGCTTGGCGTGGGCCTGCAGGTGATTGCGCTGGGCCTGATCCTGAAAGCGCGCATTGCGTGGGCGTTCTCGCTGGTGCTGCTGATCGGCATCGGCACGTTCGCCATCCTGGGCGATGGCGGCCGCGCGGGACTGGGCATCTATACCTTGGTGCTCGTGATTGCGCTGGTGGCCTACTGGCGCCGCTTCGACCGCGCCAGCGTGACGGCCGGGTCGCTCTTCGCCCTGGTGAGCGTGCTGTCGCTGATGATCTACGCCGTGTTCGGCACGCTCTACCTGGGCAACGAATTCAATCCGCCCATCCTGGATGCCGGCACCGCGCTCTACTTTTCGATCGTCTCGATGTCCACGGTGGGCTATGGCGACATCACGCCGCACAGCGGCACGGCGCGGCTGTTCACCGCGTCGATTATCATCCTCGGCATCACCGTCTTCGCAACCTCCGTCAGCGCGATCGCCGGCCCGGTGATCGGCGGCAACCTGAAACGGCTCGTCAAAGGCAGGTTTTCCTCGGCCATGAGAAAGAACCACATCATCATCGCCGGCGCCACGCCCCTCGCGTTGAGCGTCTACCAGGGCCTGCGCAGCCGCAACGAAGAAGTCACCGTCATCGTCCCGACCGGCGTGGCGCACGACTACCCCGCCGCCACCGACCTGATCGAAGGCGACCCCTCGAGCGTGGACGTGCTGCACGTGGCGGGCGTGGCGCGGGCGCGCTATGTGCTGGCGCTGCGCGATGACGACGCCGAGAACGCGTTCATCGTGCTGGCCGCCAAGGAAGCGACCGGTGCGGACGGCGCCAAGACCGTGGCGCTGGTCAACACCAGCAAGCATCTCGAAAAGATCCGCCGGGTGCAGCCCGACCTGGTGTTCTCGGTGCAACTGCTGGGCGCGGAATTGCTGACCCGCGCGATCAACGGCGAGCCCATGGACAGCCAGGCCATCACCGACCTGTTCTTCGCCAAGCCTTCAACCGATGCCAAACCCGCTTGAACGCAGTTGCGGCTCGCCCAACGGCGCGTGCCGGGCATACCACGCCACGAATTGATCCGACGGCATGGGCCGCGCAAACAGGTAGCCCTGGATGAACGCCACGCCGCGGCCGCTGAGATAGCGGAACTGCAGGTCGGTTTCGACGCCTTCGGCCAGCACGGCCAAACCCAGCCGGTGCGCGAGTGTGATGATGACGTCCAGCACCGGCGCGTCTTCGCCCGTGGGTTCGATGGCATGCACGAACCCCTTGTCGATCTTCAGGTAGTCCACCGGAAACCGCTGCAGATACGACAGCGAACAATGGCCGGTGCCGAAATCGTCGATGGCCACGCGCACGCCCTGCGCGCGCAAGGCCTCGATATTGCGCCGGGCCTGCCCGTCGTCGGTGACCAGGCTGCGTTCGGTGATCTCCAGCACCAAGGTCGGTTCACGCTGGGCGATGTTGGCGGCAAAGCGCTCGATGTCGGCGGTGAATTCGGGGCAGGACAAGTGCGCGGCGGCGATATTGACGCCGACATGAAAGCCGCGCGGCGTGTCCCAGTCGCGCATGTCCCGCTCGATCAGCGCGAACAGATGGCGCGTCAGCGGGACGATCATGCCATTGGTTTCGGCGGCGGCGATGAAGACGTCGGGCCGCACGGCGCCCACGCCAGGCCGCTCCCAGCGCAACAAGGCCTCTACCCCGCTGCACTGGCCCACCGCATGGCCGTATACCGGCTGGTAATGCACCCGGAATTCGTCGGCAACGATGGCGCGGCGCAACTGTTCCTTGAAGGACTGGCGGTTGACCTGCTGGCGAAATGCCGCCACGGCCAGGCCGAGGCCGAGCAGCGCCGCGGCGGGCAGGTAGGTCATCAGCAGTTGCTGCCACGCCTGCACGACCGCTTCGGCCGGCGCGCTGACACTGAGGGTGACCGGTGCGCGGCCGTCGGGGTTCGTCGTCTCGGTGTAGATCACTTCGCGGGGCGCGCCCGCTGCCCCCTTGCGATCGTTGTGGATGGGCACGCCGCCCTCGCCTACCTGCACCTCGATCTGGTAATCGCGCAGATTGGATAGCGCGTTCAGCAGATCCTGCACGTACCGGCCGTCGACCACCACGACCGCGCTGTGGCCTTCGACCCCGGGCCGGCCCAACAGAACGGCGGGACGTTCCGGCGCCAGCGGAGTTCCGGCCACCGTGATGAGCCAGCGGTCCGGGGACCCGCCCACCGACCATCTGCGAAATTCCGACACCGCGTAATCGACCTTGCCGACCGCCGACGAGCAATAGATGCGCTCGCCGCGCACCAGCACCAGGGACCGGACATACGGGTTCAGCGAACCCCAGCGTTGCAGATCGGGCAGCGCCTCGTCGCAGGACAGGGCGGTCAGCGGCGCCACGCGGTCCAGAAGTTCCCAGGACTGCGTCAGGATGTGCTGCGTCTGGACTTGAACGATGCGCGCGGCCGACTCGGCGTCATGGCGCTGTTCCTTCTGGGCATGCCACCAGGTCCAGGCCACGCACGCGATCACCGGCAGCACCAGCGCCAGGGCCACGGGCAGATAACGCCACGACGGTACGCGTTCCATCAGGCCTGATGTCGGCAAGGGGTCTCCGCAGCAGTAAAGGGGCCATTAGTGCGGGTGCATCGATGCGATGGGACACCATGCGCGGCGCGGCGTCAAGAACTGCGTGCAGCCCGCCGCTGCCGGGCCGCCGGGGCCAACAGTTCGACGATCATCGCCACGTGGGCGTCGCGGCGCGCCGCGAGGCCAAGCTCGTCGTCCGGCCCAAGCAGCGCGGCCATGACCACGGCGTGCACCACCGGCGCCAGCAGCAGCCAGGGTTCGCGCAGCGTGACGCTGTCGCGGCACAGCCCCCGCCGGCGGGCCAGCGCCAGCAGACGGCCCAGGTCGGCAAGCTGCGCCTCGGCGGTTTCGTGTCGCCAGCGCGCCGCCAGATGCGGCACCCTGCCGCTTTCGGCAAGCAGCAGACGCAGCGTGCTGATCATGGCGGGATTGGCGAGGCTTTCATGCAGATGATCAGCAATGCGCTCGGCCAACGCCTGCACCGAGGCGGCGCTGTCGACGATGGCCGGGATATCGAGCGGCGCGGGCGCGAGGTGGCGTTCCAGCAGCGCCTCGAAGATGGCTTCCTTGCTTGCGAAATGCGCGTACAGCCCGCCCTTGGACACGCCGGCGCGCAACGCGATGTCGTCCATGCGCGTGCCCGAGTAGCCCGCCCGCGAGAATTCCCGCAGCGCGGCGTCCAGGATCTGGCCGATCCGTACCGGCGGCGGCAGGCGAGTGCGCGGCCTGTCCATGTCTGATTGCTCCAGGGTCACGATGCGCCCATTACATACCGACCAGTCAGTCGCTAAATTGATTCGCGTCAAGGAAATTTGCGGCCGGATGGGCACAATAGGCACACGCCCTGGCGCCGGAACCGTCCGTGCCGCAAGGCCAAAAGCCTGCCGCGCGCAAGACGCTTCCGCCCCCCGAGCCGGAGACCCGCCGCATGACAGCAACCGCGTTTTCCGCTTCGATACCTCCTCGTCTAGCCGCCGCCGCCCTGACGCTGCTGATGGCCGCCGGCTGCACCTCGCTCGCGCCCGAATACCAACGCCCTGCCTTGCCGGTGCCGCAGGCATATCCCCGCGACAGCCAGCCGCCAGCCTGCACGCCGGACGCCGCCCTGCCCGCGGCGGCCCCCGCGTCCATCGCCGCGCCCGCCGCCGCCCGCATCGCCTGGCAGTCCTACTTTCCCGACCCCGCGCTGCAAGGCCTGATCGCCACCGCGCTGGAAAACAGCCGCGACCTGCGCGCGGCGTTGCTGCGGGTCGAGGAAGCGCGGGCGCTGTACGGCATCCAACGTTCCGACCAGTTCCCCACCGTGGGCGTGCAGGCGCAAGGCTCGCGGGCGCGCGTACCGGGCGACCTGAACGTGACGGGCCAGCCGCAGGTTTCCAGCCAGTATCAGGTCGGCCTGGGCATGGCGACCTGGGAACTGGATTTCTGGGGACGGGTGCGCAGCCTCAGCGATGCGGCGCTGGAAAACTATCTATCGACGCAGGCGGCGGCCCAGGCGGCCACGCTGAGCCTGATCGCCCAGGTGGCGGACGGCTACCTGCGGCTGCGCGAACTGGACGAGCGCCTGGAACTCACCCGCGAGACCATCGACTCGCGCGCGGAATCGCTGCGCATCTTCCGCCGCCGCTTCGAGGAAGGCGCCATCTCGAAGCTGGACCTGACGCAGGTCGAGACGCTGTGGCAGCAGGCCAAGGCATTGGGCACGGAGCTGGAACGTTCACGCGCCGCGCAGGCGCACACCCTGGAATTGCTGGTGGGTGCGCCGCTGGATCTGCCCGCCGGTCCGGCGCGGCTCAATGACGAGGCCGTGATGCGCGACCTGCCGGCGGGTCTGCCGTCCGACCTGCTGACCGACCGGCCCGACATCCTGGCCGCGGAGCATCGGCTAAAGGCCGCCAACGCCAACATCGGCGCGGCCCGCGCCGCCTTTCTGCCCAGCATTACGCTGACCGGGGCCTTCGGCACCGCCAGCGCCGAACTTGACGGACTGTTCGCGGGGGGAAGCCGCGCCTGGAATTTCGCGCCCAGCATCAACCTGCCGATCTTCGATGCCGGCCGCCGGCAGTCCACGCTGGACCTGACCGAAGCGCGCCGGGACCTGGCCGTCGCCAGCTACGAACAGACCATACAAAGCGCATTCAGGGACGTGTCCGACGCGCTGGCGTCGCGCCGCTGGCTGGCCGAACAGGTGGACGTGCTGCGCGCCACGGTGGCGGCGCAGGCCGAGCGCACCCGCCTGGCGCAATTGCGCTACGACCATGGCGCCTCCCCGTACCTGGAAGTGCTCGACGCCAAGCGCGATCTGCTGGCCGCGCAGCAGCAGCTGGTGGAAACGCGCCGCGCGCTCCTGTCCAGCCGCATCGGCCTGTATGCCGCGCTGGGCGGGGGGTCGCTGGCGCTTGAAGCGCCTGACGCCGGCTCGGCCCAACGCTGACGGGCCCGACGCTGAAAAGCCCAAAGATCAAGGACACGCCGACATGCCTCTACCCAAACGAAAACTGGTCTTCCTGATTGCCCTTGTGGTTGCCGCCGCCGCGGGCTACTACGGCTGGCGCATGCTGGCGGACACCGGGCCGGGACCTGGCTTTGTCAACGGCAACGGCCGGATCGAAGCCACCGAGATCGACGTGGCCACCAAGCTGGCGGGCCGCGTGCAGGAAGTGCTGGTCACGGAGGGCGACTTCGTCGCGGCGGGCCAGCCGCTGGCGCGCATGCAGATCGACACGCTGCAGGCGCAGCGCGAGGAAGCGCGGGCGCAGCATCAGCAGGCGGTCAATGGTGCGGCCAGCGCGGCGGCGCAGGTGGCGCAGCGCGAGAGCGACAAACGGGCCGCCGAAGCCGTCGTGGTACAGCGCGAAAGCGAGCTGGACGCGGCGCGCCGGCGCCTGGCCCGTTCGCAGACGCTGTCCAAGGAGGGCGCCTCGTCGATCCAGGAACTGGACGATGACCGCGCCCGCGTGCGCAGCATGCAGGCGGCGGTGAACGCCGCCCGTGCGCAGGTCACGGCAGCCGCCGCGGCCATCGACGCGGCCCGGGCCGCGCAAGTCGGCGCCCAATCGGCAATTGCGGCCGCGCAGGCCACGGTGTCGCGCATCGACGCCGACATCGCCGACAGCGAACTGCGCGCCCCGCGCGCCGGCCGCGTGCAATACCGCGTCACGCAGCCGGGCGAGGTCCTGGGCGCGGGCGGCAAGGTGCTCAACATGGTCGACCTGGCCGACGTCTACATGACGTTCTTCCTGCCCGAGCAGGCCGCGGGCCGCGTCGCGCTGGGCCAGGACGTGCGCATCATCCTGGATGCCGCGCCGGAATATGTCATCCCCGCCACGGTGTCGTTCGTGGCCAGCACCGCGCAATTCACGCCCAAGACCGTCGAGACC
Source organism: Achromobacter mucicolens (assembly GCF_902859725.1). Lineage (GTDB taxonomy): Bacteria > Pseudomonadota > Gammaproteobacteria > Burkholderiales > Burkholderiaceae_B > Achromobacter > Achromobacter mucicolens. The sequence continues at coordinate 303,233 of NZ_CADIJP010000001.1, read as the reverse complement.
GCGAGCGAACGCCAGAAGCTGATGTTCCGCGTCAAGGCGCAGATCAGCCCCGACCTGCTGCGGCGCCACCTGACGCAGGTCAAGACAGGGCTGCCCGGCGTGGCGTGGCTGAAACTGGACCCGGATGCCCAATGGCCCGCCTATCTTGACGTCAAGGTGCCCTGATGTCCCCGGCCGTCCCGCCCGTCGCCTCGCTGTCCGATGTCGGCCTGCGCTATGGCAAGACCCAGGCGCTGGACGGCATCACGCTGGATATTCCCGCCGGACGCATGGTGGGACTGATCGGCCCCGACGGGGTGGGCAAGTCCAGCCTGCTCGCACTGGTGGCGGGCGCGCGGGCCGTGCAGCAGGGCAGGGTCATGGTGCTGGGCGGCGACATGGCCAGCCGAAGGCACCGCGAGGCCGTCTGCCCGCGCATCGCCTACATGCCGCAGGGCCTTGGCAAGAACCTTTACCCCACCTTGTCGGTGGAAGAGAACCTGCAGTTCTTTGGCCGCCTGTTCGGCCATGACGCGGCCGAGCGCCGCCGCCGCATCGACAGCCTGACCCGCAGCACCGGCCTGTCGGCCTTCCTGTCCCGGCCCGCGGGCAAGCTGTCGGGGGGCATGAAGCAGAAGCTGGGGCTGTGCTGCGCGCTGATCCATGATCCTGACCTGCTCATCCTGGACGAGCCCACGACCGGCGTGGACCCGCTGGCGCGCGCGCAGTTCTGGGATTTGATCAACGAGATTCGTGCGCAGCGGCACGGCATGAGCGTGATCGTGGCGACCGCCTACATGGACGAGGCGCAGCGTTTCGATTGGCTGATCGCCATGGACGACGGCCGCGTGCTGGCCACCGGCACGCCCGTCGAATTGCAGGACCGCACCGGCGCGCAGACGCTGGAAGCGGCCTTCATTGCGCTGCTGCCCGAGCAAAAGCGGCGCGGCCACAAACCCGTCGAGATCGTGCCGCTGGCCCTGGACGAGGACGCCGGCATCGCCATCGAGGCACGCGACCTGACCATGCGCTTTGGCGACTTCGTGGCCGTGGACCACGTCAACTTCCGCATCCGGCGCGGCGAGATCTTCGGGTTCCTGGGCTCGAACGGCTGCGGCAAGTCGACCACCATGAAGATGCTGACAGGCCTCTTGCCCGCCAGCGAAGGCCAGGCCTTTTTATTCGGAGAGGAGGTCGATCCGCGCAACATCGACACGCGCCGGCGCGTGGGCTACATGTCGCAGGCCTTTTCGCTGTATGGCGAGCTGACCGTGCGGCAGAACCTGGTGCTGCACGCGCGGCTGTTCCACGTGCCCGAGGCCGACATCCCCGCGCGTGTGCAAGAGATGGTCGCGCGCTTCGGCCTGGACGGCGTGCTGGACGCGCTGCCGCAGAACCTGCCCATGGGCGTGCGCCAGCGGCTTTCGCTTGCCGTGGCCATGGTGCACAAACCCGAGCTGCTCATCCTGGACGAGCCAACGTCGGGGGTGGATCCCGTCGCGCGCGACGGATTCTGGAACCTGCTGATAGAACTGGCCCGCAAGGATCACGTCACGATCTTCATCTCCACGCACTTCATGAACGAGGCCCAGCGATGCGACCGCATTTCGCTGATGCACGCGGGCAAGGTGCTGGTCAGCGCCGCGCCCGACGAAATCATTCGCCTGCGCGGCGCAAGCTCGCTGGAAGCCGCCTTCATCGCCTACCTGATCGACGCGGGCGCCGGCACCGCGGCCGACACGGGCGCGGTGCCGCCCATCCAGGACGCCGCCCCGCCCGCCCAGCCGGCGCGGCGCGGGTTCAGCCTGCATCGCGCGTTCAGCTACATGTGGCGCGAATCGCTGGAGCTGCAGCGCGACCCCGTGCGCGCCACGCTGGCGCTGCTGGGCTCGCTCTTGCTGATGTTCGTGATGGGCTACGGCATCAGCCTGGACGTCGAGGACCTGCGCTATGCGGTCATGGACCGCGACCAGACGGGCCTCAGCCAAAACTACAGCCTGAATCTGTCGGGGTCCCGCTACTTCATCGAACATCCACCCATCGCTGATTACGCGGACCTGGACGCGCGCATGCGCAGCGGCGAGCTGTCGCTGGCCATCGAGATTCCGCAGGGCTTCGCGCGCGACGTGGAGCGCGGCAAGCCCGCGCAGATCGGCGTCTGGATCGACGGGGCCATGCCGCAACGGGCCGAGACCATACGCGGCTATGTGCTGGGCATGCACCAGGGCTGGCTGGCGCAGCAGGCACGCGAGCGGCTGGGCGCCAGCGCGCAGCTTCCCGTCAGTGTGGAGACGCGGTTTCGCTACAACCCCGATGTGCGCAGCCTGCCCGCCATGGTGCCCGCCGTCATTCCGCTGCTGCTGCTGATGATGCCGGCCATGCTGACGGCGCTGGCCGTGGTGCGCGAAAAGGAATTGGGCTCGATCACCAATCTTTACGTCACGCCGGTGACGCGGCTGGAATTCCTGCTGGGCAAGCAGGCGCCGTATGTCGCGCTGGCGATGCTGAATTTCCTGCTGATGGCGCTGCTTGCCGTGACGCTATTCGGCGTGCCCATCAAGGGCAGCTTCGGCACCCTATTGCTCGCCGCGCTGATCTACAACGTGGTGGCCACCGCGATCGGGTTATTGGCATCCACGTTCACGCGCAGCCAGATCGCCGCGCTGTTCTTCACGATGATCGGCACCCTGGTGCCGGCCGTGCAGTTTGCCGGGCTGCTCAACCCGGTGTCGTCGCTGGAAGGCGCGGGCCGGCTGATCGGACAGGTCTATCCCGCCACCCACATGCTCATCATCAGCCGCGGCGTGTTCAGCAAGGCGCTGGGGCTGCATGACCTTTACGCCTCGTTCTGGCCGCTGCTGATCTCCATTCCCATCATCCTGGGCGCGGCGGCGCTGCTGTTGAAAAAGCAGGAGACCTGACATGCGGCATCTGGCGAACATCTACCGCCTTGGCGTGAAAGAGCTCTGGAGCCTGGCGCGCGACCCGATGATGCTGGTGCTGATCGTCGTGTCGTTCACGTTGATGATCTACACGGCGGCCACCGCCGTGCCCGAAACGCTGCACAACGCGCCCATCGCCGTCGTGGACGAAGACCAGTCGCCGCTGTCCGCGCGCATCGTCTCGGCCTTCTATCCGCCGCACTTCACGCCGCCGCAGCTTGTGACCCCGGCGCAGGCGGACGCCAACATGGACGCAGGCCGCCAAACGTTTACCGTCAACATCCCGCCCAATTTCCAGCGCGACGTGCTGGCTGGCCGGCCGGCGCAGATCCAGCTGAATGTGGACGCCACCCGGATGAGCCAGGCATTCACGGGCAGCAGCTACATCCAGCAGATCATCACCGACGAGATCAACGAGTTCGTCAGGCGCTATCGCGCGCCCACCGAGCTGCCCGTCGAACTGGCGGTGCGCATGCGATTCAACCCGAACCTCACCCAGTCGTGGTTCGGCGCGCTGATGGAGATCATCAACAACGTCACGATGCTGTCCATCATCCTGACCGGCGCCGCGCTGATCCGCGAGCGCGAACACGGGACCATCGAGCACCTGCTGGTCATGCCCGTCACGCCCACCGAGATCATGGTCGCGAAGGTCTGGTCGATGGGGCTAGTCGTACTGGCGTCCGCTGGGCTATCGTTGACGTTCGTGGTGCGGGGCCTGCTGCACGTGCCGATCGAAGGATCGGTCGCGCTGTTTCTGGCCGGCGTGGCGCTGCACCTGTTCGCCACGACCTCGATGGGCATTTTCATGGCTACGCTTGCACGCAGCATGCCGCAATTCGGCATGTTGCTCGTACTAGTGCTGTTGCCCCTGCAGATGCTGTCCGGGGGCACCACGCCGCGCGAAAGCATGCCGGCTTTCGTGCAGAACATCATGCTGGCCGCTCCCACGACGCATTTCGTGGAGCTCGGCCAAGCCATCCTCTATCGCGGCGCGGGCATCAGCGTCGTATGGCAACCCTTCCTGGCGCTGGCGCTGATCGGCGCCGTCCTGTTTGCGCTATCCCTGGCGCGTTTTCGCAAGACCCTCAGCCAGATGGCATGAGGCCCGTGTGTATTCGTTTCCCCTTACCACTTTCATAAAAGGACGGATGATGAAGAAAGCAAATGCCTCCCTGCCCGACGGTCTGACCGGCGCCAACGTCGCCTTTTGCCAGCGCCTGGCCCAGCTTGCGCAGGAAAGCCAGCAGCGCTGGCTCGAAATGGGCCAGCGGCTGGCCAGCGACAGCTCCGGCCAGTACCTTGCCGGCCTCTCCCCCTTGCCCCCCACCGCCAACTGGCAGGACGCCATGCCCGCCATGGGCGAACTCGCGCGCAAGCGCTGGCAGACCCAGCTGGAAGCCAGCCAGGCCCTCACCCACGCGGCGCTGCAGGAACAGGCCACCTTGGCCGCCGGCGTGGGCGAAGCGATGTGCGAATGGTTCAAACATGCCAACGGCGCGGCTGCCGACAATTCACCGCTCGCGCAGATGTGGTCCGTGATGACCAAGCAGATGGCGGCCGCCTGCGCCGCCATGCAGGACGCCAACCAGCAAGGAGGCCGCCATGACCTCTAAGCGCACGGCGCTCATCACGGGCGGGACCGGATGCCTGGGCCGCGCCATCGCCGTGGCGCTGCACGATGCCGGCCACGACGTCATCGTCACCTACCATTCCAGCGAGGCCGCCACGCGCGACTGGATCAAGGAAGAGGCGGCGAAAGGCCGAACGTTTTCCTCGTACAAGGTGGACGTGGCGGACTTCGACGCCTGCCAGGCGCTGGCCCGCCGGCTCGAAGAGGACGGCCGCCAGATCGACATCCTGGTGAACAACGCGGGCATCACGCGCGACGCGAGCCTGCGCAAGATGAGCGCGCAGGATTGGGCGGACGTCATGCACAGCAACCTGGATTCCATGTTCAACATGACCCAGCCGCTGTGCGGTCCGATGGCGGATCGGGGCTGGGGCCGCATCGTCAACATCTCGTCGGTGAACGGCAGCAAGGGCGCATTCGGGCAGACCAACTACGCCGCGTCCAAGGCGGGCATTCATGGGTTCACGAAGTCGCTGGCGCTGGAAATGGCCCGCAAGGGCGTGACGGTGAACACGGTGTCGCCCGGCTATCTGGCCACGCGGATGGTGCAAGCCGTGCCGCCGGAAGTCATGCAGGAAAAGATCCTGCCGCAGATCCCGGTGGGGCGGTTGGGCGAACCCGATGAAATCGGCGCGCTCGTCGCGTTCATCTGCAGCGATGCGGCCGGTTTCATGACGGGCAGCAACGTGGCCATGAATGGCGGCCAGCATATGTATTGATGCGCGTTGATGCGCCGCGATGCCGAACGATCCCTGACCGCGATGTCCCCGCCCGCGGCATCGCGCACGGCGCGGTGAGCCAGACGCGGCCCCCGAGGACGCTGCGCTGCTTTTTTTGTATCGACGATTGCCTGCCTCTCACCCAGGCACAGCATGCTTGCCGATGAAAATGCGTGCTTCCTGCGCCGCGGCGCGCCAACTGATCCGCTTTTTTCCGCTCTCTCTGAATCTGTACTGTTCGCTGCGCAAGGCCTAACTTGGCGGGGTAGTTCAAACACCCGTCAGCGCCCGCCGCCTCGTGGCGATCCGTCCGTGCTGGCAATGAAAGTCAGGAATACCGTCATGGACAGCGACGCGCTATTGCTCGCACGAATACAGTTCGGCTTCACCATCTCGTTTCACATCGTCTTTCCCGCCATCACCATTGGGCTGGCCAGCTACCTGGCCGTGCTCGAGGGAATCTGGCTGCGGACCGGCAAGACGGTCTACCGGGATCTTTATCACTTCTGGACCAAGATCTTTGCCGTCAATTTCGGCATGGGGGTCGTGTCGGGCCTGGTCATGGCCTATCAGTTCGGCACCAATTGGAGCTTTTTCTCCGACTTCGCGGGCAGCGTCACCGGGCCGCTGCTGGCCTACGAGGTGCTGACCGCGTTCTTCCTGGAAGCCGGCTTTCTGGGTGTGATGCTGTTCGGCTGGTCGCGCGTGGGGCCGGGGCTGCACTTTTTCTCGACCATCATGGTGGCGCTGGGCACCCTGGTGTCCGCGACCTGGATTCTTGCCTCCAACAGCTGGATGCAAACGCCCGCCGGATACGAGATCCTGGACGGGCGCGTGGTGCCCACCGACTGGCTGGCCGTGATCTTCAACCCGTCATTTCCCTACCGCCTGGCGCACATGGGCATTGCGGCGTTCCTGGCCACCGCGCTGATGGTCGGGGCGTCCGGTGCCTGGCATCTGCTGCGCGGGGACCGCAGCCCGGCCGTGAAGAAGATGTTTGCGATGGCGATGGGCATGCTGCTGCTGGTGGCGCCGCTGCAGGCCGTGGTGGGCGACTTTCATGGCTTGAACACGCTCAAGCACCAACCCGCCAAGATCGCCGCCATCGAAGGTCACTGGGAGAACGAGCCCGGCGCGGGCGTGCCGCTGACGCTCTTCGGCATCCCCGACATGGCGCGCGAGGAAACGCGATATGCGCTGAACATCCCGCGGCTGGGCAGCCTGATCCTCACGCACAGTTGGGACGGCCAGTTTCCGGGCCTGAAGTCCTATCCGCCCGAAGACCGCCCCAATTCCACGGTGGTGTTCTGGTCGTTCCGCATCATGGCGGGCCTGGGCCTGCTGATGATCGGCCTGGCGGCGTGGGCGCTATGGGCGCGCTGGCGCCGCCGCCTGTACGAAGCGCGCTGGCTGCATCGCTTCGCCTTGTGGATGGGGCCTTCGGGCATCGTCGCCATGCTGGCCGGCTGGTATGTCACCGAGATCGGCCGCCAGCCCTGGATCGTGTATGGCGTCATGCGCACCGCCGACGCCGCCACGCCGCATGGACTGGGCGAGCTGACGCTGACGCTGGCGCTGTTTGTGGTCGTCTACCTGTTCGTGTTTGGCGCGGGCGTCTCGTACATGCTGCGCCTCATCCGCATGGGCCCCACTCCCGCGCCTGGCCACGCGCCGTTGTCCGGCGGACCCGGCGAGCCGCGCCAGCCTTCGCGGCCGCTGTCGGGGGCCTCTACCCTCGCGGGCGTCTCGCCCGCGCAACCCAAGCATTCCGGAGCCTGACGCCATGGGTGTGGATCTTGCATTGATATGGGCCGTCGTCATTCTGTTCGGCGTGATGATGTACGTCATCATGGATGGCTTTGACCTGGGCATCGGCATCCTCTTTCCGCTGGTGACCGACCCGGAGGAACGCGACGCGATGGTCAACACCGTCGCCCCCGTCTGGGACGGCAACGAGACCTGGCTGGTGCTGGGCGGCGCGGGCCTGATGGCGGCGTTTCCGCTGGCCTACTCGGTGATTCTGAGCGCGCTGCACCTGCCGCTGGTGTTCATGCTGCTGGGCCTGATTTTCCGCGGCGTGGCTTTCGAGTTCCGCTTCAAGGCCGACGCGCATCACCGCCCGCTGTGGGACAAGGCCTTCGTCCTGGGCTCCGTGTGCGCCACGTTCTTCCAGGGCGTCACCCTGGGCGCGTATATCGAAGGCATTCCGGTGGTGGGGCGCGCGTACAGCGGCGGCCCGTGGGATTGGATCAGCCCGTTCTCTGTCTTCACCGGCGCTGGGCTGGTGGCGGCTTACGCGCTCCTGGGCTGCACCTGGCTCATCATGAAGACCGAAGGCCGCCTGCACCGCCACATGTGCCGCCTGGCGCGGCCGCTGACGCTGGCGCTGCTGGCGGTCATCGCCGTGCTGAGCGCGTGGACGCCGTTGGCGCAGCCGATCATCGCGCAGCGCTGGTTCAGCCTGCCCAACATGTTCTGGTTCTTCCCGGTGCCGTTGCTGGTGGCCGCCGCGGGCTTTGAACTGATGCGCCGCGTCAAAGGTGCGCCGGCGGCCGGCCCGTTCGTGCTGTCGCTGGCGCTGGTGTTTCTGGGCTACAGCGGCCTGGGCATCAGCATCTGGCCGGCCATCATTCCGCCCGGCGTGTCCATCTGGGCGGCGTCCGCGCCGCCGCAGAGCCAGGGTTTCGCGTTGGTCGGCGCCCTGGCGATCATTCCGATTATTCTCATGTACACCGCCTGGTCGTATTACGTCTTTCGCGGCAAGGTGCGCACTGGCGAGGCCTTTCACTGATGAACGCATCCCCCTCTTCCTCGTGGCGCTCGCGCCTGCTGTGGCTGGCGATGATCTGGGCGTGCAGCGTCGCGGCGCTGGGCGCGGCGGCGGGCGCGCTGCGGCTTGTCATGCGCGCGATCGGCATGTCGGCCTGAACCTGCCTCACGCATCCAGATGCCGCCATGAAGCGCTATGAACGCCTGACCGAAGAAATCACCGCCTCGATCCTGTCCGGCCTGCTGCAGGTGGGCGACCGCCTGCCTTCGGTGCGGCAGACCAGCGCCAGCCGCGGCGTCAGTCCGTCCACCGTGTTCAAGGCGTACTACCTGCTGGAAGCACGCGGCCTCATCCGCGCGCGTGACCGGTCGGGCTATTACGTGCAGCGCGCGCCGCGCGCCGCGTTGCCCGAGCTGGACAGCGTGTCCAGCGCCACCGCGGGCCGCCATCCGGTGGACGTCAGCGACAACGTGCTGCGCGTGCTGAACGCCACGCTGCGCCGCGACATGCTGCCGTTTGGCTCGGCGTTTCCCAGTCCGTCCTTGCTGCCGTACAGCCGGCTGGCACGCTTCATGGCGGCGACGGTGCAGAAGCTGGATCCGTGGGCGTCCATCGATGACTTGAGCCCCGGCGACGCGGCGCTGCGGCGCGCCATCGCGCTGCGCTACCTGGCCGATGGCCTGACCGTGCCCGTGGACGAGATCATCGTCACGAACGGCGCGCTGGACGCGCTGAACCTGAGCCTGGCGGCGGTGACCCGCCCCGGCGATGCCGTGATCGTGGAGTCCCCCACTTTCTATGCCGCGCTGCAATCGCTGGAACGCAACGGCCTGCATGCCATCGAGGTGGCGACGCATCCGCGCGTGGGCATCGATCTGGACGCCCTGGAGGACGCCATTCTGCAGCACCGCCCGCGCGCCTGCTGGCTGATGACGACGTTCCAGAATCCGCTGGGCAGCCTGATGCCCGACGAGAAAAAGGAAGCGCTGGTCAAGCTGTTGACGCGCCATGACGTGGCGCTGATCGAAGACGATGTGTACGGCGAACTCTATTTCGGCGAGTCCCGCCCACGGCCCGCGAAGGCATTCGACACCGAAGGCATCGTCATGCACTGCGCGTCGTTTTCGAAGACCCTGGCGCCGGGGTATCGCGTCGGCTGGGTGGCGGGCGGGCGTTACACGCGCCAGATCATGCGCAACAAGCTGACCACCAGCCTTGCCACCCCTGCCCCCACGCAGGCGGCCATTGCGGCCTATCTGGAAAAAGGCGGGTTCGATCGCCACCTGCGGCAGTTCCGGCAGGCGCTGGCGCTGCAACAGGGCGAACTGCTGCAAGCGGTGGCGCGCTACTTCCCGAAGGGCACGCGCGCCACGCGGCCGGCCGGCGGCTACTTCGTCTGGGTGGAATTGCCCGCGCACATCGACACGCTGAAGGTGCACCGCGCCGCGCTGGACCAGGGCATCAGCATTGCGCCGGGGCCGCTGTTTTCCGCGACGGGCGGGTTTGGCAACTTCCTGCGCCTGAACCACGGCCATCCGTGGAACGACGGCATGGAACAAGGGATGGCGACATTGGGCAAGCTGCTGGCCGGCTGACGGCGGCCGTTCTTTCAGCGTTCCGGCGCCTTGCGCGCCGCCTGCATCTGCGCCCGCAACGCGATCGCGTCCGGCCGCATGGGCAGCGCCAGCCGCCCCTGGCGGTCGATGGCGCCCCATACTCCGCCCGTCACGAAACTGTGTTCGCCGTCGCGCGTGCGCTCGATGCGGCAGCCCTTGCATACCGCGGCCAGGCCGCCTTCGAAGCGGTCGACCCAATCGTAGGGCGTGGCCAGCACGCGGTTGAGCTGCTTGTCGTAGTAGGCCATGCCGCCGGCCCACGGTCCGCGCGTGAGGCCTTCCTCGAAGTCGTCGGCGCTGTTGTCGAACGTGAGCACGGCCACGGCGCGTCCGTCGGGCCGCACCCAGTGCCACGAGCCGTTGGCCGTCGCGGGCGACAGGCCATCGTCGCCAAAATCCATGCGCGCCAGCACGGCGGGCCGGAACTCGACGCTGTCCTTCGTGGCGCGGGCGCAGTGCTCGACGTGTTCCAGCGAGCCTTGCGCCTGCCTGTCCGCAAAGAAGCACGCGAGGTCGTATTCAACGGCATGGCCCGGGGTGAGGGCCAGCGAGGTGAGCAGGGCGGCGATCAGCATGCGGGGCATCCTAGCATGGCGCCCGCGTGCCGATCGGCATGCTCGTCGTCCAGAAAAAGGCGGCCCGCGGGGACCGCCCCTGCCCTTCAGTTGGCCGTGGCGCCCGAATCCTTGACCGCCTTGGCCCAGGCCGCCATCTCGGTCTGGATGAACTTGCCGAATTCAGCCGTGTTCACGCCGGAGGCGCGCGCGCCCTCCTCCATCAACCGCTGCTTGACCTCGGGCGCCGCCAGCGCGCCGGTCAGCGCCTGGTTCAGCCGCGCCACCACCGCGTCCGGCGTGCCGGCCGGCGCGACGATGCCGTGCCAGGACACCGCCTGGAAGCCGGGCAGGCCGGACTCGGCCATCGTCGGCACGTCGGGCATCGCGGACGAGCGCTCGGGCGAGGTCACGGCCAGGGCGCGCAGCGAGCCCGCCTTCACGTGCGGCAGCACGCCCGGAATGGTGGTGAACATGAAATCGATCTGGCCGCCGATGAGATCGGTGATGGCGGGACTGCCGCCCTTGTAGGGCACGTGCGTGAACTGCAACTTGGCTTCGCTCTTGAACATCTCGCCCGCCAGGTGTCCCGGCGTGCCGGCGCCTGCCGAGCCCATGTTGGTCTTGTCGCCTTGCGAACGGATGAAGGCGATGAGTTCCTGCACGTTGCCGGCCTTGACGTTGGGACCGACGACCAGCACGTTGGGCACGGTGGCCAGCAGCGTGACGGGCGTGAAGTCCTTGACCGCGTCATAGGAAATGCGCGAATAGAGCGACGGGTTGATGCCGTGCGTGCTGGCGGTGGCCAGCAGCAGCGTGTAGCCGTCCGGCGCGGACGAGGCCACCTGCTTGGCGGCGATGGTGCCGTTGGCGCCGCCCTTGTTGTCGATCACGATGGTCTGGCCCAGCGTCTTGGCGGCTTCGGCGGCGACGGTGCGCGCCAGAATGTCGGACGTGCCGCCGGCCGAATGGGGCACGACCAGCGTGATCGGCTTGGCGGGATAGGTTTGCGCCATCGCCGCAGGCAGGGCGGGCGTCAGACAGGCGGCCAGCGCGCAGCGCGCCAGCAAACGAGTGCGGAACATTGATGTCTCCAGGGTTGTGGCCGGCTGCGGCGCCTCGTGCGGGCGCCGTCAGGCCGGCGATAAGGCCGGTCCGGTCAGTCCGAACCGAGCTGCAGCTTGTTCGGCTGGCGTCTCTCGATGGACCACTTCAAGAGGGCCGCCGAGCGGTAGATGCCATGCGCGAACTTGCCGTAGGGCAAGGTCAGGAACAGCGCCATCACGACGCCCAGGTGGATCGCCAGCAGCAGCGCCATTGCGCTGCCGTCGCGGCCGGCCAAGAGCGCCAGGCCCGTCGCGCTGGTCAGGAACAGCAGCACGATGAAGCCACGGTCCATCGGCTTTTGCGCCGCGTCGCCCTGCAGCGGATGACGCTTGACGTTCAGCCACAGCAACCCGGCCGGCCCGATCAGAAGGCCAATGCCGCCCGCGGTGCCCAGCAGCACGGGCGCGCTCAGGATCGGATACGGCGCCTGCTGGCCCAGCAGATAGTGGTACAGCGTGGCGACACAGGTAGCCGCAAAGCACAGCATGAAACCGTAGAACGTGAAATGGTGGAACCGCCGGCGCCACAGCGTGAAGGCATCGTCGGCGTTGTTGCAGCCCTTGCCGTGGCCGCCGTCCAGATAACGCAGCCGCAGCGCGTCGTGCGCCGCCTCGGCCACCGCCGCACCGGAGGCCGCCCCCGGGCTGACGTTGCGCCAGAAGCGGGTCACCCCCACCGCCAGCGCCAGCATCGAAAAGCCGAACACCACGCCGAACATCAGCGCCAGCGTGTTGTGCGGGAAGACGGCGTAGAAGTTGCCGGCCATCGGTTCATGGAAAAGGCCGCCCGTCATCACCACCGCCAGCACCAGGAACAGCGCCAGGCCTGCCGCCGTGGCCAACGACAGCGCCAGGCCATTGCGCTTGTACAGCGTGCCCAGCGCGGCGGGCCACGCGTAATCGGTGTACGTCTGCATCCGCACCTTGGCCATGGCCTGCGGCACGTTGACGGCGAATTCGTGCGGCGGCGCGTACTGGCACGCGTGCAGACAGGCGCCGCAGTTGTGGCACAGGTTGGCCAGGTAGTTCAGGTCCGCCTTGCCGAATTCCAGGCGGCGGGTCATGGCGGGAAACACCGCGCAGAAGCCTTCGCAGTAACGGCAGGCGTTGCAGATCTGCATGACGCGCGCCACTTCGGTTTCGTCGCCGGTCAGCGTTTCGGTCAGCGGCTTGGCGCCCTGGGCATGAAAGCGCACCGGCTGCTCGGCCGGGGCCCCGGGCTGGACGGGCGTTGAACCCGTCTGACTGCTGGAAAAGGACTGCGCCTCGCGGGCCAGGGCTTCAAGCTGCTTCATGGTGTGCTCCCGCATGTTTCTGGCTAAGCGCCGCCGCCGCGGCGCGGGTGCCGGCAATGCGGCCAAATGCCGTGCCGATGGACATGCCCACCCCGGCGGTATAGCCCTTGCCCAGCACGTTGCCGGCCATCATTTCGCCGGCGACAAAGAGGTTGTCGCTGGGCGTGTCGTTGAACCGGACCGCGGCGGTGTCGTCCACCTTCAGGCCCAGGTACGTAAAGGTGATGCCGGGACGCAGCGCATAGCCGTAGAACGGCGCGGTGTCGATCGGCCGCGCCCAGTGCGTTTTGGCGGGCGTCACGCCTTCGGTATGGCAATCGTCCAGCGCCGTGTGGTCGAACTTGCCCACGCGGCAGGCGGCGTTGTAGTCGCCGACGGTCTTGGCGAAGGTGGCCGGATCCAGACCCAGCTTTTCGGCCAGTTCGGGCAGCGTGTCGGCTTTCACACCCGGGAACACGGGCGGCATGAAGCGGCCGATCGCCTTGGCATCGATGATGGAATAGGCGATCTGCCCGGGCTGCATGGCGGTCAGGCGGCCCCAGATCGCGTAGCGCTTGGGCCAGAAGTCCTCGCCTTCGTCATAGAAGCGCTCGGCGTCGCGGTTGACGACCACGCCCAGCGACACGCAGTCGATGCGCGTGCAGATGCCGCCGTCGTACAGCGGCGCGCGGGCGTCGATGGCCACGCAGTGCGATTGCGAGGGGTCGCCGATGCCGTCGGCGCCGGCGTCCAGCATGAACTTGAGCAGCACGCCCATGTTGAAGCGCGTGCCGCGGATCAGGAAGTTGTCGGCCGGCCACTCGCCGCGCTCGTTCTGGCCCCAGGCCTCGCGCAGCCATTGCCGGTTGGACTCGAAGCCGCCCGCGGCCAGCACACAGGCGCGGGCCTCGATGCGTTCGGCGCCGATGCGCGCGGCCACGAAGCGGCCGTTGTCCAGCTCCAGCGAATCGACCGGCGCGTTGTAGCGGACCTGTACGCCCAGCGCTTCGGCGCTGCGGTAATAGGCATTGACCAGCGCCTTGCCCCCGCCCATGAAGAAAGCATTGGTGCGGGCCACGTGCAGCGCGCCCGACAGCGGCGGCTGGAAGTTCACGCCGTGGCGGCGCATCCAGTCGCGGCAGGTGGAGGATTCGCGGATGACCAGCCGCGCCAGGTGTTCGTTGGTCTGCCCGCCCGTCACCTTGAGCAGGTCCTGCCAGTATTCTTCTTCGGGATACGCGTCGACCAGCACGTCCTGCGGCGCATCGTGCATGCAGCGCAGGTTGCGGGTGTGCTGTGAATTTCCGCCCCGCCATTCCTTTGGCGCCGCTTCCAGCAGCAGCACGCTGGCGCCGGCTTCGCGCGCCATCAGGGCCGCGCACAGCGCCGCATTGCCCCCACCAATCACCAAGACGTCAACCATGCCATCTTCCCCAGTTCAAGGGGCAGACTCTACGCAGCGGCGCGCCGCTGCGATATCAGGCAGGCGTCAACGGGTGTTCACGATTCGTGAAGGGTCACCACCGCCCATTTGCCTTCCCGCGCCAGGGTGCGGGAGACATCGGCCATGACCAGACGGGCGGCCAGCGCCGCGGGCGACAGTTCCTCGTCCGACAGGCTGGCGAGCAGGTTGGAGCGAAACAGATGGGCATCGTCGATGCGCGCCATCTGCAACTGGCCGGGCGCGATCCGCGCGGTGGCCGAGCTGGGCTGGATCGTGGCCGCGCCGCCCTGCTGCACCACGTCCATGAGCAGCGACAGGCCGTCGACCTCGGCCACCACCCGCGGCGTGCGCCCCAATTGCTGAAACGCGTTGTTCACCAGCGCCCGCAGGCCGTGGCGGCCGCTGGGCAGCACCAGAGGCAGGTCGGCAATCGCCTCCAGCCGCGTCGTGTCGCCAAACGGCACGCCGGGCATGTCTGGCCGGGCGAACAGGAACAGGGGTTCGTCCAGCAGCGGCATCACGCTCCAGCGGCGCGCGGATTCGGCGTGGAACACGATGGCCAGGTCCAGCAGGCGGCCGTTGAGCATGTCGGTCAGATGCCCGGACAGCGCCTCGACCAGGTGCAGCCGGATATCGGGGTAGCGCTCGTTCATGGCCTTCAGGAAGGGCGCCCCCAGCACCGCGGCCGTGGTGGACGGCAGGCCGACGCTGACGTGGCCCGCCAGCCGCGCCTGCTGGGCCGCCTGGACGGCGTCGTCGGCATGGCGCAGGGCCAGTTGCGCCTGCCGGAAGAAAGCCAGCCCCGCGTCCGTGGGCACGACGCCGCTGGCGCTGCGCTGCAACAGGCGCGTGGACAGCTCGCTTTCAAGGCGGCTGATCTGCTGGCTGAGCGCCGAGGTGACCATGCCGATCGACATGGCCGCCCGGCCGATGCTGCCTGCCTCGACCACCCGCACAAAGTAACGAAGCTGGCGCAGTTCCATGGGTCAGCCCGGGATGGTCAGTCCCTTGGCGACGGCCGGGCGCGCGACGAACGCGTCCAGCACGCGCGCGACGTTCTTGAACGACGAAAAGCCGACGAGATCGCCGGCGTCGTAGAAGCCCACCAGGTTACGCACCCAGGGAAAGATCGCGATGTCGGCAATGGTGTATTGGTCTCCCATCACCCAGTCGCGCCCTTGCAGACGCTGGTCCAGCACCGTCAGCAGGCGCTTGGACTCGTCGACGTACCGGTCGCGCGGCCGCTTGTCCTCGTAGTCCTTGCCCGCGAACCGATGGAAAAAGCCCAGCTGGCCGAACATCGGTCCGATGCCGCCCATCTGGAACATCACCCATTGCAGCGTCTCAAACCGTCCGGCCGTATCTGCCGGAATGAACTGGCCGGCCTTGCTGGCCAGGTAAACCAGGATCGCGCCGGACTCGAACAGGCCCAGCGGCTTGCCGTCCGGCCCGTTCGGGTCAAGGATGGCCGGGATCTTGTTGTTCGGGCTGAGCGACAGGAACTCGGGCGTGAACTGATCCTTGGTATCGAAGGCGACACGGTGGACCTCGTAGGGCAGACCCGTCTCTTCCAGCATGATCGACGCCTTCACGCCGTTGGGCGTCGGCAGCGAATAAAGCTGGATGCGGTCGGGGTGCTGGGCGGGCCACTTCTTGGTGATGGCAAAGTCGTCTAGGGAGGACATGCGGGGTTTCTCCGGGGCAGGCGGGGTTGGGTGACGACAATCCTAGCGCAAAACCCGGTGCAATCCCCACCGCAGCGCGGTTGCCGCCACCGCAATGGGCAGCACCATGGGCCATTGCGCCAGGAACAGCTCGCGTGTCGCCTCGCCGGGCGCCCAGGTGTTGCCAAACACCTGCGGCGACGGCGGCGCCAGATACAGGGCAACGAGGGCCGCGGCAAAGGTCGCCAGCAGGCGC
Organism: Achromobacter mucicolens; assembly: GCF_902859725.1. Classification (GTDB taxonomy): domain Bacteria; phylum Pseudomonadota; class Gammaproteobacteria; order Burkholderiales; family Burkholderiaceae_B; genus Achromobacter; species Achromobacter mucicolens. The sequence goes on along the minus strand of NZ_CADIJP010000001.1, from coordinate 287,276 downwards.
CAGGGCGTGGATCGCCGCAGCCGGGCCGGGCGCTCGGCCACGATCAGCACGATGACGCCCGCCAGCCCGGCCAGGACGGCCTCGGCGTAGAAGTCGCGCACGCCGTAGAGGTAAGGCGCGACGGGGACGACCCAGCCATAGGCGCCGGTCGTCAGCACGGAGGTCAGGCAAGCGCCGAACAGCGCGGCGGCGAAGGACAGGAGAAGCAGGTCGAGGGTTCGCGCTAGGAGTTTGGACATGAGCGGATGGCAGCAAGGACGTGGCGGGAGAATGCCATACGTTCCTGCCGAGCGCTGGGCGGGGCGGGCAACGGGTTTGTGATGCACAATCCGCCTCGCGCCCGCAAGGCGGCGCCCTGCCCCGCAGGTCACCCCATACCGCCGTGGCGCCCGCCGCGCCCGGCGCCACTGGCAGTCTCCATGAAGCACCCGCAGCAACGTTCCGGACAACCCGCCACTTTCCATCGCCGCCTCATCCCGGCCCGCGCAGATTGGCGCATAGGGGCCGCTGCGTCATGCCTGGCCGCCGCAGCGTGGCTGACCGGTCCGGCCGCGCACGCCGCGGGCCAGGACACCGCGCAAGCAGTGTCTGACACCCCTGCGGCGCCGGCGGCTGACACCCTGCGCACTACGCGCAGCCTGACGCTGACACTGTGGGATGGCAAGCGCGCCGCCCCCGCGCCCAACACGCCGTACCGCGCCTTCGTCACCGGCAAGGACGACGCCATCCTCGAGACGCCTTCCGGCGACGGCATCCTGCACGGCGTCACCGATGGCGAGGGACGCACGGCGCCGATCCGGACGACGCTGCCGCACGCGGAGGACGACTTCACCCTGATCCGCCGCATCGGCGATGGCCCGTGGGGCCACTTCTTTCAGTTGCACAGCAGCGGCTCGCCCGAGCCCTTGCCCGGCTGGCCGTACATCATGACCATGCGCCAGCGCTGGGGCGAAGCCTGGGTGGACCTGGGCTACACCAACCGCCAGGGCGCGACGGCCTACTTCAGCCACGACGTGCCGGCCGGTGCGATCTCGCTGCACATCGACGCGCAGGTCACGCGCGACGGGCCGTGCTTTGCCGAGCTGGACGCCGTCAACCGCGCGTTCGCCCGGAACGACACCGACGGCGCCCGCGCCCTGATCGACGGCATGCGCTGCACCCGCAGCGCCGACCAGAAGCTGGACCTGGCGCGGCTGCTGCTGGCCGCCGGCCAGCCCGGCCTGGCGCGCCATTGGCTGCTGCAGGCACGCCAGCGGCCATTTCCGGACATGTTCAAGCCCGTCGACCCCGGCGAGCGGCGCAAGCGGCTGGAAGTGGCGCGCCTGCTGGGGATGCCGGATCTGGTGTTGCAGGAGTCGAACGTCCTGCAGGACCTCGCGCCCGGAAAACGCGGCGCGCGTGCCGCCGGCGCAGTGGACCTGGCAAACAACACGGCCTACTACCTGGCGGATTTCCCGGACTACCTGCCGCAAGCCGAGGAGCAGGCCCGCCGCTCGCTCGACCGCGTCGGCCCGCGTCCGTACAACCAGGGCACGCTGGGGTGGATCCTGGCCCTGCGCGGCCAGACCGCCGAAGGCCTGCGCCTGATGCACACGGCGTACCGCGACCTGCCGCGCGACGAGGAGATGGTGGCCGACTACGGCCTCGCGCTATGGCGTAGCGGGCAACGGGACCAAGCCACGCAGCTGTGGGACGAGGCGCAGCGCGAATGCGTGTGGGGCGTGCGCATGCACGCCGCCTTGCGGGAGGCGGGATACCCGCACCCCTACTTTCAGCCCGCGGATTCCGATGCGGTGAACGACTATCGCGCGCGCTGCGCGAAACCGCGGATCAAGGCGAAGACGGCAGGCCTATAATCCGCCCATACGCTGCGAGTAACGCGCCTGCTGAGGGGCAGTCGCAGGAGACCTTTATGAAATCCTTCCCGACGCGCCTGCTTGCTCTGCTTGCCGCCGCACTGCTCCTGGCCGGCTGCGGCGCCGGCCCCGGCGGACCGCCCCACCCCGGCGCGGTCAATCCCTACAGCACCGGCGGCTTCCGTGACGCGGGGCCCAACTATCCCGATACCGGCCGTTGACGCCGCCGCACCCGCCCGGCGTGCAGGGCACCTTGCCGCCGCCGTGACGGCCAGAACCGCATAACAGCTTTGCGCCTGCGGGCCCCTCCCGCGGCGCCCGCCAACTCCTAGACTGCCTGCACATACCGCAGTCAAGGAGAAGGCTTTGCAGCCGCTGTTATCGAATCTCAAAGTGCTGGACCTGAGCCGCATCCTGGCCGGTCCTTGGGCCAGCCAGATCCTGGCCGACCTGGGCGCTGACGTCATCAAGGTCGAGCGGCCAGGCCAGGGCGACGACACGCGCACCTGGGGCCCGCCGTTCCTGAAGGATGAAGACGGCCAGGACACCCGGGACGGCGCCTATTTCATTGCCACCAACCGCGGCAAGCGCTCCATCACGCTGGACCTGCAGACGCCCGAAGGCCAGGCGCTGGTCAAGGACCTGTGCCGCGACGCGGACGTGGTGCTGGAGAACTACAAGGTCGGCACGCTGGCGCGCATGGGGCTGGACTACGAGTCGCTGTCCAAGATCAATCCGCGCCTGGTGTATTGCTCGGTCACCGGCTTCGGCCAGACCGGACCGCGCGCCGCCGAACCCGCGTACGACTTCCTGATCCAGGCGATGGGCGGCCTGATGAGCGTCACGGGCGAACGCGACGACCGGCCCGGCGGCGGCCCCCAGAAGGTGGGCGTGCCGATCGTGGACCTGACCACCGGCGTGTACGCCGCGCTGGGCATCGTGGCCGCGCTGTTGCGCCGCGCGCAGACCGGCAAGGGCGAGTACATCGACGTCGCCATGCTGGACGTGCAGGTGGGCCTGCTGGCCAACCAGGCGATGAACTTCCTGCTGGGCAACAAGGTGCCGCGCCGTACCGGCACCGCGCACCCGAACATCCAGCCGCAGCGCACGTTCGCCTGCGCCGACGGCGACATCGTCATCGTGGTGGGCAACGACGGGCAGTTCGTCACGCTGTGCGAGATGCTGGGCAAGCCCGAACTGGCGCAAGACCCGCGCTACATCACCAACAGCCAGCGCGTGCGCAATCAGGACACGCTCGATCCCGTGCTGGACGCCATCTTCGCCAGCCAACCACGAGCCCATTGGCTGGCCGCGCTGAAAAAGGCGGGCGTGCCGGCCGGGTCAATCAATACCGTGCCCGAAGTCTTCGAAGACCCGCAGGTCGTGCACCGCGGCATGCTGCGGCGCCTGCCGCATCCGGCCGCCGGCTCGGTGCCGCAGGTGATGAACCCGCTGCGATTCGGCAGCTCGGCCCTGCGCGCCGATGCCGCGCCGCCGCTGCTGGGCCAGCACACCGCCGACGTGCTGGCCGAACTGGGCCTGTCCGCCGAGCAGATCCAGGACTATCGCGACCGCAAGATCATCTGAACAACAAGGAGAGAGACATGAGCATGCCGGAGAACCTGGCCGGGCCCTACACGGCGCTGGACGTCGCGATCGCCGACGGCGTTGCCACCATCCTGCTGGCCAACCCGCCCGTCAACGCGCTCAGCACCGAGATGATGAACGAGCTGTCCTGGGTGCTGGACCGCATCTCGGAAACGCCCGAGGTGCGCGCGGTGGTGCTGTCGGGCCAGGGCAAGACGTTCTGCGCGGGCGCCGACCTGAAGAACCGCGCGGCCACCATCAAGGGGCCGGGCGACCTGCCGCAACACTCGCGCCGCACGCGGGAATGCTTTCATGCGATCCGCGAGTGCGCCAAGCCCGTGGTGGGCGCGATCAACGGCGCGGCGCTGGGCGCGGGCCTGGCCATCGTGGCCTCGTGCGACATCCTGATCGCCGCCTCCACCGCGGTCGTGGGCCTGCCGGAAATCAACGTCGGGCTGCTGGGCGGCGGCCGCCACGGCATGCGGCTCTTTGGCCACTCGCGCCTGCGCCGCATGATGCTGACGGGTCTGCGCGTGGACGGCGACGAACTCTACCGGCTGGGCATCGTCGAGGCCAGCGTCCCCGCTGAAGAATTGATGGACCGCGCGACGGAACTGGCGCGCGAGCTGGCCAGCAAGAGCCCGCTGGCGTCCGTGCTGGCCAAGCAGACGCTCAACGCCATCGAAGACATGAGCCTGCGCGACGGCTACCGCTACGAACAGGACATGACGGCGGCCATCGCCAAGACCGAGGACGCGCAGGAGGCGCGCCGCGCCTTCCTCGAAAAGCGCGCGCCGGTGTTCCAGGGCAAATAAGGGAGCCGCCATGACCAGTGCATTGGAAGGCGTGAAGGTCCTGGACCTGAGCCGCGTGTTTTCCGGGCCGTGGGCCGCGCAGATGCTGGCCGACTTCGGCGCCGAGGTCATCAAGGTGGAGCGCCCCGGCCGCGGCGACGACGTGCGGCACCAGGGCTATCCCATGCCGGACCGCGACGGCAAGCCCAGCCGCGAGACCTCTTCGTTCGTCGCGATGAACCGCGGCAAGAAATCCGTGACGCTCGATATTTCGCGTCCCGAAGGCCAGGCGCTGGTGCGCCAGCTTGCGCAGAAGGCTGACATCGTCATCGAGAACTTCAAGGCGGGCGACCTGAAGCGCTACGGGCTGGACTACGCCTCGCTGTCGGAAGTGAATCCGCGGCTGGTGTATTGCTCGATCACCGGCTTCGGCCAGACCGGCCCCTACAGCCACCTGCCGGGCTACGATCCGATCTTCCAGTCGATGAGCGGCCTGATGAGCGTGACGGGCGTGCCGGACGGCGAGCCCGGGGCGGGACCGGTCAAGGCGGGCTATTCCGTGTCGGACCTGACCGCGGGCTTTTATGCAGTGGCGGCCATACTTGCCGCGCTGCGGCACCGCGACCAGATCTCCGGCGTGGGCCAGCACATCGACCTGGCGCTGCTGGACGCGCAGATCGCGGCCATCTCGCACATCGGCATGAACTACCTGGCCAGCGGCCAGTTGCCTGCCCGCATGGGCTCGGCTTCGCAGATCACCGCGCCGTTCCGCGCCTTCGAATGCCGCGATGGCCATCTGATGGTGGCGGTGGGCAACGACTCGCAGTTCCGCAGCTTCTGCAACGTGATCGGCCTGCCCAACCTGGCCGCCGATCCGCGCTTTGACACCAACCCCAAGCGCGCCGCGGCGCAGGCCGATCTGTCCCGCATGATCGAGCCGGCGATGCTGGCGCGCACGGTGGCGGACTGGAACCAGGCGCTGGCAGCCGCCAATGTGCCCTGCGGGCCGATCTACACCATGGATCAGGTTTTCGAGGATCCGCAGGTGCGGCATCGCGAAGTGCTGGGCAGCGTGACGCATCCGGCGCTGGGCAGCATGCCGGTTGTGCGCAATCCCATTCATTTTTCCGGCACGCCCATCGCACTGGGATTGCCGCCTCCCATGCTGGGCGAGCACACGGCCGACGTCCTGCGTGCCGAGCTGGGCCTGACCGACGCGGCGATCGCGCAGCTGCACGCCGAGGGCATCGTATGAGCGCCGCCGACCACGAACTGATCGAGGAAATCCGCGACAGCGCGCGCGACTTTCTGCAGCGCCGCGACCAGCGGCAACGCAAGCGCCGCACCCCGGGCGGCGACCGCGCGTACTGGCAGGAGATTGCCGCCGTCGGCTGGCTGGGCATGAGCGTGCCCGAAGCGCTGGGCGGTCTGGGACTGGGCTGGCACGCGATGGCCGCCGTGCTGGAGGAAGCGGGCCGCGCCCAGTTGCCCGAACCGCTCGTCGGAGCGGGCGTGCTGAGCACCGCGCTGCTGGCGCGCGTCACCCCGGCGGGCGATGCCGCTACCCGCGACGCGTTGCTGCAAGCCTTGTGCGCCGGTGAAAAAATGGTGGGCCTGGCTTGGCAGGAAACCGAAGGACAGCTCGAGGCCGGCGAATCCGCCGGGGCGTTTGGCGTCACGTTCACCGCGCGCGAAGGCGCCTATGTGCTGAACGGCGAAAAGCGCCACGTCCTCCCCGGCGCGGACGTGGACGGCTGGCTTGTCACGGCCGATGGCGAGACGGGGTCTGCGCTGTTCTATCTGCCCGCCGGCACGCCCGGCGTCACGGTGCAGACGCACGAACGCGCGGACGGCTCACCGGCCTGCCATCTGACGATCGAGTCCGCGGTGGTTGGCGGCGAGGCGTTGCTGGCGCGCGAGGGCGTGCTGGACGCGGTTGACGAGGCGCTGGACTACGGCCGCCTGATGCAGTCCGCGGAACTTGTGGGCATCGCGCGGCAGGTGCTGGCCGATTCGGTGGCCTACCTGAACACGCGCAAGCAGTTCGGCCAGACGCTCTCGTCGTTCCAGGCGCTGCAGCACCGTTTGGTGGACGCGACCCTGCAGGTCGAACTGGCGTCCAACAGCCTGCTGGACGCGCTGAACGCCATTGCCGCGGCGCCGGGCGACGTCAAGGCGCGCAAGGCGGCCGCCAGCCGGGTCAAGGCCCGCGCCGCACGCGCCGGCATCGACGCGGCGCGGCTGGCCATCCAGCTGCACGGCGCCATCGGCTACACCGACGAATGCGACGTCAGCCTGTATTTCCGCAGCGCCCTGCACCTGGGCGCCTGGCTGGGCAACGCCACGGCGCATCGCCAGCGTTATGGCGTGCTGGCGGTCGACCCGGCGCCGGAGACGGACGATGCGGCAGAGGACGCCCGGGACGACGAGCCCCCCGGCCTGGATGCCACCGAGTTCCCGCGCGACGCAGACTGGAACGCCATGCCGGAAGCGGCGTTCCGCAAGCTGCTGCGCCGGTTCTTTCGCGCGCATTACCCCGATCACCTGCGGCACGTGCCGTGGCGGCTGCATTGGGACGAGATCAAGGCGTGGTACTTCACCTTGGCGCGCCAGGGCTGGATTGCGCCGTCGTGGCCGCGCGAGCATGGCGGCATGGCGCTGTCGCCCGCCCGGCAGATCGCGTTCATCGAGGAAGCCGAACGCTACGGCGTGGCGCGCGCGCCGGACCAGGGCCTGGTCATGCTGGGCCCCATCCTCATCCGCTACGGCACCGAGGCGCAGCGCGCACGGTTTCTGCCGGGCATCCTGTCCGGCGAGGCGGTGTGGGCGCAAGGCTACTCGGAACCGGACGCCGGATCGGACCTGGCATCGCTGCGCTGCGAGGCGCTGATCGACGGCGACGAACTGGTGGTCACCGGCCAGAAGACCTGGTCCACGCTGGCGCAGGACGCGACGCACATGTTCATGCTGGTGCGCACCGACAAGACCGTGAAGAAACAGGCCGGCATCAGCTTCCTGCTGGTGGACCTGAATAGCCCGGGCGTCAGCCGCCGTCCGATCCGCACGCTGTCGGGCCACGAGGAGTTCTGCGAGGTCTTCTTCGACCAGGTCCGCGTGCCGCGCGGCAACGTGGTCGGCGAACTGAACGCGGGCTGGGGCATCGCCAAGGCGCTCCTGGGGTTTGAGCGCCTGTTCAGCGGCAGCCCCAAGCACGCCAGCCACGCGCTGCAGCAGATCTTCAGCCTGGCGCGCCAGCGCGGCCTGCTGGCCGATCCGGCGTTCACCGACCGGCTGGCCGAACTGCGGCTGGACAGCGCCGACCTGACCGCGATGTACCGCGTGTTTGCGGACATGGCCAAGGCCGGCCGCCCGCTGCCGCCGGAACTGTCGCTGCTCAAGATCTGGGCCACCGAGACGCACGAGCGGCTGGGCGCCCTGCTGATCCAGATCGCCGAGGAGTACGGCGGCGCGGCGATGCGCCTGGGCTATGGCAACGGCGGCGTGCAGGCGCTGGCGCCTTACGTCAATGCGCTCGCGGCCACCATCTTCAGCGGCACCAACGAGATCCAGCGCAACATCTACGCCAAGCAGGTTCTGGGCCTGCAAGGCGCCTGACAATGACAACGCGCCGGCCCGAGCCGGCGCAACCGGAGAGAGACAAATGAAAAAAGCAACCGTACTGGCGGTGGCGGCAATGATCCTGGGCGGCGCCGCCGCGCCCACCGCCTACTCGGCCCAACCTTGGCCAAGCCAGCCGATCCGGCTGATCGTGCCCTACCCGCCCGGCGGCTCGGTCGACAACCTGGCGCGCCTGCTTGCGCCGTCGCTGGGCGAGCGCCTGGGCCAGACCATCGTGATCGAGAACAAGGCCGGCGCCAGCGGCACCATCGGCGTGGACGCCACCGTGCGCGCCACGCCCGACGGCAACACGTTCGGCTTTGGCGTGCCGGGCGCCATCACCGGGCTGCCCCACGTCATGAAGGTGCCGTACGACGTGTCCAAGATCCAGTACGTGTCGCTGGTCGCGCGCATTCCGCAGGTGATCATGGTCAACCCGTCGCTGCCGGACACCACCCTGGCCGCCTTTGTCGACAGCGCCAAGAAACACCCCGGCAAGTACAACTACGGCTCGGCCGGCAATGTCACCACCCCTCACCTGGGCGGCGAACTGCTCAAGCAGCAGACCGGCATCGACATCATGCACGTTCCCTACAAAGGCGCCGCGCCCGCGGTGACCGCGCTGCTGTCCAACGAGGTGCAGATGTTCCCCGGCGATGCCTCGGCCGCGCTGAGCTTCATCAAGGCCGGCAAGCTGCGCGCGCTGGCCGTGGCCAGCCCCGAACGCTTCGAGGGTCTGCCCGACGTGCCCACCACCAAGGAGGCGGGCTTTCCCGGCATCGTCGTGGAATCGAACTACGGCGTCATCGCGCCCACCGGCACGCCCAAGGACATCGTGGACAAGATGTCGGACGCGATCGCCAAGTCGCTGGCCGACCCGGCGCTGCGCCAGAAAATGATCGACCAGGGCGCCATCCCCGTCGCCACGTCGCCGGACGCCTATCGCGCCCTGATGGAGGCGGAGTCGAAGAAATGGGGCGAGGTCATCAAGCGCGGCAAGCTGGGTTTGCAATAACGCCATGCCCGCACGCTTTTGCCGTACGCTTATGCCGATTCCACCGACTGCCGACCTGCGCCATCGACCATGCCATCCGCAAAAGCCACGGGCCTGAGCCTGGACCTGACCGCCGACCTTCACAAATGGCGGGCCTTCCTGGCCATCGCGGAACTGGGCAGCATCACGCGCGCGGCGCTGTATCTGGACCAGGACCAGTCGGTGCTGAGCCGCCGCATCAATGCGCTGGAACGCGAGTGCAATGCGCGGCTCTTTAACCGCACCGGGCGCGGCGTGAACCTGTCGGAAGTGGGCGAGCGCCTGTTCCCGCTGGTGCAAACGCTGCTGGGCGACGCCGAACGGCTTGAGCTGGAACTGAACGGCGAGGCCCGCGAACCTGCCGGCGAGGTCACGCTGGGCCTGTTGCCATCGACCGCGCACCCGCTCATCCGCCGGCTGTTTTCGCGGCTGCGCCAGCAGTTTCCCAAGGTGCATCTGAAAATCCTGGAAGGCTCCAGCGGCCAGATCGAGGAATGGCTGACCGACAGCCGCGTGGACATCGCCATCCTTTACCGCTACGGCGACAAATGCCCGCCCGGCGAGCAGGCGCTGGCGTCCGTGGACTCTTACCTGGTGGGCGCGGCGGGCGATGCGCGCACGCAGGCCGGCGAGGTCACCTTCGATCAGCTGGACGGGTTGCCGTTCATCCTGCCCGGCGCGCCCAATGGCCTGCGCAACGCGCTGGACGGCCTGGCGCGGGCGCGCAAGATCACCATCGCGCCCCTCATCGAGGCCGACTCGCTTCCGCTCATGAAGTCCATCGTCGAGCACGAGAAGATGTACACCGTGCTGCCCCTGCACGCCGTCTGGCAGGAGGTGCAGGAGGGGCGCCTGAGCATCGCCGCGCTGCGCGATCCCACGATGAGCCGCATCATTTCGATGGCGTTCTCGCGCTCGAAGGGTCCCGGACGCACGGTCACAGAAGTTGCCACGCAGATCGAGGCGCTGGTGCGCGAGATCGGCGGCGAGGGCGTCTGGCACGCCAGCCCGTAAGCGGCGTCCACCAGTGGGTCAGGGTGCGGGTTCAGCGCGGGGGCTCAGCGAGCCCCCCGCTTGTATTTATGCAAAGCCGTACAGACGCTCGGGGTTGTCCACCCAAACCTGCTTGCGCAGCGCGTCGTTGCCCAGCCAATCGTGCGCCAGGTCCACCAGCGCGTCCGCGGACGGCGCCGCCGCCCCCATGCGCACGAAGGGCCAATCCGATCCCCAGAGCACCTGATCCGGATTGGCGGCGGTGAAGGCATCGTGGATGCCGCGCGCGTTTTCATAATCGGGCGCGGTGCCCACCCGGCACACCGTCAGCTTCATCCAGATCCTGCCGTCGGCCAGCAGCCGGCGCAGCAGCTGAAACACCGGATCGGCCTCGCCGCGCGCCGGGACCAGGCTGCCCAGGTGGTCGATGACCAGCGGCAAGTCCAGCTTTGCCAGTTCGGGCAGATGGCGCAAATAGGTATCGCACGGCGCCCACAGCTGCGCGTGCAGGCCGAACTGCTTCATGCGCGGCGCAAGCGCCGCGACCTGATCGAATCCCACGCTGCCGGGAAACAGGTTTCCCGCGGGGTCGCGCGCCTCGACAAAGCGCAGGCCGCGCACGCCACCGTCATGCAAGGCTTGCAGCTGTGCATCGGTGACGGACGGGTGTGCCACCGCGATCCCGCGCAGGCGGCCTGCGCCCGCGCGCAGCGCGTCCAGCAAGGCATCCGGGTTCGTGCCATAGGGCGCCGGCTGCACCAGCACCCCGCGCGATGCGCCCAGCGTGTCCAGCATGCGCAGATAGCGCGACGCCGGCGCATCCGGCGCGGCGTAGGACGAGGGATGCTGCAGGGGAAAACGGTCGTAGGGACCAAAGACATGGCAATGCGTGTCGCACGCGCCCGCCGGCAGGGCATGGCGAGGCGTCACCGGCATGCGGGGCGTTTCCACGCTGTCCGGCACATAGGCGCGGGCCTGCCCGCCTGCGGCCGGATGTCCGGCGGCGCTCATGGCTGGCTCCCGGTCAGGGGCGCAAGCCGGCTCAGCACCGGCGCGCCCGCCTGGCGCGGCGTATCCAGCGGCGGCGGCGCGTCGTCGGGCATCGGGATCTCGTGCGCGTTCAGCGTCATGGACACCATCGTGTAGTAGCCGATCACGGCGGTCAGTTCCACCACACCCACGGCGTCCCACCGCGCGACGGCCTGCGCATACAGGCCGGGGTCGACCTGGCCAGTCTCCTGGATCTGCCGCGCAAACTCGTAGACCACCGCGTCGTCGGGACTGTCGAACACGGGAGTTTCGCGGGCCTGGATCGCGTCCAGCACGGCGTCCGAGATACCGGCGGCGCGCGCCGCCTGCGCATGGATGTGCCATTCGATCTGGCTGTTCCAGCGGCGCGCCGTCACCACAATGGCCAGTTCGCTGACGCGCGGCGCCAGGCTGGTGCCAAAGCGCAGCAACGCGCCCAGCGCCTGCCAGCGCTCGGCCAGTTCCGGGCTGTGCAGCGCGGCGCGCAAGGGGCCGACAAGGCGTCCGCGCGGACCGGAAACGATCTTCTCGTATACGCGCTTCTGATCGTCGGTCATGGTGTCTGGCGTGGGCAGCGGGATACGGCTCATCATCGTCCTCTCGTTACGGGGTTTCGTCGGGCTGCGTGCGCATCACGGACGGGCGCGCGGCAAACCGCGCGTGCCAGGCCGCCAGCGCCGGGTGGCCGTCGCGCCAGGCGATATCCGGGAAACGATAGTCCATGTATGACAGTGCGCAGCCGATGGCGATCAGGCCCAGGTCGAAGCGGCTTGCCTGCAGCGCGGGCGCCTCGGCCTCCAGTGCGGCCAGCACCGCCCGGGTCTTCAGCGCAAAGGCGTCCAGCCACGCGGGCGTCTGCCGCGCCTCGGGCTTGTTGCGCTCCTGGCGGAACAGCAGCAGCGCGTCCAGAAAGCCGTCGCCCAGCGCCTGGCGGCGTTCGGCGGTCAGGCGCGCCTGCGGGTCGGCCGGCACCAGGCCGCAGCCCGTCAACGCGTCCAAGTAGGCGCAGATGACGCGGGAGTCGTACAGCGCCTGGCCATCGTCCAGCACCAGCGTCGGCAACTTGATGAGCGGATTGTCGGGCACCAGGTCCAGGTTGGGCTTATCCATCGCGACCGGCGTGCGCACGAGCGTCACGCGGTCCTCGATGCCGGCCTCGTGAATGACGATCATCACCTTGCGCACGAAGGGCGATCGCGGCGACCAATGCAGTTTCATCGACAGGCTCCAAAAGGGTTCAAGGTCTTCTCGGGCATTCAATGCCCCTGCGCGGGCCGAACGGCGGGATCGTTGGCCGCGTCGGGCGTGCGCATCTGAAAGAGATCGCTGGTGTGCGCATACCAGCCCGCGCCGTGCATGCGGCCCAGAAGGCGCAGCGCGGGCGTGTCCACGTAGAATTTTTCGGCGTTGAGCAAGGCGTCGTCGCGCAGGTACAGCGCCACCACGCGCGCCAGCACGATCACGCGCTGCGGCGCAGCATCCAGCACCTGCCAGACCTCGCACTCCAGCGCCGCGGGACTTTGCGCGATGCGCGGCGGCCCCACGATCAGGGATGATTCTGTCGACAGACCCGCGCGGGCCAGTTCATCGATGCCGGCGTCGTAGTCCAGGCTGGTGTGGTTCATCTGCTCGGCCAGCTCCGCCGACACCAGGTTGATCACGAACTGCCCCGTCTGCAGGATGTTGCGCGAGGTGTCCTTCAACTGGCCGCCGCGCGGTCCGATGCCCAGCGCGACGATGGGCGGATCGCTGCTGACCACATTGAAGAACGAGAACGGCGCGGCATTGCGCGCGCCTTGCGGCGACTGGCTGACCACCCAGGCGATGGGCCGCGGCACGACCACGCTGGAAAGCAGCTTGAAGGCGTCGGCCGAGGCCAGTTTGCTGAAATCGAAGTTCATGGCGCGGGAGGATTGATCGTCATTTGGCCAGCAGCCCCAGCGTGCCGAGCAGCCGCTGCATATCGGCGCGGTCCTTGCGGACATAAGCGCCAGCGTCCTGGGGCGACAACGCCATCAACGATATCGCCTGATCCTGCATGACGCGGCGGTAGTCTGGATCGTCGTTCACGCGCCGGACGGTGTCGCTCAGCGTCTGCACGATGTCTGCGGGGGTGCCGGCGGGCGCGGCCAGGCTGTACCAGGTGGCGGCCTGCGCGCCCGGCACCCCGGCCTCGTCCAGCGTCGGCACGTCGGGCAGCAGCGGCGAGCGCTCGCTGGCCGCGTACGCCAGCGGCAACAGCCGGCCCTGGCGGATGAACGGCAGGCTGGCCGACAGGTTCAGCATGGCCAGGTCGATCTGTCCGCCGACGGCGTCATTGATCGCCGGCGACGCGCCCGCGTAGGGAATGTGATTGAGCTGCACGTGCGCGGCCTGCTGGAACAGTTCGGCGCCCAGGTGCGTGGCGCCGCCCACGCCGGCCGAGCCATAACTGAGCTTGCCGGGCTCGGCCTTGGCGCGGGCGATCAGCGCCTGCACCGTCTTGATGCCGCGCGACGGGTTGACGACCAGCATGATGGGCTGCACCGCCACCACCGAACAGAATTCGAAGGCCTGGATGCCGTCATACGTGGTCTTCTGCATCAGCGGCGTCACCACGTGGCCGGCCGAGGTGCCCAGCAGCAGCGTGTAGCCGTCAGGCTTGGCGCGGGCCACGAAGCCCGTGCCGATGGACGCGCCCCCGCCCGGCTTGTTCTCGACCACGACGGGCTGGCCCAGCCGCTTTTCCAGGGCGCGCGCCAGGCTGCGCGCCACCACGTCGGCCGGGCCGCCGGCGGCGTAAGGATTGATGAGCGTGATGGGGTGGTCGGGATAAGCCGCCGCGGCGGGCGCGGCCAGCGAGACGGCGGCGAGCGCGGCCGCCGCCGTCAGCAGGATTCGAAGCATCGAAGGCATGGCAGGTCCTTGCGTGAAAGAGGCGATGGCGAGACGGGGTGGCGCTCAGTCGGCGCGTGCGCCGGAGGCCTCGATGATGCGCGCCCACTTCTGCGTATCGGCGCGGATGCGCTCGGCAAACGCCTCAGGCGTGCTGTAGGTTGTCTGGATGCCGTATCCGGCCATGCGCTCGACCATCTGCGGCGCCAACATCACGCTTTTGATGTCCGCATTCAGACGGTCGATGATCGGGCGCGGCGTGCCCGCGGGCGCCAGCACGCCTGACCACAAGCTGACTTCGAAGGATTCGAAGCCCGGCGACTCCGAGATGGCGGGCACGTCGGGCAGCGCCGCCAGGCGCTGGCGGCTGGTCACGCCCAGCGCCTTGACCTTGCCCTGCTTGACCTGTTCGACAAAGTTGGACGAGGTGTCGATCATCATCGAGATGCGTCCGGCCATGAAGTCGTTGATCGCCCCAGACGTGCCCTTGTACGGAATGTGGCGGATATCCGCGCCGGCCGTGGACTTGAACATCTCGCCCGACAGATGGCTGGTGGTGCCGCTGCCCGAGGAACTGAAGGTCAGCTCGCCCGGCTTCTTGCGGGCCAGTTCCGCAAGCTCCGCGACCGAGTTCACCTGAAGCGCCGGATTCACCACGAGCAAGTTCGCGGTCAGGTTGGTCATCGCGATCGGCGCAAAGCTTTTCTGCGGGTCGTAGCGCAGCTTGGCGTACAGCGTGGGGTTGATCGTCAGCACCCCCATGGTCGAGTACAGCAAGGTGTAGCCGTCCGGCGCGGCATTGGCCACCGCCTCGGCGCCAATCGCACCGCCGGCGCCGCCCCGGTTCTCCACCACGACGGATTGGCCCAGTTTCTCGCCCAGCCCCTGCGCCAGGGCGCGGGCCATCAGGTCGGTGGCCCCGCCCGCCGGAAACGGAACGACCAGCCGCACGGGCCGGTCGGGATAGGTGGACGCGGCCCCCGCCACGGAAATCAGTCCCATGCCAAGGCAAAGCCCGGCCGCGGTCAGCGCACTTGCGATTTTCATGCTGTCTCCAAACTTCGTTCTTGTGTTTGCAGCATGGTAGGCGCGGGACCTGGCCGGGGCTATGCGCGGGATCGCATATCTGGTTTGCGCGGGGATTGAAATTCAGGCGTCGCGCAGCGCGCCCGATTGCAGCAGCGGCTTCAGGATGCCGGCGGTGTACAGCCGCGCCAGATTCACCAGAAAGTCCGTGAAATCCGTCTTCGCCGCGTGATCGGCGCTGTCGGAAATCACGCGCATCACGGCGAACGGCACGCCGAACTCGTGGCACACCTGCGCCATCGCCGCGCCTTCCATCTCCAGGCACAGGGCATCGGGCAGACGCTCGCGCAGCGTGTGCGCCAGGTCGTTGTCGTTCACGAAAATGTCGCCCGTCGCAATCAGGCCATGATGGACACGCGGCGTGGTGGTTGCGGCCGGCAGGCCGCCCTTGCCCGCAAAGTCCCGGGCGCTGTCCAGCAGCAGCGCGCTCAGCGCGGCATCGGTATCGAATCGTTCGCGTCCCAACAGCGGGATTTCATGGCGGCCGAACAAGGGACGCGCGTCCATGTCGTGCTGCATCAGGGCATTGGCCACGACCACGTCGCCCACGCGCACCTGCGGATGCAGGCCGCCCGCCAGGCCCGTGAAGAGCACGCGCGTCACGCCAAATTCCTGGATGACGATCGACGCCGTCGCCGCCGCGGCCACCTTGCCGATGCGGCTGAGCGCGATGACGCACGGCGTGCCCCACAGCGTGCCCACCTGGAAATCGCGCATGGCGATGCGGCGCGTTTGCGCGCCGGGGTCCATGGCCGCCAGCAGGTCGGCGATCTCTTCGTGCAGCGCGCCCAGAATGGCGAGACGTCCCATGTGTGGTGTTTCCGTGATCGTTGCGTTGCGCGGCCCGTGCCGCCAGCGCGCAACATACTCCAATGCCGCCTTGCCCGCCAATGACGGGGCTTTGCAGTTCCGGATCGTCTGACCCGGTTTCAAGTGCCCTGTAAAAGCGGCCTGCGGGCCGCTTTTTTGCGCTGGCCGGATACCAACCTCGCCAGCCGTGGATTGCTACTGATGCGGTAGTGCCGGCGCACTCCAGCAATCGGCGGATCGGCTGTTTTCCCGTGCAATTCAGGATGACGCCCACCTCGGGCTAGGCAAAAAGGTGGTGTACGGACATGCAGCAGGGAAACCCCGCGCCCTGCTGCGATCGCCGCGCATGCTAGCTTGCCTCACGCAGGCGTTGTCCCGGCCAGCGGCATAGGTATCGCAAGCCTTTATCTGTGTGTGGGGAGACGATCATGGTCAAGAAGAACCTCGCCGTTTTCTTCGACGGCACGTGGAACGAACCCAACGACCGCACCAACGTCTACGAGCTCTACAAAGCCGCGCCCGAGACCAGCACGCAGGAAACGCTCTACATCGAGGGCGTGGGCACGCAGGGCCAGGGCCTGTGGGCAGCCATCGACAAATTCATGGGCGGCGCGTTCGGCGCAGGCCTGTCGGCCAACATTCGGCAAGGCTACCGCTGGCTCTGCCAGCGTCACCAGCCCGGCGACCGCATCTTTCTTTTCGGCTTCAGCCGAGGCGCCTACTCCGCACGCAGCCTCGCGGGCATGGTGCGCAAATGCGGCCTGCTCAATGAAGCCACCGAGGCCAACGTGTCCGAGGCCTACGCGCTGTACCGCGACGACTGCACCCCGTCATCCCTGGAAGCCGCCGCCTTCCGCGACCGCTTCTCGCGCGATACCGACCTGCACTTCGTCGGCGTCTGGGACACCGTCGGCAGCCTGGGCATCCCCGTGGGCGGCATCTCGTTTCCCGGCTTTTCCAGCTTCTACAACTTTCACGACACGGAACTCAGCAACCACGTCCTGAACGCATACCACGCCATCGCCACCAACGAATACCGCGAGCCGTACTTCCCCACGCTCTGGACCCGCCGCGCGGGCTCGCCGCCACGACCCGCGCACCTGCCCGTCGAGCAACGCTGGTTCATCGGCGCGCATTCCGACGTGGGCGGCGGATATCAGGATGGAAGCCTGCAGACGCTGCCGGCGTCGTGGCTACAGGAAAAGGCCCGGCAGGCCGGGTTGGAGGCGGGGACGGTGCAGCGGATCTCGACGGATTATGAACAGTGCGAACCGCATGATTCGTATAAGGAATTCACGGAGAAGGTGCCGATTCCGGTGAAGAAGCGTCCGCGATTGTGGGACCGTGACACCGTGCTGAATCTGACGATCGATGATCGGCTGGTCAGGCGGTTCGAGCGCAATCTGGCGTTTCTGAAGGAGTATCCGGATTTCCGGGATGCGTTGGGGAAGTTGGAGGTGGGGAGGTAAAGCTTCCGCCACGAAATACGAGGGGTGATCAGGCAGCCTCGTGCAGGCGCATTTCCACACGCAGCCCGGCGGCCGCCGCCATGTTGACCAAAGCGTCTAGCCCAAACAGGTTTATCTTGCCGCGCATCAGGTCCGACACGCGGGGCTGCGTTACTCCAAATAGGCGGGCGGCCTGGGCCTGGCTCATCCCCGACTGCGCCAGGTGACTCGTCAAAGCCATCATGAGGGCGGAACGCAACTTCATGTTTTCCGCTTCCGCTGGCGTGCTTTCGATGGCGTCCCACACGCTGTCGTATCGTTGCTTGCTCACGGTTTCAGCTCCTTCATCGAACACTGTCGCAAGGCGCGATTGGAGTGTCGATGAGGAATGGTCTGAATCTGTGGGGCTTCTGCGCAGGATCACCCCGCCACGTACCCCAACGCCACACTGGCCGCCAGCGCCTCGCGCTTTACCGCGGCCACCACCGCCCCGCTCTCGGAAACGTCAAAACCGCCGGTCGCGCCCAGCGCCGTCAATACCGCGCAGACCCGGCCGGTATGGTCATACAGCGGCGCCGAGACGGCGCTGATGCCGCGCAGGTTCGTGTCCTTCACCGTGGCGCACCCCAACGCCCGCACGTCTCGGCGCAAGACGCCGATGGGATCGTCGCGATCCAGCAGCTCTCGCTGCTCGGCAGGCGCGCCGGCCAATTCAGCCTCCGCCAGCGCCCGCACGGGCGCCTCGTCCAGCAAGCCAAGAAACGCGCGTCCCGTCGCCGACCACAGCATCGACAGCACCGACCCCACGCGTACGTTCACGGTAACCGGCAGGCCGGGTTCCTCAAACCGCACGATGGTCGGACCTTTGTTGCCCATGACGGCGATGAAGCACGTGACGGCCAGGCTTTCGCGCAGGCGAACGAGCGCGGGTTCGCCGATGCGTAGCGGGTCGGCCTGGCGCATGGCGGCTACCCCTACATAAAGCGCTTCCAGGCCCAGGTGATATTGCTGCGTCGCCACTTCCTGGTCGACCAGGCCTTCGGCGATGAGGCTCATCAGGTAGCGGTGCACCTTGGCGGGGCTTTCGCCGACGTGGGCGGCCAGTGCGGTGAGGCTGGCTCGGCCGCCTAGGCGGGCAAGCCCTTTCAGGACGGACATGCCGGTTTCCGCGGCCTGGACCCGCTGCCGGCGTTCGCGCGGCCGGACGGTAGGGGCTTCGGCGGATTCAAGATCAGACGCGAGGTCGGATTCGGGCGGCAAGACGGCTTTGCTCATGGGGGAATACAACTCCGAGGGCAGGCGCTCGCCGGCAAACGAGGGACCGAAAGCCTGGAGCGGCACTAAGGTTAACCCTTCTTCAAAAATTACGCATTGCGTATATGATTTACGCAAATAAGGAATGCACTTTTGACATTCCACAACTAGGAGACTTGTCCATGCGCAGTGTCAAACACCACATCCTGGCCGGCCTGATGGCCCTGCCCCTCTTGGCTTGTGCCAGCGCGTCCGCGCAGCAGGCGGCTGCCGATTACCCGTCCAAG
Organism: Achromobacter mucicolens; assembly: GCF_902859725.1. GTDB lineage: Bacteria > Pseudomonadota > Gammaproteobacteria > Burkholderiales > Burkholderiaceae_B > Achromobacter > Achromobacter mucicolens. Next base: position 268,607 of record NZ_CADIJP010000001.1, on the reverse strand, counting down.
CCCGTGCGCTGGATCGTGCCGTACGCCGCCGGCGGCGGGTCGGACTTCCTGGCGCGCAGCATCGGGCATGGCCTGACCGGACGCCTGGGCCAGCCGGTGGTGATCGAGAACAAGCCGGGCGGCAACACGGCAATTGCGGCGTCGGAAACGGCGCGCGCCCCGGCCGACGGCTACACGATGTTGTCCGCCGACAACGGCACGCTGGTGTTCAACCCCGCCCTCTACAAGAAGCTGTCGTATGACCCGGCGAAGGATCTGGCGCCGGTCACGCTGATGGGGCGGTTCCCGATGATCCTGGTGGTCGGCCCGGCCATGAAGGTCAACTCGGCCAAGGAGTTCCTGGCCGAAGCCAAGGGACGCAAGGAGGGCCTGGATTACGCCTCGGCCGGCGCCGGCAGCCCGCACCACCTGGCGATGGAATTGCTGAAGGTCGAGGCGGGCCTGACGATGACCCACGTGCCGTACCGTGGCGCCTCGCCTGCGCTGGCGGATGTTGCCGGCGGTCAGGTGCCCGCGATGATGGTGGACCTGGCCGCGGGCGCCGGCTTCATCAACGGCGGCAAGGTCAAGGCGCTGGCGGTCGCCAATCCGACGCGTCTGCCGCAATTGCCCGACGTGCCGACGTTCGCCGAGATCGGCCTGAAGAACGTGGAAGCCGCCGCGCAGGTCGGCGTGGTGGTGCCGGCCGCCACCCCCAAGCCGGTGATCGACGCCCTGAACAAGCAGGTGGTCGCGACCATCAATGACCCGGCCACGCGCCAGCGCCTGGTGGAGTTCGGCATCGAGCCGATCGGCAACACGCCCGCGCAATACGCCGAGATGCTGACGGCCGAACGCGCCCGCTGGCAGAAGCTGATCAAAGATCTGGGCATCACGCTGGATTGAGCATTACGCGGGAATGCGCGTCATGCCGGCCTAGGCATCACGCTCGACCGCATCACGTTGAACCCCGCACCACCGGCCCGCCGCATGCATATGCCGCAAGCATGTGCCGCACCCCGCGGCGGGCCCGCAAGACGAACACACGGAACGACCTCATGAACCAAGCATCCGCCACGCCGCGCCCCTCGGGCTGTCCCATCGATCACGCCGCGCTGTCCGCCGCGCAAAGCCCGACGGGCTGTCCGGTCAGCCCGCGCGCCGCCGCGTTCGATCCCTTTGGCGACGGCTATCAGCAGGACCCGCCCGAATACGTGCGCTGGGCGCGTGAGCAGGAGCCGGTGTTCTACAGTCCGCAGTTGGGCTACTGGGTCGTGACGCGCTACGACGACATCAAGGCGATCTTCCGGGACAACATCACCTTCAGCCCGTCGATCGCGCTGGAGAAGATCACGCCGACGGGGCCGGAGGCCAACGCGGTGCTGGCGTCGTATGGCTACGCCATGAACCGCACGCTGGTGAACGAGGACGAGCCCGCGCACATGCCGCGCCGCCGCGTGCTGATGGACCCGTTCACGCCCGAGGAGTTGAAGCACCACGAACCCATGGTGCGTCGCCTGACCCGCGAATACGTGGACCGCTTTATCGACGACGGGCGCGCCGATCTCGTCGACCAGATGCTGTGGGAAGTGCCGCTGACCGTGGCGCTGCACTTTCTGGGCGTGCCCGAAGAAGACATGGACCTGCTGCGGCAATATTCCATCGCGCACACGGTGAACACCTGGGGCCGCCCCAAGCCCGAGGAGCAGGTCGCCGTTGCGCATGCGGTCGGCAACTTCTGGCAGCTGGCCGGCAAGATCCTGGACAAGATGCGGCAGGACCCGTCGGGCCCCGGCTGGATGCAATACGGCTTACGAAAGCAGCAGACGCACCCGGAGGTGGTCACCGATTCGTACCTGCATTCGATGATGATGGCCGGCATCGTGGCGGCGCACGAGACCACGGCCAATGCGTCGGCCAATGCCATCAAGCTGCTGTTGCAGCATCCGCAGGCCTGGCGCGAAATCTGCGAGGATCCGAACCTGATCCCCAACGCGGTCGAGGAATGCCTGCGTCACAACGGATCGGTTGCCGCGTGGCGCCGCCTGGCCACGCGCGACGTCGAAATCGCAGGCGTGGCGATTCCGGCCGGGTCGAAACTGCTGATCGTGACCTCGTCTGCCAACCATGACGAAGGCCAGTTCGAAGACGCCGACCTCTTTGACATCCGCCGGGAAAATGCCAGCGATCAGCTCACGTTCGGTTATGGCTCGCATCAGTGCATGGGCAAGAACCTGGCGCGCATGGAGATGCAAATCTTTCTGGAAGAACTGACGCGCCGGCTGCCGCATCTGAAGTTGGCGGAGCAGTCCTTCACCTATGTGCCCAACACCTCCTTCCGCGGGCCGGAGCACCTGTGGGTGGAATGGGATCCGGCGCAGAACCCGGAGCGCGCGAACCCGTCCCTGCTTGAAGACAGGCATCCCGTGCGCATCGGCGAACCTTCATCGCACGCCATCACCCGGCCCGTCGTGGTGCAAAGCGCAGAGCAGGCCGCGGACGGCATCCTGCGGCTGCGCCTGGTGTCACCCGACGGCAAGCCCCTGCCCCGCTGGTCGCCCGGATCGCATATCGACGTGGAATGCGGCGACACCGGCCTGTCGCGCCAGTACTCGCTGTGCGGTGACCCGGCCGAGACCGGCGTGTTTGAAATTGCCGTGCTGCGCGAGGCGGATGGCCGTGGCGGCTCGGCCTGGATGCACGCGAACGCCACACCCGGCGCGCGCCTGCGCATCCGTGGCCCGCGCAATCACTTCCGAATGGACGAGTCGGCTTCCAAGCTCATATTGATCGCGGGCGGAATCGGCATCACGCCCATCAGCGCGATGGCGCGGCGCGCGCGTGAGCTGGGGCTGGACTATGAATTGCATTACAGCGGGCGATCGCGCGGTTGCATGGCGCTGGCGGACGAACTGGCGGCGCTGCACGGCGACCGGCTGCATCTGCACGTCAAGGACGAAGGCAGCCGCGCCGATTATGCGGCCCTGCTTGCCGAACCGCGCGCGGGCGCACAGGTATATGCGTGCGGTCCGCAGGGGCTGCTGGATGCGCTGACCGATTGCTGCGCGGCGTGGCCGGAAGATGCGCTGCGGGTGGAGCACTTCCATTCCACGCTTGGGACGTTGGATCCGTCGAAGGAACAGGCGTTTGAAGCGGTGCTGAAGGATTCGGGCATCGTCATCACCGTGCCTGCGGACCAGACACTGTTGACGGCATTGCGTGGCGCCAACATCGATGTGCAGAGCGACTGCGAGGAAGGGTTGTGCGGGTCGTGCGAGGTACACGTGCTGGAAGGCGACATCGACCACCGCGACGTGGTGCTGACGCGGGCGGAACGCGAGGCGAATAACAAGATGATGGCGTGTTGCTCGCGGTCTTGCGGGGGGAAGAAGGTGGTGTTGGAACTGTAGAAAAAAACGCCCCGGCGTTCACGCCGGGGCCATCCCTGCACTACACACACTGCTGCTTGCTCAGTCCACCCCGATCAGTTCGGGAACACCTTGATCTGGTCGCTTTTCAATACCTCAGGCGTCAGGCTCTTTTCGATCCACGCCATCGACGTATCCGTCACCCCCGGCGTAACCAGCTCAGCCGGCACAATGGTGATGTCGGACAGGACCTTGAACGGGTACTTGTCGCTCTTCTTGGTCACGCCGAACAGCTGCGCTTCCAAAGCCTGGCCGTCGGCGCGGTGCATCTTCACTTCGCGGCCGTAGCCCTTGAAGGTCACGTCGTGCATGGCGGCCGCGACCTGTTCAGGGGTGGGCCAGTTGCCGCCGTTGTCCTTGATGGCCTTTTCGTAGCCGGCTTTCAGGCCGTAGATGCCTTGCACCATGTGATAGACCGAGTAGATCGGATAGGCGCCGGTCTTGTCGTGGAATTTCTTCACAAAGGCCTGGTGCTTGGGATCGTCCTTGGTTTCCGGATGCAGGAAATAGTGATCGCCGCGCGCGCCAACCAGGACGCCTTCGGGCAGGGCGTTGCCCAGGCGTTCCAGCGAGCTTTCCGCCAGCGACAGCACGAACGTCGAGTTCTTGAACAGGTTGCGCTGCGAGGCCTGGCGAACGAAATTGTCCAGGTCGCCGCCCCACGAGGTGGAGACGATGACATCCGGGCGCAGCGCCTGCAGGCGGCTGATTTCGGTGGAGAAGTCGGCGGCGCCGAACTTGGGGAACATCTCGGCGACGACCTTGACGTCGGGCTTGAACTTCTTCAGCGCAGCCAGGAAGATGTCGCGCGAATCGCGGCCCCAGGCGTAGTCCTGGTTCACGATGGCGATGGTCTTGAAGTCGGGCTTGACCTTCATCAGGTACAGCACCTGCGCGACCATCTCAGTCGTGGCGTTGGCCTGCGTGCGCACGACGTATTTGTACTTCTTGCCTTCCAATGCCTTCTCGGTGCCGCAGTCCCACAGCACGTTCAGCACCTTCAAGTCCTCGGCCACGGGCGCGACGATGTTGCAGTGGCCGCTGGAAATGGCCGACAGCATCACGCGCGTGCCGCCTTCGGCCAGGCGCCGGTATTCGGACAAGAGCTTTTCGCCGCCGCCGCCTTCGTCGATGTAGCTGGGCACGATCTTCACGCCGTCGATGCCGCCGCCCGCGTTGATCTCTTCGATCAGGATGTCGGCCGCATCGCGCGCCGGCACGCCGAACACGGACGCCGAGCCCGACAGGAAGGTCGAGATGCCGACGTTCAGTTCCTTGGGTTTGTCGGCGGCGATGGCCAGCGTGGCCAGGCCCGACAGCAGGGTGGCGCCCAGCAAGGCCGCCAGTCTTGAGGTCTTCATGGTGTTGTCTCCAGTGTTGTTGATCGGGTCTGTGCCCTTAGAAAACGATGGCGTCGCGCAGGCTGCCGCCGGTGGCGAGGTGATCGAACCCCTCGTTGATCTGGTCCAGCGAAAACGATTGGCCCATCATCCTGTCGACCGGCAGGCGGCCGGCCTTGTACAGGTCGATGTAGCGGCTGATGTCGATGGCGGGCACGCCCGAGCCCAGGTAGCTGCCCCGGATCTCGCGCTCTTCGCCCACCATCTGCGACAGCGACAGCGGAAAGCTGAATTTGGGATTGGGCAGGCCGGAGGTGACCGTCGCCCCGCCGCGGCGCGTGAGCTTGTAGGCGGTTTCGAAGGCCGGCACGGCGCCGGCCATGTCAAAGCCGAAGTCCACGCGGCCGCCGGCCAGATCCATGAGGTCGTCGTCGGTCTTGATCTGTTTTGGGTTGACGAGGTGCGTGGCGCCCAGTTCCTTGGCCAGAGCCAGCTTCTCGTCGCTGAGGTCGATGGCGACCACCCGGCGCGCGCCCGCGGCCACCGCAGCCAGCAGTGCGCTCAGGCCCACGCCGCCCAGCCCGACGATGGCGGTCGTGTCGCCCATCTTGATCCGTGCGCGGTTGATGACGGCGCCAGCGCCGGTCAGCACGGCGCAGCCGAACAGCGCGGCCTCGCGGTGGCTGAGTTCCACATTCACCTTGACGCACGAGCGCCGCGACACCACGGCGTATTCCGCAAAGCAGGACACGCCGGTGTGATGGTTGATGTACTCGTCGCCGATGTGCAGCCGGCGCTCGCCGCCCAGCAGCGTTCCTTTCGTGTTGGCCACGGCGCCCGGTTCGCACAGCGCGGGCCGGCCTTCCATGCAGGGGTTGCAGCAGCCGCAGCTGGGCACGAACACCATGGCGACGTGATCGCCGGCCTTCAGGTCCGTAACGCCAGGGCCGGTCTCGACGACTTCGCCCGACGATTCATGGCCCAGCACGATCGGCACGCCGCGCGGCCGGTCGCCGTTGATGACGGACAGGTCCGAATGGCACAGCCCTGCCGCACGGATTCTGACCAGCACCTCGCCGAAGCCCGGCGGGTCCAGCTCGATGTCCGTGATGGTCAGGGGCCGGGACTGCGCATACGGTCCTTCGACCCCCACTTGCCGCAATAACGCCGCTTTGATTTTCATGCGTCTTCATCCACAGAAGTGATCCGGACCGCGGGTGGACGCGGCATCCGGCATGCTGGCGCCCAACCCTACACCGTGCGGCCGCCGTCGACAGGGAACTCCACGCCGGTGATGAACTCGGCGGCGTCGCTGGCCAGAAACAGCGCGGCCGCAGCCACATCGGAAGGCTGGCAGAAGCGGCCCAGCGGTATGGTCGAGACGAACTTGGCGCGGTTCTCGGGCGTGTCGGGCAGGCCCATGAAGAGTTCGAACATGCCGGTCACGCCCATGACCGGGCAGATGGCGTTGACGCGGATGCCTTCACCGCCCAGCTCCACGGCCATCGACTTGGACAGCACGTTGACCGCGCCTTTGGACGCGTTGTACCAGCTGAGGCCCGGGCGCGGACGGATGCCGGCCGTCGATCCGATGTTCAGGATCACGCCGCGCTTTTGCTTGCGCATGACGGGCACGACGGCCTGCGCCATGTGGTAGATCGACTTGACGTTGATGTCGAACATGCGATCGAAGGTGGCCTCGTCCACGTCCAGCATCGGCTGGTTCTTGTGGGTGATGGCAGCGTTGTTGACCACGATGTCCACAGTACCGAATTTGTCGAGCGCGGCGCGCACCACGTTGTCGATGTCGGCGCGGCTGGACACGTCGGCCTTCACGGCCAGCGCGGCGTCGCCGATTTCGGCCGCCACGCGGTCGGCGGCCTCTTTATTGATGTCGGCGATCACGACCTTGGCGCCTTCCTTGGCGTACAGCTTGACGATGCCCTCGCCGAAACCGTTGCCCCCGCCCGTGACGATGGCAACCTTGCCTTGCAACTGGCTCATTTTCTGTCTCCGTATTGTGCGCGGCGATCACTCGCCATAAAACTGAATCAGGGTCTTGGTCGTGCTCATTTCTTCCAGCGCGATGAAGCCCTTCTCGCGGCCATGGCCGCTTTTCTTCACGCCGCCAAAGGGCAGCTCCACGCCGCCGCCCGCGCCAAACCCGTTGATGTAGACCTGGCCGCACTTGATGCCGCGCGCCACGCGCTGCTGGCGCCCGCCGTTCTCGGTCCAGACCGCGCCCAACAGGCCATAGTCCGTGGCGTTGGCCAGGCGGATGGCCTCGGCCTCGTCCGCGAAGGGCAGCGCGACCAGCACGGGCCCGAAGATCTCTTGCGTGAGCAGGTCGCTGTCGTGATTGGCAGCGGCAAACAGCGTGGGTTTGACGAAGAAGCCGCCCTTGGGCACGCCGTCCGCGATGCCGCCCTCGGCAGCCACTTTCAGGCCGTCGGATAGCCCCTTGGCGATATAGCGGTTGACACGGTCGTATTGCGCCTTGTTGACGACGGGTCCGCAGGTCAGATCCATGTCCGGCGTGCCGGCGCGCACCTTCGAGAATTCCTCGCCCAGCGCCTTCATGAAGTCCGCGTAGATGCCCTTCTGCACCAGCAGGCGGCTGCCCGCCGTGCAGGTCTGGCCGGTGTTGTGAACGATGCCCTTGACGATGGCCGGAATGGCGAGCTTGTAGTTGGCGTCGTCAAACACGATGTGCGCCGACTTGCCGCCCAGCTCCAGCACGCACTTGACCGCATTGAGGGCGGCCGCCTGCTGGACCAGCACGCCGACTTCGTTGGAGCCGGTGAAGGTGATGAAGTTGATGCCGGGATGGCGCGACAGCGCGGCGCCGGCTTCTTCGCCCAGGCCCGTCACGATGTTCAGCGCGCCCGGCGGAAAGCCGACTTCCAGGGCCAGTTCGGCCACGCGGATGATCGACAGGCAGGCGTCCTCGGCGGGTTTGACGACGGCGGCGTTGCCCATGGCAAGCGCCGGCGCCACGCTGCGGCCGAACATCTGCGCGGGGTAGTTCCACGGAATGATGTGGGCGGTGACGCCCAGCGGCTCGCGGATGAGCTGCACCGAATAGTCTTTCTGGAACGGGATGGTCTGGCCGTGGACCTTGTCGGCCGCGCCGCCGTAGAACTCGAAGTAGCGGGCCAGCACCGTGATGTCGCCGCGCGCGGTGGACATGGGCTTGCCGGTGTCGCGCGACTCCAGCTGCGCCAGCTCTTCGTGGTGCGCCAGCACGCTCTCGCCCAGGCGCATCAGCAGGCGGCCGCGCTCCAGCGCGGTCATGTCGCCCCACGCGCCTTCCAGCGCGTCGCGCGCGGCCTGCACTGCCGCGTTCACGTCTGCCTGCTGACCGCGCGGGATGGTGGTGAAGACCTCGCCGTCTACGGGGGAAACGACCTCGATCGTGCGCCCGTCCTGGGCATCGACCTGGCGGCCGCCGATAATCATCTGCGTCATGGAAATGTCTCCGTGGGGTATCAGTTCAGCGTGATCGAGCCGCGCTCGATCGTCCATATCTGGTCGGGGATGTCGCCCAGCAGCTTCACGTTGGATTCCGTGATGACCACGCACAGGTCGGGCTGCATTTCCTTCAGGCGGCCCAGCGCCTCGGTGTAATCGCGCGCCAGCTTGGGCGCGAGCCCCTGAAAGGGCTCGTCCAGCATCAAGAGCCGGGTGCCGACCATGACGGCGCGCGCCAGCGCCACCATCTTGCCCTGCCCGCCCGACAGCGCGGAGCCCGAGCGCTTGAGCATCGGTTCCAGCTGCGGCACCACCTTCAGCACCGTGTCCATGCGGGCCTGGATCTCGGCCTTGGACTGGCCCTGCACCTCGCACGGCAGATGCAGGTTTTCTTCGACCGTCATGGTCGGGAAGATGACACGGTCCTCGGGCGCGTAGCCCACCTTCATGGCGGCGCGTTTGTGCCCGGGCAGCGACGTCAGGTCGGTGCCGTCGAACGCGATCTTGCCGGAGCGAATGCGCGTCAGGCCCATGATGGTGCGCAGGAGCGTGGTCTTGCCCGCGCCGTTGCGGCCCACGATGCCGATGGTGCGGGACGCTTCAAAGTTGGCGCTGACGTCGCGCAGGATGCGATTGCCCGCCAGGTCGACGTTGATGGCCGATAGGTTCAACATGGTTCAGGCCCCCAGCACTTCGCTTCTGATCTGCGGATTGTTCAACACGTCCTCGGGCGAGCCGTCCGCGGCCACCTTGCCCGCGATCCAGGCCGCCACGCGGGTGGCGTAGCGCGACACGATGTCCACGTCGTGCTCGACGAACCAGCTGGTGACGCGGCGCTCGTCCAGCGCGTGCATCACGGTTTCCATCAGCGCGAACTTGTCTTCCGATGCAACGCCGCTGGTGGGTTCGTCCATGATCAGCAACTTGGGCTGCAACGCCAGCGCCATCGCCACGTCCAGCAGCTTGCGCTTGCCTTCGGGCAGCTCGATGCAGGCTTCGTCGGCATCGGGCAAAAGGCCCACCAGGTCCAGCGTCGCGTCCACCTCGCGTGCGTCGATGGTGCTTTCCAGCGACCGGAACCAGCTCAGTTCCTTGTTGCGCCGGGCGGCCGCGATCTGCACGCACTGGCGCACGGTGTGTTCGGTAAAGAGCTGCGGAAGCTGGAACGAGCGCCCCATGCCCAGCCGCACGATCTTGCGCGGGGCCATCGCGGTGACGTCCTTGCCGTCGAAATAGACCTTTCCCTTGGATGGCGTGAGGTAGCCGGTGCAGATGTTGATGAAGGTCGTCTTGCCCGCGCCGTTCTGGCCGATCACGGCCAGCCGTTCGCCTTCGTGCAGTTCGAAGTTGATGTTGTCGGCGGCCACCACGCCGCCGAAGGCCAGATAGAGGTCGGTGGTTTGAATGAGCGGTTTCATCGTCAATTCCTTGCCGCGGCCTGCAGGGGCGCCTGCGCGCGGCGCTGGGCGCGTTCCCGCGACCGGATGCGCTTGGTGATCTGGCCGACGAAGCCGGTGGGGAACATGAAGATGACCAGGATCAGCGTCAGGCCCAGCAGGAATTGCCACAGGCCGGGGAAGTAGGCGGCGGACACGAGCTTGACGGATTCGAAGCCCACCGCGCCCAGGAACGCGCCGGCGGCATGGCCCGCGCCGCCCAGGATGGTGATGAAGACGAACTCGCCGGAACGTAGCCACGAGCCGATTTCCGGCGTGACCAGCCCCTGCATCAGCGCCAGGATCGCGCCCGAGAATCCGACCACCACGGCGGACAGCAGGTAGCCCTTCCACATGATGAAGTAGGCGGAAAAGCCCAGGTATTCGATGCGGGTTTCGTTGGTCTTGATGGCCGACAGCGCCTGGCCGCTGCCCGAGCGGAAGTAACGCTGCACCCACCAGGCCAGCACCAGCGAGAGCATCAGCGTCAGAACCAGCAGCGCGCGTTCGAAGGATTCGCGCTCCATCACGATGCCGGCCATGGTCGGGCGCACGATGCGCATCCCGTCCGAGCCGCCGGTCAGCGTGTAGAGCTTGCCCAGGAGCGCGAACAGCACCATGCTGAGCGCCAGGTTCAACATGCCGAAGAAGATGCCGCGGTAGCGCACGACGAACAGGCCGATGACCACGGCGGCGACAAAGCTGGCGACCACGCCGGCCAGGATCAGGACCAGCGCGTCCAGGCCGGGCATGGCTTTGGCCAGGAACGCCACGGTGTAGGCCGAGATGCACGCGAACATGGCGTGGCCGAACGAGATCTGGCCGGCGCGCGCCATCACCGACACGCCCAGCGCGGCAATCGCGTAGGTCAGGCCGATGACGATGGGCGTGATGGTCCAGGAATAGGTGTAGCCAAGAAACAGCGTGAACAGCGCGGCCAGCACGCTCAGGACAGGGACTTTCATCAGATCGTCCTCGCTTGGGCAACGGTGAACAGACCGTGCGGTCGGATGATCAGCACCAGCACCATGATGATGTAGGGCACGGCGACTTCCAGTTCCGGCGCGGCGTACACGGCGATGGCGCGGATGATGCCGATGAGCAGCGCGGCGATCAGCGCGCCGGTGATCTGGCCGAGGCCCGCGGTGGCGACCACGGCAAACGACAGCACCGTCATGTCCGTGCCCGCCCCCGGCACCAGCGAGGTGGTGGGCGAGGCCAGCGCGCCGCCCAGCGCGCCCAGGATGGTCGCGATCACGAAGGTGACGTAGCCGATCTTCTTGGCGTTGATGCCGAGTGACGTGGCGACTTCGCGGTTGTGCGTGGTGGCCACCGTCTGCTTGCCCAGCTTGGTGTGACGCAGGAAGAATTCCAGGCACACGTAGGCCAGCAGCGCCGTGGCGGGCACGACCACCAGTTGATACGTCGTATAGGTGATGTCGCCGATCTCGATGTTGCCCAGACGGTTGACGACTTCGCTGGCGCTATAGGGCTGCGCGCCCCACAGCATGCGCTGGATGTCTTCCAGCATCAGGAAGGCGCCGAAGGTGAGCAGCAGCTTGAGGATGGGGTCGTAGTTCTGTGCGCGGCGGATCAGGACGAATTCCATGATGCTGCCAAGCAGTAGCCCGATGGCGATGGCGGCCACGAACAAGGCCGCGAACAGGAGGATGGGCGAGTCGGTCTTGGGCGCCAGGAACATGACGAGGCTGGCCGCGGCGTAGCCGCCAAAGGCGTAGAACGCGCCGTGCGCGACGTTCAGGATGCCCATCACCCCGAACACCAGGGTTAACCCCATCGATACCAGGAACAGCAGACTGGCGTATGCCACGCCATCCACCAAGGCGAGAGGCAATAGATCCAAGGTCAAGCGTCTTCTCCCAATACGCTGAGCACGGCGGCGGCGATTTCAAAATGCCACGCGCGGCGTGCGGGCTTGCGCCCGGGCGCGCCCGGCGCGCCCTTGTCTCGTTATCAACCTTTCCGTGCTGACTTGCGCACAGCGCCAGCCGCCGGAAGGCCCTTTTATTGCAGGCTGTGGGCCCGCCCCGCTACGGCTTGGGCACCTGCGCCTGTGTATGTGTGCGAAGTATAGGTAGGGGTGAATCGGCCTGCTATTTATCTTTGTGCAAGGCGGGTTTAACAAGCGATGGAGTGGGTGCCTATTGCCCCAACGCCGCCAGCGGCGCCCGCGTTTGATAGTCCGGGATAATCCGGATCTGCGCCTCGTCCGGCAGGCGTACATAACGGCCTAGTCCATCCGGCGCAAGCGCGCCGACGTCCAACTGGGCAAGCGTCACGCCCGCGGCATCGCGCACGGCGATGCGCAACTGCGGCGGTGTAAGCCCATACGTTTCGCCGTCCTCGGGCGTGAGCGTGCGGTCGCTGCGCGCCTGCGAAAACAGCGCCACAAAGCCCGCCGCATCAAAGCCCGCCGCCGTGCCGTCCGGGGATGCGACCCAGCCCTGCGCCTGCCGTGTCAGGCGGACCGAGCCACCCGGACCGTCCAGCGTGACCAGCGCGGCCTTGTCGGCCTCCCAGGCGTAGAGCCTGGCGGGCTTGCCACTGTCGTCATGCAGGTGGGTATGGCCGTGATGATGCGCCGGGGCATGCGCGGCCTCTTGCCATTGCCATGCCGACAGCGCGATGCCGGCCGCCAGCAGCCCGGGCCACAGCAGGCGCCCGGCCTTCAACGGCGCCTCCACCACAGCAGCAGTCCCGTCAGCAGCGCAAGCAGCGGCAGGGCCACCGTGCTGGTCCAGAACACCGCGCGCATCTGGCGGTTGGTCAGTTCCACGCGGCGGTTCTCGTAGTGACGGGGCCGGATCGTCAGCAAGGCGTCTTCGCCCGCCAGCAAGGTGACGGCGTTGGTGAACAGGGCGCCATTGCCCAGCGTGGCGAAATGCCGGTTGATGGCGAAGTCGCTGTCGCCCGCCACCAGCAGCGTGGGATGGGCCGCGCCTTCCGCGCTGGCGGCCTGCGCGTTGCGCGTGGCCAGCGCCATCAGCGTGTAGCGCGAGGGAGGCTGCCCCGGAGGATGCGCTGCGGCTGACGTCTGCGCGAGCGGCGTCACGACCACGCCTGGCGGCAAGGTGTCGCCCGCCGGCTCAAGCCCCGCCGCGCCGGGAAAGAAGCTCAGCGGCAGGCCGCGCGTCATCTTGTGGCGCGTGTAGTCGCTGACCGCGGGACTGCCGGGATCGTTGCGGTAGTGGCTGCCCGGATCGGCCAGCGCGCCCGGCGCGAGCGCGATGCCGAAGTCCGCCAGCAGGCCGTCCAACCCATGCCGCGTGTCGGGTTCCAGCAGCAACAGCGTCTTGCCGCCCGCGCCGGTCCAGCGGCGCAGCGCCTGCGCATCGTCGTCGCCGAACGGCGTGCGAGGACCGGCCGCCACGACCACGGCGCAACCCGGCAAGGCCTGCGCCAGGCTGCCCGCGCCCACCGCGCGCGTGGAAAACCCCAGCGTCTGCAACGCATTGCGCGCCATCGCCATGCCGTGCTGTTCGTGGACCTCGACGCGCGCCACCAGGTTTTCGTCGCTGCTGTGATCTTCCAGGTCGTCCAGCGACGTCAGGCTGTCTAGCGTTGCCTCGCGATGGCCCTGCGTGAAGCAGACCGTCTGCGCCCCATTCTGGCTGATGCGGATGAGCGCATTCGTGAAGTCCGTTTCGGTGCCGCCGTTGATCGTGGTGCGCCGCGCGCCCGAGGCCAGCACCGCACTGCCCGCGAACTGGATGCCGGCGGCGCGCGCCTCGGCCGGACGCAGCGCGGGGTCCACGCCGCGCACGCGGATCAGCGGATTCTCGCGCTCGTACTGGCGCAAGAGTTCCAGCGCGTCGACCATGCTCTTGTTGCGCAGGTCGTAGAACCACGTCACCTCGACGGGCTGACGGATCTGGCGTGCGACCTCCAGGCTTTCCGGGGCCAGGCTGTAGACCCGCTGCGCGGTCAGGTCAATGCGTCCCAGATTGCGCGACGCCCACAGGTTCAGCGCCAGCAGCAACGCGGCCACGGCCATCACCGGCAGCCACAGCGACAACCGCCGCCCGGCGCGGCGCACGGCGGGACTCATCGCAGCCTCCAGCGCTTCAGGTTGACCGAGGCCACCATCAGGGCCAACACGGTGACGCTGGCCAAGGTCACCGTGGCCGGTCCGGGCAGCACGCCCCGGATGAAGTCCACATGCTGGGCCGACAGCGACAACGCCTGAAAGAACGGCGACAGCGCCGGAAACGCGTCCAGCGCGGCCGGATAGTCAATGAACCACAGCAGCACCAGGATGCCCCACGTGGCGCTGGCGGCCACGATCTGGTTCGAGCAGGCGCTGGACACGGCAATGCCGATCGCCAGGAACAGCGCGCCATACAGGAACACGCCGATGTAGCCGCCCACGATGGGGCCGTAGTCGGGCTCGCCGTACCAGGCCAGCGGCAGCACCGCCGACATGGTGCCCGCCAGCATCAGCGCCAGCATGGTCAGCCCCGCGGCATACTTGGCCGCGACCAGCGTGAAGTCCGACAGCGGCAGCGTCAGCAGCAATTCCAGCGTGCCCTGCCGCGCCTCTTCCGCGAAGGCGCGCATGCTGACCAGCGGCATCACCAGCATCAGCAGGATGGTCATGTTGTGAAACGCCGTCACCATCTGCCCGGTGCTCACAAAGAACAGGTTGAAGCTGAACAGGTAGCCCGACAGGGCCCAGAACACCGCCACCACGGCCAGCGCCACGGGCGAGCCGAAGTCGGTGCGCAGTTCCTTGCGGTACAAGGCCGCGAAACCCTTCATGCGCGTCTCCGTAACGGGGGATCGTTGGGCGCCAGCGCCGCCAGCAGGCGGGCCTCGACCGCTTCCTGCGCGGGCAGCACGGCGCGCAGTTCCGCGTGTGCCAGCGCCGTGCGCATGACGGCGTCGCAGGCGGCGGCGTTGGGGGTCGGGTTGGGAGTCGGGTTGGGAGTCGGGTTGGGAGTCGGGTTGGGAGTCGCGCTTGGACCCGGCGGGTCCCACGTAACCCGCCACTTGCTGGTGCCGGCATCCAGCAGCGTGATGTCCACGGCCTTCACGCCCGGGCACGCGCACAACGCCGCGTGCAAGGCGGCATGCCCGGCAGTGGGCAGGGACAGCTGCATTTGTAGCGCTGCCTGCGATCCGCCCAGCGGCTGGTCCTGGACCAGCCGGCCCTGCCGCAGGATCGCGATGCGCGAGCACAGCGCCTCGACTTCCTGCATCAAATGGCTGCTGAACACCACCGCGCGGCCTTCGGCGCAGCGCCGGATCATCGCGCGCGCTTCCACGATCTGCACGGGATCCAGGCCGTTGGTGGCTTCGTCCAGCAGCAGCACGGGCGGGTCGTTCAGCACGGCCTGCGCCAGCCCCACGCGCTGGCGCTGCCCCTTGGACAGCCGCCCGATCAACGAGCGCGCCACGCCTTGCAGGTCAAAGCCGTCGATGGCGCGTTCGATGGCCTGCCGGCGCGCGCGGGCGCCGCCCTGCACCTTCACGCCGGCGCCGAACTCCAGATACTGGGTCACCGTCAGCGCGTCATAAAGCGGTGCGCGCTCGGGCAGATAGCCGATGTCGGCGTTGCCGCGTCCCGGCACGGGCTCGCGCCCCCGGATGGCGATGCGTCCGCTGTCGGGCGTGTAAAAGCCCGCCATCAGGCGCAGCGTGGTGGTCTTGCCGCTGCCGTTCGGTCCCAGGAGGCCCAGGATTTCCCCGGGCCTGACGGACAGGCTCAGGGATTCAAGGACCTGACGGGAACCGAACGACTTGCTGACCTGATGCAAGGCGACGGCGGGCTCCATGGGGGGCCTTCAGTCGAAGACTTTGGTCTTGGCGTTCTGCGCGTGCTGCTCCGCGTCGTGGCTGTACCAGAGCTGGCCCTGGCGCGCATCGCGGATCTGCTTGAGGCGGTCGATGGCCTGCATGGACGCTGCCGTGTTCCAGGTGATGCCGGGGATGACGCCGGCCTCGTTTTCACCCGTGTAGATGGCGTCCGCGGCCAGCAGCACCGTACCGGTCTTGGGCAGCTTGACCTGCAGCGACTGGTGGCCCTGCGTGTGGCCCTTGGTGTCCAGCAATACGATGGTGCCGTCGCCAAACAGGTCGAAGTCGCCTTCCACCTGGATGAAGTCGTAGTCGCGCGTGGTGTCGAAGTCCTTCATGACGTAGGCGGCGCGCTGGAATTTTTCTGGCCACCAGGCGGCGCGCAGCTCGGCCTTCTGCACGACGTGCTTGGCCTTGGGGAACATCTTGATGTTGCCGGCGTGATCCAGGTGAAAGTGCGAGTACACGACGTACTTCACGTCGCTGACGTCAAAGCCGGCGGCCTTGAGCTGGCGGTCGATGACCTCGTCGCGGCCCTGGATGGAATTGAAGGCGCCGCACAGCCCCTGCCCCCAGTAATTGGCGCAGTTGCCATCGGCCGTGGCCTGGTTCATGCCGGTGTCGAACAGCACCAGCCCGCGCGGGTGCTGGATCACATAGGCCGGCACCGGAATCTTGATCTTGGTGCCCACGTCCACCATGGCGGTCATGAAGCCCTTGTCCAGCTCGATCTTGCCCACCGACAGCTGCATCAGCTTCACGTCCACCGGCGGCGCGTCGGCGGCGTGCGCCCATCCGCCCGCCATGACCGCCACCGCCCCAACCATTGCCTTCCAGCTCTTGCGCATTGTTGTCTCCTCGGACCAACAGGGGGAAGCCGCAGCCCGGACGGCGCGGCCGATCAGCAAGCTCCCGGTGTGTCCCGGGTTCACATCGTCGACAGGTGTTTTTTGTGCGAAGGCGCCTTGCGGCGGGGCCACGCGCAGCGCGTGGCCGGAAACGGCATCTGGCGGCCGTTTTCTCTGTTGCGCACTCTGACGCAGCCCGGATTGGCTGCCAATTAAGGATTTGTGAAGCTGGGCTTCGCGGCGGACGAAGTGGGGGGAACCCTAGTACCGCACCTGCAGTTCGGCAAACGACGCCAGCTCTCCGGCCAGCGCGCTGGCCATGACCGTGGGCGGGCTGGCCAGCCAGACGCTGCCGGGGCCCGAGCGGCCGGGGAAATTCCGGTTGATGGCGCTGATCGTGACCTGCGAGGCGTCGGTGGATGACCCCGGTCCGCAGTTGGCGCACGCGCCGCAGGACGGCTGCAGGATGCGCGCACCCACGGCGGCAAAGGTCTTGTCGTAGCCCCGCGCCACGCAGTAGTCGCGCACGGCCGTGGTGCCGTATTGCAGATAAAGCGTCACGCCGTCCGGCAGCCGCACGCCGCGCGCCACCGCCCACGCCAGCACCTGATGGTAGTAATCGAAATCCTCGCGCTTGCCGGCCGTGCAGGAGCCGCCATACGCGATGTCGATGCGCGGGCGCGCCGTCAGGCTGGACAGGGGCACGCCATTGCCCGGATCGCCCGGCGCCGCCACCAGCGGCGACAGCGCCGCGCAGTCCACGCGCAGGGTGGCCGCGTAGACCGCGCCCGGGTCGCTGTGCATCCACGGCGCGATGCCGGCATCCACGCCGCGGCGTTCCCGCAGGAATCGCGCGGTCTCGGCGTCGGGCGCGACGATGCCCGTCAGGCCGCCCAGTTCGGCGGTCATGTTGGTCAGCGTGGCGCGTTCGTCGATGGACAGGGCCGCGATGGCCTGGCCGGCAAACTCGAACACCTTGCCCACGCCCGCGCCCGCCCGGATCTCGGGCAGCGCCAGAAGATGCAGCACGATGTCCTTGGCCGTGACGCCGGCCGGCAGCGCGCCGTCCAGCTCGACGCGCAGGGACGCGGGCAGCGTCAGCCGCACCGCGCCGGTGACGAACGCGTTGGCCATGTCGGTGGTGCCCACGCCGAAGGCCACGCAGCCCAGCGCGCCGCTGTGCGGCGTGTGCGAGTCGGTGCCCACGACGACCTGCCCCGGCAGCGCGTAGTGTTCGGCCATCATGGCGTGCGAGATGCCCGCCACGTTGGCGCCGGTGTCGCGCGCGGCCTCGGCCTCGGTCAGCGTCCGGTGCTGGCGCAGGCCGTAGACGTCGGCGAAGTCGCGCTGCGCCTGGCACATGGCGCGCACGTTGGGCACGATGCCGGCGCGCACGTGATTGGGGCTTTCCTCGACGTAGGACGTGTGGTCCTCGAACACCACGATGCGATCCGGGTCCACCAAACGCAGGGGCCGGCCAAACCGCGCATGCAGCATATGGGCGGCCATGCCGGAGTAGTACTCATGGATGAAGCGCCAGTCCGCGCGCAGGAAGACGCCATCGCCTTGCCGGGGGTCGGCGGCGGTGGCGGGCGTTTGCAGGAGATGGCGCAGGATGATCTTTTCAAACAGGGTGCGCGGCGGCCCGCCGTCCGGCGCGGCGGGATCGGCCGCAGGATGCCCGGCAACCAGACCGGCCGCCACCGACACATCGCGCAGCTGCGCCTGCCCAAACGCCAGCAGACCACCCGCCTTGACGATGGCCGCAGCCAGCGCGTCGCGACCCGCCACGATCTCGTCGACCGTGATGCATTCGCCCGCCTGAAGCCGCGCCACCAGCCCCATGTCGGTGCTGGTGTAGAGCCCGATGTTATCGGCGTTCTGGCGGTAGATGCGTTCAAAGCTCTCGGCGATCACCAGCCGCACGCCGGCGGACTTTTCGGCCATCGGGCTGTGCTCGCGCGACGAGCCCTTGCCATACCGCTTGCCCGCGACCACGACGTTGATGCCTGCCTGCCGGATCGCGTCGATGCCGATGGGCTGGGTGTCGCCCGCCCGATAGCCCGTGTACGGATACCGGCCCAGTTTCTCGTCGAAGTGCGTCAGGATCGGCACCGGCGTGATCTCGTCGGTGGAAATGTCGTCGCGCAGCGGCGCGGCCTCAGGCAGCGTCAGCGCCGCGCCGCCCAGTTGCGCGGCCACCCCGATTGGGTCCTGCGTCAGAAACAGCAGGCGGGCCGGGGCGTCGAGTACAGATACGGCAGTCATGGCAGTCCGGTCATTCGATGGTAACGCCCGCCGCCTTGACCAGCGTCTGGCTCTTGGTGACCTCGGCGGCCAGGGTCTGCGCCGCCTGCTCCGACGTGGTGCCCTGCGCCACAAAGCCCTGCGGCGACAGCGCCTTGAGCACCGCCGGCTCCTGCATGGTCTTGCGCGTGGCGTCTTGCAGCTTCTGCACGACATCGGCGGGCAGCCCCGCCGGCCCGATCAACGAGATCCAGGCATCGTACGAATAGCCCTTCACGCCGGCCTCGTCCAGCGTGGGCACATTGGGCAGGATGGCCAGGCGCTCGGGCGTGCTGACGGCCAGCGCGCGCAGCTTGCCCGCCTGCACCTGCGCCAGCACGGACGGGGTGGCCAGGAACGCGACCTGGATCTGCCCCGACATGACGTCGGTGATCAGCGCGTTGCCGCCCTTGTACGGGATGTGCATCATGTCCACGCCCGCCTTGGACTTGAGCAGTTCGCCGGCCAGGTGCAGCACGCTGCCCGTGCCGGACGAGCCGTAGTTGATCTTGCCGGGCTGTTCCTTTGCGGCCTTGAGCAGGTCGCCCATCGTCCTATACGGCGAGTTCTCGGCCACCACGACCACAAGCGGCGTCGTGCCGATGACGGAAATCGGCGTGATGTCCTTGACCGTGTCGTAGGGCAGGCTCTTGTACAGGCTGGGATTGATGGCATGGTTGGACGACACGATGCCCAGGGTGTAGCCGTCGGGCTTGGCCGACACCAGTTGGCGCGTGCCCGGAATGCCGGCCGCGCCCGCCAGGTTCTCCACGATCATGGGCTGGGCCAGCGTCTTGCCCAGGTTCTCGGCCACGACGCGCGCGACCACGTCGGCCGTGGAGCCGGGCGAGGTGGGCACGATCAGACGGATGGGACGGTCGGGGTAGCCGGCCGCCGACGCGGCAGGCGCCGCGCCAAGGACGCCAAGCGCAAGCGCACAGCTCGCGAGCAATCTGGTGGGGGTCATGATGTCTCCGTATGGGACGCAGCGGGGTCTGGATGCCCCGTACCGGCGATGAACGCGCCTTGACTATACGAACGCCGCCGGCAACGGCGAAGTGTCATCTCGGCAGCCCCGCCATCGCGAATGGCGAGGGCGGGTTCCGACGGTGCGGCCCGTCAGCCCTGCTGCGACAGAAACCGGACCAGCTTCCCGGCGGTGGCCGACAGCTGCGCCTGGCTGGGAAACACGATGCAAAGCTGGCGCCTTGCCCAATCGTCCGACAGGGGACGCACCACCACGTCCAACGCCTGCAGGTAAAGCTCGGCCACCTGCTGCGGCATCACGGCAATGCCCAGGCCCGCGTGCGTCATGCGGCACAGCGCATCCAGACTGGCCACGCGGATCTTCACCGATAGCGTCTTGCCCTGTTCGGCGGCCCGCGCCGCCAGCAGCTGCGTCAACGCGCTGTTCTCGCGCAGGCCGACAAAGGTCTCGTCGGCGATGTCCTGCAGGCTGAGCTGCCGCGCCGCCGCCTTGGGGTGCCCGGCCGGCAGCATCACCGCCAGCCGGTCGCGGCGGTAATCCAGCTGTTCCAGCCCTTCCGCGCCAGCGATCCGGTTACAGATGCCGAAGTCCGCCGCGCGCTCTCGCACCAGGCGCAGCACGTCGGGGCTGTGCTGCTCTTCCAGGTCGATATCCACGTCCGGAAACAGGCGCTGAAACGCCGCCACGTCCTCGGGCAGGAACTGCACGATGGCCGACAGGTTGGCCACCACGCGCACGTGCCCTTTCACGCCTTCATAAAAGCGCGACAGCTCCGCCCCCATCGCCTCGACGTCGCCGATGATCTGGCGCGCATGGCGCAGGACGGTCTGTCCGGCGGGCGTCACCGACACGCCGCGCGTATGGCGCGCGATGAGCGGCAGGCCGATCAGCGCTTCCATGTCCGCAATGCGGCGGCTGACGGCAGACGGCGCGATGAATTCGCGCTCGGCCGCCCGCGCGATGCTGTTCTCCTGGCACACCGCCACAAAAAGGCGCAGTGAGGTCAGGTCGAGTTTGCGTAGGATGCTTTCCATGGCGGATCGGACGAGAGCGGCGGGGACGGCCCCCGCATCGACCGGGGGATCGTACACCACGCCCCTCGCGGTATGGGACGGGAGGCCCCGCCGCGTATCTGAGGGCCATCCGCGCCGCCGGGCCGCCCTGCGTCGCGTTCAGGCCGCCAGCCGGTCCGCGCCGCCGCCGCGATACCGCTCCCACAGGCCGGCCTGCCGGACGCGGGCCTGCTCGACGCTCTTTTCCTTCACATGCCCATACCCACGGATCGCATCCGGCACGTTGGCCAGTTCCAGCGCCACGTCGCGGTTGCCGGCGTCCAGCGTGCGGGCAAATTCGTCGGCCAACGCCAGATAGTCGGCCGCGAGCTGACGCTCCATGCGGCGCTCGGCCGTTCTGCCGAACACGTCCAGCCACGTGCCGCGCACGCGCTTCAAGGGCGCGAGCAGCCGGAATGCCGATTCCATCCAGGCGCCGTACGCACGCTTCTGCAACCGCCCGCGCGCATCGCGGCGCGCCAGGATGGGCGGCGCAAGGTAGTAACGCAGCGTGTAGTCGCGGCCCGGCTCGCCCTCGAACTGCGCGCGCAGCCGGTCCTTGAATGCCGGATCGGCATGCAGCCGCGCCACCTCGTATTCGTCCTTGTACGTCATGAGCTTGGCAAGGTTGCGCGCCACGGCGCGCGTCACGTCCTGCCGCTTTTCTCCCAGCGCGGCTTCACGCACGCGCACCGACTCCACCGCCGTCAGATAGCGCTGCGCATAAGCCTCGTCCTGGTAATCACGCACGTGCGCCGCCAGCCGTTTGACCAGCGCGTCCAGCGATTCCGGCATGGCCACCACCCGCTCGGCCGCCGTGGGGCGCAGCGCATCCACGCCGCGATGCGCGGCCTGGCGGCCCAGTTCGAAGGCGGCCAGATTCTTGTCCACCGACACGCCGTTGATCTGGATCGCGCGGCGCAGGCTGTCCAGCGACAGCGGCAGTCCGCCCTTTTGCCACGCGTATCCCAACAGCAGCGGGTTGGCGTAGATGCTGTCGCCCAGAAGGGCCTCGGCCAGCGGGCCGGCCTCCAGGAAGTCGCAATTGCCTCCCGTGCTTTGCGTCAGCGCAGCCTGCGCCTGCGCCCCCGGAAAACGCCACGTGGGCTGCGACAGGAACGCGGCCGTCGGCGCGGCGCTGCTGTTGACCACCGCGCGGCCATGGTCGGGCCGCAGGCGCGACAGCACCTCGGGCGACGCCGACACCAGGGCATCGCAGCCGATCACGAGGTCGGCCTCGCCCAGCGCGACGCGCGTGGCGTGCAGGTCCTCGGGCCGGTTGGCCAGCTGCACGTGGCTGAGCACCGCCCCGCCCTTTTGCGCCAGCCCGGCCATGTCCAGCACGGTCACGCCCTTGCCTTCGATGTGCGCGGCCGCGCCGATCAGCGCGCCCACCGTCACCACGCCCGTGCCGCCGACGCCGGCCACCACCACGCGATATGCCGCGCCCGGTGCAATGACAGCCTGGCCGGGCCGCGGGACCTCAGCCAGCGACGGCGCGCCGCCCTGCTTGCCGGGCTTGCGCGGCGTGGCGCCTTCGGCCGTCACGAAGCTGGGACAAAATCCCTCCACGCACGAAAAATCCTTGTTGCACGACGACTGGTTGATGCGCCGCTTCGTGCCCAGCGGCGTATCCAGCGGTTCCACCGACAGGCAGTTCGACTGCACCGAGCAATCGCCGCAGCCTTCGCACACCGCTTCGTTGATGAAGGCGCGTCGGGGCGGATCGGGATACTCGCCGCGCTTTCTGCGGCGGCGCTTCTCGGTCGCGCAGGTCTGGTCGTAGATCAGCACCGTGGCGCCGTCAATGTCGCGCAGCGCGCGCTGCACGTCGTCCAGCGCCTTGCGGTGGTGGACCTCCACCCCTGCCGGCAAGGTCTGCGCCCCCGTGTACTTGTCGGGTTCGTCCGTCACGACCACCGTCTTGACGACGCCTTCGGCCAGCATCTGCGCCGCGATCTGCGGCACGGTCAGGACGCCGTCCACCGGCTGCCCGCCCGTCATGGCGACGGCGTCGTTGTAGAGGATCTTGTAGGTGATGCGCGCGCGCGCCGCGATGGCCGCGCGAATGGCGAGCAGGCCCGAATGAAAATACGTGCCGTCGCCCAAATTGGCAAAGATATGGCGCTCGGACGTGAAGTCCTTCTGGCCCAGCCACGCCACGCCCTCGCCGCCCATCTGGCTGAAGGTGTCGGTATTGCGGTCCATCCACATCGCCATGTAATGGCAGCCGATGCCCGCCACCGCGCGCGATCCTTCCGGCACGCGCGTGGAGGTGTTGTGCGGACAGCCCGAACAGAACCAGGGCTTGCGTTCTTCGACCAGCGTGGGGCGGCTGGCCTCGCGCTCCTTGGCATCGATGACGGCCAGGCGCGCCGCAATGCGCGCGCGCAACGCGTCGGACAGGTTGGCTTTTTCGAGGCGGGCGGCAATGGCGCGAGCGATCAGCGCGGGCGACAGCTCATACCGCGCCGGCAGCAGCCAGCCGCCGCGCGGCGTGGACCATTCGCCGCCGCCATTCTCGCGCTCGTCGAACTTGCCAAAGACACGCGGCCGCACGTCGTCGCGCCAGTTGTACAGCTCTTCCTTGAGCGCGTATTCCAGGATCTGGCGCTTTTCCTCGACGACCAGGATCTCTTTCAGACCCGTGGCGAATTCGCGCGCGTCCTGCGCGTCCAGCGGCCAGATGCAGCCCACCTTCAGCACGCGGATGCCCGCCTGCGCACAGGCCGCATCGTCCAGCCCCAGGTCGTTCAGCGCCTGGCGCACGTCCAGATACGCCTTGCCGGCCGTCATGATGCCGAAGTGCGCGTTGGGCGAGTCCAGCACCACGCGGTTCAGCTTGTTGGCGCGCACATAGGCCAGCGCCGCGTACCACTTGTAGTCCAGCAGCCGCGCCTCCTGCGCCAGCGGCGAGTCCGGCCAGCGGATGTTCAGCCCGCCCGGCGGCAGGCTGTCCTCGGGCAGCACGATCCGCACGCGTGACGGGTCCACGTCCACCGAGGCGCTGGACTCCACCACGTCCGTCACGCATTTCATCGCCACCCACAGGCCCGTGTGGCGGCTCATGGCCCAGCCATGCAGGCCGTAATCCAGATACTCCTGCACGTTGGACGGGTACAGCACCGGGATGCCGCTGGCGATCAGCACGTGTTCGGACTGATGCGCCACCGACGAGGACTTGGCGGCGTGGTCGTCGCCAGCCAGCATCAGCACCCCGCCATGCGCGGACGTGCCGGCCGAGTTGGCGTGCTTGAGCACATCCACCGACCGGTCCACCCCGGGCCCCTTGCCGTACCACATGCCAAAGACGCCATCGCGCTGCGCACCGGGAAA
Organism: Achromobacter mucicolens; assembly: GCF_902859725.1. Classification (GTDB taxonomy): domain Bacteria; phylum Pseudomonadota; class Gammaproteobacteria; order Burkholderiales; family Burkholderiaceae_B; genus Achromobacter; species Achromobacter mucicolens. The sequence continues at coordinate 244,626 of NZ_CADIJP010000001.1, read as the reverse complement.
CAGATTGAGCTGCTGCGATCCCCAGACGGCGGTCGCGGCCAGGTCCTCGTTCAGGCCGGGCTGGAACACCACATCGTTGTCTTTCAAATGACGCTTGGCCTTCCAGAGCGCCTGGTCCAGGCCGCCCAGCGGCGATCCCCGGTAGCCCGACACATACCCGGCGGTGTTCAGGCCGGCCTCCTGGTCGCGCTGCTTTTGCATCAGGGGCAGGCGCACCAGCGCCTGCGTGCCGCTCAGGTAGACGCGGCCGGTGGGCTGCGCGTATTTGTCGTCCAGCGACAGGCCATGGGTGTCGGCCACGCCAGGGGGTAGAGGGGCGTTCATGGGGTTGTCTCCTGCAATCTGCGGTGCGGGCATTTACGTGTTTTCCGCAGTGTAGGAACGCGAAGTCCTATCGTATATTCATATATTCGACTAGCTGGTATGTGAAAAACACATGGCTAATGAGGTCACGCTCCGCCAACTCCGGTACTTCGCCGCGGCCGCCCGCACAGGGCGGTTTTCCATGGCGGCGGCCGACGAGCACGTGTCCCAATCGGCCGTCACCAACGCCGTGCTGGCGCTGGAGGCACAACTGGGCGTGCGCCTGTTCGACCGCCATGCGCACGGCGTGACGTTGACGCCCGAAGGCCACAACTTCCACCAACGCGCCCGCGACGTGCTCGATTCCCTGGACGACGCGCTGCGCGAACCGGGGTTCCAGCGGTATGCGCTGCGCGGTTCGGTGCGGATCGCGGCGTCCTACACGGTGCTGGGGTATTTTCTGCCCGACCTGCTGGCGCGGTTCCGGCGGCGCTATCCGGACGTCGTGCTGGACCTGGTGGATCTGGACCGCCCGGAGATCGAACAGGCCGTGGCAAGCGGCGACGTGGAGCTGGGCGTGGCGCTGCTGTCCAACGTGGACAAGCGCGAGCGCTTCGGCCATCACGTACTGGTGCGTTCAAGGCGCCAGCTCTGGACCGCGGCCGGGCATCCGCTGACGCAGGCGGCCGCGCCCGCGCTTGCCGACATCGCGCGCTATCCCTACATCCTGCTGGAAATGGACGAAGGCGAGCGATCCACGCTGGGTTATTGGCGCGGTCACGGCCTGCAGCCCGACATCGCCTTTCGCACGCGGTCGATGGAGGCGCTTCGCGGCCTGGTCGCGCATGGCTTTGGCGTCACGATGCTGTCGGACATGGTTTACCGGCCCTGGTCGCTGGAGGGGCGCAAGATCGAAGCCGTGCCCATCACCGATGCCGTGCCGCCCATGGAGGCCGGCCTGCTGTGGCACCCGCGCGCAGCCATGGCCAAGCCGGCCGAGGCCTTCCGGCAGTTCATGATCTACGCGTGCGGAGGATGACGCCAGCCGGCGCCGCAGGCTGCCCGGCCCTACACCAGCACCGCACCCTTGCGCCGCGTGAACTGCGCCAGCGACCGCAGCGCCAGCGCGTGCATGGCGGCCACCGACGGCAGCAGCGTCTCGTCCTTGCGCGTCAGCACGCCGACGATGCGTTCGACCACGGGTTCGGCCAGCGGCACAAACGCCAGCCCGCTGCCGGCCGCGGGCCGCGCCAGCACCGGCAACACCGTCACACCCAGGCCGCCCACCACGCTGGCTAATAGCGAGGCGCGGTTGGACACCACGATCGCCGGGTCGTCGATGCCGCTGCCCAATTGACGGTTCTTCAGCGTTTCAAAGGTGGCGTTGCCGATCAGCCGTTCATCGGCCAGCGCCGCCCAGGACACCGGGCCGCGCCGCCGGGCCAGCGGGTGGCTCTTCTTGCAGACCAGCCCGAAGGCGTCGCGCGCCACGGGCGTGAACGCCACCTCGTCCGTGCGCGGGGCCTGCCCGGCCACGCCCACCTGAACCTCGCCTGCCAGCACCAGCCGGTGCACTTCGGGCGAGGTTTCGTCCAACGCGCGGATCCGCACGTCAGGATGGGTGTGCGCAAAGCGGGCGAGCAGCCGCGGCAGCCATTCGTCGGCCAGCGACGGCATGACGGCCATCGCCACCGGCCCCTGACTGCCCGTGCCGAACTGCCGCGCCGCATCCAGCACCCGGTCATGCGTGGCCAGCAGCTCGCGAAACAGCGGCGCCACCGCCTGGCCCAACGCGGTCAGCTGGGCGCGCTTGCCGGGTTCGAAGAGCGGCGCGCCCAGTTGTTGCTCCAGGTCCTGCATGGCGGCCGACACCGCCGCCTGCGACCGGAACGTGCCCTGCGCGGCGACGCGAAAACTGCCGTGATCGGCGGCCAGCAGGAACTGGCGCAGGTGCTGGATCTTCAGGGAAGTAGGCATGGGGAAAGCCGCCGTGAATTCGGATTTTCTGAAATTAGCTCACGTTAATTTGGATTGTCAAAATCGCACGCAGCGTCGAACAATGGGTTCGTCATTCATCCCCACGATTTCGGAGCAAGTGCATGTCGCTGCAAGTGCGCAAGGTAGTCAGTTACGTCGAGAAAACCCTGATTGAAGGCGGCCGAGCGGCCGAGCGCCCGCTGGTGATGATCGTGGCCGCCGCCGTGATCCGCAATCCGTGGGCCGGCCTGCCGTTTCAGGAAGACCTGCGGCCCGGCATCCTCGAAGCCGCGCCGCCGCTGGGCGAACTGCTGGTCGGCGAGATCCTGCGCCAGGCCGGTTCGGCGGACAACATCGAGGCCTACGGCAAGGCCGCCGTGGTCGGCACCGCGGGCGAAGTCGAACATGCGTCCGCGCTGATCCACACGCTGCGGTTCGGCAACTTCTACCGCAACGCGGTGGGCGGCACCAGCTATCTCAGCTTCACCAACATGCGCGGCGGACCGGGCTGCGTGATCTCCGTGCCGCTGATGCACAAGCTGGACGAAGGCCTGCGCTCGCACTACCTGACGGTGCAGACCACCATCAACGACGCGCCGGCGCCCGACGAGATCGTGATCGCGCTGGGCGCGGCCACCTCGGGCCGTCCGCATCACCGCATCGGCAACCGCTATTCAGACATGAAGGAACTGGAGCAGGAAGCACAGGAGGCGCGCGCAAAATGACCATGCAACGGCGGCGCACCGGCCGCGGCGAACCGCTGGTCCTCTTGCACGGCGTCGGCCTGGACCACACGCTGTGGGACGACCTGGCTCCCCTGCTTGAGCCGGACTTCGACGTGCTGCGTTATGACCTGCTGGGCCACGGCGCCGCGCGCGCGCTGCGCGGCCCGGCGGACATCCACGACTTCATCGCGCAACTGGATGCCGAACTGGACCGCGCGGGCTGGCAACACGCGACCGTGCTGGGCTATTCCATGGGCGGCCTGATCGCGGGCGCCTACGCGGCGGCGCGCCCCGAACGCGTCAGCCGGCTGGTGCTGCTGAACACGGTGTTCCGGCGCACGGACGAAGAAGCCGTCGCCGTGCGCGCCCGGCTGGATGCCGCGGCCACGCAAGACCCCGAAGCTGCCGCCAAGGTGTCGCTGACGCGTTGGTTCACGCCGGCCTTTCAAGCCGCGCACCCCGCGCGCGTCGCGCAGATTGAACAGCGCCTGCTCGGCAACGACCGCCAGAGCTTTCTGTCCGCGTACGCGCTGTTCGCGTTGGGCGACCCGCTGCTGGCGCAGGCCGCGCCGGACATTGCCTGCCCCGTGCTGGTCATGACCGGCGAGCATGACGTCGGCTCCAACCCGCGCATGACGCGAGACCTGGCGCGCGCCCTGCCCCGCGCCTGCGCCCGCGTCGCCCCCGGCCAGCGTCATATGCTGCCGGTGGAGGAACCGGGCACGGTGGCCGCCGCGCTTCGCAGCTTCGTGTCGGCGCATCCGGCAGTGGCCCATCCCGCGCAGTCGCCCTCGACGCAGGCGCATGCCGCAAAGGCCTAGCCGACGCAATCGCCACTCTGATTTCCCCCGAACCCTGACATCGTCCGCCGACAGAGACGATGCGCGACAACCCCGCCACGACGCGGGGACGGAGACAAGACACATGGACCGCAGAACCCTCATCAAGACCCTGGCGGCACTGTCGCTGGCCCCGCTGGGCGCCGCCGCCCCTCGGCTGGCCGCCGCGCGCGAAGCGCCCCTGCGCGTGATCGTGCCGTTCCCGCCGGGCGGCGGCACCGACGTGCTGGGCCGCGTCATCGCCGCCTCGCTGGAAGGCGCGCTGGATCGCCCCGTGGTCGTGGAAAACAAACCCGGCGCCAGCGGCATGCTGGGCGCGGACTACACGGCCAATGGCGCGAAAGACGGCAGCATGCTGCTGTTTGCCGGCCTGGTGCCGTCGGTGCGCTACTACGCCCGCCCGCCCGAAGACGTGCTCAAGCAGTTGGCCCCCGTCTGCCCCATTGCGCGCTCGCCCTACATGGTGGCGGTCAATAGCGACCTGCCCGCCAAGACGCTGGCCGAACTGGTCGCGCAGGCGCGGCGCGAGCCCAAGGGGCTGACCTTTGGCACGCCCGGCAACGCCACGCCCCAGCACCTGGCCACCGAACTGCTGCAAGCCGCCTGCGGCATCGAGATGCTGCACGTCCCGTATCGCGGCACCGGCCCGATGATGACCGACCTGCTGGGCGGCCAGATCCAGGTCGTCGTGGCCACGGTGGCCGCGGTCGAACCGTATCTGAAGAGCGGCCGCCTGCGGGTGCTGGCCGTGACAAGCCCACAGCGCCTGCCGAAATATCCGGATATCCCCACCGTTGCCGAAAGCGGCTTTGCGGGGTTTTCGGCGCAGATCCAGTTCGGAACCTACTGCGCGGCGGGCACGCCCGAAGCCACCATCGCGGCGCTGAACCAGGGCATCAACCGCGCCCTGAAAACCGAATCCGTCCACACCAAGCTGGCCGAGCAGGGATTCGAGCCCACCGGCGGCACGCCGGCGCAACTGCAGGACGCGCTGCTGGCGGAGATCCGGGACGTGGCCGGATTGGTGAAGGCGGGCAAGGTGCGGGTCGACCTCTAAGGTGATGGCCCGCCTGCGCAGGCGGCCCTGAACCGACCGGGCCTGCGCCCTGTCCGGCGCCCGCCTCCGGGACCGGGGGCCGCTTGCACCCGCGCCCTTGCCGGGAGTAAATTGTTGACAATTCAGCGCACCAATCGCGCTTTATTCCGAAAATACCCCCTTTAACGGAACGAATTGTCAACACCATGAGCAAAGTGCTCACCTTGCCGGGCGCGCAGGCGACCGATGGCGCCCCCGTTGGCGAACCCATCGGCGAAACCCTGTCGGACCACATCTTCCGCAAGATCCAGTCCGCCATCGTCAAGGGCGAGATCGCCCCGGGCAGCAAAATTTCCGAGCCCGAGCTGGCGCGCATCCACGGCGTCAGCCGCGGCCCGCTGCGCGAGGCCCTGCACCGGCTGGAAGGCCAGAAGCTCCTGGTGCGAGTGCCGCACGCAGGCGCGCGCGTCGTGTCCCTGTCGATCCAGGAACTGATCGAACTCTACGAAATCCGTGAATCGCTGGAAGGCACCGCCTGCCGCCTGGCCGCCGAACGCATGCCGCCGTCGGAAATCGACGAGCTGCGCGGCGTGCTGGAAGCGCACGAACGCGACGAAGCCTTCCAGGCCGGCCTGGGCTATTACCAGCAGGAAGGGGATTACGATTTCCACTACCGCATCGTCAAGGGCAGCGGCAACCAGATGCTGTTTCGCATGCTGTGCGACGAGCTTTATCAATTGGCGCGCATGTACCGCATCCAGTATTCGACGACGCCCAATCGCCCGCGGCAGGCCTACGCCGAGCATCACCGCATTCTGGACGCCATCGCCGACGGCGATGGCGAGCTGGCCGAACTCCTGATGCGCCGGCACATCCGCGCATCCCGCATCAACATCGAACAACAGATCGCGCAAAGCACCCAACAGCGCACGGAGGCATGATGAACAAGTCGTACCGCAAGAACCTGCCCGGCACCCGCCTGGACTACTTCGACGCCCGCGCGGCCGTGGAGGCCATTGCCCCCGGCGCATATGACGGCCTGCCCTACACGTCCCGCGTCCTGGCCGAAAACCTGGTGCGCCGCTGCGATCCCGCGCTGCTGACCGACGCGCTCAAGCAGCTGATCGAACGCCGCCGCGATCTGGACTTTCCGTGGTTTCCGGCGCGCGTGGTCTGTCATGACATCCTGGGCCAGACCGCGCTAGTGGACCTGGCGGGCCTGCGCGACGCCATTGCCGACAAGGGCGGCGACCCGGCCAAGGTCAATCCCGTGGTGCCGGTGCAGCTGATCGTCGACCACTCGCTGGCCGTGGAATACGACGGCAACGACCCGGACGCCTTTGCCAAGAACCGCGCGGTGGAAGACCGCCGCAACGAAGACCGCTTCCATTTCATCGACTGGACCAAGCAGGCCTTCGAAAACATCGAGGTCGTGCCGCCAGGCAACGGCATCATGCACCAGATCAATCTGGAGCGGATGTCGCCCGTCATCTACACGCAGGACGGCGTGGCCTTCCCCGACACGCTGGTCGGCACCGACAGCCACACGCCGCACGTGGATGCACTGGGCGTCATCGCCATCGGCGTGGGCGGCCTGGAAGCCGAAAACGTCATGCTGGGCCGCGCGTCGTGGATGCGCCTGCCCGACATCGTCGGCGTCGAACTCTCCGGCCGCGCGCAGCCCGGCATCACCGCCACCGACATCGTGCTGACGCTGACCGAATTCCTGCGCAAGGAAAAGGTGGTGGGCGCGTACCTGGAGTTCTACGGCGAAGGCGCCTCCAGCCTGACGCTGGGCGACCGCGCCACCATCTCGAACATGGCGCCTGAATACGGCGCCACCGCGGCGATGTTCTCCATCGACCAGCAGACCATCGATTACCTGCGCCTGACCGGCCGCGAAGACGAGCAGATTGCGCTGGTGGAAAACTACGCCAAGACCGCCGGCCTGTGGTCCGACAGCCTGAAGACCGCGCAGTACGAGCGCGTGCTGCGCTTTGACCTGTCCACCGTCGTGCGCACGCTGGCCGGCCCGTCCAACCCGCATCGCCGCCTGCCGGTGTCCGACCTGGCCGAACGCGGCATTGCCGGCGTGGTCGAGAACCAGCCCGGCCTGATGCCCGACGGCGCCGTCATCATCGCCGCCATCACCAGCTGCACCAACACCAGCAACCCGCGCAACGTGATCGCCGCGGGCCTCCTGGCGCGCAACGCCAACCGCGCGGGCCTCGTGCGCAAGCCCTGGGTCAAGAGCTCGCTGGCGCCCGGTTCCAAGGCCGTGCAGCTTTATCTGGAAGAGGCCGGCCTCACGCACGAACTGGAACGACTGGGCTTTGGCGTCGTGGCGTTTGCCTGTACCACGTGCAACGGCATGTCCGGCGCGCTGGACCCGAAGATCCAGCAGGAAATCATCGACCGCGACCTCTATGCCACCGCTGTCCTGTCCGGCAACCGCAACTTCGATGGCCGCATCCACCCGTACGCCAAGCAGGCCTTCCTGGCCTCGCCGCCGCTGGTCGTGGCCTATGCGATTGCCGGCACCATTCGTTTTGACATCGAACGCGACGTGCTGGGCGTGACCGCCGATGGCCGCGAGATCCGTCTGAAGGACATCTGGCCCAGCGACGAGGAGATCGACGCAATGGTCAAGTCGGCGGTCAAGCCCGAGCAGTTCCGCAAGGTCTACGCCCCAATGTTCGGCATCAAGGACGACCGCCAGACCGCCGTCAGCCCGCTGTACGACTGGCGCCCGCAAAGCACGTACATCCGCCGTCCGCCGTACTGGGAAGGCGCGCTGGCCGGCGAACGCACGCTGCGCGGCATGCTGCCGCTGGCTGTGCTGGGCGACAACATCACCACCGACCACCTGTCGCCGTCCAACGCCATCCTGATGGACAGCGCCGCGGGCGAATATCTGCACAAGATGGGTCTGCCCGAAGAGGACTTCAACTCGTACGCCACGCACCGCGGCGACCACCTGACCGCGCAGCGCGCCACCTTCGCCAACCCGAAGCTCTTCAACGAAATGGTGAAGAACGCCGACGGCACCGTGAAGCAAGGCTCGCTGGCGCGCGTCGAGCCGGAAGGCAAGGTCATGCGCATGTGGGAAGCCATCGAGACCTACATGGACCGCAAGCAGCCGCTCATCATCGTGGCCGGCGCTGACTACGGCCAAGGTTCTTCGCGCGACTGGGCCGCCAAGGGCGTGCGCCTGGCCGGCGTGGAAGCCATCGTGGCCGAAGGCTTCGAGCGCATCCACCGCACCAACCTCATCGGCATGGGCGTGCTGCCGCTGGAGTTCAAGCCGGGCGTGAACCGCAAGACGCTGGCGCTGGACGGCACCGAAAGCTACGACGTCATTGGCGAGCGCAAGCCGCGCGCTGACCTGACGCTGGTCATCCACCGCCGCAACGGCAGCACCGAACAGGTGCCCGTGACCTGCCGGCTGGACACCGCCGAGGAAGTGTCCATCTACGAAGCCGGCGGCGTGCTGCAGCGCTTTGCCCAGGATTTCCTGGAAGCCGCTTCCGCGTCGGACGCCGGCAAGCTGGCCTGACCCGCGCTGTAAAGACCGGCGGGCGGTTGCAGCGCCCGCCGCCCTACTCCGATATTTCAGGATCGTTTCATGTCACATGCTCCCCAAACCAAGATCGCCGCCACCTACATGCGCGGCGGCACCAGCAAAGGCGTGTTCTTCAAGCTGGACGACCTGCCCGAATCGGCCCGCGTGCCGGGCGCGGCGCGCGACGCGCTGCTGCTGCGCGTGATCGGCAGCCCCGACCCCTACGGCAAGCAGATCGACGGCATGGGCGCGGCCACCTCCAGCACCAGCAAGACCGTCATCGTCGCCAAAAGCACGCGCCCCGGCCATGACGTGGACTACCTGTTCGGCCAAGTCTCCATCGACCAGCCCTTCGTGGACTGGAGCGGCAACTGCGGCAACCTGTCCGCCGCGGTCGGGCCCTTTGCCATCACCAACGGCCTGGTCGACGCCGCCCGCATCCCGCAGGACGGCATTGCCATCGTGCGCATCTGGCAGGCCAACATCCAGAAGACCATCGTCGCGCACGTGCCCATCACCGGCGGCGCGGTGCAGGAGACCGGCGACTTCGAACTGGACGGCGTGACCTTCCCGGCCGCCGAAGTGCGCCTGGAATTCATGGACCCGGCCGAAGAAGGCGACGGCGGCTCCATGTTCCCCACCGGCAACCTGGTGGACAACCTGGAAGTCCCGGGCGTGGGCACGTTCAAGGCCACGATGATCAACTCCGGCATTCCCACGATCTTCCTGGAAGCCGACGCGCTGGGCTACAGCGGCACGGAACTGCAGGACGCCATCAACGGCGATGCCGCCGCGCTGGCCCGCTTCGAGACCATCCGCGCGCACGGCGCCGTTCGCATGGGACTCATCAAGGACATCGCCGAGGCGGCCAGCCGCCAGCACACGCCCAAGGTTGCCTTTGTTGCCTCCCCGAAGGAATACGTGTCCTCCAGCGGCAAGAAGATCGGCACCGGCGACATCGACGTGCTGGTGCGCGCCCTGTCGATGGGCAAGCTGCACCACGCGATGATGGGCACCGCGTCCGTCGCGATCGCCACCGCGGCCGCAGTGCCCGGCACGCTGGTGAACCTGGCGGCTGGCGGCGGCGAGCGCGACAACGTCTGCTTCGGCCACCCGTCGGGCACGCTGCGTGTCGGCGCGCAGGCGCAGTTGGTCGATGGCGAATGGAAAGTGACCAAGGCCATCATGAGCCGCAGCGCGCGGGTGCTGATGGAAGGCCGCGTGCACGTGCCGCGCGAAGGGTTCTGACCCCGCTTTCTTTCGTGCTTGATGCGCAAACGGGGCAGATTCTGCCCCGTTTCTTTTTGCGCTGAAAGCCGGCTGAAACCGCCGCGACGATATTGCTCCGGTTCTGGCGCGGCCCCCTAAAGTCGCCGCCTGCATCTGCCGTTAGCGGGTTGCGGCCGGGGGTTTCCTGGCCGACTTGCAACCCGCCGGCCTTCCCCGCCGGCGTATCCAGTACACGAGCATGAAGATAACGTCGCTGCGCAACCGCATTTTGCTTATTACCTGCTTTACGGTGGTGGGAGCCCTCACGCTCTCCGGCCTCATCACCTACCAGATCGTGCGCGACAACATGATGTCCACCATCGCCGCCACGTTGGACGCCGTGGCCTCGGGCAACGCCAGCGCCATCGAGCGCTGGTCGGCCGACAAGGCGCAGGCGGTCGACGCCACCGCGAAAGTGGTCGAAAAGGGCGATCCCCGCGGTCTGACCCCGCTCATGGGCCAGACCAATGGCTTTCCCATCACCACCATCGGCTGGTCGGACAAGACCTTCTTTTCCACCACCAAGACCGCGGCGGATTACGATCCGACCGCCCGGCCCTGGTACAAGAGCGCCGTCGCCGCCGGCAAGCTGACGGTCACCAAGCCTTATGGCGATTCCACCACCGGCGTGCTGTACGTCGCATTCACCGCGCCGATGATCCGCAACGGCCAGACGGCGGGCGTGCTGAGCGGCGCCGTGCCGCTCGATGGCGTGAAAGACATCATCAAGGCCATCCACCCCACGCCTTCCAGCAGCGCCTTCGTGGTGGCAACCGACGGCCAGGTGATTTCGCACCTGAACGACAAGCTGGCGCTCAAGCCGTCGACCGACATTTCCCCGGCGTTGACGGCCGATGTCGTGGCATCCCTGGCCCGCGACGGCGCCGCCCCCGCCGACATCATGCTGGACGGCGCGCAAAAGCTGCTGAAGGCGCGCCGCGTTCCCGGCACCGACTGGTATCTGGTCGTGGCGCTGGACAAGGCCGAAGCCACGGTCGGCCTGACGCAGGTGCTGCACGCAACCCTGATCTCGCTGGTCGTCCTGACACTGATCGCCGTGACCATCGCCAGCGTGATCACGTCGCGGGCGTTCAAGCGCCTGTCCGCCGTGCGCGATGCCATGGACACCATCGGCTCGGGCGACGGCGACATGACGCACCGCCTGGCCGTGGTCGGCCACGACGAGGTCGCGCAGATCTCGGCTTCGTTCAACGCGTTCGTGGAGAAGATCACCCACGTCATGCGCGAAGTGCGCAGCGGCGTGCATTCAATGAGCGCCGCCACGCGAGAAATCGACATGGGCAACCGTGACCTGTCGCAGCGCACCGAAACGTCGGCCGCCTCGCTCGAGGAGACCTCTTCGGCGCTGACCGAACTGGCGTCCAGCGTGCGCCAGACCGAGGAAACCGCCGAGCACGCAACGCGCCTGGCCGACGAAGCCAGCGCCGTCGCCGCCCGCGGCGGTCAGGTGGTCAACGACGCGGTCAGCACGATGGACGAGATCTCGAAGTCGTCGCAGCGCATTACCGAGATCATTCGCGTGATCGACGGCATCGCGTTTCAGACCAACATCCTGGCACTGAACGCGGCGGTCGAAGCCGCCCGCGCAGGCGAACAAGGCCGCGGCTTTGCGGTGGTGGCCGGTGAAGTGCGCACACTGGCGCAGCGCAGCGCCGCGTCGGCGCAGGAGATCAAGACGCTGATCGAGGCGTCCGTCCAGAACGTCAAGAGCGGCACGCAACGCGTGCAGGCCGCGGGTTCGACCATGACCGAGATCGTTGACGGCATCAACCGCGTGCAGCGGATGGTGAGCGAGATCCACGGCGCGATGGCCGAACAAAGCACGGGATTGGGTCAGATCGACCGCTCGGTCGCCGACATGGACCAGGCCACGCAGCAGAATGCCGCACTGGTCGAGCAGTCCACGGCGGCGTCCGGCATGCTGAGCGATCAGGCGCGCGTGCTGGCCGATGCCGTGGCGCGTTTCAAGCTGCGCGAGGAAGAAGCGGCGGGTTCAGCCAGGCTGATCGCGCTGCCGGCCTGATCGCGGGCGTGCCTGGCGGGATCCGGGGCGGGGTTTACTTCGCCGCGGGACCGCCCGCCGCGGGATCGCCCGCCGCGGGACCGCCCGCCGCTGCCCCCACCTGCTTGAGCACGGCAACGGCCGTCGCAACGACCTGCCCGTCCGTGCTCAGCTCTCCTTGCATGAACACCAGCGAGGACGTCGCCCGCGCCACGCGGCCGCGCACTTCCAGAAACTGCCCCTCGCGCGCCGCCGCGAGAAAATGCGTGTCCAGCTGCACGGTCACGCAGGCGCGCCGGCCCAGCGCTTCCCACGCGATCGCGCTGATGCCGTGATCCAGCAACGCCGTCAGCAATCCGCCATGCACCACGCCAGCCGGATTCAGGTGATCGGCGGTGGCCAAGAGGCCATACGCCCAGCTCTCGTCCTCCTTGCGCACCCACAACGGCCCGATCAGGCCCGCAAAGCCCGCAAGCCCTCTTTTGCGCCACCCTTGCGGCACGGCCGGTTCGACATCCGGTTGCGTGGTCATGCGCTCAGCTCCTGGCGGCCATCAGTTGCGACAACGCGCGGGACTCGTCCTGCAGCGCGCGCGCCAGCGATTCGACGCGCGCCGCGTCAAGCTGTTCGGCCAATCCCGCGGCCACCAGCGCATGCGTCAGGCGCTGATGGCTGTCGAAGACGGGCACCGCGATCACGACGACGCCGTTGATGTAGTTGTTGCGGTCCACGCTGTAGCCTTGGCGGCGCACCGCGTCCACGTCGGCCTTCCAGGCCGAAAACTCGGGCGCCTGATCCCAGCGCAACGCCTTGAAGCGCCGCTCCAGTTCCTTTTCCGACAAATCCGCGAAGGCCGCGACGAGCCGGCCGGTCGCGCTGATCAACGCGGGAAAGCGGCTGCCCACGTCCACGTGCAGCCGGAACGGCGCATTGGACCGCGACAACGCCAGCACGACCATGTGATCGCTGCCTGACACCTCGACGCCGATCGCGGTGACGCTGGCCGCGTTGGCGATCCGGTCCAGCACGGGTTGGGCCAGCGCGGGAAACGGATTGCTCTCGATCACGCTGCGCGCCAGCGTCAGCATGCCCACGCCCAGGCTGTAGCGCTTGGCGCCGGGATCGACCTTGACCAGGCCTTCTTCCACCAGGACGCGAAGAATGTGCAGGCAGGTGCTGGTCACCATGCCCAATTCCTGCGAGATGGCCTTGAGCGTCATGGGCTCGCCGCCACGCCCGAGCAGGCGCAGGATCGCGATCGATCGCGTCACGGCCGGCACCGGCCGCACGCGCGGGCCGGCGGCGGCAGGGTCCGGGGTACTGGTTTCACTCATCGGTTTCTCCGTTTTTATTGCGGCAAGCATACCGTGCGGCGACCGCGTCGCGGGTCCGGCCTAGCGCCACGAAATTGTATATATACAATCCATAAACGCGATTGACAATTTATTTGGTGGCGCGCATAGTGAGTTCCACAGGTTGCCGACCCACACAGGTACGACGAAATGACCAAGCTGACCGATACCCTTTCTTATGCGGACGCCCAGGCGCTTTGCGCCCCCGACAAGCTCTGGGAGCTTTTCGACGGCAACCGCGAACACATGAACATCGCGCACGAATGTATCGATCGGCACGCGGACAAGGCCGAGCCGGCGATCATCCTGGTGCGTGCGGCGGGCGGGGACGAAACCTACTCGTTCCGCCAGATCGCCGAGCAATCCTCGCGCCTTGCGCACTACCTGGCCGAACAGGGCATCCGCCCCGGCGACCGCGTGGCCGTCATGCTGGAACCGTCGCTGCCGTTCTACGTGGCCATGTTCGGCGCCATGAAGATGGGCGCGATCGCCGTGCCGCTGTTCACGCTGTTCGGCCCCGACGGCATCCAGCTGCGCGTGCAGGACTGCCAGCCGCGCATGCTGGTGACCAACGCGGAAAAAGCGCCGCTGGCCGCGGGCGGCGAGGACATGCGCGTCGTGATCGCCGACGAGGCGTTTCTCGGCACGCTGGCCGCCTATCCTTCGCACTACGAATGCCGCACGCGCGGCGACGATCTGGCCATCTTCCAGTACACGTCCGGCACGACCCGCGAGCTGCCTGACGCCGTCAAGCACACGCACCGCGCCCTGGTCACGCTGATGCTGGCCGCGCTGTACGGCACCGGCATCCGCCCGGGCGACCGCTACATGTGCCCGTCCTCGCCCGCCTGGGGACATGGGCTGTGGCACGGCACGCTGGCGCCGCTGGCCTTGGGCGTCACCATCGGCGCGTATGCCGGCAAGTTCAACGCCGAGCGCCTGCTGCAGGCCTTGCAGGAGCACCGCTTCAACAACATATCGGCTGCCGCCACCCATTACCGGATGATGCGCAACAGCGGCGCGGCCGGGCGCTACCGCTATCACCTGGACAAGGTGTCCTTCACCGGCGAACCCATCGACAGCGAGACCGCCGCCTTCGTGGAAGCGACCTTCGGCCGGCCGGTCTGCAGCATGTACGGCACGACGGAGATCGGGGTCTGCCTGGTCAATTACCCCGGCGCGCCGGACTTCACCGTCAAGGCCGGCTCGCTGGGCAAACCCGTGCCGGGATTGCGCGTCGAGGTCCAGGACGCCAACGGCCAGCCCTGCGCGCCTGGCGAAACCGGCGAACTCAAGCTCTGGCGCCGCGACGCATGGGTCGCCACCAAGGACCTGGGCCGCGTGGACGAAGACGGCTACTTCTGGCACGGCGGCCGCGCCGACGACGTCATCATTTCGGCCGGCTGGACCATGAGCGCCGTCGAGATCGAAGACGCCATCCTCAAGCACCGGGACGTGGCCGAGGCTGCCGCCATCGGCGTGCCCGACCCGCTGCGCGGCCAGGTCGTCAAGGCCTTCGTGGTGTCGGCGCGCGCGGGCGACGACACCTTCGTGGAAGAAATCCAGGACGCCGTGCGCAGCCGCCTCGCGCAGCACGAGTATCCGCGCCAGGTGGTGTTCGTGGCCGAGCTGCCCAAGACGCCCGCCGGAAAGATCCATCGCAGGAAATTGCGGGAGCAAGAGCTTGCGACCGCCAACACCACGCCCGCCGGGGCCGCCCACGCCTAGGGCAGTCCGGCACAGGCCATCTTCAAAACCAGGAGACATCATGCTGACCCAGACCAAGACCGAACGCAGCTTTCCCAAGATCACCGAACGCGGGCTGGACGAGCTGCGCGAACGCATCGGCGTGAAGATCGGCGCCACCGCCGAACCGTGGTGCTACGAGGCCACGCGCGACAACATCCGCCATTACGCCCACGGCATCGGCGATGACAACCCCCTGTGGTCGGACCCGGAATACGCGGCCAAGACCCAGCACGGCGGCATCATCGCGCTGCCCAGCTTCCTTTTTGCCACCAGCCGCATCGTGTCCGGCTACGTGGGCGGGCTGCCCGGCGTGCACGCCATGTGGTCGGGCGCGGACTGGACCTGGCACAAGACCGTCAAGCGCAACGACACCATCTCCACCGAAGCGCACCTGAAGAACCTGATCGAACACCAGACGCGCTTTGCCGGCCGCGCCGTGCAGCAGATCTATCACGTGGACTTCTTCAACCAGGACGGCGACAAGGTCGCCGAGGCCGACAGCTGGTGCTTTCGCACCGAACGCGACCACGCGCGAGAACAGGGCAGCAAGTACGCGGAAGTCCGCGCACGCGAGCCGCGCCGCTACAGCCCCGAGGAAATCAAGGAAGCCTACAAGCTCTACGCCCAGGAAGAAGTGCGCGGCGCCACGCCGCGCTACTGGGAAGACGTGAAGGAAGGCGAGGAACTGCCCGTGATGTTCAAGGGCCCGATGACAGTGACCGGCTTCATCGCCTTCGCGCAGGGCTGGGGCGGCCTGTACATCCGCGCCAACAAACTGGCGTGGCAGCTCATCGACGCGCATCCGGGCGTGGGGATCACCAACCGCTTCGGCATTCCCGACGTGCCCGAACGCGTGCACTGGGAAGAAGACTTCGCGCTGGAAGTCGGCGCGCCCGGCGCCTACGACTACGGTCCCGAGCGCAACTCGTGGCTGACCCATCACCTCACCAACTGGATGGGTGATGCGGGGTTCCTGCGCAAGTCCACGTGCAAGATCCGCCGTCACAACCCCGAGGGCGACATGCTGTTCTTCAAGGGCAAGGTCGTGCGCAAGTACGTCGAAGACGGCCGGCACCTGGTCGAGATCGAACAGGAAGCGCGCAATCAGGACGACGAGCTGTCCGTGCTGGGCTCCGGTGTGGTCGAATTGCCTACCCGCGCCTGACCGGCGGCAACCCCAAGACGAGGTGGGCGATGTCTGATTCATCGGAACAAGCTGCACCCTGCCCCGCGCCTCGCGCGCGGGGCGCGCTGGACGGCCTGCGCGTCATCGACCTGTCGCGCGTCCTGGCCGGTCCGCTGTGCTCGCAAATGCTGGCGGACCAGGGCGCGGACGTCATCAAGATCGAGCCGCCCGGCGGCGACGAGACCCGCAGCCTGGGGCCGCCGGTCAACGAAGCGGGCGACGCGGCCTACTTCACCGCCGTCAATCGCGGCAAACGGGCCATCGGGCTGGACCTGTCCCGGCCCGCCGGCCGCGACGTGCTTTTCGCGCTGCTGGCCGATGCCGACGTCCTGATCGAAAACTTCATCCCCGGCACGATGGCCAAATGGGGGCTGGACTACGAGGCGGACCTCAAACCCCGCTTTCCCCATCTGATCTACTGCGCCATTACGGGCTTCGGTGACGACGGCCCGCTGGGCGGCCTGCCCGGCTACGACGCGGTGCTGCAGGCCATGTGCGGCCTGATGAGCATCAACGGCGAACCAGCCAGCGGCCCGACCCGCATCGGCGTACCCATCGTCGACCACCTGACCGGCTACACCGCGCAGTCCGGCATCCTGCTGGCGCTCTACCACCGGGCGCGCACCGGCCTGGGCCAGCGGGTCGAGGTCACGCTGTTCGACACCGCGCTCAGCCTGCTGGTGCCGCACGCCGCCAACTGGATGCACACGCAGCAAACGCCCGGCCTCTTGGGCAGCGCGCATCCCAACATCGCGCCGTATGACCGCTATGCGTGCCGCGACGGCGAGATCTTCCTGGGCGTGGTGAACGACCGCCAGTTCCGCCGCTTCTGCGACTACGCCGGCCTGACGGCATTGCCCGAAGACCCGCGCTTTGCCACCAACCGGTCGCGGCTGGCGCACCGCGACGCATTGCGCGACGCCATCGAACACGCCCTGGCGTCGCGTTCACGGGACGCGCTATGCGCCGAGCTGATGCAGCTGGGCGTGCCGGCGGGCCCGATCAACAGCGTGCCCGAAGCCTTTGCGCAGGCGCACACCGCGCATCGCGGCATGCGCGTGGATCGCGATGGCTATCACGGCATCGGTCCGGCAGTCCGGCTCTCGCAGGCGCCCGCGCGCGTCAAGCGCCCGCCGCCCGCCTATGCGCAACACACCGTCGAGGTCCTGCGGGAGGCTGGCTTTGACGACTCACAGATCGCGGCGTTGCAGGAACAGGGCATCCTGCCGCGATGGCCGCCTCCCAAGCCCTAGCCGCACCCGCATGCAGCACACCATAAAAAACGAGGAGACCACCATGAAGACCATACGCCTCATCGCCGCGCTCGCGGCGCCGCTGCTGTTCGCGCAACCTGCCTCGGCCGCCGACAGCTATCCCTCCAAACCCGTCAAGATCATCGTCCCCTATCAGGCCGGCCAAGGCACCGACGTCGCCGCCCGCTACCTGGCCGAATACCTGGCCCGTGACCTGGGCCAACCGTTCATCGTGGAAAACCGCCCGGGCGCTGGCGGCAACATCGGCGCCTCCGAGGTCGCGCGCGCCGCCCCCGACGGCTACACGCTGCTGATGGGCACCAACGGCACGCACGTGCTGAACCAGTACATGTACGCGTCCACCAACTTCGACCCGGAGAAAGACTTCACGCCGGTCATGCTGGTCAGCTCGTTTCCCATGGTGCTGCTGACCACGCCGTCCTCGCCCTACGCCAGCCTGGCCGACCTGCGCAACGCGTCCAAGGCCAAGCCCGACAGCGTCAACGTGGGCATGCCCAGCACCACCGCACGCCTCGTCTACGAACTGCTCAAGCAGCAGGGCGTCAACAGCATCCGGGGCATTCCCTACAAAGGTTCGGCCACCGCCACCACGGACCTGATGGGCGGTCAGGTGCAGCTCGGCATCGACACCGTCAGCGCCGCGCGCTCGTTCATCACCAGCGGCAAGTTGCGTCCGCTGGCGGTGACCTCGTTGAAGGAGTCGGCCCTGCTGCCCGGCGTGCCTTCCGTGGCGGCGCAGGGGCTGGACGGCTTCCAGGTGATCGCCTGGAACGGCCTGTATGCGCCCAAGGGCACGCCGCCCGCCGCCGTGAAGCGGCTGAACGACGACCTGACCAAGATCCTCGCGCGTCCGGAAGTCCGGCAGAAGCTGCTGGACCTGGGCCACGAACCGGGCGGCGGCACGCCCGACGAACTGGCGGCCTTCGCCCGCAGCGAACGGCTGAAGTGGCAGCCGCTGATCGTGCAGGCGGGCCTGAAGGCGGAATGATGCGCTGACGGCGGGCGGCCCGGTCCGGACTGCATTACGGCTGGACGGCGGCAAGCCGCTTGCCGCTTGCCGCGACGGCGGCCATCGCCAGCACGCACAGCACAGCGGCCAAGATAAATGTCGCGCGCAGCCCGGCCGCAAGCGCGGCGGGCGGCGCATCGGCCAATGACGCGGCCCCGGCGCCCGCGGCAAACACCGCGCCCATTGCCGAGGCGCCCGTGATCAGGCCCAGGTTGCGCGACAGGTTCAGCATGCCCGACACGGCGCCGCGTTCGCTGCCGCCTGCGGCCGCCATCACCGCCGTATTGTTGGCTGCCTGGAACAGCGCGTACCCCGCCGTCATCGTGGCAAGCGCCGCGACGTAACCCGTCACGCCGAACGCCTGCGCGGCAGCCGGCAGCGCGGCGCAGGCGCCGCCCACCGCGCCCAGCGAAAGCAACGTCATCGGCCGGCTGCCGAAACGATCCACGCAGCGGCCCGCCGGCACGCCGGCCAGCGCCGCCACGAGCGGGCCGCAGGACATCGCCAGCCCGACCTGCACGGCGCCCAACCCCAGCCCTCCCGACAGATAGAACGGCCCCACCACCAAGGTCGCCATCATCACCGTGGCGACCAGCGCGTTGGCCGCAAACCCGCCCGCCAGCAACGGGTTGCCGATCATGGCCGGCCGCACCAGCGGCTGCGCCGTCCGCGCCTGCACCCACATGAACAGGCCCGCGCCGCCTGCCGCCGCAGCCAGCAGAATGACATTGAGCACCCCAAGACTGCCGCGGCCCAGTGTCATGGACAGCGCATAGGTGGCCAGCGTCAGCGCCAGCAGCATGCTGCCCGGCCAGTCGAAGCGAACCGGTTGATGCGCGGCGCGCTGCGCATCGCGGGGCAGGCGCCGCCAGGCCAGCCAGAACGCCAGCAGCCCCAGCGGCAGATTCACCAGGAAGATCGCCCTCCACCCCGACCCGGCGATCAAGGCCCCGCCCAGCGTCGGCCCGAGCGCGGTGCCGGCCGCCGACATCGTGCCCAGCAGACCCATGGCGCTGCCGGCCCGCCCCTTCGGCGCCGCCTCGCCGGCAAAGGCCATGGCAAGCGTCATCAACACGGCCGCGCCCATGCCCTGCGCGGCGCGCGCGGCCACCAGCGTCCACAGGCCTGGCGCCACCCCGCACAGCACCGACGCGGCGGTAAACCACGCCAGCCCGAACAGCATCAGGCGCCGCCGGCCGATCAGGTCGCCTAGCCGCCCGGCGCTGACGACCGCAATCGTGATGGCCAGCAGATAAGCCAGCACGACCCACTGCACCGACTGGAAGGGCGCGCCGAATGCCTGCGTGAATGCCGGCAGGCCGACGTTGGCGATGCTGGTGCCCAGCGAAGACAGCAGCATCGCCAGCGACAGGCAGCACAGCAGCGCCAGACGGGGCTGGGATGGCGAGGGATCGGAAATCGGCATGATGGCGTCCTGAATGGAAGAGACAGGACACCAGCGTAGGCCGCAATATCACCTGGCGGAAGGCGCAGCATTTGCAGCTAATACCTGCACACGGCGCCATGCCAAATGTCAGCGCGCCGGCCGCCGGCGTGCTACGTTTGCCGCATGTCCATGCCCGACCTGAACCTTCTCATCACCCTGGACGCGCTGCTCGCGGAAGGCAGCGTGGCCGGCGCCGCCCGCCGGTTGCGCCTGAGTCCCTCCGCCATGAGCCGCGCGCTGGCGCGGCTGCGCGACGTAACAGGCGATCCGCTGCTGGTGCGCGCCGGGCGCGGATTGGTGCCCACGCCCCGTGCGCTGGCGCTGCGCGAGCAGGTCGGCGGGCTCGTCCGGGACGCGCAGGCCGTGCTGCGCCCCACCGAAACGCTGGATCCCGCGGCCCTCGTGCGCACCTTCACCCTGCGCGTCACCGACGGCTTCGTGGAGAACTTCGGCGCGCGCCTCCTGGCCCGCATCGACACGCAAGCGCCGGGCGTGCGGCTGCGCTTTCTGCAGAAACTGGATAAGGACAGCGCGCCGCTGCGCGACGGCGCCGTGGACCTGGAGACCGGCGTGGTGGGCCAGTCAGCCAGTCCCGAGCTGCGCACGCGCGCGCTGTTCCAGGATCGTTTTATCGGGGTCATGCGCGCGGGCCATCCGCTGGCCCGCAGCAACGTCACGCTGACGCGCTACGTGAACGCCCGCCACATTCTGGTGTCGCGCCGCGGGCGCGAATCCGGCCCGATCGACGAGGCGCTTTCGCAGGCTGGCCGCGCGCGGCATGTCGCCACGATTGCCAGCGGTTTTTCCACAGCGCTTGCGCTAGTGCGCGACACCGACCTGATCGCCACGGTGCCGGACAGGCACACCGCCGCGCTACGCACAGGCATGCGCAGCTTTGCGCTGCCCTTCTCGATGGCGCCCTTCACGGTGTCGATGCTGTGGCATCCCAGGATGGACGGCGATGCCGCCCATCGCTGGCTGCGCGGCTGCGTGCTGCAGGTCTGCGGGGAAGACAGAGCCGCCTAGAAGGGGCCGCCCAGGTGGGGCCGCCTCCGTAGGACGGCCCCAGCGCGTTTCATCCGCCGCTACGGCTTCGGTGCGCTGGCCACCAGCGCGTCGAACTGCTTGTCCAGTTCCGCCAGCGAATCGCGGATGTGCGCGCGGCGCGCCTTGATCCACTTGTCCTGTGCGGCCAGCTGCTCGCGCGCCTCCTGGATCATGCGATCCATCTCCTTGGGCTGCGGTCCGCCGCTGGTGGCGCGGTTCTTCACGATGGCCACGGGATCCAGCGTCGCGCGGAACTCCGCTTCGCTCATCGGCAGGTCCGTGCCGTACTTGGAATCCTTCATGGCGTCGGCATAGATGCGACGCGCCTGTTCGTACGGAAAATCCAGCGGCTTGATGTTGTTGGCCTTGGCGTACGACACTACCTCGGACGCAAAATGATGGCCCGCGCGGAACGGCAGCTTGTATTTGTGCATCAGCACGTCCGCCAGTTCCTGCGAGGCCGTCCAGTCGCTGTTCAGCTCTTCCAGCGCGCGGTCCGGGCTGATGACCATCGCCTTGAGCACGCGGTCCCAGCGCTTGAGCGCAGAGATCGCGCTGTCGACCATCGCGGAATTCTGCTTCACGTCCTTGGGATCGCTCATGCCGGGCGTGATGTTGTGCGTCTGCAGCACGGGTCCCATCGCCAGCGTCACCGCGGTGGAGGCATCGCTGCGCGTGTCGTTGAGCAGGCCGGGATTGCGCTTTTGCGGCATGGCGCTGGACACGTAGGTATTGCCGCCGCCTTCCTGCAGCAGGATCCACGGACGCGACTGTGCATACTGCGTCATCACGTCTTCGACGAAATTACCGGTACGCAGCGCGATGCTGGTGACGATGGACGCGACCTCGACCGGCTGGTCCATGGACGAGATCTGCGAGGCGTCGTAGGCGTTGTCGACCAGCGCCTCGAAGCCCAGATATTGCGCCATGCGCTTGCGGTCCAGCGGCCAGCTCGTGCCGTTCAGCACGGTCGTGCCCATGGGCGAGCGGTCGATGCGCACGTAGGCCTCGCGAATGCGCTGCGCATCTCGCGCCAGGCCCGCCGCCTGGCCCAGCAGGTAATGTCCGTAACTGTTGGGCTGCGCGGCCACGCCGTTGGTGTAGTTGGGAACGATGGTGCCCGCATGCTTGGCGGCCAGCTCCACCAGCGTGGTCGACGTGGCGTTCAACTGGTCGGCCAGTTCCAGCAGCTTGTCGCGCAGGATCGCGCTGCGATAGGTGGCGTGCATGTCCTGGCTGGAACGGCCCGCGTGCAGCAGGGTCACATCCTCGCCAGCGGCCTTGATCAGCAGGGGCTCGAAGGTGATGACCGTGGCCGCCCGCTTGGCGCCGGGCTGATTGCCGTCGCTGATGACCTTGGCCACGCCGGCGGCGATCCGCGGCGCCATGGACTTGTCGAGCAGACCCTCGTCGGTGTTGATCACCGCCGTGGCCTTGTTGATTTCTCCCAACCAGAAGAAGGGATCGCGGGGCGGGGATTGCTGCGCGGCGGCGGCGTTCGCGGCCAGCGATAGCACCAGGGCGGCGCCCAGGGTCGGAAGCATCTGTCTCATGGCGTTCTCGTTATAGGGGTGGCCAGACAGTGTATCGAAGCGCCATGCCGCCGGACACCCGGTATTGCACCGAGGCGCGGGCGCCTGACACCATGCCGAGCGAAGACGGGCCCCGCACGAAAAAAGGCCGGCCTCCAAGAGGCCGGCCTTCGCATCCGATCAGAATCGAATCGCCTTAGAAGCGCCAGCTCACGTTGACCGTGCCGGTGTTCTGGCGGTTGCCGTCGCCGAACTGGCCGGAGTACGCCAGACCCAGCGTGGCGTTCTTGCTCATCGCCAGATCCACGCCCACTTCCATGACCGCCGCGTCACGCGCCAGCGGGTTGCCCGCGACGGTGAACGGCTGGCTGCCGTCGAACGACATCGTGGCTTCCGGATTGAGGTCGCCGTAAGCATGGCGCCAGCCCAGCATGCCGCGCAGGCGGCCCGCGTTGTCCTTCACATCGAACGTCGTCTGTGCGCGCAGGCCCAGCGTGGTGGTGCCCACGTTGTTCGTGCTGCTCTTGCCGCTCAGCGCGGCGTCACCGCCCGATTCCGAGAAGCCGCGGGTGCGCAGGTCGCTGAAGTCCGCGCCGAAGAACGGCTCAAGGGTGACGCGGTCGTTCAGCGGGATGGCGTAGCCCACGTCGGTGAAGACCTGGCCGGTGCTGGCGCTGTAGTCGGCCTTCAGCTCCTGGTACTGGCCCGCCGCGTTGATGTTGCGCTTGCTGTCGATGTCGTGCCACGTGTAGGCCACGCCGGCGGTGAAGTTGATCTTGCCCGAGCCGGCTTCGAACGACTTGCCGCCGTACAGGATCGCGCTGTAGCTGTTCACGTCGGACTTGGCCGAGCGGTCGTCCACCGTGATGCGGCTGTCGGTGTAACCGAACGCGCCGCCCAGACGCCAGCCGTTGCCCACGCCGTGATCGCCACCGACGAAGATGCCGACGTCGCGTTCACGGGACTTGGCGACGTCGCCGTTGCCGTCCATCGTGCGCCAGTTGCCGAAGGCCTGCGCCCACAGCGGCTGCGCGTTCGAGCGCGGCAGCATGGAGGCGTCTCCACGGCCGACCTGCGCCGTGGGGGGGCCGGCCACGAAACCGGCATTCATGTTGGCGCGCAGCTGTGCCGTGGGCAGGCTGGCCACGTTGTTGCTGACGTTCTGCATCGCCGACACGCTGCTGCCGAACGATTCGCCGGACAAGTCGGCAAACACACCGGCCGGCGCGCCGTTGGGCAGGTTCAGGACGCGCGTGTACAGCGCGCTGGTCTTGGGCAGGCTTTGCAGCGCGTTCGCGGCCGAGCGCTGGTTGCTGGTCACAGCCAGGTCGGCGAATTCGATCGGGCGGGTGCCGCCGTTGCCGATGGGCGTGGGGGCCGGTTCGGTCGGTGTGGGAGCCGGTTCGGTCGGCGTGGGAGTCGGCTCGGTCGGCGTGGGAGTCGGCTCGGTCGGCACTTGCTTCTTGTCGAGCGTCAGCACGACCTGGTTGCCTTGATGGCTGAGCGACGGTTGCAGGAAGGCCATGTCGCTGGTCGCGCTGTCGAAGTGGCCGTTCAGGGTGTTGGCCGACAGGATGGTGTAGGCCGTCGATTCAGCGTACGTGCCGCCAGAACCCACGTGCACCACAGAACCCGCCAGATTGGCCGTGCCGGTGACCTTGACGCGGTCGCTCTTGCCCTCGGCGGTGGCGTCGACGCGATAGGTCGAGCCCGGCTTGAAGGTCAGGTCGCCATTCACCGTGATGGTGCCGATCGGCGACGGCGGGGTGACGACAACCGGCGACACCGACATCATGAAGATGTGGTTCGACTGCGCCGCGGCGTTGGGCGACAGGGTCGAACCCGACTCCAAGGTGGTCGGGCCGACTTCGCCGGAACCCGCCAGCGTGCCCTTCACGTTCACCAGGCCCTTCATGGTGTTGCCGTTCAGCGTCAGCGTCGCGGCCGGCGCGACGTTGATCTGGCCGACGCTGATCTTGGAGGTTGCCCCGAAGTCGCCATTGATGTTCATGATGGCGTCGGGGCCCACGACGCCGCCCGTAATGGTGCCGCCGGTGATGTCCAGGGTGGACGTGCCAAGCATCACGTCGCCGGCGATCGTGCCGCCGTTGACGATCGTCATCGGCGCACTGGCGCCGGCGACGTCAAGTGCAATGCCATCCATCTTGGCATTGATGACGCCGTTGTTGACGATGCCGCCGGTGACCGTGCCGTCCGAGACAACGATGCCCGCGTCAATGCTTCCGTTGTTGATGATCTTGCCCAGGACCGTGCTCGAGGTGATCACTTCGATACCGACGCCCGCGCTGTACTCGCCCGAAATCCGATATTCGTTGATGATGTCGCCCTTGACCATGCCGCCATTCGAAATGCTGATGCCGGCGCGATTGCTGGTCAGTTGCCGGGCGGCCTGGTTGATGATCGAGCCGTTGACGGTCGACCCCTGCACCTTGATGCCGCCGTTGGGGCTGAAGGACATCGGCCACATCAAGCCATCGTTCACGACGTCGCCGTCCACGATCGTGCCGCCGATCAGGGTAATCGAGGTGTAATCGCCAATGTTGACAACGGTGGGCACATTACCGGCGTGGAGGATGTAGTCGGTGGGCTGTGCAAGCGCCGACGGGGCAGAAAACGGCAGGCTCAGGCTAAGCAAAACGGCGAGGCGGGTAAGCGGAAAGCGGCGAGACATTTTGTAGTGACCATGTAAATTTCGTGTCTGAAATGTACCGATCATTGCAAAACGGAATCTGAGCGAATCTGAGCAACTTGTAATAGCTGCGGCCGCTTCTCGTCGAATAGGCACAAATAGGCCCAAAAGACCGCGCTTTTCCCCCGTTTGGACCGTCGGCGGCCCGCGAGGGCTGGCGTCGAATGGAGGCATTTACGCAACAATTGCCGCGCACTTCGCAATATTCGCGGCAGTACCGCCTTCAGTCGGCTCGCAGGTGAGGCAACGTAATGCAAAAGCGCACCGGCTCGACGCCCCCGGCCGCTTCCAGTGCCACCGAACCACCCAGCCGCGCTGCGATGGAACTGACCAGATACAGTCCCAGTCCCGCCCCCGGATGCCGGGTGGCATTTTGCCCCCGATAGTATTTCTGAAACAGCCGCTCTTGCTCTCCGGCGGGAATGGCGCTGCCGGGATTGGAAACCGCAATGCGCAACTGGTCCCCGTCTTCGCGCACCGACACGCTGACCGTCCCGCCCTCGGTGCAATGCCGGTCGGCATTGGCCAGCAGGTTGCGCAGCGCGATCCGCAGCAGGCCCGCGTCGCAGTCGAGCGTCCGGGTCTTCGATTCGTAGGCGCACTGCACCCTGCCCGGCGGATACTCGCTCGCCAGATCCTGCAACAGCGCAGGCAGGTCGCACCGGGTCAAGCGCAGTTCGGCGCGCGGCTCGCGCATGCGGTCATCGGTCAGGTATTCGTCCACCAGCGCCAACAGTCGCATGGCCGCATCGCGGATGTTGGCGCAGCGCGCCAGGCTCTTTTCCAGCGGCGCGGCAAGGTTGCGGCCCAATTGCTGGGCCGACGTCGTGATGATCGCCAGCGGCGTGCGAAACTCGTGCGACACCATCGCCACGAATTCACGCTGCTCGGTGAACATCTGCCGTTCCTTTTCCAGCGAGGTGCGCAATTCGCCTTCCAGCGCGACCCGGCGTTCGATCTCGCCCTGCATTTCTGCCGTGCGCAGGGCCACTTCGCGTTCCAGCCAATGGCTGTGCTGGCGCGCCAGATCGGCCGCCAGATTGGCCTGCTGCAATTCCCGGACGCGGCGCCGGCGCTCGTAGCGTCCCACGATGAACAGGCTGAGCAGCAGCATGTGCAGCATCGTGCCCAACGTGGACACGTACTCGGTGAAGGCGTTGACCGGGAACACTCCCAGGTTGCGCAGGAAGGCGATCAGCACGCCCACGTAGAACACGCCAAACGCCAGCGCGAAAAAGCGCGCCGGCCGCCAGCCCCGCTTGAGCAGGTACGCGCCCAGGACGATGAACGCGATGATCACCAGCAGCCCCAGCGTCTGGATCGGCAGCATGCCGGCGCCATAATGCCCCGTCACGATCAGCGCCGAGCACACGGCGGCAATGCCCCAGAACAGCCAGTACAGGCCGCGTACGGCTCGCGGATACAGCGCTTCCAGATTCAACTGGCGGAACGCGACGCGCAGCGCCACCGGCAGGCTGACGGCAATGCCCACGCCCAGCAGGCGGTCGCTCCAGGCAACGGGCAGGCCCGTCAACTGCTGCACCAACCCCAGCGACAGCACCTCGTTGAAGACGCAATTGCCGATGTAGGCCAGGAACAGGCCGCTCATGGGCGCGCGCGTCACCAGCCAGAACGCGGCGTGCGCGCAGATCAGGAGCAGGTAAAAGCCGAAGTACAGCCCGAACAGCAGGCCTTCGCGGCGCGACTGGTTATCGAACGCCAGCCGCTGCCAGACTTCCAGCCGCGTCGCCAGCGCGTTCTTGCTTTGAAGCCGCACCAGGATGACGTAGGCGCCGGGTTGCGACGGATTGAACTGGATCACGGGGCTGCGATAGTCCACCGGCCACTTGCGCCGCGCCAGATCCTCGCCGCTGCGCCCCAGCATCGTCCAGCCGCCGGCGTGGCCCACATAGATGCGCACGTCGTCCAGCAGCGAATTGCTCAGGCGCAGCATCCAGCCGCCGTGCATGACCTTGTCCACCTGCACGGGCAGGCGCAGCCAGATCGTCGCGGGCGTGAACCCCGCGCTCAGGCTGCCCGGCAGCGCCGTCCAGCCGTCCGCGGCGGCCGCGTGCGCGACATCAAGTCCGCCATCGGGATCGATCAGCCGCTCAAGATGGCCGCTTGCGTCCTGCACGCGCTCCTGGCCGTCCAGGCGCAGCGGCTCGGCGCGCGCCGGCCCGGCCGCGGCTACAAGACCCGCGAAGAGGCAGGCCAGCAGCGCCAGCCACAGCGTGGCCCTGGAGTAACATTCCCGTTTCATCAATCGCAATTTACGCAGCATTCCCGTGCAACCCGGCAGATTACACCAGCCCTTCACGCGGCATTCCGCGGGCGCGCCATGCCCGAAGTGATCCTGCTCGAAGACGAACCCGTGCTGCGCCAGGAGCTCGGCGAGTTCCTCGAAGAGTTGGGATACGCGCCTTCGTGCGTGTCCAGCCTGCAGGAATTCGACCAGCGCTTCGACCCCAACCGCCACCATCTTGCCGTCATCGACATCGGCCTGCCGGACGGTTGCGGCCTGGACCTGATCCAGCGGCTGCGCCAGCAAGGCCAGCAGGTCGGCATCGTGGTGTTCAGCGCGCGCCAGACCGGTCGCGACCGGATTTCGGGCCTTGGCATGGGCGCCGATCACTACCTGGGCAAGGGCTGTGACCTGGACGAACTGGCCGCCACACTCGCCGCGCTGGTGCGCCGCCTGGGACTGCCCCAGCCGGGCCAGGATCAGCCGCTTCCCAGCTGGCTGCTTGAAATCGGCCCGCGCCGCCTGCACATTCCCGGCGCCGAAGCCATGCCGCT
Organism: Achromobacter mucicolens; assembly: GCF_902859725.1. GTDB lineage: Bacteria > Pseudomonadota > Gammaproteobacteria > Burkholderiales > Burkholderiaceae_B > Achromobacter > Achromobacter mucicolens. The sequence goes on along the minus strand of NZ_CADIJP010000001.1, from coordinate 216,787 downwards.
GTCGCAGCAGGACCTGACCGTGCTGCATGTCCTCATGAGCCAGCCCGGCGAAAACATCAGCCGCCGCCAGATCGTCGAGGCGCTGGGCGCCGACTATCTGGAATACGACCAACGCCGGCTGGACACGCAAATGCGCCGGTTGCGCCGCCGCGTCGAAGCCCTGAGCGGGCAGACGCTGCCGGTCAAGACGCTGCGCAGCAGCGGCTACTGCTTTTATCAGTCAGCGCAGGTCAAAGGCTGACGGCCGGGCGGATCGTGGCCCGGCAACCGAAGGCCAGCTTCAGAATTCCGTGCTGACGGACAACAGCACCGTCAGCGGCGCTCCGACCGTCAGGCCTTCGCGCGCCGCCGACTGCCAGTAGTTCTTGTTCAGCACGTTCTCGACCATCGCGCGGATGACCACGGGCTTGCCGTTGGCGTTGAAGGCATAGCGCGCGCCCACGTCGAACCGCGTCCAGCCCGGGATCTCCTGCGTGTTGGCGACGTCGACGATCTGCGAGCTGGTGCGCAGCATGCGCGCCGTCAGCGTCAGGCCCGGCACGAACGGCGTGTCCCATTCGGCCGACGCGTTGAACTGCAGGCGCGGCACGGCGGGCGCGCGGTTGCCGTCGTTCACGCCGCCTTGCGTGCGCGTCAGCCGCGCATCCGTGTAGGCCACGCCGCCCAGCAGCCGTACACCGTGGGTCGGCTCGCCTTGCACCAGGAATTCCAGGCCGCGGTTGCGCTGCTCGCCGTCGGACACGTAGCGCAGGGAGGCCGGATCCAGGTAGCTGCTGGGGCGTTCGATCTGGAACGCGCTGAGGGTGGTTTCGAACTGGCCGAAGTCGTACTTGGCGCCCACTTCGAACTGCTTGGAGATTTCCGGCGCAAACACTTCACCGGCGTTGACGGCCCCTTGGGGCGCGGTTCCGCCCTGGCTCAGCCCTTCGATGTAGTTGCCGTACAGCGACAGACGCTCGGTGGGTTTGACGGTCAGCGCAAACGCCGGCGTGACGGCGGACTCGTTGTAGTTCGACGTCTGGCGGCCGCTCATCGCGTCGAAGTTGGTGGATTCCACGCGCTGGTGCCGCACGCCCGCAATGAACTGCACGCGGTCGTCGGCCAGGGAAATCGTATCGGCCAGCGCAATGCTGTACAGCCGCGAGTCGCTGACACGGGGCAGATCCGACGGACGCGCGATGTTCGGCTTGGCAAGGTCCACCGGGTTGTAGATATTGGAGAACACCGTGCTGGACCGGATCCGCGCCGCCGAATAGTCGATGTCCAGCACGCTGGCGCTCAGCGCCGGCTCGTGCTTGAGCGGGCCGGTCTGCACGCGGCCGCGCACACCCACCTCGCCTGTCTTGCTGATCAGCGATTCGTTCAGGCGGGCCGGCACCGCGCCGATGTCGCCCGCTTCGTTCAGCATGAGCCAGCTGGTCTGCATGCTTTCAAAATCATGCTTGCGCGCGCCCACCGCGCCGTAGACGGTCCAATCGGGCGATACGTCGTATTCGGCGCGCAGCGCGCCCGACCATTCCTTGGTCTTCCAGTAGGTCCACGACGGAAAGAAATTGCGGCGCGCGTCCGGCGCCCGGCCGATATCGACGCCCGAAGGCGGCGGGAACAGGAGGCCGCTGCGCGCATCGGTGGTGCGGTTCTGGTAGTTGATGTCGCCTTCCAGGCGCAGGCGCTCACCCTGGTAGTCCAGGCCCAGCGCCACCGCGCCCAGGTCTTCCTTGGCCCCGTCCATCGGCAGGTCGCCGCCGCTGCCCGCCACGTTCAGGCGCACGCCCCATTCCTGACTCTCGCCATAGCGGCGCGACAGATCGGCGTGCGCGCCGAACTGGCTGTCGCTGATGTAGGACACGGTAAAGCGGTTCAGCGGATCGGCGCCCGCGCGCTTCGGGACTAGGTTGATGGACCCGCCCACCGATCCATACGGCGCCATGCCGTTCAGCAGCGCGTTGGGGCCGCGCAGCACTTCCACCCGCTCCACGCCGATCAGCGAACTCGAATTGCGCGGCGACACGCCGTACAAGCCGTTGAACGACACGTCGTAGTTGAACAGCGTGAACCCGCGGATGTTGAACTCGTCGCGTCCCGCGCCGCGCGAATACGTATTGCGCACGGTCGGGTCGTTGACCAGCACGTCGCCGATGTTCTGCGCCTGCTGGTCCTCGATCAGCTTGGCGGTGTACTGCGTCGCGCTGAACGGCGTGCTCATGTCATCGCGGTCGCCCAAGAGGCCCAGGCGCCCGCCCCGCGCCACCTGGCCGCCGGCGTAAACGGGCGGCAGGCCGCTGGACAGGCTTGACGCCGTCACGGTCACCGGTTCCAGCGTCGTGGCCTGCGCGGTGGGCAAGAGGCTCAGCCGGTACTGGTTCGGCGCCTCGCGCGTGGCGCGCAGTCCCGTCCCGGCCAGCGCCCGGTCCAGGGCCTCGTGGCTGGTATAGCGGCCCCGCACGCCGTTGCTCTGGCGGTCGGCCACCAGCGACGGCTGGGCGGCCAACAGAATGCCGGATTCATTCGCCAGCCGCGTCAGCACCTGGTTCAGCGGCGCGGGCGCAATGTCGAAGGTGATGAGATCGGCCACGCCAGCCGCGGCGGGCGCCGCCTGCGCGTGGGCGGGCGGCCCCCAGACGGCGGACATGGCCATCGCCAGGGCCAGCGGCAAGCCCCAGGACGGGATTCGCCCGCGGCGGCGGGCCAGGGCGCGCGCGCGGGTCACGGGGAAGGCCGCGGCGGGGCAGGAATGACGGTGGGACATGACGGGACCAGTGCTCTCGTGCGTAGGGTTCGGGAAGTCAGAGCGGCGCGCCGGCCCCGCCGATGGCAGGGCGCGAGCGTCTCTTACTCTCCTTATTCGAACGGGCAGGCAAAACCCGGAACCGTTTCGCGGATTTTTTTCAGGCCCGCGCTTCGAGGCTGATCCACCAGGGCATCGTGCGGCGCACCTGGACCGGCAGCACCGAGGCCAGCATGTTCAGCGCGCGGTCCGTTTCGCGGATGGGATAGCTGCCAAAGACGTGCAGGCCGGCAACTTCAGGCGCCACGGCCAGGTGGCCGAAGTGATACCGGCGCAATTCGGCCACCACGTCGGCCAGCGGCGTGTCGTCGGCCACCAGCACGCCGCGCGTCCAGGCCTCGCGCGCCGGATCCGCGGGCACGAAGCCGTCCAGCGCGTTTGCGGTGAATCTCGCCTGCTGCCCCGCCGCCACGATGCCGCTGGCGCGGCTGGCCGCCGTGTCGATTCGGACGGCCCCTTCATGCACGGCGACCACCACGCCATCGTCTTCGCCACGCACCGTGAAACGCGTGCCCAGCGCCTGCAGCCGCCCCTGGGCGGTGTCGACCACAAAGGGACGCAAAGGATCCTTGGCGGTATCGATCAACAGTTCGCCGGCGACCAGCTGCAACCGGCGCAGCGTGGCGCCATAGTCGACATCGAACGCGCTGAGCGCCTTCAACCAGACCTGGGTGCCGTCCTCAAGGGCGATCTGCCGGGTTTCGCCCAGTCCCGCCCGATGATCCGCGCCCCAGGTCGAGGCGACGAGCGGCAGCGGCGTCTGCCGCCACGCCGTCCATCCCAGCCCCGCCATGCCCAGCGCGCCCGCCATTCCCAACAGCAGTTGCCGGCGCGCGCGGGGCCGGGCCGACGCGGCTTGCCCGAACGCCGTCACGGCGGCATCCCGGTCCGGACTGGATTGCAGGGGCGCAAAGCGGCGGCCGATGCGTTCGACGTAACCCCAGGCTTCACGGTGTTCTGCCGCGCGGTCGATCCATTGCTGCCATTGCTGGCGTTCGGCGGCCGACGCATCGCCCGACCGCAGCAGCGCATACCATTCGGCGGCCTGCTCCATCGCGCGATGGGAGGGCTCGCGCGCTTGCGCGGCGGTCATGGGGCCGCCACCTGCGGCGTGCCCGCCATTCCCGCCGCCAGCCGCGCTTCCAGTTTCATGCAGATCAGCATGGCCTGCGCGACATACTTGCGGACCATCCGCGATGACACGCCCAGCACGTCGGCCACTTCCTGGTCGGTCATTTCGCACGCCACCGCCATCACGAAGGCGTGCGCGGTCTTGGGCGGCAGTCCGCGCAACATGGCGTCGATCTCGCCCAGCGCCTGCAGCACCATGGCCTGGTCTTCGGCCGACGACACCATGGGTTCCGGCTGCGCCGCCAGGGCGTCCAGCCAGGCCTGCTCCAGGTCTCGGCGGCGCCACAGGTCGATGCACATGCCGTTGGCCATCCGGCGCAGATAGGTCCTGGCATGCCGGGCGTTGTCGAACTTGCACGGGCGCGTCAAAAGGCGCACGAACGCGTCGTGCGCCAGGTCGGCGGCATCGGCCGCATTGCCCAGGCGCCAGTTCACCCAGGCCAGCAGCCAGCCGTGGTGATTGCCGTACAGGCTTTCGAAGTCCTGGGATGCCCCTTCCGATCCGCTCACGATCCCGCCCGCGACACCCTTCGCATTGACAATAATGCGAACGGTTATCAGTTAACAAAGCGCAGATTATGGACCGGGGCGGCGGGATTTGGCAACGGGTCCGAAGGGGGGCAGGCGCGGCTGACGGCGGGCGCCGGCGGCAAAGAGCGCGCCCCGCCACGGCGTCACCCCAGATACTCCACGTTCCCGCACACGGAAATGCTCTGCCCGCTGATCATCGCCCCTTGATCCGAACACAGGAACACCACCTGATTCGCCACGTCTTCCGGACGGGTCATGCGGCGCAGCGACACCTTTTCCACAAGCTGTTCGCGCATCACCTCGCTACTGACCCCGCCGGCCTCGGCGCGAGCGGCGATGATGCGCTCGACCCGGTCGCCCGACACGACGCCCGGCAGCACGGAATTGACGCGGATGTTCGACGGTCCCAGTTCCATCGCCCAGGTCTGGGTCAGCCCGGCCAGCCCAAATTTGCTGGCGCTATACGGCGAGCGCAGCGAAAACCCCAGCCGCCCCGCCACCGACGAGATGTTGACGATGGCGCCGCCGCCCGCGGCACGCAGCAGCGGCACCGCGCTGCGCGCGCACAGGAACGTGCCCGTCAGGTTGACGTCCAGTGTGTTGCGCCACGCGTCCAACGTGGTGTCCTCCAGACGGCTGGTCGGCCCGGACACGCCTGCATTGTTGACCAGCACATCCAATGCGCCCCACCGCCCGCGCAGCGCCTCGAACATCGCCAGCACCTGCGATTCGTCAGACACGTCCGTCCGGCTGGCGCTCAGGGCGGGCAGGCTTTCCCGCGCTGCCTGGAGCGACTGTTCGTCCACGTCGCAGATATGCACGTCGGCGCCCAGACCGAGGAACCTGCGCGCGATCGCCAACCCGATGCCCTGCGCGCCCGCCGTGACCAGTACGCGGGCGCCTTTCAATGATTCGGTCATGTCCTTTCCCGATGATGAATGGCGGCGGCGCGGCCCTGCGCCGCACCGCCTGACGGTTGCGTCAAAGCGCGAACTCCGGGCGGATGCCGCTTTTGAGCGGCAGGCCCATGATTTCGCGCGCCTCGGCGGGCGTGGCCGGCTCCATGTCCATTTCGCGGATGATGCGCACAATGCGCTCGGTCAGCTGCACATTGGTGGCCAGCTCGCCGTGCCGGTAGTACAGGTTGTCTTCCAGCCCGACCCGCGCGTGGCCGCCCAGCAGTAGCGCGCTGATGTTGGCCTCCAGCTGCGACGGCCCGATACCGCTTACGCAGAAGACGCTGTTCCTGGGCAGCAGGTCCACCATCATCTGCAGGTGCCGCGGCGAAAACGGCATGGCGTTCTGGAAGTTGCGATGCACGTTCATGACCAGATTGATGAAGTGCGGGCCTTCGTCCAGGTCCTCGTTGATGAGCGTGGTCACGTCCTGCAGGATATGCGTGGGACTGAACACCTCCCACTCGGGCTTGATGCCGCGCGCCTTCATGCCGGCCGCCAGCTCGCGCCCCTTGCTGAGCGGCGTGTTCATCAGGTATTCGCGGTCGCCGAACGCCAGGTTCAGCGTGGTGGCGTCCAGCGTGCACATCTCGGCGCCCGCATCCATGCCCTTCAACCGCTCCTCCCACAGGATCTCCCACGTGCCGGGCGACGTCTCGGCCACCATGTCGCCGTGCACGCCGCCGCCGGTGGAGTTGTTCAGGACGATGTCGCACCGCTCCCGGATGAGCTGGTTCATTTTCCGGTACACGCCGGCATCGCACGTCGCCAGGTCATCCGCGCGCCGCGCATGCAGCGCCACGACGCTTGCGCCGGCGTTGTAGCAGCGGTAGACATCTTCCGCGATCTCCGCGGGCTGCGTCGGCAGGTGCGGATTCTGGCCCTTCAAAGCCATGCCCCCCGTCGGGGCGATGGTCACGATCACTTTGCGTTTGGCCATGCTGTTCTCCTAGGATTTCCACAGCGCGCAGCGGCTTTCTGACTGCTTCGTGAAGGCCTCGTTGCCGTCGATGGCCTGCACCACCGTGAAGTAATCCCAAGGCTCTTTCGACTGGTCTGGGCGCTTGACCTGCAGCAGGTACATGTCGTGCACGACGCGGCCATCGGGACGCACGACGCCGTCCTTGATGTAGATGTCGTTCAGCTTGTTTTCGCGCAGGTAAGCCAGCACCTTGTCCGCGTCGTCCGTGCCGGTTGCCTTGACCGCGCGCAGGTACTGCAACGCCGCCGAATAGTCCGCCGCCTGCAGGGAGGACGGCATGGCCTGGCGGCGCTCGAAGAACTTGCGAGCCCAGGCGCGCGTTTCGTCCGACGCGTTCCAGTACCAGCTGTCGGTCAGGTACATGCCCTGCGCGGCCGGCAGGCCCATGGCGTGGATGTCGTTGATGAACATGATCATGCCCGCCAGCTTCATCGTCTTGGTGATGCCGAACTCGTTCGCGGCCTTGATCGAATTGGTCGCGTCCGCGCCGGCATTGGCCAGCGCCAGGATCTCCGCCTTGCTGCTTTGCGCCTGCAAAAGGAACGACGAGAAATCGCTGGCGGCCAGCGGATGCTTCACACTGCCCACGACCTTGCCGCCGCCCGCCTCGACGACCTTGGTGGTATCGGCCTGCAGCGCGTGTCCAAAGGCGTAGTCGGCCGTCAGGAAGTACCAGCTCTTGCCACCCGTCTTGACCACCGCCGCGCCGGTGCCGCGCGCCTGCGCGACGGTGTCGTACGCGTAGTTCAGCGTGTAGGGCGTGCACTGCTCGTTCGTCAGCGCGGGCGCGCCGGCGCCCACCACGATGATGGGTTTCTTCTTGTCGGCCGCCACCTTGGACATGGCCAGCGCCGTGCTGGAATTGGTGCCGCCGATCAGCATGTACAGACCGCGCTGGTCGAACCATTCGCGCGCCTTGGCCGAGGCCACGTCGGCCTTGTTCTGGTGGTCTGCCGTCAACAATTCGATCTTCTTGCCGTCGATCTGGCCGCCCATTTCCTCGATCGCCATCTTGATGGCTTCCGCGCCGCCCGGGCCGTCCGGGCCCGAGTAGACGCCGGACATGTCGGTGATGAATCCGATGCGGATCACGTCGTCCGAAATTTGCGCGTGCGCGGCCGTGGCGGGCAGCAGCGTGACGGACAGGGCGCCGGCGATGGCGGTGGCGGACAGCAGGCGTGGCATTGACAACATACCGGTCTCCTCTTATGGTTTTTGGCCCGTAGGCGTCAAACATTCTGCGGTCCGGCTGCCCTTGCGGACAGTCATCACGTTGACAAAGAATCCTAGGGTTTACCTGGGCCGCATCCCACCTCCAGACAGGGAACGAACATGCGTGAACCGCCTGCCCTGGCGGGCAACGACGTGTCGAACGCAAGCCGCCGGCCGGTGCGCAGCGCGGTCGACAAGATGCTCGACGTGGTGCCCTGGTACAAGGGCCTGCCGGAACTCGAGCGCGACGTGGTGCGCGCCGAACTGCGCACGGTGTCCCTCGCGGCCGGCGAATACCTGTTTCGCGCGGGGTCGCGGTCGCCCGGCTGGTATGGCGTGGTCGAAGGGCTGGTGAAGTGGTCGTCGCCCGGCACCGACGGCCGCACGCTGTCGCTGGCCGGCTTCAGCACGGGCAGCTGGTTCGGCGAAGCCACCATGATCCGCCGCGAGCGCTTCGAATACGAAGTCGTTGCCCTGCGGCCCAGCCGCATCGTGATCCTGCCGCGCGACACCTGCGAACGCCTCTGGAACAACAACATCGAATTCACCAAGGCGCTGATGACGCACCTGGCGCAGCGGGTCAACTGGCTGATGGGCTGCTACACGGGCAACGTGCTGCTCGACGTCGACACCACCGTTGCGCGCGCCGTCGCCGCGCAGCTGGACGCCGAGGTTCATTCGGGAACGCAGGGCCGGCTGCGGATCTCGCAGGAAGAAATCGCCGGCCTGTGCGGCGTCTCGCGCCAACGCTGCAACGCCGCACTGACCCGGCTGGCGCGTGAGGGGGTCCTGCAAACGCATTACGGCGGATTGACGGTGCTGGACAAGGAAGCGCTGTACCGGTGCGCAAAGATCAGCCGCGATCCGGCATAATGCCGGTCACGCGCGCCGCCGCCACAAGATGGCGATGCCGCCGCAAGCCGCAGTATTGCTGGCTTCGCAGAACAGTTCTGCAGATCGATGGGGTAATCGCCCGGTCCGATAAAAATTATCATCGGCAATGAGACAACCCCAGGCCGGACCCTGATTCCGGCCGACCCAGCCGCCAGCGTCAAAGCAGAAGAACCGGCCCGCGCAAGGCACGGTCCCGCGTGGCGGCGGGAACCTGGAGAGAGACAGATGCGCAAGCTAACGCGCCGCGGCTTCATCGCGGCCGGCACCCTCATGATGTTCGCCCGTCCGTTGCGGGCCGCGGCCAAGCCCGTGACCCTGATCGTGCCTTATGCGGCGGGCGGCCCCAACGACAATTTCGCGCGCCTCCTGGCCGAAGGCATGGGCGCCGAACTGGGCATCAACTTCATCGTCGAGAACAAGCCCGGCGCCAACGGCATCATCGGCGCCTCGCAGGTTGCGCGCGCACCCGCCGACGGCAGCATGCTGCTCATGGGCGGTTCCGGCCCCCTATCCCTGAACATCCTGCTGCGCCCCAGCCTGAACTACAGCTTCGACAGCTTCAAATCCGTCGCCATGATGTTCGACGGTCCGCTTACGATCACCGTGCCCGCGAAGATGGGCGTCAATTCCCTGGCGGAACTGGTCGCCTATGCAAAGCGCGAGAACCGCGCGCTTACCTACGGCTCGCTGGGCCCGGGCAGCGTCACTGACCTGTACGGGCTGATCATGTCCAAGACCCTGGGGATCCCGCTGACCGCCGTGCCTTACAAAAGCACGCCCACCAGCCTGATCGACCTCATCACCGGGCGCAATGATCTTTCCTACATGACGCCCATCGCCCTGGCCGACCACCAGAAGGCCGGCGCGGTGAAGATCCTGGCGCTGACCACCGACCAGCGCGATCCGGCGCTGCCGGAAGTGCCCTGCGTGACGGAACTGGGTTATCCCCAGCTCAAGGCCAGCTACTGGACCGCGCTGCATGCGCCCAAGGGCACCCCGGACGCGATCGTGCAGGCCTATTCGGCCGCCGCCATCAAGACCGTCCAATCCGAGAGTTTCCGTAAGCTGCTCGTGGCCAACGGGCAGACCGAGAAAGCCGGCGGCCCGCAGGCGCTGGAAGCCCAGCTGGAAGCCGACCGCCAGTACTGGGGCAAGGTCATCAAGGAAAACGGCATCGTCCTCGATTGAACCCGCGGGCGCCGGCATCGCGCCGGCGCATCGTGTCCGCCATGCAAAAGCCCGCCAAATGGCGGGCTTGTCGTTCAGGCAAATGAGGTCATCGGTTCATTGCAGCTGCGCTGGCGCAATGCCGTGCGTGGCGGACTTGAAGTTGATCACCGGCCGCGCCTCGCGGCAGGCCGTCCTGCGAATCTTGCCCACGATGAGATCGTGCGTGCCGAGCTTCTCGGTGCAGACGATGTCGCACTCGATGCTGGCCAGCGCATCGGGCAGCACGGGCGCGCCATGTTCGTTCATCACCCACCCGCCCTGAGCGAACCGCGCCTTGCCCTGAGGATTCTTCATGAAGGCCTCGATCACCTCGCCGTGGCCTTCTCCCAGGATGTTGGCGACGAAACGGCCGTTGCGCAGCAGCGGCGCGTGCGCCGACGCGGTCTGCTGCACAAAGAACCCGACCATCGGCGGGTCGGCCGAGATCGATGTCAGGCTGGAAACGATCATGCCCGCCATGTCGTCGCCGTCACCCGTGCTGACGGCGCTGATGCCGGCCGGCAGCGACCGCATCGCCGCCTTGAAGTCATCCACCGACACCACCTCGTCGCATTCGTTGACCACCATGTGCGCACGGATGTCGCCGCGTTCATCGACCCATCCGTGCCGCGCCGCGTAGTCCACCATCTTCAAGAAGCTGGCTTCCCAGGCCGGTTCGCCCGCATGCTGCGACAAAAAGCGCAGCACAGACGGCGACAGCCGCACGTGCCGCTCGTCCTCGCGCCGGCCGATGCGCGCGATCGCGCGTTCCAGCCGATCCGCGGGCTGCGGGTCCGCCATGACATCCAGACGGCCGAAATCGGCCGCATCGCGCAGCGCAATGGCGCCGGCATTGCTCAGGTAGATACGCATGCTGCCCTCCTTCAGGCAAGGACGGTCGTGCTGCCGACTTCCTTGCGGATCGCGGGAATGATCTTGTCGCCCCAGAGTTCGATCTGCTTGAGCATCGTCTTCTGGTCGAAATCGCCAAGCTGCGTTTGCAGCGCAATGTGCTTCGGACGCAGGATGCTGATCTCTTCCAGCATCTTGTCGATGACCTCGTTGACCGAACCCACCGGCAGGTTCTTGCGCAACTGCTCGAACGTCGGGTCCGTTTCCGAAGGCACTTCCTTGACCATGTAGCCGTCGTCGCTCTGCGCGCGGCGAAACTTCAGGCTTTCGGAAATGCGGCGCTGAAAGCGCGCGCAATCCAGATAGGCATCTATCTCGGCCTTGTTGTCCGACGCATAGCCACAGCGCAGAAAGCCGAACTTCACGTCGCGGTCCAGGTCCTTGCCGTTGTCCTCGGCCACCTTCTCCAGCCGCCCGCGCAGTTCCGCAATGGCGTCGTTGCCCTTGAGCAGCGCCGTCACGAACAGGTTGTGGTTCTCACGCACGCCGCGGCCAAGCGTCACCGGGTTGCCCGACGTGATCCACAGCGGCGGCATCGGATCCTGCACGCAGCGCACCGCGATCGAGCTGGGCGGAATCTTCAGGAACTTGCCGTCATGCTCGAAGATCTTTTGCGTCAGGCCCTTGGGAATGACGTCCAGGAACTCATTGAAGATCGCGCCCGACTCCTCGATCTGGACGCCGAAGCGCTCGAACTCGAATTGCTGGTAACCCGACCCGACGCCCAGATCCAGCCGTCCGTTGGACACCGTGTCCACGAAACCAACCTCTGCCAGAAAGCGTGCGGGGTGATACAGCGGCAGAATGCACACTGCCGTGCCCAGGCGGATCCGGCGTGTCTTGGCCGCGGCATGGGCCACCGTCATCAGCGGCGACGGCGACAGGGAGTAGTTGTTGAAGTGATGCTCGGCGTACCACGCCGTGTTGAATCCGGCTTGCTCGGCCGCCACCGTCTGCTCGATGGAGTTGTTGATGACTTGCGCGGAGGACTGGTGGTAACCTCGTTGCTGCGCCAGAATGAATACGCCGAATTCCATTGTGTCTCCTCATTGATGCTTGAATCCTTGAGGAAATTCTAGAGGCCGGTAGTCATGGGCTGGAATACAAGAAAAGCGGCGTTCTGTGCTGCATAAAGTGGAGGAATGATGGACAGACTGCGCGCCATGGAGCTCTTTCTGTCGATCTCGAAGTCCGAGAGCTTCTCGGAAACCGCGCGCCAGTTCGGCATCTCTGCCACCTCGGTGTCGCGCATGATCACCGACTTCGAAACCGAGCTCAACGTCAAGCTGCTGCTGCGATCCACGCGGCAGGTCGTGCTGACCGAAGCGGGCCAGGAATACGCGCGCCAGCTCGAACCCATCCTCTGGAACATCAACGAGGCGCATCGCAACATCACCGAGATCCGCGCCGCGCCCAAAGGCGTGCTGCGCGTGCATTCGCGCATGATGTTCGGTCTGGGCGTGCTGCCGCAGCTGGTCGCGGCCTTTCGCGAGGCCTACCCCGAGATCCACATCGAACTCGTGCTGTCGGAAGCCAAGACGGATCTGAGGCGCAACAACTTCGACATCGATTTCCGCATCTCGCCGCCCGTCGAGGCCGGCCTGAAGCGGCGCATCCTGTTCAAGAGCGAACGCTATCTCGTCGCTTCGCCCGCGTATCTGGCCGATCGCAAGCCGCCCGAAACGCCGGCCGACATCGCCCAGCATGCGTGCCTGGCGTACCTGCTTCCTGGCGACCAGTACCTCTGGCGCTTCAAGCAGGGCGAGGTCATCGATGAAGTGCCGATCCAGCCAAGACACGTCACCAACAATGGCGTGGCGTTGCTGGAACTGGCCAGGCTGGGGGAAGGAATCGCGCTGCTGGACGACTACACCGTGCACCACGACATCGCGCGCGGCACGCTGGTGCGGCTGTGTCCGGACTACCGCGTCACCAACACCACCTTCGAAGAAGGCATGTACGCCACCATCCTGGACACGGCCATGATCCCCGTGAAGATCCGGCTGTTCCTGGATTTTGTCGCCTCGCACGTGTCGGGCGCCGAGCTGCGATTCGCTGCGTACGGCAAGCCGGCGGCCGACGCCTGACCCGGCGGTAAGCGTCAGGCGCCGGGCCGGATCGCGCAGCGCGGGCGCGGCGCGCCTGCGTAACCCGCGCCGCGGATCCGCAGCAGCGCGCCGTCCAGGGGGCCATTGGCCGACAGGCGTCCGCTGTCGCTGATGGACGTGACGTAGAGGTCGGTCAGGTCGTCCCCGCCAAAGCACAGCGACGCCGGATGGGCGACCGGCACGTCGATGCGCCGGTCCAGTTTTCCGTCTCGGTCGAACCGGACGACGGCGCCCGCATGCACCAGCGCCGTCCAAAGCCCGCCTTCCCGGTCAAAGCAGCAACCGTCCGGCGCCGATCCAAGCGCGTCCGTGTCGGCAAACACCTCGCGGCCCGATAAGCCTGCCTGCGCATCCATGCGATACCGGTAGATGGAGCGCGCCGCGCTGTCGCACACATGAAGGTGCGTGCCGTCCGGATGCAGGGCCGGGCCGTTGACCACGCCGATCCCCTGCGCGATCCGGGCAAGCGTGCCGCGCGTATCCAGGCGATACAGTCCACCCAGCGGCGCCTCGCCGGCCTCGCGGTAGATGTGCATGGTGCCCGCGACAAAGCTGCCGTCCGGCAGGGGCGTGCCGTCATTGAGCCGCAGGTTGGGATGGCTGACGCCGATATCGGCCAGCGTTCGCAGGCTGCCGTCCGCCGGCCGGAAAAGCGCAAACGATTCCTTCAACGCCACGACCAGCTCGTCCTCGCCGTTGAAGGCAAATGACCCGAGCGGCGCGGGCAGCTGCCAGCTTTGCAGGCGGCCCGAATCCGGCGTCACGGACAGGATCAGCCCCTTGCGGCAATCGGCCATCCACAGCTGCCCGCCCGCCGCGTCCCACACCGGGCATTCGCCCAATGCCGCACGCAGCGTTCCGATACGTTCGATCTGCATCTGCCTCCCTCTCTTTAACACGCGCGCTGGCGACGATTTTTCCCCATGGTATCGGCTGCGGGGAGCCCGGAATATGCGCCATTCCTGCAGAACACAACCACCGTTTTTGCCGTAGATCGGGCCCAGGCCCCTTCCTAAAATCAAAAAAAGTCCAGTGCCGGCAGGCGTGGACAGCAGACAAGACCGGTCATCAGACCCCGAGGAGACTTACGATGCAGCATGCCCACGGCGCCCGGCGCCCCGCTATGTGTTTCCAATCGAGCGAGGTGCGGGCATGAGCGACACCCCCGTCAAGTTCGAAGTCAATGAAGGCGTGGCGCTGGTCACGCTGAACAACGCGCCGGTCAATGCGCTCAATCGCGCCATGCGCCGCCGCATCGTGGCGATCTTCGACGAGATCTCCGAGCGCGATGACATCCGCTGCGCGGTGCTGACCGGCAGCGGCACGGTCTTTTGCGCCGGCGCCGACCTGAAGGACCGTCCCAACGCCGACATCGCCGGCGACTTTCTTGAACACAACCGCATCACCCGCGAAACCGGCAACGCCATCAAGGAATGCGCCAAGCCAGTCATCGCCGCTGTCAACGGCGCGGCGCTTGGCGCGGGGCTGGGCCTCATGGCCGCCTGCGACATCATGTATGCGTCCGAGAACGCCACCTTCGGCATGCCCGAGATCAACGTGGGCCTGGCTGGCGGCGCGTCCATGCTGCGCACGCTTTTCGGGCGTTCGACATTGCGCCGCATGTTCTTTACCGGCCAGCGCCTGACCGCGCACGACCTGCTTCGCCGCAACGTGCTGGAAGACGTGCTGCCCGCCGACCAGCTTCTGCCCGCCGCTCTGGCGCTGGCGCACGAAATTGCCGGCAAGGCGCCGCTGGCCGTGCTGTACGCCAAGCGCGCCGCGAACATGGTCGACCTCATGCCGCAGCGCGACGCCTACCGCTTCGAGCAGGACTTCACCATGGCGCTGGCCAAAACGGAGGACGCGCGCGAAGCCCGCATGGCATTCCTGGAAAAGCGCCAGCCGCAATTCAAGGGACGTTGAGCATGGATACGCAGCATCAACGCCCCGGCGCGGGGCTGGCGCCCTTTTTCCAGGCCGCGGGCATCGCCGTCATCGGCGCCTCGGACGACATCACCAAGATCGGCGGCCGTCCCGTCCACATGCTGATCAAGCACGGTTACCGCGGCGCGGTGTACCCCATCAATCCCAAGGGCGGAACCATCCAGGGGCTGCCGGCGTACGCCAGCGTGACGCAGACACCCACGGCGCCCGACCTTGCGATCCTGGCCGTGCCCGCCCCCGCCACGCCCGCCGCGCTGCGCGACTGCGCCGCGCGCGGCGTGAAGGCCGCCATCGTGCTGTCGGCCGGCTTCACGGAGGCCGGCCCCGAAGGCGCCGCGCTGCAGGCCGAATTGGTGGCCATCGCCCGCGAACACGGCATGCGGATCCTGGGCCCCAACTGCCTGGGCACGGTCAATGTGGCCGAGCGCCTGATCGGTTCCTTCTCGATCGCGCTGGAAGAGAACATGCCGCCCGTCGGCCACGTGGGCATCGTGTCGCAGTCGGGCAACGTGGGCAGCCACACCATGCAAAGCGTCGCCCGCCGCGGCATGGGCGTCAGCCGCTTCATCGCGACCGGCAACGAAGCGGATGTGGATGCCGCCGACGGCATCGCCGCGCTGGCCGACGATGCGGACACGCGCATCATCCTGTGCTGCATGGAAACCTGCCGCGACGCCGGCAAACTCATCGGTGCGCTGCGCCTGGCGCGCGAGCGCGCCAAGCCCGTCATCATCCTCAAGATTGGTTCCACGGAAAAAGGCCAGGCCGCCGCCGCCTCGCACACTGGCGCCCTCACCGGGTCGGACGCCGTGATCGACGCGGTCTTTCGCCGCCACGGGGTGCTGCGCGTGCGCTCGGTCGAAGCGCTGATCGACATCGGCCACGCCGCCTCGCTGCTCTTGCCCCGCCGCCTGCCGGCCAACGATGCGGTGACGCTCGTGGCGGCGTCCGGCGGCTTCGGCATCATGATGGCCGACGCCATGAGCGAGGTGGGCCTGTCCCTGCCCCCGCTCGCGCCCGACACGCAGCGGCGCATCCGGGAAGCCGTGCCCACCGCCAGCACCGGCAATCCGGTGGACGCGTCCGCCCAGATGTCCGCCCGTCCGGACATCCTGCTCAAGATGCTGACCGCCCTGCTGGAGGACCCGTCGGCCAGTTGCGTCGCGCTGTTCATGTCGCTGTCGCTCTACAACGCGCGGCTGCGCGGCATCTACCTGCAAGCGCTGGCCGAGGTGCGCGCCAGCCACCCGCACCGCCTCTTGATGGTCATCAGTCAGGGGCCGGCCGACGCCGTCGAGCAGATCAACGCGCTGGGCATTCCGGTGTTTTCCAGCATCGACGCCGCCGCCACGGGGCTGGCCGGGCTGGTGCAGCTGGGCCGCCTGCGCAATTGCATTCCCGACGACACGGCGCTGCCCGCTTCGGAACCCGTCGACCCGGTCGTGTTCCGCAACGAATTTCACGCCAAGCAGGCGCTGGGCAAAGCCGGCATCGATGTGCCGCGCGAGATCATCGCCCGCGATGCCGACGAGGCCGTGCGCGCGGCCGGCGCCATCGGCTATCCCGTGGTGCTGAAGATCGCCTCCGAAGACGTCGCGCACAAGACCGAAGCCGGCGGCGTGCTGCTCGACCTGGCCGATGCGGGCGCCGTGCGTCAGGGCTACGCGCAAATCCTGGCCAACGTGGCGCGGCACGCGCCTGCCGCGCGCATCGACGGCGTGCTGGTCGCGCCGATGGTCGCGGGCGGCACCGAGCTGATCGCCGGGGTATCGCAGGATCCCGTCTTCGGTCCCATCGTCATGGTGGGCATGGGCGGCATCTACGCCGAGGTGTTGAAGGACGTCGCCGTGCAGGCCGCGCCCGTCAGCGAGGCCGAAGCCGCCGAGATGATCCGGTCGCTCAAGATGTTTCCCATCCTGGATGGCGCGCGCGGCCGGCCCAAGGCCGACATCGCCGCCGCCGCGCGCAGCGTGGCGCGCCTGTCCGAATTCGCGTACCGCCACCGCGCGGACGTGTCCGAAATAGACATGAACCCCATTCTGGTGCGGCCGCAGGGCCAAGGCGTCGTCGTCCTGGACGCGCTGATGATTCCGCGCGCCGCCCCCGCCCACTGAGGACAGCCATGCAATTCGAACAACACGCCGCGGTCCCGGATCCTGCCGCGGGCCCCGAGGTCTACCGCCAGCACGCGCGCACCTGGCTGCGCGCCAACCTGCCCGGCTTCATGCGCGCCGACAGCCTGGACTGGCGCGCCCCCTCGCTCGCCGAAAGCAGCGCCTGGGAGGCCGCGATGTACCAGGCGGGGCTTGCCGGCATGACGTGGCCCAAGGCCTACGGCGGCCATGGCCTGACGCTGCGCGAGCATCTGGCGGTGAACAAGGAGATTGGCGCGCTGCCCATGCCCGAGAGCGTCAGCTCCATCGGCAAGGAACTGGCCGGTCCCATCATCATGGCCGTGGGCACCGAACAGCAGAAACAGGACTTCCTGCCCGCGATCCTGGCGATGCGCCAGTACTGGTGCCAGGGGTTTTCGGAACCGGACGCGGGATCGGACCTGGCCCGCCTGCGCACCAAGGCCGAACAGCAGGGCGACACGTGGCGCATCAATGGCCAGAAAATCTGGACCAGCGGCGCGGCCAAGGCGCACTACTGCCTGCTGCTGACGCGCACCGGCACCGTGGCCGACAAGCATCGCGGCCTGCTGATGTTCGCGGTCCCGATGGACACGCCGGGCATCCGCGTCGTTCCCATCAAATCCATCGACGGCAAGGAATCCTTTGCCGAGGTGTTCTTCGATGACGTGGTGGTGCCGGACAGCGCACGCCTGGGCGCCCCCGACGAAGGCTGGAACGCCGCCATCCGGGTGCTGTCCATCGAGCGCGCCACCAACCGCATGTACCGCCCGTGGCGCTTCGAATGCGAACTGCGCCAGCTCATCGCCGCCTGCAAATCCGATGCGCAACTGGCCCCCGCGCTTGACGACGGCTACGTGCAGCGCCGCGTCGGCGACCTGGTCTGCGAGATCGACGGCTTGAAGGGTCTGGTCGAACTGACCGTGGCCCGCATGCTGCGTGGCGAGACCATCGGCGCGCGCGGTTCGCTCACCAAACTGTATTGGTCGGAATGCCATCAGGGGTTCGCCGGACTGGCGCTGTCGCTGCTGTCGCAAGTGGGGCCGCATTCCAGTGCCCTGGCGCGCCGCGCGCAGAAGGCCTTCACCACCGCCTACCTGTTCTCGCGCGCCGAGACGATCTATGCCGGCACCACCGAAGTGCAGCTCGACGTCATCGCCCAGCGCGTCATGAATCTGCCCAAGGACCTGACATGAGCCACGAAGAACTGCGTCCCGAGGAATTCGCGCAGGCCGCCGACGCCGCGATCACCGATGCCCTGACCCGCCAGGATCCCCGCGCCATGGCCCAGGTGCTGGCGCAGGCGGGGCTGTGCGGGGTCATGGCCGCCGAGGAC
The DNA here is from genome assembly GCF_902859725.1 of Achromobacter mucicolens. GTDB lineage: Bacteria > Pseudomonadota > Gammaproteobacteria > Burkholderiales > Burkholderiaceae_B > Achromobacter > Achromobacter mucicolens. The sequence goes on along the minus strand of NZ_CADIJP010000001.1, from coordinate 198,652 downwards.
GACGGCGGTCTGGGTCTTCCGCTCGAATTCGCGCTGCCGATCGCGCATGCGGCCGGGCGTCTGCGTTTGCCCTTGCCGCTTCCCGAACAGATCCTGCTTGCGGGCGCGCTGGCCGGCACGCCGCAGGCAGCGGCCCTGGCCGCCGGCGAACGCCTGGCCGGCATCGCCTGGCATGGCAGCCTGCAGGCTGGTCACGCGCGACTGGATCAGGGCCCCGCCGACTGGGTGCTGGTGGCCGACGGCGCGGGCGCGGCCCTTGTCGATGCCACGGTATTGCCGCGCGACGACCAGGCGGCGCTGGATCCCGATCATCCGCAAACCTGGATCGCGCTCGCGGACGCGCCGGTGCTTGCGCGGCTGGACGAAGCCGCATGGGCCGCGCTGCGCCGCCAGGCGCACCTGCTGCTGGCCGAGTTCGCCAACGGCGCCGCCGAAGGCGCGCTGCAAGCGGCGGCCGATTACATGGCCACCCGCGTGCAGTTCGGCCGGCCGCTGTCGGCCAAACAGGCCGTGCGCCACTTGCTGGCCCGCATGCGGCTGCTGCAGGACGTCTCCAGCGCCGCGATACGACGGGCTGCGCACGCCGACGAATACGGCGCGCCGCGCGACACGCAGCCCGCGCTGGCTGGCGCGCTTGCCAACGCGGCCTTCGTCATCGAAAAAGCCATCCACCTGCACGGCGGCATGGGCTTCACGTGGGAACTGCCCCTGCATCGCGCGCTGCGCGCGGTGCGCAAGCTGGACGCCGCGTTTGCAGGGCTGTCGCGCGGCGCCGGCCACGCATTCATTCAATCGGTATAGGAAGCAACCATGGCACAAGATCTCGCCGGGCGCGTCGCGCTCGTCACTGGCGCCGGCGCCGGCATCGGGAGGGCCACCGCCCGCCTGCTCGCCGCGCGCGGCGCCACGGTCGGCGTCAACGACCTCAAGCAGGAACTGGTGGATGACGCCGTGGCCGGCATCGTGGCCGAAGGCGGCAACGCCTTTCCCGTGGTGCAGAACGTCGCCACGCGCGAAGGCATCGGCGCAGCCGTCCGGCAGGCCGCCGAGCACGGCTCACGGCTGGATATCCTGGTCAACAACGCCGCCTGGGTGCGCTACCAGAGCGTGCCCGACATTCAGCCCGACACGCTGGAGCGCATGCTGGACATCGGCTTCAAGGCCGTCATCTGGGGCATTCAGGCGGCGGCCGAAGTCATGGACCCCGAGCGCGGCGGCGCCATCGTCAACGTCGCATCCACTGCCGCACTCAAATCCGCACCCAATTCCATCGTGTATTCGGGCATCAAGTCCGGCGTGCTGGGCGTGACGCGCGCGGCGGCCGCCGAACTTGGTGCGCGCCGGATCCGCGTGAACGCCGTCTGCCCGTCGGCGGTGCCTACGGAAGGCACGCAGCGCAACCGCAACGCCGAGCGCGACGCGCGCCGCGTCGCCAGCACGCCGATGGGCCGCCTGGGTACGGTGGACGACATCGCCGAAGCCATCGTGTTTCTTGCCAGCGACGAGGCCCGCTTCATCACGGCGCAGGCGCTGGTGGTGGACGGCGGCATCACGTTCACGACCCTTTGATGGACACCGTCCTGCTCACGGGCGCGGCCAGCGGCATTGGCCGTGCGGCGGCCCGCCGGCTCGCGGCCGCGGGCCATCGCTGCGTCCTGGTCGATCGCAATGCGCCGGCGCTGCAGGCCCTGCGGGTCGAGCTGCCCGCGCCCGCCGATGGAGAGCATCTCGCGCGCGTCACTGACCTGACGGACGCGTCGCAGATTGCCGCCCTGGCGGACGGCATGCCGCGCCTGGATGCGCTCATCAACAACGCCGGGATGACCGACAGCAGCAATAGACCCACCGTCGACCAGGCGGCCGGCGACTGGCAACGCCTGCTCGATCTGAACCTGCGCGCGCCAGCTCGCCTGGTGAGCGCGCTGCGCAGCCGCCTCGTCCCCGGCGCGCGCATCGTCAACGTGGCTTCCGGCGCGGGACTGCGCGCCATCCCGTGGCGCGGCGGCTACAGCCCCAGCAAAGCCGGACTGATCGCGCAGAGCCTTGCGCTGGCCCAGTCCGATCCGGGCCTACGCGTCACCGTGCTCTGCCCCGGTTACGTGCAGACGGAACTGGTGGACGGCCTGATTGCCTCGGGCCGCCTGGACCCCGCACGCGCGGTGGCCAAGATTCCGCTGGGCCGGTTGGCCGACCCTGACGAGATCGCATGCGCCCTCGCCTTCCTGGCCAGCACGCAAGCGGCCCCGCTTGCCGGCGGACTCGTGTGCGTGGATGGCGGTTCGTCGGTGTACGGCGGAAGCCAGACCTATGCCCCTGCCGCCGGAAACGGGCACGTTCCGACGGATACGCCCCTATCGCTTACCGTTCGCGGCGACTGGCCGCCGCTGCCCGGTGAATCCGCTGGCGACGGCTACCCGGCCGTGCTGGACGCAACGGTGCTAGCCAGCGCACCGGGGCAACGGCTGGCGGCGGCATTGCAGGCCGCGCAGCGCTTTACCGCTGACGGCCCCGCCAGCCTGACGCTGCTGCTGCCCGATGACGACGACCTGGATTGGGAACACGCCGGCGATCACGCCGCCGCGCGCATGCTGATCGCCTCGCTGGCCTGCGAATGGGGACCGGCGGCGCGTCGCATCAATGCGGTGCAGGTCGCGCAAGGCACGGCGCCCGAGGCGCTGGCGCCCCTGCTGCGCTTTGTGGCCGGCGCGCAGGCCCAATATCTGACGGGGCAAGTGCTATGCAGCCGCTGACCGACCTGGACGAGATCAAGGCCCGCTTCATCGCCGCGCGCGGCTATTGGCGCCCCTGGACGGACGCGATGCTGCGCGCCAACCCCGGCTTTCTGGCGCATTACGCCGAGTACGCGGGACACCCGGCCAAGACGGGACCGCTGACGCCGCGCATGGTCGAGCTGATCTACGTGGCGCTCGATGCGTCGGCCACGCACCTGTTCGAGCCGGGCCTGACCACCCATCTGCGCATGGCGCGCGAGGCCGGCGCCACCGATGCCGACGTGTTCGACGTGCTGCACCTGGTCACGATGCAGGGCCTGAGCGCGGTGCTGCAAGCCGCCGACCTGCTGCACGAGGCCGCGCCCCAACCGGCGCTGAATCCGGGCGACGCCCTGCGCGCCCGCATCGCCGCGCTGTGGCCGGAACAGGCGGGCAGCCTGCTGCGGCTGGCGGCGATGGACCCGGGCTACGTCGCTGTCCTGCTCGACTTTCTGGAACATGGCGCGCCTGCCGGTGGATTGACCCGCGCGGAGCGCTTACTGGTGCGGGTCGCCCTGCACGCCTGCTTCACGCAGGGCGACATGGACACCACGCGTGCGTTGATCAACGAAGGATTGGCGCAAGGGGTGACGCGCCAGGCCCTGTTGCAGGCCATCCAGCTGGGCGCGCATCTGGCCGTCCACGGCGCGGCGCTGGGCGCCGCCGTCCATGCGCGGCAGAAGGATCCAGGCGCTTCGGGTTAGGTCCGCAACGGACGCCGTCAGATGCCAAGCCGTTCCAGCACCGACCAGCCGGCCCGCGCCTCGATGACCTCGCCGGCCGCCAGGCACAGGTCTTCGCGGAACCGACCGGCCACCAACTGCACGCCAACTGGCACACCGTGCGCCACCCCCACCGGCACCGACAGCCCCGGCAGTCCCAGAATCGCCGTCGAGATCAACGGACTCTGCGCCCGCAGGATATCCGCCATCACGTCGGCGCCCTGCTGATCCCGATCCACCGGGAAAGGCAGCGCGAAGGACACCGGCATCAGCAGGACCGGATAGCGTTCAAAGAAGCGGCCCCATTCGCGCAGGATCGTCGTGCGCATCGCCATGGCTTGAACGAAGCCGTCCTTGTCCCGGCGCGGCGTGTGCGCCAGCATGCTTTGGTACGCGTTCTGGATGGCGCGGTCGCCCGCGCGCTCGATCTCGCGCTGCATGGACCCGGCGGCTTCGTTCATCAGCACGTCCAGCCACAGCGCGGCCGCGGCGTCGAACTGCGGCGGCTCGGCGACTTCGACGATATAGCCCGCGTCCTGCAGCCAGCCGGCGGCACGTTGCAGCGCGTCGGCCACTGCGGCGTCGGCCTTGTGCTGCGCCGTGCCCGCGAACAGCGCGACGCGACGGTTGCCTTGCAAATCGGGAAACGCCAGGGGCGCAGGCACCCACCAAGGATCGCGCGCGTCGCCACCCGACATCGCCGCCAGTCCCAAGCGCAGATCGGCGACGGTACGCGCCAAAGGCCCTTGCGTGGCCGCCATCTGCGATGCCACCGGGCGCTCCGAGCGCTGCGTGGCGTTGTAGCCCGGCACCCGGCCCTGCGAGGGCCGCAGCCCCGCAACGCCGCAGCAATACGCGGGATAGCGGATCGAGCCGCCCTGATCGCTGCCATGCGCAAGCGGCCCGACGCCCAGCGCCGCCGCCACCGCCGCGCCGCCGCTGGAGCCGCCCGGCGTGCGCGCCACATCGAACGGATTGACGGTGCGGCCGTGCAGATCGTTGTCGCTGAACCAGCGCCACGAAAACGCCGGAACATTCGTGCGTCCGATGACGATCGCGCCCGCGCGGAGCCAGTTGTCGACCGCCGGATTGTTCTCCTGCGCGATGAGGTCCCGATAGGCTGTCACGCCGTTGGTCGTGGCGGTGCCAGCCAGATCCGCGTTGGCCTTGATCGTGACCGGCACGCCATGCAGCGCGCCCAATGCCTGCTTGCCGCGCACCGCCGCGTCGGCGGCATCCGCGGCGCGCAGCGCCTGTTCCGCATACGTCTCCGTCAGCGGATTGAAGGCGGCGTTGACCGCGCCAGCGCGGTCCAGGCAGCTTTGCACGGCTTCGCGGCTGGATACTTCACCGTCGCGGATGGCACGGGCCAGGTCGAGCGCGTTCCAGCGCCAGAGTGCGTTCGTCATGTTGTCTCCCTATTCTGATAACCCTGTTCTGCGCGGACCGCTCCGGAGCATGCGCGCTGCAATACCCGTTCCGCGCCGCACACTCAATCCGCCGATGCGCCGGACTGCTTGACCATCGCCGCCCAGCGCGGAATCTCCGCGGCGATGAGGCTGGCAAACTGCTCGGGCGTGGACGGCGTGGCATCGACCGACAGGGTCTCGTTCTGCTTCTGCACCGCGGGGTCTTGCAATGCCTTGGCAATGGCGGCGTTCAGCTTGGCGATCACCGGCGCCGGGGTGCCCGCCGGCGTCACGATGCCGCCCCACGACACGACCTCAAACCCCTTCAAGCCCGATTCGTCCAGCGTCGGCACATCCGGCAGCACCGGCACGCGCGTCAGGCTGGTGGCGCCCAGCACCTTGACCTGGCCCGCGCGGATAAAAGGCAGCACGCCCGCCACGTTGTCGATCATCACGTCCAGCTGTCCGCCCGCCAGATCCACCACGGCCTGCTGGCCGCTCTTGTACGGCACGTGCAGCATGGTGGTGCCGGTCTCGCTCTTGAGCATCTCCCCCGCCAGATGCGCGCTGGATCCTACGCCCAGCGATCCCACACTCACCTTGCCCGGATGCTGCTTCGCGTACGCGGCCAGCTCCTGCACGTTGCTGGCCGGCAGGCCGTTGCGCGCGATCAGCACCAGCGCATTGCTGATGGCCAGGCTGACGGGCGCCAGGCTGCGCTGCGGGTCGTAGGGCAGCTTGGCGTACATGCTCTTGTTGATCGCCAGCGTGACGATATTGCCGAAGCCGATGGTGTAGCCATCGGGCGGGGCCGACGCCAGCGCCTGCGTGCCGACGATGCCGCCCGCGCCGCCCCGGTTCTCCACGATGACCGGCTGCCCCAGCTCGCGGCCCAGCGCGTCGGCGATCGGGCGCAGCACCACATCCGGGCCCGACCCCGCGGCATACGGGACGATGAGCTTGATCGGCCGCTGCGGCCAGTCGGCGCGGGCGGCGCTGGCGCCGGTGGCGGCCACGAGGACAAGAAACAAGGAAACGGCACGGCGGGCAAAGATCGGCATGGCATTCTCCTGAAGCGCTTTTCGGGCCAGGCCATCGGTCTTTCCGGGCCTGATCGACGATCAGCTTAGGGATGGTCCGCGCTGCGTGTAAGGCTATATTTTTGTTAAGGTGACCACCCCAGGTTGTCAGGGGCACATCGCCGTGAAAGACCATCAATTGCGCGCGTGGCTGAAAGTGGCCGAACTGCGCAGCATCCGCGCCGCCGCGCGCAGCCTGCACCTGAGCCAGGCCGCCGTGACCAAGGCCATCAAGGAACTCGAAACCGAACTGGACGCGCCGCTCCTGACGCGCAGCCCCAAGGGCATCGCCGTCACGGAATGCGGCGAGCACCTCACGGTTCGGGCTCGCCTCGCGCAGGCGCAGCTCGCGCTGGCCCGCCAGGACATCCGCCAGTTGCTCAGCGGCGCGCAGGCGCGCGTGGCGGTCGGCGTCACACCCATGGTGATGATGAGCGTGCTGCCCGACGTGCTGGCCGAATTCCGCGCAAGCATGCCGGCCGCCAAGGTCAAGGTCTCCGAGGGATTGCTCCCCTCGGTGATGCCCGCGCTGCGCAACGGCGCCCTGGATTTCGCGCTGGCCTCGCGCATGAACGACGGCGCCGGCGGGCAGGAATTCGACTTCGAGGAACTGCGGCCGCTGGAATTCATGATCGCGTGCCGCAAGGGGCATCCCCTGGCGCGCGCACGGCGTTGGGACGACATCCGCGGCTGCGAATGGCTGCTCAACGTATCGCCCGGCAGCCACACCGAAGCCTTTCTGCGAGGGCTGCGCGCGCACCGCCTGCCCGAACCCGAGCGGGTCATCGAGTGCGACACCTTCGGCGTCATGTGGAACCTGATGACCCGCAGCGACGCGCTCATCCTTTGCCCGTCCGGCATGCTGGACATCAAGCCCTACGGCGACGAGGCCCGGCGCATCCGCGCCGACGTGCCCATGCCGGTGGCAAGCATCGGCATCATGACGCTGCAGGGCACGCCGCTGTCGCTGGCGGCGGCCACCATGGCGGACCTGTTCCGGCGCCACCTGTCGCGCGCGCCGCTGGGCGGATAACGCGGCCAAGCATCTATTTTCAGGGGCCGGATTGTCGGCCGATTTTTTGTATGCAAAAATATACAAAAAACGCATTGAGACAGCCTTGCCCATTCCCAAGAGCAGTTCGCAGGCCTTCGCGGCCTACAACGAGATCAAGCGCCGCATCCTGGCCGGCATGTTCACGCCCAGCCACCGGTTGCGCGAAGTGGAAGTCGCCGACCAGCTCGAAATGGGCCGCACCCCCGTGCGCGAAGCGCTCAAACGCATCCAGGACGAAGGCCTCATTACGCACGAGCCCGGCCGCGGACTGGTCGTCACCACGATGGACCAGCAGGAAGTCGGCGAGCTTTACTCCATGCGCGAAGTGCTTGAGGGCGCTGCCGCCGCATTCGCCGCGCGCCATGCCACGGACGCCGAGGTCGCCAACATGCAGGCCATTCTGGACGAAGGCGACGGCGGCGACCCCGTCGCCCAGAACCTGCGCTTTCACCAAGCCATCTACAGCGCCGCGCACAACCGCTACCTGATCCGCTCGCTGCATTCGCTGACCGAGACCACCTACCTGCTGGGCCGCAGCACGCTCAGCTCATCGGAGCGGGCCGGCCGCTCCAACCAGGAACACCAGGCCATCGTCGACGCCATCCGCGCCCGCGATGTCCAAGGCGCGCAAGACGCCGCGCAGCACCACATTCACCAGGCCCTGCTGGAACGCCTAAAGATGCTGCGCCAGGGTTAAGCGCGGCCATCGATCGGAGACAAGTCGATGAAGCAGTTCAACGTATCCCCGCAGCGGCTGCTTGCGGGGCTGGCCCTTCTGTTGCCCGCGCTTTGCGCGCCGGTGGCAGCATCCGCCGATTCCTACCCCAGCCGACCCATCACGTTGGTGGTGCCCTTTACGGCAGGCGGCGGCACCGACAGCATTGCGCGGGACATGGCGCGCACGCTGGCCGACAAGCTGGGCCAGTCCGTGGTCGTGGAAAACCGCGGCGGCGGCGGCGGATCCATCGGCGCCGCGCTGGTCGCCAATGCGCGGCCCGACGGCTACACGCTGCTTTTTGCGACGTCCACATTCGTCACCAACGCCGCCGCTGGCATCAGCACCACCTATGACGTGCGCAAGTCCTTTGCGCCCATCGCGATGCTGGGCCGCGGCCCGCTCTTCGTGGTGACGGCCAAGGACCTGAAGCTGAACTCCATCGCCGACCTGCGCCAGCTTGCCGCCAAACCGGGCGCAGACCTGAACTTCTGCTCGGCAGGCAACGGCAGCATCAACCATCTGGCCGGCGAACTGTTCAAGCAGAAGACCAACGCCGCCATGACGCACGTGCCCTACAAGGGCAGCGGACCGGCCACCGTCGATCTGCTGGCCGGGCGCGTCCAGGTGTTTTTCGCCACCGTGCCCACCATCCTCTCGCAAGTGCGCGACCAGCGCGTGGACCTGCTGGCCGTCACGGGCAAGACGCGCTCGCCGCTGTTCCCCGACACGCCCACCGTGGCCGAGGCAGGCGTTGCCGACTTCGACATCACGACGTGGTGGGGCGTGCTGGCGCCGGCAGGCACGCCGCCCGAGGTCGTCGGCAGGCTGAACCAGGCCATCAACGACGCCGCCGCCGACAAGCTGGTCGCCGACCGCCTGAAGCACGAAGGCGCCCAGGCCATCAGCGGATCGCCCGACGACTTCGGCAACGCCCTGGCCGCCGAACTGGAGATGTGGGAAGGCGTGGTCAAGAAGTCCGGCATGAAGCTGGACTGACCGGCCCGCCGCACGCACAACAAGGAGACACCATGCAGCAGCCCCAACATCCCCTGAACCCCGCGCGCCGCCGCCTGCTGCAAGGCGCGGCGGCCGGCGTGGCGCTGACCCTTGCCGGCGCGGCGCGAGCGGCGGATGCCTATCCCGCCAAGCCCGTGACGATCATCGTGCCCTATGCCCCCGGCGGGCAGGGCGACGTCTTCGCCCGCATCCTCGCCGAACGCCTGGGCACGGAATTCAAGCAGACCTTCATCGTCGAGAACCGCCCCGGCGCCTCGGGCGCGGTCGGATCGCGCATCGTGCTGCGCGCGCCCGCCGACGGCTACACCCTGCTGCTGGGCCAGACCGGCGAGATCGCCGTCAACCCATATGCCATGAAGTCGCTGGGCTACGACCCGCTGCGCGAGTTCGCGCCGGTGATCCTGGTAGGGGATTCGCCCCTGGTTCTGGTCGTGCCGGAAAAGTCGCCGCATGCGGACCTGGCCGCGCTGATCGCGGCCGCCCGCGCCAAGCCGGACGCCATCGCATACGCGTCGTCGGGCACCGCCACGCCGGGCCATCTGGCCGCCGCCGCGCTGGCGCTGGGCACGCAAACACGCATGATCCACGCGCCGTACAAGGGCGCCGGCCAGGCCATGTCGGACCTACTGGGCGGGCACGTCGACTGCTTCTTCTCCAGCGCATCGGCCGCCATGCCGCACATCAACAGCGGCCGGCTGCGGGCGCTGGCGGTATCCTCGCGGGAGCGCCTGGGCATCCTGCCCAAGGTGCCCACCATCAGCGAGGCCACCGTGCCGGACTTCCAATTCAGCTTGTGGGGCGGCGTCTTCGCGCCCGCAGAAACGCCCTCCGCGGTGGTCGAGCAGCTCAATGCAAAGCTGAATGCCATCCTGGCCGAACCCGCAATCAAGTCGCGGCTCGAAGGCGACGGCGCGGCCGTGCGGCCGAACACCTCGCAGGAATTCACGGCCTTCGTGCGCAGCGAAGCCGCCAAATATCAGAACCTGGTGCAAGCCACCGGGGTCCAGGTCGATTAAGCCTGGCCGAATCATCCACAGGAAAACGCTCCATGAAAATCGTTGTACTCCCCGGCGACGGCATCGGCCCCGAAACCATGGCGGTCGCTGTCGACGTGCTTGAAGCCGCCTCGCGCCGCTTCGGCCTGAACCTGCAGTTCGACCACGACATCGCGGGCCACGACAGCCTGAAGCAGCACGGCGCCACCGTCACGCCCGCCCTCCTTGAAAAGGTCAAGGCGGCCGACGGCCTGATGCTGGGACCCATGGCCACCTATGACTTCAAGGACGAAGCGCGCGGCGAAATCAATCCGTCGATGTACTTTCGCAAGAAGCTGGACCTGCACGCCAACATCCGTCCCGCGCGGACCTATCCCGGCATGCAGGCGCGCCTGGGCGAATTCGACCTGGTAGTGGTGCGCGAGAACACCGAGGGCTTCTATGCCGACCGCAACGTCGAGTCCGGCGGCAGCGAGATGCTGATCACGCCCGACGTCGTCGTGTCGCTGCGCCGCATCACCCGCCAGTGCTGCGAGCGCATCGCGCGCACGGCGTTCGAGCTGGCCATGACGCGCAACAAGCACGTCACGATGGTGCACAAGGCCAACGTGCTCAAGCTGGGCGACGGCATGTTCCTGGAGATGTGCCGCCAGGTCGCGCAGCAATTCCCCGACGTCCGCGTGGACGACGTGATCGTCGACGCCATGATGGCGCACGTGGTGCGCGCGCCTCAGCGCTACGACGTCATCGTCACCACCAACATGTTCGGCGACATCCTGTCCGACCTGACAGCCGAACTGTCGGGCAGCCTGGGCCTGGGCGGCTCGCTGAACGCCGGCCGCGACTACGCGATGGGACAGGCGGCGCACGGCTCGGCCCCCGACATCGCCGGCCAGAACATCGCCAACCCGATCTCGCTGATCCTGTCGGGCGCGATGCTCTTGAACTGGCACGGCCAAAAGACCGGCAACCAGGCCTTCCTGCAGGCCGCCGCCGCCATCGAGGCCACCATCGCCGACACCATCCTCGCGAAGGAATGCACGCGGGACGTGGGCGGCAACCTGGGCACGCGCGAAGCCGGCGCGGCCTTCGTCGCGCGCCTGCAGGCGGGCTGACCATGACGGCGCCGCAGCTTGCCGCCGGCGCCTGCGATTGCCACGTGCACGTCGTGGCGCCGCAGGCCAATTACCCCATGCTGGCGGACCGGCCCTACACGCCCGGCCCCGCGTCCGCGGATGCGCTGCGCGCGCATCTGCAGCGCCTGGGCCTCGCCCATGCCGTGATCGTGCAGCCCAGCATCTACGGCGTCGACAACCGCCTGCTGGTGGACAGCCTGCTGGCGCTGGACGGCGCGGCACGGGGGGTGGCCGTCGTGGATGATGACGTGGCGGACGTTGAACTCTCGCGACTGCACGATGCCGGCGTGCGCGGCCTGCGCGTCAACCTCGAAAGCACGGGCGCCAGCGACGCCGCCACGGTCAGCCGCGCGCTGTCGGCCTGGGCCGGCCGCGTTGCGGGGCAAGACTGGCACCTTCAGGTCTACGCCTCGCTCGACGCCATCGCCGCCGCTGCCCCCGCGCTGGCCCGGCTGCCCGTGCCGGTGGTGCTGGACCACTTCGCGATGATTCCGGCAGCGCTGCCGCTGGACGATCCGCGCGTGCGGCAGGTGCTGGCGCTGGTCGGTGACGGCGCCGCGTACGTCAAGCTGTCCGCGTCGTACCGCATCAGCGCCAACCCCGATGACACTGAAGAGTCCGCGCGCGTCACCGCGTTGGCCCGCGCTTTCATCGACGGCAATCCCGAACGGGCGCTATGGGCCAGCGATTGGCCACACACCAGCCGCGAGCCCGGCAAAGTGCCCACCGACGTCAGCGCCTATCGCGACGTTCCGCCCGAACGCCTGCTGCGCGAAATCGCGGCCTGGCTGCCCGACGCGGCGTTGCGCCGCCAGGTGCTGGCGGCCAATCCCGCGGCGCTGTATGGTTTCTAGTCCTTAGCGCAGCGGAGTCCGCCGCATGAACCTATCGCTACGCCACATGAAGGCCTTCACGGCCCTGGCGGCATTGCGCAGTTTCACGCGCGCGGCCGAGCACTGCTGTCTGACGCAGAGCGCGTTCAGCGCCCTCATTTCCAACCTGGAAAGCGACCTCGGCGTGAAGCTTTTCTCGCGCAGCACACGCAACGTCGAGCTGACCGCCGAGGGCGAGGCCTTTCAGAACATCGTCGCGCACCTGCTGCCCGAAACGGAGCGCGCCCTGGCCGAAATGCGCGACCACGTCGAGCGGCGCAAGGGCCGCGTTGCGCTCGCCGCGCTGCCGTCGATTTCGTCGGGCATCCTGCCCGGGCTGATCGCCCGCTTCGGCGACGACTACCCCGGCATCAGCGTGCAGGTTCAGGACGTGGCCAGCACCGTGTGCATCGACATGGTTCGCAACCGCCAGGTGGATTTCGCGCTGTGCGCGGCCGCCTATCCCAGCACCGACCTCGACATCGAGGTGCTGGCGCGCGACACCTTTCACTTCATCTGTCCCGCAAGCCACCCGCTGGCGGCCCGCCGCCGCCTGTCGGTGCAGGATGTGCTGGACTATCCCATCATCGGCTTCGAGAGCAACAGCAGCATCCGCCAGCACCTGGACGCCGCCATCTATCCCCGGCAGTGGCTGCGTTCGCACCAGGTCAACAGCCTGTCGACGGCGGCCGGATTCATCGCGGCCGGCCTGGGCGTCACCATCGCGCCAACCCTGGCGCTATTTCAGTTTCGGCTAGCCGGGCTGAAGGCCGTGCCGCTGTCCCTGCCGATCAACGAACGCGACATCTGCCTGGCGCGGCGGCGCGACGCCACCGATTCGCTGGCTGCGCAGGCTTTCCTCGCGCTGCTGCGAGAACACCTGCAGCCCTCCGTCCAGGCGCTGGCCCGCACGCTGGACTGACGCTTTCGCCTGCGATGCCAGACGGGCGGGCGCCTTGCCGCCGGCGCACCCCGCCCGCATTGACGCGCCCGCTTTTCGCCTCGCGCGCATTTATCGATTTCTTCGATTTTCTTATCAAAATTATCCATTCATCGACTGAGACGCGCTGTCTATCATGGGGTCACAACAGCAGAACAATTCAAGGAGACAACCCCATGAAGCGCCTCGCCCGTGTTCTCGCTGGCGGCTGCCTGTCCGCCGCCTTCGCCTGCGCCGCCCCGCTGGCATTTGCCGATACCTACCCCGCCAAACCCGTGCGCCTGATGGTTGGCATGGCGCCGGGCGGATCCAACGACACGGTCGCCCGCATGGTGGCGGCCGAATTGTCCAAGACGTGGCCGCAGCCGATGATCGTCGAGAACAAGCCGGGCGCGAACAGCACCATCGCCACCGGTGAACTGAAGCGCTCGCCCGCCGACGGCTACACGTTGATGCTGGTGATCTCCTCGCACGTGACAAACACGCTGCTCTACCCCAACCTCACCTACACGCTCACGGATTTCGCGCCCGTCTCGCTGATCGCCGACACCCCGTTCGTGCTGGTTGCCAATCCCAAGTTCGAGCCCAACACCACCAAAGACCTGATCACCCTGGCCAAGAAGAAAGAGCGCGGCATCGACTTCGGCACGCCGGGCCAGGGCTCCACGCAGCACATCTCGCTGGAGCTGCTGGACCAGATGGCCGGGATCCGTATGAACCACATTCCCTACAAGGGCGGCGCGCCCGCGCAGACCGACGTGATCGGCGGGCTGATTCCGCTGATCTTCGCCACGCCCACGCAGAGCCTGCCCTTCATCAAGCAGAACAAGCTCAAGGCGCTGGCCGTGACGTCAAAGGAGCGCCTGCCGCAACTGCCCGACGTGCCGACGCTGGCCGAATCCGGCGTGCCCGGTTACGAAGCCAACGTGTGGTTCGGCATCATCGCGCCCGCCGGCACGCCGCCGCAGGTCGTCGAATTCCTGCACAAGGAGATCTCGCGCGTGGTCAGCCAGCCTGCCATGCAGGCGCGCCTGAACGAAATGGGCCTGAAGCCGCTGGATGAATCGCCCGCGCAGTTCCAGCAATTGATCGACAGCGAAAAAGTGAAGTGGGCTGGCGTCATCAAGCAAAGCAACCTCAAGTTCGACTGATCCCAATCCAACCCGGAGCATCCCTGCATATGCCTACCATCGAATCCGTCTCAGTCTGCATCGCCCGCGTGCCGCTCGCGAATCCGGTGACGTTCTCCACGCGCCAGGTCAAGGCGCGCGAATACTGCCTGGTGCGTATCCGCTCGACCGACGGCCACGAGGGCCTGGGATACTGCTACGCGGTCAACAGCGCGGGACGCCTGCTGTCCGTGGCGGTGACCGACCTGCTGGCGCCGCGGCTGTTGGGCCAGGAGTCCCTGCGGGTCGAAGGTCTGTGGACCGAGCTGTACCAGGAGGCGCTGCTGCTGGGCCGCGCCGGCGGCGTGATGCGCGCGCTGTCCGCCCTGGACACGGCACTGTGGGACCTGAATGCCCGCAGCGCCGGCGTGCCGCTCTTCCAGTACCTGGGCGCCACGGTGAAGGACCGCGTGCCGGCCTACGCCAGCGGCGGTTACTACCAGCCGGGCAAGACGCCGGACAAGCTGGCCGCCGAAATGGCGCAGCACGTCAAAGAGGGCTTTCGCGCCGTCAAGATGAAGGTCGGCCTGGAAAGCGTGGCCGGCGAACGCAAGCGCATCGCTGCCGTGCGCGAGGCCATCGGCGAAGACGTGCGCCTGATGCTGGACGCCAACAACGCATGGCGCGACCTGCCCACCGCGCTGGAGTACATGCGCGCGTTCGAGCCCTATCACCCCTTCTGGATCGAAGAACCCTTCTCGCCCGACGACATCGACAACCACGTGCGGCTGGCGCGCGCCACGCCGGTCACCGTCGCCACCGGCGAAGTCGAAGCCGGCCGCTGGCGCTTCAAGGACCTGATCGCCAGCGGCGCCACCACCATCCTGCAGACCGACGCAACCGTGTGCGGCGGCATCACCGAATGGCGCCGCATCGCGGCCACGGCGGACAGCCACGGCATCACCGTCGCGCCGCACGCGTGGCACGACGTGCACATCCACCTGGCCGCCAGCGCGCCCAACGCGACCTACGTGGAATGGATGCCGGACGATCACATCGTCAACTTCCGCCGCCTCATCGACCGCCAGCTGCAGGCCGAAGACGGCAACCTGCTGGTGCCCAAGGAGCCGGGGCTGGCCTTTCGTTTCGATGACGACGCGATCGCCGAATATGGCGTCGTCTATCCCGGCGAACGCGACCGGTGGCAGGTCGTCCGTTGAGTTCATCCGCCCCCGCGCTAGGCCTGCTGCTGTCGGCCAAGGTCGATACCGCGCACGGCCCGCGCCTGGACAGCCTGGCCCAAGCGGGCGGCGTGCGCCTGCAACGCCATCGTGTCGAGGCCGCGGACCCCGGACACATCGACGTGGCCTTCTTTTCGCGGGACCTGTACGAAGGCAGCTCGCTGCGCAAGCCCGGGCCGCTATCCGATGCATTCTTCCGTGTGGCGGACGCCGCGCCCAACCTGCGCTGGCTGCACGTGTGCTCATCCGGCCAGGACCTGCCCCAGTACGCACCCACGTTGGCGCGCGGCATCTCTGTCACCGCGTCAACCGGCGTCACCGCCGCCCCCATTGCCCAGACGGCGGTGGCTGCCATCCTGGCGCAGTCACGCGGCTTCGACCGGTGGCTCGCGTCGCAGGCGCAGCGTGCATGGCAACCCTTGACGGGCGACGCGCGGCCCCGCGACCTCGCGTCGATGCGCGTGGTGGTGCTGGGCGCAGGCGCGATCGGGCAGGAGATCGGGCGTTTGTGCTCGGCGCTTGGCCTGTCCACCACAGCCGTGCGCCGCCATGCCGAACCAACGCCAGGCTTTGACACAGTCATCGGTTTGGATCAACTGGACGACGTCCTGCCGCATTGCGACTGGCTGGTGCTGGCGCTGCCCCTGAACGCATCGACCGCTGGCATCGTCGGCGACCGCCAGCTCGCGCGGCTGCCGCGCGGCGCCCGCATCGTGAACGTCGCCCGGGGCGAGCTGGTCGACCAAGCCGCGCTGACGCACGCGCTGGCCACCGGACACCTGGCGGGTGCGTACCTCGACACCTTCACCGAAGAACCGCTGCCCGCGGGGTCGCCCCTCTGGTCGCTGCCCTCGGTGTGGATCAGCCCCCACAACAGCGCGGCGTCGCTCGGCCACGAGGACCGCGTCGTCGACTGCTTTGCGGATCGGTTCCAGCACTGGCTGGCGGCTCACGCGGCGGCGCTGTGCGCTGCGCGCCGCTAACCCCCGTCTTCCGGGTTCCTTCCGCGTCGACCCCGCCCCTTCCCCGCCGGCCAATCGACCGGGCTTTCACCTCGCGCCGCCGAATCGCTCCCCGCATTTCCCGGCGTTTTGCCGAATGCGCTTAAATATCGCTTTGCGCCGGGGCTTGCTCCCCCCGGGCCCGCCGCGGCCGTGCGCGCCACGCCAGCGCCTCATCGAAAGCCCCATCCAGATTCCGGAGACTCTGCCTTGTTCCGCAGATTTGAAAGCCAGCTCAACCCCTTCCCTTCCGAGAACGTGCCCCCGCCGCCCACGGGATTCTTCGCGTTCCTCTGGTTCTGCACGCACGGCTCGCGCCGCTACATCGCCGCACTGGCGATCCTGAGCGCGGCCGTCTCCATCTACGAAGCATGGCTCTTCGCCTTCCTGGGCCAGGTCGTCGACATGCTGACCGCCTGGAACGCCGGAGAGCCCGCCTCGGCGCACGAGCAGCGGGTTCTGTGGGGCATCGCCATCGTCCTGTGCGCCAGCGTCGGCGTCGTCGCGCTGCGCACGCTGGTCCAGCATCAGGTGCTGGCCATCAATCTGCCGCTGCGCCTGCGCTGGGACTTTCACCGCATGATGCTGCGGCAAAGCCTGTCGTTCTTCTCCGATGAATTTGCCGGCCGCGTCACCACCAAAGTGATGCAGACCGCTCTGGCCGTGCGCGAAGTGCTGCTGACCTTCTGCGAAATCGTGCTCGGCATCGCCGTCTACTTCATCACCATCGTCGCGCTGGCCGGCGGGTTCGACTGGCGGCTCATGCTGCCCTTCATCGGCTGGATGGCGCTTTACGGGCTGGCCATGATGTATTTCGTGCCGCGCCTGGGCAAGGTCGGCAAGGAACAGGCGCATGCCCGCTCGTCCATGACGGGCCGCGTCACCGACGCCTACACCAACATCACCACCGTCAAGCTCTTCTCGCACACCAACCGCGAGGCCCGCTTCGCGCGCGCCGCCATGGAAGACTTCAAGGAAACCGGTTACCGGCAGATGCGCCTGGTCAGCCAGTTCGAGATCGTCAACCAGGCGCTGGTGTCGGCATTGATCCTGGGCGCCGGCGGTTACGCGCTGTGGCTCTGGCATGGCAGCGAAATCGGCACCGGCGCCGTCGCCGCCGTCACCGCCATGGCGCTGCGCGTGAACGGCATGTCGCATTGGATCATGTGGCAGATGACCTCGCTTTTCGAGAACATCGGCACCGTGCAGGACGGCATCGCCACCCTCACCCACGCACCCAAAGTCCAGGACGCGCCCAACGCGGCCACCCTGCGCGTCACGCGCGGCGAAGTTCAGTTCGACGACGTCTACTTCAACTACAACAATGAGCGCCAGGTCCTGAACGGCCTTACGCTCACCGTGCGCCCCGGCGAAAAGATCGGCCTGGTAGGCCGCTCGGGCGCGGGCAAATCCACGCTCATCAACCTGCTGCTGCGCTTTTACGATGTCGAACGCGGCCACATCCGCGTTGACGGCCAGGACATCTCGCAGGTCACGCAGGACAGCCTGCGCAGCGCCATCGGCATGGTTACTCAGGACACGTCCCTGCTGCACCGGTCCATCTGCGACAACATCGCCTACGGCCGCCCCGACGCCAGCCGCGAAGAGATCCGCGCCGCCGCGGCCCGTGCGCAGGCCGACGAATTCATCGAACAGCTCAGCGACTCGCACGGCCACACCGGCTACGACACGCTCGTCGGCGAACGCGGCGTCAAGCTGTCTGGCGGACAACGCCAGCGCATCGCGATCGCCCGCGTCATGCTCAAGAACGCGCCTATCCTGCTGCTGGACGAAGCCACCAGCGCGCTCGACTCGGAAGTGGAAGCCGCCATCCAGGAAAGCCTGGACGAAGTCATGCAGGGCAAAACGGTCATCGCAATCGCACACCGCCTGTCGACCATCGCCGCCATGGACCGGCTCATCGTGATGGATCAAGGGCGCATCATCGAACAGGGCAGCCACGCGGAACTGCTGGCGATGAATGGCGTGTACGCGCGCTTGTGGCGTCATCAAAGCGGCGGTTTTCTGGCGGAAGACCCCAGCGAACCCAGCCAGCAGCCGTGACCGGAGAAGTTTCGTTGCACTTTATTAGGGACGCAATAGAGGTCCGATCGGATAATCCTGGCGCCATTCGATAAGGATCTATATGTTGAAGTTGAAAGCTGCCCTCCTCATCTCGGCGCTCGGCGCCGCCGCCGTTCTGCCTGCGCACGCCGCCTCCCAGCGCTCCGTCGATGCCCGCGAGTTCGACGTTGCCGGCGTCAAGACCGGCATGGACTTTGACGAAGCGCTCGCCGCTGCGGCCAAGAATTTTCATGTGGGCAAGAAAGACATCCGGATCGGCTACGCGACGAACAACCCCGTCACGAACTCCAAGATGCCGATGAATTTCAGCTACGAGAAGGACGGCGTCAACTTCATCGTCCACTTCGAACCGCGCGTGCCCGTCGACAAGCAACGCCCGCTCGTGGTGTCGCAGATCCGCTATGAACTGCCCTGGACGCCGGCTAACAAGGAAGCGATGGGCAAGGCGGCGCTGGAGAAGTACGGCCGCCAGTCCAACTATCCCAACGACCTGAATATGGAGTGGTGCGCCAAGCCCAGCTCGAATCCCGGCATGGGCTGCTCGAACGACATGACGCAGGCGGTACTGAAATACAGCGGCGTCAGCATCCAGATGGTTGACCCGGCGTGGACGAAAGCACGGATCGAGTTCGTGCAACGTAGCCAGTCGAGAAAGCCCAGCTTCTGATGCGCCGCGGCAAGCGGCAGGACCGCCTGCCGCTACAGCAGCGTCACCGCGGCGGCCGCCCCGGCAATGGCCGCTAGCCAGGCCCAGCGTGGTCCCGGAAAAATGGCCTGGAGCAGGCTGCCCCGCTCCAAACGTGCGACATGACTGTCGATCCCGCGCTGGCACAACGCTTCCATCTCCGCCAGGGCCTGGCGACGCGTCGCATTGCGGTCGACAGTACCCTCGGACACGGCCGATTCGAACATTTCATCCAGATCCAGTTCGGACAGGATGTCCTCGGCCGCCAGCCAGACCAGGGCGCCGCCCAGCGTCATGAAGGGCGCCTGCGACAGCGCTTGCAGCCTAAGCAGCGCCGCCGCATGGTGGTCAGCGCGAATGACGCCGTCGACGCGCAGGCGATCAAGAAGCGGGAGGGGAGCCTGCGTCATGCCGGCATGCCAAACAAAAGGAACGCACGCTGGCGCGACATGGATTGAGCACTCCCCAGTGACGAAGTCGATGGCGGGTCCCTTGCGGCAAAAAAGCCGACTCGGATTCCCCTCATGACGGCGAAGACAAGGAACGCTTCGCCATCGTTTTCGACGTCGTTTTACCAGCCGCTGTCCGCCCTTAGTGCCCTTCCTTGGCTGTCCGTTGATTGAGGGCAGGACAGACCTCAATTACGCGAAACGCACCGCATATTCGAAATGGATCGATGGAAATTTTCCTGCGTTTACCCACGCGCCGGGTAATCGAGAATTGCCCAACAGCCAGGTTCAAACCTTGAGCCGCGACGGAATCTGCGCCAAGAGCCAGTCAATGAACACGCGCAGCCGGTGCGTGACATGGCGGTTGTGCGGATACACCACATGAAAGGGATAAGGCTGGGGCCGCCACGGTTTCAGGATCTCGACGAGCGCGCCGCTCTTCAACGCGGGGCCCGCCGCATAGGTAAAGGTCTGCACAATGCCCAAGCCCGCCAGCGCCGCCGCCAGATGCGCGTTGCTTTCGTTGACGCCCACGCGATGTTCAACCTTGATCTCCGTCTTCACGCCATCGCGTTCAAAGCGGAATGGAAATGCCCGGCCGTTCTGCGGCGACAGGTAACTGACCAGTTTGTGGCCGTTCTTCAACTCATCCGGATATGCCGGCGTGCCGAATTGCTTGAGGTATCCCGGCGTGGCGCACGTGATCAGGTCCGCCTTGCCGATCTGCCGCGCCACCAGCGATGAATCGTCAAGCGGACCGCCACGGATCACGCAATCCACGTTGTCGCTGATCAGATTCACCGCGCGATCCGACACGCCAAGATCGATCCTGATGTCGGGATAACGCGCCAGGAAATCGGGGATCGCCGGGATCAGCACATCGCGCGCCGTGGATCCGCCCACATCGATGCGCAGATGGCCTTTGGGCTTTCCTTGCACGGCCTTGAAACCGCCGTCGATGTCTTCAAGATCGCGCACGATGCGCAGCGTCTTCTCGTAGTACTCGCGGCCCTCGGGCGTGACGGTCACCCGCCGGGTCGTGCGTTGCAATAGGCGCACGCCAAGGTGCGCCTCCAGATCCTGGACCATCTTGCTGAGCGTCGCGTTCGGCATGTCCAGCGAATCTGCCGCCCGCGTGAAGCTGCCCGCCTCCACCACGCGGGCAAAGCCGCGAATCGCCGTCAATTGGTCCATGCCGCAGTCTCCTCAAGCGTGCAGATTATCCATAAATATGAATAGTTCTTTCAATCTTACCGGGTTTATTCATTATCCAGGCGGCCCTACAGTACCTCCATGCCCAGTCATTACCGGCCTCTCAGCGGAATTCGCCGCACCGGCACATGACGGTCAACCTTCACTTTCAAAAACATGGAGCGCATCATGAACAACCAACTGAACGGCAAAATCGCCCTCGTCACCGGCGGCACCACGGGTATCGGCCTGGCAAGCGCCCAGGAACTGGCCGCGCAAGGCGCGCGGGTCTTCATCACCGGACGCCGCCAGGCGGAACTTGACGCAGCCGTGGCCAGCATTGGCGGCGCGGCGACGGGCATTCGCGCCGACGCGTCGGTGCTGAGCGAGCTGGACACGGTCTACGCCCAGATCGCCGAAAGCGCTGGCCGGCTCGACATTCTCTTCGCCAACGCCGGCGGCGGCGACATGATGCCGCTGGGCGCCATCACCGAAGAACACTTCGACCGCATATTCGGCACGAACGTGCGCGGCACCTTGTTCACCGTGCAAAAGGCGCTGCCGCTGCTGGTCGACGGCGCGTCGGTGATCCTCACGGCCTCGACCGTATCGATCCAGGGAACGGCGAACTTCAGCGTCTACAGCGCCAGCAAGGCCGCCGTGCGCAACTTTGCGCGTTCGTGGGCGCTGGATCTCAAGGACCGCGGCATCCGCGTGAACGTCGTCAGCCCCGGCCCAATCCGCACGCCGGGACTGGGCGGTCTGGTCCCGGACGAGGCGCGCCAAGGGCTGTTCGATCACCTGGCCGCGCAGGTGCCGCTGGGCCGCCTGGGCGAGCCGCAAGAGATCGGCAAGGCGGTCGCGTTTCTGGCTTCCGACGCGGCCAGCTTCGTCAATGGCGTCGAACTGTTTGTGGACGGCGGCATGGCGCAGGTGTGAGCGAACGCCGCCCCAGCCCCATGCAATCGCCTCGACTTGCGATACATCGCTTCCGTGTCCGCCCTCATGGCCTATGCTGATCGCTCCGGCCCGGGGGGCCGCCTTGCTGAAGGAGCAGTGCATGCTGGACCACATCACCATCCATGTGAGCGACTTCGCGCGCAGCCGCGCGTTCTACCAGAGCGCGCTGGCGGCCTTGGGCTATGTGCCACGCAAGACTTTCGAGACCGACATGGGCTTTGGCGCCGGCGATCCCGCCGATGCCGACAACCCGGGCGGCGGGTTCTGGATCCATGAAGGCACGCCTTGCACCCCGCGCGTGCATGTGGCCTTCCGCGCCCGCAGCCGCGACGAGGTCGACGCCTTCCACCGCGCCGCCTTGGCCGCCGGCGGCCGGGACAACGGCCCGCCGGGATTGCGGCCCCACTACCACCCCAACTATTACGGCGCCTTCATCCTGGATCCCGACGGCTACAACGTCGAGGCCGTGTGTCACCGCCCCGTCTGACCGCACAGCGCGCGCGGGAACACCTCAGCGCACGCCAACGCGGACATCCGCACGCGGGGCATTGAATCGATGCAGGAAATGAAATGCCGACGCGGCAGAATCGAAGGATTCGCGTCGCGGGGAGGGGAGCTTGCTGGGGATTGATGGAGCGGGTGAAGGGAATCGAACCCTCGTATGAAGCTTGGGAAGCTGCCGTTCTACCATTGAACTACACCCGCTCGGGTGTCGTGCCGCAGCCGTGGGCCGGGCAGAGCCGCGATTATAGCGCGGCTTTTTTTCGGGCGGGGCGGCGGCAAACCGCCCCGTTCCGGTCAACTGCTACGGTAAATCGCTACGATCCCCCGCAGCGATCAATTCGCCGTGATGTTGGCCGCCTTGACCACCTTGCCCCAGCGGTCCAGTTCGGTCTGCGTATAGGCGCCCAGTTCCTTCGGACCCATGAACGTTGCCTCGGCGCCCTGCTCGGCCGCCTTCTTGCGGAACTCGTCGGTCTTCATGATCTTCTGGATCTCGCCGGCGATCTTGTCCACGACTGGCGCGGGCGTGTCCTTGGGCGCATACATGGCAAACCACGACGAGACGATCAGGTCGGGGTAGCCGGCTTCGGCGGCCGTGGGCACGTCGGGCAGCGACGGCAGGCGGGCGTTGCCCGTGACCGCCAGCGCGCGCAGCTTGCCCGCGGCGATCTGGCCCAAGAGATCGTTCAGCGCGGGACCGGTGCCCTTGTAGGGAATGTGCGTGATCTGCGTGCCGGCCATCTGGTTGAGCAGTTCCGTGGCGACCTGCTGCAACGAGCCATTGCCCGACGACGCGTAGTTCAGCTTGCCCGGGTTGGCCTTGGCGTAAGCGACCAGTTCCTTCAGGGACTTGATGGGCAGGTCCGGGCGCACGACCACGACCTGCGGTGCCGACAGCACGTTGGCGACGGGCGAGAAGTCCTTGATGGGATCCCAGCCGGCGGCGGGCGTCACGTGCGGGGTAATGACCTGAAAGCCCGAGTATTGCAGCAACAGCGTGTAGCCGTCCGGCTTGGCGCGGGCGACGGCCTGCGCGGCGATGCCGCCCGAAGCGCCGGGCTTGTTCTCGACGACGACGCTCTGGCCCAGTGCCGCGCCCAAGGGCTGGGCGATCAGGCGGGCGGCGATGTCGGTGGTGCCGCCGGGCGCGGCGGACACGATCAGCGTGACGGGGCGATTGGGGAAATCGGCCTGCGCGCTGGCGGCGCCGGCGGCAAAGGTCAGGGCAAAGGCGGCGCTGGCGCGCAGGGCGGTGGGCAGGCGGAAAGAGGCCATGCGTTGTCTCCTGGGTATTGTTATCTGTGGGTGGTGTCAGGTACTGCAGGTACTGCTGAAAAACGGCTGTTCAATCAGACGCCGGCCGGAAACCGCTCCGCCAGCCACGCCGGCGGCGCATGCAGGGCCAGCCTGGGGCCCGCCTGCAACAGCGCGTTGGACAGATCCCGCTGAACCAGGCCCGGCAGACCGCGGACGATGGCCAGCAGCGGTTCCAGCGACACGCCGGTCTGCACGCCCATGCACGCGAACATGTGGACCAGTTCTTCGGTATTGACGTTGCCGCTGGCGCCCGGCGCATAAGGACATCCGCCCAGGCCGCCCGCCGCCGCGTCAAAGCGGATGATGCCGGTCTGCCAGGCCGCGATGGCGTTGGCGAGCGCCATGCCGCGCGTGTTGTGCAAGTGAACGGTCAGCGGCGTGGCCGGCAGGCGGGCGGCAGCCTGTTCGCACAGCGCCCCCACTTGCGTCGGAAACGCCATGCCCGTCGTGTCGCACAGCGTGATGCCGGCAGCGCCCGCATCGACCAGCCGCGCGGCCAGGTCCAGCACCGTGTCGGGAGGCACGTCGCCATCGAAGGGACAGCCGAAAGCGGTCGACAAGGACACGTTGCAAGGCGCGCCGGCGTTCGCCGCGGCGGCCAGCACCTGCGACAGCTCGGCAAACGACTGGTCGCGCGTCATGCGCAGGTTGGCGCGGTTATGCGTCTCGCTGCACGACATGACCAGGTTCATTTCGTCGGTGCCGGCTTCCAGCGCGCGTTCCAGCCCGCGCACGTTGGGCACCAGCGCGGTGTAGATCACGCCGGGACGGCGGCTGATGCGTCGCATGACGTCGACGGCGTCGGCCAGGGCGGGAATGGCCTTGGGCGACGTGAAGCTGGTGACCTCGATGCGCGCGAAGCCGCATTCGGACAGCGCGTCCACGAAGGCGACCTTGTCGTCGGTGGACACCAGGGTCTTTTCGATCTGCAGGCCGTCGCGCGGGCCGACCTCGTTGATCTCGATGCGGTCGGGTCCGTGGTTCATGCAATCACTCCCTTGGCGCGCAGCGCGGCGCGCTGTGCTTCGGTCAGGCCAGCGGACGCCAGCACCGCGTCGGTATGTTCGCCCAGCGTCGGCGCGCGCTCGCGCACCGCGCCGGGGTTGGACGACAGATATGGGAAGACGGCGGGCATCTCGACCTGCACGCCCGCAGCCGATTTCATCGACGTGATGGCGTTGCGGGCGCGGTAGTGCGGGTCCTTGGCAATATCGGCCACGGAATAGATGCGGCCGGCCGGCACGCCCGCTTCCAGCATCGCGGCCAGCACGTCGTCGATCTGGCGTTGCTGCGTCCACGCGCCGATGGCGGCGTCGATCTCGTCCACGCGGCGCGCGCGTCCGTCGTTATGCGCCAACGCCGGATCCTGCCCCAGGTCGTCGCGGCCGATGCGTGCCATCAAGCGGGTGTAGATAGCGTCGCCGTTGCCGGCGATGAGCACATAGCCGTCCTGGCAGGGATAGGCATTGGAGGGCGCGATGCCGGGCAGCGACGCGCCGGCAGGCTCGCGGACCGCGCCGAACACCGAATACTCGGGCAGCAGGCTCTCGCTGAGATTGAAAAGGCTTTCATACAGCGCGGTGTCGATCACCTGCCCCACGCCGCCCCGCGCATCGCGCTGGTAAAGCGCCAGCATCACGCCCAGCGCGCCGTGCAGGCCGGCGATGGTGTCGCCCAGCGACAGTCCGGCGCGCACCGGCGCGCGGCCCGGCTCGCCGTTCAGGTAGCGCAGGCCCGCCATGGCTTCGCCAATCGCGGCAAAGCCCGGTTCGCGCGCCTTCGGGCCGGTCTGGCCGTAGCCCGAGATGCGCAGCATGATGAGGCGGGGATTCAGTTCGTGCAGCGCCTCCCACGACAGGCCCCACTTTTCCAGCGTGCCGGGACGGAAATTCTCGATCAGCACGTCGGCCTCGCGCGCCAGCAGGCGCACGATGTCCTGGCCTTCCTGCTGGCGCAGGTCCACGCAGACCGACTGCTTGTTGCGCGACTGCGCCTCCCACCACACCGACGTGCCCTCGTGCAGAAGGCGCCATTTGCGCAGCGGATCGCCCTGGCCCGGAGGTTCGATCTTGATGACCTGCGCGCCAAAGTCGGCCAGGGTCTTGGCCGCAAAAGGCCCTGCGATGAGTTGTCCCAGTTCCAGCACACGAATGCCGGCAAGAATCTGCCCTGCCATATCGCCTCCCAGGCGCGTCCTACGGTAATGATGGGCGGCAGTGTGCGCGCAAAACGTCAGGATGCGGAATGGACAATCGGGGAAAGGGGCATTCCCGGAACGAGAAACCCCGGGCTAACCCTCAGCTCTCGCCACGCAGATGGGCCAGCAGCAGCCGCGCGGCCACGGTGAGGGTGTCGGCGTCGCGCACGCCCAGCAGCAGCCAGCGGCGCGCCCATTCGTCGGTCAGAGGAATCAGGCGGATCGGCATGGATCGCGCGTGCGGCTCGGCGGCAATGCGCGGCAGGATGCCCACGCCGCGCGTGGCCGCCACCATGCGGCAGATGGCGTCAAAGCTGCGCACCTGAATGCGCAGCCGCATCGCCCGGCCCATGCGGCCGCTTTCCTCGGACAGGCGGGTCGCCAGCGACGTCGCGGGCGGCAGGCCCACGTAGTCGTAGGCCAGCGTGTCCGCGAAGGCGACCTGCGGTTCGGCCGCGAGCGGGTGGCGTTGCGGCACGATCAGCACCAGTTCGTCCAGGCGGTACGGGAAGGTAGCCAGGCCATCTGCCGGTGTGCGATCGGCAAACACGCCGATGTCCGCGCGGTTCTCAAGCACGGCGGTGACGATGTCGATGCTGTTCTGCTCTTCCAGGTCGATCCGCACCGCGGGGTGCTCGTCCATGAAGGCGGCCAGGTCCTCGGGCAGGAACTGCGTCAGCGACGAGGTGTTGGCGGCGATCCGCACCTGCCCGCGCACCCCTTGCGCGAAGTCCGACAGCGCGCCGGCCATCTGTTCCACTTCCTGCAGCACCCGCAGCGCGTGCACCAGGCACGCCTGGCCGGCGTCGGTCAGTTCCACGCCGGCGGCGTTGCGGTACAGCAGGGGCGACCCGAGCGCCGCTTCCAGGTCGGAGATACGCTTGCTGGCCGCGCCCACCGCCAGATGCGACTGGCGCGCGCCGGCCGAGATGCTTCCCTGGCGAGCCACGGAGACAAACAGAGCGAGCGTGACGAGGTCGATCCGGGCAACGTTCATGAAAAAGGACTACAGCACAGGGAAACCGGGCTGAAACTATAGCCGCAGGAAAGCGGGATAAATGTGTCCCTATTTTAGTCCTTCTGACCGGCTCCGCGCGGGCAAGCCTGCCACTACAATCCCGCCTATGAATACGAATAGCCCCACGAACACCCCCGCCAGCCCCCCTGCAGACACCGCCGCAGACGCGTCCGCCCAGCCCGCCGTGAGCCCTGCCGCCGCGCCCGCCGCCGTCTCGGCCGAAACGCAGGCCGCGCTGGCCAGCGCCGCCTATGCGCCCAACAGCCCCGGCGCCACCCACATCCGCAGCTTCGTCCACCGCCGCGGCCACATCACGCAGGGCCAGCTCGCCGCGCTGGAGCGCCTGATGGGCCAATGGTCCATTCCGTACGCCCCCCGCCGCCTGGATCCGGCCGCCGCCTTCGGACGGCAGGCCCCGACGGTGCTGGAGATCGGCTTCGGCATGGGCGAGACCACCGAAAAAATCGCCCTCGCCCGGCCTGGCGACAACTTCCTGGGCGTGGAAGTCTTCAACGCCGGCGTCGGTTCGCTGCTGCGCCGCATCGAAGACTCCAGCATCCAGAACCTGCGCATCATCCAGCATGACGCCGTGGAGGTCGTGCGCGACATGATCGCCCCGGATTCCCTGGCCGGCGTGCACATCTACTTTCCGGACCCCTGGCCCAAGAAGCGCCATCACAAGCGCCGCCTGATCCAGCCCGCGTTCATCTCGCTGCTCGCCAGCCGCATCGCTCCCGGCGGCTACATCCACTGCGCCACCGACTGGGAAGATTACGCGGTGCAGATGCTGGAAGTGCTGAGCGGCGAGCCGCTCTTGAAGAACACCGCTGACGGTTACGCGCCGCGCCCCGACTACCGTCCCCTCACCAAATTCGAGACACGCGGCCTGCGCCTGGGCCACGGCGTCTGGGACCTGATCTTCAAGCGAGCCGCCTGATGCTCTATCCGCCGATCGAACCCTACCGTCAAGGCATGCTGGATACCGGAGACGGACACCAGATCTATTGGGAAATGTGCGGCAATCCCAACGGCAAGCCCGCCGTCTTTCTGCATGGCGGACCCGGCAGCGGCTGCTCGCCCGTGCACCGGCAGTTGTTCGATCCGCAACGCTACAACGTGCTGCTCTTTGATCAGCGCGGCTGCGGCCGTTCGCATCCCCACGCCAGCCTGGACAACAACACCACGTGGCATCTGGTCGCAGACATCGAGCGCCTGCGCGAAGAAATCATGGGCGCGGAAAAGTGGCTGGTGTTTGGCGGCTCGTGGGGGTCGACGCTGGCGCTGGCATATTCCGAAACGCACCCGGCGCGCACCAGCGAGCTCGTGCTGCGCGGCATCTTCGGGCTGCGGCGCGCCGAGATTCAGTGGTTCTACCAGGAAGGCGCGTCGTGGCTGTTTCCCGACCGCTGGGAAGGGTACCTGGCGCCGATCCCCGAAGCCGAGCGCGGCGACCTGGTCGCGGCGTACCACAAGCGCCTGACGGGCAGCGACCCCGCCGAGCAACTGCGTGCCGCCAAGGCCTGGAGCAAATGGGAAGACAGCACCATCACGCTGCTGCCCAGCCCGCGCCACCAGCAAAGCCATGCCGCCGACCGCGCGGCGCTGGCCTTCGCGCGCATCGAGAACCACTATTTCTTCAACGCCGGCTTCATGGAAGAAGGCCAACTGATCCGCGACGCGCACAAGCTGCGGGGCATCCCGGGCACCATCGTGCAAGGCCGCTACGACGTGTGCACGCCCGCGCGCACCGCGTGGGACCTGCATCGCGCGTGGCCCGAGGCGCACTTTCATCTGGTGCCCGATGCCGGCCATGCCTTCGACGAACCCGGCACGCTGGCGCGCCTGATCGCCGCCACCGACGACTACGCCAAACAGTGAGGACCCCTGTCATGCACATCACCCTGAACGGAGACGCCCGCGAGTTCCCGCTGGACACGACGGTGAACGAACTGCTCGAAACGCTGGGCTATGCCGGCAAGCGCGTGGCCGTCGAACGCAACGGCGAAATCGTGCCCAAGAGCCAGCACGCGCAGACGACATTGACCGACGGCGACCAGATCGAAATCGTCGTGGCGGTGGGCGGCGGCTGACCGCCTTATTTGCAGCGCTTCGGCGCCGCACCGCACGTCACCTTGAAGGCCGCTGACACACAGCGGCCTTTTTGCATGCCGCCCGGCGCATGAGGCGGCGTACATCCGCGGATACCAACGTCCTGCGAAGGTGCCAGCATTGTTGCGTAGTCTGGCAAGAGGCTAGCAACCTGTTACACCGCGCCCTCTCGTCGTACGGCAAATGTGCGAGTCATAATCGTTTCTGTCGCGCCGCCATGCCCCCGGCAGGCGCCTTTGGAGCACGCAGGTTTTCTCACCGCAACATCGATAAAAGGAAACACTATGGGTCTGCTCAATTTCATCAAGGACGTTGGAGAAAAGCTCTTCGGCGCCAGCGAGGCTAAGGCCGCGACGGCGGAAGAATTGAAGAAAGAGCTCGATAAGCACGGCCTGAACGCGGATGGCCTGCAAATAACGGTGGACGGCGACAAGGTCACGGTCGCCGGTCAGGCGTTGAGCACGGAAGAGGCCGAGAAGATTTCGCTGGCGCTGGGCAACACCGTGGGCGTGGCCGCGGTGGACAATCAGTTGCAGGTCAAGCAGGCCACGCCGGAAGCCAAGATGTACACCGTGCAAAAGGGCGACAACCTGTGGAAGATCGCCGAAGCGCAATACGGCAAGGGCCAGGGCGCCAAGAACACGCTGATCTTCGAAGCCAACAAGCCCATGCTCACCAGCCCCGACAAGATCTACCCGGGCCAGGTGCTGCGCATCCCGCCGCTGTCGTAAGCGGCCCGCATTCCGACAATCCGGGGGACACCCATGCGTTCTCCGGCTTGTGTCGCGGCGCGGCGCCCCCTGCCCGCCGCGATTGCTTGGCCAGACGCAACGTCTGGCCATTTTTTTGAACGCGCCGATCACTGCGGAGGCCGACAGGCGCGCCTGCGGCTTTACACAGCCTAGGCTAGAATGGCCGCCCCGCCGCCCGGCCGCCCGAAGGCGGGGCAGCCCCCTCGGGGGGCAGCAAGCGAGCAAAGCGAGTGCGGCGTGGGGGCCTATTTCATTCCGAATCGGCCCAAGCCCTTCATGCCGCCCATGGCGCGCATCATCTTGGCCATGCCGCCCTTTTTCATCTGCTTCATCATGCCCTGCATTTGCTCGAACTGAGCCAGCAGGCGGTTGACCTCCTGGACCGGCACGCCGGAGCCGGCCGCGATGCGGCGCTTGCGCGAGGCCTTGATGAGTTCGGGCTTGGCGCGTTCGGCGGCCGTCATGGAATTCAGGATGCCTTCGGTGCGGCGAAGCTGCTTTTCAGCCTGGCCGCCCTGCAACTGGCCGGCGGCCTGCTGGAACTGGGCGGGCAGTTTTTCAAGCAGCGAGCCCATGTCGCCCAGCTTTTTCACCTGGCCGAGCTGGTCGCGGAAGTCGTTCAGGTCGAACTTGTTGCCCGACTTGATCTTGGACGCAAGCTTCTGCGCCTCGGCGATGTCGATGTTCTTCTGCGCCTGTTCAACCAGCGAGACGATGTCGCCCATGCCCAGCACGCGCTGCGCCATGCGGTCCGGATAGAAGGGCTCCAGGCCGTCCAGCTTTTCCGACACGCCGACGAACTTGAGCGGCTTGCCCGTCACGTGGCGCACCGACAGGGCCGCGCCGCCGCGCGCATCGCCGTCCAGCTTGGTCAGGACGACGCCAGTCAGGGGCAGCGCTTCGGCAAAGGCGCGCGCGGTGTTGACCGCGTCCTGGCCCTGCATCGCGTCCACCACGAACAGCGTTTCCACCGGCTTGACCAGGTCATGCAGCGCGCGGATCTCGCGCATCATGGCCTCGTCGATACCCAGACGGCCGGCCGTATCCAGGATCAGCACATCGTAATGATGGCGGCGGGCGTGATCCACGGCGCCGCGCGCGATGTCTTCGGGCTTCTGGCTGGGGTCGGAAGGCAGGAAATCCACGCCGACCTGCGCGGCCACGCTCTTTAGCTGGTCGATAGCGGCCGGACGATAGACGTCGGCGGACACCACCAGCACTTTTTTCTTGCCGGTCTTGCGGCCGTGCTGGGTGTGCTGGCCCTCGGTGAGCCAGCGCGCCAGCTTGCCGGTGGTGGTGGTCTTGCCGGCGCCCTGCAGGCCCGCCATCAGGATCACGGCGGGCGGCTGGACGGCCAGCGACAGTTCGTTGGCGTCGGCGCCCAGGTCGCCGCCCATGAGGGCGGTCAGTTCCTTGTGGACGACGCCGACCAACGCTTGGCCCGGGCTGAGGCTGCCGGCGACTTCTTCGCCCAGCGCCTTTTCCTTCACCCGCGCGACAAAGTCGCGAACGACCGGCAGCGCGACGTCGGCTTCCAGCAGCGCCATGCGCACTTCGCGCAGCATCTCCTGCGTGTTGGCCTCGGTAAGGCGGGCTTCCCCGCGCAGCGTCTTGACGACACGCGACAGGCGTTGAGTTAGGTTATCGAGCATGAGAGGCGTTTCCGCTTAAACTAGTCGATTGAACGGTGGCCGCAGGCGCGGATTCTGCGCTTTCGGGTGACGTGCACCCCAAAGGCCCCATCCAGACAACGGTTTCTATGTCACTAGGCATTGTATTTCACACAGCGGCTGCCTTGGCGTACGCAGTGCTCGGGGGGTCGCTCTGGATCCGCCTGGCCGGCGCCAAGGAAGTGGAACAGACCGGCAAAATTGCCCGTCTGTGCCTGCTGGGCGCCCTGGTTCTCCATGGAATCGGGCTGCAACAATCGATGCTGGGCGCCCAGCATCTGTTCATCGGATGGGCGCTTGCCCTGTCCGCCGCCGTCTGGCTGGGCATGGTGGTGTTCTGGGTGGAAAGCCTGCTCGTGCGCATTGACGGCCTGCAGTTGCTGCTGCTGCCCGCCGCCGCCATCGCCAGCGGGCTTGCCGCCATCTTCCCGCAAGGGCAGTTCGTGCCGCATGCGAACGACGCCTGGCTGCGCGTGCACCTCCTGATCGCCCTGGCGGCCTACGGGCTCATCACCATCGCGGCCCTGCACGCCATGATGATGGCGCTCCTGGACCGCCACCTGCACCGGCCCCTGGACGCGCCGGCCGAGCGCAGCATCATCGGGCGCGTGCTCGATTCACAGCCGCCGCTGCTGGTGCAGGAGCAACTGCTTTTCCGCATCATCTGGATCGGGTTCGTCGTACTGACGCTGGCGGTGGGGTCGGGCTCGATCGCCTCCATGAAGCTGACCGGCAAGATCCTCCCGTTCGACCACAAGACCGTTTTCACGCTGCTGTCCTGGCTGACCTTCGGGGTGCTGCTGGCCGGGCGGCACATCTGGGGCTGGCGCGGCCGCGTCGCCCTGCGCTGGACCCTGACGGGTTTCGGTTTTTTGATTCTGGCCTACACCGGCAGCCGGTTCGTGCTGGAAATGATTCTGCATCGAGGCTGACGTGGGCAAGTTGCTTTTCTGGATCGTTCTGATCATCCTGGTCCTGTTTGTTGCCCGCGTCGCCGGCCGCATGGCCGCCCAGCGGCAGGCCGGCCCGAAGAAAAAGGCGCAGGCCGACGCGGCCCCGCCGACCCTGGAATCCATGGTGCGCTGTGCCCATTGCGGCATCCATCTGCCCCGCTCCGAGGCCTTGCTGCAGAACGGCCAGACCTGGTGCAGCGCCGACCACGCGCGCCTAGGCCCGGCCAAGCGCTGATCCCCAGTCCTCTGGGCGGGCCAAGTGGCCGGATAGGGCAATCGGCGGGCCCACGGCATAATGGGTGCCGGAATCCTCACTCGCTCCCTCCCTATGCCTTTGCTCCTGGATCGACATGGCTGGCTGGCGCCGGCTCCGGGCGTTTCCCTCTTGCGCTCGCCCAACTGCGACACGCGCCCCGCGGGCGCGCAGGTCTCGCTGCTGGTCCTGCACAACATCAGCCTGCCGCCGGGCAAGTTCGGCGGCCCCGAAGTCGCGGGCCTGTTCCTGAACACGCTCGACTACGGCTCGCATCCCTGGCTGGAACGCCTGCGCGGGTTGCGCGTGTCCGCGCACTTTTTCATTCGCCGCGACGGCGGCATCATGCAATTCGTCTCCACGGACCGGCGCGCCTGGCACGCCGGCGTGTCGCGCTTTGCAGGACGCGAGCGCTGCAACGATTTTTCCCTCGGCATCGAACTGGAAGGCACGGACACGCTGCCCTACACTGACGAGCAATACGCGTCGCTACGCAAGCTGACCCACACGCTGCGCGCGCGCTATCCCCTGGTCGCCGCCCAGGGACACGAGCATATCGCCCCGGGGCGCAAGACCGACCCCGGGCCGGCATTCGACTGGACGCGCTTCGGGCGCGACAGCGGCTTTGCGCGGCGGCACCTGCCGCCGCCCTGACCCTTGAAAGGATTGGCTATGTTGAAGATCTGGGGACGCCTGACATCCGTCAACGTTCAAAAAGTAATGCTGGCCGTACGCGAGCTGGCGCTGCCGCACACCTTTGTCCAGGCAGGCGGCCCCTACGGCGTGGTCGACACCGACGATTACGCGGCAAAGCTCAATCCCAACCGCCTGGTGCCGGTCATCGACGACGGCGGCTTCATCCTTTGGGAGTCCAATGCCATCGTGCGCTACCTGGCGGCACGCTACGGCGTGGGCACGCTGTGGCCTGAAGATGTCTGCCTGCGCGCCGACGCCGACCGCTGGATGGACTGGCAGGCGACCGAATGGCAGCCGGCCATGGTGCCGGCATTTCTGGGCCTGATCCGCACGCCCGAAGACAAGCGCGACAAGGCCGCCATCGAGAAATCCGTGCAGCGCTCGAACGCGCGCGCCCTGATCCTGGACCAGGCCCTGCAAGGCCGCGAGTTCATCGTGGGCCGTCATCTCACGATGGGTGACATCGCGCTGGTCGCGGCCGCGCATCGATGGCTCGCCATGCCGATTGAACGGCCCGATACCCCTGCGCTATCGGCGTGGTATCGGCGAGTCATGATGCGCCCGGCCCCGCAAGGCGTGCTGACCTTGCCGCTGGCGTAATCGCGCAGGCTACTCCACCCAGGGCGTCTGGGCCCAGATCTGCCGCAGGCGCGCATCGTCGCCCTTCAGGCGCTCCTGCCACTGCGGCCCGTCCACGTAGTCCATTTCCGTGAACTGCTGCTTCATCTGGGTCTGGAACGCCGGATTGGCCGCCACCTTGCCCAGCGCCTGCCGCAGTTTTTCCGACACGTCGGCGGGCAGGCCCTTGGGCCCGACGATGCCGCGTTCCGAGGCAAACACCAGGTTCACGCCCAATTCCTTGAACGTGGGCACATCCGGGCCCAGCGGCGAGCGCTTTTCGCTCGCCTGCGCCAACACCCGCATATTCTTGCCGTTGTAGGGCATGACCTCGCCCAGATTCAGGCCGCCAATGACGGTATGCCCCCCCAGCACCGAGCTGCGCAACGGGCCCGCGCCGTTATACGGAACGTGATTGAGCTTGGTGCCCGTCTGCGCCTGGAACAACACCAGCGCCAGATGATCGTCGGTGCCCACGCCCGTCGATCCATAACTCACCGCATCCGGCCGTTCCTTGGCGGCAGCGATCAACGCCTGCAAGGTCTTGTATGGGCTGTCGCTGGCCACGCTGAACGCGCTGGGGTCGCGGACCAGGTTGGCCAGGTACGTGAAGTCATCCCCGGTGAAGCCCGCCTGACGCTCGATCGGCAGCGACACCAGCCCCGGCATGTTCGTCATTGCCAGCGTGTAGCCGTCCGGCTTGGCGCGCGCCACGTAGGACAGGGCGATCGCGCTGGACGCGCCCGGCTTGTTCTGGACAACGACGGTCGTGCCCAGTTCCTTTTCCAGGAAGACGGCCAAGGCACGGGCCGTCAGGTCGGTGCCGCCACCGGGCGCAAACCCGACCACCAGTTCGATGGGCCGGTCAGGCCAGGCCCATGCCGGCAAAGCGGCGCAAAGGCCGGCAACGGACAGCGCGGCGCGCACGAGGGT
Organism: Achromobacter mucicolens; assembly: GCF_902859725.1. Classification (GTDB taxonomy): domain Bacteria; phylum Pseudomonadota; class Gammaproteobacteria; order Burkholderiales; family Burkholderiaceae_B; genus Achromobacter; species Achromobacter mucicolens. Next base: position 164,198 of record NZ_CADIJP010000001.1, on the reverse strand, counting down.
CTTGCTCATAAGCAACATTTTCTTGTCTCCAGTTGTTATGTCATTGGGCCGGAAGGCCGTCTTTGAAATGGTGTGCGCCGTCGTGGCGCGCTACGCCAAGGCGCGATCTGCCGAGGCGGACAGCACCTTGCCGGGATTCATCAGCCCTTGCGGGTCCAGGGCATGCTTGATGCGTCGCATCAGGTCCAGTTCCACCGGACTCTTGTATCGCTCCAGGTCGAGCACCCGGCGTTGGCCGATCCCCTGCTCGGCGCTGATAGACCCGCCGGCCTCGTGCACGCGGTCGTGGACGAGCTGCTGGATCGCCGACTCCGGCACGCCCTGCGGCGGCAGCAGGTTGTAATGCAGATTGCCGTCGCCCAGATGACCGAACACGCGCATGCGCACGCCGGGAAACGCCGTGGCCAAGGCGTGGTCGGTGGCCCGCACAAAGGCAGGGATGCGTGAGGCGGGCAGCGAGATGTCATGTTTGACACACGCGCTGGCCTTGGCCAGTGCCAGGGTGATGCTCTCGCGCAGGTGCCAGAATGCGGCGCTTTGCGAGCCGGACACCGACACTGCCGCATCCAGCGCCTCGCCGGCCTCCAGCGCGGCCGCCAGCACGGCTTCCAGCCGCGTCTGCGCGTGCGTTTCGTCCTCGCTGTCCGATAGCTCCAGCAGCGCGCACCATGCGTCCGCGGGCAGATCGGCGAATGGCAGGCGCTGCTGCGGGAAAGCCTGGACCACGTCACGCAGGCACGCCGCCGACATCACTTCAAATGCGGTCAGTCCGGCGCCGAAGCCCGCGCGTGCGCGTTGCAGCAGTTGCAGGGCCTGCTCAAGGCTGGCGACCGCGATCAGCGCGGTTCGCTGCGCGACCGGCAACGGAAACACTTTGAGCACCGCCGCGGTGATGATGCCCAACGTGCCCTCGCTGCCGATGTACAGATCGCGCAAGTCGTAGCCCGTGTTGTCCTTGCGCAGGCCGCGCAGGCCATGCCAGATCTCGCCCTGCGGGGTGACGACCTCCAGTCCCAACGCAAGCTCGCGCGCGTTCCCGTAACGCAGCACCTGCGTGCCGCCAGCGTTGGTGGCCAGATTGCCGCCAATGGTGCAGCTTCCTTGCGCCCCCAGCGATAGCGGAAAGAGCCGGCCCGCCTGGCGGGCGGACGCCTGCACCGCCTGCAGCACACAACCCGCTTCAACCGTGATGGTGTCGTTGTCCAGATCCAGGGCGCGCACCCGGTTCATGCGCGCCAGCGACAGCACCACGGCAGAACCGCTGACGTCCGGCGTGGCGGCCGCCACCTGTCCGGTGTTGCCGCCTTGCGGGACGATCGGAACTCCGGCTGCCGCGCACAGACGCACGACTTGCGCGACTTCGCCGGTATCGCCCGGCCGCAACACCGCCATGGCCCGGCCCGTCACGGCCTGGCGCCAATCGGTCAAATAGGGCTGGGCCTCCGCGCCCGTCAGCACGTTCGCCTCGCCCAGGCAGGCAGTCAACGCCGCCCGCAGCGCAGCCGGGGTCATGCCTGCATCTCCCGGTCGGCGATCGGCGTGAGCAGCGCGCCGCTGCGCAGGAACGCTGCAACATTATCGAAAACCAGATCTGCCATCGCGGCCCGCGTCTCGTGCGTGGCGCTGCCCGCATGCGGCATCAGGGAAACCTGGTCCAGATCGGCAAAATCGGCGGCATCGGTGGGCTCCTGCTCAAGCACATCCAGCCCGGCGCCGCCCAGCTCGCCCGAGCGCAACGCAGCCAGCGCCGCCGCCTGGTCCACGACGCTGCCGCGCGCGATGTTGACCAGAATCCCCCGCGGGCCCAGCGCGCGAATGACGGGCGCATCGACCAGATGCCGCGTGGCGGCCCCGCCCACGCAAGCCACCACCAGAAAGTCGGCCCACGCGGCCAGGTCCACCAGTGATGCTTCATAGGGGTATGGCGACTGCGGCCTGGGGCTTCGATTGTGATAGCGCACCTGCATGTCGAAGCCCGCGCCCCGGCGGGCGATCGCTTCACCGATGCGGCCAAGTCCCAGGATGCCAAGCCGCTTGCCCGATACCCGGGTCGCAACCGGAAATTGCCCAATGGCGCGCCACTGGCCCGTCTTCACGTAGCGATCGCCCACGGCGGTACGCCGGGCCGCCGAAAGCATCAGCGCCCAAGCCAGATCGGCGACGCAGTCGTCCAGCACGTCGGGAGTGACGCTGATCCCGATGCGCCGGTTGGCGGCGGCGCGCAAGTCCAGGGTGTCGTAACCCACCCCCCAGCTGCACACGGCCTGCAGATTCGGCAACGCGTCGAACATCGGCTGCGTGAAGCCATGCCGGACAGACGTCACCGCAACCCGCGGCTCCGCCAATTCTTCGCCAAATGCCGCGAGGCCCCGCGGTTCCCGCCATGCCTGCAGGACGCGGTAATGGGCGGCCAGGCGCGCATCGAACGCGGCGCCCAGCGATGCGACCTGCACCACCTCGTAGCGGGCAGTCACGCACGGCCTCCCGCGCTGGCGGGAATGTAGTTGGCCGCGGCTGCGGCCTCAGCGAAAGACAGGCCGTCCCGAATGCCGCGCTCCACCCGCTCATCCACCTCCAGCGCGTGCTTTGCCGCCGCCAGCACATCCTGCAACCGCGCGCGCGGCACGGCGATGAGCCCGGTGTCGTCGCCAACGACAAGATCGCCCTCGGCGACCTGCACGCCGCCGATGGTGACGGCTTCTCCCATGGCCTGCAGGCGCAGGCGTGTCTTGCCGGTCAACGGAGTGACATGGCGGCTCGCCAGCCACAGTCCCGTCGCGCGGATTTCATCGACGTCGCGGCAGGCGCCATCGATGACGACAGCGGTTGCCTGGCGCCGCGAGGCGGCCAACGAGGCAATGCCGCCAAAGGTGGAAATGCAGGTCCCCCCGGCGTCCACCATCAGCACGCGCCCGGGGCCTGTGGCAGCCACCAGGCGCCCCACCGCGAAATCGGCGCGGTCAAAGTCTCCCAGGCCGCCCCAGACGTGGCGCGCGGTGACCGCAAAGCCAGCGATACGGCCTTGCCCGCCCCGGCGCTCAATGCCCTGCACCACGCCGGCAATGCCCAGCGTATCCATCGCATCGGCCCAGGTGCTGGTGCCGATGGCGGCGCAGCGCGCCAGCAGTTCTTGATCGTTGTCGCTCATTCAGTAGGTTCTCCCGTCGGTATCGACCGTGCGGCCGCTCAGTCGATCTGTGCGCCGGAGAGCTTGACGCCCTCGGCCCACCGCTTCGCCTCGTCGTTGATGAAGGCCTGGAACTGCTGGGGCGAGCTGTTGTTCACATCGCCGCCCATCTCCTGCAGCCTCTTGGTCATTTCAGGCGTGGCCACGACGCGGGCGACATCCTGGTAGATCTTTTCGCGCAGGGCGTCCGGCATGCTGGCCGGCGCGAAAAGGCCAAACCAGGTCGCGGCCTCGAAGTTCTTCATGCCCGCCTCGGCCATCGTCGGGACCTGCGCGATGGCCTCGACGCGGCGCGGATGCGCCAACGCGATGGCATTGAGCTTGCCCGACTGGATGTGGGGCAACGCGGCCGACAACGTGACGAAGGCCATCTGCACCTGTCCGCCTATCAGGTCGGTCAGCATCGGCGCATCGCCGCGGTACGGCACATGGACCAGCTTGATTCCCGTCCTGGCCTTGAACAGTTCGCCCGTCAGGTGCTGCGGCGTGCCGTTGCCGGTGGACGCCAGGCTCAACCCCTGCGGCGCGGCCTTGCCGTACTTGATCAGATCATCTAGGGTCTTGACCGGCAGCGAGGGCGAGGTCACGAGCACCAGCGGAATCGTGGACGTGAGCGTCAGCGGCGCGAAATCCTTCAAGGGATCGTAGTTAAGCTTCTTGTACAGGCTGGCGCTGATGGTGTGGGCGGCCGTCGTCATGTAGAGGGTGTAGCCATCGCCGGGCGAACGCGCCACCTGCTCGGCGGCTACCGTGGTGCCCGCGCCTGGCCGGTTGTTGACGATGACCTGCTGCCCCCATGCGGCCGGCAGCTTCTCCGCGATAAGGCGCGCGATGACGTCCGTGGCGCCGCCGGCTGGATACGGCACCACCAGCGTCACGGGCTTGTCGGGGTAGCCCGCTGCCTGCGCCGCGGCCCCACCCAACGCCAGCCCCATGCCGATGGCCACGCCGGCAATGCAATTGCGCAACTTCATTGTCCTGTCTCCTGTGGATGTCGTTATCGTGACTACTGAAGTACGTACTGCCCGCCCCGGCGCTCTATGGCACCGTGAGCGCATTCCTCCTTACGGCGTCTGCACGGCCTCCTGCGCCTCGCGCCAGGCCAGCAGCCGATTCACGCCCTCCGCCATGCCGACCCGAGGTTGCCAGCCGATATGTTGGCCAGCCAGGTCATGCGGGATGTGGAAGGCGCCGCCCGACGTCAGGCGCACCGTGCCGGGCGGATCCGGCTTGATTTCAGGCTGAAGGTCGCTCTTGCAGTAGTCCAGCACCAGCCGCACCAGTTCACCGGTGGTGATGGGCGCGGGCCCCGACACATTCACCGCGACATCGGTGGCGGCGCTTTCAAAGGCGGCCACATTGGCGCGCGCCACGTCCGAGACGTGCACGAAATGCTTGGTGTCCGTGCCGTCGCCCGGCAGCACGGGCCGCTCGCCCTTGCGCACACGGTCGTAGGTTTCCATGATGTACAGGGAGTTGGCGGCGCGGTAATGCTGCCGTTCGCCGTAGACCGTGGAGTAGCGCAGCACCACGTAGTCCAGCCCGGCCTTCTGGTAGTACTGGCGGCATAGCTGCTCGCCCATGATCTTGGACGCGCCATACAGGATGGCCGCGGGAGGCGCGCCCACCGAATGGAAGGGGCCGTTCTCGACCAGCGCGCCCGCAATGCCGGTGCCATAGCCATACACGGCATTGGACGAGGCGAAGACAATCTTCTTCACCTTGTTGGCGCGGCAGGCCTCCAGCATGTTCTGCGCGCCACGGATGTTCACGTCCACGGCCTGCCAGGGCGTCTGGGCAAATCCCAGCGTCATGTAGGCGGCAAGGTGCAGCACGCCGTCCACGCCCTCGGTGGCGGTCAGCAGATCGGGCAGGCGCATCAGGTCGCCGCGCACCACTTTCACGCGGGGATTGTCCTGCAGATGCGCGATCGCCTCTGGCGTGCCGAACGCGAAGTTATCCAGCAGGATGACTTCCTTGACGCCGGCCGCCAGCAGCGCATCGGCCGTGTGCGATCCCACCAGGCTGGCCGCACCGGCAATCAGGATGCGCGCGTCGGCCAGGGACAGCGCCGCGCCTTGTTTCTTTTCAGTCGTCATGTTTGCTCAAAGTCCCATCGGTTTGTCGTGCATGCCCCAGTACAGGCTCTTGACCTGGCTATAGAGGCGCAGGCCGTGCAGGCCTTTCTCGCGCCCGATGCCGCTGGCCTTGAAGCCGCCGAACGGGGTCGCGATATGCGATTGCTTGTAGGTGTTGATCCAGATGGAGCCGGCCTCGATCTCACGCGCCACGCGCCAGGCGCGGGCGTAGTCGCCGGTCCACATGCCCGCGGCCAGGCCGAAGGCGGTGTCGTTGGCCTGCTGGACCACATCGTCCTCGTCCTCGAACGGCAGCGCCACCAGCACCGGCCCAAAGATTTCTTCCTGGCACACGCGGGCGCCGTTGCCCAGCCCATCGATCACGGTCGGCAGGTAGAACCATCCGTTGGCCAGTTCGCCCTGTGTGGGCGCCGCGCCTCCGACCAGGACTTTCCCGCCCTCGGCACGGCCAATGTCCACATAGCCCGCCACCTTGTCGCGATGCGCCCGCGAGACCAGCGGCCCCATCTGCGTGGCTGAATCGTCGGGCAGGCCGACGCGGACCTGCCGCGTGCGCTCCACCAGCGCCTGCATGAAACGCCCGTAAATGGACTTCTGCACGAACAGACGCGACCCGGCCACGCAGCTCTGGCCGGCCGACCCGAAAATGCCCGACATCACGCCTGCCACCGCGCGATCGAGGTCGGCATCGTCAAAGACGATATGCGGCGATTTGCCGCCCAGTTCCAGTCCGACCGGAATCAGGCGCTGGCCCGCAATGCCGCCAATGGCGCGGCCGGTTTCGGTGCCCCCGGTGAACGACACCATGCGCACGCCCGGATGCCTGACCAGCGCCGCGCCCACGTCTTCGCCATGGCCGGGCAGAACGGTCAGCAGACCTTCCGGCAGCCCCGCCTCGGCGCAGATGCGGGCCAGTTCCAGCGCCAGTTGCGGCGTTTCCTCGGACGGCTTGATCAGCACCGCGTTGCCCGCGGCCAGCGCTGGCGCGGCCTTTTGCGCTTCGTTCATGATGGGCGAGTTCCAGGGCGTGATGGCCGCGATCACGCCAAAGGGCTCGGCCAAGGCCATGGAAAAGTATTCCCCACGCGGCGACGTCATCTCGTTCTGCCACGTCTCGCACACGGCGGCGTAATAGCGGAAATGCCCGGCCGCGCTGTCGACCATGTTCAGGCATTCCTTCCAGGGCTTGCCGCTGTCCAGCATCTGCAGGCGCGCCAAGGGCTCGCGCTCGGCGGACAGGCGGCGCCCGATTTCGTACAGCGTGGCGGCGCGCTGGTCGGGACGCAGCTTGCGCCAGGGTTTGTTTTGATAAGCGTCCCAGGCGACCGCGACCGCGGTATCAACGTCCTGCGGCAGCGCGCGCGTGACGATGCCGGCAATGCTGCCGTCGGCCGGGTTGATGGAGGTGATGACGGCGTCGCCGTCTTGGCTCTGGCGCCAGTTGGCGCCCAGCCGGAAGGGCTTGTGGCTCGATGCGTCCATAACGTCTATGAATCCGGAGGGCTTCGGTAGACGTCATCATCGTCCGGTCAATTATTAGACACAAATAGATATTTCTTCACTATTATTAGCCGATGGCTATCAATATCAAATACCGGCCGCTCAAGGCGTTTCTGCTTGCGGTGGACACCGGCTCCTTCACCCACGCCGCCAATCACCTCGGCGTGACACAACCGTCCTTCACCGCCCTGATCCAGGACCTTGAAGAAGTGCTCGGCCTGCGGTTATTCGAGCGCACCACGCGCAGCATCAGCCTGACCTCGGCCGGGCAGGACTTTTATGCTCGCGTGCAGCGGCCCATTGCCGACCTCGAAGAGGCCTACCGCAGCCTGGCAGACCTGGCTGCCGTGCGGCGCGGCAATGTGGCGCTGGGCGCCCTGCCCTCGGCCGCCCTGACACTTCTTCCCGCCGCCACCGGCACGCTGCGCCAGGCGCATCCGGCGCTGAAGGTGCGGGTGGTCGAGGCCCACAACGACGAACTGGTCGCCCTCTTGCGCACGAACCAGATCGAGTTCGCCGTGGCCGCGCAGGCCGAGCCGGCGTCCGACCTGACGTTCACACCCTTGGGCGAGGACTGCTTTTGCGCCGTCTTTCCCGCTGGTCACCCGCTGGGCGAGGCCCCGGGCAAGCTGCACTGGCGCGACGTGCTGCGCTACGACCTGATCCTGCTCTCGCAGGGGTCCCATGCGCGCCAACAGTTCGACCGCGCCGTGCGCGATGAGGTCGGGGCGCCGACCACCGCGCTGCGCTACGACGTCACGCACATGGGCACGGCGGCCGGCATGGTGCGTCAGGGGCTCGGCGTCAGTGTGCTGCCGCGGCTGGCGCTGCCGGAACTGAACCTGTCCGGCCTCCTCTGCACGCCCCTCTGCGACGCGTCGGCGCGCCGCTACATCGGCGTGCTGCATCGTCGCGACAGGACGTTGTCGCCGGCCGCGCAGGCGCTGGTCGAGCAACTGGAGACGGCGATGGCCCACATCCAGCAGCGGCTGTTGCCATTGCCCCCGATCACTGCCGACGCCTGAAAGAACTCGACAACTGCGCGACGATCCGTGACGGCTGACCGACAAATTGCAACACTCGCGGGGCGGGATCCATGTAAATATTCGAAGCCGTTCTCAGGCGCACACCGCGGCGCCACAGGCCAAACGCCTCCATCCATGCATCGTTCCCGCCAGATGACTGATGCGTTGGGGGCACCAGGAAGGAGACTTGCTTGACTTGCCAGCCGCCAGAATCCGCAAGCCACACTGCGCTGCATGAAGCGCAACGCCAGATCCTGCTTTCGTCGGCGTCGGGCACGCCGGCCAAGGCATGCCTGGAGGCGCTTACCGATGCCGTCGGCCGCTTGCTTCCCGACGCACGCGCCTGCGTCATTCTGGCGAGCTCGGACCGCGCGACCGTGGACGACGGATATTCCTCGCAATTGCCTGCCGAATTCGCCGCAGACCTGCGCGGACAGTCGATAGATCAGGCGCTCTTCGCGCCGGGCCTTGCCGCGCGGTGTGACCAGCCAACCGGCTGCCTCGATATCGAGGACGCGGCGATGTGGGCGGCGCAGTGGCAATCCCTATGTGTGCAACACGGTATCCGGGCCTGTCACGCCCAGCCCGCACAGGCTGCCGATGGTGCGCCCGTCGGCTGGTTTCTGTTGTTCCTGCCTCAAGCGGCTGCGTTGAGCACCTGGGAGCAGCGTGTCGCGGAGTTCGGCGCATTGGCCGCCAGCATCGTGGTCGAACGGGACCGCGCGGCCGCGCATCTTCGGCATGAAGTCCACGCCCTGGCCAGACTGCAGGCGCTGAGCGCCGAACTCGTCGGCCCCGGCGAATTCGAACCGCTCCTGAAAAAAATCCTGGCCGCCGCGGCCGACATTTCCGGCACCGAGAAAGGCAACATCCAGATCTACGATCCCGCCAAGAACACCCTGAGCATCGCCGTTCACCAGGGCCTGAGCTCACACTTCGTCGAGCATTTCGCGCAGGACGGCTGGGTCGCAAGCTGCGCCGAGGCCGCCAAGAATCTGGCTCGGCTGGTCGTGCCCGACGTCGAACAACTGACGGACCCGCGAGGCATGCCAGGGCTTGAGGTCATCCTGGCGGACAACATCCGGTCGATCCAATGCACGCCGCTGCTCAGCCGCAGCGGCCAGCTGCTCGGCATGCTCAACAACCATTACGCGTGGCCCGGCGGTCCCACCCCAGAGGCCCTGCGCTACATCGATCTGCTCGCGCGGCAGGCCGCCGAACTGCTCGAACGTCATATCGCGGAATCGGAACTGGCGCGCGAACGGCGGCAAAAGGACGAATTCCTGGCGGTGCTGGCGCACGAGCTGCGCAATCCGCTTGCCGCCCTGCGCAACATGCTCGAAGTGCTCAAGCGCGCCGAGCGCGATCCCGCCCTGACGGCACGCGCGCGCGAAGTCATGGACCGCCAGTTGCGCCAGCTGGTCAGGCTGGTCGACGACCTGCTCGACGTCAACCGCATCAACCGCGGCAAGCTCGAACTTCGGCTCACCGCGCTCACGCTCGACGCGGTCCTGCAGCACGCCATCGAGGCTTGCCGCCCCGCCTTGGAACAACACGGGCACCGGCTGAGGCTGGTGCAGCCCGACGCGCAGATCGCGCTGCAGGGCGACGCCGAGCGCTTGACGCAAGTCTTCGGCAACCTGCTCTCGAACGCGGCCAAATACACGCCACCCGGCGGCGACATCGAGCTCTTCGTCGACCCGGGCCAGGACAGCGTCGACGTCACGGTCCGCGACAACGGCTCGGGCATTCCACCCGACCAGCTCGACCGGATCTTCGAGATGTTCACGCAGGTCGACCGGACACCCGAACGCGCGCAGGGCGGCCTGGGCATTGGCCTCATGCTCGTCAAGCGCCTGGTGCAAATGCATGGCGGCACGGTGCGCGCCCATAGCGAAGGCCAAGGCAAAGGCAGCACATTCGTCGTCCGGCTGCCTGTCACCGGCATCCAGGCAGCCGCACCCGAGCAATCCGCCAGCGCGCTGTCGCCCATCGCGCGCAAGGTGCTGGTGGTCGACGACAACCGCGACGCGGTCGAATCAATGGTCGCCGTGCTTGCCCTGGAAGGCCACGACGTCACTGCCGCTTACGACGGCGAAGAAGCCATTGCCCTGGGCAACCAGATCCGTCCACAAGTGGTCCTGATGGACATCGGCATGCCCGGCATGACAGGCCACGAGGCCTGCCGCCACATGCGAACCCTCGACTGGGGCGAGCACGCAACGATTCTTGCGCTGAGCGGCTGGGGCCAGGAAGAGGACCGCCGGGAGTCGATGGAAGCCGGCTTCGATGCACATCTGGTCAAGCCGGTTGATATGGACGTGCTGCTGGAGATGCTGTCTACGATCGAGCGGCGGGGTGGTCGGGGATAGGGGCAAGCAATGCACCTGCTTGACTTCTTTGTGCGACCGCGATGGTCTGCGGCTCCCTCCAAGATGGCCCCTTCCCGCAAGCCAATCCCCCTCACCCCCGCTCCACCTTCCACCCCATCTCCGCCGAAATCCCCGCCGCCGCGCCCTGCACCACCGGCACCATCTCGCGCATGCGCTCCAGCGACATATAAGGCACGGTGCTCGACACGCTGATCGCGGCCACGATGCCGCTGGAGGCATCGCGCACCGGCGCCGCCACGCAGCGGATCGAGGGCTCGTTGTCTTCCAGGTCGAACGCATAACCTTGCGACGCGTAGTCGCGCATGCGGTCGCGGAACGCCTCCCATCCCTGCTGCCCGCCCGGCGCGCGGGATGACACGGGCGCGCCCACGCGATGCAGCGATTTCCATTGCGATTCATCGGCGTCCAGCAGCAGCGCCTTGCCGACGCCGGTTGCGGCAAGCGGCATGCGGTGGCCCACCCGCGAACGCATTTCCAATCCCTTCTTGCCCGGGATTTTTTCCAGATACAGCACGTCGTTGTTGTCGCGCACCGCCAGGTGAATCGTGTCGCCGGTCAGTTCGGCCAGGCTGTCCAGATAAGGACGTGCCAGCGTCGCCAGCGGAAAAGCCTCGCGCGCCTGGAAGCCCAGCTCGATCAGCTTGGGGCCCAGCACGTAGCCCACGCCCGGCAACGCGCGCAGGTAGCGCTCTTGCACCAGACAACTTGCCAGCCGGTGCGTGGTGCTGCGCGCCACGCCGATGCGCGCGCAGATCTCCTTCAGGTCGCGTGCGCCATCGGCCACGGCCTGCACCACGGCAAGACCGCGCATCAGCGTCTGCGTGCCGGCGGGCGCGGCGGCATCGGGGTCCAGCGGGGCGGATGGCTCGGGGGGCAGTGTGGTGGCGGTCATGTTGCGAAGAGAGCGTTGCGGCGCGGCGGGGAAAGATCGGCAAGCATACCCGGCGCCGCGGCACGGATACGTGAGCAAAGATGGATCCACGGCGCTTCGCGGGGCGAACAAGTCATGTCGAGTGCCCATTCAAGGCCGCTTCAAAATCACTTCAAATTCCCTGTATGTGGGATTTAATTCTATATTTTGAGATTTTTCAAGCGCTGGACTAGAATTTTTGCCATTCGTGCGCTGCGCGTCTCCCGCGCGCGCACGGCAGATTTCAGACAACAAGGTCCGCGCCCCCTCGCCCGGTCCCGCGCCCCCGACGGCGCTGCGACGGCGCCCGATGCGCGGCCAGAGACGAGACAGACTCTGATGAATAACGGATCGCCCGCCCGTGCGGCTCTTATCGCGCTGGATTGGGGAACCTCTTCGCTGCGCGCCTACCGCCTGGATGCCACGGGCCGCACGCTCGATACGCGCCATCTGCCCTGGGGCATCATGCGCCTGCCGCAACCGCTGCAGGACGGCGCCGCCACCACCACGTTGTCCGGATTCGAACTGGCTTTTGAACAGGCTTGCGGCGACTGGCTGCGCGCCGAGCCCGCCCTGCCCGTCATCGCGTGCGGCATGGTGGGCAGCGCGCAGGGCTGGAAGGAAGCCGCTTACCTGGACGTGCCCGTCGACCTGGAACGCATCGGCACACTGTTGACCGTAGTGGACCGCGCGGGCGGCACGCCGGTCCACATCGTGCCCGGCCTCATCCAGCGCCACGGCCTGCCCAACGTGATGCGCGGGGAAGAAACCCAGGTGTTCGGCGTGATGGCGGAAGAAGCCAACGTCAACGCCGACAGCGTGCTCATCGGACTGCCCGGCACGCACTCCAAATGGGTCAACGCGCGCCGCGGCCGCGTCACTCACTTTGACACGTTCATGACTGGCGAGGTCTACGCGGCGCTGCGCGGCCATACCATTCTGGGCCGCACGATGGCGGACGCCGCCACCCCTGACCTGGCTGCCTTCGAGCGCGGCGTCAAGATCGCCGGCGCGCCAGCGGGCCGCGCGGGCGTCATGTCCACCATCTTCAGCACGCGCGCGCTGGGCCTGACCGGCGAACTGGCGCCCGAATCGCAGGCGGACTATCTGTCGGGCCTCTTGATCGGCCATGAAGTCGCCGCGCTGGCCGAGATGTTGCGCCAGCAGGGCCAATTGCCCCGCATCGTGCTGTGCGGCGACCCCGCGCTGTGCAAGCGCTACACCCTGGCCATGCAGCACTACGGCCTGGGCGTGCCCGAACAGGCGCAGAACGCGACCGAACGCGGCCTGTGGCACCTGGCCATCTGCGCCGGCCTCGTCATCCCCTCTACCCCGATCCCCGCCTAGGAACCTTCGATGAACCATCCCGGTCTCCAAACCGCCATGGCCCACTGCGGCCTGATCGCCATCCTGCGCGGCATCACGCCCGCCGAAGCCGAGCCCGTCGGGCAGGCGCTGTACGACGCGGGTTTCCGCCTGATCGAAGTGCCGCTCAACTCGCCGGATCCGCTGGACAGCATCCGCGCCATGCGCGCCGCGCTGCCCACCGACTGCCTCATCGGCGCCGGCACCGTTCTCAATCCCGACGACTGCGCACGCATCCAGCAGGCGGGCGGCGAACTCATCGTCATGCCCCACAGCGACCCGGCGGTGATCCGTCAGGCCAAGAAACTGGGCATGGCGTCCTGCCCCGGCGTCGCCACGCCCACCGAAGCCTTCGCGGCGCTGGCCGCCGGCGCCGACGTGCTGAAGATGTTCCCGGCCGAGCAGCTGGGTCCCGCCGTGCTCAAGGCCTGGCGCGCCGTCATGCGCCCGCCGATCGCGCTGGTTCCCGTGGGCGGCATCACGCCCGACAACCTTTCCAGTTACGCCCAGGCGGGCGCCAGCGGCTTCGGCCTGGGCTCCGCCTTGTACAAACCCGGCCTGTCGGCCGAAGCAACCAGCCAGAACGCGCGCGCTTTCGTCGCGGCCTGGCAACGCGCCTATCCTGCCCAGGAGACCCAAGCATGAAGATCACCAAGCTCACCACCTACATCGTGCCGCCCCGGTGGTGCTTCCTGAAGATCGAGACAGACGAAGGCATCGTCGGCTGGGGTGAACCCGTTGTCGAAGGCCGCGCGCATTCGGTTGCGGCGGCGGTCGAGGAACTGTCGGACTACCTGATCGGCAAGGATCCCCGCAACATCGAAGACCACTGGACGGTCCTGTACCGCGGCGGCTTCTACCGCGGCGGCGCCATCCACATGAGCGCACTGGCCGGCATCGACCAGGCGCTGTGGGACATCAAGGGCAAGCACCTTGGCGTGCCCGTCTCGCAGCTTCTGGGCGGCAACGTGCGCGACCGCATCCGCGTGTACTCGTGGATCGGCGGCGACCGTCCCGCCGATACCGCCGCGGCCGCCAAGAGCGCCGTCGAACGCGGCTTCACCGCCGTCAAGATGAACGGCACCGAAGAACTGCAGTACATCGACTCGTTCGACAAGGTCGAAAAGTGCCTGGAGAACGTTGCCGCCGTGCGCGACGCCGTCGGCCCGAACGTGGGCATCGGCGTGGACTTCCATGGCCGCGTCCACAAGCCCATGGCCAAGGTGCTGATGAAGGAACTTGACCCGTTCAAGCTCATGTTCATCGAAGAGCCCGTGCTGAGCGAACACTACGAAGCGCTGAAGGAACTGGCGCCGCTGACGTCCACGCCCATCGCGCTGGGCGAGCGTCTTTTCTCGCGCTGGGACTTCAAGCGCGTGCTGTCCGAAGGCTACGTCGACATCATCCAGCCCGACCCGTCGCACGCCGGCGGCATCACCGAGACCCGCAAGATCGCCGCGATGGCCGAAGCCTACGACGTCGCGCTGGCGCTGCATTGCCCGCTCGGCCCTATCGCGCTGGCCACGTGCCTGCAGATCGACGCCGGCTGCTACAACGCGTTCATCCAGGAACAGAGCCTGGGCATTCACTACAACGCCGCCAACGACCTGCTCGACTACGTCAGCAACCGCGAGGTCTTTGCCTACGAGGACGGCATGGTCGCGATCCCGCAAGGTCCCGGCCTGGGCATCGACGTGAACGAGGAATACGTCAAGGAACGTGCGGCAGTGGGTCACCGCTGGCGCAACCCCATCTGGCGTCACGCCGACGGCAGCTTCGCCGAATGGTAAGCCGATAAAAGAGAGAGGAGACACCATTGTCCACCGCCGCCCACACCGGCCTGCAGAGCGCTCAGCGCCCGACCCGCAGCCGCTACATCATCATGGTGATGCTGTTCATCACCGTAGTCATCAACTACCTGGACCGCAGCAACCTGTCCATCGCCGCACCCGCCCTCAAGGACGAGTTCGGCCTGGACACCTGGCATGAAGGCCTGATCCTGTCGGCCTTCGGCTGGACCTACGCCGCCATGCAGATCCCCGGCGGCTGGCTGGTGGACCGCGTGTCCCCCCGCGTGCTGTACGCCGCCGCGCTGATCCTGTGGTCCGCGGCCACGTTTCATGGGCTTTGCCGGCAGCTTCGTCATCCTGTTCGTCCTGCGCCTGGCCGTGGGCGCGCTGGAAGCCCCGGCCTACCCCATCAACAACCGCGTGGTCACCACCTGGTTCCCGGAACGTGAGCGCGCCACCGCCATCGGCTTCTACACGTCCGGCCAGTTCGTCGGCCTGGCGTTCCTGACGCCGGTGCTGGCCTGGCTGCAGCACCACTACGGCTGGCACATGGTGTTCGTCAGCACGGGCCTGTTGGGCATCATCTGGGGCGTGCTGTGGTTCATGATCTACCGCGAACCGCGCCAGTTCAAAGGCGCCAACGCGGCCGAGATCGAACTGATCCAACAAGGCGGCGGCGTCGTCGACCTGGACACGCGCGTGCGCGAAAAGAAGGCCCCGTTTAACTGGAACGACCTGGGTTTGGTCATGAGCAAGCGCAAGCTGTGGGGCGTGTACCTCGGCCAGTTCTGCCTGACCTCCACGCTGTGGTTCTTCCTGACGTGGTTCCCCACGTACCTGGTCAAGTACCGCGGCATGGACTTCATCAAGTCCGGCTTCCTGGCGTCGGTGCCCTTTCTGGCCGCCTTCATCGGCGTGCTGTGCTCGGGCGTGCTGTCCGACTTCCTGATCCGCCGCGGCGCAACGGTCGGCATGGCGCGCAAGCTGCCCATCATCCTGGGCCTCTTGATCTCCACGTCCATGATCGGCGCGAACTTCACCGACTCCACGCCGTGGGTCATCTTCTTCCTGGCGGTCGCGTTCTTTGGGAACGGCCTGGCGTCGATCACCTGGTCGCTGGTCTCGACGTTGGCCCCGGTGCGCCTCCTGGGCCTGACCGGCGGCGTGTTCAACTTCGTCGGCAACCTGTCGTCGATCTGCACGCCCATCGTCATCGGCTTGCTGGTGTCCAAGGACAACTTCGCACCGGCGATCGTGTACGTGTCGTCGCTGGCGTTGCTGGGTGCGCTGTCGTATATCTTGCTGGTCGGTAAGGTGGAGCGAATCGAGGCTTGAGGACTTGGCCTGGGATTGAACCCTGGCTTTGAATGAATGGGCGTCCTGCGGGACGCCCTTTTTTCTTGTCGATTCCAATACGTCCTGTTTCGTCCTTCACCCAGATACAAACGACATCGTCCCCTTCCGCGTGCTCGGCCGCCGGAGTGATGAATCTGTCACGCACCACCATTGCGCCGCTCCTTTCGTTCGCCGGATCATCCGTCAGCTCGCAGCCCCTTTGCGAGGAGCTGAAGAGACACGGAGTCAGCGCCCCATACGGCTTGACTTTAATTCGTCAATAAACGAATATCCGCATGGTTGAAATCGAACATTACCTGGCGCCTGATGGGCATACGAATCCTTATCTCGATTGGCTGAACAGTCTGCGAGATAACCGCATCAAGGTCGCCGTCATACGCCGAGTTGCACGAATTGAACTCGGCAATTTCGGTGACCACCGCTTTTGCCGCGATGGCATCTGGGAACTGCGCATCGACATGGGGCCCGGCTACCGCCTTTACTACACACTGGTGAGACGCCGGGTCGTACTGCTTCTATGTGGCGGCGACAAAAGCACCCAATCGGCGGATCTTGCGTGCGCCGTCCGCTATCGCAAAGACTGGGAACAAAGACCATGAAAAGCAGATCACACGACGAGGCGATGGCCGAGCTGTACCGCAATGACCCCGGACTGGCCGCGGACCTGATCAACAGCGTTCTGGAGGATGGGGATCAGGCAGAGCTGCTAATCGCGCTGCGTCAACTTACCCAGGCCTTCGGCGGCGTTCAGACAGTGGCATCCACGGCGCGATTGAACCCCACTCAGCTATATCGCACACTCTCCCCAAGTGGAAATCCCGGTCTTAGTAGCCTCACAGCCATCCTGAAGGCAATGGGATTACGATTGGCCGTACAACCGTTGGAGGGGCGGCAAATCGGCTAGCAGCTTCCGGCCCTGGATAACCTCAGCAGCCCTGCATCGCCAGCTTACGCCGGCGCACATTCCCGGCTCGCTGCACCAGCACTAGCGCCAAGCCAGCCGTTGCGATCACCGCGCCGGCAATCGGCACCGCCGCGTAGCCCATGCCCGCCGAGATCACCGCGCCCCCGGCCGCCGCGCCCACCGCGTTGCCCAGGTTAAAGGCGCCCACGTTCATCGACGAGGCCAGTCCCGGCGCATCCGTCGCCGCACGCATCACGCCCATCTGCAGCGGGGGCACCACCGCGAACGTCGCGATGCCGAAGATCAGGAGCGCGATCGCCGCGCCGACCGGCGTCGAGGCCAGCCACGGGAACGCCAGCAGGTCCACAATCACCAGCACCAGGAAGAAAATCAGCGTGCCATCGAGCGAGCGGTCGGCCATGCGCCCGCCCACGCCGTTGCCCAGCGTGAAGCCCAGACCGATCAGCACCAGCATGCCCGTCACGAAAGCCGGCGACGCGCCCGTGATCTCGGCCAGCGTCGGCGCGATGTACGTGTACAGCGTGAACATCGCGCCCGCGCCCAGCACCGTCGTCAGCAGGGCCAGCAACACGGCGGGGCTGCGCAGCACCGCCAGTTCATGACGCACGTTGGGACGACGCCCGGCCTCACCTGCCGGCAACGCCAGCCACAGCGACAGCATTGCGACCAGGCCCAGCACTGCCGTCGCAAAGAACGACATCCGCCAACCGATTGTCTGCCCCAGCCACGTCGCGGCCGGCACCCCGCCCACGTTGGCGATGGTCAGCCCCATGAACATCGTCGCCACCGCGCTGGCCTGCTTATGGCGCGGCACCACGCTGGCGGCCACCAGCGAGCCCAGGCCAAAGAACGCGCCGTGGTTCAGGCTGGTCACCAGGCGGGCCAGCAACAGCGTCGTGTAGTTGGGCGACAGCGCCGACAGGATGTTGCCGATGGTGAAAATCGCCATCAGCAGGATCAGCGCCTTGCGCCGCGACCACCGCGAGAACGCCAGCGTCATCAGCGGCGCGCCGATCATGACGCCGATCGCGTAGGCGCTGACCAGCATGCCCGCGCTGGGGATGGACACGTTCACCCCCTCGGCGATGACGGGCAACAGGCCCATGGGAGAAAACTCGGTCACGCCGATGCCAAACGCACCGACGGCAAGCGCCAACAACGGCGGGCCGGCCTTCACCGGCTGGGTTTCTTGGGGATTCATGCAAGTTCCTTGGGTTCGACGGCGCCGGCAGGACGTTCCTGGGGCGCGCCCGGCCTGAAATGGCCGGCGCATCGGATAGACAGGCGTGCAGTATGACCGCCGGATCCTTGCAGAAAAAGGCGTCTGGCGGGCAAACACTTTTGACTTCAGGTCATTAATCAGCGGATGTCCGACCCGCCGCCTGGGCGCGCCGTCAGGTATGCAGTCCCCAGCGCTTTGCATGCTTGCGCGTGTTGGTCGTGATCCATCGCGTCAGCCGCTCCAGAAGCGTCCGTTCTGTTCCCGACCGTGCTTCGTCCCACAAGCGGGCCTTGACCTGTGCCAGCGCGTCCGGCAATGCTCCGAGAAGCGATTGCGCCACGGCGGCAACATAGCGCGGGTTAAATCCCAGATCGCTCGCCATGGCATCGAGTTGATCCTTGCCAATAGCGCCCGGTTTGTCCTCCCCGCCAATGGCAAACGCGAACCGCGCGCTCAACCCGGGGTAAATCGCCGTGCACATCAAGTCGTAGAACGGCGCAAGGACGTATTTCCCGTCGCCGTCCAGAAGCACGGAGAGATTCTTCGCGTGGCTGTCGTTGTTGCCCACCATCAGGTTGAACAGAATCCACTGCAAAAAACGCTTTACGTCCGGACCACCGACACCCGTCGCTGCCAGCAACTTGCGGCAATCCAACAGCGTCGGACCGCCATCCGATTCGTACTTCACGTTTGAAGGCTTGCCCGCCAACTGGCACAGGTCCAGCTGATGCAGTCGCCGTAATCCGCCCAGTCCGTCGGGCATGCGGTCGTAACGCTGAATCAGACACGCGCGCGTTTCCGGTTGATAAACGGCTTGCGCAACGCCCAACCCAAGTGCTGCCGCCAGTTGCATGACCAGCGTCTCGTTCAGGGCCGATGCCCAGACCCCATCCAGCCCGCGGATGTCCGGCTTGAGGATGTGAGTGGAGGGGGCCGCACCCTCCGGCAGTGCGGGCGAACCGTCAGGCATGACCGTCAGCAGAAGCTTGTCCTGCGCCCCCGCGAGCGAGATCCGCGTGCCTTCAACGTTCTCGGCCACCAGCGCCGGCACGCCAGTTTGCTGCAGACGCGCAGCGATTTCCGGCCAAGTCACGGGTCGATACTGGGCGGGCTGGGGAACTTCCCCCCGCGGCAAAATCGTCAAACCGCTCGCGGTGTCGCCGCCGACGCTGCGCAGCAATCCGAACACCGTCGTCGCATGCCGGCTGGCCTGCAAAAACTTGCGCACGTGGCCTTCGGGCAGCAGGTTTTCGAAGAAGGCGTGGACGGCGTCAGTGGATTGATCACCTTGCACAAGCGGTATCGACGGCGAGATCGGACGGGCGTCCGGATGCGCGATCCATGCGTCGTCATACGCGAAGCGCAGGGGCTGCTCGTCGAACAGGCGCCCGACCTTCTGGCCATCCCGGTAGAGATCGAGCGCGTCTACGTTGCTCATGGCAGCCTCGCGCGCTTGGGTGCGATCTGCACCTCCAGCCCGAGCAGATCCAGCGCATCCAACACCTTCTGCAACTGCAGCGTCGGCTTGCCTCGCTCCAAGTCCACCACAAAGCGATTGCCGGTCCCGGACAGGCCAGCCAGATCCGCTTGCAGCAACCCCTGGGACCGCCGGACGGCTCTTACCAGTTCGCCCAATTCGGCCGAGGTCTGCACCGTCACGGGAAACGCGTCGACGTTCGAACCCATAGCCACCTCCATTTTTACCGTTCGGGAATTTTAGCCAAGTTTGGGCGTATTAAGGCCGCATTTTTCCCGATCGGGAATTTTTTGAGCAAAATTCGAAGAAAGCGCATTAATATTACCGATCGGGAATTTTATATCCTTTTTTGCTTGCCTTGGCCACAAAAATTACCGATCGGGAAGCAAAGCTTCTACAAACAAAAAGGGCGTCCTCCCGGACGCCCTCCATTCACGCCAACGCGCTTACTTCAGCAGCAACGCATTCAACCGCTTCACAAACGCAGCCGGGTCCGCAATTTGCGCCCCCTCGGCCAGCAGCGCCTGATCCAGCAGCAGACGCGCCCACTGATCGAACTCGCTGTCGTCAGCCGAACGGATACGCGCCAGCAGCGGGTGCTCGGGGTTGATCTCCAGCACCGGCTTCACGTTCGGCGCTTCCTGGCCTGCGGCCTTCAGCATGCGCAGCAGGTGCGGGCTGAGCTCGTTCTGGCCCACAACCACGCACGCCGGCGAATCCACCAGGCGCAGCGTCACGCGTACTTCCTTGACCTGGTCTTCCAGCGTCTTTTGCAGGCGCTCGACCAGCGGCTTGAAGTCCTCGGCCACTTCGGCCTGATGCTTCTTTTCTTCCTCGTCGGCCAGCTCCGCCAGATCGAGGCCGCCCTTGGCCACCGACACCAGCGACTTGCCGTCGAATTCACGCAGGTACGACAGCATCCACTCGTCAACGCGATCCGACAGCAGCAGGACCTCGATGCCCTTCTTGCGGAAGATTTCCAGATGCGGGCTGTTGCTGGCCGCGGCGAACGTGTCGGCCGTGACGTAATAGATCTTGTCCTGGCCTTCCTTCATGCGCGACACGTAGTCGGCAAACGACACCGTCTGCGCCTGATCGCCCGAATGGGTCGACGCAAAACGCATCAGCTTGGCAATGCGCTCCAGATTGGCCGCGTCTTCGCCCGCGCCTTCCTTCAGCACCTGGCCGAACTCAGACCAGAACGTTGCGTAGTCTTCCGCCTTGTTCTCGGCCAGGTCTTCCAGCAGCGACAGGATGCGCTTGGCCGAGCCCTCGCGGATGGCGCGCACGTCGCGGCTTTCCTGCAGGATCTCGCGCGACACGTTCAGCGGCAGGTCCGCCGAATCGATCACGCCGCGCACAAAGCGCAGGTACGACGGCAGCAGCTGATCAGCGTCGTCCATGATGAAGACGCGCTTGACGTACAGCTTCACGCCGTGGCGGCCGTCGCGGTCCCACATGTCCATCGGCGCGTGCTTGGGCACGTACAGCAGCTGCGTGTACTCGCTGCGGCCTTCGACGCGATTGTGCGTCCAGGCTAGCGGGTCGTCGTAGTCGTGCGAAACCGTCTTGTAGAACTCGCGATACTGCTCTTCCGTCACCTCGGACTTGTTCCGGGCCCACAGCGCATTCGCCTGGTTCACCGTCTCCAGTTCGTCGGTCTTGACCTGCTCGCCCTTCTCTTGATCCCACTCTTCCTTGGCCATGCGGATCGGCAGCGAGATGTGGTCGGAGTAGCGGCGCAGGATCTCGCGCAGCTTCCAGCCGTTCAGCAGCTCGTCCTCGTCGGCGCGCAGGTGCAGCGTCACGTCCGTGCCGCGGCCCGCCTTTTCAGCGGCGGCAATCGTGAACTCGCCCTGGCCGTCCGATTCCCACTGGATCGCTTCCGTCGAACCGGCGCGGCGGCTCACAACAGTGACCTTGTCCGCCACGATGAAAGACGAATAAAAGCCCACGCCGAACTGGCCGATGAGCTGCGCATCCTTCTGCTTGTCGCCGGTCAGCTGCGAGAAGAACTCGCGCGTGCCCGAGCGGGCGATCGTGCCCAGGTTGGCCACCGCCTCGTCGCGCGACAGGCCGATGCCGTTGTCAGAAATCGTGATCGTGCGGGCGGCCTTGTCGTAGCTGACCGTGATGGCCAGTTCGCCGTTGCCTTCCAGCAATTCCGGCTGGTCGATGGCCTCGAAGCGCAGCTTGTCGCAGGCGTCCGACGCGTTCGACACCAGCTCGCGCAGGAAGATTTCCTTGTTGCTGTACAGCGAATGGATCATCAGATGAAGCAGCTGCTTCACCTCGGCCTGGAACCCCAGGGTTTCGGACGCGGAATTCGTGGCGGTTTGGCTCATAGTTCTACGTGGCTCGGAAAATAAATTAGGGACAAATATCCGGCGGCTAGGGCGATGCGCCTGCGCGGCCGCCGGGAAACCCTACTGATGTGGGGGCCAATGGGAACTTTTCAAGGCCGGGGTGGCGGCCCTGCAACCTGACAACCGGCTGGCCCCAGTAAAATCCCGCACTTTTCTTACCTCCCCCTCCCCGGCCGGCCCTCCCGCCATGCAACCCGCCTCCCTCTCCCAACCCGCCTCCCACGGTGCGCCCGACGCCGCCGACGCCCCCCACGACCTGGTCTACGGCCCCGACGACCGCCCCGCGCCGCCCGTCGCCTTCGTCGCCGCCCTGCAGCATCTGCTGGCCATCCTGGTCCCCATCGTCACCCCCGGCCTGCTCATCTGCCAGGCGCTGGGCGTCAGCAGCCGCGACACGACCCTGATCGTTTCCATGTCGCTGGTCATCTCCGGCATCGCAACGTACGTCCAGTGCAAGCGCTTCGGGCCCCTGGGCGCCGGCCTGCTCATCGTGCAGGGCACCAGCTTCAACTTCGTGGGGCCGCTGATCGCCGGCGGCTCGGTCATGGTCAAGCAAGGCACGCCGGTCGAAGCCGTCATGGCCGCCATCTTCGGCGTCGTCATCGCCGGCTCCTTCGTCGAAATGGGCATCAGCCGCATCCTGCCCTTCGTCAAACGCCTTATCACCCCGCTCGTCACCGGCATCGTCGTGCTGCTGATCGGCCTGACCCTCATCAAGGTCGGCCTCATCAGCATGGGCGGCGGCTTTGGCGCCATGGCCAACGGCACCTTCGCCAGCGCCGAGAACCTGACCCTGTCCGGCCTCGTCCTGGGCACCATCATCCTGCTCAACCGCGTGCCGGTCGTCTGGATCCGCAGCACCGCGCTGGTGCTGGCGCTGGCCGTCGGCTACCTCGCCGCCGCCTACATGGGCCGCCTGGACTTCACCGGCGCCCGCGAAGCCGCCCTCTTCCAGGTGCCGGTCCCCCTGCACTTCGGCCTGGACTTCTCGTGGGCCTTGTTCGTGCCGATGCTGATCATCTACCTGGTCACGTCCCTGGAAGCCATCGGCGACGTCACCGCCACCAGCAAGGTATCGAAGCAGCCGGTTGAAGGTCCGCTCTGGATGCAGCGCATCAAGGGCGGCGTCCTGGTCAACGGCGCGAATTCGCTGCTGGCGGGTGTATTCAACACGTTCCCCAGCTCGGTGTTCGCTCAGAACAACGGCGTCATCCAGCTGACCGGCATCGCCAGCCGCCACGTCGGCGTGTGGATTGCCGGCATGCTGATCCTGCTGGGCCTGTTCCCGGTCGTGGCCGGTATCCTGCAAGCCGTGCCCGAACCCGTCCTGGGCGGCGCAGCCATGGTGATGTTCGGCGCCGTGGCCGCGTCTGGCATCAACATCCTGGCGGGCATCCAGCTGGACCGCCGCGCGCTGCTCATCATCGCTGTGTCTTTGGCGCTGGGATTGGGGGTGTCGCAAGTGCCCGAAATCCTGTCGCACCTGCCGCACTCGGTGAAGAGCGTGCTGGAATCGGGCGTCGCCACCGGCGGGATTTGCGCGCTGGTGATGAACTGGTTCTTGCCTGAGAAGAAGTAAGGATCGATGGGGTGCGTGCAGGGGGCATGCTGCCCCCGGCCAGCCCCCTGAACGGCAGGGCCGCCCGGCCCTCGCCTGACAAGAAGCCAAAGACCGCATATAATCGCGGTCTTCGCATCTCCCGCAGCCGTCACCTGGACGCGCTCGCGACCCCCTAGCCCGGGTGGTGAAATTGGTAGACGCAGGGGACTCAAAATCCCCCGCCGCAAGGCGTGCCGGTTCGATTCCGGCCCCGGGCACCACTAGAAATTCCTAGTACTTACAAGCATCTAGCGCGATTTTTCGTCTCTCCTTGACGCCCTGGATTTTCCAAGTTTGTAAGCTAGGTACAGTTTCGGTACAGTGGCGAAGCCCCGAGCGTACTTTCGGAGCTTTTACACGCATGGCTACTAACGTTAAGACACCCTCCGCCCCCCGGAAAGCCGTTATCCGCAATAGGGGCTGGCCAACTTCATCTAAAACATTCTGCATCAAGCGTGATGATAAAGATTGGCCGCGGCGTATCGAAGACGAAACGGTGCGAGGAGTCTACATCCAGCGAGCATCAGACGAGCGCATGACGCTTGAGTCGGCCCTGACTCGCTACCTGCGCGAAGTCACGCTCACAAAATGGGAATCCACACGCGCGTCAAACCACAAGAAAGCACAGCTATTGCTGAAGCACCTTGGAAAGTACTCCTTAGCCGCCCTGAGCGCCGTCATCGTGGCGCACTACCGCGACGTGCGGCTGGCGGGCGATCCTGAGAACGGCAAACTGGCCACACGCAGCAGCAATACTGTGCGGCTGGAACTGGAGCTGATTAGCCACCTATCCACCATCGCTATCCGAGAATGGGCCCTGGGCCTCGCTCTCAGACCCGCCTCGCAGATCCGCCGCCCTCCGCCAGATGCTAGCCACGATCGTCGACTCACTTCAACAGAGAACAAGCAGTTGCTAGCTGCTGTGGATACAGCGATACGGCTATCGGAAACGGGAGGACTGCGCATGGGCCAGGCCGCCCCGCAAAAGCGCGCGATACGACTCGATTCCACGAGAAACTCATCGCCATGCACCGTCCTGATAACGAAAGCCGCCACGACCATATTTCACGCGGCGCTGAATAACCCAACGCGGCCGCCTCAAACAGCCCTGGTGCTCTTTGGGGAGTTCGGACGTGATGCAGTGCGGCGCTCCTATCTGTTCGTTAAAGCTTGGACCGACGCGAAGAGAAAGGCACGGCTGACGGATTTCCGGTTTCATTTGAGACACGAAGAGGTTAACCCTCGGGGGGGGCCGGTCTAGAAGGTAGTGAAGACCAGTGGACACAAAGCTATGCAAATATTTAAACGATATACACATCTTCGAGCCGAACGTTCGGTTGAAAGTTTGGATGAGTTAAATACCTGACGCCTCTTACAAGTACAAAAAGCGCCCCCCGCGCCGCCGGCCACGATAATCTTACGCAAGGTTTTACCCTCGCATTTACCATACGATATCTATGACCACAAGCACCCAAGCGGAGCTATTCGAGACAATAGCCCCTCCGACGAAGTCGAGAGCAACCATTGATGCAGAGCAATCTGGAACCTTTACACCAAATATGAAGCTCCCCGTGCATCGATGGTTTCGGTATTCAGCCGGCTTCTCGTCTGAGTGGGTGAGGCAAGTAATCGAAAACCGAGCGGCAAAAGTTATACTCGACCCATTCGTCGGCTCAGGAACGGTATGCGTGGAGGCAGACCGCGCCGGAGTCGAATCGTACGGTGTCGAATCGCATCCGTTTGTCTATCGCTTAGCGCGCGGTAAGCTGGCTTGGTCCTCCAGCCCTGAAGCGTTCGAAGCTGCGATTGACACCGTAGAGAAGATTGCTCGTAAGCTGCAACCGAGTAGCTGCGATGAAATTCCCGATCTCCTAAGAAAATGCTATGAAGTCGAAACGCTCGTCGAACTTTTCAAACTTCGCGACGCGTACTTAAGGATTGCCGGAGACCTATCCGAAAATATCCGCCTACTGGTATTCCTCGCGTTGAACGCTATTCTTCGCCAGGCTAGTCACGTTGGGACGGCGCAGTGGCAGTACGTTTTACCCAACAAGCGTAAGGCTAATGTGTCAACCCCATCAGATGCGTTGACCGCACAAGCGATTATCATGGCTCATGACATGCGCGACATGCAAAAGAAACAAACAAGAAGTCTCGCCCAAATACTTCAGAGCGATGCGCGCACACTCAAAGGCATATCTGACGAGCGTGTCGACCTCGTAATAACATCGCCACCGTATGCTAACAACTACGATTATGCGGATGCTACTCGGCTCGAAATGACCTTCTGGGGGGAGATAGGTTCGTGGGGAGATTTGCACGACACGGTCCGTCAATTTCTAATCTGCTCGAGCTCACAACATGCTACGAGTGATAAGTTAAAGCTTGACGACTTACTTGCAAGACCGGCAATTGCACCAATTCGAGACGAACTGACTGCAGTCTGCAATGAATTGGCAGAAGTTCGCTCATTAAAGGCCGGCAAGAAAGCCTATCACACGATGATTGCAGCTTATTTTGGAGATATGGCTGAAACATTCACCGCTTTGCGCCGCGTAACCACGCCTGGAGCGAGCATGTGTCTTGTCATCGGCGACTCCGCTCCATATGGCGTTCATGCCCCTGCTGAGCGTTGGTTTGGAGAGCTTGCAATCGCCTCAGGGTTTAAATCGTGGTCTTTTGAAAAAATACGAGACCGGAACGTTAAGTGGAAAAATCGCAAGCACACTTTCCCCCTTCACGAAGGGCGACTTTGGATCGAAGGGTGAGGCATGGCGCAATCTCCATCACATAAATTCGGTCAAGACTTGGGCAACCTGCTTGAGTATGTTGTTTTATATTTGATTTTGAAGCCACGCCTGGAAAATTTCGCAAAAGCGAAGAGTTTTTATCTAGACTGGCAGAAAAGCAGACGCGCGCGCCCTGGAAAAAAAGTTACGTGGGAGGATAAATATGGGAACACTCACGACTTGGACTTCGTAATTGAGGCAGGCGGCTCAGAAGAAACCCGCGGAATTCCAGTTGCATTCATCGAAGCCGCCTGGCGCCGATACACCAAACATTCAAAAAACAAAGCACAAGAAATACAAGCGGCCATACTTCCCATCATCGAGGCCCACCAGCTCTCCGCACCCTTTTTTGGTGCTGTGTTAGCTGGAGAATTTACTAAGCCGGCACTGGAACAGCTTCGAAGGCATCGGTTTTCCATTCTATACATCCCGTACAGTGATGTAGTGAATGCATTTAAAGCTATAAATTTCGACATTGCGTTTGACGAGAGCACTTCCGACGCCGAATTTACGGCTGCCGATCAACGACTTTTAGCACTCACTGAAGCTGATAAAACAACGCTGCGCAATGCATTAATAGCCGCCTCAAAGACCGAGACGGATGCCTTCATGACTGCGCTACAAAAATCGCTTGAGCGATTGATCACGCGCGTTATTTTAATTCCTCTCTTTGGCACCGAGGTTATATGCAGCAACGTTCAAGAAGCTATCCAACAATTGCATAGGCTGGACAAGATAAAGGCAGCAGGCGCGCTACAAAAAATCGAGGTCATAGTTGACTACGACAACGAAGACTCTATCCGAGCGTCATTCAAAGACGACGACGGTGCGCAGGAGTTTCTGAGGAAGATTGCTCTTTAATAGACAATCCTTGGTGGGCTGACCCGTACGCCTATCTCAAATGCAATTCGGGGTACTGCCGTTCTCGCCGTGGGCCGCGAAAGCCCAAGAACACGCTGAACACGTTCGATCGGCGCGAACGAGCAGCTCACCATCAAGATCGATTTCGCCAAGAGATTCGGCGGGTTGAACAAGGAATTCAAGGCGCTACGCTCAGCGCCGGGCTCGGTGCGGTTCCTGAACACCGACAAGAACACGGCCCGCATGAGCTACTTCACGACGGACGCCGCTGCCATCATCAACGGCCAAACCGCGCCCAACGGTTACACGGTGGAAGCCTTCATCAAGATCGACCGCGATTGGGTGGCGTCCAAGCATGCGTGGATGAACATCATGACCCGCGACGGCAAGCGCGGTGATCTGCCAGGATTTACCGGGGGAGACCCGGAGTCGCCGCCGCTGCTGTTCGCAATTTCGAGCCTGCGCGAAATCCAATGGGAAGTCGTGCCCGATGTGTCAGGCACGCGCGGCGCCAAGGCCAACTGGTCTGGCGAGATCATTCCCGACAAGTGGATGCACGTGGCAGTGGTGAACGACGACACCACGCACGAAACCATTCTGTACGTGGAAGGCGCGCCGGTGCTGCGCAATACGTCGGACGCGCCGGGCCTGGCGACGCTGGCTGCCAATATGCCTTGGGTGATCGGCGCGGGTTCGTGGGATGGCGCGCGGGCCGATGGCTTCTTTGGCAGCGTGGGCGAAGTGCGTATTGTGGATCGGGCGCTACAGCCGATTGACTGGCTGACCGCGCGTCGGCGTTGATCGGTGCACGCGCCGCGATCGGCCCCCGCCGCGGCGCGTGAGTGCATGAGCGCGTTGGTTGTCAACGTCGGTTGGCCCGACGTCGGTTGCGCTCGTTTCAATTTGAGCGGCGCGGCAAACGCCTATCTGTCTGGATTGATATCAGGTAGTACTTAAACCCGCACCCGCTAACGCGGTGCAGGTTTTTCTTCGTCTGGGATAATCCACGAACCCTCAACCATCAGATCCGTCAGAAGCGCGAAACGGCGCGTCGGTAGACCGGTATCGAAACAATGAGCACGTCCGTTGAATCCCTGCTCGTGACCATCGCGCGTGGGATTCACCAGCATTCGAATAACTAAGCCCGTATGCCTCTGAACACCTGGATTTCCCGCTTGCAGACCACGCGCTGCAGCTTGCTTGCCGCATTGGTCTTCTGCGTCTGCCTGCCCGCAACTGCCACGCAGACCACGTCCCCAGACGCCATCCAGCCGCCAACCCTAGTGTGGGGCGCCGTTCCCAGCGCGGATCTCTACCTGCTCGTGGCCAGCCCGCGTCTCAGCAAGCCCGAGCTGCAACAACTGGTGGCCGACAAGATCGGTCGTGGCATTGGCGATAACCAAACCATCACCCAGGTTTGGAGCAATGTGCCGGAACCCATCCAGCTTTGGCTTTCGATCGACCCCGCGCGGCTTCGGGACGCCAAGCTGTCCACGGATCAGGCCTTGGAGGCGCTGGCCTCCAAACTGGGGATTTCCGCCCAGCCCACCCAGGGCGTCCGCCCGCCCCACGCGTGGATCTATTCCGGCGCGACACGCGAGAAGCTCGAAGCCTGGAGTGATGCGCCCCCAAAGCTGGCGGACGGCACCGTCATCAACCCATCGGAATGGGCGACATTGACATACCTGCAAGCGCCGCAATCCTGGGAAGCCTGGAACAAGGTTGGGTTAAGCCTTTCTGTGTCGGCGGAGGCACGCCGCGACTCGTTGGAGAGCGTCGTCAGCGAACGGCTGAAAGCACTGGCGTCCCATCTGCCCGATGACGTGTCGGTATTGATCCTGCCGGCGGGTCGCGGATTGAATGAAGCCGACGGCATATTCGTCACGGTCGGGCGCGACGAGTAGTCCCGCACCCGGCGCTGGTGCCTCCCTGCTCACCTAAGGCCAGGGGAGCAATCAAGCTGCCGCACCTTTACCGCTAGAATTCCGTCGCAGACAGGCTGGACATCACGATCCGGCCAACCAACGGAAAGCTTCATTGGCGCAGGAGGTTCAATGGCAATCAAGGCCGTGGCATTCGACGTATTCGGAACCTTGGTCAACATCGATCGGCCAACCCGTCCGTTCCGCAAGCTGGTCCGCCTGCTGCACGAAGCGGGCCGCCCGCGCCAACGCGACGACGGCATTCGGGCGATGAGCAGTGCGATCGACCTGCGGCAGGCTGCCCGTTTGTTTGGCGGAATGATCAGCGAAGATGCACTAAGCGCACTCGAAGCCGAGCTGCGCGAAGAGCTTGATTCCATCACGTTGTTCCCGGACGCCGCGCCGACGCTGCATGCACTGAAGGCGCGCGGCATCAAGGTGGCGCTGTGTTCCAACCTGGCGGCGCCGTACGGCCCGCCGGTTCTGGACTTGCTGCCGTTTCAGCCAGACTTTTGCGCTTGGTCGTACGAGGCCGGGGCAGTGAAGCCGCAGCCCGAGATCTATCAGTATCTGTGCGAGGGCATTGCTTGCCAGCCCGATGAAGTCCTGATGATCGGCGACACCATCGAGGCCGACATGATCGGGCCTCGAAAGTTCGGCATGCACGGGTATCACCTGGACCGGCACGCAACAACATCGAATTCAGCGGAGTCCGTACGTTCGCTGAGCGATGTGCTTACGCTGATGGCCGCGCGCCATTGACGCCAGGCCGGCCGAATCAGAAGGCGGCCCTATCCGCCCCGGCGCCGCCAAGCCCACCAGACCGCCCCGACCGGCGCAAAGATCGCCAACCACGACCCCCCGTCCCACACCCCATCGCCCAGCAGCGCCGACACCAGCCCCACCACCGAGGCCACGCCTAGCCAGATCGGCACGCGGAACACCTCGCCCGCCGATTGCAGGTTCTCGGTCCGCGCGCCGCGCGCATCAACGTTCTTGCTCATTGCGCTGCCCCTTGCCGATCACCCTGCCGCAGCGCCCCGGCGGTCTCTGCTGCATCCGGGGCCAACGGTTTCGAAGCCGTTGCCGCCTTGGGCTTGCGCAGCCATAGATACAGCCCGCTACCCAGCACCACGATTGCAAAGAGATCCAGCACCGCCCAAAGAATCTTGAGCGGCAGGCCGCCGTAATCACCAAAATGCAGCGGCTGCGATAGGAACAGGGTTTTTACGTACCAGGGCATCTCTCGCGTGTCGGTCAGCTCGCCGTTAGTGGCGTCCACCAGCGCGGGCTTTAGCAGGCGCGAGGTCACGGGCGTGTTGCCCTTCATGAAAAACGTGTAGTGATGCGGACTGGAAAACATCGTCCCCGGAAACGCGACGAGGCTCACCGCCATGTCCGGCACGGCGGCGCGTGCCGTGCGGATGGAAGCTTCCAGATGCGCGGGCTGCGTGACGGGCGGCAGGCCGCGGAACGGCGCGGTCATTTCCGCCATCTGGTCCATCTGCCAGAGGCTAAGCACGACGCGGTTCAGCGTATTGATGCTGCCCGTGATGCCAACGACCAGCAGCCACACGACGGTGACGATGCCCAGCAGGTTATGCCAGTCCAGCCATTTGACACGGGTGCTGCGCTGGGTGCGCAGCGCGCCAAATTTCAGGCGGCGCATGAAGGGGTAATACAGCACCACACCGGACACGATGGCGACCACCATCAAGAGGCCCATCGCACCCAGGAACAGCATCCCCGGCAAGCCGGCGAACATGTCGGTATGCAGCTTGAGCATGACGTACATGAAGCCTTCGTCGGTGGCCGGTTCGTCCAGGACCTTGGCCGTGCGCGAGTCGATGACGACGGCGTTGTTTTCCTCGGGCGGCGCGTCGACGGCGCTGGCCATCGAGACATACGTGATGTCGGGGTGCTCGTCCTGATCCCAAAACATGTAGCGGATGACTTCGCCCGGGCGGCGCTCCAGCGCGGTCTGGGCGATCTGGTCCATGCTGGCGTTAGGCGTGCCAGCGGGCATGGGCGGCGCTTCAACCACGCCCGACAGGTGCTCGATCTCTTCGTGGAATATCAGGGGTAGTCCGGTCACGCACAGCAGCAGCATGAAGACCGTGCAGACCAGACTGCTCCACTTGTGTATCCAGGACCAGGCTTGCGTGGACATCTCAGCTTCCTTAGAAGGCGATGCTGGTCGAGAACGTGTAGGTGCGCGGCGAGCCCACGAACAGGTAGCCTGCCGTGGCGGTGCCCCAGTAGTTCCGGTTGAACAGGTTCTCGACGTTGAAGCGGAAGGTGACGGGGGTGCCGCTGATCTTGGTCTCGTAGCGCGCGCCGGCGTCAACGCGGGTCCAGCTTGGTACCGACAAGGTGTTGTCCGCGTTGGCATACGTCCTGTCGGTGTAGATGACGCGGCCCAACACCGTCAGACCCGGGACGAATGGAGTGTCCCATTCGGCACCCAGGTTGAATTGCCAGTCGGGCACGCCGACGGCCTTGTTGCCCTGCAGGCCAGGCGTGGTGGCCTTGTTGATGACGGCGTCGATGTAGCTGATGCCGCCCAACAGGCGCACGCCCTTGGTGACTTCGCCGGCAAAGCTGGCTTCGACGCCTCGGTTGCGTTGTTCGCCGAATTCGCCAAAGGTGTTGCCCGAGATGCCGGAGCTGGGGCGCGTCAGTTCAAAGAGCGCGACAGTGGCCAGCATGTCGTCGTTCAGGTTGTACTTGACGCCCAGTTCCTTCTGCTTGGACTTGAAGGGCGACAGGGTTTCGCCTGGATTGGTGATGGCCGCGCTGGTGGGCGCGGTGTCGCCCTGCGACAGGCCTTCGACGTAGCTGGCGTAGACCGACAGATCCGGCCGCACCTTGAAGACGACGCCGGCCAGCGGCGTGGTGGCACTCTTGTCATAGCGCGGGCCGCTGGGCTCGCCGTTGGCGAAGTTGTAGTTCTGGCCCTGCACGTTCTGGCGGCGCGCGCCCAGCGTCAGTTGCAGCCGGTCGTCCATGAAACCCAGGGTGTCTGCCAGCGCGTAGCTGGTCAGCTTGGTGCTCTGGTAGCGGTTAAGCGGATTGCTGATGCCGGAGATGGACGGCGTGTCGAAGATGTTGCCGGCGTAGATATTGGAATTGCCCGGCGGGAAACCGGTGTAGAAACCCAGATCTGACTTCTGGTCCAGCAGCGTGTAGCTGAAGGCGACCTTGTGGCTCACGGGGCCGGTCTTGAAGTTGCTGCGCAGGCCGGCTTCGGTGGACTTGCTGTCGACCGTCATCCGCTGCCAGCCGCCGAAGAAGGAGTAATCGCCCTGCGTGTTCTGCAGCACCGGGTTGGCGGCGAAGGCGTCCCAGTCCAGCTTGCGTTGGCCGTAGCCTGCGTAGGCAGTCAGGTAGTCGGTGATGTCGTATTCGATCTTGAACACGCCGGCGGTATTGCGGCCGTCGCTCCAGCCCAGGCCCGGATACGGATTCTTGTTGCTCGGCGCCTCGGGAATCGAGGCCAGGTCCGCGCCAAGCTGAAACTGGCGTACGACGTTGTCGATGCGTTCCTTCTGCCAGATCAGGTCCAGGGAGGACCGCAGCTTTTCACCGCGATAATCCAGCGCAACCGACCCCAGCGCTTCGCGTGTCGACTGGTCCTTGATTGGCGTGTCGCCGTCGCGCAGCATCCCGTTCACGCGGATGCCAAACGCGTTGTCGGGACCGAAGCGGCGTCCCACGTCGGCATGCACGCCAAAGACGGAGTCCGACATGACCGATCCCGTGACCCGGGTGATGGGCTCATCGGTGGCGCGTTTAGGCACCAGATTGACGACGCCCCCCACGCTGCCGCCCGGCGTCATGCCGAAGAGCGCCGCCGACGGTCCCTTGATGATCTCCACGCGTTCCAGGGTCTCGACCGGTGCGCGCCAATAGGGCGTCAGGCCGAACATGCCGTTGAACGCGAAGTCCGCGGTCGGCACATTGAAGCCGCGGATGGTGAGGTCTTCGTTGATGTTGGAACGGGCACTGCTCATGCGCACGGACGGATCCATGGTGGCCACGTCGGCGACCGACCGGGCCTGCTCGTTCTCGATCGTCTGCGCGGTATAGCTGGTGACGCTGAACGGGGTGTCCATGACGGACGTGTTGCCCAGGATGCCCATGCGGGCGCCGCCGCCGATCAGACCGCCGGCGATGGGCGCGGGCGCCTCGCCAAGGGCGACGGGCGCGCTGGTCACCGTAACGGTAGGCAGGACGGTGATCGCGGCCGGCGCCTGCGTCTGCGCCGATACCGAGGCGGCATAAAGCGCGGCGCTGCCCGCCAACGCCTGTTTCACCGCCCGGGCGACGCCCTTCTGCCTGCCTTGACGGCCATTCGATGCTTTACCCACAGCCCCACCCCATGCGTTCTTTTATGTAAAACGCGCATGATAAGCATTCTTATTACATATCGCCACGGGGGTTTGTCTGGATGTGGTGCGGACGCATCAATGTCGCGGGATCCGGATCTCATCCGCCACCGCCAATCGCTTGATGTCCATACCAAAAGTTGTCCATACCAAAGCGCGGGGCACCGTCAAATAATGGCCGCATGACCGCTCAAAAGGCCTAATCCGCCGCCAGATCCTGCGGCTTGAAACGCCTGGCAGCCCGCGCATCGGGCGAACTGCCGCGCGTTTCCCCTTCCTGCGGAACGCCGCGGCCGATAGCCGTCGGGCTGCCGCAGCACACGCCGGTGGCGCGGCGTCCAGCCCTGCCGCCCCCCTCCGAGCCCCTCCCCGACATTTCTCTCCAGCCCCGATCCGCCCGCCGCCAACTGCCAGGTGCGCTTGCCGCAAGGCGCGCCCGCGGGCTGGGGCTGCCTTTGTCCGGCCAGACCGGCCATCCATCACAAGGAGCCATCGACAAACCATTTAGTGGCAATCACACGGTTCTAGCTAACGCTTACCCAATCAGTTGGAGGACACTGTCATGTCAGGAAAGAACAACAACACCCCACGGGTGGACAACCCGGGCGAAGAAGACCAAGGCGGGCCGGCCAACGGCAAGTCCGCTTCCGGGGCGCCCGAGAACCCGGACTCTGACGCCGCCGGGCTCGAAGCGCTGGGCCAAGAGGCGGAACAACAAGCCGTATTTGCCGAAGCGGGCGTATCCAATGATCTGCTGGCGCTGCGGGACGCGATCGAGGCGCAGTTGCTGACCGCGTCCGGCGAATTCCGGACGCTTTCGGATGCTGGCTCTTCCGAAGGCATCGTCGGGGTCGGCATAGGATTGCCGGACCCCACCAATGTCACATTCGGACCGGGCGGGCCCGGTGAGCCCGTGCTGACGATCTTCACCGAGAGCGCCATGCCGCAGGAGGCGGTGCTTGGCCAGGTGGCGCAGGCGGCAGGTACACGCGCCCTATCGAG
This sequence comes from Achromobacter mucicolens, assembly GCF_902859725.1. GTDB lineage: Bacteria > Pseudomonadota > Gammaproteobacteria > Burkholderiales > Burkholderiaceae_B > Achromobacter > Achromobacter mucicolens. The sequence continues at coordinate 130,021 of NZ_CADIJP010000001.1, read as the reverse complement.
TGTGCCGGTGCAGCAGGTGCCGGTGGGCGTGGTGGATGCGTATTCGCATCGCGCGCGCCATCGGCCCGCGCCTGCCGGCGTGTCGGTCGGTCACGTCAACGTCACGGCAGGTACGCTCGGAAGCCGGGCGATCGGGCTGACGGCGCCATGGACCAATCGCCATCTGATCCTCAGCAACAACCACGTGCTGGCCAACTCCAACGTCGCCAGCGTGAACGACAGCATCATCCAGCCGGGGACGGCGGACGGTGGCCGGCATCCGGGTGATCAGATTGCCGTGCTGGCACGCTGGGTTCCCATTGCATTTGGCGGCGCGGCGAATTTTGTGGACGCCGCATTCGGCTGGGCGTGGCACGAGCGTATCCGCGGTGATCAATATTATTTATCGGGGGGCAGCGCCGCGTATTACAAAACCGGCACGGCGCCGCTTGCCGCGTCGCTGGGGCTGATCGTCGGCAAAAGCGGCCGTACCACGGGTCTGACTCAGGGCCGCGTGACACAGATTGGCGTGTCGGTTAACGTCAATTATGGCGGCGGCCGCGTCGCGCTGTTCCGTAATCAGATTGCCATTCAGTCCGTCAACGCCAACCCGTTCTCCGCGGGCGGCGATTCCGGCTCGCTGATCTGGCACTGGGCATCCGGGGTGCGACCCGTCGCTTTGCTGTTTGCGGGCGGCGGCGGCACGACGTTTGCCAATCCGATTGCGTCCGTGCTGTCCGCACTGAACATCAGGCTATTGCCCTGATTGACGTTCCGGCCGCCCTGCGCAACCAGGGCGGCCGCTTATCAAGCCATATCCGAAGCACGAGGAGTTGGAGCCATGAGCGACACACGAAAACCCGGACCCGACTTCTCCGGCGCAGGCGCCGTCGAATACAACCCGGATAAAACGCAGGCGGCCAGCGCCGCTGGTCAGACACTCGCCAGCGAGGAAGCAAGGCTGCTTGCCACGCCGGGCGTCGTCTCGGTGGGCGTCACCACGGGCCGCCCCGGCGAAGAAGCGCTTGCCGTGGGCGTGACGGACGCCAACGTCGCGGCGCGCCTGCCCCGCGAAATCAATGGCGTTCCGTTGGTGATTACCGTGACCGGACCGGTGGACGCGCAAGGGCAGCGCTAACGCCCACCCTGTAAGCAGCGTCGGCGTTTCACCCCCCCGGGGTGCGGTCCACGTACACCAGCCCGGCTGCCGCCAGCTTTTCGCGCATACCGTAAATATCCAGCCCCAGTTCCCCGGCGGCCAGCCGCTTGCGCTTGTCTGCCTCGTTGCGCAGGCGCGCGTCGCAGGCATCGGCCACTTGCTCCGCCCGCGCACGCGGCACGATGCACACGCCGTCATCGTCGGCAATGACGACATCCCCGGGTTGCACCAGCGCCCCCGCGCACACGACCGGCACGTTCACCGATCCCGGGGTTGCCTTGACCGTGCCCTTGGCCGATACGCACTTGGACCACACCGGAAACTGCATGTCCTTCAACGCGGCGACATCGCGGCAGCCCGCGTCGATCACCAGTCCTTGCACGCCGCGAGCGCGCATGGAGGTGGCCAGCAGTTCTCCGAACATGCCGTCTTCGCTCGCCGACGCGCAGGCCACGACGACAATGTCGCCAGGGCGGCAGAGTTCAATGGCGACGTGCAGCATCCAGTTGTCGCCCGGCTGCGCCAGCACCGTGATCGCACTGCCCGCGATGGATGCGCCAGCGTAGATGGGCCGCAGAGTGGGCTGCAACAGGCCCGTGCGCTGCTGCGCTTCATGCGCGGTGGCAACGCCTGCCGACGCCAGGCGTGCGATGACCGTGCTGTCCGCCCGCTCGATGTTCCTGACCGCGAGGCTCATGCCAATTCTCCGGTGACCTGCGGGAACACGCGCTGGTAGCCCTCGGCGTACTTGATCTTCAGGTTCGAGTTGCGCGACGCCTGCACGCCGCGTTGCAGGGCGACGCGGGTGTAGTACTCCCACAGGTGTTCCTGCGCGGCCATGGTCTCAAAGGCCCGGCGCTTCTGGTCCCAGACTTCGGAGATATCGAGCAGCACTTCGGGCTTCCATTCGCACTGTTCGGGCTGATGCGGCTCAAAGAGGAATACGGGCGGTGCGCCCAGCACCGCTTGCTCGGGATGATGCCCATGCGCCTGCGCGATCACGCGGGCTTCCTGCGCCACATGGGTCGCCAGCGGGTGGTCGAAGTTGTACGGGTCTTTCTGCGAATGCGTCAGCACGAACTCCGGCTGCAATTCGCGGTAGACGTCCACCAGCTCGAACAGCGCTTCGTCCGATACGCGCAAGGGATAGTCGCCGCAGTCCATGAAGCGGATGTCGGCGCCCAGGATGCCGGCGGCCAGGCGCGCTTCGTCGCGGCGGTCGGCCTTGACCCGCTCCAGCGTCATGCCGGGCTGCTTCCACAGCTTGGCCGATTCGCCGCGTTCGCCAAACGACAGGCACACCACGGTGATTTTCCAGCCGCGCTTGGCGTACAGCGCGATGGCGCCACCCGCGCGCCAGACGAAGTCCGCGGAGTGCGCGCTGACGACCAGCGCGTTCTTTTGCCGTTCCATTTCAGTTCCTTTATGCAGTATTTCGCCCGCGGACCGCGCCGCGGCCCCGGGCTGGCGCAAAGACCATCAATCGGCCTTGATGCCCGCGTCCTGGATGACCTTCGTCCATTTGGTGGTCTCAGCCGCCACGAATTCGCCAAACTGCTTGTCCGTGCCGGGCGTGACCACCGCGCCCATCTCGGCAAAGCGCTTTTTCACGTCGGGGTCATTCAGCGCGGATTGCAGCGCGGCGTTGAGCTTTGCGGTGACGTCGGGCGGCAGATCCTTGGGGCCGATGAGCCCCCACCACACCGTGGCCATCGCGCCCGGCAGGCCTTGCGACACCACGGTCGGCACATCGGGCAGCATGCTCGCCGGCTCGTCGTCCAGCACGGCCAGCGCGCGCAGCTTGCCCGCCTTGACGTGTGAGACGACTTCCAGCGGATTGATGGACATGAAGGAGATCCGCTGTCCCAACAGATCCGTCACGGCGGGCGATCCGCCCTTGTACGGCACGTGCAGCGCCTTCATGCCGCTCTCGCGCTTGAGCAGTTCGCTGGCCAGATGGCCCGAGCTGCCATTGCCGGCCGACGCGTAGGTCAGCTTGTCCGGGTTCGCGCGGCCGTAGTCGGTCAGATCCTTCAAGGTCTTGAACGACGATTCGACGGGCACCACCACCGCCAGCGGCGCATAACCGATCGCGCCCACCGGCGTGAAGTCGCGCGCGGGGTCAAAGGTCAGCTTGGAGAACAGCGCGCCGTTGGCGGCCAGCGTGTTCGATGCGGTCAGCAGCGTGTAGCCGTCCGCCGGGGCGCGCGCCACCGCGTCCATGCCGATGTTCGTCGCCGCGCCGGGGCGGTTGTCGACGATGATCGTCTGCTTCAGCGCGTCGCCCATTTTCTGGCTGACCAGGCGGGTAACGATGTCGACGCCGCCACCCGCGGCGTAAGGCACCACGATGCGGATCGGCTTGTCGGAATAGGCGCCCTGGGCGGCTGCCGGCAGCGGTGCCAGCATCGCGGCCATCAGGGCGCTTACTGCTGCGGCGGCGGCAAAGGTGCGGCGGGACCGGGACGGCGCGTAAGCCTTCATGGTTGTCTCCTGCGTCGTTATGCGTGTTGGTATGGGGGCATGATGCGCGCTGTACACTCATACCGTCCAATACCGTTTTCCACGACGATCTATTTGCTTTCCAAATCGATATGGATTTTCGCCAACTGCGTTACTTCGTCGCCGTCGCCGAGGAACTGAGCTTCAGCCAGGCCGCGCGCCGGCTGCATGTCAGCCAGCCTCCGCTCAGCCTGCAGATCAAGGCGCTGGAAGAAGAGCTGGGGTCGCCGCTCTTGACGCGCACAAGTCGCAGCGTGGAACTGACGCAGGCGGGCGCGTTGTTTCTGGACCAGGCGCGCCGCGCGCTGGCGCATCTGGAACGCGCGGGCGAGGTCGTGCGGCAGTCCGCGCTGGGTGAAACCGGCGAGATCCGCGTGGCATTCACGGCGTCTGTGCCGATGTTCGACGCGTTCCCTCGCATCGTGCACGCCTTTCGCACGGATTTTCCGGGCGTAGGTGTGGACTTGAGTCACCAGTCGACCGGACAGCAACTGCGCGCGCTCGCGTCCAAGGATATCGACGTGGGCTTTCTGCGCCCGTCCATCCTGTTCGTGCCGCCGCCCAATATCGCGACGCTGCCGCTATGGACCGACCGGCTCATGGCCGCCCTGCCCCAATCGCATCCGCTGGCGCGCCGCAACGCGCCGTTGTCGATGACCGACCTGGCGGACGAGTCCTTCATCCTGTTCCCGCGCGGGCTGGGCTGCGGCTTGTTCGACCACGTGGGCGTGCTGGCCAGCCGCGCGGGCTTTGCCCCGCAAGTGGGGCAGGAAGCGCGCGAAGGCGCGACGATCATTGGCCTGGTGGCGGCAGGAATGGGCATCTCGATCCTGCCCGACACCTACATGAAGACGGGCATTCCCGGCGTGGCCTACCGCGAACTGGACACGCCGGATGCGCAAAGCCAGGTATTGCTCGCGTATCGTTCGGAGGATGGGTCCGCGCTGGTGCAGCGGTTCCGCGAAACCGCCCAGGCCGCGCAGTAAAGGAAGCGGCAGCCGCGTCCTTCGCCATGACCTTCCGCCTCTTCGCGCTCACCCTATTGGCCATGCTGGCCTTTGCCGGCAACTCACTGCTTTGCCGGGTTGCGCTCAAGCAGACTGCCATTGATCCCACCACTTTCTTTGCCATCCGCATCGTGTCGGGCGCGCTGATGCTGTGCTTCTTGATGGCGCTTCGCCGGCAGACCGGGCGTGTCGAAGGCACGTGGGCGGGCGCGCTGGCGCTGGTGGGTTATGCGCTCGCGTTCTCGTATGCCTATACGCATGTGGCTGCGGGCACGGGCGCGCTGCTCCTTTTCGGGGCCATTCAAATCAGCATGATTCTGTATGGCCTCGTGGCCGGGGAACGGTTGGCGGCGATGCAATGGGCAGGCACGGCGCTGGCGATCGCCGGACTCGTCGCGTTGATGTGGCCCAGCGCCAATGCGCCACCGGTGTTTTACGGATTGCTGATGATTCTGTCCGGGGTGGCATGGAGCATCTATTCGCTGTTGGGCCGAGGCGCGAAGAACCCGGCCGCCGCGACAGCGGGAAATTTCATCCGGGCAGCGCCCGTCGCGGTGGCGCTGCTGCTCGCGCAGTTCGCCGCCTCCCACGTTCGGTTCGATACCGCAGGCGCGGCCTACGCAGTCGCCTCCGGCGCGGTGACCTCGGGGCTGGGCTACATCCTTTGGTACGCCGCGCTCAAGCAGTTGACCGTGACGCGCGCTGCCACCGTACAGCTCAGCGTGCCTGTGCTGGCGGCGTTGGGCGGGACGGTGTTCCTGGACGAACCGATGACCGCGTTGCTGATCGCGGCGTCGGCGCTAGTGCTGACCGGCGTGTCGCTGGTGATCTTCAACAAGCGCGCGGCGTGAATCGCCGGGGTGCCTGACGTGGGAGCGCAGACAGCCCCGGCTGTCACCGGCCACCTGCATGGCCCGGTCCGTGCGGCTTGTGGTTACCAGCGATACCCGACGTTCAACATGCCGCCGTAGCCCCGCTGACCGCCGTTTCCAGCCTGGCCAAAGAGCTCGCCGCTAACCTGCCACGACTCGCGGACATTGCCTGCCACGCCGATTCGCAGTTCAGCGGCGTCGCGCATGGGCGTTGCCTGGAAGGTCGATGCGCCCACGTTGGCTTTCGCGCTGCCCGAGTTGTGCAGCCAATTGGCTTCGACGTAAGGCCGCACCGGGGACGTGGCGGCGTCGATGCCAAGCGGGTACGCGCGGACACCCACGCGCGAAGTGACCGAACTGGCGGGCGAGTTGTTCAGCGTCATGCTGGGCAGCACCGCGTCCTGGGCGTCGTATCGCGTGTAGGCCACTTGCGCTTGCGGCACGACGACCATCGCACCCAACGCGGAACCGGCAGCGAAGGGCTTGAACGCATATCCCGCTTCCACCGACGCCGTCCAGGTGTTCGAACGGTAGCGAGCCGAGCCCAGTTCGCTATTGATCTCGTTGGAATAGCGGCCGAACTGCAACCACGAATCGGCATACGCACCCAAGCGGGTGGCATCGTCGGCGTAAGCGGTGGCATAGATGCCCACCGAATACCCGGTGACCTTGCCTCGGGCATCGGCACGCATCGCCATGCCGGTGCCCGGGTGGATGAGTTGGGAAGTGGCGTTCGTACGCGCCTCGCCCGCGCCGGCCATGACACCTGCCTTGAGGACGCCTTGCTGACCCAGGCGCGTGCTCACGAGGTCGGCGCCCATCTGCAGCATGGCGGTGTCGGTGTCGATGCTGACCTGACCTTCCTGAAGTTTCATGCCGGTGTGCCGCGCGCCCTCGGTACGTGCCCACACCTGCCGGGACGCGCTGGCGGGCGCAGTTTGACCTGCCGACGTTTGCGCCACGGTCCGATCCGCCAGGCGATGTACGAACATCCGGGTCGCCGCGACCTGATTGCCGATATGCGCGCCGTTTTCCGGTGAGACGTTCTGCAGGTTTCCCGGGACAGAACCGGTTGAACCACCGCCACTGCCAGGAGGCGTAGTCACACCACTACCCGGTGGCGTTTCAGTGCCGCTGCCAGGAGGCGTTTCAGTACCGCTGCCCGGCGGCGTTTCAGTGCCGCTGCCAGGAGGCGTTTCAACGCCACTTCCGGGCGGCGTCTGACCGCCCGGATCCGTGGCGCCGCCTTCTTCCGGCGGCGTCGTTGACGTCAGATACCAATCGGACGCCACGCCGCCCGTGCCGCCCTGAACCAGGAAATAGTCGTAGCCATTCAGAGCCAAGCTAATGGTCGAGGCCCGGTAGCCAGTCGAGTTCGCGTCCAGATAAAAAGCATTGCCTGAAATCGTGGCCCCGTTGGTGGCCTGCACGAGCCGGATGCCTTGCGTGGTCAACGCGCCTGCGCCGCCGGCGTTCAAGACACGCAGCCCGGTGGTGCCCGTGACCGCGCCGCCGTCCACGACGAGCCGGTCGGTCAGGGACGTGTCGTCGCCCAGGTGGGTATTCATGACCAAGGTGCCGCCGCCGATGTAGTCGGAGACGGTAAGCGTCTTGAATCCAGATTGCGCACCCGGAGACACGAACTGCACGACACCCGCGTTGGTCAGGGTCTTGACGGCTGAATCGCCGCGCACGTTCCAAACGCTGCTGGCGTCTAACTTGACGCTGTCCACCGAACCCTGACCCGCGCGCACCGCGCCGGTCCACTCAGTGCCGCTCGCCAGGCCAATGTCGACGCGGCCGCTGTCGGAGGTCAACACGTCGCCCGTCATGAGCGCGCCTATGGCGTTCAGGGTGACGCGTTGCGTCTGGTACGGTTGCCCGGGGACGATTCCCGCGCTGGGGGTCGCCTGCGTTCCAAGCAGGATGCCGCTGGCTTCGTCGCCGCCGGCTCGGGCCACCACGGTGGCGTTCTGGACGGTGATGTCGTGGTCTCCGCCCCTGACGAGAAACCCCACACCATCGTGGGTCTGGAGGTTGCTGCCGTTCGACAGTACGAGCGAGTTGGCGCCCTGCGGCTCGTAGCGCACGCTCTGCACGCCGTTTGCGTTCTGACCCGTCATGATGACTTGCGTGTCGCTCAGCGAAACCGCCGTGTCGCCGGCGCCGATGTTTCCAAGCATCTGCACGCCGATCGAGCCTGTGGATTGCCCGTTCAACTGTGAATTGACAGCGTCGATGCGTGCCTCGTCGGTTGCCCGAAGCGCTGCGCCCGTGATGCCGGACACGTCCACGGTAACGCCGTCCAATGTCACTTGCGTGCCGCGATGGTTGGCACTCACGCCTACCGCATTCATGACTTCGGCCAGGATATGCGTTCCCACGGCGTCGATCGTTGTTGCCGCCGTGTCATCGATCGAGTGTGCATACAGGCCGGCGCGTCTTCCGCGTAAGGTCCCGCCTTCAATCTGTACCGCCCCATTGCGGCTTCGGATCGCATACAAGTTCGCGCGGATGTCCAGGTTCTGTCCGGTCATCACGTGGTTGTTCATCACCGTGACGCCCTCGTTGACCGCGACGGCTTCGCTGCCGATTGTCACGTTCGTCAAAGACGCCGAAGACACACCGGTCTGACTCGCCTCGTTATACAAGAGCACGCCGAAGCTCACCGAATGCGGACCAGCAACCACCGTATCCGTCATGGTCAGGCTGGAACCGTCGACAACGGATATCTGGCCTTCAATGGTGCTTCCTTGAACGGTGACGATGGCATTTTGCGAGATATGCATGGTTGCCGCCGTGGCGTTTTCCGTGCTTCCTGCCTTGACGTGGCTATCGGTCAGCAACAGCGTGCCTTCTTGCACCGAAAGGTCCGCCCCGGTCGCCGCGCCCGTGTCAGCCACGCTGGACACAATGACGTTGGACAGTTCGACGCGCCCGCCTGACTGGACGCGCACGCCATAGGCGTTGACGCCATTGCGGTCAATGCTCTTGATCTCCAGGTCACTTGCCGTGATGACGCCCCCATCGGAGGCACGGACGGTCCCCAGGAATCCGCCCGATCCCGACACGGCTCCGCCAAGCAATTCGATGCGGCCCGCATCGGTCGCAAGCACGGTCGTTGCCTCTGAGGATAGGAGGGAGATGTCGGCATGGACGAAACTATTTTCCTGGGACGCGGACAATGCAGCCCCGGCTTGCGTCTGGATCGTACTGTCCGTGATCGTGATCGAGCCACCGCCTTGGGCATGCGCACCGCGGGCGTCTGCCTCTGCGGTCACGGTGATGCCGTTTACGAAGACGCTGTTGCCCTGGTTGTTGACGCGGATTGCGTCTCCGGTGTTGATGTTGATGCTCGCTCCGGGGAACACCTCCGTCGACGTGTTGCCTTCCGGGTCATCAATGAGGATCGGCGGCATCGGCGCCGCCAACACTATCAAGGGAAAGGCCGGGATCGTGGCGGCGAGAATCGCCGCGACAACCGGGGAAAGGGGGAAGTGCATTGCAAGCTCCGTAACCCGTGCGCGGCTTCGGAGATGCGAAAAGCCAGATGCCGGCCAATTGCAGCGCCGTAGAACCGCCACGAAAAAAAGCGACCATTCTCTTGACGCCCCGCAAGCTCGCACATCGAAAGACTTCTAAAGCTCGCTCCCCCTCTTGCAAAAACGCGGTAACACGCAACAATTCAGACCAGTTCCCGCAACAATGTGCAAAACCGGGACCGACCCGAATTCCGGACGAAAAAAGGGCCGCTTCGAAAAGCGGCCCGCAAACCCAGTCCCGCACCGGGACGGATACCCAAATAACGTGACTTACACGCTGTCCAGCACGGAGCGGTCCACATTGGCCGCCGCAGACGCCGCGTCCTGCATCGCTTCGATGAACACGGGCGCGCACAACCCAGCCACCACCGCCGCCAGATCCGGATCGATATCGTCATAGGCGTGACGCGCGGCCAGCATGTTCAGCGAGCCGATCACCCGCCCCGCATGCCGCACCGGAATGTTGAAGGCCGACTGCAGCCCGCGCTCGATCAGCATCGGCGCTTCGGAGAAAACGGTACGCACGTCGTCTTCGTTGCTGGCGACATACAGGCGCCCTTCTTCCAGCACCAACCGCGACCACGGGCCGTTGCCGGTGGCCTTGAAGCCGCCGAGCGGACTGATGGTGTCGTCCGACGTGTGCAGACGCTTCATCAGCTTGTGGTCCTGCAAGTACAGCAGCGATGTAAACAGCTTGTGGCCGAAGCAGTTTTGCAGCAGGTTGGAGATCACGTCCCACTGCGCCTGCCGGTCGCCGGCCAGCGCCAGATCGCGGGCGTTGCCAGCCAACGCGTGGAATGCGGAGGGCTTGGTCATGCGTTGATTTCCTCGAGCACGACGCCACGCGTGTTCTTGCCGTAGAACAGGATGCCCAGGCCGCCGACCAGCAGGATGGCGGTCATCATCGCAAACACGCCGGCAAAGCCCAGGACCGGATACGCCACGCCAACGATGGTCGGCGATGCAATGGAGCCGATACGGGCAAAGGCGGAGGCCGCGCCCATGCCGGTCGCGCGGATCGACGTGGGATAGATTTCGGCGGTGTAGGTGTATTGGCCGGCGATCACACCGTTCATGCCGAAGGACAGCAGCATGCTCAGCATGATGATCTGATGCTCGCCGCTGGCCAGTGCCAGGCCCAGCGCCGACAGGCACGACAGCAGCATGTAGGCCAGGATCGTGTACTTGCGGCCGATCTTGTCGTTGAAGTACGCGGCCGAGAAGTAGCCCGGGATCTGCGACAGGTAGATCAGGATCGTGTACGAGAAGCTCTTGGTGATGGTGAAGCCGCGCTCGACGAGCAGGCTGGGAATCCACACCAGGAAGGCGTAGTAGCAGAACAGCACGGTGATCCAGAACACCCACACCAGCGCGGTGGTGCCCAGGTATTGCTTGGAGAACAGCGACGCCAGCTTGGCCATGGCGGTCTGCTGGTCCGCGGTCGAGGAAGCAGCCTTGCGCGTGGCGACAGGCGTGGGCAGCGGGCGGCCGGTGCTTTGCTGCACTTCGGCTTCGATGGCTTCGCAGATGCGGTTGGCCTCGGAAGTCTGGCCGGTGTGTTCAAGCCAGCGGGGCGACTCGAACAACGACTTGCGCCACCACAGCAGGAACACGACCGGCACGGAAGCGATGATCATGATGTAGCGCCAGCCGTCGTCGCTCATCGGGACGATGAAGTAGCCCAGGAGCGCCGACATCACGAAGCCGAACGAGAAAAATCCCGCCAGCGCGCCGGTGAAACGGCCGCGGTACTTGCTGCTGACGAACTCGGCCAGGTACGGCGCGATGATGGCGCCTTCCGCGCCCATGCCGATGCCGGCGATCATGCGCAGGATGTAGAACTCGTGATAGTTGCGCGCGAAGGCGTTAACGAACGTGGCCACGCAGAACAGCAGCAGCGCCCACATCATGATCTTCTTGCGGCCGTAGCGGTCGCCCAGGATGCCGGAGAACAGCGCGCCGACCAGGAAGCCGACGTACGTGCTGCTGGCGATCCAGCCGATCTGGCCGGTGGTCAGGCCCCACTGCGTGCGCAGCGAGGGAATGATGAAGGCGATGATGCCGGCGTCCAGTGCTTCGAAGGCGAGCCCGAGGCCGCCGATCATCAGCAGCCGGAAATGAAAGCTGCTGAAGGGCAACCGCTCCAGGCGGTCGGATACGGAAAACATGATGGGGGAAGTTCCGGAGATAAAAGAAAGGGGACCGTCAGCAGGCGTTCTTGTGCAGGAGGCCGCGGTTCATGATGAGCTTGATCGAATCGGGCTTGGTGAGCAGCTCGATGTCGTCCAGGGGATTGCCATCGATCAGCAGCAGGTCGGCGTAGGCGCCTTCGCACACTTCGCCCAAGAGGCCTTCCTGGTTCAGGATCTCGGCGCCGATCAGGGTCGCCTGCTGGATGACCTTGGCATTGCCCAGCACGCGGCTGCGCAGCACCAGTTCATCGGACTGCATGTAGTGGGTCTCGCCCAGCAGGTCGCTGCCGTAGCCCATCTTCACGCCGACTTCGTCCAGGATCTCCAGCGCGGTCAGGCCTTGCGTGCGCACGGTGGCGATCTTCTTGACCGAGTCCAGCGGCAGGCCGTAGCGCTCGCCGTCGTTGGCCAGGCCTTCGTAGGTGATCAGCGTGGGCACCATGTAGGCGCCGTGTTCCTTCATGACCTCGGCGGCCTCGCGGTCGACGAGGTTGCCGTGCTCGATGGTGCGCACGCCGCAACGCACGGCGCGCGTGATGGCGCGCGGGGTGTAGGCGTGGGCCATCACGTAGGTGTTGGCGTTATTGGCCTCTTCGACGATGGCGATGAGCTCGGCTTCGGAAAAGCCCAGGTTCTGGATGGGATCGTTGGGCGAGGCCACGCCGCCGGACGCCATCACCTTGATCTGCGTAGCGCCCTTCAGGATTTCCTCGCGCACGGCCAGGCGGCAGTTGTCCACGCCGTCGACCACGCGGCCGATGTTGCCGATCTTGACCGAGCAGGGGCACGGATCGAGTTCATCGTTGCGCTGGCGGAAGTCGCCGTGGCCGCCGGTCTGGGACAGGGCCTTGCCCGAGCAGAACAGGCGCGGGCCGTCGATGGTGCCGTCCAGCACCGCCTGAGCCAGCGCCCAGTCCGCGCCGCCCGCGTCGCGCACAGACGTGAAGCCGCGGTCCAGCATGCCCTGCATGATGGGCAGCGCGCGCAGCAGCGCCAGCGCGTTGGGCAGGGCCGCCACGCGGCCCAGGTTGAACGACGACGCCACGACGTGCACGTGGCAGTCGATCATGCCGGGCATCAGGGTCATGCCCTTGGCGTCCACCACCTGCGCATCCGCGGCAGCCGGTTCATCGGCGCCAATGCGGGTGATCACGCCATCCTCGACCAGCACGGTCGCGGCGGCTTCAAGGGCCAAGGTTCGGGTATTGAGGATCCTGCAATTCTTGATGACAACCGGCTTCATAAATCGACCACGTAAACAGTTCAAAACGCCGGGAAATCACGGCATGCCGAACTCTACCGGTACAATTCAGGGGTCCGATACCGGGTCTCCCCCTATGCGTTCGACACAAATTTGAACAGCCTTATGAGCATTACTCATACCCCCCTATGAGACGTCGCTGCCCCACCCTTTCCGAGTTGAACGCATTCTCCGCGGCGGCCCGGCACCTGTCGTTTTCCAAGGCGGGCAAGGAACTGTTCGTCACGCAAAGCGCCATCAGCCGGCATATCGCCACGCTGGAAAGCTACCTGGGACATGTGCTGTTCATCCGGGGCACCAATGGGCTGCAACTCACCCGCATGGGCGCCACCTATCTCAGCCTGATCCGGCCGGCCCTGCATACGCTGGAAAGCGCCACGTCGCAGGTGATGGCGACGCAGCAATCCGCAAAATCCCTGAACGTCTCGGCCGCGCCGACCTTTGCGGCGCAATGGCTGTTTCCGCGATTGAAGACGTTTCGCGAGGTCAATCCGGACATCTCCATCAACTTCGTGCGCTATAGCGTGGCCGATTACAAAAGCACCGAGCTCGATTTCGATGCGTCAATCCAATATGGTTATGGCGACTGGCACGACGGCGACGCCAAATATCTGACGGGCCGCGAAACGCGCCTGGTGTGCTCGCGGGAATATCTGGATCAGCACCCCATCGGCAGCCTCGAAGACATCAAGCAATGCACACTGCTGCAACACATCGAGATTCCGCTGTCCTGGGAATATTGGTTCTCGACCTACCTGGGCGATTATGACCGCGCCCGGTTCGGCCCAGGCTTCAATCTGTTTTCGATGATTATCCAGGCCGCATCGTCCGGCTTTGGCGTGGCGCTGATGCCGCACTGCCTGATCGAAAAGGAATTGGCCACGGGGCAGCTGGTGGACATTTTCGACCGGACGTTTGAAAGCCCGCTTGGCTATTATCTCTGTGCGCCGAACTGGCGCAGCAACATGGAAAGCTATGAACGGCTAAGCCAGTGGCTGGCGCACGAGTGTTTTCATGGCGGGCACGGCGGCAACACCGCCATGCCCACGGACGTGCGGCCCGCGTCGGGAAAGCCGGCTCCTGGTCGGATGGCCCCCGCGCAGCCCGGTGAATCCGACTGCCCGTATTGCGGGGCGGCTGGCTAGCTGTCGGGCGCAAACGCCCGCCCCAACCGCCCGCCCCAATCGCCTTTATCCCAGCTTCGCGCAAGCGCGCTTGATGCGCGCGCAGCCTTCTTCCAACTGTTCCATCGACGCCGCGTACGAGATCCGGAAGAATGGCGACACCCCGTACGCCGCACCTTGCAGCACCGCCAGGTTCTCCTCGTCCAGCAGGTACATGATGAAGTCCTCGTCGGTCTTCAACTGCTTGCCCGCGGGCGTCGTCCTGCCCAGCAGCCTCTCGCACGACGGAAACACGTAGAACGCGCCTTCCGGCACATGGCAGTCGATGCCGTCGATGCGGTTCAGGCTGGCCACGATCATGTCACGGCGCGCCTGGAAGATGCGGGTGCGTTCGGCCATGAAATCCTGCGGGCCCGACAGCGCCTCCTGCGCGGCCGCCTGGCTGATCGAAGACGGGTTGGACGTGCTCTGCGACTGCAGCTTGGTCATCGCCTTGATCAGGTCGGCCGGCGCCGCCCCGTAACCGATGCGCCAGCCGGTCATCGCATAGGCTTTGGACACGCCGTTGATGGTGAGCGTGCGCGCCTTCAGGTCCGGGGCGACTTGCGCCAGGGTGGCGAACTGCCGGCCGTCGTACAGGATGTGTTCGTAGATGTCGTCAGACATCAACCAGACATGCGGATGGCGTCGAAGCACTTCGGCCAGCGCCAACAGCTCTTCGCGCGAATAGGCCGCGCCGCTGGGGTTGTTGGGACCGTTCAGAATCACCCAGCGCGTGCGCGGCGTGATCGCCTTGTCCAGGTCGGCGGGCTGCAGCTTGAACCCCTGCGCAGGCGGGCAGGCCACGAAGACCGGCGTGCCGCCCGCCAGCAGCACGATGTCGGGATACGACACCCAGTACGGCGTGGGCACGATCACCTCGTCGCCCTCTTCGACGGTGGCAAGCAGCGCGTTGAAGATGATCTGCTTGCCGCCGTTGCCGACGATGATTTCGCTGGCAGCGTAGTCCAGGCCGTTGTCCCGCCGGAATTTCTCGCGGATCGCGGCCTTGAGTTCAGGCGTGCCGCCCACGTCGGTGTACTTGGTGCGCGACTGCGCCATCGCGCGCACAACCGCCTGCGTGACGTTGTCGGGCGTATCGAAGTCGGGCTCGCCGGCCGTCAGCGCGACGATATCGCGGCCGGTGGCGCGCAGTTCACGGGCCCGCTGGCCCGCCATCGAGCTGGGCGAGGGTTTGATGCGCTGGATGCGCGCGGCGGTCTGGATCATGGAAGGTCCTGGAATTGACGGGTTGCAAGCAAGTGGGGTGCGGGTGCAATCAGGCCGGCGTTACTGCCGCCACTGCCGCAGGTAATCAAGAAAAATCCGGTCCACGCGCGCCTCGTTGCCATCCGAGTGGCCCGCCGAATGCGGCGTGACGAATGCGTTGGGCAGCGCCCATAGCGGCGATTCGGCATCCAGCGGTTCGTGTTCGAACACATCCAGATACGCGCCGGCCAGCGTCTTTGCGCGCAGGGCTTCGATCAGATCGGCTTCAGCCACGATCTCGCCACGCGCCACGTTGACCAGCCGGGCGTGTGGCGCCATGGCGGCGAGCACACGCGCGTCTACCAGCCCGCGTGTGCGATCGCTTAAAGGGCAGGCCAGCACCAGCCAGTCGGCGCGTCCGGCAATGCGTGCCAGATCCTCGAACGCGTGGGTTTCGACGCCATCGGCGGGCGGCGTGGCCGCGCTGCGCACGGCGATGACGTTCAGGCCCAACATCCGCAGATACCCGGCTAGCGTCTGGCCGATCGGCCCCCACCCCACGATCACGGCGGTCTGCCCGGCCAGGTCGCGCGGCAGCAATCCACCGATCAGTGGCGTCCACGTGCGCGCCCGCTGCGCGTCGAACAGGCGGGGAAACTCGCGGGCCAGCGACAGGACCGCGGCCAGCGCGGTCTGCGCCACCACCTGCGCATTGGCCCCGGACGACGTCGTGACGCGCACGCCGCGCGCCTTCAGTTCGCCGAAGATCGGGCGGTCGGCCCCCGCCGAATGCACGTGCACCCAGGCCAGCCTCGGCGACCGGCGCAGCGTGACGTAGAAGGCTTCCAGCGGTTCAAGGACGCGATGCTTGGTCGACAGGCCCGTCACGTCGCGCGAGATGAATGCGACATCCACATCCGCCGGCTCATTGCCGTGCGTCTGGGCCGCAATGACGGGTTCGAAGGAGCGCCCGTCCAAGGCCTGGCTGATAGCGCCGCCAATCCGATCCCGCGTCGATGCGGACATGAGGATGCGCAAGGGTTGTTGTGTGCTCATGTGGGCAATACGCCTGCAGCGCTCATTTCAGTTCACTCTTTGTTGCCAGCGGTGGAGACGGCGCGATGCGCCAGATCGAAGGAAATTCTAGAGCGCGGTTTTCTTCACTACAAATTGTTGGTTTTTGCTTATTATTCGGTTTCACCAATATATTGAACGGTGCGGAGCATGACGGCAAAACGCAGCATCACCCTGCGGCACTTTCGCAGTTTCGTCGCCGTGGCCAACACGGGTTCGTTCACCGTGGCGGCCTCGCAACTGTTCCTGACCCAGTCCTCGCTGACGGCGACGATCCAGCAGTTCGAGGACGCGGTAGGCGTCAAGCTGTTTGACCGCAGCACACGGCGCGTGGCGATGACGCCGGAGGCCGCGCGTTTCAAGGCGGAAGCCGAGCGCATCCTCAGCCAATTCGACGGCGCCTTGAGCGACCTGGAAGCGTTGTCGCAGGGGCGTCAGGGGCATGTGCGGATCGCGGTGGTGGCGTCGGTCACCAACTACTTCCTGGGCGACGCCATCGCGGCGTTCCGCCAGGCTTATCCCAAGATCACGTTCTCGTTGCACGACGCCGGCTCGGAACAGGTGGAAAAGATGATCGCCAACGGCGACATCGATTTTGCGATTTCCACGTCGCATCATGGCTTTGACGAGCTGGTCTACACGCCGCTGTTCGAGGACCGCTACGGCGTAATCTGCGCGGCGTCCTATCCGTACGCGCAAGGCGCAAAGCCCCTGAAGTGGGCTGACCTGGATCCGGCGGAATATGTGGGGTTTACCGAGGACACGGGCATCGGTGCGTTTCTGCGCGCGCATGCCGGCAAGCCTGGGTTCTTCGAGCAGCAGCACGATGAAGTGTCGCGGACGTCGTCGCTACACGCCGTGCTGCGTGGCGGCGGGCGCTACTCGATTCTGCCGGCGCTGGCGGCAAGTTCCATCGCGCCGCCGCAGACCCAGCGGACCGAACCGGGGACGTTCGTGTTTCGGGAATTGAGTTCGCCGCGTTTGTCGCGCGAGGTCTGTCTGATTACGCGGCGGCTGCGGTCGCTGTCGGCAAGTTCCGAGCTGTTCCTGCAGTACATGCGGGACGTGATCAACGAAAAGCCGGTGCCGGCGGGGGTGAAGGTGTCGGGAAAAAGGACCAGGAAGGCGGCGTCTGCCGGTGTCTGACACCCACGCCGGTGGCTACTGCACCGCGATCTTCGCTTCCTTCACCAGCTTGCCCCATTTGGCGCGTTCGGCTTCGATGTGCGCGGTGAAGTCCTGGGGCGAGCCGCCCGTGGCTTGCGCGCCCAGTTCGGTGAGTTTCTTGCGCACGGCCTCGTCGGCCAGGATCGCGTTGACCTCCTTGTTGAGCCGGTCCACCACGGCCTGCGGCGTGCCGGCGGGTGCAACCACGCCGGTCCAGGACAAGGACTCGTATCCCTTCAGGCCCGCCTCGGTCAACGGCGGAATCCCCGGCAGCACCGACAGCGGCGTGGTGCTGGTGACGGCCAGGGCCTTGACCTTGCCCGATTGCGCCAGCGGCACCGCCGACGGGGCGTTGTCGAAGATCATGTTGATCTGGCCGCCGACCAGGTCCACCAGAGCCTGGCCGCTGCCCTTGTACGGCACATGCATCAGGTCCACGCCCGCCATGTTCTTGAATAATTCGCCCGACAGGTGCGTGGAGCTGCCCGCGCCCGAGGATGCAAAGGAATACTTGCCGGGGTTCGCCTTGGCCAGCTTGATCAGGTCGTCGACGCTGGACACCGGCATGTCGTTGTTCACGATCAGCACGTTGCTGATGGACGCGGTGTACACCACCGGTTTCAGGTCGCGGTCGGCCTTGTAGCCCGGGTTGTTGTACAGGAACTCGTTGATGGCCAGGATGCCCGTCGTGCCAAAGAGCAGCGTCTGGCCATCGGGCGCTGACTTGGCCACCATGGCCGCGCCGATGTTGCCGCCCGCGCCCGAGCGGTTCTCAACGACCACCGGCTGCTTGAGCGCCACCGCCAGCCGCTCGGCCAGTAGCCGTCCGATCACGTCCGTCGATCCGCCGGGCGCGAATGGCACGACCAGCGTGACCGGGCCCTTCGGGTAGGCGGTTTGAGCGCCCGAGGCCGTGGCCACGCAGGACAGCACGGCCAGCGCAGCGCAGGCCAGTTTCCACTTTTTCATTTTTTTCCCCTTGATTTTTGGGTTGCTGGTGAAGCAACCCTGCCGATCATAGGGAGCGCAATCCTGCGCCACAAATGAGAAATTCCAGTGGATTAATCGGTGCGATCAATATATTCGGGAATGCCCGGATGCTTAGCCGCGTTGCGGTCCGGCCCCGCGCAGCAGCTTGCCTGGGAGCTCGCCCGTGGCCTGGCCGCGCTCGAAGATCGGCAGGCCGTTGACCAGCGTGGCCGCGTAGCCATCGGCACGCTGCACCAGCCGGCGCCCGCCGCCCGGCAGGTCGAAGACCATTTCCGGGCAGTGGACCTTCAGCGCGTCGGGATCGATGACGTTGATGTCGGCCTTGTACCCTGGCTGCAACAAGCCGCGATCGTGCAAGCCATAGACCAGCGCGGTGTCGCGGGTTTGCCGGCGCACCACGTGTTCCAGCGGCAGAAGCGGGCCGCGGCGGCGGTCGCGCGTCCAGTGGCTGAGCATGAAGGTCGGCATGCTGACATCGCAGATGTAGCCGCAATGCGCGCCGCCGTCGGACAGGCTGTTCACGGTATTGGCGTGCTGCATCAACTGATGAAGGTGATCAAGGTTTTCGTACGAGTAGTTGAAGGACGGGTAATAGAGAATGGCCCGGCCGTCGTTCTCCAGCATCAGGTCGTACACCAGCTCCAGCGGCGGGCGGCCCGTGCGCGCCGCCATGGCCGCCACGCTGTCTTCGGGCGGCGGTTCGTAGTCGGGATTCTGGCCCAGCCGGTAGATCTTGTGAAAGCTGCTGAATAGCGTTTCGGCCCGGCGGTCCAGCAGGCCGCGCTGCTCGCTCATGATTTTCTGGCGGACCTGCGGATCGCGCAGCTGCGCGAGCTTTTCCGGCAGGGGCAGCGCGTGCAGCGCCTGATAGGTCGGATGGGCAATGAAGGGGTGCAGCGAGCTCTGCCAGGAAAACAGTATGCCGAGCGGCCGGCCGCTGATGCCGGCCATGAGCGGCACGCCTTCGTCGCGCGCCTTGTCCAGCGTGCGCACGATCTGCTTCCAGACGTCTGGCGCGCCGTCGGTCTGCTGAAGGTTGAACAGCACGGGCAGACGATTGTGGCGGGCAAGCTGTTCCAACCAGGGGATCTCGCCTTCCATCGCGGGATGGTTGGCCGTCATCTGGAACACGCCGTGGCCGACTTCGCCCATGACCGATCCCAGCGCGCTGATCTCTTCGCCGGTGGCGAACGTGCCCGGGGGATACTTGCGCTCGTCGTACTTGTGCAGGAACGTCCGCGACGTCGAAAAGCCGACCGCGCCCGCCTGCAGGGCAGCGCGCACGACCTCGCGCATGGCCAGCAGGTCCGCGGGCGAGGCCTCGTCGTGATGAATGGCGCGCTCGCCCATCACGTACGCGCGCACCGCGCTGTGCGGAATCTGCGCGCCGATGTCCAGCGCCTTGGGCCGCCGATCCAGCGCGTCCAGGTACTCGGGAAAGGTCTCCCAGTCCCATTCGATGCCTTCGGACAGCACCGAGCCCGGAATGTCCTCGACGCCTTCCATCACCTTGATCAGCCATTCGCGCCGGTCGGGCTTGACCGGCGCAAAGCCCACGCCGCAGTTGCCCATGATGGCGGTGGTAACGCCATGCCATGTTGAGGGACTGAGATACGGATCCCATGTCGCCTGGCCGTCGTAATGGGTATGGATGTCGACCCACCCCGGCGTCACCAGCGCGCCGGCAGCGTCGATCTCTCGCCGCGCCGCGCCCGCCTTGCCGCCGGCCTGGACGATCCTGCCGCCTTCAATGGCCAGGTCGCCCGCCCGGGCGCTGGCGCCCGAACCGTCCACCAGCGTGCCGCCGCGTATCACTACATCGTGCATTGTTGTCTCCCGGGGCCCGCGGGCCCGTCAGCCTTATTCCAATACCAGCCCGATCCGGCGGATCACGTCGCCCCACCGCGCGCTGTCGCGCTGCACGATGGCCGAGAATTCCTTTGGCCCCGCGCCGCTGACCTCGTTGCCCTGCGACAGGATGGTCTGGGTGATTTCGGGGGTCTCCAGCGCAGCGCGAAACACCTGGGCGACGCGCTCGGCCAGTGCGGGCGGCATGTCGCCCGGGCCGAAGATGCCTTGCCACCCCACGATGTTCAGTCCCTCGATCCCCTGCTCTTCCAGCGTGGGCAGTTCTGGCAGCACGCTCAGGCGCCGGTCCGTGGCCGGGCCCAGCAGCTTGACCTTGCCGGCTCGCGCGTTCTCGACCGCCGTGGCGGTGCCGTCGAAGTAAACCTGCACGTCGCCCGCCAAAAGCGCACGGCTGGCGTCGGCGGTGCCCTTGTAGGGCACGTGGACGATGTCGGTGCCCGTCTTCATCTTGAGGATCTCGCCATTCAGGTGCGAGGTCGATCCGGCGCTGTACGAGGCGTAGTTGAGCTTTCCAGGATTTGCCTTGGCGTAGGCGATCAGCTCGGCCGTCGTGGAGAACGGCGCGTTGTTGTTGGCGACCAGCACGGTGGCCGATCTGACCGCCTGCAACACCGGCGTGAAGTCCTTGACCGGGTCGTAGGGCAGCTTTTTGTAGAGGTGCGGATTCTGCGTGTGCGTGACGACGATGGTGTACAGCAGCGTATAGCCGTCCGGCTTGGCGCGCGCCACGTCCTGCGCGCCGATCATCGTGCCCGCGCCCGGCTTGTTGTCGATGATGACGGAGGCGCCCGTCTGCTGCGATACCTTGGCCGCCAGCATGCGCGCCAGCGAGTCCGACCCGGACCCCGCCGGGAATGGCACGACCATGCGTATCGGCTTGCCCGCGGCAGGCCAGGCGTCGGGTTGCGGGGATGGCGCCGCAACGGCCCCCGTACAGGCCAGCATGCTCAGCGCGGCGGCCCAGCCCGCCAGATGGAAGATCGGCTTGCGGTTCATGTTGTCTCCTCCTGCGAGGTTGGCGTGTCGCGGGGCCGCGCAGCGCTCTGTGTCGTGTTTTCCCGGGTTCTTGCAGCGCTTTCACCGACCCGTGGTCAAGCTGTTTTAGTCTTGCAATTGACCCGAATCAATTGCATATTTGGCGCAATTCCGATGAGAAAAATACATGGGCCTGACGATCCGTTCGCTCCAGCACTTTTCCGTCCTTGCCGAAGAGCGGCACTTCTCTCGGGCGGCCCAGCGGCTGCATCTGACGCAGTCGGCGCTGACGCGCAGCATCCAGTCCCTTGAAGAGACGTTGGGCCTGGTGCTGGTGGATCGCGCGTCGATCGGCGTGACGCCGACGCAGGCGGGAAAAATGGTTCTCGATCGTTCGCGCCGCATCCTGGGCGATGTCCTCGCCCTTAGGCGCGAGGCCGAATTGATGAGGGGCCACGACACGGGACACGTGAGCTTCGGCGTCGGGGCCTTTCCGGCGGCGGGGTTTCTGTCGCCGCTGCTGGTCCGCCTGGCCCGCGAACATCCCGGTCTAAGCGTGCATGTCGAGATCGAAAGCTGGCAGCGTCTTCTCGACAAGCTGTTGCAGGACAAGCTGGACTTCGCCGTGGCGGTGACGCACAGCCTGCCGCCGCCGGCGGACTTCATCGTGCGTGCACTGCCGCCGCAGCACGGCGGCCTTTTCGTGCGGGCCGGGCATCCGCTGCAATCGGTGCGAAAACCCAAGCTGCGCGCCGCCTTGGCGCAATATCGCCTGGCCGCCACCGACCTGCCGCAGCGCGCGCGGGAATACCTGGCCAAGCTATATCAGGTGGCCGGCGTGGATGAACTGCCGATTGCGTTTGAATGCGACAGCGTCAGCGCGCTGCGCGACGTGGCTGTGGGAAGCGATGTGGTGCTGTTCTGCACGCGCGAGGCCATCGTCGCCGAACTGGCGCAAGGGACGCTCGTGCCCTTGCCACTGCCCTACCCGGCGTCAGGTCCGCTGACCTACAGCGTCATCCACCGCGCCCGCCGCAGCTTGTCGCCTACCGCGGAACGGATCATCACGTTGGTGCAGGCGTATCTGGCGGGCGAAGGGGGGGGATGATGCGGCGCCGCCGCGCGTGCGGCGGCGAAGTTCCGGCGCGAAATCTGCCGCGAAGGGCTGACCCCCGCGCTGCATCAGGACATTCAAGTTCCCGCGCCGGGTTCCTGTTCGCGCCGCTCCGCTGCTTCCTGCGCGGCAACGTCTTCCAGCTTGACCTGACTGGTGCTGCCATGCGTGGCGGCGCATTGAGCGGGATTCTGGGTGCTTTTGACGCACTCAGCAAACGCCAGCGCCGCGTCGACGGTCGCGAAGTGATACGAATGACCGTCGGCGAACGCGACCTTTCCTTCAACTGAACAATCCATGAGTGCCTCCAGGTTGCGCAAACACCCATCCTATCCGAGCCGGCAGGGAAAATCGACCTCCGCGGCGTCCAGCCGACGCAGGACGGCGGTCAATTCACCCGCTGCGGCAGCACTGCTCGCATCCAGCGCGACAGCGTCGGGCGGATGCGCTGGCTGTGCAGCAGCACGGCGCCAAGCACGCCGATGAATGCCCCGAGCACCGTGTCCACGAAGCGCGCCTCGATCACGTCGACGGGATAGCCCTGTCCCAGATGCGGCGCCTCGGCCAGAAAGATGGTCAAGGGCGTGATCAGCGCCACCGCGCTGGCGTAATGGCGCACCACCAGCGTCTCGATGCCGAACGACAGCGCCATCATCACCACGCTCAGCGTCCAGACATTGAGCGGCAGGCTGAGCAGCGCCCACGCCACGCACAGGCCCACGGCGGTGCCCAGGATGCGGTGCATCTGCCGGCTCCACGCCGCGCGCAGGCTGGCGCCCTGGATGATCGCCAGGCAACTGACAGGCACCCAATACGGCCGCTGCAGTTGCAGCAGTTCGGCCACCAGCAATGAGATGCCGACGAACAGGCCGATGATGACGGAGTCGTACACAACGAAATCGAACGTGGGCCTGGGCGGCTCGACGTGCGGCGGCGGCGGGGCCACGCGCGTCATGTGCAGCGAATACGCAAAGGCCACCAGGCAGGCGACCAGACAACCCAACGCCACCATGCCCACGCGCAATGGCACGTCTTCGATGGTGCCCGGCGTGTACGCGGCGATCGCCGTGGCCATGATGAAAAACAGGCTGCCCGGCGGGCCCAGGCGGTAGCAGCGGCACACCATGTTCACCACCATCGCGATCAGCGTCAGCGCCGCGATCGTGGCGGTTGGCCAGAATTGCGTCAGCGCGCCCAGCGCATAGCAGGCGACCATGCCGAAGGACGCCGCCAGCAACATCATCATGCGGATCTGCAACGAGGCGTTGGGCAGGCTCAGGAACACCATGCCGCCCAGGCTGGACATCAGCCCGTAGTCCATGCGTCCGAAATACGCGCCCACCATCAGCGGCAGACCGGATGACAGCGCAGCGGCCAGCGGCATTTCCCAGCGGCGGTCGCTGGCGTTGACCCGGGTCAGCTCGGTCCAGGTGCCGTGCAACTGCGCCTTGACGAAGGCGAACGGGCGCCTGGGACGGTCGTCTGGACCTGCGGGGTCGTCATGTCGATTCATAGGCTGGCGTGGCGGTGTGGCGTTTTTCGGCCGCTGGCGGCCTGGAAGCAGGCGGCAGGCCGGGCATGCCCGATTCTATCCCCATCAAATTCCGCCTCCCGGATTTAACGGGAATTCCCTGATTCTCCCTCCCGGACCCACTGGTACTATGCGCCGCACTTCAGCCTTCGGCTGAACGATAAACATGCGCCACGCGGCGCGGAGACACCATGAAAGCACTCAAACTGGCTGCGGCAGGAACCGCCTTGTTCATCTCGTCCTGGACCGCCCACGCCGGCGCGACCTTCGAGGCGGTCAAGAGCAAGGGCTTTGTCCATTGCGGCGTATCCACAGGCGTCGCGGGCTTTTCCGTGAACGACAGCAAGGGCGGCTGGATCGGCCTTGACGTTGACCTGTGCCGCGCGCTGGCCATCGCCCTGTTCGGCGACGCGTCCAAGGCCAAGATCCAGGCGATCAGCGCGGTCCAGCGCTTTACCGCCCTGCAATCCGGCGAAGTCGACGTCCTGACCCGCAACACCACGCTCACCCTGACCCGCGACACCACGCTGGGCCTGATCGGCGTGGGCGTGAACTACTACGACAGCCAGGGCATCATGGTGAACAAGTCGCTGGGCGTGAAGAGCGCCAAGGAACTGGAAGGCGCCACCGTCTGCGTGCAGCCCGGCACCACCACCGAGCTGAACCTCGCGGACTGGTTCCGCTCGCAGAACGTGAACTTCAAGCCGGTCGTCGTGGAACGCCTGGACGAGATCATCCGTGCCTTCGCGGTGGGCCGCTGCGACGCCTTCACGGGCGACAAGTCGCAATTGGCCGCCGCGCGCAGCAATCTGGAGAACCCGGAAAAGTACGACATCCTGCCGGAGAACTTCTCCAAGGAGCCGCTGGGCCCCATGGTCCGCCAGGGCGACGAGCAATGGTTCAACCTGGTCCGCTGGACGATGAACGCCATGCTGGAAGCCGAGGAGTACGGCGTCACGTCCAAGAACGTGGACGAGATGCTGAAAAGCACCAACCCGAACATCCAGCGCCTCCTGGGCGTGACGCCGGGCATGGGCAAGAACCTGGGCGTCGATGACAAGTGGGCCTACAACATCATCAAGAACATCGGCAATTACGGCGAAAGCTTCGAGAAGAACCTGGGCCCGAACAGCCCGCTGAAACTCGAGCGCGGGCTGAATGCGTCGTACCGCAACGGCGGCCTGATGTACGGCTGGCCCGTCCGGTAATGCAGCGGATTCAGGCCTTGCCCCCGCCGAACAGGGGCGAGGCCTGGATGCGGTCCAACATTGCCCTTACTGCGCCCGTCAGCGGCCTGTTGGCCCTGACCATCAGGCGCGATTGCGCCGCTTCAAAAATCGGATTGGTGGTGCGAAGCGCCACCAGCTCCCCTCTTGCGACCTCTTCGACGGAATTGGCCGACGTGAACGCCAGCCCCAATCTGCACTCGACATAGCGCTTGAGCGTGACGACCGAGTTGGCGATGAAGCTGGGTGCCAGGACCGTGTTTTCCGACAGTTCGGCCATTTCGATCAGTTGCCGCAACCCGAAGCCGGGCGCCATCAGCGCGACCGGATACTTGGCGACGTCACGCAGAGCCGGGCGCTTGCGCTGGCGAGCCAGGGGATGATCCGGCCAGGCAATCACGCAGAGCGGGTGCGTGCGCGTGTCGACCACGCGGATGGCCGGGTCGGCTGGCGCACCGAACACCACACCGATGTGCGCGTCGTCATGCACCACGGCCCGCACGGCATCTGAAGCGCCGGCCACCCGCAGCGAAACCCGCACGCCCGGATGCTGCCGGCAGAACGCGTCAACCGCGCCGCTCATCAGGATATCGACGAAGCCCTCGCTGGCAACGATCTGGATATCGCCACGCTGCAGACCATTGACCTCGTCAAGGCGCGCCCGCAACGCCTGCTCGCTGGCCTGCCTGTCGCGGCAATGGTCCATCACGATGGCCGCCATGTCGGTCGGCACGATGCCCCGGCCTTTGCGCTCGAGCAGGGCCACGCCCAGTTCCTTTTCCAGAAGCTGGATCTGCCGGCTGACGATCGATGGCTCGACGCCAAGCCGCTCGGCGGCGCCACGGACCGAACCGGTGGTCACCGCTTCAAAGAAGTACTGCAAGCGCCGCGCGCTCAGCCCGCCGTCCATGTCTGTCTCCCCCGGCCGTCGGCCTCAAAGCAATCGTTGCCAAATAGGCAACAAAATCGCGCCAAGCTTACATTGATTACGCGGCATGGGATTGCCAATAATGCGCCTGACCGAAGCCCCGCCGGCGCACGCCGCCCCCCCTTTTCCTTTTCGAGCCGACACGCATGAAACCCTTCGCTTCAATCCTGGCAGCCGCGACGCTTGCCGTGTTCTGCCAGCAAGCCGCCGCCGCGCCGGAGACGGCCTATCCTTCGAAGCCCGTGAAAATCGTGGTCGGCTATGCCCCGGGCGGATCGTCCGACGCGGTGGCGCGCCTGGTCGCGGGCCGCCTGTCGGAGCGATTGGGACAGACCTTCGTCGTGGAAAACCGGCCGGGCGCCGCCAGCAACATCGCGGCGGCGGGCGTGGCGCGTTCGCCCGCCGACGGCTACACGATCCTGCTCGGCTCCAACGCCAGCACGATCAACGTGTCGCTCTACAAGGATCTGCCCTTTGATTTCCAGAAGGACTTTGCGCCGGTGGCGCTGTTGACGCGCTTTCCGAACATCATGGTGGTGAACAACACCGTGCCGGCCAAGACGGTGACGGAATTCATCAGCTACGCGAAGGCCAACCCCAAGGGCATCTTCTTCGCATCTTCCGGCGCGGGCTCGTCCACGCGCCTGTCGGCCGAACTGTTCAAGACGATGGCCGGCGTCGAGATGGAACACGTCCAGTACAAGGGCAGCGCGCCCGCGTTGACCGACCTGATGGCCGGCCGGATACAGGTGATGTTCGATACCGCGCCGTCGGTCATGCCCCTCATCCAGGGCGGCAAGCTGCGCGCGCTGGGCGTCACCAGCGCCAGCCCGCAACCGTTTGCGCCCGAGATTCCGACGATCGACGCCAGCGGCGTCAAAGGTTACGAAGTGACGTCCTGGTATGCCCTGTTCATGCCGGCGGGCACGCCTGCCGGCATCGTCGACAAGCTGAACCGGGAAGTCAACGCGATCATGGCCGAGAAGGATACGCAGGAAAAGCTTGCCGGCATGGTCGCCACGCCGGGCGGCGGCACGCCGGAAGAACTGCGCAAGCACGTCGCCGATGAAATCGTCAAATGGGGCGCGGTCATCAAGGCCTCCGGCGCCACCGTGGACTGAGCAGGCGGACCATGCGCGTATTCACCGGTTCGCTGGCCACCGAAACCAACACGTTCTCGCCGCTGCCCACGTCGCTGGCGGACTTCGCCGATAGAGGCCATTACCCCGCCGGCACGCACCCGCGGGAAATGACCATCTTCAGCGGCCCCCTGTGGGCTGCCCGTCAGCGCGGCGCGGAGCACGGCTGGGACGTGATCGAAGGCATGGCGGCGGGCGCGCAACCTGGCGGCATCACCACGCGACACGCCTATGAAACCCTGCGCGACGAACTGCTCCGGGACCTGCGCGGCGCCTTGCCCGTCGATATGGTGGTCCTGGGGCTGCATGGCGCAATGGTGGCGCAGGGCTATGAGGATTGCGAGGGCGACCTGCTTGCCCGCGTGCGCGCCTTGGTCGGCCCCGACGTCGTGGTCGGGGCCGAACTGGACCCGCACTGCCATCTGTCCGACGCCATGGTGCACAACGCCGACATCCTGGTGGCATACAAGGAGTATCCCCACACCGACATCCGGGAACGCGCCCTGGAACTGGTGGACTTCTGTGCCGCGCAGGCCGCCGGGCGCATCAAGCCGGTGCCGGCGGTCGTCGATTGCGGGATGGTCGTCACCATCCGGACTCCCCAGGAGCCGGCCCGGCGCTACATCGATCGCCTCATGGCGCTGGAGGGACGCGACGGCATTCTTTCCATTTCGGTCGTGCACGGCTTTCCGTGGGGCGACGTTCCCGACATGGGCACCAAGATCCTGGTGTACGCGGACCGCGACGGCGCCGCGGCCCAGACCCTGGCCCGGCGCCTGGCCGATGAACTGATCGGCATGCGCGAGGCGCTGGCCCCCGCATGCCCACAGCCCGACGAGGCCATCAGCCAGGCGCTGGCGTGCGGGGTGACGCCCGTGGTGATCGCCGATGCCGCCGACAATCCTGGTGGCGGCGGGGCGGGTGACGCGACCTTCTTCCTGCATTGCCTGCGTGAGCGCAACGTGCGCAATGCCGTGGTGGGGCCGCTCTGGGACCCCGTTGCCGTGCGTATTGCGTTCAGCGCCGGCGTCGGCGCACGCCTGCAACTGCGCATTGGCGGCAAGATCAGTCCTATGTCGGGCGCCCCGATCGACCTGTCCTGCACCGTCAAGGCGTTGGCGCCGGACATGGTCATGACGGGGCTGTCGGGCTCGCCTTGCGCCGTGGGCAACGCGGCGCGGATAGACGCGGATGGCATCGAGATCGTGCTGATCAGCGTGCGGGCGCAAGCGTTGCATACCGACGTGTTCACACAGCTGGGCTGCCGGCTCGAGGACAAGACGCTAATCGTGGTCAAGTCCGCGCAACACTTTCATACCGCATTCGCGCAGATCGCGCGCCACGTGATCCATGCGGACGCGCCGGGCTCGGTGTCGTTGAATCTTGCCGCACTGCCCTACCGCCGCATCGCGCGCCCGAAGTGGCCAATCGACCCCTGAACTAAGCCGCCCCTAGGGTAAGCCGCAATTTGCGTGCTCTCGCGTGACCCGTACCGTACGAGAAATATGTTTATCGTACAAAGTCCGGATCACATTTTTGGAGCAGCACGTGAAGCAGTAGGTCTATAACCCAAGGGGAAGTCGTCATGAAACGTCGCAGTGCGTTGAAGCTGATGGGGGCCGCCGCCGGCCTGCACCTTACCGGCGCAAGCTGGGCACAGAGCGGGCCGTATCCGTCCCGCGTCATCAAGATCATCGTCTCTTCCACACCAGGCAGCGCCACCGACCTTGCAGGACGGCTGGTGGGCGATCTGCTCTACGCCAAGTACGGCCAGAGCGTGGTAATCGAAAACCGCGCCGGCGCGGGCGGGGTCATCGGCATGCAGGCGGCCGCTGCCTCACGGCCTGACGGCTACACCCTCACCACCGGGGGCCTGGGCCACAACGTGCTGCCGCCCGCCACGCTGCGCGGCCTGCCGATCGACATCCCCGCCGCCCTCCTTCCCATCGCCCAGGTGGCCGAGTTCGTCAACGCCCTTGTCGTGCGCGTGGACCACCCCGCCAACACGGTGCCCGAACTGATCGAACACCTGCGCGCCACCAAGCGCAAGCCGCTGTACGGCAGCAATGGCGTCGGCAGTTCGTCGCAGATGACGGCCGAGCTCTTTGCCATGCGCACCGGATTGAAGTTCGACCACGTGCCCTACAAGGGCGCCAGCGAGGCGCTGGTCGGAACGGCCAATGGCGACCTGGATCTCTGTTTCATGAACCTGCCACCCACGCTGCCGATGGTGGACGGCAAGCGTCTGAAGGCACTGGCGGTGACCAGCGCCTACCGGGCGCGCCAGTTGCCCAACGTGCCGACCATGCAGGAACAGGGCATGAAGGACTTCGACGTGACGAGCTGGCTGGGCATGTATGCGCCCGCGCAGGTTGATCCGGCGATCATCGCGCAGCTGTCCAACACCATCGTCACGGGACTGGCCGCGCCGGAATACCAGACCCGCATCATCAACGCCGGCTTCGAACCCAAGCTGCGCGACGCGGCGCAGTTCCAGGCGTTCTCCAAGGCGGAACTCAAGCGCTGGAGCGAGGTCGCGCAGCAGGCGGGAATCGTGGTGGATTACGGCGGGAAACAGGGATAAGGGGCCGCAAAGGCGGGGCTGCCTCGGCGGCCCCACCTTGGCGGCCACTCCTTGCAGGCCCTCATTCAACGGCCCGTTGCTATGCCTGCCGGACGCGTCAGGCGCGCGCCTGCCAGACCTCGGGGTTGACCATCGCCTGCGGCGCCTTGCCGCCCAGCGCATCCATCAGATTGGCCACCGCCAGGTCGATCATCGCGCGCCGCGTTTCGTGCGTGGCGCTGCCCACGTGTGCCTGCAGCACCACATTCGGCAAGGCGCAGAGCGGGCTGTCGGCCGGCAGCGGTTCCTGCTCCATCACATCCAACCCCGCGCCTGCGATGGTGCCGGCGCGCAACGCGTCGATCAGCGCCGCCTCGTCGATGACCGGGCCGCGCGCCGTGTTGATCAGGTACGCCGTTGGCTTCATCATGCCCAGCTCGCGCTTGCCGATGGAATGGCGCGTCTCCGCGGACAGGGGGATGTGCACGCTCAGCACGTCAGACGACTTGAAGAGTTCGTCGCGCTCGACATAGGTGGCCAGGCCTTCGGCCTGCGGATCTTCGCGGCGGTTGTGATAGATGACCTTCATATCGAAAGCCTGCGCCGCGCGGGCCACGACGCGGCCGATGCGTCCCATGCCCAGCAGCCCCAGCGTCTTGCCGCGGATGTCGCGCGTCAGCGGGAACGCGCCCTTGGTCCAGGCGCCGCTACGCACGAAGGCGTCGCCCGCCACCAGATTGCGCGACAGACACAGCATCAGGCCGATCGTCACGTCGGCCACCGCGCCGTCCAACACGCCGGGCGTATTGCAGATCAGCACTTTGCGCTGTGTGGCGGCCGCCAGATCGACGTTGTCGAACCCCACGGCGAAGTTCGAGCTGACCTTCAGCGCGGGCAAGGCGTCCAGCAGGGCCTGATCGACCTTGGTGCGCACCGTGCAGACCATGCCTTCGATATTCGCGCGCGCATCCGCGTCCAGCACCTCGGCCGGATTCTGTCCGGTAGGCACTTCGACGATTTCGCAACGCGCGGCCAGCTGCTCGCGCAGATCGGGCGGCACGGGCGCGGAAACGATGACTTTGGGCTTTTGATTCATGGGGGCTCCAGAGGGTTCAGGGTTCGATTGCTTCGACGTCGGTGGCAAACACCTGCTGCTCACCGGCGTCCACCAGTGCAGGCTCGGCCGGATGGTCCAGGTACCGGACAATCAGCCAGAAGCCGTCCTGCGGGTTCTCGACGATCTCGGCCAACGCGCCGCCCGCCATGCGCACGCGCACGCCGGGTTGCAGATCGACGAGGTTGATGGATTTGTTGTCGGCCATGCGGTGGCTCCTTGGGGTTCGGACGCGCGGGCTACAGCTCTAGCTGCGATGACGGCACGCGCACGCGGATGCCGTCCAGTTCGGGCGTCATGATGACCTGACAGGACAGGCGGCTGGTCGGGCAACGCTCGGGCACCACTTCCAGCAACGCTTCCTCGGCCATGCCGGGCGGCTCCAGCCGCGCGTGCCAATCGGCATCCACCTGCACGTGGCAGGTGCCGCAGATGGCGCCGCCGCCGCATTCGGCGACGATGCCTTCCAGGCCGTCGCGCCGAGCGGCTTCCATCAGCGACCAGTCATCGGGCACATCCAGCACCTGTTCGGCGCCATCGGGCAACTCAAATATCGCAACGGGCATGTTGTCTCCAGAAGGTTTGATCACGCCGTGGCCGCAGCCACTTCGGGCGCGCCGATGCGCGGCACGCCCTTGATGAACTCCACCGGGCTATCGACCGCTTCGATCGCGGCCAGGCGGCCGTGCTGATAGCGTTCGACCAGCCATCCCTTGGCCGTGGGCAGCAATACATCGCGGCACGGCGCGGCCGGATCGACCAGTCCGGCCATCTGCAGACGGCGGCCCTGCTGTTCGGACCAGAACGTGGGCGGGCGCGCCGCGGGTGGTGCCTTGCCGGCGATGGCGGCGGCCGCCGTGCGCGCCTGCGCCAGTGCGTTCTGCACGCTTTCAATCCGGGCATAGCGCTGCAGCTCGCCCCGAAAGGCGCTGGCGCAGTCGCCGATGGCGTAGACGTCGGGCGCCGACGTGCGGCAGCATTCGTCCACGACCACCCCGTCCAGGCAGATCAGTCCCGCCGCCTCGGCTAGCGCCGTCTCGGCCACCGCGCCAATCGACACCAGCACGAGGTCGGCTTCGACGGCCTCGCCCGTGGCCAGATGCGCGCGCCAACCGGATGCCGTGCGTTCCCAACGCTGCACCGCAGCGCCGTGGCGGATCTCGATGCCGGCCTCGCGGTGCAGGTCGCCCAGCCGCGTGGCCGTGGGTTCGGACACCTTGCCCGCCATCACGTTGCCGCCCTGCTCCAGCACCAGCACGTGCGCGCCCAGCTTGCGCGCCGAGCAGGCCGCTTCCAGTCCCAGATATCCGGCGCCGACCACCAGCAGCCGGATGCCCGGCCGCAGCGCGTCGCGCAGCCGGTGCGCGTCGTCCAGGCCGCGCACCGAGAACACCTGTTCGCCCGCCACGTCGGCAATGCCGCGCGCGCTGGCGCCGGTGGCAAGCACGCAATGCTCATACGCCAAGACGCGGCCCGACGCCGTGCGCAGCGTGCGCGCCGCGGTATCGATGGCGGCCACCGGGTCGCCCGCCACCACGATCACGCGCGACTTCTCGTAGGCACTGCCCGCACGCAACGCGATACGCTCGGCGCTGGTCGTACCGGTCAGCAGGGCCTTGGACAGCGGCGGCCGTTCGTAGGGCGCATGCGTCTCGGCGCCAAAGAGCGCCACGTCGCCTTCCACCCCCGCGGCGCGCAAGGCCCACGCGCACTCCACGCCCGCATGTCCCGCACCGATGATGGCGGTGTGAACCCGCTGCAGGGCCGATGTCGTTTCCATGATGCTCAGGCTCCGAATTTCAGGGAGATGCTGGCCTTGGTGGCGACCTGCTTCCACCGCGCGAGTTCGGCGCGGTTCAGTTCCGCAAACGCATCCGCTCCCGTGGGCCTGGGCTCAAAGCCCGCGGCGCTCAAGGTTTCCACCGACTGCGGCAGCGCCATGCCTTCCTGCAACGCCGCGCTCAGCTTCTGCACGACGTCCGGCGGCATGCCAGCCGGGCCATACAGTCCCAGCCAGCTCGTCACATCGAAATCCGCCACGCCTTGCTCGGCCATCGTCGGCACCTCCGGCAGCTGCTTGCTGCGATAGCTGCTGGTGACGGCGATCGGGCGGATCGAACCTTTGCGGATCAGCCCCATCACCGGCGGCAGATTGCTGAAACTGAAGTCCAGGTTGCCGTTGACCACGTCCACCAGCATCTCGCCGCTGCCCTTGTAGGGCACGTGCAGCAGATTGGTGCCTGTGTGCTGCGCAAAGAACGCGGTGGTCAGGTGCACCGACGAACCGATGCCGTTGGAGCCGTAGTTCAGGCCATCCTTGCTGCGCTTGCGCGCCGTGGCGATAAGATCGTCGACACTGCGTATCGGCGAGTCGGCCCGCACGATCAGCACGTTGATGAATTCGGCCATCTGCGCGATCGGCGTGAAGGCGCGCGACGTATCGAGCGGCAGGCCGGTCACCGTGGCCATCGGCAGCACCATGCCGCCCAGCCCATTGAGCAGCAGCGTGTAGCCGTCCGCTGGCGCGGAAGCCACCTGCTGGCTGCCGATCATGCCGTTCGCGCCCGGCCGGTTCTCCACCACCACGGGCTGACCAAGCTTGCGCGTGAGGATTTCTCCCGCCAAGCGCCCCGCCACGTCCGTGACGCCGCCCGGCGGATACGGCACGATCAGGCGGATCGGCTTGCTCGGGTAAGCCGCGTCGGCGCCCCACGACATTCCCGTTGCCGACATCGCGGCCGCGCCGGCAATGGCCTTCAGTACAGTACGTCTTTGCATGCTGCAACTCCAGGTATGGGCGAGCGCGTCCCGTCGGCGGTCAGGCCCCGAGTGGAAGGAAAACCATCGAATGCCGGCAGACGGGCCGGCTCCGGCAACGGCGCTAGAAGAAGATCGTCAGCGCCTTCGATAAGAGGACGTTCTGATCCAGGTGGATCTCGCGCGACAGAATGGTGAAGCGCCCGTCGCGCCTGCGCAGCACGTCCTCGCGCTTGCCCACGAACAGATTCACTTCGGACTGCAGGCGGTTCTGGTAGATCAGGAAACGCGAACGCACCCGCACCAGGTCGCCGCCGCCGTCATCCGGTGTCACGTCCAGCACGCGGATGTTGGTCACCAGATGCGATACGCGAGAGGCCGGTTCCTCGGCCCAGTGGATACCCGTCTTGATCTGCGCCACGCGCTGGCGCAGCGTGTCGATGCCTTCGTCAAACCACGCCGCATCCTGCTTGCCGGAGTATTCCTGCGCCATCGCGTCGCGGCGCACATTGCGCGTGAGCGGCATGCGATACGTGATGTCCTCGTCCAGCAGGCCCAGCCACTTGTCGAATTCCCGATGGTCCAGCAGGTCGGCCTCGAAGTGCAGGAAGCGATGCGCCTCCCACCAGAGCAGCATGTCGTCCACGCTGTCGTCCTGCGCCACAGGCGGCGCGTTTTCCACGGTTGCGTTCATGCCGCCTCCTCCAGGCGCACCGCGCCTGCCATCAGTTGGTCCCATGACAGGCCGTTCATGAACTGCGCCCAGCGCCGGTAGTAGATGCGCGCGTTTTCCTCGGTGTATTCACCGTTGACCGCACAGCCCGGAATCTCGGGCACGTCCTGCCGGTGGCCCACGCCCATCTGGTAATTGAAGTACAGCTCGCGCGACATCGCGCCCATGCTGGCCTCGGTGGCGCCCGTCCAGTTCTCCATGTCGTCCGATTCCGTCATGCCGCCCGGGCCGGAGTAGCGCAGGAAATAATGGCGTGCCGCTTCCTTGACCGATTCGGGCGCGTCCTTGTCCACCAGGTACATGCGCCACATCTCCATCTCGGTCGAACTGATCGGATGAAACACCGCCAGCGTGCGTGGCTGACGGCCATGGAACGACATGTTCGGGAAGATCGTGCCCACGCTGGTTTGCACGCGCATCGCCGAGCCTAACGTGCGCTCACGGTGTTCGTGGATCTCGCGGTAATACGCCTCGACTTCCGGATAACGCGCGTATTGCGGCGCGTACGGCCCTTCCTCGTAGAACGGCAGCCGGCCCAGCAGGCCGTGGCCCAGTTCGGGAAAGCAGATCGCCGAGCGCGTGGCGGACGCATCGCGCCGCCCCTTGCCGCCGCCCGGGCCGATACCCACGATGTCCACGGACCGGTGGCTGATGTCGTGGTACAGGTCGCCAATGAAATTCTCGGGCGCGAACTTCCAATTGCACTTCACGCGCCACTTCTGCACGCCACCGATCACCTCGGAGCCGCCCGGACTGCCGTTGCGATGGTCCAGCGCCGCATCCAGGTACAGCCGCATGTTGCCGATGTAGTCCAGGAACGGCGGCGCGTTGGGATCCCACGTTGCCCAGATGGCGCCCTTGTAGTTCACCACCTGCGCCACCGTCTTCAGGCCCCACTGCTTCTTGTCCAGTTCGCCCTTGTAGTGCGTGGCGTGGCCGGGCACGCCGACCAGCTCGCCGGGCCGTTCCACCAGCTTGCCGTCGGTGGAAAAGCTCCAGCCGTGGTACGGACAGGTAAACGTGCGGTTATTGCCGTGGTCGTAGCGGCACAGCTTCATGCCGCGATGCGCACAGCTGTTCAGCATGACCTGAATCTGTCCCTGCCGGTCGCGCGTCAGAATCACGGATTCCGTGCCCATGCGCGAAACAAAATAGTCGTCCGGCTTGGGCACCAGGCTTTCGTGCCCCACGAACAGCCACGCACGCGAGAAGATCTGCTTCAGTTCCTGCTGGAAGATCTCTTCGTCCACGAAGATGGACCGGCTGACCAGTCCCTCGTCGGCACGCACCAACTCATCGATCGTCTTCTGACCCATCACCACTTCCCCTTGGAGGATGCCCTTAGTGGGCGCCTACGGCTTGTCGGCCGTGGCCGCCGCTGTACGCAGACGTGCTTCCGTGTTGTCGACGTGCGTGCGCGCATGCTGCCGTGCAAGTTCGACGTCGCCTTTCTCGATGGCGGCAAACAGCGCCTCGTGCTCCTTTTGCGCCTGCGCCCCGCGCCCCGCGATCTTGGCTGACCGCGAACGCGACACGCGCAGGTTCTTCTTGAGCAACACCGCCAGGAAATCGAAGAAATTCAGATAGTGTTCATTGCGCGTCGCACGCGCCACGCAGCGGTGGAACTCCATGTCGGCATCGACACCCACCGCTACATCTCCCGATGCAATCGCGTCGGCCATCTTGCGCAGCGCCAGCCGCATGGCGGCCAGATCGTCCTCGTCACGACGGGCCGCCGCCAACGGCGCGGCCTCGATCTCGAAGCCCCGGCGCAATTCCACGATGCGCAGCACCTGATCCGCATCGCCAATGTCCGCGGCCTGCATGCGCAACACCGACGGCCGCGCCGTCTGCATGACGGTCAGCCCGCGGCCCTGCTTGCTCTGCACGATGCCATCGCCCTTCAGGCGGGAAACCGCTTCGCGCAGCACGGTGCGCGAAACGCCAAGCCGGGTGGCGATGGTCTGCTCTGGGGGCAGCACCTCACCGACCTGGTAATCGCCGCTGGTGATCTCGTCCAGCAGCATCTCGGTCACGCGGTCCGTCAGATTGGGCTCCGACGTAAACGGCACGACCGCATCTTTTTTCAACAGTACTCGGGAAGCTGAATCAGGCATAGGAAGTCTCGTCCGAAAACGTGCATCTCATTGCCAGCCCGCGTTGCCTCGGCTGTGGACACGCCCGGGGTGGGGTGTGTTGAAAATACGATAATCGTATAAGGATATGCGGGGGTATTAGGGGAAGTGCGGGGGTGTGCCCCCTTGGCGCTTACCGTCTGTGACCCGGGGCCGGAATGACCCCGTTTATGATGCCAGGGTAGCGAGTTCACGCGAATGCGTTACTCTCCCCTCCCCAAATCAGTCCGCAAGGAGTCCCCTCATGGCACAAGCCTCCGCCCGTCACATCCTCGTTTCCACCGAAGCGAAGGCCAACGAACTCAAGACCGCCATCGAGAATGGCGCTGACTTCGCCCAGCTCGCCAAGGAAAACTCGAGCTGCCCGTCGAGCCGCGACGGTGGCAATCTGGGTACCTTCGGCCCGGGCCAGATGGTCAAGGAATTCGACACCGTCGTGTTCAGCGCCCCGGTCGGCCAAGTGCAAGGTCCGGTCAAGACCCAGTTCGGCTACCACCTGGTTGAAGTGACCAGCCGCAAGGACTAAGTCCTCGCAGCCAATTGGCTCAAAACGCCGCCGCCCGGAGCAATCCGGGCGGCGGCGTTTTTGCGTCTTGCTTGCCGCGCTGCTTACCGCGGCCTGAGCGGCGTCTTCGGTGCGTTCATGCCGCCGAACGCAAATAACCCCATCTGCGCGCCTGTCGCGCGCGCCAGATAGTCGTTCTTCAGCTTGTCCCGGTCGCCAAAAAGCGCCCCCGCATCGGCGCCCTGCGCCGCGCGGTTCTTGTCGATGTCGTTCTGGGCATCGTGCATGCCCTCTTGCAGCGCGCGCCGCAACGCGGGGTTGAGCGTGGCGGTGTCGTAGTCCTCGCCGGGGCGCAGGCCCAGGGTGGCCATGCGTTCGCGCAGTGCGGTCTCGGATTTGTGTGCGGGTGCGAACCGCAGCAGGAAGGCCAGTTCGTCATAGAACTCGAGCGACGAATACATCTGCGCGCGCGGAACCGGCGCTTTCCATTCCACCTTGGCAGGGGCGGCGGGCGCGGCCCGGTTGCGGAACGCCGATAGCGGCTGCACCTTGAAGCGCGCCTGGATGCGCTTGGCGTTTTCCTGGTCGGCGGGATTGAACCGCTGCGTGCGCGCCACCAGCGTGGCAAGCTGCGTCTCTGACCGAATTACCTTGGTGATGCCCGGGGGCACCTTGCCTTTCCAGGAGGGACCCGCCACGAGAAAGACGCCGCCGCCCATGCCGCGCGAGCCCAGGTCGCCGATGTGGTGCATGTACAGGTCCATGACCTGCAACGATGCATCGCGCCGCTTTTCGACGCGGGGCACGATGACGACGACGGGTTCGGCGCGCAAGTCCAGGGCGGCGTAGGAATACAGATAGGCCGGATCCAGGCCAGCCGCGGCAGCGGACGCCGTGCCGACTGGATTGATGCTATTCACCGGGCCCTTGTATTGCGCCCCCTGCTTGTCCAGGCTGTAGGCATACATGGCCTGGTAGCTGGCGACCATGGGCGCGCCGTAAAGGTAGGATTCGCGCGCGATGCCGCGCGCCTGTTGCGCGGTGAGGCCCTCGATGCCGACGGACTGCCCGGCGGCGGTGTCGTGTGACGGGACCGCACAGCCGGACAAGACGCCCGCCACGACGATGGCGGCAACCAGCCCCATGAACGGACGGCAGGCGGCCCGGCAAAATCCGGTGCTAATCTGGCGGTGGCGCATTCAGGGCTCCGACATGACGGGATGGCGCAGGCGCCCGATGGCGGCGGCGGATTACGCCAGGGCTCGAATTCCGGGGGATTCTGTCATATTTCCCCGGCATGTAGAAGTAACAGTGCACCGCAACGGTGCGACAGGAAAGACACAGCAGCATGCCAACGCAAGACCCCAGCATGACCGGTCCGGACGGAGAGGCGTTCAACATTCGCGCGTCGTCGTACTTCGTGTTGCAGGCCGTGCACTGCTGCGCGGCTTGCAACACGCTGTCGCGCGTGGCCGCGCTGGCCGTGCCGCCCG
Organism: Achromobacter mucicolens; assembly: GCF_902859725.1. Lineage (GTDB taxonomy): Bacteria > Pseudomonadota > Gammaproteobacteria > Burkholderiales > Burkholderiaceae_B > Achromobacter > Achromobacter mucicolens. Next base: position 91,822 of record NZ_CADIJP010000001.1, on the reverse strand, counting down.
GCCACGAAAGCACCGAGGGCGACCTGGAACTGGATGAGGACGACGCGGATAGCACGGGTCTGGATCCGCTGGCGTTTCAGGACTGGCTGTTCGGACCCGCGCAATGGCAGTCGATGCCGGGGCCGGCCATGATCTCGTCGACACGGGCTCTTGCGTCCGACGTGGCGCAGACACTGCAGACGCTTGCGCCGACCTACCGCCAGAACCCCGCCCTGTCAGGGGAATGGTGCAATTTCTGCGAGCATTGCGACCAACCCATCTGGGATGGCGCGTTGTACCCGACGCCGGGGCAGGCCTTTTGCCCGCCCGATGCCGACGCCGCTGCGCACATATCGGCGCAACGGGTCGACGCGCCGTTCGCGGCATTTTTCGGCATGTGCTGGACGGACAGCTACCGCAACAAGTGGCCCTTGTTTGCGCGCCTGGGCTTCGCGTGCAGCGAGGGGGATTGATTCCCGCCCTCGTGGCGCAATGTCAGGCGCTTTGCAGCAGATCCTGAGGCACTTCCAGTCGCCGCGCGGGGATGGCCGCGAAGGCGCTTTCCGTGGTGCTGGCGTCCGTGGTCAGGTGCTGGATCAGGTCGACCGTGGTGGAGCGGCGGGTCAGCATCAGGCACGTGACCTCGTCGCCCGCCACGCGGGTGGCGTGCCAGCAGCCCGGCCGCATGCACACGCCCTGCCCCTGCGCCACATGAAAGGCCGCAAGCGTGGCCAGGTCGGGCGAACCGTCCGCGGCGCTGCGCGCCACGATCTGGATGATGCTGCCTGTCAGCGGGACGATCGCCTGCTGCGTCAGCAGGTGCTTTTCCAGACTGGCGACTTCGACGGACTGGCTTCGGTAATTGACCCAAAGCACCTCGGCGTCGCCGCCCGCGCCCGTGTTGAACAGGTGCTCGTGCCAGAAGTCGGTGGCCGGGTTCGTAAACAGCGGAACGCCGTTGCCGTCCGGCATGGGCTTGCCCAGCATCCACCCGTAGGCATTGAAGGCATCAGGCGAGAGATCGTGGATTTCAAGCTGCGAATTACTCGTCATGCGGGAACCTGTGATGGCTTAGCGCCGCGTTTGGGGAATTCGGCGTCGTAGTCGAAATCGCCCCGCGCTATGGCCTCCAGGATGGCAACACGCCGGTCTGCGGCGCGCTTGAGGTTGGCGGCGGTGGGTTTGACCCGGATACGCTCGACACAATGCCGGCCGTCATAGAAGAAGCCAATCTCGATGGACGATTCGGATGCGGGGCGCACCCCTTCGAATCCCGTGCTCATCGCGTGCTCTCCAAGTTGCCGATGGCAGACATGATAAACGCAACGATGTGACAGTCGTCGCTGGCATACACTGCCCAGATCCCCCCACCCGAGGACGCGCAACATGGCCATCGACCTGACGTCGCACTATGTGTATCTGGACGCCGCCGGCGCCGCCGCCACCGTGACGGGCGGCGACGCATTCTGGTCCCAATCTCCGGAAGACCTTGAGCAATACGGGCGCGGCTGGCTCGTGTCCGAGTACGAATTCGCGTCCGACTGGCCGCAATGGGAGATGCACCCCGGCGCCGACGAGATCGTGCGGCTGATGTCTGGGGCGGCCGAACTGCACCTGGAATGGCCCACGGGGATCCAGATCGTGAAAATGCTGGCCGGCGATGCCTACGTGATTCCGAAGGGCGCCTGGCACACCGTCAAGGTCATTGAGCCCTGTCGCATGCTGCACATCACCATGGGCGCGGGCACGCAGCACCGGCTGGCGTAGCGCCGCTTCCCGTCTGCGCCTCGCCGGCCGCACCTTGCCTGCCGCACCTAGCCGGCCGCACCTAGCCCGCCGCGCCCACCGGCCGCGCGCGCTGGATCTCGCTGTCGTCGATCGGCCAGTGCAAGGCGGCCGACAGCACGCCCAGCGCCATCGCCCCCAGCCAGATCAGGTCATAAGAGCGCGTGGCTTCGAATACCACGCCGCCCAGCCACACGCCCAGAAACGAACCGACCTGATGGCCAAAGAACACGAAGCCGAATAGCGTGGTGATGTAGCGCACGCCAAATACCTGCGAGATCAGGCCGTTGGTGAGCGGCACCGTGCCCAGCCACACAAAGCCCATGACCGCCGCGAACGCGTAGACCGACCACGTGGATAGCGGCACCAGGATGAAAAGCGCAATGGCCGCGGTTCGGATCAGATAGATGCCCGCCAGCAGGTACTTGCGCCGGTGATGCGCGCCCAGGATGCCGCAGACATAGGTGCCCATGACATTGGTGAGCGCAATGATGGCCAGCGCGGCGACCGCGTCCGATGCGCGCAAGCCCTTGTCCATCAGGTAGGCGGGCAGGTGCGTGCCGATGAACGCCAGCTGGAACCCGCAGGCCAGGAATCCCAGGTTCAGCAGCCAGAATCCGGGGCGCGCGAAGGCCTCGCGAAGGGCCTCGCGCAGCGACAGGTTTGCGTCGGGCGCACCGGCATCGCGCAGACGGTTCGCCGGCTCGCGCAGCGGAAACGCCAACGGCAACAGGATAGTCAGCGCCACGGCAAAGGCCAGCACGGCCGCGACCCAGCCCCAGCCCCCGATCAGCCATTGCGCCGCGGGCACCATCGTGAACTGTCCAAGGCCCCCGACGGCTCCCGCCACGCCCAGCGCCCAGCTTCTGCGTTCGGGCGGCACCAGGCGGCTGAGCGCGCCATAAATGGCCGCGAACGCCGTGCCCGACAGCGCGATGCCGATGCACACCCCCGCCGTCCACATGAAGCCCGCAGGCGTCGTGGCGTGCGCCATGCCGGCCAGGCCCACCGCATAGAAGACCAACCCGCCTGCGATCACCTTGGCCGAACCATAGCGGTCGGCAATCATGCCGGTGAAGGGCTGCACGATCCCCCACGTCAGGTTCTGCACGGCCAGCGCGATGGCGAAGGTTTCGCGGCTCCAGCCGCGGTCCATGGTGACGGGCAGAAGAAACAGGCCCTGCACATGGCGCACGCCCAGGGCAAGGCCCATGACGACGCCACCGGCCAGCACCAGCAGCCACAGCTGCGATGCATCCAGGGAAGATTTTTGGGGGGTGGACATGGCGAACCTCTCACAAGGAAACGTCGCCCCCGTTCAGGCGGGCATTGGCGCTATTACAGGGTCGCCAGACGCGAGGCTCAACCGATTATTTTTTGCCCGCTGCATGCGTGGAGGGAATGTCACGGCGGTGCGCAAAACCGCACTAGTGACCGAGACGGCCGCCTGAATCGGACGGCTCGGCCAACCTTCAACGTGTGCACAAAAAAAGAAATTGCGCGATGTTTTTGAAATATGGCGGGAATTACCGCAAATATCGGCCCGAGACTCTGACATGTTAACGCTTCGTTTTTGATGGTTACATCTCCCGATCCGTCCCCGGGCACCGCTGAGTACAGTGGCTGCCTTCCCAATCCTTCGGCAGGCATCGACTCATGTGGCACGCCCGGTCCGGCACGTTCGTTTCCGCGGTTGTTAACCGCGCCCGCAACCCATGACGGCGGCGCCCATCTTCAAGCCGCTGGCGCTTGCGGCGGCGCTGGCCGGGATGGCGCTCCTGGCGCCGGTCACTTCGCACGCGCAAACCAACTGGGCGCAGCAGTGCGCGTACAACAATTTCGGCGAAGGCGCGGGCACATCGTGCCACCAGCCATTCCAGGAAGGCCTGGCGGCTGTGCTGGTGGGCACCGCCGATGGCGATTCCGCTGCCTGGGGTTTTATCGACAAGCAAGGCGTCATGGCCATCGCGCCGGCGTATTCGGAAGCCCGCTCCTTCCAGAACGGGCTGGCCGCCGTCAGCCAGCAGGATCTCTGGGGTTACATCGACCCCCGGGGACGCTGGGTCATCCCGCCGCGCTTTAGCGACGCGACCGGATTCAACGCGCAAGGCACGGCGCTGGCCGAAGAGGACGGACGGGATGTGCTGATCGACCGTCAGGGCAAGGTCGTGAAGACCTTTCCGCTGGGCACGCGCACCTCGGGGTTTGAGCCCGGCCAGAAGCTGGCGGCGATGGAAATTCCGACGCCGCCGCGCCTGGTGAACACCGTAACCGGCAAGCCTGCCGCGCTGCCCGAAGGGGTGATGGCGCTGGCCGCGCCGACCAGCGGCCAACTGCCCGCGCAGACGCGCGATTCGCGCTACGGCGGCTGGTGGGGTCTGCTGGATCAAAACGGCACCTGGGCAATCAGCCCGCAAGTGCTGCGCTCGCTCGCCCCGCCGTTGCGCGATGGCGATGTGGTGGCCGTGAACCGCGAACGGGCATGGGAATTCGTGGATGTGCGCGGCGAGGCGCTGTCGGCCGAGCGTTACGAACGCGTGGAGCGGGTGGCGCCGGGCATATGGCTGGTGCGGGTCGCGGATGGCGGGACGTTGCTGCTGGATGGCAAGCTCCAACCCATGCACACGTTCGAAAGCGACTATGTGGGTGTGCGGGAGCAAGACGGCTGGCGCTTTGCCGCCGAGCCCGGCATGACGCTGCTGATCGATCCCGAGGGCAGGCTGCAGCTGATTCCCTTGCGCAGCGGCGAGGTCAAGATTCATCAAGGGCGCGCGTGGGTCTACGGCGCGGCGCGGCGCGCGACCGGTGCAGCCGACGCGGCCGGCGACGCGATGAGCGCGGAAGATCAAGCCCATGCCGCCGATGCGGCGGCTGCGGTGCAGGCGGCGTCCGAAGCGGAGACTGCGGCGGCTTTCCAGGACGCGCCGGTTGCCGCACATGCCGCAACCGATATTGCCCAAGCGGCAACGGAGGCAGATGCGGCGCCTACCGAGGCGACTCAAGCCGAGGCTGCCGCAGGCGATGCCATGGCGGCTGACGCAGAGCAAGCCGATACAGCGGCAGATGCTGCAATGGACGCCGCCACCGCCGCGGCAGACGCCGCGCAAACGACCGCCAGCGCCAACGCAGACGAATCGCTTTACCAAGTCTACGGCCGGGACGGCCTTGGCATCCTCGACGAGGCCTCCCTCGCGCAACTACGCGCCTACGACGTCAGCGAGTTCCACTACGCGCGCACGACCGCCCGCGATGACGATGCCCCGCTGGCGCTCCTGCGTCCGCACGACTATGGCCAGCCGACCGGCATCCTCACGGCGGCGGGCAAGATCGTCACGAATCCGGATTGGGCGAACATCGATACGTACGACGTCACGCTGCCCCTCGTGGCGCGCACCAGGAACTACCAAGCCGGTGCGATCGGCGTGGACGGCGCGTGGGCCATCGAACCGCGCTACACCGAGATCCGCCCCTTCAAGGGCCCCTACACCTGGGCCCGCACGAAGGACATGCTGCGCGGCGACGCACTGCTGATCGATGCCCGCGGGCAGGAAGTGTCCGTTCCCGCGTACGTGCTGGAAGAGGCCTCGCGCCTTGACGGCGAACTGCTGCACTACTACGCACGCAACGAAAACCGCCAGCGCCGCTCGGGCCTGTGGAACGTGCGCAAGGGCGCGCCCGCGCTCAAGCCGGCCTACGAGCAGATACAGGAGTTCGAGGACGACTGGGCCAAGGTCCAGGACAAGAACCGCTGGGGCGTGGTCAACCGCGAGGGCCAGTGGGTGGTGCCCGCCCGCTACAACGGGGCCTACGACCTGGAATACCTGGGCAATGGCCTGATGCTGGCCGAAGCGCCAGAGGGAAAGCGCAATCGCGGCGGCTACACCGAACGCGCCTACCGCGTCATCAACCTGCGCACCGGCAAAACAAGTGAGCCCGTGGTCGGCAAGCCGCAGAAGCTTGCCGATGGGCGCTTTCTCGGTGAATTGGCCGACGCAAGCGCTGTCCTGATCGATGCAGAGGGCGCCTCCATCCGCTTGTCGGAGGGCCGGCCCAACAACAAGCAGCAATTCGGCGACTGGCTTTACATCGACTTTGACGAACGCGAAGGCGCCATCGATGCGAGCGGCAACATGAAGGTGCCCGCGCAATACGGCGAATTCAATCCGTTCTTTACGCAGCCCGAAGGCCTGGCGCGCGCCAATATCGGCGCGGGCTATCGCGTGATCGACCAGACCGGCAAGACCCTGCTCGAACAGTGGGGCGACGCCACGCCGCTGGCATCGATGCAGCGCGTCGTCGTCAATGACCACGAGAGCGGATCGAGCATTCTGGTGGACCTGCAAGGCCGCGAGGTCACCCGCCTGCCCGGCCGCTACGCCATCGACAGCGACAAGGCCAGCGAGGGCGTGGCGCCCTACAGCGACGGCGACAACAAGTACGGCTTCATCGACGCAAACGGCAAGCGCGTCGTGGGCGCGCACTTCAACCAGCTTGGCCGCATGAAGGACGGACTGGCGCGGGCGCGCCGCCTGGAGCGCACGGGCAAGCTGTACGGCTACATCGATCTGACCGGACGCTATGCGATTGCGCCGGCGTTCACGTGGGCCGGCGACTTTTCGGAAGGCCGCGCGCTGGTGCGGCGCAATCGGCTCATCGAGTACATCGATACCCAGGGCAAGACCACCGCGCTGTTCGGCGTGCTGTGCGACACGGTGGTGATCGTGGATGCAGAGGACCGGCAGAGCTGGCCGCCCCGGAAACTCACCTGCCCCGAGGCCGCTGGCATCTCGCCGCCGGCAGTCGACAACGCCATCGCAGAATGATCATGACGTCACGCGTGCTACGAACCACCCGCCTCGCCTGCGCATTGGCCGCGCTGGGCGCATCCCTGTCCGTTCAGGCGCAGACCGGCTACGTGCAGCCGGGCCACATCTATTGCCTGGCCGAATCCGATTATCCGGCTTATCCGGCTGCCGACGACATCTCCGCGCGCAACCCCTTCAGCAACGGCTGCATCCGGGATCTGCAGGACGGCCGCGCCGCGGTGCTGCTGCCGTCAGCCATCGAGAACATCGACCGAGTGCCGCGCGACAACTCGCTGCGCCGCCACGCGTGGGGCTTTCTGGACCAGAACGGCCGCGTCGCGATCGAGCCGATCTTTGAGGAAGTGGGCGATTTCCGCCACGGGCTTGCCGCCGTGCGGTGGCAAGGCAAGTGGGGCTACATCGACCGCAATGGCCGCATGGCCGTGCGCCCGCGCTACGACACGGCACAGGACTTTGTCGAGGTCGGGTTGGCGGCGGTGACGCTGGACGGCAAGCCGTTGCTGATCGACCGCCAGGGCAATCCGGCGGGCGAGCCGTTCGACGAGGTGGTGCGTGCCGTGCGCCTGTTCGATGGCGTGCCCGCGCGGGCCACGGTTCAGTACAAAGAGGAGTACCGTTCAACCAGCGGCGAACGCCGCTTCGGCGGAAACGGTGTCGTCATCACGCGGCCGCTGGGCGACAAGGGCCTGTACATCGCCACCAACGGCCAAGCCAAGTACGGCGTGGTGGACAAGGACTGGAACTGGGTCGTGGACCCGGTGTTCGACGACATCTCCTTGCAGGACGACGGCAATCTGGCCTCGGGCTACGGTCCGGACGGCTCCGTGCTGGTGACGGCGGACGGCAAGCTGATCGGCGCGGATCAGCAGTACGAAAGCATCCTGCCGGTGGGCAAGGCTTTCTACAGCGCGCAGTTGCCGCAGCGGGGCGGCTTTGCGGTGATGGACCGCACCGGCACGATCGTGGCCACGCTGACAACTGAAGAAGGCCAGACGTCGCAGCGCCACGCCGACACCATTCTGTATCGGTCGGGCGACAAGCTGATGGCACTGGTGCCCGGCCATGCCGCGCCGGTCACGTTGGGCGCGGGACTGTCGGCCGGCGACGAACTTGAGGGCTATGTCCTTTTCGTGGACGAATCCCGCCGCGCCGCCGGTTTGCTGACGCCGACCGGCGCGTGGCTGCACGGCGGCACGGCGCCCGCATGGCTCGCGGACGCCCGCCGCCTGCAGACGCGCGAAGGCAATCTGTGGCTGTCCGACGAGCAAGGCTCCCTGCTCAATGTGGTGGACAAGGACGGCAAGCCGCTGCTCAAACCCGAGACGGTAGAGGCGCTTCAGAACCAGCAACTCCAGCCGCTGCCAGCCGGCGTCCCGGGCGGTCCGCTGGGCCTGCTGGGTCAAAGCCACTGCAATTGCGACGACACACAAGTGGGTCTGCTGCTTGCCGATGGCAGCATGGTCACCGATCCGTCCTGGTCTGCCGTAACACCGCTGGACGACACCGATTATGAAAACGCCGCAGCCCTGACAGCGGACCAGTTGCGCTACGCGGCCGAAACCGACGACGGCATGTTGCTGCTGGACGCGCGCGGCAAGCGCATCGACCTGCCCGCGCAGCAGCACATCGGCATGTTCCGTCATGGCTACGCGCAGGTGTATGGCGACGGCGTGGTGCGCATGATCGACCGCGCGGGCAAGACGTTCGAGCTGCCCGAGAACTTCGATACGCAGGTCGTGGCGCCCGGCGTGGCGCGCTTTGTGCAAACGGCGGCAGACGGCGCGCCGTGGGGTCTGTACGATTTTGCAGCCGGCAAGCTGCTGGCCGCCCCAACGTTCCGCAGCATCGGCGACTTCCAGAATGGCCAGGCGATCGCATCGCTGGGCGCGGGCCGGGTCGGCGTCATCGACCTGCAAGGCAAGTGGGTCGTGCCTGCCAGCCACCACGGCGTGGAGCGCGTGAACGACACGCTATGGCGGGTGACGCAGCCCGGCAAGCAAGAAGACGAATATGACCGTCCCGCCGCACTGTTCAATACGCGCGGCCAGGCGCTGACCGCCTTCATGCGCGGATTGCAGGTGGGCGATTTTGGGGATGGCTCTGTCAGCGCGGGCAACAGCGAGCGCCGTTGGATCATCTCGCCGGACGGCTCGGACGCGCTGGACATGAAGGATGCCGACTACCTGCGGCTGGGCGACTGGATGGAGATCCGCCGCGCCGACCGCGAAGGCTACCTGAACGGCAAGGGCGCGTGGCAGATCGCGCCGGCAGCCCGCACCGGCACCCTCTTCCAAGGCACGCCGGCGCGCGCGCTGACGTCCAACGCCAAGGGCACGCAGGTCATGGACGCCAACGGCAAGATCCTGGCCACCCTGCCCCGCGGCGAATGGACGTGGCCGCCACGCTCCGACCTGCTGATCCGGTATTACTCGGCCGACCGGGGCACCATGACGGACTACACGGACTTGTCCGGCAAGACCCGGTTGACGGTGGAAGGGTTTGGATCGGGTTTCTCCGAAGGCCGCGCCGTCACACATCTGTCTGGCGGCGGCATGCGCTGGGTTGATGCCAAGGGTGCGCTGACGGGGCCGGCATTCGACGCGCTGGGTCCGCTGCGCGAAGGTCTGGCGCCAGCCGCCAGCGACCGGCGCTACGGCTATGTCGATAGCACGGGCACGTTCGCCATTCCGGCGGAATACCGGGCCTTGTCCGGTTTTGAGAACCAGCGTGCGGTGGTATCCACGGACGACGACTCGCGGATCATCGACAACGCCGGCAGCCTGGTCGCACAGGTCAGGATGCAATGCGGCATCCGCACCCTCTACGGCGCGGCCGGCCAGCGGCTGTGGCCGCTGCGCATGCCGCACGGCTGCAAGCGTACCGAGGCGTCGCGCGCCTACTGAGCGTCCAGCGCCAGATAGCGGCCGGTCTGCACGATTGCTTCGCGTTCCTTGAAGCTGGTCAGCCGGTCCGCCATTGCGCTGCTGTCGCCCGTCAGCCGAATCGCTCGAAGCGTCTCCTGCATCGCGTGGATCGCCGCGCGCTGCAGGTCCGACGGGATGATCGCCAGGCGGTAGCCCATCGCCGCCAGGTCTGGCAGCGGCACCAGCGGCGTCTTGCCGCCATAGAACATGTTGATGAGCTTCAAGCCCGGCAGCCGCTCGGCAATGGCGCGGATCTGCGCCAGCGTCTCCGGCGCCTCGACAAAGATCATGTCGGCGCCGGCCTTCAGGTACAGCTCGGCGCGGGCGATGGCCGCGTCGAACCCTTCGACCGCGATGGCGTCGGTGCGCGCGATGACCAGCGTGTCAGCGTCGGCAAGCGTCTGGCGCGCAATGTGGACCTTGCGGGCCATCTCGCCGGCATCGACCAGGCTCTTGTCGTCCAGGTGGCCGCAGCGCTTGGGAAAGGACTGGTCTTCGATATGAAACGCCGCCACGCCCGCGCGCTCCATCATGCGCACCGTGCGTTCCACATTGGCCGATCCGCCAAATCCGGTGTCCGCGTCCGCCACGACGGGCAGGCCACTGGCGTCGACAATCTTTTCCACACGGTCCATCACTTCGGTGAAGCTGAGCAGACCAATGTCCGGGTAGCCGGCGGCGCGCGCAATGGCGCCGCCGCTGGCGTAGACCGCTGAGAATCCGGCCGCGGCAACCAGGCGGGCCGACAGGCCGTCGAAAGCGCCGGGCGCCACGACGATGTTTTCAGAGAGCTGCTGGCGCAACCGCGCGCCGGGGGATAAGTGGGCAGTCATGGGGGGCCTTCAAGGGAACAGGTTCATACCCGCATGATCTGCGCCCCCCATTAGAATGTCCAATATATGGAATATTTCCTATCAGTACTCTTTAGATATCAATATGGAACTGCGCCATCTTCGCTATTTCGTCGTCACTGCCGAGGCCCAGCATTTCACGCGCGCGGCCGAGTTGCTGGGCATGGCGCAGCCGCCGCTCAGCCAGCAGATCCGCCAGCTTGAAAAGGAAGTGGGCACGCCCCTTTTTGACCGCACGGGCCGCGGGGTGACGCTGAACGAGGCGGGACGCGCGTTCCTGGCGTGCGCGCAGGACATCCTGCAACGCGCCGATGCGGCCGTGCGCACGGCCCAGCGTGCCGCGCGCGGCGAGGTGGGCGAACTGACGTTGGGATTCACCGAGTCGGCGTCTTTCAACGGCGTGGTGACCGAGCTGATCCGCCAGTACCGCGAACGCTACCCGGAAGTTGAAATGACGCTGTCGCAGGGCGACAGCGAAACGCTGGTGGCGCAACTGCGCGACGGCGCGATCGACGCCGCGTTCGTGCGCCCGCCCTTTGCGCTGGACGGCGGATTGACGTTCACGCAACTGGTGGAGGAACCGCTGGTTGTGGCGATGCCGATGGGCCATGCGCTGGCGCGCCGCAAACGGCTCGCGCCCGCCGATCTGCAGCAGGAAACCTTCATCCTGTACTCGCGCAAATCGGGCTACGGCCTCAGCGCGGACATCATGGCGGCGTGCCGGCAGCACGGGCTGAGCCCACGCATCGGGCAACAGGCGCCGCAGTTGTCATCGGCCGTGAACCTGGTGGCGGCGGGGATGGGCGTGGCGATCGTGCCGGCTTCGCTGCGCCCCCTGCGCCCGGACGGCGTGCTTTACCGGCCATTTGCGCTGGATTGGCCGCGCGCGGTGCTGGGGTTGGCCGTGCGCGATGCAACCGGTGCACGGGCCGCCAATCTGCTTGCGCTGGCGCGGGCTCGCCGCAAACCCTGACGCGCTTTCCTGGCCTGCACGCTCAATCGTCGTGCGATTCGTGCACGGCAATTGCGCCGCGCTTCCAGTAGCTGGCGGCGCGGATGCGGCTCTTGTCGATACCGTGTTGGGCCACCATGATCTCGCGCACCGCTTTCGCGGTGGCCGATTCCGCCGCCACCCACACATAGCCTTCGCCCTGCGGCAACGCCAGCTCGCGCGCGGCTTGCAGCAAGAGCGTGCTGTAGCCCGGCGCGGTCCCGTTGCGATGCAGCCAGCGCACCGATGCCTTCGCGGCCGTTTGCAGCGGGATTTCATTCTCTGCCGCCGGCACTTCGATCAGCACCAGCGCCTGCGCCGAGGCGGGCAGTTCTTCCAGCCGGCGCGCGATGGCGGGCAGCGCGGTCTCGTCGCCGATCAACACATGCCAGTCGAACGCCGTGGGCACCACAAACGAACCGCGCGGTCCGCCGATGCCCAGTTGCTGGCCGGGCGCGGCCTGTTCGGCCCAGGTCGAGGCCGGGCCGTCGCCGTGCAGCACGAACTCGATCTCCAGTTCCTGGCGCGCCGTGTCGAACCGGCGCGGGGTGTAGTCGCGCGCGGCGGGCCGGGGCGCGCCGTCGGGAAACTTGATGCCGTCCGGCCCGGCAGTGGGCAGCACGGGCGGTTGCGAGGGATCGGCGGGGAAAAAGATCTTCACGTGATCGTCGAAGGACGCGGACACGAAGTCCTGCAAGTCTTCGCCGGTGAAAGTCACACGGGCCAGCAGCCCGGCGATGCGCTCGACGCGCGCCACGGTCAGGGTGCGCATCTTGAGGGTGTGGCGCACGCGCGCCACGGTGAGGTCGCTTTGATTCATGGGTACTCCAGTCAGTTGGGACGGGATCAGGCGCCGGACTTGCCGTTGATCTCGTCGGTCGCACGCGCCAGGATGCCGGCGATGCGTCGTTGTTCGGCGGGCGAGGCGTCGGTGCGATCCAGTAGCGCGCGCTTGAGCGCCTGGCGCGCCTTAACGAATTCGGGCAGCCAGCCGGTGCGGGTGTCCTCGCCTTCGGGCCCGGTCTCGCGCGGCTGGCCGCTCCAGGCCTGGCGCATGTAGTCCATCTTGCGCGCCACGTGCTTGAGCTTGTTGAACATCAGCGTCAGACGCTCGCGGTTGGCGTCCAGGTGCGCCTTGCCGGGTTCCGCGAGGTGATAGCGCTTCTTGGCGCCTTCCTGTTCGACGGTGGCGTAGCCCAATTCTTCCAGATAGGTAAGCGCGGGATACACCATGCCGGGGCTGGGCGTGTAGAAGCCGTTGCTGAGCGCGCCCAGCGCCTTGATGAGTTCGTAGCCGTGGCTGGGGTTTTGCTCCAGCAGGCCCAGCAGCATCAGTTGCAAGTCGTCGCTGGACACCTTGCGGCTGCGGGTGAAGCCGCGGCCGTCGCCGCCGAAGCCGTCTGCGTCGCCGTGGCCGTGGGCGCCACCCGAGAACCAGTCGCCGCCCGCGCTGGCGTGACGCGGATGGTGATCATGATGATGGCCGCCGTGATGGTCGGAATGCGGGGCGTGGGGATGGGCGTGGCCGTGGCGACCATGATGCTGACAATGGCCGCGATGGCCATGGGCGCGGCGTCCGCCGGCAGCGCGCTGGACGGCGGCGATGAACGAAAAGGGGGACATGAATGCCTCTTACGATATGTCTTACGATAGCTCGTACGATATACCTGGCGGTTTGTAGGCGTCAACTCCCCCGTTCGTTTTCCGCCGCCGGCAGGTCTTCAGCGCGTCTTATCGCAGCGGCTCGCACGGCGCGGTGGCCCCCCCTGCACCCATTGGGCGAAGTCCGCCGCCTTGGGCTCGTCCGGCGCGGGCGCATAGACCACGAGCCGCAGGTGGCGGCTTTCATCAACGCTCAAGGTGGCGTGTTCGAATGCGATATCACCCAGTGATTCCACATGCAGCGTACGCAGGCCCATGCACGAACCATGCACGTCGTGTTCGCGCCACCAGGCCCGGAAATCGGGCGACACCCGTTCCAACTCATCGACCAGTTCGGCGATGTCGGGCACGCCGGCGGCGCTGGCGAAGTCGCGCCGGAACGACGACAGCATGCGAGGCGCCTGCGCGGTCCAGTCCACGAAGCGCTCGCGCATCGCGGGGTCCACGAACAGCATCCAGAGCAGGTTGCGGCGGCCCGGCGCCTGCCCGGAAAAATTGAACACCTTGTCCGCGGCGGCGTTCCACACCACCACGTCCCAACGCAGATTCAGGATGTACGCGGGGCGCGCGGGCAGGTCGTCCATCAGGCGGCGGACCTGCGCGGGCACGGTGCACCACGTGCGGCCGGTCTCGGCCGGCGGGCGCTGATGCGCCAGCAGATAGAGGTGGCGGCGCTCGGCATCGTCCAGCCGCAGCACGCGCGCCAGGTTTTCCAGAAACGCCGCTGACACGCTGATATTGCGGCCCTGTTCGAACCACGTGTACCAGGCCAGCCCGACGCCCGCGAGCGCCGCGACCTCCTCGCGCCGCAACCCGGGCGTGCGGCGACGGCGGCCGGGCGGCAGCCCAAGGTCGGCGGGGCTGAGCCGCTCGCGGCGCAGGCGCAGGAATTCGGAAAGATCGGCGCGGGTGCGGTCCAGACGGTGCGCCGCAGCCGGCGCGGGCGGGGTTGGGGGCAGGGATGCGGTCATGACGCTGTTGCAGGAAGTAATAGCATAAACAGCTAAATTGTATAAGGCTGAAGGTCCGACCAGAATAGCGCCGATCCTGACTTCCTGGCCTTTTCCATGTCGACCTCCTGCCTTCCCGCCACGCCCTCGCCCGCGCTCACGGACGCCGATTCGCCGCGCCTGGGCAGTCTTGGTCTGGCCGTGCTGCTCTCCGGCGGATTCATCACGATCTTCGACCTCTTCGTCGTGAACGTTGCCATCCCCAGCATGCAAGCCACGCTGTCGGCCAGCTTCGCGCAGATCAACTTCATCATCGCCGCCTACGAACTGGCGTACGGGGTGCTGCTGATCGCGGGCAGCCGGCTGGGCGACCGGCACGGCAGGCGGCGGCTGTTCATGCTGGGCATGGCGGGTTTCGCATTGGCATCCGCGTTGTGCGGCCTGGCGCCCACGCCGGACACGCTGATCGCCGCGCGCATTGTGCAAGGCGCCGCGGCGGCCCTGCTGTTTCCGCAGGTGTATGCGCTGATTCGCGTCAGCTTCGAGGGCCACGCGCGGCGCCGGGCGTTTGCGTTGCTGGGCATGACGCTGGGCCTTGCGGCCATCGCCGGGCAGGTGCTGGGCGGATGGATCGTCCATGCGGATCTGTTCGGCCTGGCCTGGCGCACCATCTTCCTCGTCAACCTGCCCCTGGGCCTCTTGGCTTGCTGGCTGGCGCGTCACATCCCTGAATCCGCCGAACCTTCCGGCGCGGCGATGGATTGGGCTGGGGCCGCTCTCGTGGGGCTGGGGTTGGCGTTGCTGCTGCTGGCGCTGATCGAGGGGCCGGCTCGTCAATGGCCCGCCTGGACGCTCGCCTGCGGCGCGGCGTCAGTCGCCGCGTTGACGGCATTCGTGCGGTTGCAGCGCCGGATCGCCGCGCGCGGAGGCGCGCCGCTGGTGGACATGGCCTTGCTGACGCAGCCGCGCTTTGCGGCCGGGTGCCTTGTCGTGATGCTGGTGTTCTCCACCGCCAGCGCCATGTTTCTTTGCTATGCCCTGCTGGTGCAGACCGGTTTCGGCCGCGATGCGCTGACGGCCGGGCTGATCTTCGCGCCAGCCAGCGCCGGGTTCGTCGCCGGCTCGATGGCCGCGCCCCGGCTGGTTGCCCGGTATGGGACTCGGGCGATCGCGCTGGCCGCGCTACTGTACGGCGGCGCGACGGCTGCCCTGATGCTGCACACGGAATTTGCGGGCGCCGATCTGGACCCTTGGACGCTCTTGCCCGCGCTGGTGTGGCTGGGCGCGGCGCAAGGCGCGGTCAACACGCCGCTGGTGAACCTGGCGATGGGACTGGTCCAGGACCGCCACGCGGGCATGGCCGCCGGCGTGGTGTCGACACTGCAGCAGGTGGGCGCGGCGCTTGGCGTATCGGCCGCGGGCATGCTGTATGGCGGTGCGCTGCAAGCCCATGCGGATGCGGGCGTGGCCGAACGCCATGCGCAGGCATTCGCGTCAGCCATGCAGTTCAACGTCGCGGCCATTCTTCTGGCGGCCGCGCTGTTGTGGCGGCTGGGCCGTCAGCGCTGACCGCGTTCGGACTTGTGGCGCGACCGTGCCGGCGCGTTTACCCCGCGGACAATTCGCGGGCGCGCTGCTGCGCCTTGTGCACCGCCTGCGTGATGGCCTCGGCCACGCCCGCCTGCTGCATATGCGACAGCGCGGCGTAGGTGGTGCCGCCCTTGGAGGTGACGCGCTCCTGCAATTCGGTGAGCGGCACGTCTTCGCTGGCGGCAAGCTCTGCCGCGCCGCGGAAAGCGGCGACCGCGAGCCTGCGGGCGTCGGCAGGCGTGAAGCCCAGCTCGACAGCGCCCTTCTCCAGCGCCGCCATGAAGTGAAACACGTAGCCGGGACCGCTGCCGGTCACCGCGGTGACGGCGTCGATCATGGCTTCGCTGTCGGTCCAGATGCGCTCACCGACGGCCGCGAAAAGCGCGTCGACCTGATCGCGCTCGGCCTGCCCGCAGGCCGGGGTGGCGTACAGGCCGGTCATGCCCAGCCCCACCTTCGCCGGCGTATTGGGCATGGCTCGCACGATGCGCGCGTGGCCGCCCAGCCAGTCCGACAATGCCGCCAGTTCCACGCCCGCCGCGATGCTGACCACCGTGGCGTCGGCCGGCAGATGCTGGCGGACCTGGCCACACGCCTCGCGCAGCACCTGCGGCTTGGTGGCCAGCACGCACAGGCCCGCGTCGCCGATGTCGCTGCTGACCTGCTCCAGGCACGGCAAGCCGCGCGCGACCAGCGCCTCGCGCGTGGGCGCGTAGGGCTCGATCACCAGAAAATCGGTCAGCGCCCGGCCCTGGCCGAGCAGCCCGTCGATGATGGCGGAGGCCATATTGCCGCCGCCGATGAAGACGATCTTTTCACGCATGTTGCTTCAGTTCCAAAGAGGGATTGCGGACCGGGCCGGCGTGGCTGCAACGCCGGCGCGCGGGATGGAGATTCGACAGTCTACGGGCATCGCGATACATCACGCCTTCGTCAGCGGCACGCCTGCCTGCGACGACGAACGCGTGCCCGGCAGCGGATGGCAGGACTCGGGGTGATAGGTGTGAACCACCGACAACTTCACGCGGTCGCTGCGGTTGCCCTGCGCGGCGTGCAACGTGCGGCAGTGAAAGAACACGACGTCGCCCGCCTGCAGTTCCGGACAGACGGCGCGCGCGATCCAGTCGGCGTTCTGCGGCACGTCCTCGCGGAAGAACTTCTTTTCGTCGAATTGTTCCGGCGTATAAGCCGCCGTGTGCGAACCAGGAATGAACGACAGGCCGCCGTTGGCGCGCGTCTCTGGCCCCAGGGCCAGCCAGCAGGACACCAGGTCCGTGTCCGAGAACGACCAATAGCGGATGTCCTGGTGCCAGCCGGTCAGGCTGCCGTACGCGGGATGCTTGGTCATCACGCAGTTGTGGTGCACCGTGGACAGCACGGGCGTCTCGTTGAAGTAGCGCTGCAGCCACTGCCCGATGCGCGGATTGGTGGCCCATTGCGCGAACAACGGATCGCGCGCGTAGGCGTTGAGCAGCCGGCGCACCGTCAGGCCGCCTTCGGCGGTGCGCGATGCCGGTGCACCGGGGTAGCGCAGGTCGGCTTCGTATTCGATGGGTGCGACGTGATCGCGCAAATGGCGCTCGGCCAGCGCGCGCAGCGCGGCGACCTCTTCCAGGCTGGCGAACTGGCGCGCCACCACGAATCCCTGCTCACGCAGCACGGCTATCTGATCATCAGGCAATAACCCGGACATCTCGATCCTCACAGCCCGCGTCGGAAAGCGGCGCGTCTGCGGGCGGGCAGGCGCGCACCGGCAAGGCGCCGGTCACGCGGGATGGCTAGATTACCAAAACGGCCTCAGCCCGCGGGGGTCTTCTCGGGGTGGACGGCAGGCGCGCCGAGCCGGGCAGCGTCGCGCTCCTGGACTTCGTGGTGAACCCATTCGCGCCAGACGGCCACCAGCAGCGCCATCAGCACCGGGCCGACGAACAATCCCACGATGCCCATGGTCTTCACGCCGCCCACCAGCCCGAAGAAGGTTGGCAGGAACGGCAGCTTGACCGGGCCGCCCACCAGACGCGGGCGCAGCGTCTTGTCGACGATGAACAATTCCACGCTGCCCCAGACCATCAGCGCGATGCCCGCGACCACATGGCCCGAGCCCACGAGATACAGGGACACCAGCGTGAATGACAGCGGCGCGCCCCCGGGGATCAGGGCCATGAACCCGGTGACCACGCCCAGCAACACGGGCGACGGCACGCCCGCGACCCAATAGGCGATGCCCAGCACGACGCCTTCGCCCAGCGCGATCAGGCCCATGCCGGTGACCGTGGAGTTGATGGTGGCGGGCACCACGCGCGAAAAGCGCTGCCAGCGCGCCGGCAGGATGCGTTCGCCCAGCACATCCAGTTGCGCGACCATGCGGATGCCGTCCTTGTAGACGAAGAACAGCGTGATCAGCATGAAAAGGACCGTCAGCAGCAACTGGAAGACGTTGCCCGTGGCGGCCAGCGCCATGCGGTAGATGTTGCCAAGGTGCTCGCCGCTGACCGCTTCGACCAGCGCGCCCAGCGCGTGGGGCTGGCCAATATAGGATTCCCAGTATTGCGCCAGGCGGTCGCCCACGACCGGCATCGAGGAAATCCATGCGGGCACGTCCACGCCATGCCGGTTGGCGGCGATGGCCCAGGCGACGAACGCGCTGGCTTCCTTGATGGCATAGGACAGGGCCAGCGACAGCGGAACGATCAGCACCACGACGACGACCAGCAGCGCGAGCGACGCGGCGACTGCCGTGCGGCCGCCGCACCGGACGACGAGGCGTTGATACAACGGCCAACTGGCCAGGCCGATGATCAGCGCCGCCAGGGCCGGGACCAGGAATCCGCTAAGAAAGTAAACCCCCGCCAACAGCACAAGCAGCAACAGCCATCGGGCGATGAGGTAAGCGGGTAGAACAGGCTGCATAGCGCGAATCGACTGTAAGGGCGTTGTAGGCTTTGACTGTCGGACTATACAGACGTTTCATGCGATTCGAGGGACGTAAGGGCTGTATTTACTACGGGGTTTCCCGCGCTTAACGCACATGGCGGACCCGAGGGTCCGCCATGTCGTTGCGCCGGATGCGATGACTTACAGCAGGTATTCGGCGGCTTCTTCGCGCGCAGTGCGGCGGCGCGGGGCCATGTCGGCCAGCGCGGGAATGGCCGGCACAGGCGGTTGCGCCTGCGTGGTCTGACCCTGGTTGCGCTGGTACACGGCGCAAGAAGCGGCGGCTGGATCGGTCTCGTCGCGGCCGCTGAGCAGCGGACAGCCGGCAAACAGGTCGGCGACCCAGTCGGTGAAGGCCCGCACCTTGGGCGACAACTGCCGGCTCTGCGGATACAACACCGAAATGGCCGTCGAGCTGGGTTTCCACTGCGGCAGGATCTCGATCAGCTCGCCCGATTGCAGGTACGGCAGCGCCATGTAGCGCGCAGTCTGGATCAGGCCGAAGCCTTTCAGGCCGCAATCCAGGTACGCGCCCGCTTCGTTCACGGCCACCGTGCCCTTCATGTCCACTTCCTGGTGCTTGCCGTCCACCTTGAAGTCCCACGCGCAATTGCGGCCGGTGCGGCTGGAAAAATAATGCACCGCATGGTGATCGCGCAGCGATTCGATGGTTTGCGGCATGCCGTGGCGCGCCACATACGTGGGGGACGCGCAGGTCACGGTCTGCAGGGTGCCGATGCGGCGGGCAACTAGGCTGGAGTCTTCGAGGTCGCCGGCGCGGATCACGCAGTCCACGGCTTCCTGGACCATGTCGACCGGACGGTCGCCCAGGCCCAGCACCAGCTCGACGTCGGGGTATTTGTCGTGGAAATCACACAATGACGGGATCAGGATCAGCCGGCCGATGCAGGTCGGCACGTCGATGCGCAGGCGGCCCTTCAGACGCAGGGCGGCTTCCTGGAAGCACGCCTCGGTTTCTTCCACGTCGGCCAGGATGCGCACGCAATGCTGGTAGTAGCCCGCACCATCGGGCGTCAGGCCAATGCGGCGGGTGGTGCGGTTCAGCAGGCGCACGCCCAGGAGGCGTTCCAGATTCTGAATGATGGTGGTGACGGTGGTGCGCGGAAGCGATAGGCTGTCGGCCGCCCGGGTGAAGCTATTGGCGTCCACGACGCGCACAAACACCTGCATAGCCTGAAAGCGGTCCATGGCAAGGGTGTCCTTAGGCAAATAAGTCGGGGTGAACGGAGCATAACCCGATTTCGCCGCTGATTAGTCATTCTCCACGAACAGTGTTGCCGGGAAAGACAGGTTTATCCGCCCGGACAAAACACTCAGAATGCAAACCATCTTGAAGTGCCCTTGCCGCCCGGCGCAAGAAAAGGGCATGTCAATCCTCAGATTCCGCACCGCAGCGGCCCGCCCTTACCCGGTGGCCACCGCCTCCAGATCAGCGACCCCGGTCGATGCTGCATTGCAGCATATCCATATGACCCCGGATTCTTAGGACTGGCATCCCCGCACCGCCGTCTTCTGTTTTCCCCGCATTCCGGGCAAGCGCGCTTCCGCCTCTAAAGAACCACTCAAGGAAACACCATGGTTTCGCGTAAACGTATTGCTGTGCTCGTCGTATTTGCAGCCGTGCTGGCGGCCGGTGGCGGCTACGCCCTCACCCGCGGTCCCGCGGGCGGCAATGTCGCCATGGCGCAGGGCGCCCCCGCCGCGCCCCCGGTCGAGGTGGCCGAGGTGGTCAACAAGACCATCGTCGACTGGCAGCGCTATTCCGGCCGGCTGGAGGCCATCGACCGCGTGGACATCCGGCCGCTGGTGTCCGGCACGCTGACCGCCGTCCACTTCAAGGACGGCAGCATCGTCAAGAAGGGCGACGTGCTCTTCACCATCGACCCGCGCCCCTACGCGGCCGAGGTGGACCGCGCCGCCGCCGCGCTGACGGCCGCCAAGGCCCGAGCCGCCTACACGGCGTCCGAACTGGCCCGCGGCCAGCGCCTCTTGGCCGACAACGCCATCGCCCGCCGCGACTTCGAGGAAAAGCAGAACGCCGCCCGCGAAGCCGCCGCCAACCTGCAAGGCGCGCAGGCCGCGCTGGACTACGCCAAGCTGAACCTGGGCTACACCCGCATCGAGGCGCCCGTGGACGGCCGCGTCTCGCGCGCCGAGGTCACGGTGGGCAACGTGGTGGCCGCCGGCGCCGCGTCGGTGCCGCTGACCACGCTGGTGTCGGTGTCCAAGATGTATGCATCGTTCGACGTGGACGAACAAACGTTCCTGCGTTACGTGAACCCGGTGCGCAACGGCCGCGCCGGCGCGGTGCCGGTCGAACTGGGCCTGGCCAACGAAGATGGCTACTCGCGCACGGGCGCGGTGCAATCGGTGGACAACCGCCTGGATGCCACCTCCGGCACCATTCGCGTGCGCGCCGAATTCGACAACGCCGACGGCACGCTGCTGCCGGGTCTGTACGCCCGCATCCGGCTGGGCGGCAGCGAACCGCGCGCGGCCGTGCTGATCGACGAACGGGCCATCGGCACGGACCAGGACAAGCGCTTTGTGCTCGTGCTGGACGACAAGAACCACGCCGTGTACCGCCAGGTGAAGCTGGGCGCCAACCAGGAAGGCCTGCGCGTGGTGGATTCGGGCCTTACCGCCGGCGAGCGCATCGTCGTCAACGGCCTGCAGCGCATCCGCCCCGGCGATGCCGTGACCCCCACTGTCGTCCCCATGGTTGCGGCCAAACGTAGCCCCGGCAACCCGGTCAAGACCGCCTCGGCACAGAACTAAGCCGACGCGTCGAACGAGAACGTTTATGAATATCTCGAAATTCTTCATCGACCGGCCGATCTTCGCCGGCGTCCTATCTATCCTGGTGCTGCTGGCGGGCCTGTTGGCCATGTTCCAGCTGCCCATCTCCGAATACCCGGAAGTCGTGCCGCCGTCGGTGGTGGTGCGCGCGCAGTACCCGGGCGCCAACCCCAAAGTCATCGCCGAAACCGTCGCCTCGCCGCTGGAAGAATCCATCAACGGCGTGGAGAACATGCTGTACATGCAGTCGCAGGCCAACAGCGACGGCAACCTGACGCTGACGGTGAACTTCAAGCTGGGCGTGGACCCGGACAAGGCGCAGCAGCTGGTGCAGAACCGCGTGTCGCAGGCGCTGCCGCGCCTGCCGCCGGACGTGCAGCGCCTGGGCGTGACCACGGCCAAGAGCTCGCCCACGCTGACGCTGGTGGTCCACCTGATCTCGCCCAACGACCGCTACGACATCACGTACCTGCGCAACTACGCGATCCTGAACGTGAAGGACCGCCTGTCGCGCATCACGGGCGTGGGTGAAGTCACGGTATGGGGCTCGGGCAACTACTCCATGCGCGTGTGGCTCGATCCGCAGAAGGTCGCCCAGCGCGGCATGACCGCGTCCGAAGTCGTCAACGCGATCCGCGAGCAGAACGTGCAGGTCGCGGCCGGCGTGATCGGCGCCTCGCCCACGCAGGGCGACGTGCCGCTGCAGCTGAACGTGAATGCGCGCGGCCGCCTGCAGACCGAGGACGAATTCCGCGACATCATCCTGAAGACCTCGCCGGACGGCGCGGTCACACACCTGTCCGACGTGGCGCGGGTTGAGCTGGACGCCCAGGAATACGGCCTGCGCTCGCTCTTGAACAACAAGCAGGCGGTGGGCATGGGCATCATGCAGTCGCCGGGCGCCAACGCGCTGGACGTGTCCAGCCAGGTGCGCGCGGCGATGGCCGAGCTGGCCCAGGACTTCCCGCCGGGCGTGGAATACCGCATCGAATACGATCCCACGCAGTTCGTGCGCTCCAGTATCGAGGCCGTCGTGCACACGCTGCTCGAAGCCATCGCGCTGGTCGTGCTGGTGGTGATCCTGTTCCTGCAGACCTGGCGCGCGTCCATCATCCCGCTGCTGGCGGTGCCCGTGTCCATCGTCGGCACGTTCGCGCTCTTGCTGATGTTCGGCTACTCCATCAACGCACTGTCGCTGTTCGGCATGGTGCTGGCCATCGGGATCGTGGTGGACGATGCCATCGTGGTGGTCGAAAACGTAGAGCGCAACATCGCGGCCGGCTTGAGTCCGCGCGACGCGACCTATCGCGCCATGCGCGAAGTCAGCGGTCCCATCATCGCCATCGCGCTGACGCTGTGCGCCGTGTTTGTGCCCCTGGCCTTCATGACGGGCCTGACCGGCCAGTTCTACAAGCAGTTCGCCATGACCATCGCCATCTCGACGGTGATCTCGGCCTTCAACTCGCTGACCCTGTCGCCCGCCCTGTCGGCCCTGCTGCTCAAGAGCCACCACGACAAGCCCGATTGGCTGACCCGCGGCATGAATCGCGTCTTCGGCCGCTTCTTCAACTGGTTCAACAACATGTTCGGCCGCGCGTCCGAGTCCTACGGCACGGGCGTGGCCAGCGTCATCCGCCGCAAGGCCGGCGCGATGGGCGTCTACGCCGTGCTGGTCGCCGCGACCCTGGGCGTGTCGTACCTGGTGCCCGGCGGCTTCGTGCCCGCGCAGGACAAGCAGTACCTGATCGGCTTCACGCAGCTGCCCAACGGCGCCTCGCTGGATCGCACCGAAGACGTGATCCGCCGCATGAGCGACATCGCCCTGAAGGAACCCGGCGTGCAGTCGGCCATCGCCTTCCCCGGCCTGTCGATCAACGGCTTCACCAACAGCTCCAGCGCCGGCATCGTGTTCGTCACGCTCAAGCCATTCGACGAACGCCGGGGCGCCGAGCTGTCCGGCAACGCCATCGCGGCCTCGCTGAACCAGAAGTTCGCAGCCATCCAGGATTCGTTCATCGCCGTGTTCCCGCCCCCGCCCGTCATGGGCTTGGGCACGCTGGGCGGCTTCAAGCTCCAGCTGGAAGACCGCGCGGCGCTGGGCTATGCCGAACTGGACAAGGCCAAGCAGGCCTTCCTGGAAAAGGCGCGCCAGACGCCCGAACTAGGCCCCACGTTCTCCAGCTACGAGATCAACGTCCCGCAGCTTGACGTGGACCTGGACCGCGTAAAGGCCAAGCAGCTGGGCGTGCCGGTGACCGAAGTCTTCGACACCATGCAGATCTACCTGGGCTCCATGTACGTCAACGACTTCAACCGCTTTGGCCGTGTGTTCCAGGTGCGTGCGCAAGCCGACGCGCCGTTCCGCGCGCACGCCGACGACATCCTGCAACTGAAGACCCGCAACGCCGCCGGCGACATGGTGCCGCTGTCCTCGCTGGTCACGGTCAAGCAGACCTTCGGCCCGGAAATGGTCGTGCGCTACAACGGCTACACCGCCGCCGACATCAACGGCGGCCCGGCCCCCGGCTTCTCGTCCGACCAGGCGCAGGCCGCGGCCGAGCGCGTCGCCGCAGAAACCCTGCCGCGTGGCGTCAAGTTCGAATGGACCGACCTCACGTACCAGCAGATCCTGGCGGGCAACGCCGGCCTGTGGGTGTTCCCGATCAGTGTGCTGCTCGTCTTCCTGGTGCTGGCCGCGCTGTACGAAAGCCTGACCCTGCCGCTGGCCGTGATCCTGATCGTGCCGATGAGCATCCTGGCGGCGCTGACCGGCGTCTACCTGACCGGCAACGACAACAACATCTTCACGCAGATCGGCTTGATGGTGCTGGTGGGGCTGTCGGCAAAGAACGCGATCCTGATCGTGGAGTTCGCCCGGGAGCTCGAGATGAACGGCCGCACGCCGCTGGAAGCCGCCATCGAGGCCAGCCGCCTGCGTCTGCGTCCCATCCTGATGACGTCCATCGCGTTCATCATGGGCGTGGTGCCGCTGGTGCTGTCGTCGGGCGCCGGCTCCGAAATGCGCCACGCCATGGGTGTCGCCGTGTTCTTCGGCATGCTGGGTGTGACCCTGTTCGGCCTGTTCCTCACGCCGGTGTTCTATGTCCTGCTGCGTTCGCTCGGCGGCAAGAAGCTGCACTCGGCCGCGCCGCATGAAGCGCCCGTCTGCGTGCCGCACATCGACCCGAACGCGCCGCCCGCCCCGCAACACCACGCGTAGGCCGGCAAACCAGAGTAGCCAGCGCGTCCTGTCCAGTGGGATGGGACGCGCGCCAAAGAGAAACGTCATGATGATGAAAAGAATGACCCGAGGATCCGCCCTGCTCGCCCTGCTGCTGGTGCTGGCCGGCTGCGCGGTGGGTCCCACCTACGAGCGGCCCTCGGCCGACACGCCGGCGGCCTTCAAGGAAGCCGCCCTGCCCGCGTCCGAAGCCGGCACGTGGAAGCCCGCCGAGCCGTCCGAAGACGCGCTGCGCGGCGCCTGGTGGAAAGTGTTCGGCGACGAAGGCCTGAACCAGCTCGAAGAGGAAGCCCAGCGCGCCAACCAGGACCTGAAGGCCGCCGCGGCCCGGCTGACGCAAGCGCGCGCCCTGCAGCGCGAAGCGCGTTCCGGCTTCTTCCCCAGCCTGGACGCCGGCTTCGGCCCCAACCGCCAACGCCCGTCGGCCGTGTCGCAAGGCCTGCCCGACGGCACGTCCACGTCGCCCGTCACCACGTGGCGCGCCCAAGGCGCCGTGTCCTACGAGGCCGACCTCTTCGGCCGAGTCGCATCGACCGTGGACGCCGCCACCGCCGACGCGCAGCAAAGCGAAGCGCTGTACCGCTCGGTGCTGCTGGCCCTGCAAGCCGACGTCGCCACCACCTACTTCCTGGTGCGCGAACAGGACGCCGAGTCGCGTCTGTACCACCAGACCGTCAAGCTGCGCACGGACACGCTGCAACTCATCCAGCGCCGGTATGACGCCGGCGACATCAGTGAACTGGATCTGGCGCGCGCCAAGGCTGAACTCGCGTCGGCGCAATCCGAGGCCCTGGGCATCGACCGCCGCCGCGCCACCGCAGAACACGCGCTGGCCGTCCTGCTGGGCCGCGCCCCGTCGGAATTCACGATGCCGCCGCAGCCCATCGAACAGATCGCGCTGACCATCCCCGCCGGCCTGCCGTCCACGCTGCTCGAACGCCGCCCCGACATCGCCGCCGCAGAACGCGCCATGGCCGCTGCCAACGCCCGCGTCGGCGCCGCCAAGTCCGCGTTCTTCCCGCGCCTGGACATCACCGGCGCCTTCGGCTACGAGTCCTCGGAGCTGGGCAACCTCTTCCAATGGTCCAGCCGCACGTTCCTGCTGGGCCCCCTGGTCGGCGCCGCCCTGTCCATGCCCATCTTCGACGGCGGCCGCCGCCAGGCCGGCCTGGACCGCGCCCGCGCCGTCTACGAGGAAGACGTCGCCGTCTACCGCCAGACCGTCCTGAACGCGTTCCGCGAAGTCGAAGACAACCTGGCCAACCTGCGCATCCTCGCTGACCAGACCAAGGCCCAGAATGCAGCCGTCGAAGCCGCCGCCCGCGCCGCAAAGCTCTCGCACACGCAGTACCGCGAAGGCTCCATCAGCTACCTCGACGTGATCGAAGCCGACCGCAGCGTCCTCTTGCAACAGCGCGTCTCGGTCCAATTGACCGGGGAACAGGCCCGCTCGACAGTGGGACTGATCCGCGCCATCGGCGGCGGCTGGGAGAATCCGGTGCCGCCGGAGAAGGTGGCGGCGAAGTAAGGGCGACGCGGCAGCAGCAAGTGCTCGCGTCAGGTGTCTGGCGCCCGCATGGGAAACCCGTTAACTGCGACGGGGGCTCCTGCGATGTCGGACACCTGACCGGCTACGTCGCGCCATGAGATGACCGAGCCAGATTTGGCTCGCCCAGGCCAAATCTGGCCTGAATTTCTTTTTTTGTTTTCAAGGACTTAATAAAACCGAGCCACACATGGCTCGACATTGCGGGCGAGAAAAACACTTTCCGTTATTTTTGGCAATCCACGACGAAGTGGCGACGCACGCAAATGCAGATAAGCACTTGAAAACAAAGCATAAACATGCGTGGAAGCCCTAACTGGCACGGACTTTGCGTTGAAGGTTGAGCCATCGCCGATGGCACAAGGGCCGATCAGGCCCTTTCGCAACCTTCACAGGAAACCAGCAAATGCCGACTCCCGCCTATATCAGCATCCAGGGCAAGACCCAGGGCAACATCACCCAAGGCGCGTTCACTGCCGACTCCGTGGGCAACGTCTACCAGGAAGGTCATGAAGATCAGATCCTGGTCCAGGAAATCGAACACCTGATCGCCACGCCGACCGACCCGCAAAGCGGCCAGCCGTCGGGTCAGCGCGTCCACAAGCCCTTCGTGTTCACGGCGCCCCTGAACAAGGCCACCCCGTTGATGTATCAGGCCCTGGCCTCAGGCGAAATGCTGCCGGAAGTCGAGGTGAAGTGGTATCGCACCTCGACCGAAGGCAAGCAGGAGCACTTCTTCACCACCAAGCTCGAAGACGCCACCATCGTCAACATCAACACGGCGCTACCGCACGCGCAAGACCCGAGCAAGGCCGAGTACACCCAGCTGGTCAAGGTCGCCATGGCCTATCGCAAGATCACCTGGACCCACGCCATCGCCGGCACTGAGGCCTCGGACGACTGGCGCAAGCCGCAAGAAGCCTGATCCCGGGCTTCTGAGCATGGCCGGCGCATCGCGCGCCGGTCGTGCGGTAAGCCCCGGGATGCCGAGTCCCTCTCCCGCACCTCAAGCCATCTCATTTCAGGAATCCCAGCGTGAGACCCATTGTTCTTGTTGGACACCGGCACAACTGCCCCGTCCATGGCAACGGCACGGTCGTCACCGGCGCAAGCGAAGCCATGGTCGATGGACGCGCCGTGGCGCGCATCGGCGACCGCATCAGCTGCGGCGCCATCATTCAAACAGGCTCGCCCGGCACGATCATCGAAGGACAACCAGCTGCACGCCAAGGCGACCGGACCAGCCATGGCGGCACACTCGTAGAGGGCGAAGCCGGCTGGCTGGTGGAGTAACCCACATCCTTTCAGATGGCAGGAGCGCTCTGTCAGCGCCCTGCCTCCTCACCGCAGATTTCACCGTTGCGCGCTCCGCGCCAATGGCACCTGCCGCGCACGTTGCGCCGGCGTCGCCGCGCCCGAGGCGTGCCCCTGAACCCCATCCTCTAGAAGCGTCTGCGGCAAGGCAAAGCCCTTGAACAGCGGCTGGGTGAACGGATTATTGGCCTTCTCGGTACTGATGCGGTAACGCATGCCGCCGTCCGGGGCGGCGAAGCTGATGTCCACGCTAGTGCTGGTGGCGCCGTTGAGCCGAGCTTGGCTGAGCAGGCGGTAAAGCGACCATGGACCGCGATAACTCAGCGCGCTGCTGCTCCCCCCCGCGTGCACCAACGTCATGCGGCTCTCATTGCTGGACGCCAGCGTGTTCGGCCAGATCAGTGCCGTGCTGGTGGTAGGACCGTGGTTGTAGCTGACCAACTGGCCTTCCACGCTCAGCGAGCTGCTGCGTTTGCTTGGCGCCATGCCCAGCGGCTCGACGTGGAACTGCACGCCCAACGACCCGCGGCTGTTGAAGAAGGCGTCTCGGATCCTTTCCGCGGCCTCAAGCTGAGTCAACACGTCCGCTCGCACCAGATAACCGCCCAGGCTCTCGGAATACAGCGCCTCCAGATTGTCCTCGATGAACAGGTTCAGATACTTTTCGCGGAACTGCTGCAGGCGCCCCTGCGGACCGAAAAACGCCGTAAAGTCGTCCAGTGCCACTTCCTCACGGCTGGTCGGATTGAACGGATAGCGGTTCGCGAGACGCTCGCGGTAGAACCGATACACATCGATATCCCAGCGGCGCTCCAGTTCTCGCAATGCTTCTACCAGAATGACCCGCGAGGACTCATTGGCCAGCTTGCCCACCTGGCGGTTCAAGGGCTCCGGCAGGCCGGCCGCAATGCGTTGCAGATTGCTGATGGGATCGGGCCCCTTCAGCCCGAAACGCTCCAGCACCACACCAAGCGCCGACTTGCCGCGATCGGGGCTGTCGTGCACCGTGCGCACCTTGTCCTGCACGCTTGAAATTGCCACCAAGGTCTCGTCCAGATAGGACGCCCGATCCCCCTTGGCCTGCAGCAGTTGGCTCATGGGTGCAAACGCGCGAGAGATGCCGAGAATCGGCCCGGCTTCCTGCGCATCCTTGTCGGCGGCCGCCCTGTCCGTCACGCCCGCAACTTGCGCAGGCGTGGCGCCCTTGCTTGCGAGCGCGGAAACGCCCGCTGCC
This sequence comes from Achromobacter mucicolens, assembly GCF_902859725.1. Classification (GTDB taxonomy): domain Bacteria; phylum Pseudomonadota; class Gammaproteobacteria; order Burkholderiales; family Burkholderiaceae_B; genus Achromobacter; species Achromobacter mucicolens. Next base: position 63,175 of record NZ_CADIJP010000001.1, on the reverse strand, counting down.
GGTGTATCGCCAAACTCACTGTTGTCGCGCACCGTTTCCACCAGCCGGCGCAACGGTGCCGCAGGGCTGGTCACCGTGCCCAGGACATTGACCGCCTCGGCCAGGTCGTGAAAGTCGCGCACCTCAAGCTGATTCAGGTTGCGTTGCCACGTGTCGATGTAGTCGCGGCCATAGATGGCCTGGATTCGTTCGGCCAGCGCGCGCTTGTCGGCCCGCGAATAATCGATGTTGCGCCGCTCCCCCAACGCCCATTGATCGATCATCGCCAGCTCGGTCAGATCCTGGCTGTGCGGCGCAAAGTAGCCGTGGAATCCCTTGGCCGTCAACAGCGCGTCGATGCGGCCGTCGGACACATGCTCCGGCGCCCCTTCCTTGTCCAAGCCCGTGGGCTGATAGACGACGTCAAAGGCCGGTCCGATCTCGTTGCGCAGGTCGAGCGGCGACCTCAGGGTGTCACCCGCTTGACGGCGCATGGTCATGTAAACGCGCTGCGGCAGCGGGATCTGCCGCAGGTCGCGCTGCACGACCGACACGCGCTCATGAAACTGAGGCAACTCGGTATCGGCATACTTCATCGCGTAATCCAGGTGTCGCATCAACGCGCGCTGCACCTTGTCTTCGCCGGGAAAAGCCTGGGCCCATTGATGCCCCATCCAACGCTCCACGACCGGCGGCCGGCGGTTGGGGCGGTCTTCGATCATGCGGTACACCCGCAACGCTTCGAGCTGCGCATCGCTGTCCACCACCGTCCCGTCAAGATGCTCCATCACGCCATCGGCGAGCGCCGGCAGAAATCGTTGAGACAGCAGCGTGAGATAGGCCTGATCCACTTTGGGCCCAATCTTCCATCCCTGATAAAGGCCCATGTCTGCCACAAATGGCCACGCCTCGCGGTGATCGCCATACACCGCCACCGCGCTGCTAATCTGGTCCAGCGGTTGAAGCAGATTGCGGCCAGTCGTATCCAGCTTGCCGTCGATGGCGTGGGCGCTGAAAGCGCGGCTGCGTTCCAGCACGCTCATCGCCTTGTCCCGGTTCACGCCGTAGTAGTGATACCAGCCACCGATAAGGACTGCGCTTCCCAGCGACGCCGCACAGAAGCGCAATGCCAACGCCCGCCTTTTTTCCGCCCGCACGCGCGGGTTATCGCCGGCAAGACCGGCTTCGGGGTAGACGACACGCTGGAACAGTTGCTGGGCGAAGTACACCATGGCGCGGCCGCTGGGGTGCGCGGTCGGAACCGGCTCACGGATATCGTAGTTTTGCGACGAAGATGACAAAAAGGCGTTGGTCAGCACGCCTTGCTGGAAGACCGACGACAGAAACACGCCGCGCGGCAATGCCGGCGTGAGATATCGGTCGCTGCCCAACACATCGGTCAGAAACTCCATCAAGAGCGCCCGCATGCCGGTCAGCTGCCGGGCCAGCGAATAGAGGGCTTCGCGCCGGCTCAGTTCGCGCACATCCGCCAACGCATCGAAGACCTGCTCATTGAGGCGCTTGAGGAACTCATCGTATTGCGCGCCGAGTTCGTCGCGCCAGGCGTCGTAACGCTGAACGGAGTCGAGCGTAAACGTAAAGCCGAAGATGTCCTCGCGCACGGACTTGGTTAGCCGGGAAAACAGCGGTTCGAAGCCTTCGAGCAGGTCGAATTTGCTCAACACGACATACAAAGGAGGCCGGGTACCAAGTTGACGCGTGAGTTCGGCCAGCCGGGCCCGCAACAACGAAGCCAGCGCCTTGCGGTCGCTGGGCTGCTGATTGAGCAAGGTCACCAGGCTGACAATCAGCACGACGCCGTTGAGCGGCCGGCGGCTGCGACTTCGCCCCAACCAGCCTACGAAACTTTCCCACAGGCGGGGATGCAGGTCCTCGGGCAAGCGCGGGCGTTCGGCAACGGCTCCGGGTGGCGATTGTTCATTGTCCTCGGAAGCGGCAGCCTGTCCCAGGTGTCCCGGAATCTGAGGCTGGCTAATCAGTTCGCCAGGCGGATCGATCAGCACAGCATGATCGCCTATCCACCAGTCGATCCGATAGATCCTGTCGGCGTCTGCCTCCAGCCGTTGGCTGCCCGCCTTGACCTCGCCGGTCAGCGAGAAAGTCTGGCTGGACCGGTTGATGAAACTGGTCTTTCCGGCGTTCTCCTGCCCCAGCACGAGATACCAGGGCAATTGATAGAGCGCGTTGCGGCCTTTCAGGTTGGCCTGGAGCAGGCCGAGACTCTTATCCAGATCGCGTTCCTGGGCTTGCACGTGCCGCAAGCAGGGATCGTCTTCTTGCTGCTGCGCTTGGGCCCGTTCTGCTTCCAACGCCACGTTCCGCCTGCGCAGCCCAATAGCCCACACCAGCAACGGCAGCACCAGCACCACAAGCGTCGCCATTACGCGGGCGGCGACACTGGCCAGAGGTTGGTATTCGTCCACCGTCCACAGGGGGCCCAGCCACCAAATAGCTGCCAGGGCAATCACCAGCATCATCAGCAACGCCAAGGGCAAACCCTGCTTTGTCCACCTCAGTATGGGCTGGCCATAACGTTTCACCTTCGACCCAATCTTAAACATGAGGTTGCTCCATTTTCTTGCATTCGATTTCGGTGTGCAGATGCCGCTCCAGCAGGCTGAACAAACTCGGCTCCCACTGCGCTGCGGTCGCGCCTTGCATGATCTGATGTGCCCGCGCGTAAAGCCCATCTGCCAGCCACGCCAGACCGCGGGCGCCGAGCAATTCGGCGGCGATCGCGATGACATGGCAACCATGCCGCGGATCGGCAGATGCCTTCTGAAGAGTGTCCAGACGCCTGAGCATCGATTCCACGCCCGTCGCTTCCAGCGCCTCGCGCAACTCGTCACGCAGCACGGGATACTCATGTCCCGCGCCTAGCTTGGTGCTAGCGTCATCAGCGCCGCTGATCCAGGCCTGCGTCTCGCCATCGACGAAGGCCCGGCCATCGGCGAACTGCAATTTCACAAGCGCTGGCAGTTTTGCGACAAAGCGCTCAGTGGCCTGCCGTATGGCTTCGGCGACGTTCTGCATTTCCAGTCGCCGTGCGATGCCGGCCGCCAGATAGCTGCCGCGCAGCCAATACGGTGACGAGGTGATGCTTTTCTCGACCCGTTGAAGCAGGGCCGGATCGACCGCATTCGCTCTCAGCGCATCCCAATAGGCCTCAGCGGTCTCGGCGGGAACGGCCATCAGCTCGGTCCGAAGCGTATCCTTGCGGGTCGACGGCGCAATGCTCAGGTGCGCCCAAAGGGCAAAGCGGCGCAGCAGATAACCCGTGGGGTCATAGGCATCCTGGTGGTTGATGAGGTCGGCGATGGCCAGCAGCGAGCGCCGCGTTTCGCGCTCGTTGCCTGATCCCACCGCGACAGGCGTGAAGAACGCCTCGGTGATTCCAGACGTCTGCGATGAAAGTTCGTGGTGCGCCTCGGCGAGTTCAGGCGCGCGAGTCGCTTCGGACTTCAACCTTAGCTGCGCTTCCAGTCGCGTTAGCGCCGGCATGTCCAGCTTCGTTTCGCTCGCGCAGCCCTGCAGCTTGTCCAACGCCTGCTGAGCGGCTTTGTAGTATTCGTCAGCGTATCCGGCGCCGTCCAACCTGGTCAGCGCCTCGGCCAGACGCTCAAGCTGCTGGGACATCAGGCGCCGCTTGGCCAGCAAGCCAGCAGCGCCAGGTTTTGGGTGGCTTTCGGTCCAGTACTGACAGCTTATGCCGGCCAATACGCCGGCCGCCTCGGCCCAGCCGCGCCAACCGCCTGCGCGCATGCGGGCGGTTGACAATTGCGCAGCAACGCGCAAATGCTTGCACTGCGATTGCAGGTACTGACGCGAAGCGCAATCCACATAGCCCCAATCGATGGACGCCTCTTGCAATCCACCGAGCTTCATCATTTCGGTTTCGATGCCCTGGAAGGCGTTGTCTTCCTCGTCGAAATCTCCGGCCGGCCGATCGGGCGATATGGGCGAAAGAATGCTGTCGAGATCCAGCGGGGGAAATGTGCTCACCAATGACAAGCCTCGCGTTGTTGCGCCATCAATTCATGGAGCGCTGCCGCATCGAACGTGAGCCCGTCAAACATGGCGTGGTCGCTCTTTAATTGCACCAGCTGAGCCGGCCGCGTCAGATAGCGAAGCTGCTCTATGGCGACCAGCCCGCGGCCGGCGTCGGTCACCGTGCCATCGTCCACGACCAGCCAGGGCCGGCTCGCTGTTATTTGCCTGCCATCAAGCAGCAGGCGGATGTGCACGCGGCTTACCTCGAGGGGTTGCGCCGTGATGAGTTGCAGGCGCGAGATGTTTTGCAGGCAACTTATCGCCAGCAGTGGCGGCGGCGCGCTTGCCTCCCGGGCAGGCGCGGAGATCACGACCTTGTGCTGGCCGGGTATCGCATCGTCCAAGCGCAACAGCAACATGCCGAACTGATCTGCCTTGCGGCGTGACTCGTTGCGCTGCACCAGCGCCACGATGTCCGGCACGCGTACCAACTCGGGCAGCGCGATCACGGGTGATTCGGTGCCCGCAGCGGCCGCAGGGGGGGTACCCGCTTGCGCGTCGAAACAGGCAAGCCGCTCGATCGCCGACACGATGGTCTTGCAGTCACGGCCCGACGCCATCGCGCCCGATGCCGCAGCGCAGCCCGCCAGCACCGTGGCAGCAAGCAGCAACGCCCGAAATCGCTTCATATTGCTTCCTCTCCAGTCAGATTCAGATCCAGGCACTTGCGCGCCAAGGTGCGTTTGGGAATGCCCAAACTCTGCGCGGCCACACGGCGCGACCCTGCGGCCTGGCGTAGACGGTCTTCCAATAACAAGCGCTCGAACGCGGCCAGCGCTTCGGGAAGGTTGTCGGTGTGCCATAAACGCTGCAGGATGGCGTCTCCCGTCTCATCGTTCTCCGGCGCGTCCACGCCGCGCGTCAGCTCAACCAGCCGGTTGGTCTGGATACGCTTGCCCGCAGGTGTGCGCTCTGCCGCTGCCAGCACCAAACTGCGCAGCTCCCTTACGTTGCCCGGGAAACGATGGCGCTGGAGCTGCGCCATCGCGTTGTCGGAAATTCCGGCAACCCGCCCGGGAAAGGACCGGTTGTGCTCAAGCAGAATGTTGGCCACCAGCGCCGGGATGTCTTCGAGGCGCTCGCGTAAGGGGGGAATGTGCAGCGTCAGCTGGCGAATGCGGAAGTACAGGTCTTCGCGGAACTGGCCATCCCGCACCAGATCCGCCAAGGCGCGATGGGTTGCGCAGATCAGCCGAAAATCGGAAGGAAGCTCTCGTGTCGCGCCCACTGGCCGGTATTTTTTTTCATTGAGCAGGCGCAGCAGAGTCCCCTGCAGACTTAAGGGCATATCGCCGATTTCGTCCAGAAACAGCGTGCCTCCATCGGCTTCGGCGACCAGGCCTGTCCGAGCCTGAGTCGCGCCGGTGTAGGCGCCGCGGACAGCGCCAAATAGTTCGGCCTCGATGAGATCCTTGGGAATGGCCGCGCAATTGACCGGCACAAACTTTCCCTTGCGCGCGGAGGCTTGATGTATCAGCCATGCAGCGTGGTCCTTGCCGGCGCCCGTCTCGCCTGTGACAAGCAGCGACAAGGAAGAGTCGGCGAAACGCAGCATGTCTTCGCGCAGTCGCCGTGCGGCGGGCCCGGCGCCGATGAAGCCGGCAGACAGTAGGCGGCGGCGTCCTCGCGTCTCTGACTGCTGCGCCAGCATGCCCTGACGGGTCTGCACCCGCTCGTCCAAGCCCAAGCGATCGCGCAGGCCAGTCAGCACCGCGTCAAACAACCTGCACAACTCTTGCCATGCCGGGTCTGCAGTCCATGCGTGCAGTGCGGGCGCCGCGCCGGCCAGAAGCAGCACGGCATCGGCCTTGCGGCGCGCGTCCAGAAGCGGCACGAACAGCCACGCATCAGCGGCCGCCAGCTTTTCGCGAAGCTCCTCGTACCCGCCTTCGACGCCACACAAGCTATCAACGCGCGCGACATGACGCGTATGACCGGTCGTCAGACAGTAAACGATGGGATTGTCCAGGTCCTGCAAGGGATAGGCCGGCAGCATATCGAGCGCCACGCCATGGCTGGCAATTGGCCGGATACTGTCTCCCGCCGTCTCCGGCCAATAGCAAACCCCGTAACGTATGCCTGGCGTGGAGCAAACGCCTGAGAAGAACCGGTCGGCCAGCGACGCAACGCCACTGGCCTGCACCAATGTCCGTGCGAGCGCGGCGGCGCCTTGGGCACTCAAGGACATTACGCTGACTCCAGGTCTGCGTGAAAAACAGCGCCGTCCCAGCTGACCGTGGCCTGCCGGAAACGCTGCCCGCCTGCAAGATGTTTCAATACAGCCAGCGACAGCGGCGGCAACATGTCGCCATCGATGCTGGCATCCAGCAACCGCGCGCCGTTCTGGTGACGAAGGCATCGCGCCCGCAATTCATCCCGCGCGGCGGCGTCTATCGTCAGTTGCGCCTGATAGCGGTCGTTGAACTGGCTTTCAAGACGCTCCAGGCGGCTCTCGACGATCTCGCCAAGGGTTTCCTCGTCCAGATACGAATACTTGACCACCTGCATGCGCGCCAGCAACGCGGGTTTGAAGAATTTCGTGAGGTGTGCCCGCAACGCATCGCTTCCGACATCGGAAAGCGAACCGCCGTCGTGATCGAACCCCAAGTTCGAGGTAAGGAAGAACAGCACGTTTTGACAGTCGATGCGCCGGCCCTCGCCATCGGCAAGCTCGCCTTTGTCGAAAGCCTGGTAGAAGATATTGAGCACCTCGGGGTGCGCCTTTTCAACTTCGTCCAGCAGGACCACAGAGTAAGGCCGCTTACGGATGGCCTCGGTCAATACGCCGCCTTCTCCATAACCGACGTACCCGGGCGGAGCGCCCAACAAGCGGGATACGGTGTGCTTCTCCTGATACTCAGACATATTGATGGTGGTCACAAACTGTTCGCCACCAAAGAGCGCGTCTGCGAGGGCCAAAGCTGTCTCTGTTTTCCCCACCCCGCTCGGACCGACCAGCAGAAAGGCCCCCATCGGCGTTCCGGGCCGCCGCAGATCCGCCATTGCCGTCATCAGACGCCGGTGCAAGACGTCCAGGGAGGCGTTCTGCCCCTTGACACGCTCACGCAGCGTGTCGGGCAACTTTTGCAGCCGCTGGAACTGATCGCTATTGATGGTGGCGGCTGGAATGCCTGTCCAGTCCGCGATGACCTGTGCAATCTGCTCGGGGCCGACATCCGCATGCAGCAGCGCTTTGTCGCGCTGCAGCGCGGCCAGTTGTTCGACCATCGCTTCCAGGCGCGATACGGTGTCTTCCTGCGAGTCACCCGCACGGAGCGCGACGATCTGGTCGATCAACACCTTTTGCTCGCGCCAGGCGGCCTGCAACTGCTCGATGGAATCGCGAATCTGTTGCCGCGTCACGTCCAGCGCCGCCAGCCTGCCGGTGTCGGGCTTTCGTCCGGCACGCGCATCGCGCCACAGCAGGTCGGCCTCGGCATCCACCTGCCTCAGCTCGTTTTCCAACCTGGCGATACGTCGCGGCGGCTCGGCCAACGCGGTCGCGACCCGGGCGCAAGCCGTATCCAGGACATCGATGGCCTTGTCCGGCAATTCGCGGCCCGAGAGATACCGTGAAGACAGGACAGCGGCAGCCTTCAGGGCATCGTCGGAAATGGTTACCTGATGGGCGTCTTCATAGACGCCACGCAGGCCGCGCAGAATGTGTATGGCCTGCTCCACGCTGGGCGCAGCCAGCTGCACCAATTGAAACCGCCGCGTCAGCGCCGGATCCTTCTCGAAGTACTTCTTGTATTCGGACCAGGTCGTGGCGGCGATCGTGCGCAGTTCGCCGCGCGCCAGTGCGGGTTTCAACAAGTTCGCCGCATCGCTGCCGCCAGCTGCATTGCCGGCTCCGATCAGCGTGTGAGCCTCGTCGATGAACAGGATGATCGGCCGCGCCGCGTTCTTGACCTCGTCGATGACCGCCTTCAGGCGTCTTTCGAACTCGCCTTTGACCGAGGCCCCCGCTTGCAGGGCGCCCAGATCCAGTCCCCACAACGTCACGTCGCGCAGCGGTGCGGGCACACGCTGCTCGACGATCCGTTGGGCCAGCCCTTCTACAACGGCGCTCTTTCCGACCCCCGCTTCGCCGACCACGATTGGATTGTTTTTGCGCCGGCGCGACAGGATGTCGATCATCAGGTCGATTTCGGCATCCCGGCACAGCACGGGATCGATGTTGCCCGCACGCGCCTGGGCGGTGAAATCGTGTCCGTACTTGCTCAACGCACTGTCAGCTCCAGCCGGCGCCGATTTATTAGGTGTCGAATCCGCTTGCTGGGGCGCTTCCGAAGAGTCGGCCAGCAATACGGTGAAACGCTTGCGCAGTGTCTCCCGATTAATACCCTCGAACAGCCGCATCGACGGATAAGGCAGGTAACGAGCAGGGCTGAGCAATGCCGCCAGAAGGAGCGCTCCGGTGCGGATTTCGGCTTGTGCCAATTCCAGTGAGCTCAGCAGCCAGGCGTCGTGCATCAACTCCAGCAGCAATGGCGAGAACGAAGGGTAGGCGTGGCCGTGCCCGCTATCGGGTTTGGGAAATGTGCTGGCAAGCGCCTCGCGCAGCGCATCCAGGTCGACGTCCGTGTTCGCCAGAACGCAGCGAACGTCGCACTTCGGTTGATCCAGAAACTTGTACAGCAAATGGGCAACCGTGACCTCTGCCCCGTGCTGTCGAATGCACAGACTGCCGGCTTCCTCAAGTGCGTGCCGCCCGACGGCGTGCAACCTGTCAAGCAAAGCAGCCAGATCAATGGAGATCATGCCGGAATTTCCTCGTGGCCATGGGAGTTTTCACCATTTGGTTTTGCGGGGCATGCAGACGCATGGAATATGGCTGCCATCCAGGGCATTCACTTTGAATGCCGAACCCTGCATTTATTGTTCACGCGCCAAGTCTGTAAAAGACAAGCGCATTAAGAAAACACGGCCAGTCGGAACTATCAATCGGACTAATTCGAATATTCGGCGAACGTCCTTTATTTCTTATCACAAATCATATTTTTGATAAGAGTCGGATTAATCCCTCTTATTTTTCGAACTTTTTATATGTCCAACGTTTCCGATCGCACCGCAAAATGCACAGCTCATTTTTGACTTCATCCTGTGTGTCGCTGGCGGCACCGGGTTTTGCGACACCCAGCCAGAAGACCTGATATTCCGGCGTCTACCAACGCGGACTTCCATGCCTTCCGGAGCGGACGAATAAACGGCTCGAATATTTGAAAGGAGTTACCCATGGCGTCGAAAGTTGGTTCAGTTGCACCGAAAGAGCGGATCAACATCCGCTACATCCCCGCGACGGGCGATGAGCAGCAGGAAATAGAACTGCCACTGAAAGTGATGGTGCTCGGCGACTTCAGGGGCCACGGCGACGAAACGCCGCTGGAAGACCGCCCCGCCATTCAAATCAATAAAGACACCTTCAACGAAGTCATGGCCGAAGCCGGTCTGAACTTGAAAGTGGACGTCCCGGCCACGCTCGAAGAAGGCAGCGAGAACGACACCCTCAGCGTCAACCTCCAATTCCAGAGCATCAAGGACTTCAGTCCCGACGCCATCGCCCGCCAGGTTCCCGAGTTGAAGAGCCTGCTGGAACTGCGCGAAGCGCTCGTTGCGCTCAAGGGACCCATGGGCAACATCCCCGCGTTCCGCAAGCAGATCCAGACCCTGCTGGGTGACGACAGCGCGCGCGGAAAACTGGCGCAGGAACTCGACCAACTCCTGGCGACGCCTCAGGCGTGATGCCGGGCTCCGTCTCAAACCCACTCTGATAGGTTCTCAAGGACGCACCGATGACCAAAGCCAAAACTGCCGAGTTCCAGGAACACGCCGACAGCCTGCCCCCTGGCGGATTGCTGGCCCAGATCATGGCCCAGACCCGTATCGAGCCCAGCCAGGAAGGTTATGCAGTCGCCGAGCGCGGAGTCGCAGCCTTCGTGTCCGAAATGCTCAAGTCCGAGTCTCGCGAACAGCCGATCAACAAGCATCTGGTCGACCAGATGCTTGCCGCCATTGATCGCAAGCTCAGCAAGCAGATGGATGCCATTCTGCATCAGCCCGAATTCCAACAGCTCGAATCCATCTGGCGAGCCCTCTTCGACTTCGTCCAGCGCACGGACTTCCGAGAAAATATCCAAGTTGTGTTCGTGCCAGTCACGAAAGACGAACTGCTCGAAGACTTCGATAGCGCTGCCGACATTACCCGCAGCGGTTTGTACAAGCACGTATACACGGCCGGCTACGGCCAGTTCGGCGGACAGCCGGTCGGATGCATGATCGGCAACTACAACTTCGGCCCTTCCGCGCCGGACATCAAGCTGTTGGGCTACCTCGCCTCCGTAGGCGCCATGGCGCATGCGCCTTTCCTGGGCGCTGCCGGGCCCGAAATGCTCAATCTGGAATCCTTCGAAGAGCTGCCCAACCTGAAAGAGGTCAAGGACATCTTTGAAGGCCCGCGCTTCGCCAAGTGGCGTAGCTTGCGTGAATCCGAAGACTCGCGCTATCTGGGCCTGACCATGCCCCGGTACCTGCTGCGCCAGCCGTACGATCCGCTCGAAAACCCGGTGCGCAGCTTTGCGTATGAGGAAGCCATCGACGGCGACCACCGCAACTACCTGTGGGGCAACACGGCGTTTCTGATGGGCAGCCGCGTGACGGACAGCTTCGCGAAGTTCCGCTGGTGCCCGAACATCATCGGTCCTCAATCCGGTGGCGCAGTAGAAGATCTGCCCGTGCACCTGTACGAATCGTTGGGACAATTGCAGGCCAAGATTCCCACCGAAGTCCTGGTCTCGGATCGCAAGGAGTTCGAACTTTCAAGCGAAGGTTTCATTCCGCTGACCATGCGCAAAGACAGCGATAACGCCGCATTCTTTTCGGCGAACTCCGTGCAAAAGCCCAAGGTGTTCCAGAAGACACCCGAAGGCCAGGCCGCGCAGACCAACTACATGCTGGGAACGCAACTTCCCTACATGTTCATCATCAACCGCCTGGCGCACTATATCAAAGTGCTGCAGCGCGAACAGATCGGCAGCTGGAAGGAACGCCAGGACCTGGAGCGCGAACTCAACAACTGGCTGCGCCAGTATGTCGCGGACCAGGAAAGCCCAACCAGCGACGTCCGCAGCCGCCGTCCGCTGCGGGCGGCTCGGGTCGTTGTGCAGGACGTCGACGGCAATCCTGGCTGGTACCAGGTCGCGCTTTCGGTGCGTCCGCACTTCAAGTACATGGGCGCCAGCTTCGAGCTGTCGCTGGTTGGCCGCTTGGACAAGGATTGACAGGGAGCTGACCCATGCCTCGGTCCCCTGGGCGCGGCAGCCTGTTCGAACGGCTTGATCCCGACCTTCCGCCACGGCGCAACCGCACCCGCCAGGAGATGGCGGCCGAGCGCATCCGCGCCATCAAGCGCCAACTGGAATGGATCCTCAATTCCCGCCAGGGCAGCTCGCAGAGCAGCCCTGGCTTGGGATTGCGCGATCTGAACGACGCGGCGACGGGCGCCGTGGACCTGCGCCAACAGGTCTGCCTTGACATCCACGCCGCAGTGGCCGCCTACGAGCCGCGCGCTCAAGTCGTCGACGTCAGGCCATTGGCGGGGTCCGATCCGTCATTGAATCTGGGCTTTCGGCTGATCTGCCGGGTGCCGCTGAACAATGCGGAAGAGCAGGTCGAGATAAGCCTGCTCTTTCACCATCAAGGCCGACAGGTCAGGGTGACTTAGCAAGTAGCCAAAGGAGGCTGACCGGATGCCACTGAAGGGAAAATTCCGAGAGGAACTAGATTACTTGCGCCGCTTGCGGCGCGTCTTCGCACGCAACAACCCGCAGCTGGCCCCGTTTCTGGGCGAGGAAGCCACGGACCCCGATGTGGAGCGACTGCTCGAGGGCTTTGCCTTCCTCACGGCAAAACTGCGTCTGAAGATCGAAGACGACTTTCCCGAACTGACGCACTCGCTGCTGCAAATGCTGTGGCCCAACTATCTGCGGCCCCTACCCAGCGCCACGATCATGCAGTTCGAACCCACCGACCACTCCATCACCGGCCGCCAGACCGTGCCGCGTGGAACCAGCATCCAGTCGCGGGCCGTGGACGGCGTGCAATGCCAGTTCCGCACGACTCAGGACGTGTCGATCTTCCCCTTCGAGGTCGCAGGCGTCGATGATGGCCATTCACTGGAAAAGTCGATTGTCCGCATTGACCTCGCCACCCTGAGCCAAAACCCGCCCAGTACGTTTGGCTGCGACCAACTAGACTTCTACCTGAGCGGCAGCGATTACACCGCACAGACACTGTATCTATGGCTGGCCAAGTACCTGGGCGAGATCCGCATGGAGTCCAATGGCCGGGTTCGCCACATCCCGGTCGGCCAAATCGACTTTTCCGGATTCACCCCCGACTCCGCCCTGCTGCCCTACCCCAAGAACGCCATGGATGGATACCGCATCCTCCAGGAGTACTTTCTCTTTCCTAGGCGCTTCTACTTTTTTTCACTGACGCACCTGCTTGGGCTGTGGCCCGACCTGCCCACGAAAAACATACGCATTGAGTTTCACTTCACGCGCCCCATGCCGGCGGACGTGAGGGTACGCAAGGCAGACATCGCGCTTTACTGCACGCCGGCCGTCAACCTGTTCGAACACGACGCCGAGCCTGTCCGACTGACCGGAAAGGCCGCCGAATACCGGCTCCAACCCGGCGGCCACCGGCCTGATGCGTTCGAGATCTTCAGTATCGACAAGGTCGATGGATGGAAGAACGGCGACAGCGCTCAGCCGGGGGAATGGCTACGTACCTACGAACCTTTTGAGTCGCTGCGTCATCAGATCGAACACGAACGCGGGCGGACCACACTGTACTACCGCACGCGGTTGTCGCCGTCACTCTCCGACTCGGGCATCGACCACCGCATTGCGTTCGTGCGGGGCGATGACCGCCACTACATTGGCCGAGAGGAAACGGTGTCGCTCTCGCTGACCTGCACCAACCGCGATTACCCGCTTGCGTTGGGCGTCGGCGATATCCGCGAAGGGTCGCGCGACACCCCCGCATTCGTTCGCTTCAAAAACCTGACGACACCAACGCCGCCATACCGTCCTGTACTCGCTGGCGATCTGCATTGGAGTCTGATCTCCAACCTTTCACCCACTTACCTGTCGCTGCTGTCGGCCGAACCCCTCAAAGCCATTCTTGGCAACTACGACTTCTCGGCACATCACGACATCCAGCGTGCCCGAACGACGCAAAAGCGCCTGGACGGGCTGAAGGCAGTGGTCAGTGAGCCCATCGACCGCATGTACAAGGGTCTTCCCATCCGAGGCACGCGCACCCTCTTGAAGCTCGATCAGGAAGGATTTTCCTGCGAAGGCGACCTTTATCTTTTCGGGACAGTGCTCAGCCACTTCCTGTCGCTATACGCCAGCCTGTCGTCGTTCCACGTACTGGAAGCGATCAACATGACCAATCAGGAGCACTACGCATGGCCGATGCGCAGCGGAACGCAGCCCCTGATCTGAGCGATTCATTGTTGGCCGAGGCCAAGAGACATGACTTCTTTTGCCTGCTGGAGCGGCTGCATGGGCTGCACGATGACGACCTGGAATCATCCGACACCTTCGACGCGGATCACCAGCGCATTCTCCTGAGCAATCACGCGGGGCTGGGTTTTCCGGCGTCCGACGTCGCGCTGGCCGAACGCCTTGAAAGTCAGGTTCCGCATCAGTACCGGGTGCAAGCCACGTTCTTCGGGATGCACGGCACGGATTCTCCCCTGCCGAGCTACTACCTTGACCGCCTAGCCTACGAGGCCGGCCAAGGCGTGGGCATCCGCCCCGCGTTCCTGGACTTCTTTAACCATCGCCTGTTGACGTTGTTGCACCAGGCCTGGCGCAAGTATCGCTATTACATCCGCTTCCGGCGTGGCGCGGATGACCAGTTCTCTCGCCGAATCTTCGCGCTTATCGGTCTGCAGCATGACGCGACCCGGGGCGACACGCCAATCGCCTGGAGCCCGCTGCTGAGCTTTGCCGGCGCGGTGGTTCTGCGCAGCCGCTCGCCTGCGATGCTGGCCGGGCTGATCGCGCATTGCTTCGACCTGGAGGATGTGCAGATTCGCGACTTCGCGCTTCGGCACGCCGTCATCGACGATTCCGATCGCATCAGGCTTGGCGTGAACAACGGTCAGCTTAGCCACAGCTTCCAGATCGGCGACAGCGTACGCACTCGGCACAGCAGCTTCGTCATCGTGATATCGCACTTGAGCCAGGCGCGATTTCGCGAGTTTCTGCCCCACGGCGAAAACTTCGAGCGCCTGCGCCAGCTCGTCGTTTTTCTGCTGCGCGACCCGATTCCCTGCGACCTCGAGCTTCGCCTACGGCAAGACGAAGTGCCTCCCTTCAATCTTCGGCTTGCCGGCGGCACGCAACTGGGTTGGACCAGTTTTCTTGAACAGCCGGCCTCGACCCTCCCGCCGCCCGTCAGAGTTTCCCTGCGCACATGATCCCGACATCCTCTCATCATCGCCTTGCACTCGTGGTCGACAACCCTCAGGCCCTGCAGAAAGGCAGCCAGCCCCGGTGCCTGTTCGATATCGCAGGCGGCACGATCGGCGCGCACGGGGCGGACTGGATCCTGCATGACAGGTCGGGCCGCGTCCAGTCCATCCACTGCGAGGTCCGCTACGAAGATGGCGGCTACTTTGTCATCGATCGCTGCGGACAGACGCGTGTGAACGACCAAATGGACCCGCTTGGCGCGCTTGTCAGCGTTCGACTGCGCGGGGGAGACATCCTGCACGTAGGGCCCTATCGCCTGACCGTCAACCTGGATGACGAGACATACGCCTTGCCCGACCCAGCCCGGCATCTCGCCGAGCATGAGGTCGCCGAGCTGCTTGGCACATCGAACGATCATATCGGGGCCCTGCCCCACGGCGACGGAGCGCCGGCGCCAAACCCGCCGTCAGAACGTGGCTGGCGCGATTTCAACGCCTTGTCGGAGCCCTCGACGCAAGGACAGCTGGACCCGTTGCTGGCGCTCGAAGAAGCCATCCGTCCGGACCCCGCGTCAGCCGACAACGCCGCTTCGCTGGATTCCAGGCATTACGGCCAGACGCAGTTGGCCGCACAAGCCGACCTGTCCACGACCCGATTCGAAGCCGTTTCCGGCTCCCCTTTGCATGCCTTCGGAGATCCCCCCATGTCGGGACACCCCCCTTCTTCTGCAGTCCCCCGAGCATCCGATCAATGGATCCAGAATCAGTTCAACCACGGCGGCGATGCGGCGGGCCTTTTGGCGCCCTTGGTCGAAGGGCTGGGCGCGCCTGTGGGCGCAGTGGACCCGCACGATGCGTACACCCTGCTGTTCGAGGCGGGGACCACGCTCGCCGCGCTCATTCGCGGCCTCGCCGCATTGAATCGCGCACCTCAGGGCGCACGGCTGGCACTCGCCAAACGCACACTGCAGCCCATCGAAGACAATCCGCTGCGCCTCCCGCAGACCTATCCAGACACCGTGCGCGCTCTCTTTTCCCGGGACCGCAGCATGGTCCACCTGTCTCCCACCGCCGCCGTCGAGGAAGCGCTCGAGCAGATAGCCGAACAACATCGCGCGATGCTAGACGCCGTCACCGCCGGTCTGAGTGCGCTGTTGCAAGCGTTCTCGCCGGACCAGCTTGAACGCCGGTTTGCCCGCTACCGGTCCGGCCAGCAGCACGAAGCGTTACCTGGTGACGGGGCCTGGCAGATGTACCGGCATTACTACGAAGAACTCAGATCCAGCCGCCAGCAAGGCTTCGACAAACTGTTTTGGGAGGTCTTCGACCAAGCCTACGACCAGTCGCTGCGCAAGGAAGAGCCATGAGGCCAGCCGTTGCACTTCTGTGCGCCGCATCCTTGCTGTCCGGATGCGGCACCGTGGGCAACGTCCTCACCAAGACGGGGCAGATCCTGATGGATCCGGACATCCAGGTGGGCCCGCCAGAGGATCAGCCAACGCAGGTGGCGTTGAGCCTGTACGCCGCCAACGACGTGAATCCCAATCCGGTTGCCGAACCGGACTCGGATCCGACGACGGCGCCGGTGAATGAACGGTCGTTCTCGGTCAATGTGCAGGGTGAAACCCGCGAAGACCTCGTGCATCGTCTGCAAGCCTTGCTTGAACACCTGCATCAAACGGAATCGCCGGCGGCGCCGTCAGAAGACGGCACGAGTACGGCCGTCAGGTCCGCGCTGACCAAAGTCTTCAAGTCTCGCTCCATCGTCATGAACCCCTCTTCTGAAAGCCTGTGGACGGACAGCGTGGCGACGAACCAGGCCCCCTTTCCGGTGCAGTGGCAACTGCGCCAAGGTGAAGACGAGCAAGATTCAGCCCCCGCGGCTGGCCATGCTGCCAGCCCCCATGGAGAGGACGTGGCGCTGGGCCAGTACCGCGATGGCGTTCCCCTGGCGCCCGCGCCGCTGGCGGCCCAGGATCATGCCAATGCCACGCCCGTCTCCTTTCGCGTGATCCAGCTCAAGGACGATTCGCTGCTGGAAAACGCCGATCCCGATCTGGTCCGCAGTGCCCCCAAGAAGGCGCTGGGAAGCACCTACATCACAGCCGACGACTACCTGCTCGCGCCCGGCCAATTCAAGTTCATCAACTATCGCGACCTGGACGAGGACACCCATTACGTCGCGGTCGTGGCGGTCTTTCATGCGCCCGACGCCCAACGTTGGTACGACGTGTTCCGGGTGGACCCGCGCAGCCGCAAGTATGCCTTGCTGGTGACCTTGCAAGACACTCGGGTCGCCATCACCGACGAGAGCTACCGGCCAGCCAAGACCGCTCAACGTGCCAGCAATCAAGCGAGAGAACAACAATGACCAGCCGCAATCCCGTCGTTTGGGGCGAAGGGCAATTCGTCAAACCCCAGCACTTCCAGCAGACCGACCGATACCTCGAGCACTACGTCAATGTGCGCATGGGCAGCAGGTACTGTTATGGCTTCTCGGAGCTGGAGCTGAATCAGGAGTTTCTGTCGTTCGGCAAAATCTCCATCGTGCGCGCGCGCGGCGTCATGCCTGACGGCACCGCCTTCAACATCCCCCACGACCAGCCGCCGCCCGAGCCCCTGTCGATTCCTGATGCGACCGCCGCCAATCAGACGGTATACCTGACGCTGCCGCTGCGCTCGGACGGGACATCCGAGGTTCGTTGGCCGGACACCCTGGGCAACGCCCGCTACCTTCATCACACCGAAGACATCCGCGACACGCACAGCCATCAAGGCAATCACACACCCATCGCCTTGGCCGTGCCCAATCTGCAACTGGCATTGGAACGAGACGATAGAAGCGCCTTCACGGGCTTGGCATTGAGCCGGATCCTGGACAGGCGGCCCGACGGAAGCCTGCTGCTGGACAGCGACTTTCACATCACGGGCATGTACCTGCAGGCCATCCGCCCGCTGGCGCACTTCATGGAAGAGATCGCCGCGCTGATGCTCGAGCGCGCGAAAAGCATCGCGCAGCGGATCGGGTCGCCCGGCCAGTCCGGCGTTGCAGACATTACCGACTTCAACCTGCTGCAAGCGCTCAACCGATGGCAGCATCTGTTCCGGCACCTGGCGCGCGACGCCGATGTGCGACCGGTCGATGCCTATCTGGCGTGCGGCCAAGCCTGCGGCGAACTGACCACCTTTACCGACGAGGGACGTTTACCGCAAGACTACCCCGCTTATCAGCACGACACGCCACAGACCACTTTCCGCATGCTGAAGGAGACCCTGCGCCGCGTGCTTAGCACAGTGCTGCAGCCGCGCGCCGTGTCGCTGCCGCTGGACAAGCAAGGCCATGGTGTATTCACGGCGCAAGTTCACGATCCTGACCTGCTGCAGAGCGCCGACTTCATCCTCGCCGTTCGCGCGCGAATGCCCTTGGAGCAAATGCGGCAACAGTTTGTGCGCCAGGCGAAGATGGCCTCGCACCAGTTGCTGCAGGAACTGATCCGACTGCAGTTGCCGGGAATTCCATTGATGACACTGCCGGTCGCGCCGCGCCATCTGCCTTTCCACGCCGGTTTCACCTACTTTCAGCTGGACCGGTCGCATCCCCATTGGCAGCGCCTGATGCCGCAGGGGACAACCGGATTCGGCTTCCACATTACCGGGGACTTCCCCGAGCTGGAGCTGCAGTTCTGGGCCATTCGGAGTCAATGAGATGAGCCATACCGTGATGGTCGGCAACGACCGCATTGAGACCAGTCCCTCTCCTTCCGTTCTGCCCAAGGTGCCGGACGACTTCATGCGTACCCCTCGGGAACCCAGTATCCGTGACGCGGATCGGGTTCTCTACGAAGGTGTGGACCGCATCAATGCGGACGAGGATCTGCAATTTCAGTTGCGCGGCCACAGCATCAACCCCTTGGTCGACATCGCCCAGCCGCTGTTCGGCCTGGTGATGCGGGTGCGCCGCATGAAGGACCTGCCGGAAGACGATGTGAATCGGCTATATGAGAACGTCCGGGACCATATCACCGCTCTCTCGGAAGAGGTTCGGCAGCTTGGATACGACGGGGCGACGCAGCTGTCATTCCGCTACGCCCTGTGCGCCTTCATCGATGAAGCGGTGATGGCGACGCCGTGGGGTGTGGGTTCGCGATGGAAAGGCCGGTCTCTCCTGAGCTATCACCACAACGAAACCTGGGGCGGCGAGAAGTTCTTCACGGTGCTGGCGCGAATGCAGATGGATGCCGCCAAATACCGCGATGCGCTCGAGTTCAAGTATCTCTGCCTGTGTCTGGGCTATCAGGGCAAGTATGGCCAACAGCACAACAACAAAGACACGCTGAACGCCCTCATTACCCGGCTGCATGAGCAACTTCGCCAGCTGCGGGGAGACGTGCCCGAACGTTTGGTCGACGCTCCCGCGAACATCTCCACGCTCCGTCACAGGCTGGACCGGCAGTGGCCGCTTTGGACGCCTTGGGCGCTAGCCGCGGTTGTGGTGGCCGCAGCGTTTCTGTACTTCTCCCTGAAACTGGGCGCCGCGACGCAGATGGTGCTGGATTCGCTCGAGAGCATTCTCAAACAGTGATGCGGCTAGTTTTGAACTGGAGATAAGACACCATGCCCACCCAATCGGATCTGCACTTTGCCTTCACCGTCGGCGACGCATCGTTCGACGTCGTTGAGTTCACCTTGCAGGAAGGCCTCTCCGAAACGTACGTGCTGCAAATCGAACTGGCCAGCGCCAATGCGGCCGTCGACTTTGGCAGTATTCTGGACCGAGCCGCGCTGCTTACCATCTGGCACGGCGACACGCCTGTCCGGTACGTGCACGGCGCGGTGTCTTCATTCGTCCAGGGCGAAACCGGCTTTCGCCGCACGCGGTATTCGGCGACCGTCGAGCCACGCGTGGCGCGCCTGAAACTCAGTTCCGACTGGCGGATCTTCCAGGCGCTGACCGTTCCACAGATCGCGGAGGCGGTGTTCAAGGCGCATGGCTTCAACCAGGACTACGAGCAGCGCAGCACCACCGAGCACCAGTCCCGCGAGTACTGCGTGCAAGCCGGCGATACGGACTACCACTTCGTCGAACGCATCATGCGTGAGGAAGGCTTCTTCTATTCCTTCCGTCATGGCCCCGAGGGCCATCACCTTGTCCACAGCGATCGCCTGTTCATCCACGGCCGCGTGGCCGACGAGCCGGTGCGATACAACCCCACGCCTGGCGGCGATCAACCGCAGCCGGCGCTGCGCCGCTTCGCCTACACCGAGAACGTGCGCACCGCGCGCCAGACCCAGCGCGACTACACCTTTCACCATCCGCGCTATACCCACCAGCACAGCCGCGATGGACGCGACCTGGACCATCAAGGCCGACGCTACGAGCGCTACGACTACCCCGCCCGCGCCAAGTTCGACGAGGCCGGCAAGCCCTTCGCCGAGAGTCGCCTGCGCGGACACCGACGCGATGCGCGGGTCGCCTTTGTTGAAGGCGATGACCCGCGCCTGCAGCCGGGTATTTCGTTCACCTTGGCCGGGCATCCTCGTGAAGACCTGAACCGCGGCTGGCGCCCCGTCCGCATTGTCCACCGCGGCATCCAACACACGAGCCAGGCCGAGGAAAGCGCCGATGCCTCGCGCGGCACGCATTACCACTACGAGGCCGAGCTAGTCCCGGACGACGCCGAGTGGCGTGCAGAACCGCTACCCCGGCCGCGCATCGATGGACCGCAGAACGCCGTGGTGGTCGGCCCGCCCAATGAAGAAATCTACACCGACGAATACGCCCGCGTGAAGGTCCAGTTCCCCTGGGACCGTCTCGGCAAGGAAGACGAATACAGCTCCTGCTGGATTCGCGTGTCCCAGAACATCGCCGGGGCCACGTGGGGCCACATGGCCATTCCGCGCATCGGCCAGGAGGTCATCGTCTCGTACTTCGACGGCGATCCCGACCAGCCCGTGATCACCGGCCGGGTATACAACCGCCTGCAATTACCTCCCTACGAACTGCCGCGCCACAAGACGCGGATGACCATCAAGACGAAGACCCACAAGGGCGAGGGATACAACGAACTGCGTTTCGAGGACGAGAAGGATCAGGAAGAAATCTACGTCCACGCGCAGAAGGACCAGAACATCCACGTCAACCACGACGAGTCGACGTTCGTGGGTCACGACCGCAGCGAGCAGGTCGAGAACGACGAAACCATCACCATCGGCCACGACCGCAGGGAGACGGTGGGCAATGACGAGCAGGTGAACATCGGCCAGGACCGGCGGCACGACATCGGGCGAGATGACTTTCTGACGGTGGGGCGTAATCACACCATCTGCACCGGCAAGGACCGCACCGAGGAAGTGGGCAACAACCGCCGCGACAAGACGGTGGCGAATCACTGGGTGAGCATCGGCGGGCACCAGGAACAAACTGTGGAGGGGCACGCGGAACTTCAGGCCGGTCAGGCGATCCGGCGGCGCACGAAGATTTATGAGCTTCAGGCGGCGGAGAGCGTGATCTTGAAAGGACCTGGGGGGACGATTCGTATTGATGGGTCGGGGATCACGCTTGAGGGGACCGCCATTTTGATCAAGGGGCCGATGAGCCAGAAGGGCGGTGGGGCTGGCAACCCATTTGCGATCCGGAGTGACCCGGCCACGGGCAAACCCATCGACCGCCTGTGCGGGCGCCGTCCGGACGGTACCTGCCCGTTATCCGACTGCCGCTGTCTTGGAGGGCTCGCGCGATGACACTTCCCAAAACTCCGCCTTGGATCACATCCATGGGCAAGGACATCACACAGGATGCGCTTCCTCGCACGCCGTTCCGCTATCTGTTGCTGATGACCGTGCCACTACAAAACTGGGCCTACCGCCCTGTGCCGCAAGAGGGCGAATACCGCCCCGCCTATGCGCCTGGCGTGTTGGACATGGTGAAAGAATTCGATCCCTTACCCTGGCATGCTTGGGTCTGGCAAGGCACGCCACTGGATGAGCAATTTGACCGCGGCCCGCTGCTGGTTGACGCGACGAGCCAGCCTGGGCTGATGCAAGAGGCTCTCACGCACTGGGCGCCCGCAGGTGGCGCAATGTTCATCGGTGCGGCGGCCGATCTCGGTGATTTGGCGGCACACCTCAGAGGTTTAGTGCAGCTTGATCTGTCTTGTGAGGGCGAAGCCACCTTGAACGTTCAACCGCATCACCTCGCCGCCTGGCTCGAGGCGTTGGACGAGGACCACCGCGATGCGTGGCTTGGTCCGATCAGCGCTTTGCTCTGGCGCGCTAGCTGGGGTCCAGTTCACGACTGGCGCCGCGTGGATCGCGACGTTTCCGGATATGTTGGCGGCAAGACGAGTGTACTGATGCTGCGCCCTCACGAGCTCGAACGCTTCGACGCAAACACCCGTGAGCACTTCATGCAAAGTCGCATCTACGAGGTGCATTCGATTCCCGATCACACCGGTCGCAGCCTCGAAGAGATTCGCGACTGGATAGAGCAACTCCTTCAATTGGCCGACCGTCTGAATTTTCACGAAGAAACCGTCACGGCCCAATACATAAACCTGTTCGCCCATCATCCGTGGCTGCTCCAGAACGATGAGGCACGCGAAATTCTCAATGACTTGACCGAGTCGCCTCAGGCTCGTCTGCGTCAACTGGACGCGCTCGTTCGCGCACAGGAATCCGCTGATGACTAAGACCACAGCAGGCGGCGCAAAGTCCGCACCGGCGTGCTGCCCACGCATTCCCATTCTTCCCATCCGATATGCGATTGTTCCGAATTCGGACGGTTCCGCCCAGTACCGGTACGCCGAGTCCGGCTTCAGACTGGAAATGGGCTTTCCGTTTCTGCAGTTGTCTTCGTATACCTTGCGTGCCATTCGTCCGGGCTATGTCTATGTCTTCATGAAAGGCCCAAAGGGCGAGAAGCTCGTCATTCATGAGTACGACGGTGAAGGTCATTATCAGGAATTGACATACACCGGGCTGGAGAACTACGACAGGAAGGACAGGTACAAAGCGGGCGCACGCATGGGGTGGGTGTGGGCAGACACCAGTCCCGAGACTGCCAAGGAGGTGTGGGTCGGCTATAGCCCGCACCTCTGGACCAACGACATGACGGCCAGGATCTCCGCAGATGCCACGGTGCGGCGGCTTCATATGCGGCCCCTGGACATGGCCGAACTGACCTCGGGTGTCAAATCGCCTTCTGGCCAGCCCCACGTGCTGCCGGCGGTTGCGTTGACACAGTGGGTCGAGGACTTCAAGCCGCGCCAGGAGCGTCTGCCGCTGGATTGGAGCAGCCATGCAAGCAAGGATGATCTGCCCGTTGGCACGTTTCTAGCCCATCGAAATCACTATCGGTTTACGCAACCGCGAGTGCCGGCGGTCGTGGTTCTCAATGACGCGGAGGGACTGTGCCAGGATCTCGGCCTTTCCGTCGCCGCGTATCAGCATCAGACACGCGACCTGATGCCCTCCGAACAGATTCATTCGGCCTCCGGCACGGACAACGCCGAGCTCGGCGCGAAGGATTTCCCGAGGGCATTTCGGCAGGACGTGGAGGCCTTGAGCGCTAAGAGCCAAAGCTACCATCATCGCAATCTGGTGGCGTTACTCCTTGAAAAGACCTTGCGAAACCTGTACCCACGCGACAAGCATGCGCCGGAGCATTTGGCCAAGTTGCGCTATGAGTATCAGCAAAAGCAGGTTGGTCACCACCGTCGCTTCACGCCCTCCGAGATGGTCTTCGAGGTGCTAACGAACGAGCACTTTTCGCCCGCAGGCGGCCGTTTAGGAGAGCGTATCGACAAGGCCAAGTATCACCAATTCCTGGCCGAGCGCGACGAGGTTGAGAGCCGATTGCGACGTCTCCACGCCATCGTGGCCAAGGCAAGCGAAGATCACGATCAGTGGCTTGCCACTGCCGAAACAGTATGGGAGAACGATCCGAACAGCCTAGCGGCGCCCCTAACCGCTTACGATCGCAACAACCGAATATCAGCGATAGGGCTGGAAGTGTCCCTGTCGATGCTGATTCACCCCATGAGCCAGTCGTTGCCCGGCACCGAGGACGACGACCCTCGTTTTATGCGGTTGAATGCGTGGCTCGACAAGGATGACAGCCCGATCTACACGGCGTTGGCGCCATTCAATCCCTTCAAGGAAAAGGCCGATGCGGTGGGGTCCTTGTTGGGCGCCGCGGATTACATCATTGAGGATCTGGCGGGGCGCTTTCCCGCCACAGCCGGCGTCACGGACCTGACAGCGCAAACTGTGACCACCGTGGTGCTCAAACGCATGCGAGGAAAGACTCGCTGGGACGCCAGTCGCACCCTGCGGCAGCAGGTACTTGCCGCCGCCGATGAGGCCAACGCAAGCAAGGCCATGGGCTTGATTGGCGCTCGCTACCGCATCACCGATGAGGTTGTACGCTCGGATGCCTTCAGCAGTGAAGTCGACAACCTCATTAATTCTGGCATGGCGAAGGTCGAAGAGATAAAGAAGGTGCGCGTCCACGGCAGCCGCACAGTGACCATCGAGGAAACCCTGACGCGGCGTGTGAAGCCAAATATTGCATCGCTGCTCAACACGACGGGCGGGGGAGCGTTAAACGTAGGCATGCTCTGGTTCAACATAGTGAGCCTTAGGACCGCCTACGCCAACTTGCGGAGCGATCCGTCTTTCGAATACGCGGCAGGCTTCGCGTCCGCGCTTTTCGGACTGGCGGGCGCCGCAGCGGCTGTGCTGGTCAGCGCGCGGGCTTCTCACAAGATCATTATGTTGCGAGTCAGTGCGACGGTGCCCGGCTTCGCCTTTGGCAATGGATTTGTCCGATTCATTGGCAGCAATCTGTTCACCCGACTGGCGGGCTACCCCGCAATAGCCTTCGGATTTATCCCTGATTTATTCAAGGCACATCGCCAGCGCGCAAATGGCGACAGAGTCGCCGCAGCCTTGACGGCAACTGGCGGTCTTGCAGTCGTAGCCGGCTCGGCCGCGATTCTGGAAGGTGCGCTTGCTATTGCTGGCGCAACTGCTGTCATCCCGGTAGCGGGCTGGGCGGCAGCAGCAATCGCACTGCTTGGGGCAGGGGTTCTCGCTGGCGGCTTGGCGCTACATTCTCGAGCCAAAGCTCGTATCCATCGACCAATTGAGCTATGGGCGGCGCGAAGCATATTCGGAACGCTCGAAAACGACGGAGAGGATCGGAAAAAAATCACACTGGATCAGCGCAAAAGACTTCCACCGTACTCCAGCGCAAGCGAGGAAATCAAGAATTGGTATGCCACCTACTTCGCACCGGCCTTACTAGATGAAGAACAGGCTCAAGCCCTCGGCGTACCTGGAGTAGACAGCCGTTGGCACCACAACACCGCGTGGAGATTGCCCGACTGGGGAAAGATCACCACCGACTCAGTGCCCGAAGAACCGAGCGTAGCGGAATTTACGATTCTGCTGCCCGACTACGTCTTGGGACAAAGTGATTGGGAATACGAGCTTAGCGTACCCCAGACCGATCACAATAAAGCCACTATCGCAGGCGACCCGGAAATTTACATCGTCGAGAGAGGGCTGATCGCACATTTCAAGATTGACATCAAAACCTATTCGAAGTTGGTGTTGGATGTCATCTATAAACCTAACGAAGGCCTCGACGAAAACGCCGAAGCCCCTGCGCAGTTTGTATTGGAACACTGAACGATGGCAATTACCTGGACCTATTCTCGAGAACGAAAAGCAGGGGTTGAATCGGCGATTCATGATCAGTTTGTCAGCGCTGACTGCAATCTATTGACGTTGCGAAATCCATGGGTTGGCGATTCGGTCTTCATGGCAAAGTTGTACACGTCGCTGACTATGGTTCTCATCTGCGTCAACACGTATATCTGGACTGGCTCAGATATATTCGCGTTTGCGCACGGACTCGATTATTACTTGGCTTTCATCATCCTGATCAGTTCTTTTGTCTTCACCCCATTTCTCTGGTACCGCATTTTTCTGATCAAACGCTTGACCAATTTTTACTTCAGCCGAAAACTCAAGAAAGTCATTTATCTGCGCAAAAAGACTCTTATCCAGTTCGACTGGGCGCAGACCGAGGGAGGCGTATTCGTGCGCAATGAATTTGGCGGCGCCGGAATTACCACCAACTTTGCCCTCGCCTTCGGCCCCAAGCCTGCGGCCGGTCAAGAGAAGAACCGTATCGTCCTCTGGGTCGACAGCAACCACTCCAACGACCCAGACCCCCGATACGTCGCGCAGGTGTGGGAATACATCCGGCAGTTTATGGAAGAAGGTCCCGACAGGTTGCCAGCGCCAGGCGAACCCAATTGGTGGCACGCCCCGCTCCACCGGATTTGCCTGACGCCCGCCGAAGCTTGGCGCCACTACGCGCCCTGGCGCTCAGGCGAACCCGGCGAAATGCAAGGCAAAAAGAATTGGCTGCTGCCGATGTGGCTCGTGCTCTTCCCCTACAACATGTTTTCCGCGTTGTGCTGGTACGCGGTGTGCCGCGTCTTCAACGTTCGAGGTGCGCCGCCACCGCCGGAAGCTCTGGGGCGCTAGGACATGCCGCGAATTGCAAGGTGCCCTTCCAGTACCCGCGGACAGCACGTGATCGCTATGCCCGGCGCGCCAAACACCGCAACGCCACCCGATACCCCACAAACACATAAAACCCGCCAGAGTTCATCACCAGCCAAGCCCCCAACCCGCCAAGCACCGCCACAACCGGCCCCACGGCCCTGACGTCGCCCTGCGTCCAGGCGATGCCGCCGAGTGCGCCCACGACGATCAGACCGATCGACAGGCGCTTGAGCAGCACCACGCCCTGTACCCGCCCCGCCATCATCAGCACCATCCCGATCGACAGGCCCAGCGCAGTCCCGGCGCACACCGCGACCAGCGCGAACGCGGCCATCGCGGGGCCGACGAATCGCAGCAGCAGGCTCAGCAATTCAATGCCGACGCCCAGCCCGCCCGCCATCACCAGCACGGACAGCACCAGGGGCGACCACATGCCCGGTGGCGTGCGGCCCTCGTCCATGTGGGCCACGAAGCGGTGCATCGCCGCAGACGAGGACGGGTCGTTGCCAGCCTCCAAAGCCGCTTCCAGCTTGCGGCACTGATCAATCAGGGCGTTCAGGCCGGAGGCGGGCTCGGGAGTCATAGCCGTGTCACGCCGGGGGCATGCTCGGCGACGGTGCTTCGCAGCGCCGCCATCGCCTCTTCCACGGCCACGGGCCGGAACGCATCTTCGCGCCAGTACATCGCGACCGACCCGAACCCCGATAGCCGCACCGGAATGATGCGCATCGCCCGCATCTGCGAAAAGCGCAGCGCGGCGCGGTGCGACGCGACGCCGATCATGTCGCTGTTGTTGATGAGGGTCAGGTTGACGGTTACGGAATTGGATTCGATATGGTCGGGCGGCGGCGCCTGTCCGGCCGCGGCCAGCGCGGCGTCGACCGCGTTTCGGATGGGCGTGCCCTTGGGCCACAGGATCCAGCGGTAGGACAGCAGGTCCTGCCAGCTTGGCTGCTCCACTGCGAAGAGCGGATGGCGAGGCCTCGCCACCAGGTGGATGGGTTCCAGGTACAGCGCCTCGAAGCGGATCGCGGGATCATGGTGCTCCGGCGCCGACCGTCCCACGACGATATCCAGTTCCCCCTGCGCCAGTTGGGCCAGCAGACGATCGGTCGTGCCCTCGACCAGCTTCACGCGCGCCTGCGGCATGCGTTCCAGCAGCTTCATCACCGCCAGCGGTACGGTGTCGGACGCCGACGCGCCGGACGCGCCGATCACCACGCGCCCGCCGCCGCCCTCGCGCAGGGCCGCCATGTCCGCGCTGGCGCGATCCAGTTGCGACTCCACGCGCTGCGCGTGCGCGATCAGCACGTCGCCATGCGGCGTCGGGCGCAGGCCGCGCGCGTGACGCTCGAAGAGCGGCAGGCCAATATCGTCTTCCAGATCCTTCAGCCATTTCGACAGGCCCGGTTGCGTCGTATTGAGCATCGCGGCCGAGTGGCTGATGTTGCGGGTCTGGGCCAGGCTGAGCAGCATCTTCAGATTGCGCAGCCGCAATCGGTGGGTCCAGTCCATGCAGGCCCTTTTGATGGGAGGTTTGTCTCGTATGTATATGGTTATTGGTATGGATAATAAGATAATTTCATTTCAAACCACATAGCTCCTGCTCGCATAATCGTCTCCATATCAGGACCAGCCGCGAACTTACGCGGCGGCCGCCCGTAGAAGCCGGCACCAGCCGGACATACAGGAGACAACCATGCACGACGGTCATTACGCCGGCGCGGACAGCGCCGCTTCGGACCGCGCCCGTTACTACGCGCGCATCGCCAAGAAACACATGGCCCCGCTGTGGGAATCGCTGCACGACCTGGTGCCGCGCCAACCCGCGCCGCGCTGCGTGCCGGCCCTCTGGAAATACGACGACGTGCGCGACGACGTGATGGCGTCCGGGTCGTTGATTTCCGCGGAAGAAGCCGTGCGCCGCGTGCTGATCCTGGAAAACCCGGGCCTGCCGGGTCAGGCCAGCATCACGCAAAGCCTGTACGCGGGACTGCAGCTCATCCTGCCGGGCGAGATCGCGCCCAGCCACCGCCACACGCAATCGGCCCTGCGCTTCATCGTCGAGGGCCGCGGCGCGTACACCGCCGTCAACGGCGAGCGCACGACGATGCGCCCCGGCGACTTCATCATCACGCCCTCGTGGACCTGGCATGACCACGGCAACGCCGAAACCGTGGAAGGCGGCGAGCCGGTGGTCTGGCTGGACGGCCTGGACATTCCGCTGCTGCGCTTCCTGGATGCCGGCTTTGCCGAGAACTATCCGTCCGCCACGCAGCCGGTCACGCGGCCCGAAGGCGACAGCATGGCGCGCTTTGGCCACAACATGGCGCCCGTGCGGCATCACGTTTCCAGCGGCACCTCGCCCATCTTCAACTACCCCTACGAACGCAGCCGCGAGGCGCTGGATGCGCTCTACCGGCATGGCGAGCTCGACCCCTGGGACGGCGTCAAGCTGCGCTACCTGAATCCGGCCACGGGCGGCTATCCCATGCCGACGATGGCCACCTTCATGCAGTTCCTGCCAGCAGGCTTTCAGGGCAAGACCACGCGCACGACCGATTCCACGGTGTACAGCGTGGTCGAGGGCCGGGGTACGGCGCGCATCGGCGACCAGGAGTTTCATTTTGGGCCGCGCGATGTGTTCGTCGCGCCCTCCTGGATGCCGGTGCAGCTTGCCGCGCTGGAAGACGCGACGCTCTTCAGCTATTCCGATCGGCCGGTGCAGGACGCGCTGGGCCTGTGGCGCGAAGAACGCGTCGACTGACGGTCTGATGGCCTGACGGCGGCACCGCCGCGCGGCCGCTTTCTAAATTTCCCTCCGCTCTCAAAGGGTGACCCATGTCGTTTGTGTTTGCTCCCGCCGCTCCCATTGCCGTGCCCATTGCCGGCAGCCAGGACAGTTTTCCCGTGCGCCGCGTGTACTGCGTCGGCCGCAACTACGCCGCCCACGCGCGCGAAATGGGCTTTGATCCCGACCGCGAACCGCCGTTCTTCTTCTGCAAGCCGGCCGACGCCGTCGTGCCGGTCGCGGAAGGCAGCACGCTCTCCCTGCCCTATCCGCCCGAAACGTCCAACCTGCACTACGAGATCGAACTGGTCGCCGCCATCGGCAAAGGCGGCGCCAACATCAGTGTCGACGAGGCCCTGCAGCACGTGTGGGGATACGCCGTCGGCCTGGACATGACGCGCCGCGATCTGCAGATGAAGATGCGCGAAGCCGGCCGCCCGTGGGAACTGGGCAAGGCGTTCGACCAGAGCGCGCCGATCGGCCCGCTGCATCCGGCCCAATCGGTCAAGGGCATCGAGCAGGCCGGCATCTGGCTGCAGGTCAACGGCGCCGACCGCCAGCGCAGCGACATCGGCAAGCTGATCTGGTCAATCGCGGAGACCATTGCGTATCTCTCGAAGTACTTCCGCCTGGAGGCCGGCGACCTGATCTACACCGGCACGCCCGAAGGCGTCGGCCCCGTGGTGCGCGGCGACAAAATGGTCGGCGGTGTGGACGGACTGGGCACGCTCAGCGTGCAGATGGCTTGAGGCCGGGAGACCCGCATGCAACTGCACAACTTCTTCAACAGCTCCACGTCCTACCGCGTGCGCATCGCGCTCGCGCTCAAGGGCCTGCCCTATGAATATCTGCCCGTGAACCTGCGCAAGCAGGAGCAGCGGGCGCCGGACTACGTGGCGCGCAACCCGTCCGCCGGCGTGCCGCTGCTGATCGACGGCGACGTCGCGCTGTCGCAGTCGCTTGCCATCATCGACTACCTGGACGCCACGCATCCCGAGCCGCGGCTGATTCCCGCAGACACGCTGGCGCGCGCCCGCGTGCTGGAGCTGTCGCACGCCATCTCGTGCGACATCCACCCGGTCAACAACATGCGCATCCTGCGCTACCTGCAGGAAGTGCTGGGCGCCAGCGAAGCGCAGAAGAACGCCTGGTACCACCACTGGATCCGCGAAGGCCTGACCGCGGTGGAAGCGCTGCTGGCCCGTCATGGACACGGCGCGTACTGCTTTGGCGATGCGCCCACGCTGGCGGACTGCTGCCTGGTGCCGCAGGTGGCCAACGCGCAGCGCATGGGCTGCGATCTGTCGACCTACCCGCGCATTCTGCGCGTCGTCGAACACTGCAACGCGCAACCGGCCTTCCAAGAGGCCGCGCCTGCGCAACAACCGGACTACACCAAGTGAGCATGCAAGAACCCGACACGCAAGGCGCCCCGCGGCGCGAATACACCGACCCGGCCTACCGCCCGTTGTGCGCCACCCTGGCGGACGTGCGCGCCAATATCGACCGGCTGGACGACGAGATCGTGCGGCTGATTGCCGAGCGGGCGATGTACGTGAAGGACGCCGCGCGCTTCAAGCGCGACGCCTTTCAGGTGAGCGCGCCCGCGCGCCAGGCGCAG
Organism: Achromobacter mucicolens; assembly: GCF_902859725.1. Lineage (GTDB taxonomy): Bacteria > Pseudomonadota > Gammaproteobacteria > Burkholderiales > Burkholderiaceae_B > Achromobacter > Achromobacter mucicolens. The sequence goes on along the minus strand of NZ_CADIJP010000001.1, from coordinate 32,641 downwards.
GTTTTCGAGAAGGCCCGGGCGCTGGCCCAGCGCCACAACCAGGGATTCACGAACCTGGAGCAGGTGGTGGACGCCACCTACCGCGCGATGGTGGCCGCCTTCATTGCCAATGAACAGACCTATTTCGACACCATGAAGAACGTGGGAGACACGCATGCTTGATTCTTCGACCTCGCAGCCGGGGCGCCGCCTTTCACGCCGTTTTGCACGCCGTTTTACGACCCGCGCCGTGGCGTTTGGTCTGGCCGTGCTGGCGCCGCTGGCCGCCACCGCCGCCGACGCATGGCCCACGCAGCCGCTCAAGGCCGTGGTGCCGTTCGGCCCGGGCTCCAGCCCCGACCAGGTTGCGCGCATCGTCAGCGAGAAGGCCGGCGCGATCCTGGGCCAGACCATCGTCGTCGAGAACAAGCCCGGCGCCAGCGGCAACATCGGCACGTTCGCCATCGCCAATGCCAAGCCGGACGGCTACACGTTCGGCGTGTCGATCACCGGTCCGCTGGTGAACAACACGCTGCTGTTCGACAAGCTGCCCTACGCGCCCGCCAAGGACCTGTCGCCGCTGACGTTGGCGGTGCACCAGCCCAATGTGCTGGTGGTGCCGTCCGCGGCCGGCATCGACAACATCGGCCAGTTGCTGGAGGCATTGAAGAAGAACCCGGACAAGTACAACTTCCCGTCGCCGGGCGCGGGCACGGTCTCGCATCTGGCTGTGGAGTTGCTGTTGCAGCAGATCGGCGCGCGCGCCACGCATGTGCCCTATCCGTCGTCGCCGGCGGCGCTGACCTCGCTGCTGTCGGGCGACACGCAGTTTGCCGCGCTGCCGCCTATTGCCGTGATGCCTATGGTCAAGGACGGCCGGCTCAAGGCGCTGGCGGTGACCTCGTCCAAGCGCTCCGCCCTGCTGCCCGACATCCCGACGTTGGCCGAAGTGGGCGTGCAAGGGATCGAAGGCTCCGCGTGGATCGGCTTCGTGGTGTCGTCCAAGACGCCGGCCGATGTGCAGAAGAAGCTGTCGGACGCGCTGATCCAGGCCATTCACGACCCCGAGGTCGCCAAGCGGCTGCAGGCGCAGTTCATGGACCCCGTCGGCGATACGCCCGCGCAGTTTCGCGGCTACATGGACGACGAGTTGAAGCGCTGGGAACCGTTGATCAAGAAGCTGGGCATCAAGGGCCAGTAAGGACGTCGCGCGGCCCGGCCGCGCGCCGACAGCAACAAGCAAGGAGAGTCAGATGGTCATCACCGAACCCGCCCGCCAGGTGCCGCTTTATGGCGAGTACGAGGTCGTCGTCCTGGGCGGCGGCCCGGCCGGCGTGCTGGCGGCCGCCAGCGCCGCGCGCAATGGCGCCAGCGTGCTGCTGGTGGAGCGCTATGGATTTCTGGGCGGCATGGGCACCGCTGCCGGCGTGTCCAACTTCTGCGGCCTGCACGCCAACATCCATGGCGACATCCGGCAGGTGGTGCATGGCATGACCGATGACCTGCTCGACCGCATGCGCGCGATGGACGGGCTGAACGACCCGCATCTGATCCTGGGCAAGATCCACGCGCAGGCCTACGACATTTCGGCGTTCAAATGCGCGGCCGACGGCCTGGTGCAGGCCAGCGGTGCGCAGGTGCTGTTTCACGCGCTGGCCACCGGCGTCGCGCGTGACGTCCAGGGCCGCGTGGACGCCCTGTTTCTGGAAACCAAGTCCGGCCGCTGCGCCGTGCGCGCAAAGATCTTCATCGACTGCTCGGGCGACGCCGATATCGCGCAATGGGGCGGCCTGCCGTTTGAAAAGGGCGATGCGCACGGCCACATGCTGTATCCCACGCTGATGTTCAAGGTGGGCAACGTCGACGGCGCGCGGGCGCAGGAAGCCTGGAAGACCATTCCGGCGCTGATGGACGAGGCCACGGCCAGCGGCGAGTTCACCTTTCCCCGCAAGGGCGCCATCGTGCGCCCGCAAAAGCACGATTACGAATGGCGCGTGAACGTCACGCAGCTGGCCAACGCCGACGGCAGCGCCGCGGACGGCACCAACGCGGATTCGCTGTCGGCAGGCGAGCTTGAAGGCCGCCGGCAGATCATGAACTACCTGGCTTTCCTGCGCGCCAAGGTGCCGGGCTTCGAACAGGCCTATGTGCTGGACATCGCGCCGCAGCTTGGCATTCGCGAGACCCGCCGCATCGTCGGCGAGGCGGTGCTCAGCAAGGAAGACGTGCTGGGTTGCGCCGACTTTCCCGACAGCATCGGCGTCAATGGCTGGCCGCTGGAGATGCACACCGCCGGCGACGTCAAATGGGTCTGGCCGCCGATTCCGGAATCGCGCGGCTACAACCAGCTACCGTTTCGCATGATGGTGCCCCGGCGCGGCCCGGGCGTGGCCGACAACGTGCTGGTGGCGGGCCGCTGCGCCTCCATGACGCACGAAGGCCAATCTGCCGCCCGCGTGAGCGGCAGCTGCTTTGTCATGGGCGAGGCCGCGGGCACCGCATCCGCGATGGCGTTGCGCGAGGGCATCGCGCCCGGCGACGTGTCCATCCCCGCGCTGCAGGCGCAATTGAAAAAGCAAGGCGCCTTCCTGGGCGGCCAGGACTGATCCCGGGGGATTCCAACATGACGACAAACCAGTCTGCAAAGCCCAAGACACAAACCGTGATCGTCGTGGGCGGCGGCATCGGCGGCCTGGCCGCCGCGCTGGCGCTGACGCGGCAGGGCATCGCGGTTCAACTGCTGGAGCAGGCGGCGCACATCGGCGAGATCGGCGCCGGCATCCAGCTCGGGCCCAATGCGTTCGCGGCGCTCGATGCCCTGGGCGTGGGCCGCACGGCGCGCGAGCGGGCCGTCTTCACCGATCACATCATCATGATGGATGCCGTGGACGCCAAGGAGGTCGTGCGCATCGACACCGGCGAGGCGTTCCGCGCGCGGTTTGGCGGCCCGTATGCGGTCATTCATCGTGCCGACATTCATCTGTCGATCCTGGAGGCCGTGCAGCAGGACCCGCTGATCCAGTTCCGCACGTCCACGCAGATCGCCAGCATGTCGCAGGACGAACACGGCGTGGAGGTGGTGGACACGCAGGGCAACCGCTACCGCGCCGACGCCGTGGTGGGCGCGGACGGCGTGAAGTCCGTGATCCGCGAGCGCATGGTGGGCGACCCGGCGCGCGTAACTGGCCACGTCGTCTATCGCGCCGTGGTCGAACAGGACAACATGCCGCGAGAGCTGCGCATCAACGCGCCCGTGCTGTGGGCCGGTCCTCACTGCCATCTGGTGCACTACCCCTTGCGCGGCGGCCAGCAGTACAACCTGGTCGTCACCTTCCATAGCCGCGAAAAAGAGGAATGGGGCGTGCGCGAAGGCAGCAAGGACGAGGTGCTGTCCTACTTCCAGGGCATCCACCCGACCCCGCACCAGATGCTGGACCGGCCGACCTCGTGGAAGCGCTGGGCCACCGCCGATCGCGAACCCGTGGAACAGTGGGGCCAGGGACGCGTCACGATCCTGGGCGACGCCGCCCACCCCATGACGCAATACATGGCCCAGGGCGCCTGCATGGCGCTGGAAGACGCCGTGACGCTGGGCGAGGCGCTCCGGCAGTGCGATCACGACCTGCCGGCCGCCTTCCGGCTGTACGAATCGGTGCGCATTCCGCGCAGCGCGCGCGTGGTGTGGTCCACGCGGGAGATGGGCAGGCTTTATCACGCGCGCGGCGTGGAGCGCACGGTGCGCAACATGCTGTGGACGGGGCGCAGCCAGTCCCAGTTCTATGACGCGTTGCAGTGGCTGTACGGGTGGAAAGTGGAGAACTGTCTGGCGGCCAAGCCGCCGCAATAGCAACCGATAGCCAAGCAGCAGGACAGGAAACAGCAGGGCAAGCGGTATCAACACAGCGCAGCAAAACAAGCACGAGTGCAAGAAAAGCACCAGAGGAGACAACCATGCACAAAAGCACCATCCGCGGCGCCGCCGCCGTCATGCTGTCATTGGCCTCGTACGCGGCCAGCGCGCAGCCCAAACCGGTGGACATCGGTTTCATCGGCACCCTGTCCACGCCCGCCGGCTACATCGGCGAGGACGAGCGCGACGCCTTCATGCTGGCCGTCAAGGAAGGCGGCGGCAAGCTGGGCGGCGTGCCGGTCAACGTGCGCGTGGAAGATGACGCGCTCAAGCCCGCCAACGCCAAGCAGATCGCCGACAAGATGGTGCAGGGCGGCGTGCGCCTGTTCACCGGCATCAACTTCTCGAACGTCATGGCCGCCGTCGGCCCCACCGTGCTGAACGTGGGCGCCTTCTATGTCAGCCTGAATGCCGGCCCCTCCAACTACGCCGGCAAGGCCTGCAATCCCAACTACTTCGCGGTGGCGTTCCAGAACGACTCGTACGCCGACACCGCCGGCATGGCCGCCAACGAACTGGGCGCCAAGCGCGTCGTCATCATGGCCCCGAACTACCAGGCCGGCCGCGACGCCATTGCCGGATTCAAGCGCACCTACAAGGGCGAGATCGCAGACGAGATCTACACCAAGCTCGAACAGGCCGACTTCTCGGTGGAACTGGCGCGCATCCGCTCGCTCAACCCCGATGCCATCTTTCAGTTCCATCCTGGCGGCGCGGGCATCAACCTGACCAAGCAATTCGCCAATTCCGGGTTGGCCGACAAGATCAAGATGATTACGCCCATCTACTCGATGGACGACCGCATGCTGGCTGCCACCGGCACCGCCGGCAAGGGCTTTTACCTGAGCTCGCTGTGGAGCGCCGATCTGGACAACCCGCAGAGCAAGCACTTCGTCGACGCCTTCACCAAGGCCTACAACCGCCCGCCCACCGCGTACGCGGCCCAGGCCTACGACACCGCCAACCTGATCGGCTCCGCATTGAAAGCCGTGAATGGCGACATCACCGGCAAGCCCGATGACTTTCGAAATGCCCTGCGGCGCGCCGACTTTCCCAGCGTGCGGGGCAAGTTCAAGTTCGGCTCGAACCAGCACCCCATCCAGGACTGGTATCTGCTGCACATCGAAGCGGGTCCCGACGGCAAGCTCGTCTACAAGAACCTGAAGGTGCTGGCGCGCGACCACACCGACGTGCACGCGGCCGACTGCAAGATGCAATGACGCGGCACGGGCTGCGCGGCACCGGGCTCGCCGGCGCCGCGCAGCCTCACTACACGGACGCTCCCAAGAAGGAGTCGCAATGCTGATGTTCCTGGAGCAGGTCCTGAACGGCCTGCAATACAGCGCCTTGCTGTTTCTGTTATCGGCCGGATTGACGCTGGTGTTCGGCATCATGAACGTCATCAACCTGACGCACGGCTCTTTCTACATGGTGGGCGCGTTCTGCGCCGCCAGCGCGGCGGCGTCCACCGGGTCGTTCGCAGCTTCGCTGCTGGCCGCGCTGGCGGGCGCGGCGCTGTACGGCCTGGTGATCGAGCTGCTGGTCATCCGTCATCTGTACCGGCGCGATCACCTGGATCAGGTGCTGGCCACGCTGGGGCTGACGCTCTTCACCAATGAACTGGTCACCGTGCTGTTTGGCCGCAGCCCGCCGTTCATGGACATTCCTCCCTTCTTGTCCGGGTCTGTCGCGCTCCTGCCCGGCCTGAACTATCCCATCATGCGGCTGGCCTTCATTGGCGCCGGCGCGCTCGTCGCGCTGGGTTTGTGGCTGCTGATCTCGCGCACGCGGGTCGGCATGCTGGTGCGCGCGGGCGCCGACGATGGCGAAATGGTCGATGCGCTGGGCGTGAACATCCAGCGCCTGTTCACGCTGATCTTCACGTTGGGCGCCCTGCTCTGCGGCTTTGCCGGCGTCATGGCCGCGCCCCTGCTGGCCGTGGAGATCGGCATGGGCGAACGCATCCTCATCACCACCTTCGTCGTCATCGTGGTGGGCGGCGTGGGCTCCGTGCGCGGCGCGCTGGTCGGCTCGCTGATGATCGGCATGACCGACGCGCTGGGGCGCGCCTACATCCCCTTCTGGATGTCGCGCCTGCTGCCGCCGGAATTGTCGGACTCGGCCAGCTCCAGTCTCGTGTCCGCCAGCATCTACATCCTGATGGCCATCGTGCTGCTGTTCAAGCCGCGCGGACTGGTGCCGGCCCAGCGCTAGGAGCGATATTCATGACCAGATCAATTCCACCGTCTGCCGCAATTGCCCCGGTGTCTGACACCCCGGACGCACACGCCGCATGCCACGACCGCGCATCGGGGGTGTCAGACACCTGCGCCGCAGGCAGGCCGCGCATCACCCGCAGCGTCATCGTCAACGCCATCGGGCTGCTGCTCTTCGTCCTGGTGCCAGCCATCGCGTCGGCCACCGGCGAGAGCTTTCTCGTCAACCTCATGACGCGCTTTCTCATCTATGCCATCGCCGCCGTCAGCCTGGACCTCATCCTGGGCTACGGCGCCATGGTCAGCTTTGGCCATGCCGCGTTCTTCGGTCTGGGCGGCTACGTCATCGGCATCGCCGCCTTTCACGTCAACCAGGGCGAGACGCTGTTCGGCTGGAGCGGCAGCAACGCCGCGCTGGTCATGTGGCCCCTGGCCGTCGCCGTCGCCGCCCTGCTGGGCCTGGTGGTCGGCTTTCTGTCGCTGCGCACCTCGGGCGTGCAGTTCATCATGATCACGCTGGCGTTCGGACAGATGCTGTACTTCATCCTCGTCGGGCTCATGATCTACGGCGGCGACGACGGCCTGTCCATCGACGCGCGCAACACGCTGCCCGGCCTGAACCTGAACGACCCGTCCACCTTCTACTACGTCTGCCTGGCGCTCATGACTGCGTGGATCATCGTGTGCCGGCGCATCGTCAATTCGCCCTTCGGCATGGCCCTGCAGAGCATCAAACAGAACCCGCGCCGCAGCATCGGGCTGGGACTCGCGCCGCTGCGCTACCGCCTTACTGCATTCGTGCTGTCGGCGGCCGGCACCGGACTGGCGGGCGCGCTGTGGGCCAACTATGCGCTCTTTGTCAGCCCCGACATGTCGGCCTGGCAGAAGTCGGGCGAACTGATGGCCATGGTCATCCTGGGCGGCATGGGCTCCATCTTCGGTCCCGTGCTCGGCGTGGCCGTGTACCTGGGCCTGGAACAGGTCGCCACCGGCTGGACCGAGCACTGGATGCTGATCCTGGGACCCGTGCTGGTCCTGGTTGTGCTCTTTGGCAAGCGCGGCGTATACGGCTGGCTGGCGGGAGGCAAGCAATGACGTCACAACCCAAACTGGAAATCCGCGGCCTGAAGAAATCTTTTGGCGCCGTGCACGCCACGCAGGACGTCAACCTGGCCGTGCGGCCCGGCGAACTGCACGCCCTCATCGGCCCCAACGGCGCGGGCAAGACCACCCTGCTCTCCCAGATCAGCGGCGAGATCCTTCCCGACGCCGGCAGCATCTGGCTCGACGGCGGCGACATCACGCGCATGCCCGCCCACAAGCGCCCGGCCGCCGGACTAGCCCGTTCCTTCCAGATCAGCCAGCTCTATCCCGACTTCACCGCCGAAGACAACGTCGCCATGGCCGTGCAGGCGCATAGCCCCGGCGGCTTCAATCTCTGGCGCAACGCCCGGCGCATGGCGCGGCTGCGCGAGCCCGCGCGCGACGCCCTCGAACGCGTCGGCCTAGGCGACCGCGCCGGCGTACGCGTCTCGGCGCTGGCGCACGGCGAAAAGCGCCAGCTCGAACTGGCCATGGCGCTGTCGCTGGATGCGTCCGTCCTGCTGCTGGACGAACCCATGGCCGGAATGGGCGCCGAGGAATCGCAGCGCATGACCGCCCTGCTCCAGACCCTGAAGGGCCGCTACGCCATCCTGCTGGTCGAACACGACATGGACGCCGTCTTCGCGCTGGCCGATCGCGTCACCGTGCTGGTCTACGGCAAGACGATCTTCACCGGCACGCCCGACGAGGTGCGTCGCCATCCCGACGTGCGCGCCGCCTACCTGGGCGAGGAAAACTGATGCTGCAAGTCAAACAACTGCAAGGCGGCTACGGCGCCAGCAAAGTGCTATTCGGTGTCGACCTGGACATCGCACCGCGCCAGGTCGTCTCCCTGATCGGCCGCAACGGCATGGGCAAAAGTACCGCCGTCAAAACCCTCATGGGCATGCTGCCCGCGCAAGGCGGCAGCATATTGCTCGACGGCAAACCCATCAACGGCATGGCCCCGCACCGCATCGCCCAACTCGGCCTCGGTCTCGTCCCCGAAGGCCGCCGCGTCTTCGGATCGCTATCGGTCGAAGAAAACCTTATCGCCACCGCCCGCAACACCCGCGCCGGCTGGCACGTCGGCCGCGTCTTCGACCTCTTTCCGCGCCTGAAAGAGCGCCGCACCCAATCGGCCCGCACCCTCTCAGGCGGCGAACAACAAATGCTCGCCGTCGGCCGCGCCCTCCTCATTAACCCGCGCCTGCTCATCCTGGACGAAGCCACTGAAGGCCTCGCGCCGCTGATTCGCCAGGAAATCTGGAACTGCCTGCGCCGCTTGAAGGAAGAAGGCCAGACCATTCTCGTGATCGACAAGAACCTCAAGGAAATGGCCACCCTGGTCGACCGCCACCACGTCCTGGAAAAGGGCCGCGTCGTCTGGCAAGGCAGCCCCGCCGAACTGGCCGCGCAACCCGAACTGGCGCACCGCTACCTGGGTGTGTAATCGCACGCCGCTAATCCTGCGACTCGCAAAAGCTCAACCGGTTGCCAAACGGATCGATCACCGCCATCACGCGCCCCCAAGGCATTTCCTCCACACAAGGCCGCATGTAGGCGTACTGCTTCGCGCTGACCTCCGCGTGAAACGCATCCACGCCCTGCATCCGCACAAACACCGCCGACCCCGGCGTCGCATCGCCATGATGCTCCGACAAGTGCAGCACCAGATCGTCCCGGTGCACCTGCGCATACAGCGGAAGGCCCGCTTCGAAGCGATGCTCCCAATCCCAGGTGAAGCCCAGGAAATCCAGATAGAAATCGCGCGCCTTTTCCACTGAGAAAATGCGCAGAATCGGAATCGCGGCTTGCAGGTGCATGGCGGGTCCTTGGTAGGATGTGAAAAATCCAGCATAGAACACAAGCCCATTCATGCCCATTGCCACGCAAGACTCCTGGAAACACCTGCCCGCGCCGGCTCAACGTGAACCGCTGCATTTTCAGGGGCGTTATACCGCCGACGAGTACGCCCGCTTGCAGCAGGGCGTGATTCCGCAGGAGATGGAAGACAAATGGTTCATCTACCTGCATGACGGCTGGCTGCGTTTGCATCGCAGCTGGACCGGAAACTGGATCTACGCGCTGCGGCTGGAGCAGGACGGCGATGCGTGGACGGTGACTGATTCGTGGGTGAACCGTGATCCGGAGCAATACCGGTTGACCGATGCGGAATATGACCGGGCTTCGCTGCAAAGGATGTTGCAGTGGCTGATCAAGGGACCGGCGGTTTGAGGTAGGCGCATGGACGTTTCGCACCGTGCATAGGTTTGCGCTTCGATGGGTGTCAGACACGCGGGTCGCCTATGCCCGGGCTCGGAGCGGCGTCTCTGAGGGTGTCAGACACCTGGCAATAGCGTCATCGCCCCGACGCAAGACACTGCGTATGCCCCGCCAGGCCGCCCGCGCGGCCGACGCGGGGCGGGCCCCGCAAGATGCTTCATGCCTCGACAACGTCGGCAAGAACCTAAAGAACCCAATCCGCCCCAACGCCCGCCAAGCTGAATCCACCCGAGCCCGGTGTGGCGGCGGCCTGTGGTGCGCGGGGCGTGTAGATGCGCCCGAGGGAATCTGAAGGGAAGGCCGAAGGCCTGGACGAAGATGACGAAGGGGGAGTCCGGAGCGAAGGCTCCGGACCGCAATCGTAGCCCCGCGCGCCATAGGCCGACGACGCGCCGGGCGTCACCAGAAAGCAAAGCCCCCGACCGGAAAGCATCCACGCACCATCAGAAAACAAAACGCCCGCCAGGAAAGCATCCCGGCGGGCGGCAAAAACTGCATCGCAACAGGCATCCCGTAAAAAAGATGCCCGCTGCCAGCGCCATCAATTCAAGCTAGCACCCGAAATCTTCACGATCTCCTGATACTTCGCCTTCTCGGCCTTCACAAAATCAGCAAACGCTTCAGGCGTCATCGGGCCCGCTTCGGAGCCCATCGTCAGCAGACGCTGCTTCACATCCGCCTGCCCCATCGCCTCGGCATAGGCCTTGTTCAGCTTCGCCACCACCGGCGCCGGCGTGCCGCCCGTCGTGAACACCCCGAACCACGTGCCCAGGTCAAAACCCTTCACGCCCGATTCCTCGACGGTCGGCACGTCAGCCAGCAGCGACGAGCGCTTGGCCGTCGTCACCGCCAGCGCCTTCACCTTGCCGTCCTTGATCAGCGGCGCCGACGCCGCCAGATTGTCGAACATGAAGTCGGACTGGCCCGACAGCAGCGCCAACTGCGCCGGCGCCGCGCCCTGGTAGGGGATGTGCTCCACATTGATGCCGGCGCGCGCCTTGAGCAGCTCGCCCGACAGGTGGCCCGCGCTGCCATTGCCGCCCGAACCGTAATTCAGCTTGCCCGGATTCTTCTTCGCGTATTCGATCAAGTCCGCCAGCGTCTCGATCTTGTTCTTCTGCGCGAATTCCAGATTCATCACCAGCACGTTCGGCACCGCTGCCACGATCGTCACCGGCGCAAAGTCCTTCACCGGGTCGTACGGCAGGTTGGCGAACAGCCACGGATTGATCGCGTGCGTCGCCACCGCGCCCATCACCAGCGTGTAGCCGTCAGGCTGCGCCTTGGCCACCAGGTCCGCGCCGATATTGCCGCCCGCGCCCGAACGGTTTTCCACGATCACCGGCTGACCCAGCGAACCGCGCACCTTCTCCGCCAGCATGCGCGCCATCGTATCCAGCGGGCCGCCGGGCGGGTAAGGCACCACGAAGCGGATCGGCTTCGTCGGGAAGTCAGCGGCCTGGGCCAGGGCCGGCGCGCCGAAAGGCAGGGTGGCGGCCAGCGCCACGGCGCCCTGCAACAGGGCGCGGCGCACGGCGCTGCGGGGGGTATTCGTCATGGTGTGTTCTCCTCACTCCGTAATCAATGGCGGTCAGTAGCATACCCCACGCACGTGGCTGCCGTAACAAAGGGATACCTGGAATATCGCCCCGACTTCCCGGGTTTGCCGAACGCCACCCAAAGAAAAACCGCCCGAAGGCGGTTTGGCGGATCAGTGCGCGATCAGTGCAGGATCTGGCTCAGGAAGAGCTTGGTCCGTTCGTTCTGCGGGTTGTCGAAGAACTCGTCCGGGGTGTTCTGTTCGATGATCTCGCCGCGGTCCATGAAGATCACGCGGTTCGCGACCTTGCGCGCAAAACCCATTTCGTGCGTCACGCAGATCATCGTCATGCCGCTTTCCTGGGCCAGGCTCACCATCACGTCCAGCACTTCCTTCACCATTTCCGGATCCAGCGCCGACGTCGGCTCATCGAACAGCATGATCTTGGGGTTCATGCACAGCGACCGCGCGATCGCCACGCGCTGCTGCTGGCCGCCCGACAGCTGGCCCGGAAACTTCTTGGCCTGCTCCGGAATCCGCACGCGCTCAAGGTACTTCATTGCGGTGGCTTCCGCTTCCGCGCGCGGCTTCTTGAGCACCCACATGGGTCCCAGCGTCAGGTTTTCCAGCACCGTCAGATGCGGGAAAAGATTGAAGTGCTGGAACACCATGCCAACGTCCTTGCGGATCGTCTCGATGTGCTTCAGGTCATTGGTGAGCTCCGTGCCGTCCACGATGATGTGGCCCTTCTGGTGCTCTTCAAGGCGGTTGATGCAGCGGATCATCGTGGACTTGCCCGAACCCGAGGGTCCGCACACCACGATGCGCTCGCCTGGCGCCACGTCCAGGTTGATGTTGCGCAACACGTGGAACTGGCCGTACCACTTGTTCACGTCCTGCAAACGAATAATGGCATCCGACATGCCTGTACTCCCGTAAGTATCGCGGTGCGCGCCCGCCTGGCGGCGGACGCGCGGCAAATTGCTAGCGTGCGTGACCCGTGGCCAGGCGTTTTTCCAGCGCCTGGCTGTATTTGGACATGGAGAAGCAGAAGACGAAGTAGATGAGCGAAATGAACAGGTACGCTTCCACCCCGAAGCCGCGCCATGCCGCATCGGACAAGGCTGCCTTGGCCGCCAGCGTCAGGTCGAAAATGCCGATGATCACCACCAGCGACGTGTCCTTGAACAGCGCGATGAAGATACTGACCAGCGGCGGAATCACGATCTTGAGCGCCTGCGGCAGAATGATCTTGCGCATCTGCTGCCAGTAGTTCAGGCCCAGCGAATCCGCGCCCTCGTACTGTCCCTTCGGAATCGCCTGCAAACCGCCCCGCACCGTTTCCGCGATGTAGGCCGCGGCGAACATGATGATTGCGATCTGCGCGCGCAGCAGCTTGTCGATCGAAAAACCTTCCGGCAGGAACAGCGGCAGCATCACCGACGACATGAATAGCAGGCTGATGAGCGGCACGCCGCGGATCAGCTCGATGTACACGACGCACAGCGCCTTGATCGCCGGCATCTTCGAGCGCCGGCCCAAGGCCAGCAGCACGCCGATCGGGAACGCGAAGGCGATGCCGAACGTGGACAGGATGAGCGTCAGCGGCAGGCCGCCCCAGCGCGCGTTTTCCACGTAGGTCAGGCCGAACACGCCGCCCCACATCAGGAGCGCCACGGCCGTCAGGCCCACGGTCCAGATGACGGCAAGCTTCCAGTTCCAGAACCGGCGGATGCCGCTGCAGACGATCACGCCCACCAGGATGACGGTGGCGATCAGCGGCCGCCATTGTTCATCGTAGGGATAGGTGCCGAACAGGATCAGCCGGTGTTTTTCGATGATGAACGCCCAGCAGGCGCCGCCGGCGGCGCGGCACTCCTGCGCGTTCGTGGCATCGAAGCTGGCCTTGATGAAGGCCCATTCAACCAGCGCCGGAACCGACATCAGCAGGAACCACGCGAGCAGCACCGTGATGAGGATGTTCAGCGGCGACGAGAACAGGCGCGTCCTGAGCCACGCCCAAGCTCCCGTCTGGTTGCTGGGCGGCGGCAGGGCTTCGCTGGGGGTATGCGTAGTGCTGCTCATATCAACGCTCCACCAGCGCGATGCGCTTGTTGTACCAGTTCATGAAGATCGAGATCGACAGGCTGACCGTGAGGTACGCGCCCATGATGATGAGAATGCCCTCGATGGCCTGGCCCGTCTGGTTCAGTGTCGTGTTCACCACCGACACGATGTCGGGGTACCCGATGGCCACGGCCAGCGAGCTGTTCTTCGTCAGGTTCAGGTACTGGCTGGTCATCGGGGGGATGATCACGCGCAGCGCCTGCGGCAGGATCACCAGGCGCAGCACCTTCGAGCGCGGCAGGCCCAGCGAGCCCGCGGCTTCCCATTGGCCGTTGCTGACCGCCTGGATGCCCGAACGCACCACTTCGGCAATGAACGCCGACGTGTAGATCACCAGCCCCGCCAGCAACGCGGCGAACTCCGGCGACAGCGTCAGACCGCCCGAGAAGTTAAAGCCCTTGAGCTCCGGCATGTCCAGTGTCAGCGACGCGCCGCTGACCAGCCAGCCGATGAACGGCAGGCCAATCAGGAGGCCGATGGCCCAGCGGCCCAGCGGGAACATGTGACCGGTGGCCTCATGGCGCTTCTTGCCGTAGTGGCCCAGGACGATGATCGCGACGATCGCCAGTCCCAGCCCGGCAAGCATCCAGTCGAGCGAATTGCCTTCCAGCGCCGGCACTTTCAGGCCGCGGTTGGAAATGAACACGCCCGGCAGCGGATTGTGCGCCTGGCGCGGACCCGGCATGTTCTCGGTGATCAGCGCATACCAGAAGAAGAGCTGCAGCAGCAGCGGCACGTTGCGCATCACCTCGACATACACAGAGGTGATCTTGGCCACGAGCCAGTTCTTGGACAGGCGGCCGATGCCGATGAGCGTGCCCAGGATGGTCGCCAACACGATGCCAAGGACGGCGACGCGCAGCGTGTTGAGCAGGCCGATCACGATGGCTCGGCCGTAAGTGTCAGAGGGGGAATAGGCGATGGCGGTTTCGCCGATGGCAAAGCCCGCCTCGCGGTTCAGGAAGCCGAAGCCCGTGGCGATGTTGCGCACGGACAGGTTGTGGAGCGTGTTTGAAACCAGGAACCACACGGCCCAGGCTACCGCGGTCAGCGCAATTACCTGGTAGACCACGGAGCGTACGCCGGGATCGTTCCAGTTCAGACGCCGTGGGGGTGCCGAAATCGGGGCGTTTTTGTTGGGAGTCATCATGATGAATCTACAGAAGTCGGACACCGGGTGGCAGGCCGGTAAAGCCGCGCCACCCACTTCTGCCGCCCGCCCGAAGGCGGGTTAGGGCCTGTCCAGAATACACGTCCTGTGCAGACAGGCCCTAGGCATGACGGAGAGCCGTGCTCCGCCATGCCAGGCAGCCGCGCGTCAGCGCACCGGCCAGCCGTACATCAAGCCACCTTGCTTGTACGAAGCGTTCAAGCCGCGCTCCAGCTTCATCGCGCTGTTCTTGCCCAGCGTGTTCTCGAAGCTTTCGCCGTAGTTGCCCACGCTCTTGATGATGTTGTAGGCCCACTTGTCGTCCACGCCCAGGTTCTTGCCCATGCCCGGGGTCACGCCCAGGATGCGCTGGATGTTGGGGTTGGGGCTCTTGAGCATTTCGTCGACGTTGGCCTTGGTGATGCCGTATTCCTCGGCTTCAAGCATGGCGTTCAGCGACCAGCGCACAATGTTGAACCACTGCTCGTCGCCCTGGCGCACCATGGGACCCAGCGGTTCCTTGGAGAAGTCTTCCGGCAGGATGACGAACTTGTCGGGGTTCTCGAGCGTCGTGCGGGTCGAGGCGAGCTGCGACTTGTCGGTCGTGAACGCGTCGCAACGGCCGGCCGAGAAGGCGCGGATGATTTCGTCGTACTTGTCGATCACGACCGGCTTGAATTCGATCTTCTGGCTGCGGAACCAGTCGGCGAGGTTCAGTTCGGTGGTGGTGCCCGGCTGCACGCAGATGGTGGCGCCGTTCAGTTCCTTGGCGCTCTTGACGTTCAGGTCCTTGGAGACCATGACGCCCTGGCTGTCGTAGTAGTTCACGCCCACGCCGATCAGGCCCAGCGTCGTGTCGCGCGTCAGCGTGACGGTGGTGTTGCGCGTCAGCACGTCGACTTCGCCCGATTGCAGCGCGGTGAAGCGTTGCTGGGTGTTCAAGGGCGTGAACTTGACCTTGGTCGCGTCGCCGAACATGGTCGAGGCGATGGCGCGGCACATGTCAACGTCGATACCCTTGTATTCGCCCTTGCTGTCGGCGATGGAGAACCCCGGGATGCCCGTCGAAACCCCACACTGGACAAACCCTTTCTTCTTGACGTTATCGAAGGTTGCGCCCGCATTGGCAGCCGAGGATGCAGCAAACAGGGCAGCGCCAATGGCAGCGAGTTTCAGTACTTTCATCGTGATCTCCGTGTGGGATGAAGCGAATCCAAAGCAAGGGCCGGGTTGGGCCTACGCATGGGGCGGATGGTAGCGTCCGAAAAGCACACGGCGCATCCGGGAATTCCCTTGAAATATAGGGACACTGGATGAAATGAAACGCCGTTTTTGACTAAAAACAGGGACGCGCTTTCAGATTTGCGAACATGTGTTTCAGCCGGCCGAATGATGCGCACATCTCCCGACCGCGCCAAGAGATGTAGGCCACCTTACTGTCCCCGAGTTACTATGGCGGCTTCATCTGACAGCCGCCATGATCGAATTCCAGCACGTATTCAAATCGTATGGTCGCGGCCGCAATATTCTGGCCGACATCAACTTCCGCGTGAGCGCGGGAGAGTTCGTTTTCGTATCGGGGCCATCCGGCGCCGGCAAGTCCACGCTGCTCAAGCTGATTGGCGGTCTTGAGCCCGCCAGCCGGGGGTCCATCCAGGTGAACGGGCAGCGGCTGGACAAGCTGCCTGCGCGCGCCCGGCCCTACCTGCGCCGCGCGGTCGGCGTCATCCTGCAGGACACGCACCTGCTGTTCGATCGAAGCGCGTTCGAAAACGTAATGCTGCCGCTGGCGGTCCAGGGCCACCCCTGGGATTCCGCCGCGTCGCGCGCCCGCGCCGCCCTGGACAAGGTCGGACTGTCGGGCAAGGAAGATCTCAACCCCATCGAGCTTTCGGGCGGCGAGCAGCAGCGCCTGGCAATCGCCCGGGCCATCGTCAACCGGCCCGCCATCCTGATTGCGGACGAACCCACCGCCAACCTCGACCACGACAACGCGCAACGCATCATGAACGTGTTCCGCGACTTCAACCGCGTCGGCGTCACCACGCTGATCGCCTCGCACGACCAGGAACTCATGGCGCGCTACGCCACCCGCACCCTGCGGATCGAGCCGGGCAAGTTTGCCGACTCCCACGGCCCCGCCACGCCCACGGACAGCATGGCCGTACAGGCTGCGCCGGCACGCGCGGCCCGCACCGAGCCAGGCCTTGGACATCCGGGAGAGTCCGCATGAACGCCTGGCTGCGGCAACATCGCTACGCGCTGCTGGTCACGCTGCGCCGGCTGATCAAACAACCCTTTTCCTCGCTCGCCAACCTGCTGGTCATGGCGCTGGCGCTGGCGCTGCCGCTCTTGGGCAGCGCCATCCTGGTGTCGGTGCAACCCGTGGCGCGGGAGATGTCCGTCACGCCGGAAGTCACCGTCTTCATGCGTGTGGACGCCCCGGCGGGTGCCGCCGCGGACGTGGCCAAGCGCATCAAGGACGACTACCCGCAGGACGTGCGCGCCGTGCGCGTGGTGGGCCGCGAAAGCGCCTTGGCCGACCTGCGCGCCAACCCCGCCTGGCAGGAGGCGCTGGCCGTGCTACCCGGCAATCCGCTGCCCGATGCGGTCGTCGTCACGCTGGCCGATGGCGACAACCTGGCCGGACGCGCCGACACGCTGGCCTCGGCCTGGAAGCAATGGAACCACGTGGACCTCGTACAGCTGGACAGCGCCTGGGTCCAGCGGCTGGAAGCCATCCTGCGCTTCGCGCGGATCGGCCTGGGATTCCTGGCCGCGTGCGTGGCGGTCGTGGTGCTGGCCACCGTCTTTAACACCGTGCGCATGCAGGCGCTGTCGCAACGCGAGGAAATCGGCGTGGCGCGGCTGGTCGGCGCCACTGAATCGTTCGTGCGCCGGCCGTTCCTCTACTTGGGTGCGCTGTCCGGCGCCCTGGCCTCCTTGCTGGCCATCGGGGTCGCGGCGGTCGCGCTGTCGCCCTTGAACGAGGCCCTGCTGGGACTGGCCCGCAGCTACGGGGCGGAGTTCGCCCTGCACCTGCCGGGCGCCCCCGTCCTGATCGGCGCGGTCGTCGCCTCCGCCGCGCTCGGCGCGCTGTCGGCCCGCTGGTCGGTCACGCGCAGCACCCGATTCTGACCCCGCTGCAAGGGGGGCCCGCCCCCTCGGGTTCTGCCGTCCGCGCCCGGCCCGCCGTCTGTGTCTTATCTGCCGGCGGGTCTAAAGGTCCGTTTGACGCCCCTTCCTCCCCGTGATCCGGGGAAAGACCCCCAAAAGCCCTGTGTACGATGACTGCCTGCCATCCGTGCGGGGCGTTTTGCGTGCGGGGGACAGGTACGAGTTCCAATAAACGACGCTTTGGTCGTATTTACACAGTTTTCTTCCAAGCGCTGCCGGGATATGCAAGAATAAAGCGACATTTTTGTACATTTTTTGTCACAATTACCGCTTCCGCTCGCATTTCAGTGTCTCAATCGCCGTTTTTGCCCAGATATCCGTCCCATGGCCGCTCTTGAAGCCCGCGCAACACGTCACTACTACGACAGCGCGTTCCAATCTCAGGCAGTGAAAGTGCTCCCCAACGAGTACTACGTCACCAACGAGAACATGATGATCTCGACCGTGCTGGGGTCCTG
Organism: Achromobacter mucicolens; assembly: GCF_902859725.1. GTDB lineage: Bacteria > Pseudomonadota > Gammaproteobacteria > Burkholderiales > Burkholderiaceae_B > Achromobacter > Achromobacter mucicolens. The sequence continues at coordinate 14,715 of NZ_CADIJP010000001.1, read as the reverse complement.
TGTGGCGGCGTGCATCCACGATCCGGTGACGGGCGTGGGCGGCATGAACCACTTCATGCTGCCCGAGGGCGACATGCAGTCCCCCGCGTCGGCCACCATGCGCTATGGCGCCTTTGCGATGGAAGTGCTGATCAACGAGCTGCTCAAGGCCGGCGCCTCGCGCGACCGCCTGGAAGCCAAGGTGTTCGGCGGCGGCGCCGTGCTGGCGGCCATGCAGCAGATGAACATCGGCGAGCGCAACGGCCAATTCGTCCTGAACTACCTGAAGACCGAAGGCATCCCCGTCAAGGCGCAGGATCTGGGCGACGTGCACGCGCGCCGCATCAATTACTTCCCGCGCGACGGCCGGGTGATGGTGCGCAAGATGGCGCCGCACCACCAGCGCGCCGAAGAGATTATCGCCAAGCGCGAACAGGAAGCGGCGCAAAGCGCGGCGGCCAAGACCGCCACGCCGCAACGGGTCGAGCGCTTTGCGCGGCCGGGCGTCGAACGTTTCGATCGTCCAGGCGTGGAACGGCTGGATCGTCCCGGCGTCGAGCGGCTGAACCGCCCCGGCGTCGAGCGCTTCGACCGTCCTGCTGCCCGCCCCGGCGTGGAACGCTTTGACCGCCCTGCCCGGCCCGGCGTCGAGCGCTTTGACCGGCCCGCTTCGGCCGACGCCGCCCCCGCGCAAGCGGCCCGCCCCAGCACGGCGCGCCCCGGCGTCGAGCGCTTTGATACCGGACTGACCCGGCGCCCCAAGCCGTAACCCGGCCGGCCCTCCGCGCAGGGCGGGAGCGTGCAATAGCGATTGGGCGTCCTACAATCTGCGCATGTCCACCCTCCGCCTCTTCTATGCGCTATGGCCGTCCCCTTCGCTGGCGGCGTCTCTTGCCGGTTGGGCGGAGCAGGCAAGGCTGACATGCGGCGGACGCGCCATGCGCACCGAGACGCTGCATCTGACGCTGGCATTCCTGGGTCCGGTCGACAGCGCCCTGGCCGATGAACTGGCCGCCGCCACGCCCGAACGCGGGATCGCGCCGGGCGACGTGCCGCTGGAACGCTATGGGGTGTTCAGCCGCCAGCGCATCCTGTGGGTGGGCCCCGCCGAGACGCCTCCCGGCCTGCAGCAAGCCCATGACGATCTCTGGCAGTGGCTGTCAGGCTACGGGCTCACCCCGCCCACCCAGCCTTTCCGTCCGCACGTCACGCTGCTGCGCAACATCACGCAGGCCGAGCCGCCCGGCGACGCGCCCGCGCCGCTGGCCTGGCATTACGACCGCATGGTGCTGGTCGCGTCCGAGTCGCTGACCGGCGGCAGCCGCTACCGCATCGTGGCGCAATCCCGGCCGCTCGGCGGCTAGGGCACAATCGTACGGTTGCCACTTCCTGGGCCCCCCATGATCATCCTGCTGGATCAAGACGGCGTGCTGGCCGATTTTGAACACGCCTTCATCGACGCCTGGCGCGCGCGCCACCCTGACGTCGCGCCCGTGGCGTTCGAGAACCGCAAGTCCTTCTACATCCGCGAAGACTACGCCCCCGAACTACGCGGGATGGCCGAGGCGATCTACACCGCGCCGGGCTTCATCCGCAACCTGCCGCCGGTCCCGGGCGCGCTGGAGGCCTTCAACGAGTTGCTGGCGCTGGGCATGGACGTGCGGATCTGCTCGTCGCCGCTGTCGCAGTTCGAGAACTGCGTCGCCGAGAAATACCTGTGGGTGGAAAAGAACCTGGGCCGCGAGGCCACCAACCGGCTGATCCTGACCAAGGACAAGACGCTGGTGCAGGGCCATCTGCTGATCGACGACAAGCCGCATATCGAAGGCGCCGCGCGGCCGCGCTGGAAACACATTCTGTTCGATGCGCCCTATAACCGTGAGGTGACGGACAGGCCGCGCATCAACTGGCAGAACTGGCGCAACGTGCTGGCCGGCGAGCTCTATACGGCAGATGCCTGACTCCGGCTGAATCCTGTTCAGGCGTCATCGTTTGGGACTATCCTGTGGAGTCGTACGCCCCACCCGGGAGGAGCCCGCGCCATGAATCTGTACCGCCTGCTCAAGCAGCGAGAAGCCGACCACAAGCCTTTGCGAGTGGCGTTGTTGGGCGCCGGAAAATTCGGCGCCATGTTCATGAGCCAGGCCCCGCGCACGCCGGGCATCCGCCTGGTGGCGGTGGCGGACCTGGTGCCCGACCGGGCTCGCGCGGCGCTGACCCGTGTGGGCTGGCCCGCCGGCGCGCTCAACGCCAGCAGCATCAATGACGCCTACAAGAACGGCAAGGTCTATTTCTGCGACGACGCGCGCACCGTCATCGCCAGTCCCGACGTCGATATCGTCATCGACGCGACCGGCCAGGCCGCGGCCGGCATCACCCACGTGCTCACCTGCTGCGAATACGGCAAGCACATCATCATGGTCAACGTGGAGGCCGACGCGCTGGCCGGCCCGCTGCTGGCGCGCCGCGCGCGCGAAGCGGGCATCGTCTACTCGCTGGCCTACGGCGATCAGCCCGCCCTGATCTGCGAAATGGTGGACTGGGCGCGCGCCAGCGGCTTCGAGGTCATGGCCGCGGGCAAGGGCACCAAGTATCTGCCCGAATTCCACACGTCCACCCCCGACACCGTCTGGCCGTACTACGGCTTCACCGCCGAAATGGTGGCGGCGGGCGACTTCAACGCGCAGATGTTCAACAGCTTTCTGGACGGCACCAAGAGCGCCATCGAGATGGCGGCCGTCTCCAATGCCACGGGTCTTTTGCCGTCGCCCTCGGGCCTGCACTTTCCGCCTTGCGGCGTGGATGATCTGGCGCGCGTGCTGCGTCCCCGCGAAGACGGCGGCATGCTGCATCATCGCGGCCAGGTCGAGGTGATCTCGTCGCTGGAACGTGACGGACGGCCGGTGTTCCGGGATCTGCGCTGGGGCGTGTATGTCACGCTTGCGGCCGACAGCGACTACGTGCGGCGCTGCTTTCAGGAATATGGCCTGGTCACCGATCCCAGCGGCAACTTCACCGCCATGTACAAGCCCTACCACCTGATCGGCCTGGAACTGGGCATCAGCGTGGCCAGCGTGGGCCTGCGGCGCGAGCCCACCGGCGCGCCCGCGGGCTGGCACGGCGACGTCGTGGCCACTGCCAAGCGCGACCTGCAGGCCGGCCAGATCCTGGACGGCGAAGGCGGCTACACGGTGTACGGGCGCCTGATGCCTGCCCCCGATTCAGTCGAGGAAGGCTATCTGCCGCTGGGCTTGTCGAACAAGGTCAAGCTGAAGAACCCCGTACGCCAGTCGCAGGCCATCCGCTGGCGCGACGTGGAGTACGACGAACGCTCGACGGCGGTGCAGTTCCGCCGCGAAATGGAGCAGACTTTCGCGTAGGCGCGGCCCGGCCCCGCGGTCACACGGGCGCGGGGCGCTCCGCCTGGAACAACCGCAGCCGGTCGGCCGCGTTGCGCAGGTGCTGTTCGGCGGCGCGGCCCGCGGCGTCGGAATCGCCAGCTTCAATGGCGGCAAAGATGGCCTGATGCTCGCTCTGCACGGCGGCCATGCGCTCGGCATACCTGCGCGCCGTGTTGTTGCGCGCGCTGCGGATGACGCGGCGCACATTCGCTTCCAGGTAGTCGTTCAGCGCCACCAGGTGCGGGTTGTGCGTCGCCTGCACGATGGCCTGGTGGAATTGATAATCTTCCTCGTCGCCCAGCTTGTCGTTGATGAGCGCGTACTCCATGCCCACCAGCGCCTGCCGCATCTTCTTCAGGTCGGGCTCGGTGCGCCGCTGCGCCGCATAGCGCGCCGCCGTGACTTCGATGGACAGCATCAATTCCAGGATGTGCTCCAGGTCCTGGTTGTCGCCCGGCGTGGGCGCGGCGATGCGAAATGCGTTTTTCTGGAAATTCGGGTCGACGAACACGCCGCTGCCCTGCTGCGACGTGACCAGCCCTTCGGACTTGAGGCGGGCCAGAGCCTCGCGCACGACCGCGCGGCTGACCGAGTGCATCTCGGTCAGCTGCTTTTCGGTCGGCAGGCGATCACCGGGGGCCAGCACGCCTTGGCGTATCTGGTCGGCCAGGGCGTCCGCCACCGCCGCCGATAGCGAACTGCGGGGCGCGGCGCGCGCCGGATCGGGTTCTTGACTGGGCTGCATGGGGATCGTTCAAACGTGAGGGCGGCGCGCGGGCGCGTCGGCCATGGTTATAGGAATGTCTCGCGTGGGGGTTCCGGCAGGTGCGCCGCGTTCTTGAACTTTACGCGATATAGATCCCGCCATTGACCTGCATGACCTCGCCCGTCACGAAGGCCGCCAGCGGCGAACACAGGAAGGCGATGGTCCCGGCGATTTCCTCGGCCGTGCCGAAGCGGCGCAGCGGCGTGCTTTCCAGCAGCTGCGCGCCCTTCTGCCCGATCAGGTCGTGCGTCATGGAGGTGGCGATGATGCCGGGCGCCACCGCGTTCACGCGGATCTGCGGGGCCAGCTCCAGCGCCAGGCTGCGGGTAAAGCTTTGCACCGCGCCCTTGGACGCGGCGTAGGCGGCGTGCGCGTAGCTGCCGCGCTGCGCTGCCAGCGACGTCAAGAGGACGATCGAACCGTCATGGCGCAGATGGCGCTGGGCGGCGCGGCACACGTAGAACGTGCCATCCAGGTTCACGCGCATCAGCGTGCGCCAGGACTCGTCGCTGGTGTCCTTGACGAGTTGCTCGGGGTAGATGCCCGCGCAGTGGACCAGATGGTCAAGCCCGCCAAAGTGCCGGGCGGCGGCCTCGAACACCCGTTCGCAGTCGTGCGACACCGACACGTCCAGCGCGTGCGTGTAGATGCGCTGCCCGCTCGGATCGAGCTCGGCCGCCACTTCCTGCAGCCGCGCGTTGTCGATGTCGGTCAGCACCAGCCGCGCGCCATGCGCGGCCATGAGGCGCGCCGTGGCCAAGCCGATGCCATTGCCCGCGCCGGTGATGGCGGCAACCTGCCCCTCGAACGAAATCATCCTGTCTCCTGAAACTGTTTTTGGCGGCCCGCGTCGCTTTCGCGGCAGCGGCTCGAATTCAGATTGAACGCCTGAATCGGTTGCTTGACACGAGAAAAACGCTTGCCCTATGATTTATCGGACAACTTAATAAAGTTGCCTGACAACTTGTTTGGAAAGCGTAAATCAACTGCCGTTTTCAGGCAAGTCAGTCAGAAAAACACGGCGTCACGCCGCATAAACAGGCAGGGGACAACCAGGTGAACTTCACCGGCAGCATGACCGCATCCGCGCCCTCGGCACGTCCGACGGCGCATCCTCAGACGCCCCGGCGGCTTCATGCCCTGCCCGGCCGGCGCCTCGCCCCGGCGCCCCGCGCGTCCGCGGCCGGCGTCATTGCCTCGTCTTCGCGCCACATCGCCTGCCCGCCCTCGCGGCGCGCGGGCGATGCGGCGTGCGCGCCTGTCTGACCCACGCAAATCAACACACTCCCGTTCCACGGAGGAGACACGCATGAAATTGGCTTTCACCACCGGTCTGCTGTGCCTGGCCGGACTCGCCGCCACCGCCCACGCCGCACCCGTCAAGATCGGCCTGATCGAAACGCTGTCGGGCCCGCAAGCCTCGACCGGCTTGATGTTCCGCGCCGCCGTCAAATACGAGCTGGACCGCATCAACGCCGCCGGCGGCTGGAACGGCCAGCCGCTGGAGCTGGTGGAATTCGACAACCAGGGCGGCCCCGTGGGCGCCTCGGACCGTTTCCGCGCCGCGGCCGCCGAGGGCGTGCAGGTGCTGGTGCAGGGGTCGTCGTCGGCCATTTCCGGCCAGCTCACGGAAGACGTGCGCAAGCACAACCTGCGCAACCCGGGCAAGGAGATCGTGTTCCTGAACGTGGGCGGCGAAGCGCTGGAGCTGACCGGCCAGAAGTGCCACTTCTACCACTTCCGCTTCACCACCAACGCCGACCTGCGCGTGAAGGCGCTGGCATCCGTCATGTCCGCCGACGGCACGCTGGGCAAGCGCGTGTACGCGATCAACCAGAACTACTCGTGGGGCCAGGACATGGAAGGCGCGACCGAGCGCTTTGCCAAGGAGTACGGCTACGAGGTCGTGGGCAAGACGCTGCACGAGGTCAACAAGATCCAGGACTTCGCGCCCTATGTCGCGCGCATCCGCTCGGCCACGCCCGACACCGTGGTCACCGGCAACTGGTCCAACGACCTGCTGCTGCTCATGAAGGCCACGCAGGCCGCCGGCCTGAAGGTGCGCTTTGCCACGGTATTCCTGGACCAGGTCGGCAACCTGGCCAACGCCGGCGAGGTCGCGCTGGGCCATTACATCGCGCACCCGTACAACATCGAGGCCGCCGGCGAGGAAGGCGCGGCGTTCGCCGAGGACTACAAGTCCAAGACCGGCCACTACCCCAGCTACACCGAGCCGCAGACCGTGATCGGCGTGCGCTTCCTGGGCGAGGCCTTGAAGCAGGTCAAGCCGCAGGACGGCAAGCTGCCGGTGCCCGAACTGGCGCTGGCGCTGGAGAAGGTCACCTACAAATCGGCGCTGGGCGACTACACGATGCGCGCCGAAGACCATCAGGTGCAGTTGCCGATGGTGGTGTCCAAGGTGGGCAAGAACGCCAAGTACAAGGCCGACGGCACCGACATGGGCTTCGAACCGGTGAAGGTGCTGGCCGCGGCGGACGTGTCCGCGCCGGTGCAGGGCACCTGCAAGATGCAACGTCCGAAGTGATGCCCACGCGGCGGGCTGTGGGCTGAAATGCGCGCGGGCCGCCGCCGGCACATGACAAGCGCACTCCCGGCGCGGGCCGGGCAAAAACAACGTGCGCAATCGCTCGCGGGACGCCTGGCGTCCCGCGCAAGAATCCTGGAGCGGACATGGAATACTTTACCGTCTCGCTGTTGAACGGCGTGATCTACGGCCTGCTGCTATTCATGGTGTCGGCAGGCCTGACACTGATTTTCGGAATGATGGGTGTGCTGAACTTCGCGCACGCATCGTTCTACATGATCGGCGCGTATGCCGCCTACACCCTCACGCCCGTCACGGGCTTCTGGACGGCGCTGGTGCTGGCCACGATCATCGCGGGCGTGCTGGGCATGGGCGTCGAACGCTTCTTCCTGCGCCGCGTGCACAAGTTCGGCCACGCGCAGGAACTGCTGGTCACCTTCGGGCTGGCGTTCATCGTCGCCGAGCTGATCAAGCTGTTCTACGGCGACTTTCCCGTCGACTACCGCGTGCCGCCGTTCCTGAACTTCGCGGCATTCCGCGTGTTCGACGCGGACTATCCGTTCTACCGCCTGCTGATGGGCGGCGTGTCGCTGGCGATGTTCGCCGTGATCTACCTGCTCTTGTCGCGCACCCGCGTCGGCATCGTGGTGCGCTCGGCCATCTACCGGCCGCGCATGGCCGAGGCGCTGGGCCACAACGTGCCGCTGGTCTTCATGAGCGTGTTCGGCGTGGGCGCGGCGATGGCGGGTCTAGCCGGCGCGGTCGCGGGCGCCTTCTACACCACCAATCCCAACATGGCGTTGGAACTGGGCGTGCTGGTGTTCGTGGTGGTCGTGGTGGGCGGCCTGGGCTCACTGGAAGGCGCGATGATCGCGTCGCTGCTGATCGGCCTGATCAGCTCGTTCTCGGTCGGCATCGACGCCAGCCTGGCGACGCTGTTTGGTCTGTTCGGCGCGCGTGAGTGGGCCGAAAGCGTGGGTGGGCTGATGACGGTGAAGATCTCCAGCCTGGCCGCAACGCTGCCGTTTCTCTTGATGCTGGTGGTGCTGCTGGTCAAGCCGTCGGGGCTGAAGGGAGAGCAGGCATGAGCCATACCGCGACTTCCACCCGCCGCGCCACGGGCGCCCTGCTGTTGATCCTGTGCGTGGCCGCGCTGTGCGCGCTGCCGTGGCTGCTGCCTGCCGGACAGCTCGTGGCGGCCGTGCAGATGCTGATCGCCGCGCTGTTCGCCTGCGCCTTCAACCTGCTGGCCGGCCAGGGCGGCATGCTGTCCTTTGGCCATGCCGCCTACTTCGGCGTGGGCACCTTCGCCACCATCCACGCGATGAATGCGCTGGGCGGCGCGGGCCTGCTGCCCACGCCGCTGATGCCGCTGGTGGGCGGCGTGGCCGGGCTGTTGTTCGGCCTGGTCGCCGGCTGGTTCGCCACCATGCGCTCGGGCGTGTACTTCTCGATGATCACGCTGGCGCTGGCCGAACTGCTGCACGCGCTGGCGCCGCACCTCAAGAGCGTCTTCGGCGGCGAGGCGGGCGTGTCCGCGATGCGCATGCCGGCATGGGGCTTTACCTTCGGCTCCGACATCGAGGTGTACTACCTGGTGCTGGCGTGGGTGCTGGTGTCGCTGGCCGCGCTGTATGGCCTGACGCGCACGCCGCTCGGCCGGCTGACGCTGGGCCTGCGCGAGAACGCCAACCGTCTGCGCTACCTGGGCTACCGCCCGCACGCGCTCAAGACCATGGTGTTCGCGCTGTCGGCCATGTTCGCCGGCATCGCGGGCGGCTTGCAGGCGCTGAACATCGAAGCCGGCAACTACGTGCTGTTCGAGGTCAAGCTGTCCACTGACGCGGTGCTGTTCGCCTACATCGGCGGCGTCAATGCGTTCCTGGGTCCGGTGCTGGGCGCCTCCATCCTGACCTTCCTGTCGCAGACGCTGGCCGACATCACGCGGTCGTGGCTGCTGTACCAGGGCATTCTCTTCGTGCTGGTGATGCTGTTCGTGCCGGACGGCCTGGTCGGTCTGGTGCAGCGCGCGGCCAAGTCGCTGCGCGAGCGCGGGCTGGCCAACTGGCTGCCGCGCGCCGCGGTGTCGGTGGCCGGGGGCCTGCTGCTCACTGGCGCCACCGTCTTCACGGTGGAACTGCTGCAACGCATGTTTGCGCGCGATTACCGCGCTCTCCTCGCCATGAACCCCGAGGCCGGCTGGCCCGCCATCCCGCTGTTCGGCCAGGACTGGGCGCCGCTTGCGCTGTCGACCTGGCTGGTGCCGCTGGCGCTGTTTGCCGCGGGCCTTGCCGCCTGCCGCTGGGCGCTGGCCCTGTGCCGCGACACGGGCGAAGCCGCCCCCCTGCTGGAGCCCGCCCAATGAGCCACGAGATCCTGACCCTGACCGATGTGCGCAAATCCTTTGGTGAAGCGCAGATCATCCGCGGCGTGAACCTGGCGGTCGAAGCCGGCGAACGCCACGCCGTCATCGGCCCGAACGGCGCGGGCAAGTCCACGCTGTTTCACCTGATGTCGGGCTCGTTCGCGCCCACGTCGGGCGACATCAGCCTGCGCTCGCGCCCGATCGGCGGCCTGGCGCCCGAAGCCATCAACCGGCTTGGCCTGGCGCGTTCGTTCCAGATCACCAACGTGTTTCCGCGTCTGTCGGTGCGCGAAAACCTGCGTCTGGCGGTGCTGCGCATGCACGGCCTGGTCTACAACTTCTGGCGGCCCATCGCACGCAACCGCGCCGTCAACGAGGACGTGGACCGCCTGCTGGAGAAAGTGCGGCTGACGGCCCGCCAGGACACGGCGGCCGGCGACCTGAACTATTCCGAGCAGCGTTCGCTGGAAATCGGCATGACGCTCGCGTCGCGGCCCAAGGTGATCCTGCTGGATGAGCCGATGGCAGGCATGTCGCAGCACGAGGTCGACTACACGGTCGAACTCATCAAGGACGTGACGCGCGACTGCACCCTGCTGATCGTCGAGCACGACATGCAGGTGGTGTTCTCGCTGGCCGACCGCATCAGCGTGCTGGTCTACGGCGAGATCCTGGCCACCGGCACGCCCGCCGAGATCCGCGGCGATGCCCGCGTGCGCGAGGCCTACCTGGGAGAGGAAACGGTATGACGACGCAATCCCCCCTCTTGTCGCTGCAGGGCGTGCATGCCCATTACGGCAAGAGCCACATCCTGCACGGCATCGACCTGTCGATCGGGCGCGGCGAGGTCGTCAGCCTGCTGGGCCGCAACGGCGCGGGCCGCTCCACCACCATGAAAAGCATCATGGGCCTGGTGGACGTGACCGGCGGCCAGATCGCCATGGAAGGCCGCGACATCACCAACAAGCGTCCCTTCGAGATCGCCCGCGCGGGCCTGGCCTTTGTGCCCGAGGAGCGCGAGGTGTTTGCCAACCTGACGGTGGACGAGAACCTGCGCATGGGCGAGCAGCCCCGGCGCGACGATGCGCCGTACTGGACCGTGGCGCAGATGTTCGACTACTTCCCCCGCCTGAAGGAACGCAGCAATACCCGCGCCGGCAACCTGTCGGGCGGCGAGCAGCAGATGCTGACCATGTGCCGTTCGCTGCTGGGCAACCCGAAGGTCATCCTGATCGACGAGCCCACCGAAGGGCTGGCGCCAAAGATCGTCGAGGTGATCGCCGACGTCATCCGGGATATCCACAAGCAGGGCGTGTCGGTCGTGCTGGTCGAGCAGAAACTGACGATCGCGCTGAAGGTGTCCACCCGCGTCAGCGTCATGGGTCACGGCCGCATCGTGTTCGAAGGACCGCCCGCGCAGTTGCATGAACGCCAGGACGTCGTCCAGGAATGGCTGGCGGTCTGAGCCGCCTTACGTACTCACCTTTCACAGGCACACATCGTGGACAACACCACTGACGTCATTCATGCCGAGTTGCGCGGCCAGGCGGTCGTCATCACCGGCGGCGCGAAGGGCATCGGCTACAGCACGGCGCAGGCCTTTGCACGCCAGGGCGCGCGCGTCGCGCTGCTGGACATGGATGCCGGCGCGCTGGACACCGCCGTCGCGGCCCTGACCGCCGACGGCGCGCAGGCCATGGCGGTGCAGGCGTCCGTCACCGATGCCGACGCCGTCGAGCGCGCCTTTGCGCAGGTTGCGGAAACCTGGGGCAGCATCGACGTGCTGGTCAACAACGCCGGCATCTCGGCCAACAAGCCCACGCTGGAAGTCACCGTGGACGAATGGCGCCGGGCCGTCGACATCAACCTGACGGGCGTCTTCCTGTGCGCGCAGGCGGCGGGCCGGCGCATGGTGCCCGCCGGCTCGGGCAGCATCATCAACCTGGCGTCCATGTACGGCGTGGTGGCGGCGCCCGACCGCGCCGCCTACTGCGCCACCAAGGGCGCGGTGGTGCTGCTGACCGAGACGCTGGCCGTTGAATGGGGCCCGGCGGGCGTGCGCGTCAACGCGCTGGCGCCCGGCTATGTCGAAACCGACCTCGTGCGCGACCTGGCCGCGCGCGGCCGGCTGGACCCCGAACGCCTCAAGCAACGCACGCCCCTGCGCCGCATGGCGCAGCCGGCCGAAATGGCCGACCTGGCGGTTTTCCTGGCTTCGCGCCAGGCCGCCTACATCACCGGACACACCCTGGTGGCAGACGGCGGCTGGAGCCGCTACAGCTACCTCTGATTGCCCCGACGCTTAAAAAAACACACTGGAGATTCATTCATGGCCACCTACCAACCGCTCGAGCCCCAGGCGCCCTGGCGGCAACTGACGGCCGAGGCCTCGGACTGGCAGCAGGCGGACCCCGCGCTGCTCGGCACGATGCTGACCCAACTGCACTGGATCCGCGCTTTCGAGGAAGCCGTGCTGGAACTGGCCGCCGAAGGCCTGGTGCACGGTCCCGCGCACTCGTCGGTCGGGCAGGAAGGCGGCGCCGTCGGCTCGGTGCTGGCCCTGGGCGCCGGCGACCAGATCAACGGCTCGCACCGCGGCCATCACCAGTTCCTGGCCAAAGCGCTGCAGCACGTGGCGCCGCAGGGGCTGGATCCGCGCAACCCGCTCACGCCCGCCATCGACGAGGTCCTGCACAAGACGCTGGCCGAGATCATGGGATTGGCAAATGGCTACTGCCGCGGCCGTGGGGGCAGCATGCACCTGCGCTGGCTGGAAGCGGGCGCGCTGGGCACCAACGCGATCGTCGGCGGCGGCGTGCCGCTGGCCGCCGGCGCGGGCTGGGCGCACAAGCACGCGGGCACGGATCGCGTGGCCGTGACGTACTTCGGCGACGGCGCGGTGAACATCGGCTCGGTGCTGGAAACGATGAACCTGACCGCCGCGTGGAAGACGCCGCTGTGCTTTTTCATCGAGAACAACCGCTACGCCGTGTCCACGACCGTGGAAGAGTCCACCGCCGAGCCGCGCCTGTCCGCGCGCGGCCTGGCCTTCAATATTCCCGCATGGAAGGTCGACGGCATGGACCCGCTCGCCGTGCACCTGGCCATGTCGGAAGCCGTGGCGCACATGCGCGCGGGCAAGGGTCCCACCATCGTCGAGGTGGACGTCTACCGCTTCTTCCACCAGAACGGCCCCTTCCCCGGCAGCGCCTTCGGCTATCGCACCAAGGACGAAGAGGCGCAATGGCGCCTGCGCGATCCGCTGGACCGCATCGCGTCGGAAATGATTGCCCGCAAGCTCGTCACGCAGGCTGAAGTGGACGCGCTGCGCCAGCGCTGCAAGGACGTGATGAAGGACGTGTCCGGCCGCCTGACCGAAGCCGCCGAGGGCGGCAAGCGCCGGGTGCGCGCCGACCTGTGGCCCAGCCCGGATTTCCGCGACGTGGGCCTGCGCAGCGACGGTGCCGAGCTGGCCGGCCTGCGCTACCAGGAAGCCGCCGACCACACCGGCGCCAAGGTGACGCGCAAGTTCGTCGATGCGGTGGCCGACGTGCTGGACCGCCGCATGGAAACCGACCCCGGCGTCGTGGTGCTGGGCGAAGACGTGCACCGCCTGAAGGGCGGCACCAACGGCGCCACGCGCGGCCTGAAGGACAAGTATCCGGACCGCGTGCTGGGCACGCCCATTTCCGAAAACGCCTTTGCAGGACTGGGCGGCGGGCTGGCGATGGACGGCCGCTACAAGCCCGTCGTGGAATTCATGTACCCGGACTTCATGTGGGTCGCGGCCGACCAGATCTTCAACCAGATCGGCAAGGCGCGCCACATGTTCGGCGGCGACATCGACGTGCCCTTCGTGCTGCGCACCAAGGTCGCGATGGGCACGGGCTACGGCTCGCAGCATTCGATGGACCCGGCCGGCATCTTCGCCACCGCGCCCGGCTGGCGCATCGTCGCCCCGTCCACGCCGCACGATTACGTCGGCCTGATGAACACGGCGCTGGCCTCCAAGGACCCGGTACTGGTCATCGAGCACGTCGATCTGTACGCCTCGTCCGGCGAGGTGCCCGAGAATGACCTGGACTACGCCATTCCGTTTGGCCGCGCGCAGGTGCGGCGCGAGGGCGGGAAGGTCACCATCCTGACGTACCTGTCCATGGTCAGCCGCGCGCTGGCGGCGGCCGAAGCGGCCGGCGTGGATGCGGAAGTCATCGACCTGCGCACGCTGGACCGCGCCAGCCTGGACTGGGACACCATCGGCGCCAGCATCAAAAAGACCAACAACGTGCTGATCGTGGAACAAGGCGCGCGCGGCACGTCCTACGGCGCCATGCTGGCCGACGAGATCCAGCGCCGCTACTTCGACTGGCTGGACCAGCCGGTCAAGCGCGTCACAGGCGGCGAGGCCTCGCCCAGCATCTCCAAGGTGCTGGAGCGCGCGGCGTTCGCCGATACCGATGAAGTGGTGGCGGGCCTGGCCGACGTGCTGGCGGACCTGGGGGAAAAGCCATGACCACCCTGCACATGACCGTGCCGATGGAAGTCGGCATCTGCTGCGCGGATCTGGATGCGCTGGCCGCGTTCTACACCGATGTCATGGGCCTGACGCTGGTGAATCGCGTGACCGTGCCGGCCGGCAAGGCGCAGGCCACGGGGCTCACGCCGCACGGCTACGACGTGGCGCGCCTGCAGACGCCCTACGGCGAGCGCATCAAGCTGCTGCAACCGGCCGTGGCGCCCGAACCGGCCGTGCGCGGCGCGGCCATCCTGGACCGCCAGGGCGCCGCGTACCTGACCTTCATCGTGCGCGACCTGCGCGGCGTGGTGCGCGATCTGCAATCGAAGGGCGTGGTCTTTGACAGCGCGCCCGCGCCCATGGAAGTGCGGCCGGGCACGTGGCTCGCCTTCTTCCGCGACCCCGAAGGCAATGTGCTCGAACTCGTCGAATACGACGACCCCGCCGCGTACCGGCCCGACCTGGCCCGCGCCGCTGAATAGGAACAACATCGTGGCATACCTTATCAAGCTCCCCTCCGTTGCCGCTGACGCCTCCGGCGGCGTGCTGCACCAGTGGCTCAAGCAGGAAGGCGATCGCGTCGCCGTGGGCGAGGCGCTGGCGGAAGTCGAAACCGAAAAGGCCATCGTCGAGATCAACGCCGAACAGGCTGGCGTGCTGGGCCGCATCGTGGTGCAGGCCGGGCCGGCCTCGGTGCCCATCAACACCGTGATCGGCGTGCTGATCGCGGACGGCGAAGATGCGGCGGCGATCGATCGTGCGTTGGCTGAGCACGGGGGTGCGGCGGTGGCTGCCGGGTCGGCTGCTGACGCGTCGGCAGATGGAGCGGCGGCTCACGGAGCAACGGCTCACGGAGCATCGGCTTCCGGAGCGTCGGCTGCCTCGGCATCCGCTGGCGCTGGCGCTGCCTCCGCCTCGCAGCAAGCCGGCAACGCGTCCGCATCCGCCGCGCAATCCCCCTCCGCATCCTCGACCGCTGCCGTCCCCGGCGGCCGCCTCTTCGCCAGCCCCGTCGCCCGGCGCCTTGCCGCGCAATGGCACGTCGACCTGCTGGGCGTCACCGGCACCGGGCCGCATGGCCGCATCGTGCGGCGGGACGTTGAAGCCGCGCGCGACCGCGCGCCGACCTCCGCGCCCGCTGCC